>JBJMLR010000005.1:0-887311 GCA_045805205.1 Bacteroidia bacterium | reverse complement strand
CACCCAAACACCCAAACACCCAAACACCCAAACACCCAAACACCCAAACACCCAAACACCCAAACACCCAAACACCCAAACACCCAAACACCCAAACACCCAAACACCCAAACACCCAAACACCCAAACACTCAAACACCCAATACTAAAACCTGATCCCGATCAATAGGATGTCATCGGTCTGCTCGTGCTTTCCGATCCAGCCGTTGATCGCCTCCGAAATTTTCTTTTCCTGTTCTGCCATTGGCAATTGCCAGATCTGGAGCAGCATTTCCCGGAGCCGTTTGATCATGAATTTTTTATTCTCGCTTCCTCCGAACTGATCGATATAGCCATCTGTAAAAAGATAGATCATATCACCGGCTTCATAATTCAATTTCGTTTCATCGAATATCTTTTCCCCCGTTTTTAACCCACCCAATGAACTTTTGCTGCCTTTAAATTCCCGGATCTCACCGTTCCGGATAAAGATCGCCGGACGTTTTGCGCTGGTGAAAATAAATTCTTTTTTTATTTTATCCACTTTGAGCAGTGAAAGGTCCATTCCATCCTGCACAATTCCGAGATGCTGCTTTTCCTGCTTGAGTGTAGCCGTAATGTGATCATCGAGCCGGGTCATTATTTTCGCTGGTTCCCGGATCTCATTTTCACTTACGATCTGCGTCAGCAAATTACTTCCGATCACCGTCATGAACGCGCCGGGAACCCCGTGGCCTGTGCAATCTGCCGCGACCAGGATATAAGAATCATCATTCTCATGGAACCAATAAAAATCTCCGCTTACGATATCCCTCGGCTGATAAAAAATGAACGAATTGGGAATTCCCCGCTGAACGGTTTCATCATTCGGCAGGATGGCGTTTTGAATGCGCCGGGCATAATTGATGCTGGAGATAATATCTTCATTCTTGGATTCGAGCAATGCTTTCTGATCACTGATCTGTTTTTCCGCTTTCCCGTGTGCTTTCACGAATTCTCTTACCAGGTAAACGTTCAGCATAAACGGTACAATGAGCATATAATGCAGACTCACCTGGTCGGTTTCTGAGTAACCCGGAGGAAAACGAAATAGAAGATAACCCGAATTTTCATTCAGAACTCCAAGGATCAGAAGTGTTGCAACGAATATCGCGATTGAAAACCCCCATTTTCTTCCCAGCATCACGTATCCGAAAAGTACCAGCAGCAAAAAGAAAAGAGATCCCTGCGCTTCAATATGTCCGTTGTTAACACAATAGTGCGCAAGGTTCTGGAAAAGGTGGTTGAAGAGATAGAACAAGGCCGCTAGCTTGACTTTTGAACTTCTGCTCAGGATCACGAGCACCAGGCCAAGACCAATTGTCGACATTATAGCAAGGGTAATGTGAAGCCAGTTCCCTTCCGCAAACGTATGCAGCATATACGGAATATTCAGAACAAGAAAGAAAACGGAAAAGTTGAAAAGCACAAAAATCCTGGCTTTTTCAAATACATCGTTCGCATACGCAAGTGCTTTGCCGATGATCAGGTCCTGAAATTTTGCGAAGGGGTTCATGTTTCAACAAAAATAAGCTAATCCGGACAAAACACAAGGATTAATTTATTGTAACTTCGGGAGATGATAGAGCAGCTGACAGACCATGCTGAAGTGTGGTACTTACTGGAGAAAGCAAATGCCATTCCTCCGGATTTTTCGGTGGATCATGTCCTTGCATTTGATCTTGGTGATGATTTTTATATTGTAAGATATGACGCATCCGTCAGAAGCTTCTGCTGCTTCATTGCGCGCAGCGTGCTGCACAATGTGAATGTGCTGGCGGAAATGATCGTATGCGTTCAGGAGTGGGAACCGGCCGGTGAAAGATGGAAAGAGCAGGCGGTGAAACTGATCGAGCATAAATTACACGCAAAAAATAATACCCGCTTTTTTTTCGATGCACATTAATGCTGAAGCTTTTCGCTAAATAAAAAAGCCTTTCTTTTTCAGAAAGGCTTTTTTATTTACCCAATCACCCAGTCACCTAATCACCCAGTCACCTACATATGAATCACTTCTCCATAAGCCGCAGCAGCAGCTTCCATGATCGCTTCGCTCATGGTCGGATGAGGGTGAACGGTTTTGATCAGTTCATGTCCTGTTGTTTCAAGCTTACGGATCGCAACGATCTCAGCGATCATCTCCGTCACGTTAGAGCCGATCATGTGAGCTCCCAATAGCTCGCCATATTTTGCGTCGAAGATCAGCTTTACAAAACCATCTTTTGCTCCTGCAGCACTTGCTTTACCGCTGGCGGAGAACGGGAACTTCCCGATCTTTATTTCTTTGCCTGCTTCTTTTGCTTTTGCTTCTGTCATTCCGACGGATGCAATTTCAGGCTGGCAATACGTACAGCCCGGGATGTTATTATAATCGAGCGGCTCGGGATGATGGCCCGCGATCTTTTCCACACAGATAATTCCTTCTGCGGAAGCAACGTGCGCTAAAGCCTGTCCGCCTACACAATCGCCGATCGCATAATAACCCGGGATGTTGGTTTGGTAATAAGGGTTTGTCAGGATCTTTCCTTTATCTGTAGCGATGCCGGTTTCTTCCAGCCCGATGTTCTCAATGTTGGCCTGGATCCCTACCGCTGAAAGCACGATTTCGGCTTCCACCACTTTCTCGCCTGATTTCGTCTTGATCTTGACTTTGCAGTCATTGCCTTTTGTGTCGACGCTTTCCACATTCGCTTCCGTCATCACATCGATCCCGATCTTTTTGAACGAGCGCTCCAGCTGTTTTGAAACTTCCGCATCTTCCACCGGAACGATGCCCGGCATGAATTCCACAAGTGTCACTTTAGTGCCCATGGTGGCATAGAAATAAGCAAACTCGGATCCGATTGCGCCCGAACCGACTACTACCATGGATTTTGGCATCTTCGGCAAGGTAAGTGCCTCACGATAGCCGATGATCTTTTTACCATCCTGCGGAAGATTCGGCAATACCCTGGAGCGTGCACCGGTTGCGATAATAATATTCTTTGCTTCGTAGGTAGTTGTTTTATTATCCGCGGTAACATCCACTTTTTTCCCGGCTTTGATTTTTCCGGTTCCTGTGATCACATCGATCTTATTCTTTTTCATCAGGAACTGAACACCTTTGCTCATTCCATCCGCAACATCACGGCTGCGCTTTACCACAGCAGTAAAATCGGCCTCGCCGCCTTTGACGGTAATTCCGTAGTCCGACGCGTGATTGAGGTATTCAAATACCTGTGCGCTTTTTAATAGCGCTTTTGTAGGGATGCATCCCCAGTTGAGGCAGATCCCCCCTAGATTATCGCGTTCAACGATGGCGGTTTTCAAACCCAGCTGCGAAGCGCGTATTGCAGCAACATAGCCACCCGGGCCGCTTCCTACTACTATCAGATCGTAAGTCATTTTAAGATGTATAAGTTATGAGTTGTACGTGACAAATTTTGTGACAAAAAGCAATATTATGTGCTTGCGAATGTAGCAAAATATCCTTTAAAAACGACCGCTAATATGAATTAAAGAATATGCATTTTATGTCAATAGATTTGTACATTCGTATCGGATTCCAGGTTAGTAATATTCATATAGATTTCGCGATCCGCAGATGAAATATATCATTTCTTATAACAAGGCACACGATCATTTTGTTGACATTGAGTTCATCGCAGATGGCATTAATGCAGCGGAAACAATACTTCAGCTGCCTGCATGGAGGCCCGGCCGTTATGAGCTGGGCAACTTTGCAAAAAATATCCAGAAATGGGCCGCATTTGACGAGAAGGGGAAAGCACTCAGGTTCAGGAAAATAACCAAGGATCAATGGAAGGTGCAAACAGAAGGTGTAAGTGAATTACACATCCGTTATAATTATTATGCTGCCGACCTGAATGCAGGCTCAACTTTCCTGGATACGGAGCAGCTGTATATGAACCCCGTGAACTGCTGCCTGTACATTCCGGAAAGGATCGGCGAAAAATGTGTGATGGAGCTGAAATTGCCGCAGGATTACATTGTTGCCTGCGGTGCAAAAAGTCCCGCCCGTCATCAGCTTGAATTCCGCGATTTTCATGAGCTTGCGGATTGTCCGTTCATGGCATCAGCTTCTCTTCAGCATAATTCCGTCATATGCAGCGGAATAACGTTCCATCTTTGGTTCAGGGGTGAGTGCCGGCCCGACTGGAGTAAGCTTGAAAAGGATTTCAAGCCGTTCTGCCAGCTTCAGCTGGATCTGTTCGGAAAGGTCCATTTTAAGGAATACCATTTCCTTTTCCAGGTGCTGCCCTACCGGATGTACCATGGAGTGGAGCACACCAATTCGACGGTTTGCGCACTCGGTCCCGGTTACAACCTTATGAAAGGCGACCTGTATGAGGACCTGCTCGGTGTGAGCTGTCATGAGCTGTTCCATGCCTGGAACATCAAGACCATCCGGCCGGTAGAAATGCAGCCTTATGATTATACAAAAGAGAATTATTCCAGGCTCGGCTATGTTTGTGAAGGTGTGACAACCTACTATGGTGATTATTTGCTTTACCGCTGTCGCGTTTTCAATGAGCATCAGTTCTTTAAAACCTTTGCCGAACGGCTTCAAAAGCATTTTGATAATGCCGGCCGTTTCAATCTTTCCGTTGCCGACTCCTCATTCGATACCTGGCTGGATGGATATTCTCCCGGGATCCCGAACCGGAAAACCAGCATTTATGACGAGGGCAACCTGCTGGCATTTGTTACCGATATTTTTATCCGCCGTAATACAAAGAACAAGCATTCGCTGGATGATGTGATGCGGTATTTATATGCAGAATTCGCGCTTAAAGGCAAAGGATATTCCGAATCAGATTATAAAATGATCATTGAGAAATTTGCCGCAGCGTCCTTCTCAACTCTTTTCGATAATTATTTTAACGGTACTGCGGATTATGAACCCGTTCTGAAAGATGCCATGAAATACATTGGCTGTGAGCTTAGCATGGAGCCGGTGAGTAAGTTCAATGAGCAGGCGCTGGGAATGAAAGTGAACGAATCGATGGGCGTTTGCAAAGTAACTGCGGTTTACCCTGATTCCGTCGCTGACATTGCCGGGATCGCAATGGGTGATGATATTCTTTCCATAAACGGAATGCAGGTAAGGCCGGATTCAAGCGGTACCAATTTCACGGAATGGTGCAACTATTTTGGAAATGTCCGTCTCACGATTATTTTTGCAAGCGGAGGGATCGTGAAAAAAGCCGAGCTGATGCCGCAGCCGGGGAAATTTTATAAGCATGTGAAAATGCAGAAGAGTGAATCGGCGGGCGAGGAGCAAAAGAAAAACTTTTATAGCTGGAGCAATAACAAATTTTAAGATCATGGAAGAATTCAACAATGACCAAATGAATACGGAAGAAGCACCGAAGCGTCCCGTTTTTCTTACCGTTCTGTGTGTGCTTACATTTATCGCGAGCGGACTGGCGGCCATATTCTCACTGGCGATGCCGCTGATGAAAGACTGGTTTATAGCGATGATGCAAAGTAATCCGAATATGGATGAAAAGCAGTACAACGATGCTATGAAAGCATTCGATGCCGGCCCGGCCTACTTTCTGCTGAGCTTTGTTTTGGCTGCGGGCTCTGTGGTCGGTGCTGCGTTCATGTGGAAGTTAAAACGAAATGGTTTTCATATTTATGCATTCAGCAATCTTGCCCTGCTGTTTTTACCAACCTTAATGCTTGATATGCCGATGAATATGATATCGGTTATCCTGACTGTCCTGTTCATTGGATTGTACACGGTAAACTGGAAAGTGCTGAAGTAAAACGAACTTATCAACAATTTTTTCATGTCGAATATATTGTATTGATCATTAGCTAGTTATGGCTCCTGTTTGCTTCCGGGATCGGAGCCGGTAATGAACAACTTGTTAATAAAATCGTAAATGAAGCTTCTGTTCGTTCTGTTTTTTTCTCTTTTTTTGCTTTAACAAACCTAACAAACTAAAAACAAAAACACATGGAACAAACAGGACAAAAACCAGAAGGTAAAGGCATGGGAGTAGCGGGATTCGTTATTTCCTTAGTAGCATTAGTATTATATATTGTAATTGCAGGGATCGTTGCAGCTCAGGCTGTTTTCGGCGGAGGATACGGACTCGCAATATTCTGGCTGATCTTCTCTTTACTCGGAACCCTTTTGAGCGTCATGGGAATGATGAAGCTGGGCAAAACCGGCGGAAAAAAAGGTCTGGCGATCACTGGTATGATCCTCGGTATTCTGGCTACTTTGCTGAGCGCATGGCTCATCATTAATATCGGTAAGATCCAGCAGACATCAGCTGATTTCGGAAACGAATTCAAAGATGCTCTTGAGCAAGGTGTGAACCAGAGCATGGACTCACTGCAGAATGAAATGAACAAAAGCCTCGATTCACTGAACAACGCTGCTTCAGGTCACTAATTCAATTTTATATTCCGATCCCTCCTGCATTTAAACCGCAGGAGGGATTTTTTATTCAGGGCGCTGTCATAATAATTGTTGATAACATATTCTTTCACCGCTTTGATGCTCCCGCCTTTTTTCGTTTATTAGCTATTGAATCACAAACAGCAAACTAATACTAACTACAAAACCATCAAAAACTATGGAAGAAACTAACTCTGGTGCGGCTATGCCTGCAAAAAGACCTACGTTCATCACCGTTCTCTGCATTCTCTCGTTTGTCGGGATCGGTTTCAGTCTGATCGGAGGCATTATGAATTACTTTACTTACTCTGCACTGGCTTCCGGCGGCGGAATGCTGGGCGGCATGGGCGGCGGTGAAATGGGAGCTGCTATGAACAACATGGCGGATGCTCTTGGAATGGACTATGGAAAAATGGCAACCAGCGCCCTGGTTACCGCAGTATTGAACCTTCCTTTATTGCTGGGAGTTCTGATGATGTGGAAGCAGAAAAAGACTGGTTTCTATATCTATGCAGCTACTGAGCTGATCCAGGCGATCTGTCCGTTGATCATCGTTGGCGGACTTGCCGGCGGCGTTTCAGCGATCGCGATGATCATCTTCGGTATCGCATTCATCGTAATGTACGGTGTAAACCTGAAGCACATGTCCTGATTTAACTATACAGGTCACAAAAAAGCCTCTTCGTCAGAAGAGGCTTTTTTTATACCCGGTCACCTGGTCACCTAATCACCAATACAAGTAACGCTGATCTCTACATTCACATTCAGCGGAAGCACTGATACCTGCACGGTTTCTCTTGCAGGATAGTCGCCAGCGAAATACGAACCATATACTTCGTTCACCGTCGCAAAATTATTCATGTCGGTAAGAAAGATGGTCGTTTTTACGATATGTCTGAAATCCATTCCGGCATCCGAAAGAATTCCCTTGATATTCTCCATCACCTGTTTTGTTTCTGTCCGGATATCGCCCAGCATCAGCTCGCCCGAAACGGGATGCTTGCCAACCTGTCCGCTTACAAATAACATATTTCCGTGAAGCACCGCATGGCTGTATGGGCCTATGGGAGCAGGAGCATTTTTTGAAGTAATGATCTTTTTCATAGTTACGAATTACACCACAAATGTACAAATAATGAATCTTCGTAGTTCAGATAACGAATCTTTACAAATCCCAAAAAGAAAATGTAGTCCACAAGTATTTTTTCGCAAATTACCAATCAATGGAATTATGACAGTCGATAACCGGAATGCACCCAATCACCTAATCACTTAATCACCCAATCACCTAATCACTTAATCACCCAGTCACTTAATCACATAGTCACCCAGTCACTTAATCACCCTACTGATAATCCTGCCAGCCTCTTCTTCTGCTCAGCTTCAGGTCCTTCAACACAGATGACTTTACATTGATATCGATCGAGAAGCTTTGGCGGAAACCAAAAGGAACCCAGTTGAACCGCATTTCCCAGCAATGAAGATCACGATAGACATTAACAGAGGTCAGGGTCATTTCCTTACGCGTGAAATCATAACCTGAGCTCAGGCTGATCTTCCATTTTTCGGTCAGGCTCACATCGCCGTTGAATGTAAGCGACTGCGTTACCTGCTCAGTAATTCCCGGTTTGCTGTAGATCACGTTGTAATATACATTCAGGTTCCAGGGAACCGTAAAGTCAACATAAGCATCGGGGTGCGCATTGATATAATCGATCTCATCCGGTGTTGCCCTGGCGCTTGTCTTGGGTTTGTTGGAGTTACCCTGCTTGCTCCTCAGGTTGGTGCTCAGGGAAACATTTGAATTCGTTAAACGTCCCAATCTGCCATTCTCCGTTTCAAATCTGTCAATTCTCTGTCCGGCAGAATCGATCTGGTAAGGATCCAGGATTGCGCTTGCATTGATGTCAAGTGCCTTGAAAAGCTTTGTCCTCCCGTTGAAGTTGATCGTCGACCAGTTGAAGCTAGTTGCGGCAAGATTATAGGATGCGCCTATGTTGAAGCTCTCGAGTATCGATACCTTCCGGTCCACATTTCCTGAATCCGTGTGCTGCCTCATTTTTGCTTCAAGCGAATTGTTAAGGTTAAAACCGATCAGGCCGGATCTTCCCGATGCCGGTGTTCCATAGATCCCATCCTGGAAAATAGAGTATTGTTCTTCATTTCCGGCTGCGTCCTTCTGCACCTTGTGGTAATATCCATACTGGCTTTCGCTGAAATCCGGACGGTAGCTGGCATTTATAGTTGGCGTCATCACGTGGCGGATCTGCTTGAGCCGTTTCGTTTTGATAAAATGATAATCTCCGTACAGCCGGGTGCTGAGACCGCCATTCAGGCTGAAGTCGTTGGCCATTCTTGCTCCGGTGATCGTATCGGTAAAAATGGTGTTTACATTCGGGTCATATCTTTTTTGGATCGTTTGAAAATAAATATTGCTTGCAGTATTGATGGTGGGAGTGAATGTGAAATACTTCAACACATTAAAAGAAGTGCTGATCGGCATGGTGAACCGGACCCCGTTTTTCATCTGCCCGAGTGTACGGTTGGTAAACAGCGTGGTATCATAGGCGCTGATATCATTTCTTGCATTTGCAGTTGCGCTGATCCCGATCTTGTCATACCATTTTGTTCCCGTTCCGTTCTTTCCCTTGAACGGATAGATCCTGTTCATATTCAGCGCGAGCTCCGGCAGACTGACATCAACTTTTTTCGTGATCGTATTCTGACTGTGCCGGGCGTTTGCTGAAAAATTGAACGGTGTTCCCGGGAAATTTTTTGAGTAAGCGATATTTGACTGGAAGGTATTTGCAAGGTAATCGCCGGTTACCGAACCGTTGTATTTATTGTAAGAGCTTGTTCCTGCATTTACATTCGCAGAGAACCTGCTGTTTGGCCGGGATTTAGGATCCTGGTTATGTGTCCAGCGGACAAAGAAATCATTCCTGAACGTGGAATTAGGCAGCTCCCTGTCACCCTCGATCAGGCGCGAATAGCTGATGTTCAGTCCGCCATTGTACTTGTAGCGTTTCTTATAGCTGCTTGCCGCTTTGGCTCCGTAACTTCCATTGGAATAAACATCGCCGCGCAAGGCAAGGTCGACATACTCGTTCATGCCGAAATAAAATCCTCCGTCTTTCAGAAAGAAACCAAGATTGGTCGACTCGCCATACGTTGGGATCAGGATCCCCGAAGCACGTCCTTTTTTGTTCGGAAAGTAGCCGAAAGGGATCGCAAGCGGAGTGGGGATATCAGCAATATACAGAACAGCCGGCCCGGTGATGATCTTATCATCCGGGATGACCTTGATCTTTTTTGCGCCGATATAAAAATGAGGATGTTCAAGATCGCAGGTAGTATATTTTCCGTGCCCTACATAGTACACATTATTCGTGTCTTTTTTAATATCCCGGCCATGGATGTATCCTTCGCCCTGCTGGGTGATCACATCCACGATCTTACCTTTTTTTGTCTTGATGTTATAGCACATCTTTTCAGCCGTGAACTTTTCCTCTCCCTGGGCAAACTCCGGCTTCTGTGTCAGTCTGCCGGCGCTGTCAGGGATCCCGTTTGCGCATACCATATTATTTTTGAAATCGATCTCGATGTAGCCGGCTTTAAGATCCAGTCCGTCATAAATAACATGCGCATTATTATAGAGGTATGCTTTTTGATTGCTCTGGTCGATGATCATGGAATCGGTCGCGCTGTAGGTTACCTTCTCTTTCAGGAAAGAGCCGGCACCAGCGGCTTTTTTTACCGTATCGGTCGGTATTACGGATGGATTACCGAAGGTTGCCGGCGGAGATTGGAATGCATAAGCCCCGCCGGTTGCACTTATTAACAAACAAACGAGGATAAAAAATGATTTTACAGGGCTTACACGCAATTTTAACAGGTAATTTTGGTTTGTATTTGCATCCTAAGGCTCAAAACTAATAAAAAACAAAAAACGTTGGCCAAAGGCAAAAGCCGTTTGCCAACATCGAAATGTTGTAAACTATTACGCTCAACTCCCGGAATTTTATAACGTGAAAAAGCTCGTTTTCATATCCATTTTTCTTCCTGTCCTTATCCTGGTGAGCTCGTTCTCCCCAAAATTCAAGCCAACCTTTGCCATTAAAACCGTTGTTATTGATGCCGGCCATGGTGGCAAGGATCCCGGATGCCATGGTGCAAAGTATAAAGAAAAGGACATCGCACTGGCAGTAGCGCTGAAGCTGGGGAAGTACATCGAGGATAACATGAAAGACGTGCGGGTGGTCTATACCCGCAAAACGGATGTTTTTATCGAACTCGAAAAAAGAGCGGAAATCGCCAATAAAGCCAAAGCCGACCTGTTTATCTGCATTCACTGCAATTCGGCATGTGTGAGGGATAAAAAGCTGAAGCGCGACATCTGTAAAGAAGAAGCGAACGGAGCGGAAACCTATGTAATGGGAATTAAGAATGAGCAGGGGAAGCTGGATGTAGCTACCCGTGAAAACTCCGCGATCCTGCTGGAGGATAACTATGTTCAGAAATACGATGGCTTTGATCCGAATTCCGCTGAATCCTACATCATTATGAGCATGTTCAGCGATAATTATATCGATCAGAGCCTCAATTTCGCGTCCAAAGTGCAAAAGCAATATGCTTCCAAAGCGGGCCGTGTAGATAAAGGCGTTAACCGGGCCAGCTTGTGGGTGCTCTGGAGAACCTATATGCCGAGTGTTCTGACGGAGATCGGCTTTCTTACCAATCCCAAAGAAGAACAGTTCCTTGGTTCTGCAAAAGGCCAGGAATATATTGCTACCAGCTTATTTCGGGCTTTCCGTGAGTACAAGGATGAGATCGAAGGAGTGGTAAAGAAATACGACGACGATTTCGAAAAGCAGGAAGCGTATAAATTCAGCAAGGAAGATTCAGTAGAAGTAGAGGAAAACAGAAAGCTGAAGACAGGGAAGGATTCGGTACTCGAGGTAAAAAATGATGATGTGAAGAATAACGACGATCGTGAAAGCAAAGAGGATAAAGAGCCGGAAGCTTCCAAATCGCCGGTTATTTATAAAGTTCAGATCACTTCTTCCGACAAGCAGATCCCACTTACTTCCGAAAAATTCAGCAGCGTTGAAAAACCCGGAGAATATGTCGACAAAGGCATTTATAAATACACTTCCGGCGAATGTAAAAGCCAGTCGGAAGCAGCTAAACTCCAGTCTCAGCTTAGGAAAAATGGCTTCCCGGATGCATTCGTTATCGCGATGCAGGATGGCAAAAGAATTCCGCTGAAATAGCCCAAAATTTTCTTAAATTTGTCCAAACAGTAATAATTCACCTGTATTGTGAAACTATCCAAGGAAGTAAAAGTCGGACTGGTTACCACCCTTGCCATTGCATGCTTTATTTATGGCTTTAATTTCCTGAAAGGGAAAAATCTATTCTCTTCCCAGCGGAAGTTCTATGCCGTTTACGATAATATTGACGGATTAGTGGAGGCAAATCCTTTAATGATCAATGGATTTAAGGTAGGAATTGTGGGAAAGATCGTTTTAGCCAATGATACCACGGGAAATATTATTGTCTCACTGGTGCTGGATAATGATGTGAAAGTTCCGAAAAACTCCATCGCAAAGGTTGTCAGCTCCGATCTTCTCGGCTCCAAAGCTGTTGAGCTTCAATTGGGTTCAGGGAGCATATATGCTGAGAATGGTGACACACTTAAATCGGCAAAGCAGGATAATCTCGGCGAAAGCGTGAATAAGATCGTCGCCCCGCTTCAGAAAAAAGCATCGGATCTTCTCGGATCCATTGATTCCGTTATGGTGGTGGTTCAGCAGGTATTTGATGAGAATGCCCGTGCGAACCTGTCAAAGAGCTTCGAGAGCATCAAGCTTGCGATCTCTTCCCTGGAAACAACTTCTTACCGGCTTGATACGATGGTAAACACGGAGAAAGGAAAGATCTCCAGCATCCTTACGAAAGTGAATACGCTCGCCACTACGCTTGCCAATAACAGCGATAAGCTGGGCAATGTGATCAATAACTTTTCCAACATCAGCGATTCACTCGCGAAGTCGAACCTGACATCCGCGATCAATAACGCCGATAAAGCGCTCAATGAAGCATCGTCGATCATGACGAAGATCAACACCGGTCAGGGTACAATGGGAATGCTCGTGAATAACGACAGCCTGTACCGGAAGCTGGATAAATCTTCCGAAGATCTTGACAAGTTGCTTAAAGATCTTCGCATTAATCCGGAGCGGTATGTTCACATATCCGTGTTCGGGCGGCGCGACCGGAATAAACCGAAAGATTAGTACCTGGTGTTAACGTGTTTAGGTGTTTTAGTACGTCATCTGAATACATACGCACCCAAGCACACTAACACATTTTAAGAATGCTCTCTTCAATCGTTTTCATTATCCTCTTCCTGGCCGGGGCCGGCCTTTTTACCTGGAATGTCCGCAAGGTAAGACGAAATATCCTTCTTGGAAAAGACATCAGCCGAACCGACAAAGTGGGTGAGCGCGTAAAGATCATGACGCTGGTTGCACTCGGACAAAAGAAAATGTTCGCGCGCCCTATCCCGGCTATTTTACACCTTTTCCTCTATGCCGCATTTGTGATCACACAGATCGAGCTGATCGAGATCATCCTCGATGGAGCTCTTGGAAACCACCGGATGTTCCGCCCGGCGCTCGGCGGTTTCTATACGTTCATGGTGAGCTTTATCGAGATCCTGTCCGTGCTTGCATTCATCGGCACGATCGCTTTCCTGTCGCGCAGAAATCTGCTCAAAGTGCCGCGCCTGGTGAAAAGTGAGTTAAATGGCTGGCCGAAGCTCGATGCGAACTTTATTCTGTTCGGTGAGATCACGCTGATCTGTTTTATTTTCATGATGAATGGCGCCGATGAAGTATTATATGAGCGTGGAATGTCACATGCGCAAAATCTCGGCGATGGCTCGCTTGGCCTTACGATCAGCAGCCATCTCGGCCCCTTGCTTTTCGGCGGCATGTCGGAGCACGGATTGCATATCATAGAGCGCATCGGATGGTGGGGACACATTTGCATGGTGCTCGGCTTCCTGAATTATTTACCTTACTCAAAGCATTTTCATATCCTGCTTGCTTTCCCGAATGTTTTTTACTCGAATCTCGAGCCGAAAGGGAAGTTTACGAATATGGCTTCGGTGACCAATGAAGTAAAAGCGATCTTCGATCCTTCATTTGTACCGCCGCCTGCCGATCCGAATGTGCAGATGCGATTCGGTGCAAAGGACGTTACCGATCTTAGCTGGAAACAATTGCTCGATTCATATACCTGCACGGAATGCGGCAGATGCACGTCAGCCTGTCCGGCAAATATTACCGGCAAAAAGCTTTCGCCGCGTAAGATCATGATGGATACCCGCGACCGGCTCGAAGAAGTAGGGAAGAACATGGATGCGAACAAAGGTGTTTTCAAGGACGATGGAAAGTCGCTGCTGGGAGATTACATTACTCCGGAAGAACTGTGGGCCTGTACATCCTGCAATGCTTGTGTGCAGGAATGCCCGGTGAACATCGATCCGCTCAGCATCATTGTCGATATGAGAAGGTTCATGGTGATGGAGCAGAGTGCTGCACCGGCGGAGCTGAACGGCATGTTCACGAATATTGAAAACAATGGCGCACCCTGGCAGTTCAGTCAGGCTGACCGTCTGAACTGGAAAAACGAATAGCTACAGATAACGATTCTTACGAATGTACAAATCTGTGTTCATGCTGTGTATTATTGGAACGCGCTCGCCTTTGCGAAGCTTCGGAGGAGCAAGGGATTAAACGGATTTTCATGATTTACACGGACCTGTTTATAGTACGTATAGCGAATATACAAATCGGTGAATCTGTGGCAAAACGGGAATAACAAATTGAATAATACTCCGCGCACTCTGCGTCTCTGCGAGAACAGAAAAGCGGATAACAAAACAATAAAATGAGTGAATTGAAAGTTCCAACCATGGCAGAGTGTATGGCCAACGGAGAAACACCTGAGATCCTGTTCTGGGTAGGTTGTGCCGGAAGCTTTGATGATCGTGCGAAAAAGATCACCAAGGCCATCGTAAAGATCCTGAACCATGCGAATGTGAAATTTGCTGTTCTCGGAACGGAGGAAAGCTGTAACGGTGATCCGGCGAAGAGAGCGGGAAATGAATTCCTGTTCCAGATGCAGGCAATGAATAATATCACGGTTCTGAACGGCTATGAAGTAAAAAAGATCGTCACCGGCTGTCCGCATTGCTTCAATACCCTGAAAAATGAATACCCGGCTCTGGGCGGAAATTATGAGGTGATCCATCACACACAGCTGCTGCAGGAACTCCTGAGCAGCGGCCGGATCAAAATTGAAGGCGGAAGCTTTAAGGGTAAAAAGATCACGTTCCATGACCCTTGTTATCTCGGAAGGGCAAATGATGTTTACGAAGCACCGCGTTCCGTGATGATCAACCTGGATGCCGAGCTGATGGAAATGAAACGCAGTCGTGCCAATGGGTTATGCTGTGGGGCAGGAGGAGCGCAAATGTTCAAGGAAGCGGAAAAAGGAAATAAAGAAGTGAATGTTGAAAGAAGTGAAGAAGCGCTTGCTCTTAATCCGGATGTGATCGCAGTGGGCTGTCCGTTCTGCAATACGATGATGACGGATGGTGTGAAGCATTTCAATAAGGAATCATCGGTAAAGGTCCTGGATATTGCGGAGCTGATCGCGCAGGCGAAAGATCTTTGATACAAACAACAAATCTGTAACGAATATTACGAATAGCAGTGCAGGGAACGGCTCTTTTTCTCCGCATTCTCTGCGACTCCCTTGCTTCGCTAAAGCTACGCGAAGGCAAGCGCGAAAAATATTAATTATGACAACTTTATCAAATATGCCGCAGGAAGCCCGTCTCTGGGTTTATCAAAGCAGCAAGCCATTGTCGGATGCGGAGGTGCAGTCGATACAGGAAGCAGGAAATCAATTTATTTCCGGTTGGGCGGCACACGGCGCGGGCCTGAAAGCCAGCTTCGACATACTGCATAATTTATTCATCGTGATCGCGGTGGACGAAGCACAGGCACTGGCAAGCGGATGCAGCATCGATAAGTCGGTGCACTTTATTAAATCCATTGAGCAGCAAATGCATCTCGATCTGTTTGACCGCATGCAGGTTGCTTACAGGAAGGGAGCTGAAATAAAGGTCTGCAGATATTCTGAATTTGAAAAGCTTGCTGCAGCCGGTGAGGTGGATGCCTCCACCATTGTTTTCAATAATATGGTAACTTCGAAAAAAGCCTTTGATAAAGAGTGGGAGGTTCCGCTGAAACAAAGCTGGCAGAGCCGCGTGCTGGCCTAATCCTGTGAATTACCGGAGTCGCTTGAGGGCTTCCATCCTTCCTCATTTGCAAAACCGTTCAGCATCTTTTCCAGGTTTGTCAATTCTTCAGGTTCCTGGCTTCTTCCTTTCACCGTTTTGCTTTTGTCGCCATTGGTATAGGTGATCACTTTGATCGGGAAGTCGGTGATAGGTCCCAGGTACTCATTTTGCATGCTACTGAACTTTGCTTTTTCAAAAGCGTCCACAAATGCACCGATCTCTTTGTCGCTTACTTTCCGGATGAATGTTCCGGTTCTCTCGGTATTCTGTTCGCCGATATAGGTTGCCATTTTACTTTCTCCATTGATGGTCAGTTTGTAAACAGGACATCTTCCGAAACAGGCGGAGGTCTGGTAGCTGATCTTTACTTTCGAGTAGTCGGGAGTAGAGTCTGTAGTTTGCTTAGGCTTGTTGCAGGGAGCAAGCAAAAGAACAATAGCGGAATACATTAATAATTTCATCTTTACGAATTTACAAATATTACGGATAAGGAATCTGACAAATTTTGCGAGTCTGTGTTTTCTGTGCTGTGTGTTATTGGAACGCAGATCTGACGGATTTTTATGATTTACGCGGATCTGTTGGTAGTCCAATAACGAATTTTACGAATCCGTGTTTTCTGTGCTGTGTGTTATTGGAACGCAGATCAGACGGATTTTTATGATTTACGCGGATCTGTTGGTAGTCCAATAGCGAATCTGACGAATTTTGCGAATCTGTGTTTTCTGTGCTGTGTGTTATTGGAACGCTGATTAAACGGATTTCTTATGATTTACGCGGATCTGTTTAGAGTACAAATAATGAATCTATACGGATTTACGAATCTGTGTTTTCTGTGCTGTGTGTTATTGGAACGCAGATCTGACGGATTTTTATGATTTACGCGGATCTGTTGGTAGTCCAATAGCGAATCTGACGAATTTTGCGAATCTGTGTTTTCTGTGCTGTGTGTTATTGGAACGCTGATTAAACGGATTTTTCTGATTTACGCGGATCTGTTGGTAGTCCAATAACGAATCTGACGAATTTTGCGAATTTGTGTTTTCTATGCTGTGTGTTATTGGAACGCAGATCAGACGGATTTTTCTGATTTACGCGGATCTGTTGGCAGTCCAATAACGAATCTGACGAATTTTGCGAATTTGTGTTTTCCGTGCCGTGTGTTATAATCTGTCGCTGTCTACTTTACCAGTTAAAAATATCCTCTGCAGTGGCTGGCCGTTCCTTTGCCCGCCAGTTGAAATCCTTTAATTTCATTTCTTTGAGATTCACCTGCTCCATAGGGAAAATCGTCGCGTCGGGCTTGGTGATAAATACGATCCGATCCACTTTGTTATCCTTCAGAAAAACCCTCAGGTCGCTGCAGTCGGCACGGTTGACTGCTTTGATCTCTTTTTTTTCTTTTGCATAGTAGATCGTTTGACCGTTTCCTTCCACGTTGACAAGATAAAGCTTATTCTTTTGAAAATATCCCTTCATCGTTTTTCCGCGGATCTGGTTATAGCGAAGACTGTCTTCTTCCGATACGATAAATGCAGCTCCTTTCAGCTCGATGGACCGGATGCTTTTGCTCCCGATAAACAGCTTAATGCTGTCGGAAGTAAGCTGGTTTTCATCCGACCATAAAGTTGGCATTCCAAAGAGTTTCATCGTGGAATCATTCATGCTGTAAAACAGGGAATCACATTTTCCCTGGAGATCGTTCTTGAAAAATTTAACATGCCTGTATGCAAAAAGCTGCCGGTTGACTTCAGGCACGGAGTCGTATACGTATGTTGTGTCGGTTCCGATAACTTTGATCCTGACAAGCTTTGCGATCAGCTTTGGTTTCTTCTTTTCCGGAAGTGCATCTTTTAGCTTGGGATCTTTTTTATCGATGCCGTCTCCCCCGATCGCTTTCAATGTATCCGCATGAAGGTATAAGGTGTCCTTCTCATAGATCTGCGTCAGCAGTGCTTTACCGGTCACGATGCTTTGATCTGCGAACTCATTGTGCAATGCATAGTCGCCTTTAATATTGATGTTTTGTGCGGTGTCAATGATCTGCACATTCCTTACCGCACGGCCGATTCCTTTCTTCCGGTCATAATACAGGCTGTCCCCGTACATTTTTTGTTCTTTGGTAAGGATGTAGGAATTTTTGCTGAACCGCGACTGATCTTTGAAGGTATCGTAATAGCCGTCTTCGGCGTAAATAAGGTTGTTCTTGCTTTTGATGGTGGTCGGCCCGACAAAATAAGTGATCCTGGAAGCGGTGTTGTACCGCATGGTGTCACAGTTGATCACAAACTGCGGGTTGGTAAGCACCACGTCGTTTTTAAAAGTAAGATCGTTTGTTTTGGAGAAGAAGTATCCTGTTTTACTGGTAAGCGTGTTATCCTTGTTGATGATCTTTGCCGGAGTAACGTAATATCCGACACCGTTGCTGACGTCATAATTCAGCTGATCTGTGGTCAGCTGCATGTCACCCTTTGTGACCAGCACATTTTTGGTGATGAGCGCCTTCTTTTCGTTTCCATTGTATTTCAGCAGGTCTCCGGACATATTCAGACTATCGCCTTGCTGAATGTGAACATGACCGAATGCATCCAGAGAGTTGTCTTTATACAGATAAGCGCTGTCGCAGGACATTGTGACATTATCCTGTGCGAAACGTACATCTCCGATCAGGCGTTGTGCACCATCTCCGATCTTTTGATCGAATGCGAGCACTGTTGCATGTTTCACCAGGATCTTTTTGCCTCCGCCTTTCGGAGTAATGCTACTTTGGGAATAGGAGAGAGCAGCAGAAAAAAAGAACAGGAAACAAAGGGACAGTCTTTTACGCAGTTCTTTATTTCCCATGTAGATCATGCTTCAGAGTGGCAAATCCTATACCAGTTCCTTTTTACGGATGAGCGTCTGGGTCCGGTCGGGCCCAACGGATACAATGGAGATCGGTATGCCGACTTCTTTTTCAATGAAGGTGATATAATCGTTCAATGCTTGCGGCATCTGGTCAGGATTGGTCAAACCGGTCAGGTCCTGGTTCCAGCCTTTCAGGGAAGTGTATACCGGAGAAAGCAATTCCGGGGAGCAATCGTAAGGAAGATAATCGATCTTTTTTCCCTGGTAATTGTAGTGTGTACATACCTCGATGGTTTCAAAGCCACTCAGAATATCTGCCTTCATCATGAGTAATTCAGTGACGCCATTGATCATAGCGGCGTATTTTAATGCAGGAAGATCAAGCCAGCCTGTTCTTCTCGGGCGGCCGGTAACGGAACCGAACTCACGTCCATTGTTCCGGATCTTGTCGCCGGTTTCATCGTGCAGCTCGGTAGGGAAGGGACCGCTTCCAACGCGGGTACAATATGCTTTAAAGATCCCGAATACTTTTCCGATGCGGTTCGGGGCGATGCCGAGGCCGGTGCAGGCACCTGCGCAGATCGTATTGGATGAAGTTACAAAAGGATAAGAACCGAAGTCGATGTCCAGCAGGGAGCCTTGCGCGCCTTCCGCAAGGATCGCTTTGCCGTCTTTGAAAGCGGCATTGATGTAATGTTCGCTTTCGATCTGCTGGAATGTCTTCAGCTTATCGATCGCCTGGAACCATTCCGGCTCCATCGAAGCAAGATCATACTGGAAGTTCAGATGAGAAAGCATTTGCTTATGCTTTTCAACCAGTGTGTCATATTTACTTTTGAAGTTCGGCAAAGAAATATCTCCGATGCGGATCCCGTTCCTTCCTGTTTTATCCATGTAGGTAGGTCCGATGCCCTTCAGCGTCGATCCGATCTTTTCCTTTCCTTTTGCCGCTTCGGAAGCAGCATCCAGCAGCCGGTGAGTAGGGAGGATGAGATGTGCTTTCGTGGAAAGCAGTAATTTTGATTTCACATCCACGCCCATTTTAACAAGCGCATCGATCTCGCTCATTAACACAACCGGGTCGATCACCACACCGTTACCGATAATATTGATCGCTTTGTCATGGAATATCCCGGATGGAATGGTACGGAGGACGTGCTTTATGCCGTTGAATTCGAGGGTATGCCCTGCATTCGGTCCGCCCTGGAAGCGCCCGATAATATCATATTTAGGTGTGAGAACGTCAACGATCTTACCTTTTCCTTCGTCTCCCCACTGAAGACCTAATAATACATCTACTTTCATTAATCTACGAATCTACGAATTACGAATGTTTACAAATATTACAAATAACAAATCATTACGAATATTACAAATCTGTGTTTTCTGTGCTGAGTATTATTGGAACGCTGATCTTCATGATTCTTATGATAAATTAGGATCTGATCCTGCTGCGACAATAGTTATCATTTACAAATTACGAATATTTTAAAATTTATGAATCTGTGGCTATATACGGATAACTAATGTTTGCGAATCTACGAATTACAAATGTTTACGAATCTACAAATCTGTGTTTATACTGTGTATTATTGGAACGCGCTCGCCTTTGCGAAGCTTCGGCGGAGCAAGGGATCAAAAGGATCTTTGTGATTTACACGGACAAGTGTAAATAACGAATCCTGGCTCATCAGCTGAGCTTCTTCAATGCCTCGTCAATATTATCACATACATTGAACACACTATTCAGCTTGGTGATGACCAATAGCTCCGTGATCTTCTTATTGACATTGCAGATGGCGACGTCGCCTCCGGATTTGCGTGCCTTTGTCAGGATATTAATGATCACATTGAGTCCGCTGCTGTTGAGATATTTCAGGTCGGAAAGATTGAGCAGGATCCGGTTACTACCTTTCTCAATTCCTTCTTCGATCTCATCGAGAAGGCCCGTAGCCTGTCCGCGGTCGATCAGTTCACCGTAGAACTGGAAAACGCTCACGGCGCCTTGTTTGCTGGATTTGTAGCTGAATATCATGGTTGTTGTGCTTGGGTGGTCGGGTGTTAAAGTGTTTAGGTGTTAAAGTGTTTAGGTGTTAAAGTGTTAAAGTGTTAAAGTGTTTAGGTGTTTAGGTCGCTTTACCTGTTATTTGCTTTTTTCTTTTCCTTTTCTATGTTCGCAGATACCGTTTGCTGCCAGCTTATTGCATTTTCCATAAAGGTTCAATGAATGATGGCTGATCTGGAACTGCAGCACATCGCCGGCCATTTTCTGGATCTGCTGTATGCGCGGATCGCAGAACTCAAAAACCTTATCACAATCCTGGCAGATCAGGTGATCGTGCTGCCTGAACTCAAATGATTTTTCAAATTGCGCGAGGTTCTTTCCAAACTGATGCTTGGTAACCAGGCTGCAATTCAATAATAATTCGATGGTATTGTATAACGTGGCCCTGCTCACACGGTATTTCTTATTCTTCATGTGAATATACAGGGATTCGATATCAAAATGTCCTCCGTGAGAGTAGATCTCACTCAGGATGGTAAAGCGCTCAGGAGTTTTCCTGTGCCCATGGTTTTCCAGGTATTCA
The DNA here is from genome assembly GCA_045805205.1 of Bacteroidia bacterium. GTDB lineage: Bacteria > Bacteroidota > Bacteroidia > 2-12-FULL-35-15 > 2-12-FULL-35-15 > 2-12-FULL-35-15. The sequence goes on along the minus strand of JBJMLR010000005.1, from coordinate 866,061 downwards.
GAAAAGATCTGTTTAACAGTTTCTTTTGTATCAGCAGCAGCCATGCGGTGTTTAAAAAAATTAAGAGGTATAAAATTACGAAAATATTTGGTTTGGCAACCAAATCCGGAATATTAAAATTTGATCAGAATTCGCTTGTAGTCAGCGTTTTGCAGAGACGCAGGCAGCGTTAATTATTGCTATCCACGCGGGTAACCGTGAGCACTCCGTTAACCTTTTTCAGCTTCTTCATCAGTTCGGTCAAATGGTTGGTATCATGCACGAAAACCATCACCGTTCCTTCGAATGTCCCGTCATTGGTATCGAAGCTGATGGAACGCATATTCACGTTCAATTCGCTGGAGATGATCTTTGTGATGTTGTTCACCAATCCGACCTCATCGATGCCGGTGATGCGGATCCCGGAAAGAAAGGATATAAGTTCCTGGCTGGTCCATTTTGCCTTTACTACACGATAAGCATAATTTGAAAGGAGCTGAATCGCATTCGGGCAATTCACACGATGGATCTTGATCCCTTCATTGATCGTAATGAAACCGAATACATCATCACCGGGAATTGGTGTACAGCAGGGAGAAAGCTTGTAGTCGATCTTCTGAAGATTTTCTCCGATTACGAGCATATCGGTCTTTCCGCGTGCTGCGGCTACCATCTGCTCAAGCGATTGGGAATTGTCGGTTTTTTTATGCGCACCGGATTTATGCACGATCTTTCCGTGTTCCTGGCGGAAATCCTTGAGGTGTTTCAGGTTGATGTTCCCGACGGCTACACGGTAAAATAATTCCTGGCTGCTGGGTAATTTGAAATGGTTCGCCAGTTCATTGATATTGGAAACAGTGAAGTCGATCTTCAGGTGGTTGAATTTTCGCTCGAGCATTTCTCTTCCTTCTTCAGCCACTTTTCTCCTTTCTTCTTTCAGCGCATTTTTGATCTTCGACTTCGCTCTTGCTGTTACTACATATCCCAGCCAATCTTCCTTCGGGGTTTGCTTGTTCGAAGTGAGCACTTCCACCTGGTCGCCGCTTTTCAGCTTGTAGCTGAGGGGAACGAGCTTATGATTCACTTTTGCGCCGATGCATTTTTCACCGACCTTCGTGTGGATATCGAATGCAAAATCAAGTGCGGTAGCATTCACCGGTAACGTTTTCATTTCTCCCTTCGGCGTAAACGCAAAGATCTCTTCCGCAAAAAGATTGAGCTTGAAATCATCGAGGAACTCCATTGCATTTTCCTCCGGGCTTTCAAGGATCTCACGGATCTTCCTGATCCAATCGTCCAGCTGGCTTTCATTTGCGCTGTCCTTGTATTTCCAGTGTGCAGCATATCCTTTTTCCGCGAGCTCATCCATCCGCACCGTACGGATCTGGACTTCCACCCATTTTCCTTCGGGCCCCATCACGGTCGTGTGCAGACTTTCATATCCATTCGCTTTCGGCGTGGAGATCCAGTCTCGGAGGCGGTCCGGACTTGGATGATAAAAGTCAGTAACGATCGAATACACTCTCCAGCAGTCGGTTTTTTCATCTTCCGGCTTTGTATCGATAATGATCCGGATCGCAAAAAGGTCATAGATCTCTTCAAAGGGAACGCCTTTATTTTTGATCTTGTTATTGATCGAATAAATGGATTTCGGACGGCCGATGATCTTGGTTTTAAGTCCCTGCTCTTCCAGGATCTCTTTAATCGGGACCATGAACTTCGTGATGAATTTTTTTCGTTCCGGTTCCGATTCCTTGAGCCGCTGCTCGATGTCATTGAATACATCCGGCTCGGTATACTTTAATCCAAGATCTTCCAGCTCGGTTTTGATCGCGTTCAATCCCAGGCGGTGTGCGAGCGGTGCGTATAGGTATAATGTTTCAGAAGCGATCTTCAGCTGCTTGTCGCGCTTCATGCTTTCCAGTGTGCGCATGTTATGCAGCCGGTCAGCAAGCTTGATCAGGATCACGCGGACATCATCCGACAGCGTGAGCAGCATCTTCCGGAAATTCTCAGCCTGGAGGGAAGAGCTCTGATCGAATACGCCCGAGATCTTGGTGAGCCCGTCAATGATCTTTGCTTCTTTCTCACCGAAAAGGCGGCGGATATCATCGAGTGTGAGATCGGTGTCTTCAACAACATCATGCAGCAGCGCACACACAACGGAAGTAGTTCCCAGCCCGATCTCTTCGGCACAAATATGTGCAACGGCGATCGGATGGTATATATACGGCTCGCCGGATTTCCGGCGCATGTTCTTGTGTGCTTCAAGCGCAATATCGAACGCTTTCCTGATCAGCAGGCGATCGCCTTTCTCAAGCGTTCTTCGGCAGGCGTTCAGAAGCGCACGATACCTTTTGAGGATCTCTTTCTTTTCAGCTTCAAGGTCGATAACAGGGTTGTCCTGCATAGATGATGTAATTTGCTGTAAAGTTAATAAAAGTTAAAATGGTATAAAAGGTCAAAATCGCGTTTTAACAGCAGGGACCGAACGAAATATTTGCCCTAATTTTACACCGCATCCCCATGCATTTTAAGATTTGATGATGAATAAGGTGATCACTTCCGTTGCAGAAATGTACATGGATGAAGATGATATTCTGCGCATGCGCATCCTGCCGGGTGCGGATATTACATTGGATAAAGTGAAAGAGAACTATGAGGCTTCTCTCCGTTTGCTGAATGGCAGAAAAGCGCTTGTGCTGACAGACGGAACCGCGGAGTATACAATTTCAGATGAGGCGAAGCATTTTTCCGCGGGCCCTGAAGCAAGCGCCGGCAGGATTGCAGTTGCCTATCTCACGCGATCTGTCACGAATAAGCTGATGTTCAACCTTTACCTGAAGATCTATGCACCGCTGGTACCGACAAAAATGTTCTCTTCTGAAGATGCCGCTTTGAGATGGCTTCGTTCATTTTATGTGATGCCGGGAGAGAAGTTTGTAAGAAAGAAAAAATAGGGCTTAGCTTTTTTTACGCAGCCAGATCACCAGCTGCATCCCGCTGTCGGTCCAATTCATGTATGGCCTGACGATAGCATCTGCGATCTTCGGCAGATAGGTGGAACAAACATGATACTTATAGGAGATCACTTCGTAGTTGTTTGCTTTGCCATGGAGCTGAAAAGACTGTAATCCGAATTCATATAAATGATACGGAGCATGCATCGGGCTGATGTTCGAAACAAAATCGCTTCCACGCATTCGATAGTAGAGATTCATTAACCGGCTCAGGAGCCAGCGTGACGAGGGCACTTCCACATGGATAATACCATTTGGCTTTAACCATCTTAATGCCTGTTCAAGTGACTCTCCCGGTGAGTACAAGTGTTCCAGTACTGCTCCGAAAGTGATGAAATCGAATTCATTTTCCGGGTAGTCCGCCGATTCGACCATTCCAAGCCGCAAGCGCGCCGGATCGATGTTCATCTTTTCAATTGCTTTCTGATAAAACTTTTCGGACGGCTCAAGCCCATAGGCATCAAACCCGGCTTTCCCTAATGTGATCATCGCTTTTCCCAATCCTGCACCGATATCGAGTGCTTTTGCACCGATGGGAATTTTCATCAGCTGTTTCAGGATTCCCGTTTCATAGCTGAATTCTTCGTTATACCGGAAGATGTCTTCGTTATTCCAATACTGTTCGGGAGGGATCCCGTAATGATCCTGGATGTCGAGCGGAACCGGCTGTGGATCGGAAAAGATAAGCGAGCAGTTCCGGCATTTTTTGACGGGAGTAGTAATGCCTTCCAATTTCCATGGCGCTTTTCCTTGTGCACGGTCCAGGCGCTTTCCCATTAATTTGAATTGCGAAGCGGGAGCGCCGCACATATTGCAATGGCTGATGTGATTGAAACGATACTGAACAGGACTCATTCTTTCTGAAGCTCGAGCTCCCATTTCCACGCCGAGCTCATCATGTCATCGAGGGAGAGCGATGGTTTCCAGCCCAGGTTTTTTTCAGTAAATGTATTGTCGGAATAGATCGCAGCTACATCTCCTTTTCTTTTTTCCCCGATCGTGTAATTCAGTTTTTTGCCGCTTACTTTTTCAAAAGAGCGGATCGCTTCCAGAACGGTTACTCCTTTGCCGGTACCCAGGTTGAAAATGGAGAAATTACTGCTGCTTTTTTTCTGCTCAAGAAAATCGATTGCCTTTACGTGAGCGTCGGCGATGTCCGTAACATGGATATAGTCGCGGATACAAGTACCGTCACGCGTAGGATAGTCCTTGCCGAAGACAGTCATCTGCGGTATTTTTCCGATCGCAGTCTGTGTGATCACCGGTACGAGATTGCTTGGCTTGTTGATCGAAGATTCACCGATCAGGCCCGATAAGTGTGCACCAACAGGATTAAAATAACGCAGCGCGATCGTATTCAGTGCCGGATTTGCTTTTGCATAATCCTTCAGGATCTCTTCACCGGCCTGCTTGGTGTATGCATAAGGAGATTCAGCTTTTCCCAGCGGCGTATCTTCTTTCACCGGCAGCTGGTCGATGTTACCGTATACCGAGCAGGAAGATGAAAAAATAAAATTCGGGACTTTATATTTAACGGTACAGTCGAGAATATTCAGCAGCGAATTGATATTGTTGTGATAATATTTTTTAGGATCCTGCACGGATTCACCTACGGCTTTGAATGCTGCAAAGTGTATAATTCCCCTGACGGGCGGTGAATTTCGAAAGAATGCATCCGTCTTTTCCGCGTCACAAAGATCGATATCATGATTGATCACTTTTTTTCCGGTGATCATTTCGATGCGGCGGAAGGTGTCGGGAGAAGAGTTGGAATAGTTGTCAATGGAAACAACCCGGAAACCGGTAGTCTGCAGCAATTGGATAATAGTATGGGAGCCGATATAGCCTGCACCTCCTGTAACAACTATAGTTTCTGCTGACGACATGAATCCGGTTGCATGTGATTACGCTTCAAAAGTACAGTAATTTAGAGAACTTTAGCGTATTTTTGTGTAAATATACTGAGCATACCTGATGGTACTTTCGATATTCGACTGGCTTCTTATTCCGATCTACTTTCTTTTCATCTATTTTGTTGCGAGCTACATCCAGCATAAAAATGAAAAGAAAAGACCGCTTTATCGCTGGTATACACGCGGACTGATGGCCAAGCTTGCGGGGGCAATTACGATCTGCCTGATCTACCAGCTTTATTATGAAGGCGGCGACACCACCTGCTATTTTGAAACGTCCCGGGCAATTCTTAACCTGGCAGGAAAAAACATCAATGTGTTTTTTGATGTTTTCTTTGGGCATAACTCTTTTGAAAATTACAGTAATTTCGATGCGGGCACCGGCTACCCGGTTTACTGGCGTGATGAAAAAGCGCTTTTTGTGGGCCGGTTGATCGTTCCATTCTGTTTATTGGGCTTCAAGAATTTCGTGATCGCAGCGATGCTTCTAGCGTGGGCATGTTATTCCGGGATCTGGCGTTTGTTCCTGTTGTTCAACGAGGAGTTTCCACAGCTTGAAAAGCAGTTCGCGATTTCGGTGCTTTTTATCCCGTCCGTTGTTTTCTGGGGATCCGGTTTACTGAAAGATACGATCACGTTATCGGCAGTGGGGTGGTACACCTACCATTTTTATTTTTTCTTCATTAGAAAGAAATACAAGCTGTCGAGTGCGATCTTCATAATAATCGCCGCATACCTGCTGATCGAGATCAAGCCGTATATTCTTTTCGCGCTCCTGCCGGGTTCTATCATCTGGCTTTCCAATCAGCGTCTGAAGAAAATAAACAGCAAGGTGCTGCGTAATTTAGCTGCTCCGTTCTTCATATCGGTCGGGATCCTCCTGGGTGTGTTTGCGCTTTCGCAGATGGGAGACGTGCTGGGAGTTTATTCGATCGATAAGGTATTGGACAAAGCAGTTGAATCGAACACGGATCAGAAACAGGAATACTATGGCGGGAACAGCTTTGACATCGGGGATTTTGATGCCACGCTGCCGGGTGTATTGAGCAAAGCGCATCTCGCGATCGCAGCAACGCTTTTCCGCCCTTATCTCTGGGATGCAAGAAACCCCGTGATGTTCATTTCGGCGCTGGAGAATACCTATATACTTTTGCTGACGCTATTTTTGCTGATCCGGTTGAAATTCCTGGGATTCTTTGCTTTCATCGGGAAAAATCCGCTGTTGCTGTTCTCGATCTTGTTTTCTCTTTTCTTTGCGTTTTCCGTCGGGCTGGCAACTTCCAATTTCGGCTCGCTGGTGCGCCTGAAGATCCCCTGTATTCCGTTCTTCGTCTCAAGCCTGTTCGTACTGAAATACCTGTATGAAAAGAAGACAGGCTCGAAGCTCCGGATCTGATCAGCGCAGCGGGATCAATTTCAATTCTTTTTGTTTTTCCCGGTAAGCGGCAGAGGAAATTGTTTTTCCAAATTTTTTCATATTCGATCTTAACCTGGATTTGGCGGCCTGGTTCCATTCCTTGTTTTTATACAGCCTTCCCGGTGCAATGTCCTGCTGTTTAACGGATGGACAATTCTGCGGATCATGAAGGATCTTTTGAACCGCAGCAAGATAGAGGCTGTGCGCATGCTCCATTACTTTCAGATGGATCCCGCTGAGATCTTCGGTCCCGTCAAAGCTTACCGCTTCTGTTGTAATAATATTTCCGGAATCAATACCGCTGTCGATCCACATCACCGTGTTTCCGATCAGGTGGATCATATCATCTGCAATGCACCAGTTCGTGCAATTCGGACCGCCTTTTACATACGGCGATAAGCCGGTATGAAGGTTAATGATTCCACGCGGAACAGCGAGCCGGAGGATTTCTTCTCTGACCAGCCGGGTGCCCGAAACCATCACAAGATCAGGTTGAGCTTCTCTTATGAATGCAACCGATTCCTTCGAATTGATATTCTCTGTGATCAGCTTTTTCGTTACAGGAAAATCAGGAAACTGTTTTTCATAATGGAGGAGCATATTCTTCCAGGATGAAAGAATGTCAGCGAAAAACAAACGGTCGGCAATTTTCTTAAGCACGAATGAAATTGTCCATTTGCGTTTCATGGTCTTTTTCTCAATAACGATACCTGCCAGCTCATGATCTTTTGAGATCTTTGAAGCGAGCGCCCGCTGATTGGCTTGTGATCCGCATAAGAGAACGATCTTCATTTTTTGAACAGGCGATTGAATTTTGGCGTTAAGCCGGAGATCCGGAGATTTGTTTTCAGCATGCTCTGGCTGTATAGCTCCACTCGTGGAATTTCGAAGCGGTCGTGGACATTGCTATCGTAGAATTGCTGATCTACTGCCAGTCCGAGCTGATACCCGCATTTTTTTGCAACCGCTTTTACTTTTTGATCAACGCTCCCGATCGGGTAAGAAATTGCTTTCGGAAAAGCACCCAGCTTCTGCTGAATGATCATGCCCGAATCGCGGATCTCCCGTTCAAGCTCCGTTTCACTTTCCAGCTGAGCCAGCAGAGGATGACTCACCGAATGAGATCCGATCTCTACATTTTCTTTTGAGATGAGCCCAAGCTCATTCCAGTTCAGCATAAGGTTGTCCGGTATGGCAGTATCATTGAGTGATCCGAGCGCCTGATGAAGCAGACTTAATCGTTTCGCGTTCGGAATTTTTTTCAGATATAATTTGAAAGCCGATGCGAATGCAAGCTTCTCTTCCGTACTGCCGAATTTTGTTTTCTTCAATGCTTCAGGAAGCAAGGAAGTATCCAGCTCCAGGTCCTGCTTTTTGCTGTGGAGAAAATGATGATCGAGGATATAGGTCCAGGGAGGCCGCTGACCGGTTACACAGTCGGTCACAACATAAATGGAAGACGGGCACTTGTGTTTTTTCAGAATGGGGAGCGCATATTCAAGAAAGTCGCGGTACCCGTCGTCGAACACAATTGCTGCAAGCGGCTTCTGATACTCTCCGGTATTCCCGCCGAGGATGATATTTTCAAGGGAAACGACGCTGTACTTTTTACAGATGCGGGCAACGATCGCGTCAAAGCGCTCAGGCGAAATTGGATTCCAGAGCGGATCCTTTTCCGGCGAAACTCTATGCAGTAAGAAGATGCTTATTTTCATCGTCCTCAATCAACATGATTTTTACTCAGCCATTTGTGCAATACGATCAGCAGCCAGATCCGCATATAATAATAGCTTTTTCCGCCCAGAAAATCCGATTTCATCTTTTCGACATAAGCAGGATCCACGATGCCATATTTTTCGATCATTTCCTTTGACAGAAATTCATCGATCAGGAAACGAAGCTCTTTTTTCAGCCATTCTTCAAGTGGAATAGCAAATCCTTGTTTCGGACGTTCAAAGAACTTCTTCGGAACATATTGGTAAAGGATCTCCTTGAGCAGGTATTTTGTTGTTCCGTCGCGGTATTTTAGCTCAGGCGCCAGGTTCATGGAGAATTCGATGATCCGGTGATCGAGGTAAGGAACTCTTGCTTCCAGTGAAAAGTGCATGCTCGCGCGATCCATTTTCGTCAGGAGATCACCCTGCAGATAGAAATGCAGGTCGAAGATCGCTTGTTTCTCGATCGGCTGAAGGTTCCGGCGCAAATGTTCGATCTCAATTCCGAAGCTGTTGAAGGCTTCCATATTTGTTGTGTCCGGAGCGTTGATGAATGCAGGTGTTGTTATCGCAGCGATCTCCGGTAAGGAAAAATGATACAGCTCCTGGGAAAGGATGTGGCTGTAAAGCGCCTGCCGGTTCGGGTAATCGAAATATTTACTGTGACGCTCAAACTTTCCGGAACGGGCAAGCAGTCCCCCGATCGGGCGCCGAAGCGCATGCACGGCAGGATTTCCGAGCCGGCGGGCCCATTGATATGATCCGTAACCCAGGAAAAGCTCATCACCTCCCTCGCCGGAAAGTGCAACGGTTACATGTTGCCTCGCAAGCTTGGAGACGAGCATGGTCGGGATCGCGGAAGGATCTGCGAATGGTTCGCTGTAAGCGTCGAAGATCGTGTCGATGAGGTTGATCGCATCACGATAGGAAACGATGAACTCATGATGGTTCGTTCCCAGGTGATTGGCAACTGCCTTCGCATAGGTCGACTCGTTGTATTTATTTTCCTGGAAACCGATGGAGAATGTATTGACCTTCACACCCGAAAGGTTCACCGCATTGGCAGTAAGCAGGCTGGAATCGATTCCTCCGCTCAGGAACACTCCAAAGGGAACATCACTTTTGATCTGGTATTGAACGGAGCTCATGAGCAGATCGCTCAGCTTGACGATCGCTTCCTTTTCATTGGAAATAACCCGGTGTTTGATCTGCTGGTTGATCTTCCAGTATGCATGCTGCTGAAGCTTATTTTCCGATACGACCAGCCAGGAGCCGGCGCCGAGCTTTTTGATCGATTCATAGATCGAATTCGGGGCCGGAATAAATCCGAGGTGAAGGAACTGATAGATCCCGTTTCGGTCAAGCTTTTTCGGAATCAGGGAAAGCGGAGTAAGTGCTTTGATCTCCGACCCGAACGCAAAGTTCTTTCCGTCCCAGAAATAATACAGTGGCTTGATACCAACCCGGTCGCGGCAAAGAAACAGTTCTTTTTTTACTTTGTCATAGATCGCAAGGGCAAACATTCCGTTAAGTTTCGTCACAAAATCCGGTCCGTAGCAGGCATATGCTTCCAGGATCACTTCGGTGTCGGAAGACGTTTTAAAATCGGTTTTGAATTTCTGGCGGAGCTCCGCTGCGATCTCCATGAAATTGTATACTTCACCGTTGTAGACGATCACATAACGACCGCAGGAAGAATGCATCGGCTGATTGGCATCTTCGGAGAGATCAATGATGCTCAGTCTCCGGTGACCGAAGCCGATGAGCTCATCACTGAAAAAACCTTCCGCATCGGGACCGCGCTGAGCGACCGCATTGGTCATCGCATGCAGATCGGTCTCCGAAAATACCCGCTCAGGGGAATAGTATCCTGCTATGCCGCACATTAGCTGATGATAAGGTGTTTGATGATCGCAAAGAAACGTTTGCTGAAAACAAGCTGCGGCTTTTTTGAGATCGCTTTTGTAAGATACCGGATCGTGTCGAGCTTGTGGTCACCCGCAAGCGCAATGTGGAGGGAAATATAGGTGTAATTGTTCGCAAGCAGGTTATTTTTATACTTCCCGAATTTTTCCACAAATTTTTTCTGCTGCATCAGGCATTCCACAAGTGTGCTGAAGCGGACAATGAGCTTTTCCCTGTTCATTTGCAATACGCTTCTGTCATCATGATTGATGATTGACGATGAAACAGCATTGGAATAATAAATCGGATACTCTGATGAAAGCCGCAGCCAGAGCTCGTAATCTTCAGAGCCGCTCAATTTCCTGTCCTCGTTAAAAGGATGCTTTTGACTGATGTCTTTCCGGAGAAATACTCCATTGCAGCTGATCAGGTTTCCTTTTTTTATCAGGCCCAGGTTCAGATCACCTTTGTAGTGACGGGCCTTGCTGATCAGCTTTCCTTCCGGATCACGTACGTCAAAGCTGATGTTGATGAACTCCGGTGATTGGTGCCGTTCGATCAGCTTGTATGCTTCCGAGAGATGATTCGGGTAAACGATATCATCCGAATCAAAAAAATTGACATAGTGTCCCGCTGCGATCGACGCGCCGTAATTCCGTGCGGCGCCTCTTTCAGAATTTTTAATTTTATGGTAGCGGATTCTCGGATCCTTAATGCCTGCAACTATTTCTTCGGTGTTATCGGTGCTTCCGTCGTCCACGACAATTATTTCAAAATTGTCATACTCCTGCGTCAATGCAGACTCGATCGTTTTCCGTATAAAGGAAGCACGGTTGTAGGTGGGAATCACAATAGAAAATAAAATAGCTCTTTCCATTGATTAGATTTCAGTTTTAGTGATGGATCGCATCAGTGTTTCCCGTTCAAAATTCACATGCGGTATGTTCATCTGCGCTGTGTCGAACTCATCGGATATTTTTTCTCCGCTCCGGAGCTTTGCGAGCAGTGCAGCCGGAACCGGACGCTGCGCGGCAGGAAGGCCTGCGATGGAATTCGCTATCGAACTAAAATTCGTATACCCGGTTTGCTGAAGAAGATGAAAAAAGCTGTTGACAAAGCTCTGATTGCTTCCCGGAGCATATTTTACGCGATCCTTCATGGCAATGATCTTTCCATTCTCCGGATAGAAATCAAGATATTCGTTCGTATTCAGGCCCAGCAGCTTTGCTGCACCAACTGCATCGATCACCTTTCGCAATTGCTTTTTGTAGCGGTTCACAAAACCGATCTTTTTGATGTTTTCGGATGCGGTGCTTTCTGCATTGCTCCACAAAGCATAAGTAATAGAAACATCGGCAGGGTAGAATACGACATGCGGTGTATCGGTATCGATGAACTCGATATTGTGCAGGTGGTTACGATAGATCTTATCCGGCTTCATGGAAGCTGTTCCTGCTGTTTTATCAATTGTAAATCCTTTTTGAAAGATCACGGATTCATAGCCCGGCCCCCACGCTGAAACGGAGGTAAGCAGCAGCTTACCATGATGGTGAATGCTTTGGTGCGTGAGGTCGCTTCTCCGATCGGGCAGCGGCAACCAGCAATGCGCCACAAATGTCAGTGTTTCATTCTCATCAATATCGAGGCGGATGACAGGATTGTCTCTTTTTTTTGAAAGAAATCCGGGTTCCGAAAGATTTTTAGCAATGATCTGGTATAATATTCCCGGGTCCTTCGCCATCTCAAGCAGGAGCGGTTTGCAGAGCTCATGCGCCTTGTAACGATTTTCCTGTTCGCGGAAATGCCGGTTGATCTGCTGTATGTAATTCTCCAGTGTATCCATTTACGTTGAGATGAGATCGCTGAAATTACCAAGTTTAGCTTCCGGTATCAGTATATAGTTGCTTTCCACAAATGCTCCGGTCCAATGCACCAGCTTCTTTGCAGCAGGATCGTATTTGAAAATTTTTGAATTCAGGGAAGCAAAAAGACCGGTCAATTCAACCGGAGCGATTCCGAACCCTTCCAGGAAAAATGGATTTATCTCAAGCAATACAACAGGCTGATCTTTCAGCAGCAGTTGTTTCATTCCCCTGAGTGCGAAAAGCTCGGCTCCTTCGATGTCGATCTTTACGAAATCGATGGGATGCTTGATCTCGCCCAGATCATCGATCCTGACGATCCTGCAGTTCACTTTTTCGTGTGAAGCAAAAGCATAGTGCTGCTCTTTGCCGCTCAGTTCGTTGTTCCTTCCTGATAAATGTGCTTGTCCCGCGCTGTATGCGCCAAAGCTTTGCAGCGGCACTTCGAATACCTTTTCTGCATTTTCGTCGCCGGCGCCCCAGGGATAAAGCGTTACGTTCCTGAAACGGTAATGCCCGATGATCTTTTTTGCAACGTCGTGTGTAAAAGGAATGGGCTCGAAAGCGTATACATGGCCGCGGGGAGCAAGCTTTGCAAGACGATGAGTGTAGTAAGCAAAGTTGGCACCGATATCGATCACATTGCTTTCTGCATTTACAAAACGTTCCAGCAGCTCCATCTCCGGCTCTTCCAGTAATCGCTGCTCGATATCTTTTTTCTTGGCGACATACTGCATTTTCAAATACCCTTTTTTTCCGATAAGTTTGAAAAAAAGAGGTTTAAGAAAGGAGCGTATCGGTGATTTAACAGATGCCATAGGTGTTTAGTCCCGTCCGGAATTCAGTCTAAAGATAAAATTATTTCAGGAAACTCCCCTGAATTATTTAGGGCGGCAGAAGATATCACGGCAGGAATGCGGGATATCGGCGGGGACAGTGATCGTTTTATAGGCCGATACTTCGAGGATCTCGTAATTGAGCCGGTGAAGCAGGTCGATCATTTCCTGTGCGGAATGCCCCTGTTTTTTCAGATTATTATCGTCGATCTCAAGGTATAGGAGCGGCCTTTGCCGCTGAAGAATCTTTGTCATTCCATTCAGGACGTTCATTTCGTAGCCTTCCACATCGATCTTTACGAGGTCCACCTTTTCGATACCATGCATATCGAGATAGCGGTCGAGTGTTGTAATCTTTACCGGGGTGCCATTGCTCTTCTCAGAACTGCCCGCGATGCGGTTGCCGCCGGAATTGGTGGTGCATTCCACGAACATTTCCGCAGTGTTTTCCTGGTCTCCCAATCCGAAATTCTCCACGATTACGTTGCTGATCTGCGGATTCAGCGAAAGATTCTTCCTGAACTTCTCAACGGTTGACGGATGGGGCTCAAAGCTGATCACTTTCCCGGCAGCACCGGTCTTTTGGGCCATTGTCATTGCGGTCTGTCCTATATTTCCGCCGACGTCGATGATTGTTAGCCCGCTTTTTACGTGTTTCAGAATATCGAAGGACGAATCATAATCACAATCGTAATAGATCAGCCACGACTGGTAATCGCGGATATCGAGAAAATAATTGATATTCCTGCGCTTGCAGACGCGGATCGTTTCTCCTTTGTACTCGTGGTTTTGCGGGGCGAGTTTTCGTATGAACCGCGACGAAGGAAAGAGCAGTATGATACGTACGAGCATCTTTTCCATAAGAGAAAAAAGGAAGATCCGCTGTATTGTCCGAACGATCGTGCTTTTCATTTACTGTTCTTGCTTAACGCGAGGTAAGCATCGCATACGGGTTCAATAGCGAATCTTTTTTTAACTTCATTATGGATCGCTTGTCCGGCTGCTTCAAGCCGGTCCTGATGCTGATAAAGCTCCCGGATCACCAGGCACATTTCATTGACAATATCATTTTTCGAAACTGTAAATCCATTTTTGCCATTCACAATGTATTCTGCAAAATCACCAACTTCATTACAGACAATAGAGGGCTTGCGAAGAAGCGCAGCTTCCTTTACAACCTGGTTGCTGGCTTCGGAAAGAGATGGGTGAACGAGGAGATCGGCAGCGGCAATGTGATCCATTGTATTGCTCATGAAACCAGTAAAAAGGATCTTTTCACTGAGACCGTGATCGGAAATATACTTTTGAATAGTTGCCTTTTCGGGTCCGTCATCCATGATGATCATTTTCACATCATAATTCTCAACGACCAGTTTATTCAACACTTCCAGTGCAGCGATGTGATTCTTGTTCCGGTTCATTCTGCCGATCAGGATCAGGAGGAGTCTGCACTGCATTTGTCCCCGGATCTTTTTTACAATCAGTTCATCAGGCTGATCGTAAAGATCGAAGTTATAACCCAGTGGAATCACTTCGATTTTTGCCGGATCAACCAGCTCGTGTTTCACCATGTGCTGCTTTACGGCATTTGAAACCACCACGATCTTTTTTGAAAGCCGGTTGACCAGCTTATCCTGGCGGATCGCATTTTGATTCTCTCTCATCGAAACATCGTCGGCGTGGTGCCGGCAGGGGAATACTTCCGCCCGGATGAACGGCCGGGCAAAAGCAGCAACAAGATTGGCTGTTTGAAGATGAGCGTATACAATATCGATATCGTGTTTCCTGCAAAAGCGAATGAGAAATTTTACTTGTGCTCTGTAAAAAGTAAACGTTCCGCCTTCGGCAACATTCGTCTCCACTTTTGCTCCGAAGCTTTTCATCTTTTCATGCAGAACTCCTTCCTCACAGGTCGTGAGAAAGAACACGGTATGTCCTTTTTTGATAAATCCCTGTACAAGGGACTCCAGGAACACCGTGTGATAAGGATTCTGATAATAGAGCAGTATGTTCACCTAAACCGGTTTAAATTCAACATCAAAAAGCAGCTCCTGTTTGCAAAAAAAATCAGCGTCGATCGTTTTACCTTTGTAAGTGACCTGCAGCTGATAATGCTGGAGGCAATCCCAGATCTCAGCAAGGCTGTGCCCGAATGATCTGATATTGGCAGGATGCAGCGCGAGGATTCCGCATGGACGATCGCAGAGGAATGTTTCTTTTGCACCGAGCAATGCCGAAAGCTCGGCACCTTCCACATCGATCTTCAGCACATTGATCGTTAACCTGTTCTGCTTTCTGAAATCGTCGATACTGAAAGCCGGAACCTCGATGCTATTCTGCGCACGGTCAGTTTCTACGATGCTGTTTGCATTCGAGCCCTTTCCGTCGCTGCTTGTGAGATTGAATCCAATTGTTCCGCTTTTGTCGCTGATCGCGGCATGAATGGCTTTCACATTCTCCTGCTTGTTCAGGCGAATCGTTTGCTTCAATATGCTGAATGTCCCGGGAGTCGGCTCGAAGCAAAAAACTTTTCCTGTATCTCCGCATAATTCCGCGAGGGGCGACGAATAAAGTCCGATGTGTGCACCGATATCCAGGATCGTATCTCCTTTCCTGATGTTATTCCGGAAAAAATCAAAAGTGTCTTTTTCATAGTCGCTTTCATAAAACCTCGACCATTTTGGCGCGAAACGCACTTTAAAACCATTTACATTCCGGGGGATACCTTTGTAAAACGTTAAAAGATCCGCCAGTGCATAAAGCGTATTTTTTATCAATTGCATATTATGTAAAAATACTACGTTTTACTTTCCTGAAAGCCCGGATTGAATAGATATATAAAAGAGCTGCTGTTGAGCGATAATACTTAGTGAGGAAACGAAAGCGAGAGCTTCCCATCACTGTACCATATACAGTAAAAACAGACAGGATGTACTCATCGTCACATTTCCCACGGTGATAAGCAACGACAAGATCCATTACTGCTGTCATGATCTCCTGTGTGCGAAACTCAATGGCCTGTTCCCTGGAAATTTTTGTTTTCGAGAGAAATTCCGCGTCGTCGATCAGGTAGTTATGCTTTTGGACCCGTTGGCGGTGATGATCTAAATGCCTGACCGAATATTCGGCTGCTGCGTTTCCTTCTCTTTCATGGAAGCGGATCGCAGAAAGCTCTTCATTGACATAAGCAGCTCCTCCGTATTTGAGCATTTTGAATCCCAGCACCCAATCTCCGGCGATCACATCCCGAACAAAATTTTCTTTTTGAAAGAATTGTGTTCTCATCAGGCCTCCGATGACCCAGTATTCGGAATTCCGGTACATGCGCTGGGCCGTTTCTGCCGGTGTATACGAACCGGAAGGAAGTTCTAATTTCCGGATCAGTCCTGTTTTTTTTCCTTCCGGATCGATCAATGCATTCTCACAATATGAAAATGAAAGTGATGGATTCGTGAGCAGCGGACGGATCAGCTTTTCTATGCAGGCTGGATAAATAAGATCGTCGGAGCTTAAGAATGAAATGAATTCGCCCTTTGCCTGGGAAGCTGCAAAAATAAAATGATCGGAAAGCCCTAGATGCACTTCCGGGCGAACAATCCGGATCCTGTCTTTCGGAAAGTCATTGAGCACAATCATGCAGTCGTTTGTGGAATGATTGTCCGATACAATGATCTCGATATGCTCATAGGTTTGCGTTACCGCTCCCTTCAGGCTTTCCCGGAAATACTCCGGTTTCTGATTGTAGGTTGGAATAACGATGCTTACGAGCGGAGCATTCATGCGGATAAACGGGATTTCATACGGACGGCCACTTCTCTCAGGTCGGGCATTGCAAGCACGTAGACGGCCAGTGCAAAAAGCAGTATTCCTGCGAGCAGCGGAATATTTATGACGGCAATACATTCAACCCGGAATATTTTTACTGCTGCTGTTAAAATAAAGGCGAAAAGAAATGCACGGGATATATCATTCCGGTACCAGTTCAAAAGTTCGCCCCTGAGAAATTTCATGTGAAAGACCGGAATGCTGATCAGGACATAGCCGGCGTTAACGATTAGCCATACGAAGCTCGCTCCGAGCGCACCATAATACCTGGCCAGGATAAAAAGCAGCGGGACAAGAATGACGGAGGCAATGATGTTCTGGTAGATCGTAAATGTGGTATTGCCTTTAGCGAGCATATAAAAGTAAGGTGTCCACATCATGCAATTGCAGATCGTTCCGGCGGCACACACCCGGAGGATAGGAGCGGTGTTGGCCGTAAGCTGGGGATTATGTGTCCAGAGCAGCAGAATGTCGTCCGCGAAAGCGATCATCGTAAAACCGATCGGAAAAACGATGATGGCGATCCAGCGGGCACTTTTGTGATAAAGTGCAACGAGGTCCGCTTCCCGGCTTTGCGCCACCAATGCTGAGAGGCGCGGGAAGATCACCGGCTGCATCGGTGAGATCAGCTGATTGATCCCGCCGGCAAGCAGGAACGCAAGGTTATAATAGCCGACATATTCAAGCAGTACCATTTTGCTGATCACGATCTTATCGAATTCGGTAATAAAAAAAGTGATCATCGAGATCCCGGTCATGCCGGCGGCAAAGCGCCATATCGTCCGGAGCTGTTCAACCGAGAACGACGCTTTTTCGCGGGAAGCAGACAGTTTTTTCCAGACAAAAATGCGGAGCGCAAGCGTTAATCCGAAGATGATCACCACCTGCCATGTAAAATAACATTCGATCGTCGGCGCGATGAATTTGAGCGCTGCGATCACACCGACTGCTTTGAGCAGCGTGAAAATTACATTGATGACCGCATTGGCAACCTGTTTTTCAAGACCGGTCATCACACCATTGTAAATGCTGGACGGAAACTGGAACGCGAAAACGCAGCCCATCAGCATTACTGCTTTTTCAATATCCGCAACGGGAAGCTTTTCAGCTTTTACCCAGTATACAGCAATAGGGTGGGCGAGGAGAACGATCAGGACGCCTACCAGAATGCCAATGCACCAGTAAATGATCTCAACGGAAAGAACAAGATCTTTCATTTCCTTTTCCTTCCCCTGCTGCACCTGCAATATTGCCACCTGTCGGCTGATCGCTGTGCTGAGACCGAGATCCAGTACAGCTAATGCGCTGGCCAGTGTTGCATAAAATGCCACGAGTCCATAGCTTTCCGCACCGATCAGTTTTACATAGATCGGGACGAAGATGATCCCAACCACTGCGGTAATGATGCGGCCGAAGAGGGTAATGGAAACTTTCGAAATACTGGACTGCAGGTTGAGTTGGGCCACCGTTTAGTTCGTTCTTATTAAGTATCCGTCCGGAGCTACGCTGATCAGCAATTTATTGTTGAGTGATTCGTCGATCGAAAAATCCTTGTTCGTTTCCAGGAATTCCCATACCGCTGTTTTCGGGTTGTTTCCTACATCCCACGGCCGGTTCTCAAAGAATTTTTCCGGCATATCCTGCACGAACGTATCGAGGACCACCAGGTAACAATCTTTACTTACAAGCGGGGAGTAGAGCTGCAGTTCCCTCAGCACGTGTTCGTGTGTGTGATTGGAATCAAGGCATACCATGATCTTTTTGTAAGGCTTGCAAAGCTGTTTTACCTTTTCTACAAGTGTTTCATCGATGGAAGAACCTTCGAGCATGGTAACGCGTTTTGCCATCGGGTGCATTTCGATCTCCTTCCGGTTATGTTCACGGATGTCGATGTCGATCCCGATCACGATGCGGTCGCCTCCCAGCAATTCCAGCATCGATGAGCTGAAGATGATAGAGCCTCCGTGTGCGATACCGGTCTCGATGATCACATCCGGCTTGGTTTCCATGATGATCTCCTGCAGCGCCATGATATCTTCCGGATATTGAATGATCGGCCGTCCCATCCATGAAAAGTTGTAAACATAACTTTTCTTCATGCTTTTTTCGATCCATTTGTTGGAGATCTCCTGCAGCTCTTTGTCTTTTCCGTTGGCGGCGATCCTGTCTTTTACTTCCTGCCTGAATTGTTCAATGGGATTCATGAATGAATGATTTGTTTGATGTTAAGGTTCTTAAGTGAATGCTGCGGCGTAAATCCCAACTCCCGCTTTGCAGCGGAAATGGAAATGCAGCTGTGATTTGGAATGGAGCCCGGTATATTTCCATACTCCAGGCCCAGGAAATTCAGCCAGTTTTCCAGGCTGTAACTTTCTCCGGCAGCGATGTTATAAATGTCGGTTGCTTTTGAATAAAGTGCTGCTCTCAGTATTCCGTCCACTGCATCGTCGATGAAGATGTAATCTTTTGTGCTCTGTACGTTTTGGTTCAGGCTGATCTTTTCCTTCTTAACGCAGTGCTTCAGCATTACTTTCAGATAAGTGGAATCGTCCAGGTCATCTGCCGAATACCTTCCGTAAACATTCGACAAGCGGCAAGTAACAATACGGTAGGGACGAACGAGCTGCCGGGCAAGTGATTCAAGAAGCATTTTTGTTCCGTTGTAGATAAAATCGGGATCGAGGTGATCCTTTACGGGAACAGGAGAGCGCTCATCATAAATTGTTCCGCTGTCTCCGGTGAAACCATAGATCCTGGTTGAGCTTAGTAATATCAAAGCTTCCCTGATGTTCGCTTCTTCCGTGAGAAACTTTGTTACTGCGAGGTTGCTTTCGATCGTTTCGTTTGGTCTTTTCCGGAAGTCACCCGTGTTTCCAGCGCAGTTGAATACCAGGTCGAATGTATGCCGTTTGATCTCTGTAAGATTTTTCCGGTCAAAGGAATAAAGATCGATGTTATGTGTTTCTTTAAACGAGCCGAGAAAGCGCAGCATGTTCCTTCCCATGTAGCCCATGCCAACAATAGCGATCTTCTTATTTCTCAATTCAGGAAATTCCATACTATTTGCGTTCGGATATTTTTTTTGCCGGAGAACCTGCATTTACGGAGTATGCTGCTACTTCCCCTGTCACAAGTGAATTTGCACCGATCACTGCACCTTTCCGGATCACTGCACCATCGAGGATTGTTACGTTTGCGCCGATCCAGACATCATCTTCGATCACAATACCGCCTTTGGAAGGAAGGAATCCCTGTTCGAGGATCAGCAGATCCTTGCGTCGGTAATCGTGGTTGACCGGGGCAAAAACACAATTCGCTGCAATGAGAACATTATTTCCGACGAGGATCCCATTGCCCGAATAAAACACACAGCCGGAGTTGATAAAGCTGTTGTTTCCGATAACGATATCTCCGGTGCCGCCTGTAAATTTTATTTTTACAAAAGAGTCGATCATGACCTGTTCACCGATCGACAATTTACTTCCTCTTACAGAAGTTTCTATGTCGGCCAGCGCCGAAATTTTTGCTGATGCTGCTATCGTATTCATTTCAAAATAGTGTAAGCGAGGGTATTGCGGTTACAAATTTTCCGTTCCATTCCCTGATGTAGCTCAGCTGTTCCGCAATCTCATCACGAAGGTTCCAGGGAAGGATGAGCACATAGTCGGGCCGCTGCTCTTTCAGGTATGCTTCATTCACAACGGGAATATGACTTGCCGGAAGAAATTTTCCCTGCTTGTGCGGATTGGCATCTGCAGCAAACGTGAGCAGATCGTTTCTGACCCCGCAGAAATTAAGCAGCGTATTTCCTTTTGCAGCAGCGCCATAAGCAGCAACTTTTTTTCCGGCGGCTTTCTGATCGAGTAAAAAACCCAGCAGATCGAGCTTGATCTTCTCCGCTCTTTGCTGAAAGCCTCTGTAGTAAGAAAGATCGCCGACGCCCTTGTCTTTTTCTTTCTTGAGTAATTGTTCAACATGCGGTGACACCGGCTGCGAAGTACTTTCGATGTGCTTTGCATAAATGCGAAGCGAGCCGCCGTGAGTCGGCAGTTCTTCCACATCAAATAAAATAAGGCCGGCTGCTTCGAAGATCTGTTTGACCGTGTAAAGCGACAAGTAGGAAAAGTGCTCGTGGTAGATCGTATCGAACTGGTTATTATCGATGAGCTGCACCAGGTGTGGAAATTCCATCGTGATCACGCCATTGTCCTTTAGCAGGATCTTCATGCCGCGCACAAAATCATTGATGTCCGGAACATGAGCCAGCACGTTATTTCCTAAGAGCAGATCGGCTTTGACTCCTTTTGCGGAGAGCTCCTTCGCCAGCTTTACACTCATAAAATCGATCACCGATCCGATCCCTTTTTCCTTTGCTGCTGCTGCGGTATTGGCAGATGGTTCGATACCCAGCACGGGGATCTTCTTTTCATTGAAATACTGCAGCAGATATCCGTCATTACTGGCAATTTCGATGACAAGCGAATCATTGTTCAATGCGAATCGTTTTGTCATCTCCTCTGTATACCGCTTTGCATGTGCCAGCCAGCTGGTGGAAAAAGAAGAAAAATAAACATATTGATCATCGAAGATCGCAGCAGAGCTTTTGTACTCATCGATCTGCACGAGGAAACAGTTGGTGCAGACGAATACTTTGAGCGGATAAAATACTTCCGGCTCATTCAATTGTTTTTTCGAAAGAAAAGAGTTGGAAGCGGGAGAGTTCACCAGGTCGATGAATTCATGTTCCAATGTATGTTGACAGAATCTGCAGTTCATAATCCGATGCCTTTGAAATCACTGTTCAGCAGTGGATGACTTACATCCTTTTCCGAGAGTCCTACAGCCGGCAACGGCCAGTCGATGCCGATAAGCGGATCATCAAAACGAACCGCCCCTTCCGACGCCGGTGCATATGCCGCCGTGTGATGATAAATGAGCTCGCTGTCCGGTGAAGTCACCTGGAACCCGTGTGCAAAACCTTCGGGGAGATACATCATTTTTTTATTTGCCGCGGAGATCTCGGTCCCGAACCACTTCAGAAATGTCGGAGATCCTTTTCGCAGATCGATTGCAACATCGAACACCGATCCTGCAATACAACGCACCAGTTTGATCTCAGCATGCGGTGCGTATTGAAAGTGCATCCCGCGAATGCTGCCCTTTTGCGCAGTATAAGAATGATTGATCTGAAGCCATTCTTTATGATGACCGATCTCAGCAAATTCATCTTTACAAAATGTTCGTGCAAGCCAACCCCGTTTGTCACCTTTGAGATCAGGCTGAATCACATAACAGCCGTTTAATATCGTCGCTTCAGCTCTCAATTCCGATAGTCGTTAAGCTGTAAATACGTAAATTCTTTTCTTGCAGATGCAGGCTGCCTGTACCACTGCATCGTTCTGTCTACCGCTTCCGGGGTTGAATATTTAGGCATCCACTTTAATTCGTCTTTGGCTTTCGAAATATCAAGACTGAGAAGTGTTGCTTCATGCGGCTGCTCTTGCATAGCCGGACAATCATAAGCGCCTTCACCCCAGCTTTTAATTGCCAGCTCAACGATCTCCTTTACGCTCAGGGTATCATTGTTTTCCGGTCCGAAGTTCCATGCGGACGAAAATGCAGCGGGTGATTCATGCAGCTTTTTTCCAAGAAGAAGATAGGCGCTTATCGGTTCAAGAACATGCTGCCAGGGTCTTACCGCGTTTGGATTTCGTACAATGATTTTTTCTTTTTTTTGGAGCGCCTTTACAATATCCGGAAAGATCCGGTCCTGGTTCCAGTCGCCGCCTCCGATCACATTTCCTGCTCTTGCACTGGCTGCAGCTTTCTGATGAACATGATATTTTGACGGATGGAAGAATGCATTCCGGTAGCTTTCGCAGACAATTTCTGCTGCTGCTTTACTGGCGCTGTAGGGGTCAAATCCGCCCAGTTGATCAGATTCGCGGTAAGCCCTTCCGCTTTCTTCATTCCGGTACACTTTATCGGTTGTAACGATCACGACGCTGCATTTTTTCTCAAGTCCGCGGATTGCTTCCAGCACGTTAACAGTTCCCATGGTATTTACTTCAAAGGTGGCTGCCGGTGATTCATAGGAAGCTCTCACCAATGGCTGTGCTGCCAGGTGAAAAACAAGATCCGGTTGAAAGTCCCGGATCTCAGCTGTCAGTTTTTCGCGGTCGCGGATGTCGGCGATCACAGAAGCGGAGATCTCATCGCCGCCAATTACATTGTAAAGATCTTCCGGATGGAGAGGGGAGAGTGCATAACCTTTCACCGTGGCACCGATGGAAGTCAGCCAGGCCAGCATCCAGGATCCTTTGAAACCGGTGTGGCCCGTCAGAAAGATCTTTTTGTCCCTGTAGAACTTATTTAGTTCTCCGGTTACCATATTTTCCAGGCAGCCTGCTTCGTTTCCCAAAGATTTTCAAGCTCGATCTTATCGCGCATTGCATCCATACATTTCCAGAAACCCTTGTGTTTGTATGAAGCCAGCTGTCCGTCCGACGCGATCTTTCCCAGCGGACCGATCTCCCATTGAACATTGGTCATGTCATCGGCAAGATAATCGAAGATGCCCGGCTCTAGCACAAAAAATCCGCCGTTGATCCATACTCCGTCACCATCGGGCTTTTCCTGGAATTTCTGGACCACGCCCTGCGCATCGGTAAGTATGTTTCCGTATCTGCCCGGGAGCTGAATGCTTGTCACCGTTGCCAGGCGGCCGTTCTTCCTGTGGAATTCGACCAGCTCCGTGATATTGATATTGGCTACTCCATCGCCGTATGTAAGCATGAATGTTTCGTCCTTCACGTATTTCCGGATCTGCTTGATCCGGCCGGCAGTGTTGGTTTCCAGCCCGGTATCTACCAGTGTGACGCGGAAAGATTCGGCATTCGAAAAGTGAACATCGACCTTGTTGCTGCCGACCTCGACAGAGATATCCGAATTGTAAAGAAAGTAATTGATGAAATATTCCTTGATGATATGTCCTTTGTAGCCGCAGCATACAATGAAGTCGTTGTGCCCGTATTGCTCATAGATCTTCATGATGTGCCAGAGGATCGGTTTGCCGCCGATCTCGATCATCGGTTTGGGCTTCAGGTGCGATTCTTCGGAGATACGCGTTCCCATTCCTCCCGCCAGGATCACTACTTTCATAGCTGATTTGTTAGTGTTTCGTTTTAAAGCCTAAAGATAGCAAATAGCCCGGAACCGATTCATTTTTGTGTAATTTTGTGCCCTATGAAACTCGTCTTTGCCACCGCAAATCCCAATAAGGCCCGTGAGATCCAGGAGCTTCTCCCGCAAGGCTTACAGGTACTCAGCCTGAAAGATATTCATTGTGAAGAAGAGATCCCTGAGACCAAAAGCACCATCGAAGAAAACGCTGCTCAGAAAGCATTTTACGTTTATGAAAATTACAGGCAGGATTGCTTTGCAGACGATACCGGCCTTGAGATCGCTGCGCTGAATGGGCGCCCGGGCGTATTAAGCGCACGCTATGCCGGTGAAGCTAAAGATGCAAATGCAAATATGGATAAAATTCTCGCTGAGATGAAAGGGATTTCGGATCGGAGGGCCTGTTTTAAAACGGTTATTTCATTGGTTATCAATGGAAAAGAGCTAAGCTTTGAAGGTGTTGTGAATGGCAGCATCCTGGAAGAAAAGCGTGGAGCAAAAGGCTTCGGGTATGATCCGATCTTTCTTCCGGATGGATACGACCGGTCTTTTGCAGAAATGGATCTGGCTGAAAAGAATAAAATCTCCCACCGGGCCATTGCTGTAAAAAAGCTGGTGAAATATCTGACATCAATAACAGAACACGGATAACGTCTCATCCGCGTTCCATCCTTTTCTTTCTTCTGCATCTGCGAAAATCCGCCTTTTTCGTGTCATCCGCGTTCCATGCATCTATTAGTTAATAAATCTGTTGAATACTTGAAACAAATCGCCTGAAACGCTGTTCTCTTAATCCTAATTTTGTGTGAACAACAGGGTAGTATGAAGACCAGGATCGGCATTATTTTCGGAGGTTTTTCCAGGGAGCGCGAAATCTCTTTCGCCGGTGGACGAACCGTTTACGATAATCTCAATAAGTCGCTTTTCGATGCAGTTCCCGTTTTTGTGGACAGCTTTGGAAATTTTGTGCTCCTCGACTGGGAGTTCGTTTACAAAGGAAGCATCCGGGATTTTTATCCTCCTGCAGAATTTATTCCCGCCAAAGAAGGAGCATTTCAGATCTATGCCGAGCAGATCGGTCCGCTGAATCCTGAGCAGCAGCTGGCGATGATCAATAAGATCGGAAAAAAGATCGATGCGCAGGAGCTTTCCAGATACTTTGATTTTGCGTTTCTCTGTCTGCACGGGCCATTCGGTGAAGATGGAAAGATCCAGGGATTGCTGGAGTATCTGCAGATCCCGTATTCCGGTTCAGGGATCCTTCCTTCTGCGATCGGCATCAACAAAGCCATTCAAAAGCGAATGATGGTAAATGCCGGATTCAATAGTCCCGCTTTTTTTACCATCGATCGGAATGATTACATCTCCGGAAAATGCAAAGACGCATTCGCGAAAGCAAAAGAGCTCGGTTTCCCTTTGGTCCTGAAACCTGCGAATCAGGGTTCTTCCATCGGTGTAAGCATTCTGCAGGAAGCCGATGAATTCAAATTCATGCAGGCGGTAGAGAAAGCCCTGTTCACCCGCTGGTGCGATGCCGGCGAATGGAAAGGCATGAACGCTTCTCAGAAGAACGCCTGCGTCCGCGAGCTGGCGGATATCCGCGAAGGGATCGGAATGCCTGTGGAAGTGATAAGTGATAAGTTAAACGTGGGAAGTGTGGTGTATCATCCGCAGGATCTTATTGGTTTCCTGGATGAGACTTTTGAGAAAGAAAGTGAAGGAGTGATCCTTGCAGCACTGGACGGAGAGAATACGGTGTTAGTGGAAGGATTTATTGAAGGGAAAGAGTTTTCCTGCATCGTTGCGCAGGATGAGCATAACAAAGCGATTGCGCTTCCGCCGACAGAGATCAGGAAAGGAAAAGAGCTCTTCGATTACCGTTCGAAATATTTACCGGGCCTGTCGCGCAAGATCACACCGATCGATCTTCCGAACGAACAGATCCAGGCCATCCGCAAAGAATGTGAACGCTTGTTCTATGCGCTTAATTTCGATGTTTATGCCCGGATCGATGGATTTATTTCCAAAGAAGGAAAGATCTTCCTGAACGATCCGAATACAACTTCGGGGATGATGCCTTCTTCTTTCTTTTTTCACCAGGCAGCGGAGATCGGTCTGAATCCATCACAGTTTCTGACCTATATCATCCGGACCTCTTTGGCGCAGCGGATCTTTGAAGCAAAGAACAATAAGAAGTTTGATTCGCTGCTGGAGAATCTGGATAATGCGATCAGCAAGGACCGGAACGCAGCAACGACCAAAATAAAGATTGCTGTGATCCTCGGCGGATATTCCTCCGAGCGTCATATTTCCGTGGAAAGCGGAAGGAACATCTATGAGAAGCTGGCTTCCTCTTCAAAGTACGAGCCCGTTCCCGTATTTCTCACCGGAAGTAATGAAGAGCACATCATGTACCAGATCCCGGTGAACATTCTTCTGAAAGATAATGCCGATGACATCAGGGACAAGATCGAAAATTATAAGATCCATGAGCTGGTAAAGCAGATCATCACTGAAAGTAAAGAGATCACTGAAAAGTATTCGGGTGCCGATAATCTCGCAAAACCGAAGCGGGTCAGCTATGAGGATCTTGCAAAAATGGTCGATGGCGTATTCATCGCCCTGCACGGCCGTCCGGGTGAAGATGGCGCTGTACAGGCGAACCTCGAAAGAGTCGGTTTGCCTTATAATGGTTCAGGTGTGGAAAGCTCACAGATCACGATCGATAAATACAGAACGAATGAGATCCTCGCTCAGAATGGATTCCTGGTTGCTGAGCATATGCTGGTAACGGAGGAAGACTGGAACAAAGACAAAGGAAAAGTGCTGTCGGCAATTAAGGATAAGATCAAGTACCCTTTCATTGCAAAACCGGTGGATGATGGCTGCTCATCTGCTGTTAAAAAGATCAAAACACCGGAGGAGTTCGAAGCTTTTTCCAAACTGATCTTCCGGAAGCAGGAAATGCTGGACGCCGCTGCGGCAATGGTTCTTCACATTAAAGAAAAGGAAGAGTTTCCTCAGAAGCGTGTGATCCTTGTCGAAGAGCTTATTTCAAAAAGAGATGCGAAACATTTCCTGGAAGTGACCGGCGGAATGCTTACTAAATATGATGCAAATGGAAATGTGAGCTATGAAGTATTTGAAGCATCCGAGGCATTGAGCGAAGGTGAAGTCCTTTCACTGGAAGAAAAATTTTTAGCCGGACAAGGCCAGAACATTACTCCGGCGAGGTATTCAGCGGATCCGCTGGAGCGGCAAAAGATTTCGGATAAAGTAAAGGAAACATTAGGTGCCGCTGCGAAACTTTTAAAGATCAATGGTTATACCCGCATCGATGCATTTGTCAGGATCTATTCACCGGAAAGAGTAGAGGTGATCTTTGTAGAAGTGAACTCGCTTCCGGGAATGACACCGGCAACCTGCATTTTTCATCAGACTGCTATCAATGGCTATAAACCTTACGATTTTATTGACCGGATCCTGGAGTTTGGATTTCAGAAGAAGAGAATGGTTGGCAGTCGATAGTTCGAGATGGCACCTCCTATTTTTACCACTAAGACACTTAGCACACTAAGAAACACTAAGAATTTCTTTTTTTCTTTGCGTTCTCTGTGGAAATCTCTGTCTTCCCTGCGGTTAAAAAAGGACTGTAACTCCTTCAACTTATAATAACTTCCCGCTATTTACGTTCCATTTTTTGATTTCCCGGATCAACCTAAAATTCGTACATTCGTAAGCTAAACCCGCGGCTCAGGTATTTATGTTCAAAAGGCTATTATCATTCTTAAAAAGCAGGACGTTCTTCAAGCATTTATTGATCTATCTCGTCGCGGTTTTCCTGCTTTTCTGGATCGTCGGCGCCTGGCTCAGGTCCACCACCAACCACGGAGAAACCATCAAGGTGCCCGATTTTTCCGGTCTGGCCATAAGCGAATTGAATAATTTTATCAAGGACAAGCAACTTCAGTACCTTGTTATCGACTCTATATATGATACGAAGGCAAAGAAAGGTTGCGTAGTGAAGCAGGAACCGGAAGCCGGTGCTGAAGTAAAAGAAAACCGCACTGTATACCTGTATGTGACCTCCGTTATGCCGCCGAGGATCGAAATGCCCAAGCTGATTGACCGTTCTTTAAGACAGGCATCTGCAATGATCACGACATTCGGCCTGAAAATGGCGGCACCGAAATTTGTTCCGGACCAGTGTGCAAATTGTGTGCTTGATCAGCAACTTATGAATGGCAAGCGCATCGAACCGGGAACACCGGTCGAAAAAGGAACAGTGATCCGGCTGATCGTAGGAAAAGGGCTAAGCGAAGAAGAAGTGGGAGTGCCTTGCCTGTATGGATTGACAAAGAAAGAGGCGATCGCGAAGTTGCTGGAGAATTCCCTGAGTGTAGGATCGATCATCCCGGATTCACCGAAGGACACGCTGAACGGCAAGGTTTACAGGCAGTCGCCTTCCTGTGGTAAGGAATCGAATATCAATATGGGTGGAACGGTAGATCTCTACCTGACCGGCGATCAAAGCAAAATACCGGCTGGCGGTCAGGCGCCGACAACAGATGAAGATGATGAACCCGAATAATATGAAAAAAATCACCTTTCTTATTGCAGCAATGTTCTTCGCGTTTGCTGGTTTTTCACAAGGCCTGACTGAAAACGAGCTGACAACGAATGCCGTGCTGGTGAGGAAATACAATGAAATGAAGTCGGTGCATCGTTTGCCTTCTATTTACGATACGCTGACAGTTGGTCCCGCCGGGATCCTGGACGATTTTTCAAAGCCGGGCCCTTATCCTGATACAGCGATCTGGATGGATGACCATGCGTTCATCAATCGGACCTATCCAAAAGCTCCTGTTACAATCGGAGTAGCGACTTTTGACGGACTGGATTACAATGGTTATCCCTACGATTTCTCCGCAGCGCCTTCTTCTTCTGCCCTTGCAGATTATCTTACTTCGAAACCGATCAAGCTGAATTATCCGGCAACGGATTCCATTTACCTGAGCTTTTATTATCAGCCGCAGGGAAGAGGGAATGCCCCGGAATACCTGGATTCACTCGTGCTTCAGTTCAAAGATTCCGCATCCTGGCGCAATGTGTGGGCACAAAAAGGAACAACGCTTGCCACCAGCGATAGCTCCTGGAAACTGGTGATGATACCGGTTACGGACAGTATGTACCTCCAGGACGGCTTCCAGTTTCGTTTTTATAACCGGGCGACGCTGAGCGGAAATACCGATCACTGGAATATCGATTATGTTTATCTGAATCGCTTCCGCACCAAAGCGGACACCGTTTTTGAGGATGTAGCAATGGTTTATGATACGCCTTCGCTGATCACGCCTTATACGGCAATGCCGTGGAAGCAATACGATACAACATTCATGAAGACGAATTATGCATCTGTGATCAGGAATAACAATACCGCCACCAAGATCATCACGGACTATAATTACAAGATATTTAACGCAATGGGTGTGCAGGTCAACAGCACCTATAGCGGCGGAACATCGAACATCAATCCATTCGAAACGACAGGATATCTGAATTATGCTCCTCACACAACTCCTGCGCTGAATTATAAGATCCCCGCACTTACAACGGCCGACCGCTATTCGATCGAAAGTTATCTGTATTCCTCGCCTGACAAAGACCGTAATAACGATACCGTTCGTCATACGCAGGATCTTACCAATTATTTTGCCTATGATGACGGAACGGCAGAGAATTCTTTCGGCCTGAGCACACTCTCCGCTGAGCTTGCAGAACAGTTTACGCTCAGAGTTGCAGACTCATTGCAATTTATCGATATCTTCTTCAATCCTTTCCTTACGAATACGTCGGTCTATACATTTGATCTGAAAGTATGGGCCGATGCAGGAGGTATGCCTGGGCTGCCGATCTACAGCAGCTCATCGCCCCAAACTCCGGCTTATTCCGGTGTGACCTACAATGATTTCATCCGCTACAAGCTGGATGCGCCACTGTACCTCGGCGCCGGCAAATTTTATGTCGGATTTCTCCAAAACACAAATCAATTCCTGAACATCGGCGTCGATAAAAACACGAACACGCAAAGCAAGATCTTTTATAATGTGAGCGGTCCCTGGTATAATTCTCCGTTTGCCGGCTCTCTCATGCTGCATCCTGTTTTTGGCTCTGCGTCGGAGTTTACGGGGATCGAACCTGTTGCAAAAGCAAAGGATCTCTCGCTTTACCCGAATCCGGCCGGCGAAGAATTACACGTCGCATTTGCCGACGGCATGAAACAGGAATTCAGTTATTACGTCTCGGATATTCTCGGCAAGAAAATCATTCCTGAATCAGTATCTACCGGAAATATTGATATTTCCTCACTTAACAGCGGCATCTATTTCATCACTGTCAATGATGAAAAAGGAATGCATACGCTGAAATTCATCAAAGCAAAATAATTTTATTCTAGCTAGTTGGTCATGAAGGAAGATGAATTGGAACCGGTCGAGGACCAGGAAGAAGACCAGGAGCTTTTTGAGCATTACCGGATCGTTGTCGATAAAGGCCAGGAGCTGTTGCGGATCGATAAGTTCCTGATGAACCGCAAGCAGAATGCTACCCGTACCAAGATCCAGCAGGCCGCGGAGAACGGAAGCATTCTTGTGAATGAAAAACCCGTCAAATCGAATTATAAGGTAAAGCCCGGCGATGTTATCACCGTGGTGTTCGCGCATCCTCCGCGTGAAATAGAGCTTATTCCCCAGGATATTCCGATCGACATCGTTTACGAGGATGATGATCTGATCATTATTAACAAGCAGCCGGGAATGGTCGTTCACCCGGGTTACGGAAACTACAAAGGAACACTGGTGAATGCACTGGTGTATCATTTTCAGCAATTGCCGGTAAGCAAAGCAGCTGCTACTCAAAAAACAACTAAACAATCCACAGAGGCCGCCGCGCTTCGTCCCGGCCTTGTACATCGTCTCGACAAGAATACGAGCGGGATCATGGTGGTTGCAAAGAGCGAGACAGCAATGGTGAAGCTTGCTAAAGACTTTTTTGACCGCAACCTGGACCGGATCTATTATGCATTGGTTTGGGGAGATTTCAAAGAGGAAGAGGGTACTGTTACAGGCAACATTGGAAGGCACCTGAAGGACCGGAAAAAAATGGATGTCTATCCGCCGGAAAGCGAAGAAGGGAAGCATGCGGTTACACACTGGAAAGTGCTGGAACGCTTCGGCTATGTTACGCTCATTCAATGCAAGCTGGAAACAGGGCGTACACACCAGATCCGGGTTCACATGCAGCACATCGGTCATTCGCTGTTCAATGATGAGCTGTATGGCGGAGCAAGAATTCTGAAGGGAACCACCTTCGCGAAATACAAGCAATTTGTCGATAATTGCTTTGCGATCATTCCACGGCATGCGCTTCATGCAAAATCCCTTGGCTTTAATCATCCCCTAACCGGAAAATACATCCATTTCGATTCCGAGCTTCCTGAAGATATGCAGGCGGTACTTGCAAAGTGGCGCGGCTATGCCAATTCCATGGCATTGGAGGAATAAACATGTTCAGATCTGTATTCATATTTGCTTTCCTTCTGACCGGTTCCATGGTGAGAGCGGAAAGCCTTATCACGGAAATCGAATCAGCGCTGTCCGTAAAGATCATTTACAATGAAAAAGTGGAGGACAACTGGGATGCTGTCAGCTATAAAGATTGCGATGATTCTGCTGAGCTGAACCGATATCTTCTCCTGCTTCGCACAGAATACCTTAAGTATCCTTCAGGGTTTTTCAAAAAAGTCGGCATCGATCGCATCGTGCTGGGAAAGAAAATGTATTATGAAAAGCAACAGCGTGCGGCAGTTCCCGATCCGTACACAAAAACACTGTTCCTGGGCATCGACGGCGGACAGGGGAATGCAAGCCAGGTATACCTTGTTCATGTGATGCATCATGAGCTCAACCACATTACAGAATATGCGATGTGGAACGATATGTTCTATCGCTGGCCGGAATGGGAAAAAACAAACCGGCGGCGTTTTCGTTATGATCCCGGTGGCGGTTCAAAAGCGTATGAAGATCTGTCGGTCGACTGGTACACGATGTGTCATCCCAGGAAAGGATTTTTCAACCGTTATTCACTGATGGGAGAGGAGGAAGATCGTTCCGAAGTAATTTCATTGATCATGTCGGACCAGGAACGGAATTTTATTTATGAGTACGGTAAAAAAGACAAAATCCTCCGAAAGAAGATCCTGCTTGTCCAGCAGCAATTGAATTCATTTATGGGAACCACAGATAGCTATTGGGCGACGATACTTGCAGCGTACTGATCAGTGCTTTAGCTTGTCCTTGAAAACCTTCCTGAACTTATCGATCTTCGGCTGGATCACAAACTGGCAGTATGGCTGTTCGCCATTCCCGTTATAATAATTCTGGTGGTAATCCTCCGCTTTATAGAAAGGAGCAGCAGGGCTGATCTCCGTAACAACAGGCTTACCCCAGGCACCGGAGTCATTAAGTTCCTTTTTATACTTTTCAGCAAGCTCTTTTTGTTTCTCATTGTGATAAAAGATCACCGATCTGTATTGCGTACCGATATCATTTCCCTGGCGGTTCAATTGTGTCGGATCGTGGCTTTGCCAGAAAGCGGCGAGCAGCTCATCATAAGAGATTTTGGAAGGATCGTAGGTGATGCGGCATACTTCGGCGTGACCGGTGGTGCCGTTGCATACTTCGCGATAAGCGGGGTTTTTAACCGTTCCGCCTTCAAATCCCGATTCCACTTTTAAAACACCATCGAGGAGCTGAAATTGGGCTTCCACGCACCAAAAGCATCCTGCGCCAAAGGTGGCGGTATCGGTCGGTGAGCTTATATTATTTTGTTCCATGGTGTTGCTGTTAGTGGTTGTAGTATCCGGTGTTTGCTCCTTGCAAGACAAAAAGATCGTTGTGATCAATAACAAAAGAAGCCTGCTTTTTGTTGATTCTGACATTTTGAGTACAAAAAAAAGAGGCCTGAGCCTCTTTTACTTTAGTTTTTTGGTGCTTCGCTTTTTTTTTCAGCGGGAGGAGTGGTATTCGTGGTTGTAGTTGCCGCAGCGCTTTTTTTGTTTTTCTTTTTCGGCATTCCCTGTTCGGTGATCGCCATTCTTGTACCACCGCCGG
Source organism: Bacteroidia bacterium (assembly GCA_045805205.1). Classification (GTDB taxonomy): domain Bacteria; phylum Bacteroidota; class Bacteroidia; order 2-12-FULL-35-15; family 2-12-FULL-35-15; genus 2-12-FULL-35-15. The sequence goes on along the minus strand of JBJMLR010000005.1, from coordinate 833,237 downwards.
AAGAGGTGGTATCTGCGCTACCCGATTTTGAAGTGGTTGTATTCGATTTTGCAGGATCCTGCTTTGAATCTTTACTTCCTGAAGAGCTCTGAGTTGCAGTAGATCCGCCGGTCCTGGATGGAGCTTCCAGCTGCCCCGAGGTTGTTTTTGCGTCCTTTTTGATATCCTGCGCCTTAGCAGTGGTTCCAATGATCATTGCTCCCAAAGCCAGGAAACTGATTTTTAATATATTTTTCATTTTATCTGTTTTTGTTGCGTTTACTTTCCAAAGATAGTGCCATTTAGGGCCGGAGTCAAGTTTACTTACTTCAGCAATTCGAGTGCCTCCTGGATCGTGATGTATTCGCCATTAAAGAACGCAAGGACAAATGCATCGTCGATACCGATATTCTTGATCATATCATTTTTAGCGGCTTGTGCCGAGGCGTAATCTTTAAATGGACCGATGGTATAGCGGTTCAAGCCGGTAGGAGTTGTTTCCTTGCTGATGTTTTTGATTTTCTCAAATTTGGCAAGCTTATCGGCAGGAGGCTCGCTTTTGAATACGCCCACCTGCACTTTGAAGGTCACAAGTTTTTTGTCGACGGTGCTGACGGCAGCGCTGTCGGTGTTTTCTTTCAGATCCTCTTTCTTCATTGGTGTAGCGCCCGCCTCGAGCAGGGAAACACGTTTTCCGTCTTTGTATGCGGTGATGAATGCGCCCTGGTAACCTTTCAGCAACAGGTTCACTTTATGCTTTGCAGCCTCGTCAAAAGTGGTGAATGAGCCCGACATATATTTATACAGGCCATCTTCTGTTTTTATCTCGATCAGGTCAGGAACATCACGGAATACGCTCTTGGAAAGCCGGTTCTTGTATGCACCGAGCTGAACGCGAAGCACAACTCCTTTGGTATTATTGACCAGGTTGTTCCCGCTGCTGCCTGTATTCCCTTTATCTCCCGTATTACCTGCATTTCCCTTATCTCCTGTATTACCTGCATTCCCTTTATCCCCCGTATTACCTGCATTTCCCTTATCTCCTGTATTACCTGCATTCCCCTTATCTCCCGTATTACCTGCATTTCCCTTATCTCCCGTATTCCCCGAGCTATAAGCCGGCGCATTGTAGAATTTGCCATTTTGCTTATAAACCACTTTTGCATCCTTTAATCCTTCAGCGACCAGCTGTTTTTTCCGGATCTCTGCATCAAGCAATGTATTGAACTTGCCCGCGGTATAAATCGTTGTTGAGTCGTCAATATTGGTGCTGGCGATATCGCCGATGCTGAGGAATTTCGTCATCAGCTCAGGAGGCAAGCCGCTGTGGAACGTTCCGAGCTCAACCGAGTATTCCTTTTGGTAGAGGGTATTATAAAGTTCTTTTCCATTGTGATCGTGGCGGATCACTTCGGCAAAAGCCCCGGTAGAGTCCATATAGAAACGATACTGGTAATCAAGGATCGAATCGGTGAGCTGAACACCTTTGATATCTACAAATGCATCTTTCGGTGAATTCAATTCGTCATCCTTATAGTTCGGAACCAAATCGTTATCATCATCAAGCGGGCAGCCTTTTGCATCAACAGGAACGCCCGGCGGAGTGCCCTGGCAGGAATCTTTTGCATCCGGTACACCGTCTTTATCAAGGTCGGAAAGATCCAGGGCAAAGAAGTCAACGTCGTTGAACGTATCCTGATCATCGATCTCATCTTCCTGTTTGTCACGCTGTCCGAAATTGTAATGGATCGAGCAGCTGGTCATCATGAATTTATCCTTGCCTTTCGTCCCGGCCCGGTTCCCGGTGCTCTTATCGCTTACACCGTCGATATAATCAGTGAAGGTAAAATGCATGGTTGTTGCCAGCTTGAAGCTAAAATAGTCGTTGATCTTGAAGATCGCGCCGGCACCAACGGGAACAGCCCATGAGCGTTCAGCATATTTCCCGAAGCCATCCAGGTTCATCTCCCTGATATCGGATTCATAGGTATAATCACGGTGGATCACAACTGCTGAGCTGGCGTTGCTGGCATGCTCATCGATGTTGCGGGTAGAGCCATCCGACCAGTAATAATAACGGTTCCCGTAGGCATCGTACATGTCCGTTTTTGAAAGAAATTCAAATGATTCAAATCCGAGGGAAATAAATGGACTTGCATCACGGTCCTTTGGAAGAAAATTTCCGAAATTATAGGTCAGGTTAATGCCGCCTACGCGGATCTGGGATTCGAAGTTCAGGTTCCGGTTATTCGGTGCCAGGCGCTCATTAGCTCCAAGCTTTCCGAAGAGCGCATAAAAGTTGAACTGAAGATAATCGGTAAAATTCTGTGCTACATTAAGCTCATATCCGATCCGGCTGACCATTGGCGCCTGGAAGTGCTTATCATACAGATCGCCGAAAAAATTAAACATCCCGGTACCGAGTCCGATCGCCGGTTTGAAGATGAACTCGTTTTGCTCAGTCTTAGCAGCACCTGATGTTTGAGGGCTATCGGAGGCTGAAGTGCTATCATTTGAAGCTGTTTCACCGGTCTGGGCGAATGAAACAGCATTCAACAGTGAGAACAAGAATAGGAGATTTAGCCTTCTGAGCATAATTACAAATATAATACAAAAACTCAATCCGGCGTTGGAAAGGTGCCGAATTGAGTCTCAAAAATAAGGCGAATAGCCTCTATCTATACCACTTCTGGCTTGTGATCATCAGCGCTTCCTGCACGGTGATCCGCTTTCCGCTGTTATAAGCCGTTACAAAAGGAGCAACTACTCCCTTGTTTTTCATGTCTTCTCTTGCATCCCGCGCTTCCTTGTATTCGTTATGGGAACCGACCGTATACTTCGTAAAGCCTTCGGCCATCTCTGTATTGATCTTAGCGTTGATGTTATAACGGGTTGCAAGCTTATTGGCATCTACCGGGTTATGCAATGCCATGATCTGCACCTTGTAATTCACATTGCCTTGCGGACTTGGAATGCTGGTGGCAGACATTTGCGTGCTGTTAGTGTTTGTATTATCGGTTGTGTTGTTTGCAGTCGTATTATTTGCAGCGGTATTATTTGTGTTATTATTATTGGTGGTGTTATTGGCTGCGTTGTCAGTCGTGTTGTTGGTTGTCGTATTATTAGCCGTTGTGTTAGTGTTTGTATTGTTTGTTGCCATTGCTCCGCCTGCGGTGACCATGCTGGTTGGGATCGTGAATTTTTTTGTTTCATCGTTCTCGATGTACGAGAATACGCCGTCGATCGGCTGGCTTCCGCTTACGCCGCTTGCCGTGATCTTATAGCTAACTCTGAATTCGGTTTGCGAAGGCATTGAGACCCAAACGAATTTCACTTTCTGGGTGGAGGCATCGAAGCTGAAAGACGCACCCTGAGTTTCACCTGCCGTTGCAGTAAAACCGGCAGGCAGTGTTTCGAGGAGCTTTGCAAATCCTGTAATATTTCCTTTGTTCACGGCGACCTCGACATTCCAGTTATCGGTTCCTCCGGCTGTCACCGTACGGATACAATTAAGGGAAGACATCACCTCATTGTTAGCCGGTGTAGTCGTAGTCGGTTCGGTGCCCGTGTTAGTTGGCGTAGTAGATTTATCAACCAGCTGTGTGGTCAGGTTATCAGGTGTCTTGTCTGTAGTATTTGAGGCCGTTGTTGTAGCGGGTTCTGTTGTCGTATTCGCAGGCGTTGTGGTTGTTGTTGTATTGCTTGTATTATCCGGTGGAGTGGTGCCGGTTGTGGCAGGAGTTGTATTTGCAGCGTTGTCCGCAACCGGTGTTGATGCGCCGTCTCCGATCCTGATCATGGAAGGAGCGATATCGATAGACTGCTTCACATTATCGGAGACATAAGAGAATTTTCCTCCGATGGATTTGTCGCCGCTTACACCTGCTGCTACCTTTACAGTGTATTTTACCTTAAATTCTTTATCGGAAGGAAGTGACATCCAGATGAATTTTACCGACTGGTTGGAGAAAGTAAATGTTGCTCCGTTGTCGTCTCCTTTTACCGCGGTAAAGCCTTCAGGAAGATCCTGCTGTAATTTTGCGAAGCCCCCGATGGTTCCTTTATTAATAGTTAATTCCACAGTGAATTCGCTTTCAGCCTTTGCGGTGGCGGGGATATTCTGAGTAACAGTGATCCCGTCAGCAAAGAAGAACTGATATATCAACAATGCAACAGTGTTGAATAGAAGAGCTGCGTATTTTAACATATAATCAGAGTTTGGTTTTTACTTGTTTTATTGTTCAAAGAAGAAGTCGATCAGGTCATTTAGCTTTTCCACTGTGAAATCCGAATCTCCTTCAAAGAAGCTATCAATTGCAGCTGCGATCTCATCTGCTGAAATGAAGCCGTCTTTGTTTTTATCTGCCGGTCGCAGGGCATATGGAATGCTGCTGGCATTGCCGGTTTTACCGCCTCCGTTATTGAGCTTCGATTCAACATCTTTCAGGTAGGCGAGGCTTGGGTTTTCGTTAAAGAGTTCGCTGCGCTCCGTTGCAAGCGAGTCGCTTTGCCTTGCAGCAAGCATCTGGTCGGTTATTGTCACTCCATTCTCATCCACCAGCGCATCGTGCTTTGTCATCAATTCTTTGTCCCTGTAATCAGGAACTCCATCCTCGTCGTTATCATCAGGACATCCTCTGCCATTCACTTTCACTCCTTTAGGAGTTCCGGGACAGCGGTCATCTCCGTCATTTACGCCATCTTCATCTGAATCCAACCGGTCAAGCGCAGAGAAATCGACCGAATTATAGATCGGATCGCTGTCGTCCTGCTCTTTACCAAAAGTGTACTGCACAGAAACATTCGCAAAAATGTATTTGTCGTTGCTGCCCGCTTTGAAGTTGTCGATCCAGTCGGTGAATGTCAGATAATACGTTGCGCCGACATTCACTGAAAGACTATGAAGCAGCTTCAGGTTAAAGCCGATCCCCACGGGAACAGCCAATGTATTCCGTGCATAATTAGTTGTCGAATCTTTGAGCTGCGTTTCATACGTATAATCCCGCTGGATAACTTTCGAAACGCTCGCGGTTGCAGCGGTTTCAGATGCATCGTGAATTGTCCCGTCATTCCAGTAATAATATAAGCTGTCGTTTTTATCCCTGAGATCACCATGCGGATCGAATTTCATGTAACCGATCCCCGCAAAAATATACGGTGCTAATACGCTGTTACGCGGCATGATCTTATCATTATCGAAGTGAAGTACCAGGTTCAGATCGCCCTGGATGACCTGGGTTTCAAAATTCAGGTTCCTGTCCTTACCGCGTTCGCTGTCCGAAAGCTTTCCATAAATACCATTGACAGAAACTCCCATCCACTTGCCGATCCTTTGCTCGATGGTAAGATTATATCCTGCACGGATCCTGCTGAAGGAGCTAAGTCCGGCGCCGCTGCCCACATCACCATTAAATGAAAGTACACCTGCACCAATTGCTACGGACGGGAGCTGTTTCGGTTGAGAAGTTTTCTGAGCATAAAAAAAAGAGGGAGTTGCAAACAATAAAATAAGTAGTAAACTTTTAGTTCTCATATCATTTTGTTTAGCAATGAATAGCCGTACCTGTTTCCAAAAAAGAATTACTGTCGAATCGTTATGCAATAGGGATTATGCTAAATATGAACAAAGCTATTGTAGATTGAATCTTCAATTAAAGAGGCGCGGTTGTAATTACAAACAGCAGTTTGTTAATAACCGCATGGTTGCAAGGAGTGGAATTCAAGCGTAAGGAAGGGGATCAAGGTGCCGGTCGCCGGTTCTTCTGGGAAAGCTAACGTGTCAGCGGGCTATCGCCTGGCTACCCGGACCAACAAAAAAAGGAGAGGGATCAGTAGGATCCGGAATTGTTCTTTATGCCGTACTCGGAGATCTTTCCGTTAAAGAGAAAGCCGATGCTGTTGCTGTAGAAGAAAACGGGAAGATCTGAATTAAGCTGCATGGTGTAGGGTTTCGGAACATAAAAACGATCGATCACCTTGCCTTTGTAAAAATATTTTGGCTGGTTGACGTCTGAATAGAACAGCAGCCCATTGTCAGAAGCAACAATGCTTCCGGGGTCAACCAGGTTTTGTGTATAGATATGTCCCTCATATACGATCTTCATGTTTGCAGAATTGTAAGAGTAATAAAGAACATTCCCCCGGGAGAAATAATAGTCCGGTTTACGTGAATCTATTTTCGTGACACCACCCATATAGAACACAAAAAAATTATCCTTGTCATCCAGGTAGGTTACCATGTCGTTAGTAACATGATATTCTTTTATGATCTCGGTGCTGATCACTTTTTGTTCGCCGTCATAAAAAATATTCAGGGTATTCTTGTACTGGTCTATCCAGGCTACAATGTTGTGGCCGCAGGCGTAGCTTGCCGCTCTTACCGTTTGCGTTTCGTATGTTTTCCCTTTATACCAGATATTGAGGTGGTAGTTGAGGTCGTTATATGCTACAATATTACTCCCCAGCTGGTAATCACTGATCATATCGGATGAATTGATAGCAGTGATCATCGTGCTTTTTGTTCCGTTCTCATAAACAATATAATCCATGCTCGGCCATTCCTGCCACATCACAATGGAATCATTCGCCGCGAATACGGGCGCATTCCGGGAAAGCATTTTCTTTTCGCCTTTCTGGCACATCATGAGTCGCAGCTGCATTTTATACACAAGCGCAGTTTTGGTCGCAACGATCTTGTTGGGATAATTCTCTTCCAGCAACTGCTTATCGCCCTGATAATAGTACATGAAGCTTTGCTTGTAATCCGTGTATGCAAGCCAGTCGCTCCCGCTCACAACATTTGTAACAGGGTCCTCTTCCAGGCGATGCTCGATACCGTTATCGAATACAAAGAAGTCATTGTTCTGATCATGATAATATCCGAGACCATCTTGTGCGGAACAGCACAGGCTCGTGAACATCATGGCAGCGAATATGAAAGCTGGGACTCTCATCAGAAGTTTGGCTTGAGCAGGTATTTTGAGTAGAACTCAACGATTATCGCAACCGCTTCATCAGCAGTATCTACAATATGAAAGAGCTCCAGGTCTTTCTCGCTAATGTTGTTTTCCTCGGTAAGCATTGTTTCTTTGACCCAGTGCAGCATTCCTTCCCAGTATTTTCTGCCGACCAGAACAATTGGAAAGTGAGCGACCTTATTGGTTTGGATAAGGGTGATCGCTTCAAATAATTCATCCAGTGTTCCGAATCCTCCGGGCATTGCAATGAAACCCTGGGAATATTTCAGGAAAATGGTTTTGCGGACAAAGAAATAATCGAAATGGATGATCTTATCGGAATCGACAAAGGGGTTATGCGTTTGTTCGAACGGAAGCACAATATTCAAGCCTACCGATTTTCCGCCGCCTGCTTTTGCGCCTTTATTCGCAGCTTCCATGATCCCCGGACCGCCGCCGCTGATCACACCATATCCTTCACGGGTGAGCTTGAAAGCAATTTCTTCCGCAAGCTTATAATATACATTAGCGGGTTTTGTGCGCGCAGAACCAAAGATCGAAACACATGGACCGATACGGCTCATTTTTTCAAATCCCTCTACGAACTCACTCATGATCTTAAAGATCTGCCATGAGTCGGATGCTTTAATGTCGTTCCAGTCCTTTGATGCAAAGGCTTTCCTGATCTTGTCTTCTTCCTGGTTGGTCATAACTACGAACTACGAATATTTACTAATGTACGAAATGCGAATCTAACGAATATTACGAATCTGTGTTTTTTGTGCTGTGTGTTATTGGAACGCTGATTAAACGGATTATTATGATTTACACGGATCTGTTTATAGTACGAATAACGAATTTTACGAATCTGTGTTTTTTGTGCTGTGTGTTATTGGAACGCTGATTAAACGGATTATTATAATTTACGCAGATTTGTTTATAGTACGAAATAACGAATATTACGAATCTGTGTTTTTTGTGCTGTGTTATTGGAACGCTGATTAAACGGATTATTATGATTTACACGGATCTGTTTATAGTACGAATAGTGAATCTTTACATTTCCTCATCACCTAAACACCCAAACACCTAAACACCCAAACACTCAAACACCCAAACACTCAACCACCCAAACACCCAATTCCAAATATATCAATTCCCCAGCTCTTCCTTCAAAAACTTCGCGGTGTAGCTCTTTTTGTTTTTGATCACTTCTTCCGGCGTTCCTTCGCAAAGGATCTCTCCGCCGCCTGTTCCGCCTTCCAATCCGAGGTCGATAATATGATCCGCAACTTTAATTATGTCCATGTTATGCTCGATCACCAAAACCGTATTGCCGCTTTCCATCAGCTTGTTCAAAACTTCCAGCAGGATCCGGATATCTTCAAAATGCAGACCCGTAGTTGGCTCGTCAAGAATATAGAATGTATTTCCAGTATCCTTCTTGGAAAGTTCAGTCGCAAGCTTTACCCGCTGTGCTTCTCCTCCCGAAAGAGTCGTACTTTGCTGTCCAAGGGTGATGTAACCCAATCCCACATCCTGGAGCGTTTTTATTCTTTGAATGATGGATGGAATGCTGCTGAAAAACTCTACCGCATTATCGATTGTCATGTTCAGCACATCGCTGATCGATTTTCCTTTATAGCGGATTTCAAGTGTTTCCTTATTGTAGCGCTTGCCGTTGCAGGTTTCGCAGTTGACATACACATCCGGTAAAAAATTCATTTCGATCGTGCGTAATCCGGCGCCTTGGCATGTTTCGCAGCGGCCGCCTTTTACGTTAAAAGAGAATCTTCCCGGCTTATATCCGCGGATCTTTGCTTCGGGAATGTCGGAAAAAAGAGTCCGGATATCGGAGAATACATTTGTATAGGTTGCAGGATTACTCCTCGGTGTCCTGCCGATCGGCGACTGATCGATATCGATTACCTTGTCGATGTGCTCAAGTCCCGAAACCGAACGGTACGGCATCGGCTTTTTCTCCGAACGGTAAAAGTGCTTATTCAGGATAGGGTAGAGGGTTTCATTGATCAGGGTCGATTTTCCGCTGCCGGAAACACCGGTCACGCAGATGAATTTTCCGAGCGGGAATGCAACATCCACATCCCTCAGGTTATTTCCTTTTGCGCCCTTCAGGACGATACTCTTTCCGCTTCCTTTCCTTCGTTGCTTCGGAACGGGAATCCCTTTTACTCCGTTGATATAATCGGAAGTGAGCGTGTGATATTTCAGGATCTCTTTAGGAGTTCCCTGCGCAATGATCTTTCCGCCATGGATACCGGCAGCCGGCCCGATATCGATCACATGATCGGCTGCGAGGATCATCTCCTTGTCGTGCTCTACCACGATCACCGAATTGCCGATGTCCCGCAGACTCTTCAGCGCATTGATCAGGCGGACATTGTCGCGCTGATGCAAGCCGATACTGGGTTCATCCAGAATGTAAAGCACTCCCACCAGCTGCGATCCGATCTGGGTTGCAAGGCGGATCCGCTGTGCTTCCCCTCCCGAAAGTGTTCTGGAGCTTCTGTTCAGTGCAAGGTAATCCAGTCCCACATCCAGCAGAAATGAAAGCCGGGTACGGATCTCCTTCAGCACTTCTTTCGCGATAATATTCTGCTTTGCGCTTAGCCGGTTTTCAATGTCTTTGAACCATTCATTGAGCTCAATGATCCCCATTTGCGAAAGCTCGGCGATGTTTTTTTTATCGATCTTAAAATGCAGCGCTTCCTTTTTGAGCTTTGTCCCTTCGCACTTCGGACAGGTCACTTTATTCATGAAACCCTGGATCCATTTTTCGATCGTGGGAGAGCTTTGCTCGTCGTTCTGCTTCGTGATGTAATTTGCGATCCCTTCAAAAGCGATGCTGTAGCTTGTTGCAGAACTATCGGCATATTGCTTTATTTTGAATACTTCATCCGATCCGAACAGGATCGTGTTGATCGCCTCGTCGGAAATTTCCTCTACCGGCGTATCAAGTGTAAATCCGTATTTATCCCCGATGGCTTCCAGCTGCTTGAAGATCCAGGTGCCTTTATGAGGACCGATGGGCGCGATCGCACCTTTACGGATCGTTGATTTTTTATTGGGTATGATCTTGTTGATGTCGACTTCAGAGATCTGTCCAAGCCCGTTACACTTCGGACAGGCACCATAAGGAGAGTTGAATGAGAACAGGTTAGGCTGCGGCTCATCATAGGAAATACCGGACGTGGGGCACATCAGGTGGCGGCTGTAAAACTCAACATTGCCGTATTCTTCCTCCAGCTTACCGTTATGAAAAGGAAGTACCATGATGATTCCCTTGCCTTGTTTCATCGCAAGCTGTAATGACTCGGAGATCCGTGGCCGGGATTCGGCATTCACTTCAAGACGGTCGATCACGATCTCAATATCATGTACCTTATAGCGGTCCAGCTGAATTCTTTTGGTGAGGTCCACAATTTCACCATCGATCCGCACACGCAGATAGCCCCATTTTTTGATCTGCTCAAACAGCTCGCGGTAATGTCCTTTTCTTCCTTTAACGACGGGAGCAAGGAACATGATCTTTTTGCCGGAAAATTTTTCGAGGATCAGCTGAATGATCTGGTCATCCGAATACCGCACCATTTTTTCGCCCGTCACATACGAATACGCATCCGAGCCCCTGGCGTATAATAGCCGCAGGAAGTCGTAGATCTCGGTGATCGTTCCGACCGTAGAACGGGGATTTTTGTTTACTGTTTTCTGCTCGATGGAAATTACCGGGCTCAAACCGGTGATCTTATCGACATCCGGACGTTCCATATTGCCCAGGAATTGGCGGGCATAGGCGGAAAAGCTTTCAATATAGCGTCTCTGGCCTTCCGCGTAGATGGTATCAAAAGCGAGGGAGGATTTCCCGCTCCCGCTTAAACCGGTGATCACCACGAGTTTCCCGCGTGGGATGGTTACGTCGATATTCTTCAGGTTGTGCGCACGCGCCCCTACCACTTCCAGCTGCTCGATCTCACTTATGCTTGCACTTGACATTTTCAAGGATTTTTGTCCTGAAAATACATTTTTCAGGATTTGCAAAGGTACGGATTATCTGCATAAAAACCATGTATTCAGGTGCTTTACCGCAGATGATCTTTTAAAAAGCCCAGCGGCTCATAATAGTATTTTTCAAGATCTCCCTGCTCGTAGCAGATCAATGTATAGGAACCGTAATACCGGTCAGGATGAAGCTTGTCCGGTTTAACGGAAAGCGGTTTTATTTTCAGGATCTCCAGGTGAAAATGGTCGAATTGCCAGCCATACCGGTTCAATTCCTTGTTGTTCATGAAGCGTGCGATCGGTTTTTGAGGATCAGTATGTTGCTGCAGCTTTACACATACTCCTGCAATATGTTCGTACAGGCTCCAGAATTTTTCTCCGTTGATCTTATGTTCGATGATCACCTGGGCATAAGGACCATCCGTGCGGATGCTGATCACCGTTCCTTCTGCCACCGGGAAAACCGGCTCATGGTCGTACCCGGTGCCCGGCCGCTTAATATCGATTCCCGTGTGCAGGTGTGAGCGGACACCTTTTCGTTCTTTCCGCACAAGCCCGAATTTTCCGATTGCCGTAAGCTGTATCTCCGAAATGCTTTTCCGGTTGAGGACGCGTACAGGAGCCAAAAATTGAGGGGACGAGAAAAGAAGCAGGCTTACAATAATGCGAAGCAGCATTTTACTGTGGTGTTTTCACAGAATCGAGGGGAGGTACATTTACGACAAGATTGACGGAGTCCTTTTGTGTAAGTGAATTGCTGCCTTCATAATTTCCATCCATATCATAAATATTCATGCTGCCTTTCGGAATTTCGATGATATACTTTTTCTTCGATGCATTCGTGAGCGCATTTGTCCTTAGCCAGGGATTGAACAGCTTCAGGATCTTGTAATTTATTCCCTCGGCGATCGCAAAATCAGCGAGGTTGTGGATCGTACTGTCAATGGCTATTTTTTTGGTAGCGACCGGAGGATAAAGATCTTTTTTACGCAGCATGTATCCGTAAACTTTGGGGCGGGAGATGATCTCTTTCATTGCAAGAATGCGGTAAACATAGCGTGCGGTCTCTTCCGTAAGCGCCAGGTCATAATAGCTGCTGACCTTTTGTTTCTCGAGCTGAGCCTGTAATCCTCCCATCCCGAGATTGTAGGATGCTGCCACCAAGGTCCAGTTATTGAAAGCTTTATAAGCTTCATTAAAATATTTGCAGGCTGCTTCTGTGGATTTTGCGACGTTATATCGTTCATCCACATCCTCGTTGATCTCCATTCCGTAGTTGCTGCCGGTAGATTCTATGATCTGCCAGAAGCCGGTTGCTCCCTGGGGAGAAACAACATTGGTGAGCTGGCTTTCGATCAGTGCGATGTATTTGAAATCATCAGGAACACCGTTTTTCGCTAATATGGGCTCTATCACAGGAAACCAGCGGTTGGCCCGCTTGTGCAGCAGGAGGGATTGCGATTGCCAATACGTATTCACAACGAGCTCGCGTTCCATGGCTTCTCTTACGCTGAAATCCATGATCGGTGTTTTTTCACCGGCGAAATTCAGGTTTTTGGGAATGCGGATGCTGAATGTTTTATAGCTCGCATTAAAATAGTCCTCGTATGCGGAATCGGAAAGGTTATCTGAAAACGAATAAGAAAAGATCTTCACCAGGCTGACCAGGAGGATCACACCGCCAAGCGCAATGAAAAACCGGCTGGACGACCGGAAAAATGCCGTTATTTTTGACAGGAATTGCATGATCATTTACTGCGTTTCCAGGTGTTCTTCCGCGTCGGGAGGTACATAAAGCGGAACAGCGCCAGGAAATAAAGTGAAAATAATGTAATATGAAGATAGCTCCATTTTTCGATATAAGTGATGATCAGGTAATTAAAAAACATCGAAACAAGGCAGATCCCCGCATACATGACTGCGATCCTTTTCTCCGTCACCCCCATAAAAAAGAAGCTGTGCGTGGTATGATCTTTCCCGCCGATGAACGGTGACTTTCCCTTCAGCATGCGGTTGATCACCACGGTTGTGGTGTCGATGATCGGAATTGCGAACGTCAGGATAGCGACAAAAAACTTTTTCGATTGTACCATATGTCCATGCATATCCGGTGTATTCCAGAAATATTTGATCCCCATCGCCGCAAGGAAAAGTCCCAGGAACTGGCTGCCGGTGTCCCCCATAAACATTTTTGAAGGATGCCAGTTAAAGAACAGGAACCCGATCAATGCGGATAACATTCCGATCAGGATGATGGTATCGACGCGGTGACCGTTCTTGTTTAGGTATAGAATGAACAGGGCGCTCATGATGATCGTAATTGAAACGATGGTCGTGATCGCATCCATATTATCGAGCATATTGATCGAATTCATGAGCCCGACTACCCAGATCAGCGTAAAAGCATAATTCATGAACTGATTCGGAAAGATGGAAATGTAATTCCCCGTAGCCATGAGGATCAATGCACAACAGATCTGGATAATGAGCTTCAGCAGCGGTTTCGTATTGTAGGCGTCGTCGGATAATCCAAGCAGGAAAGCCATTGTGGCTGAGGCAAGCAATCCAAGCATCGGCTTGTTGATCGTGTCGTGCGTATGCTCAAAAAAAACAAAATAGCTGGCAACAGAAATGAGAAAGATCAGGTAGAAGGAAATACCCCCGAGGGAAGGTTTTGCTGTCGGGCTCCAGCGGACGACGGTCTGATCGGCATTCCTGATCCCCAATGTGGAAGCAAACTTCAGAAAAAGCCCATTCACAAGGAACGACAATATGATTGTGCTTATGAAATAACTGAGATAAACGAGTAGCAGGTATGTGCCGGCTTTCATAACGTCGATGTTTTATTCCTGTCTCTCCATTTAGACGAGCCTTCCATAGTTTTAGTTGCTTTTGTTGAAAACATCAGAACTGGCTCCAATACTCCCTGAATGAATTAACGATCTTATCTTTTTCAGAAAGAACAGGATCTTTGATCTTCCAATCGATCTTCAGATCCGGATCATTCCAATAGATGCTTCCTTCAGAGGCTTTGTTGTATACGTTCGTACATTTATATGAAAAGATGGTGTGATCAGCCAGCGTCAGGAATCCATGTGCGAATCCTTCAGGGATCCAAAGCATGGTTTTATTTGCTTCCGTCAGCTCGATCGAAAGATGTTGTCCGTAAGTAGATGAATTCCTCCGGATGTCAACCGCAACATCAAGGATCGCCCCTTTGATCGTTCGCACCAGCTTGCCCTGCGCAAACGGGGGATTCTGGAAGTGAAGTCCGCGAAGCACGCCGCTGTGCGACAGCGACTGGTTATCCTGCACAAACTCTGCGTTGATCCCATTTTCAGTAAAAACCTTTTTACTGTAAGATTCAAAAAAATATCCCCGGTCATCCTCGAAAACCTTGGGCTGTATGATCAACAGATCGGGGATCGCTGTTTTGATTATCTCCATATAGAGATAGTATTTTATTTATTAAAAAAACTTTTTTTCTTTTTGCTTGAGCGGGTTCCTTCATCGTAGTAACCATATCCATAACCGTAACCATAGCCATAACCGTAGCCATAATTATAGCCGTATCCTTTTCGTTCTACGTCAACTCCGTTCAGCACTACCGACAAACGTTTTATATTCGCTTCATTAAAAAGCCTGTCCACGTTCTGAATAAAATTTCTGCGTGAGTATTCCGCGCGGAAAATGTAGATCGGGTAATCCGCTTTCTGGATCATTGCAATACCATCGCTCACGAGTCCCACCGGCGGGTTATCGATAATGATCACATCATAAACTGTTTTCAGATGTGTGAGGATCTCATCCATCTTGCTGCTGATGATCAGCTCGGACGGATTCGGTGGAATGGGTCCTGCGGTAATAAAATCAAGATTCTCGAGCGTGCTGTGCTGGATCGCATCGTCGATATCTCCTTTGCCGATCAGCAGCGTGCTCATTCCTTTGGTATTTGCAGCATTGAACCCGATGTGGATCTTCGGCTTACGCATGTCGAGGTCAATGATCACCACTTTTTTCCCCGAAAATGCAATGATCCCTGCAAGATTGATCGCAACAAATGTCTTTCCTTCACCCGAGATGGTGGAAGTCAAAGCGACAACCTTTGGTCCCGGCTCATTTGAGATGAACTGAAGGTTTGTGCGTACAGAGCGGAATGCCTCTGCGATCAGGGATTTCGGACTTTTGTCGACCAGGAGCTGCGATACGGGAATGTCCTGCTTGCATTTTGGAATGATCCCGAGGATCCCGATAGAAGCATGCGTATACTTGCTGATCTCGTTGAGTGAATTGATCTCATTGTGCGATAAATACCGGAACAGCACCATCCCAAGTGTACTCAGTATTGCAAGCAGCAGCGCTACCATGTAGGTAACGCGGGAGTTCGGAGAAACCGGGCTTCTCGGGATATCCGCTTCTTCGAGGACCACATTCTGGGAAACAAAACCTGCTTTTGAAATAGAGTATTCTGTTTTCTTCTCCAGCAAAAGCGTATAATATTTTTCGTTGATGTTGAAGAGTCGCTGAAGGCGGCCATACTCGACTTCATTGACAGGAAGCTTATGAAAGGAGCCGGCAAATTCAGCCGTCCGCATCTTCAGATTATCCTTTTTGGTAGCAATATTGGATTGTGCGGCGCGGATACTTTCCTGGAGCAGCTTCTTCTGGATATTGATCTGGAAATCGATGGCTTTGATCGCTTCACTTGTTCCCGTTACCGTATAAAGCATTTCTTCCTTCTGGATCAGCAGCTTATGCAATGCTTCGGATGTGCTTCTCAGCGTGGTTTCGGATTCGGTCCCGGCAAGCATCGCCAGCAAGCTGTACGTATCGTTCAGATTTGCTGAGGTCGAAATATCCTTATCGATCTTCTTCAAAACACTCTCCTCCATCTCCAGCGCGATGATCTGGTCTTCAAGTCCGTTAAGGCGGGCGGTGTTGGTGTTCAGAATGTCCTTATCATCATTAACGTTATTCGCCTTCTTGAAATCCTGGATAGAATTTTCAGAGCTCTTCAGCTGCTCATATACATTGCTCAGCTGCAGATCGATGAAGTCGAGGATACTTTTGGAGCTTTCACTTTTCTTTTCGATATCAAAATTGGTATACTCCCGTGTCATTGCAGAAACCACATCAGCAGCTTTCAGCGGGTTGAGATCCTTGCAGGAGATCGAAATTGTTTTCGCATCTTCGTTCAGAAGCTTCACTTCGATTTCGGGAAAATAGCTGTTGACAAGGTTTGCCGTATCGTTAACGGTAAAGTAATATGCATTCTGCTTTACCACGTTCTGTTGTTTTTCAATGGCATCATAGCGTGCAACGCTAACGCGGACGTCAAACTGCGGGAACCGGATCCATTCATTGGTGGTGTAATTTTTTGAATAGCTCTGTCCATCGTGCACATAATTGATCGTCCCTTTCGTCTGGCCGGTAAAATCAACATAGATCTTTGTGCCCACGATCGAGTTGTCCTTTCTGTTGATCTCCACGTTGAACGGACTGTTTTTATAAAGCTCGTTATTGAGAAGTGTTCCTTCAGCGTAATAGCTGACCTCCAGCGGGAGTGAAGACAGAACGCGTTTCAGGAAAACTTTTGAGCGGAGCAGCTCCACCGCTTCAGCAAGACTGTTATGCTGCTCGCCCTCGTAGATATTCCCGACATTCAGCAGCTTGTTCGCCTGGTTGGCTGTCTGAACCTGGATCGTGCTGGACGCTTCAAAAACAGGAGGTGTATACCGCAGGTAAAGCTTCGCACCGGCAAATGCCAAAGCAAAAAAGAGGATGATCCAAACTAAGCTTTTGCGGGCGATGAAGAGGAATAATCCCAGCTCAAACTCTCCGCTGAAATTAGAGATCCTTTCCTTATACCGCTCAAAACTGTCGTTTGTTTTGGATATATCCTCCTGCAGCATGGGTTATTTTGTAAGTGCCTTGGTGTATGTAAAGAGTACAAATGCACTGGTAAGAATGCTGACGATCGGGGCGACTTCCTGGAGGAAGCGGCTGGCATATCTTCGCCGGGGCTCCACATAAATAATATCGTTTGCCTGGAGCACCATGCTTGCCTGTTTTATTCCCGAGATCACCGAAAGATCGATGAGATAGACATCATGTTTTTCCTTATCCTGCTTATTCTGACGGATGAGCTTTACCATTCTCGCTTTTCCATCATCCGAGATCCCTCCGGCCAGTGCCAGTGCTTCGATCAGGGTCATGTTATTGCTTGTTAACGGGATCACCTTCGCCATACCTGCGCTTCCCGGGAAAACGATCACACGCTTGTTGATCACGGACATAATGATATAGGGCCTTACATAAAATGCAGAATACTTTTCTTCAAGGAATGTTTCCGCTTCACGGATCGTCATCCCACTGAGCATTGTTCTGTTAAGGATCGGAAGCTTTACAAATCCGTCGGCTTCCACGAGGTATTCAATATTATTTTCAAAACGATAACCCATATTGGCAGCGTTGAGCGAGGTAAGATCGACCAGCTTGAAGCCGTCGTTCGAATAGATCGCAAACTGGAGAATGTCATTCGGCGAGATCCTATACTCTTCCGTTTTGCTTGAATCCGCATTTTTAGCATAGGGATAGTCTTTTTTTGTCTTCAGCATGATGCTGGGGTTGAGCCATGCGCAACCGGTTAAAATGAAGCACAAAACGCTGAAGCAGAGAAGTTTACGCATAGTTTGTGTGTGTGTTAAGACACAAAGGTATGAAAATATGGGAAAACAGGCGTTACCTTTCGATTTTAAAAGAAAATTGAGGTGAAAGGCTTGATTTTTTTGGTGTTCTGAGCTTTACAGCAGTCGGGATGCCACCGGGTAAAGGCTTACACCTTTTTCAAAAGCTCATCGTACAGGTTTTTTACATCGGTTACAAGACGTGTATAATGAAACGCTGAGCGCACATGATCCCAGCCTTTTTCCGACATCGAGCTGCGAAGCATTTCGTTTTCGGTAAGTTTCAGCAATGCTGCGGCAAACTTCTCTTTTTCAAGACTCCCGCAAAGCAGTGCTGTTTTTTCAGGGATCACCACATTTTCTACGCCACCAACACAGGTTGTCACGATCGGCTTTCCGGCTGCCTGTGCTTCGATCAGGCTGACAGGTGTTCCTTCGTTAAAGGAAGTGAGCGCAATGATGTCACTTCCGGCCAGGGCAATGTCTACATCTTTTATCCAGGATGTGAACGTCAGCAAGGCTTTCCCCGGTCCGCTGCTGAAATGGATCCCGAGCGCTGTTGCTTTTGCTTCCACTGCTGCACGTTCTTCACCGTCTCCGACAATGAAACCGCGTATCTTTTTGCCGCTGCGCTCCGAAACGATCTTCAGCGCTTCCAGGTAGAGGCTGTGATTCTTTACCGGAACGAGCCTGCCGACGATCGTGATCGCAATTTCATCTTCTTCCAGCAGGTATTTCGAGCGGAATGCATCCCGTTTCCCGTTCATATTCTCCCTGAACTTCCCGAGATCAAATCCAAGCGGAATGACCCTGATCTTTTCCGCTTTGCAGATCCCATGGATCTCCGAGAGCTCCTCCTTTTGCTTTTCACTGATCGCAATGATCGCAGTGCTCTTTGCTGCCAGGTAACGCTCGATCGTTTTATAAAAAGCGGTTTTCAGCTTTCCGAAATAGGAATGAAAAACATGTCCGTGAAAGGTGTGGACAATCACCGGGACATTGCAGGACCTGGCGGCGAGACGGCCCAGCGTGCCCGCTTTTGAAGCATGTGTGTGGACAATGTCGGGTTTGAATTCCTGTATGATCTTTTTGATCTTTTTATAAGCCGCGTAATCTTTTTTCAGGTTGATCTCACGAAGCATCTCATCTACGATCACAGGTTTCAGACCGAGATTTTCTACAATAAAACCGGAACTTTCTTCCGATTCATCCTTTGCGCCGCCGATCAATAGGGTTTCATAATCGGGTCCAAGGTATTTACTCAGGTAGGCCACGTTGTAGGTAGGCCCGCCTAAATTGAAACGGTTGATGATGCGGAGTACTTTTGGCATTCTGTTGAGTTTAACCTACTAAATACTAATTTGCTAAATACTGATATTACCAATTACCAATTACAGATCTTACCAATTAGTATCTGCTAATAGTCTGCGGAGCATCCCGGCTAGTAAGCTGGTACAAATTAGTATTTAGCAGTTATAATTCTTTTTCCACCAGTATTGAAAAACGATCAGGGCCCATACTTTTTCGACGGCATCGTTCGGATCATGGGAAAATAACTGTGATTTTATTTTTTTCACTTCATCAGGGTTAAACAGTCCCTGTTGCCGGATGAACTCTTCGCTCAGCAATTCTTCCGTGATCATCGACCGAAGGTCCGTCCTGAACCATTTCAATAAAGGTACTTCGAAACCTTTCTTTTTTCTTGTCATCAGCTCTTCCGGTACTATTCCCCGGAAAGCATCGCGGAGTATTTTTTTTCTTTCTGTTCCGGTGATCTTTTCATTCGCAGGCAGCGAAAACGCGAAATCCGCAATTTTGTGATCCAGGAATGGAACCCTGACTTCTAAGCCATGGCTCATGCTCATCCTGTCCACTTTTACCAGCATATCATTTTCAAGCACCAGCTTCATATCCGTCAAAAGCACCGAGTTATAATCGCTTCCTATATTTTTAAGCAGATCTTCTTTCCTTCTTGCATATTCTTGTTCAGAATGATCATCGATCCCCGAAAAAAAATTTCGCTCAAGTCCGGCCCATTTTGCCCAGGACCAATAACGTTCAGCGTTGCTCATTCCCATACCTTCTGCAAACTTTTCCAGCTGACGGATCTTGTTCCCGGTTTTTGTATTTCGTGATTTCGGGAGCTTTTTGAGTAGCCCGTGGGATGTTCCGACAAGTCTCGCGCTGAGTTTTCCGCTTCGCGCTTTCAGCTCGGCCGCATGCTTATTGTAGCCGGCAAACAGCTCATCGGCGCCGTCGCCTGACAGTGCAACGGTCACCTGCTTTTTTGTGTGCATGCTCAGTATGTTCACCGCAAGCGCGGAGGAATCTGCAAAAGGCTCATCAATATAGTCCAGTACGGTGTGAAGGTTTTCGAAAAGATCCTCGTTGCTTAATTGAAATGCGGTGTGATCGGTTTTATATTTCTTCGCTACAAGCTCAGCATATTTTGTTTCATCGAATAGCGGCTCGTCCTTATAGCCAATGGAAAATGTTTTCAGGTGTTTTGTCCCGGATGCTGCAATTGCAGTAATAATAGAGGAGTCGATGCCGCCGCTGAGAAATGTTCCCAATGGGACGTCGGAGATCATCCGTCGTTTTACGGATTCCTCCAGGAGCATTCTAAGCTCTTTTTTTGACTGCTCATACGTACGGTCTTTCTTTTCCTTTTGTTCGATCGTATAATAACGGCTTTTCTGGATTTTTCCATCCTTGCTTACTTTCAAAAAGCATCCCGGCTCAAGCTTGAATGTGTTTTGAAAAACCGACCAGGGCGATGGGATATAATTGAGATGGAAGTAGAGGCGGAGCGAAGCCGGATCGATCTCTTTGGGAATTCCGAATGCTATCATGGCTTTCATCTCAGAAGCAAATACGAAACGGTTGCTGTCCGAATAAAAGTACAACGGCTTTATTCCGAAGCGGTCGCGGCATAAGAAAAGTTCCTGGTTCTGATCATCATAAACGACAAATGAAAATTCTCCGTCGAGCTTCTCAAGGCATTTTTCTTTTTCCGAAATGTACAACTGGAGCAATACTTCCGTATCACTTTGCGAACGGAACGCAGCTCCTTTGTTTTCGAGCTGTTGCCTCAGCTCCCTGAAATTGAAGATCTCGCCATTGAAAACGATGGTATACCGTCCGCTAGCATCCGAAAACGGTTGTGAAGCAGCAGCACTGGTATCGATAATGGAAAGCCGGCGATGACCAAGTGAAGCATTCTCATGAAAATAAATGCCTTCTCCATCCGGACCACGTTCCTTCAGGCAATAAACCGCATCGCTGATCCTGTGAAGATATTTTTTACCCTCTTCCGTAAATGCCAGCATTCCTGTTATTCCGCACATAATTCCTTCCGGATCATTTTATTTTGAAGACTACCCAGTTGCATTGTTTATCAGTCTGAGTCCTTAGCCTGCCGATCGTTTTTGTTTTTCCATCTTCCGTCCGGTACCATCCTTCGTCCCAGGCGCCCATGTCGGTATACAGCGCATCAACCGCTCCAAGCTCTATCAGGTCTTTTGTAAAAGCGGTAAGCGTTATGAATTGATATGATTCGATCACCGCGGTTTTTCCGCCTTTTAATTTTACGATCGCCCGCCGCTGAAAAAGTTTTTTGTCTTTGTACGTTGCTCCCACACCTTTTTCAACCATCTGGATCTGCTGAAAGAAAGAAGCTTTTTCCTTTTCGGCGGCTGCAATGAAATTTGCATCGAGCAGTTTTCCTTTTTGCGTTGGAAAGATCTCACAGTTCCCGTTTACGATCTTGATCCCGCCGCCAAGTGTATAGTTGATGGCGTTCCGGTTATGGGTCGTACCGTTGTCGATATACAAACCATCAACGGTGTAATCGGTTAACAGTGTATATGCACCCGGAATGCAAAGCTGGATATTCACATCATTTTTATCCGGACGCTTCAGCGCCACATCCATCTTTAAATTATCTTTATAAAACAAAGTATACGTATTCCCGGAGCTGACCTTTTTGGTATCTACTTTCAACGCCAGTCCGGGCCGGAATCCGCTCAGGCTGATAATTGCTGAGAGAAAAAAAATAAACACGGCTGCCGGACGTTTCAGAGTCATGGATAGTGTGAAAAACTTTGTTAATATACTAAAATTGTCCGAGGTGAGCAGCGCAGATTTATTCCTTTATTTTGAATTATGTCGTCGTCAGTGATCCTTACCTGCGTTATCGCATACTCGCTTTTGCTGTTCTACATTACCTGGCTCACGTCCAGGGGGGCGAACAATGAAAGCTATTATGTCGGCAACCGTTCTTCCAAATGGTACCTGGTGGCTTATGGAATGATCGGTGCATCGCTGTCGGGTGTTACTTTTATCTCTGTTCCGGGTGCTGTCGGCACCGGGCAATTCGGTTATCTCCAGGTCGTGCTGGGTTACCTTGTCGGATATGGAGTAATAGCGTATCTGCTGCTTCCTTTGTATTACCGGCTTAACCTGACTTCGATCTATAGCTATCTGCTCGGGCGCTTCGGGAATTATTCTTACCGGACCGGCGCAATGTTCTTCATTATCTCCCGGGTGATCGGTGCCGCTTTCCGGATGTATGTTGTCGTTAATGTTCTTCAGCTCTTTGTCTTTAAAGACATGGGCATTCCGTTCGAAGTTACAGTCGCAATTTTCATCATTCTTATTTTATTATATACTTACCAGGGAGGTGTAAAGACAATTGTTTACACCGATACCCTTCAAACTACCTTTATGCTTTTGTCGGTCATCCTGTCGATCTGGTTCATCATGAAGGACATGGATCTTGGGTTCGGGGATCTCTATCACAAGCTTTTTGACGGAGAAGCGCAATACACAAAAATGATATTTACAGACTGGCAGGCGAAATCGTTTTTCCCGAAGCAGTTCTTCGGCGGCATGTTCATCGCAATCGCAATGACCGGGCTCGACCAGGAAATGATGCAGAAGAACATCAGCTGCAAGACGTTGAAAGATGCACAGAAGAATGTGATGACCTTCAGCGGCATCTTATTAGTCGTAAATGTGATGTTCCTGGTCCTTGGCGCGCTCCTTTATATGTATGCCAGCCAGGAAAGCGTTCCGCTGATGATCGATGCAAAGGGTAAAATAATTTCAGATAATGTTTTTCCGACCGTTGCATTACAGCATTTCGGAACGGTATCCGGCGTGTTTTTTATACTTGGCTTGATCTCAGCGGCCTATCCAAGTGCTGACGGTGCCCTGACTGCGCTTACCAGCGTGTTTTGCCTCGATTTTCTTGGCTTGAAGGACGATGTTACAAAAACTGAAGATGAAAAAAGGAAGATCCGTCATCGTGTTCACATCACTTTTGCAGGAATTTTATTTTTGGTGATCGTCTTGTACAAGCTTGTGAATAACGATGCGATGATCAACAATATTTTCACTTGGGCGGGCTATACCTACGGACCGCTGCTCGGGTTATATGCTTTCGGCCTGTTTACAAAGATGGGAGTGAAGGATCCGTTCGTGCCTTATGTTTGTATAGTATCTCCCGTCATTTGCATCTTTCTCAATGAGTTTTCAAAAGAGATGTTCTTCGGATATAAATTCGGTTTTGAGATGATCATCCTGAACGGACTGATCACATTTATCGGCCTTTGGTTTATCCGGAAAAAACCGCTAACCGCAAGCTAGTCCGGTTCTTTACCAACCAGATGTTGTAGCAGAAGTAAAACACAGACCTAGTGCTTCTTGTGATCTGCGTGTCTTAGTGATAAATTTCCGGATCTCACCATCCAGTGGCAAACAGCGCTGTTGCACCCTTTATCCCCGATTTGAGATATTGATTGTATGCTTCGGCTGCACGTAAATGGATCTTTTCACCATCTTCATTCAGCAGCCATCCATCGATCGCGGCTTTTAATGTGTAGGCTTCCGGGCACATCAGGTTGGTTGTCCAGAGCAAGGGATAAGCACCTGCGGCTTTAATGCCCTCTTTGTAAAAGCTCCTGGAGGCGCATGCCAGTATGATCACCTCTTTTTTATCAGTTCCTTTTTTCTCCGGGTAGCTGTCGAGAGCGAAATCCATTAAGCCATCGTGACCTACATAACAAACCAGTGAAGCCTTGTTCAGGTCAATGGTCTTTTCATTCAGCATCAGTGTATCGGTACTGTTGCCGGATGCAGACTTGAAAAAATCTTCGTTGCATGCTTTGATCTTATTGCCTCTGTACCCGTCCGCAATAAGATAAACATCCTGCGTTATGTGCTTGAAGATGCAGCGTTCCATGATCGTGTCGGAAACGGCTTTTCGTTTTGAAACAAGCTTCCATTCCGCTGCGTTCTTAAAAAAAGTTCGCACACCGTATCCGCAGCCCCAATACAGGTTATTATCAGGATCGTTTCCGTTACCGATCTTTTTCGGGACGGGAACAATTCCCTGGCTATCGTTATCGCAAAGAGCAACAAAAACATGTATGATCTTGGTTTCTGCGCGCATCAGCGAATACGCAAAAACCAAAATGAAGAGCAGGATGGATTTTCTTATACTCATTTTGCCAGTTTGATCTTGATCCGCTTTGTGAAGCGGTATAATGCAATGCGTGTGCTATCGTAAAAGATCGCTCCGAAAAGGATCGCTGCCGCTATGATAAAAATCCTGTAAAAGATATAATGATATAGAAAACCGCCGGCAATTCCACCGGATATGAACATCAGGACAATACTTCCGTGCAAAATGATCTTTTTGTTGAGCTCCACATGCTCTTTTTTTCTTTCAAACAAAAAGCTGGAAAGCTCGATGCCGAGATCGGTAAAAAGTCCGGTCAGGTGGGTTGTCCTCACAACATAACCGGAAACAAGAGTAACCATGGCATTCTGCATTCCCATGGCGAAAAGCAGCATTCCGGAAAGCAGGTGATCTTTTGCGGGGCCGTCTGCTTTGTGCTCTCCCAGGTAACCGACGAAAAGAAGGATAAATGCTTCGATCAGCAGGGGCAGGGTGTGAGAAAAGCGGGGATGCTTTTTTCCAACCACGCGGATAAGAACGTTCGAAATAAATGCGCCGAAAAGAAAAAGCAGCATCCAAAGTGCGATCGTTCCGGCAAAGCTCCAGTGGCTTTCAGCCAGCTCTTTCGAAAATCCCGCTACATGGCCGGTAACATTCGTGGTATATATTGAAAATGAAATAAATCCGGCAACGTTCACGATGCCGGCGGTCGCCGACAGCAGAACTGCAAGCTTCAGGTTATGTCCGAATGTCCTTCTTCTTCCGAAATGACGTAACATGATTACAGAATAAACAGTGCAGCAATGATCATAATAATGATGATCACAATATATTGCCACACGTCGGGAAAATAGATCCTGATGTAATCCCAGGTTGTTTTTGGTTTGTCTTTATGTTCCATTTAGCCGAAGTGTTTTTTTACCGCACCCAGAAATTCATCAAAAAATGCGTTATTCCCGGCTACGATCTCCCTTCCGAAAAGGTAATTGTCTCCGCCTTTGAAATCCGTCACCTTGCCGCCAGCCTGCCGGACGATAAATGCACCCGCAGCAACATCCCAGGGTTGCAGGCTGTACTCATAAAAGCCTTCTACGCGGCCGCACGCTACATATGCAAGATCGGTTGCCGCAGAGCCTAACCTGCGCAACCCATGCGTGTGCTTCATAAAATAGCCGAAGAGCTCCATGTATTCATTCATGCGCTGATAATCGTAATAAGGAAACCCGGTTGCAAGCAGCGAATCGGATAATTTATTTACCCCTGACACGTGGATCTCCTTTCCGTTCATATAGGCTCCGCTGCCTTCCCAGGCATAAAAGCACTCGTCGAAATTCACTTCGTATACTACGCCCAGGATCGGCTCCTGTTTGCGGATAAGGGCAATGCTGACAGCATAACAAGGCATTCCGTGAATGAAATTAGTGGTACCGTCAAGTGGATCGATCACCCAGTTATACACCTTTCCTTTTTTTGTCGAAGTACCTTCTTCGGCAATAAATCCGGCTTCCGGCAATAATTCAGAAAGTCTTTCGACAATAAGCCTTTCGGAAGTTTTGTCCACGTAGGAAACAAGATCATTCTTTCCTTTTATTTCGATCCGGTCGGAGCTGAACTTCTCCCTTTCCTTGCGAATAAAGGTGCCTGCCCCAATGGCCAACGTGCATACTTCCTGGCAGAGTGTTTGTAAGTCGAGCCCCATAAGCGTATCGTTTATTCACAAATTTACGTTTAAAAACAGAAGATCAGATAAACAGACCTGGCAAATATTTGTCTAATTTTGAAAGGCGTATGAATCCCCAAGCACATATTCTTTTAAAAAAGAAGGCCGTTACCCTGCTCATTGTATTTGTGCTGTTGTACCCGGTCACTTCATTCTCTCAAACCCCCATATTTACAATCAAGCTCAAGTTTTCCATTGAAGGAGGCAGCCTGGACAATTCCCTGATCACAATTACAAAAAGCGGTCAGACGTACCGGACGATCGATCCAAGCAAAGGAAAATACAATATCGATCTTGAGCTGGGTGGCGACTACCTGATGACGTTCACCAAAACGGGTTACATTACAAAACAGGTGATGGTCAACACTGCTGTTCCAAACGGCAGGGAGGATGATGATTTTGCCAAATTTATTGCCGAAGTGTCACTGGAGAAGCAGCCGGAGGACCAGGTCATCACCTATTCTCAGCCCGTGGGCCGGATCAAGTACATCCCGGCCGACAATGATTTTGGCTTCGATAATGATTATACGCAAACTGCAGTAGCAGCGCAGAAAAAAGACAAAGAGAATGCTAAGCCCAAGCCGAAAGAGCCGGCTCCTAATCCAAAACCCGAAGCTCCCAAGCCTGTTCAGGCTGAATTACCGCCGAGTAAGCCAGAACCTGTCGTGGTAAAACAGCCCGAAAACAAACCGGAGCCCGTCAAACCAAAACCGATCATTGTTGAAACAGCACCGGAGCGTCCTGCGGTGGTTAAAGACAAAGAAGAAAAGATCATTCAGAAGGACCGTTTGAAGATCACATTGGTTACTGTGAAAATAGACGGGGTGGCGTATGAGTATAAAAAAGAGGAATACGCCTGGGGCGGTGTTTATTACTATCGCGACGGCAAAAATATTACCGAGCCTACATTTGAGAAAGAAACGCAGTGAATGATTGATAATTAAGAATGAATAATTGATAATTATCCATTACCCATTTTCAATTGCCTTTTCTTCTCCAGCTTCTTAAAATAAAATATCCCTGCAACACCAAGGAAAAACAAGATCGTGGAGATCAGCTCTGCCTGCGTGAATTTAAATCCGTTTACATTATAAAGTGTGTTCACCCGGATCTTTTCGATGAAGAAACGTTCGACGCCATTCATGATGAGATAGATCGAGAATAATATTCCCGGCGTGGTCACACGTTTCCGGATGTTCCATAAGATCCCAAACAGGAAAAGACACATCAATACTTCGTATAAGGGAGTAGGGAATACAGACGGCACCAGGTGCGTGCAATATTTTACATCCATGCAGCCGGGGATCGGTTCGCCGTAGTTTACCACGTTGTGGGGATAGTCATAGCTCCAGAGCCAGTCGGGTGCCCAGCTCAGCCAGCCTGGTTTCGGACTAAGGTTATTGATTCCCCAGTCGCCGTCACCGGCCATGTGACAGCCAATCCTTCCCACGCCATAACCTACCATCAAAGGTGCAGCAGCGGAGTCGATCAGATGCGGGGTGGTAAGGCCGTTCTTTTTTCCATACCAGATCAGCACGATAGATGCAAGGATCAGACCTCCATACATAGTCAGGCCATCAAAGGAGAGGATCGCACCGATCGGGTCCGCCATGAACTGATCCCAGTTTTCGAGATTATGAAAGATCTTTGCTCCTGCCAATCCTGCAAACGCCGCTATCAAGGTCATGTTCCCGACGTGCTGATAAGGATGGATCACTTCGTCTACTATCACTTCCTCAGGGTATTTTTTTCTTTCCTTTTCTTTATCACGGTATTTCAGGTAAACCGATGCAGCGGCAAGGAGTAATCCGCCGACCAGGTTTCCCTTTGTTGAAAGAAGAAAGCCCTGTGTGTTTTCAGCAAATGCATGGAAATTGAAAACAATGTAAAATAATTTATAACCGATCAGGAAACCCAGAAGGCCGGAAGTAAAAAGGTCAGCTGTTGTCAGCTTTCCGCCCTTGCGGACTTTTGTCGTTCCCGGAGAAAGCAGTCCATTTGCCTCTTTTCGCTTGAGCTCCTTTGTCCAGAAATATCCGCCCACGAGGAAAGCGATCGCTACCCAGCAGCCGAACATCTGGAACATTTTTAAGGGCTGGAAATCAATTCCGAAAATATCTTTGAAGAAATAATATAAGGATGGATACATAGTTTACGGATCGAACGGATTTTTATGATTTCTGCGAATCTAGTTAGAGTACAAATAACAAATCTGTGTTTTCTGTGCTGTGTATTATTGGAACGCGGATCATCATGATTCTTATGATAAATTAGGATCAGATACTGCTACGATAATGGTTGTCATTTACAAATAACAAATCTTTACAAATATTACAAATAACGAATTCTTCATAATTTGGCATTTCGACCGCAGAGAGAAATCTCATTCTTATAAGCAGATTTCTCACCCTTGCAGGGATCCGAAATGACAAGTACTCGAATTTACAAATCTGTGAATCTGTGGCGAATATTACAAATTCGTTTAATTTGGAATGTAAAGGTACTAAATAATGCCTCACAACTTAATCACCCAGTTACCCAGTCACCCAGTTACCCAGTCACCCAGTCACCCAGTCACCCAGTTACCCAGTTACCCAGTTACCTGGTCATCCATTCCCAACATTTGCCGGAAAGTTTCTTTGCCAGGTGTAGTTTTCTTGAGATTTGTGATCAGCAGCAATGCCCGGTCGACGCGCTTTTGTGAGTTTTTGACCGAATTGACATAATGGATAATGTAACGCTGTTTGCCGGGCGTCAGCATTTCGAATCTTCTCTTGCCCTCACGGTCCTGCCGGAGCAATTCTTTCAACTCTTCCGCCATCTCCATCCCGAATTTACTTTCATCCTTCTTTAATGAAATCTCTACCGCGCTGCCCGATCTGATCCCTAACTTTTTCAGCCGGGAAGCATTAATGCTGATATAGGCACTTCCTTCTCCCAGCGCCATGAGTCCGCCCTGGAATGTCAGCTCGTTATTGACCGTACAAAGGACCCGGCACTTCATGGATCCTCCCAGCTTTTTGATCACCGGCGGAGGTACCTCAATGTAATGCATCCCGACCAGGTGCTTCAGCTGCCCGATCTTAGTTTTGTAAATTATTTTGTTTGACTCCTTTGGCATAAAAAAGGGGGCAAAGCCCCCAAAATATTAATCATTTCAATTTGCATATTTGCACATTGATCAATTTGCACATTTATTACTCTTCTCTTTCCGCGTTTTCATACTTCACGATATCGCTTGCGAAATCCATGAAGAATTTATGCGCAGAAGTAAAAACAAAACGGTTATCTCCGGTCTTTTCGATAATGTTCCTGCGGTTCAGGGTATTGATGAAGTTTCTGCGTGACTCGGCATCCTTCAGCTGCTTGTTGGAAAGGATCAGGTCGATGTAGGAAGAATTTGTAAAGTAGTTTTCGATCTCCTCGACCTCAAATTCGCTGAACTGGATGCGTTCAAGGAAGTTCTTACCGTCGCGGTCAAGCTCATAGCTAAGCAGCGCAATGAAGATACAAATGTCGCGGGACAGCATTTCAGCTGACTCTTCGGAAGTCACATATGCATAATCCTGTGTCAGCCTTAATTCATAATTGAAAGAGGCTTTGAAGAAATAGCTGTAACTCTGTTCATTGTCTTTAAGGACCTGGTACGTGCGTTCTGCAGGAAGCACAAATTTACCTGCCATCAGGTCTTCTACGATCTGTCTGTGGTGATTAGGAAATTCCATCTTGTGTGTCGATTATTAATGATTGTTGAACAATGGTAACTTTTGGTACAGTCAGTGTGAGGTCATTGATGCGGATCTTGTCGAATTGCGGTGCTTTACCATAATCGCGATCAATATCTTCGTCAAATGCAAGCGTCGTGAGCGCAAAGAATTTTTCGATCTCTACTTTTTTGTAATCCTCTTTAAGCGTTTTGTTGCACCAGTTGAAGAAATTCTCCACCGGTAGATTATCCTTCAGCTTCTTTGTATAGTGCTCTTTGTCGAAGATCCATTTTTCCGAATCCTGCTCCTCCTCTTCAAAATAAACATCCACCTCATTCTTGAACTGCTCGAAGATCTCGGATGCATTGTAGAAGGTGTCATTCGAATAAATGGAAACTTCCTTCCGCTTAAGCATTTTCGGTGCTTTGCGCTTATACGGATTCTTCATGTAAGTGATCCATCCGGTGAGGATGATCGATTCCGTCCTGATCCGTTCGATCAGCGGTAATAATTCATTTGTGAGGATCTTCGACTGGCGCAGCAGGTTATCATTCACCTGGATCAGCTGGAAATACAGCTTTTCAAACTGCTGACGGGCGTTCTCATCATCGAAGTTCAAACGGAATTTATTTGAAAATTCGGAGATCTCGTACAGCTTGTTTGCAACTGAGGTCGAGTGATTGATATCGAGGATCTTGTTCAGCGGCAGGATGTATTCGTCGATCCAGCGGGAAGCTCTTACGATCTTCTCACGATAATCGATCTTCTTGACATTGGCCTTCAGCTCGCGTGTTTCCTGCAATAAGCTTTGTGTATTGCGTTCCACCATTTCGTAGAACGAACGCACCTCGATCGCCAGATCGTTCAGTCGCTGGCTCAGTGTTACTTTATCGCCGTTGATATTCTCGCGGATCTTGCGGAACAGCTCTGCGATCGACGAATGATACTTTTCGATCGTTTCCGGAAGCATCGGCTTGAATTCATTCAGTACGAATTCGATCAGGTTATAATAAACCGTACGGATCTCGTAATTGTCGCCGACCGGGCTCAGGATCTTATATTCCAGCAGCTGGGTACGGATATCGCTTTCATGCTTGGAAATAACCTGGCTGAGCACTTCATGCTTGATAACGCTTTCGTTGGACTGTGTTTCGAACAATTCAGCGATCACATCGTAATGCTCCAATAAAAACCGGAGTATTGTTTTTGGTTCTGCTTTCATTTAGAAATAATTTTTTCTCAAGGGTTAA
Organism: Bacteroidia bacterium; assembly: GCA_045805205.1. Classification (GTDB taxonomy): domain Bacteria; phylum Bacteroidota; class Bacteroidia; order 2-12-FULL-35-15; family 2-12-FULL-35-15; genus 2-12-FULL-35-15. Next base: position 802,456 of record JBJMLR010000005.1, on the reverse strand, counting down.
ATGGAACCTGCATCATCCGTAATCATTAGGTGGAATATGCTTTGTTTCACTGTAACGACTTAATTATTGTTCATGTCCTTAAGATTCTTCTTTCCTGCTTTCTCAACAACTCCGTTTCTTTCAACGATCACCGCATTCTGCTTTTCGTTGATATTGATCTTTCCTTTAGAAGGATAGATGAAGTAGTATTTGTTGAAGCCTTCTACTGCATCCGGCGCGGCAAAGATCGGAATGAAGTTATGAGAATTGCAGAACTTCACAAGTTCCGGACGATTCTGCTTGTCGATCGTTGCAACCTCATCGATGAAGAGCGTGATCTTATTCTGCTCGTCGGTAATAGCAAGGCGGTTGATGATCGCCATGATGATCACGAGGCGGATCATCCGGTCGGTACCGTCGGATTCCACCTGGTTGGCCAGATCCACGCGTTTCTCGGTTCCTTTGATCTCGAGTAATAATTCAATATTGAACAATTCGTCAAAATGAACTTTTTTACCGGTATCGAGATAGGAGTTCAGGATCTTCAGGTTCTCGCTCTGGTCGAAATCGAAGCTCATTTGTCCGTTGAATTCCTGGATCGAGCTGATCTGTTTCAGCTCCCCTAAGATCCGCTCATTGTCGATCAGGTCGATCTTCAATGATTCGATATTGGAGATGCGGGTCGTTGCCAGCTTCGTATTGAATTTGTTATACACAAACTGCTTGAATTCTTCGTAACGCTTGATCAGGGTATACGCCGGGTTCGCAAACTGTGTGGAGATGCTTTGCAGCAAGCCGTCGATACTTCTTTCTTTATCATTCAAGCAAGCGATCTCTTCTTCGATGAACTTGATGAATTCCGTTTCGTCGGCGATATTGCTGCGCAGACGGTATTTCAGGCTCTCGAAAGCAAGATCCTTGTTCGTCTTCAGATCATGGCGGTCCTTCTGGTGGATCTGGATCTTGGAGTAAATGTAATCGAGGTTGTCATTCGTTTCATACTCTCTCGGCTCTACTTCGATGGATTCCATTTCCATCTTGCGGTCCTTGAGCTCTTTTACGCGAAGCTCGAGGTTGCGCTTTTCTTCGTTCAGCTTGTCGAGCATGATCTGCTTCTGGGAGATCTCTTTCACGAGATCGTTCAGGTGCATTTCCAGGTCTTTTTTCTCCTCATTGAATCCTTTGATCTCTTCAATGATCCCTTTGATGGCACGCTCAAGCTGCGGCTGCGTTTCGATCGCCTTGATCTTGATCTTGATCACTTCAAGCTCTCCGAGAATGCTCTTCAGTTTGAAATCGGTTTTTTCTTTGTCGACAACGACTTTGAGCAGCTCTTCTGTCTGCTTTTTCTCTGCCTGTAGTGTCTTGAGCTCTTCTTTGAGCTCTTTCACGGAGCGGAATTCAGTCAGCTCAAGTCCTTTTGAAATGTCGATCTCACCGTCGAAGATGTTCATCAGCTTTTCAGAAGCTTTCTTGATGCCTTTTTTGATCTGTTTGCTCGGCAGACTGAGTACTTGTTCAGAAAGGATCGCATTCAGGAGCTGCTTGGTCTTCTCGTCGTCAGAGATCTTATGGATCAACAGGTTATTATAGTTTTCGATCTGGTTCTCAACCGATGCGATCTTGTCTGTCACTTTCTCCAGACGGAATTCAAGGTGTTTGCTGGAGAGTTTCTGGCTTTCGATCGTGGTAATGCGGTTTTCTATTTCCTTGCGCTCCTTATCGAGGTTCTTCATCGATTCTTTCAGGAAATCGATGCTTTCGTATTTCTTGATCTCGTCAAGCTCCTGCTGTTTTTCGTTCAGGTAAAGTGTTTTGTTCTTGATCTCCGCATTTTTCTCACCGATGTAAGAAGCGTAATTCAATTCTTTCGGCTTGAGGATCTCATTGATCTCGTTGTGGATCGCTGCAATGTGGCGGCCGCGCTCAACGGATGAGATCTCCAGCTCCGGAATGGCAGCAGTGTAAGCAGTATTGAATGCAAAGAGCAATTCACTCACGATCGTCGTTTTGCTTTGGTGCATTTTTACCAGCTCGCGGAAATCCAGGAAGTCGGTGCGGACAGCCTTGATGCTCTTGATCTCTTCGTTGATGCGAAGGAGATCGGTAATGTCTTTTTTGTTCTTCTGTGAGAAGTTGAGTCCTTCATTTTCACGGTTATCCGCGATGATCAACGATTCTTTCAGTGTTTTGTTGGTGATCAGCTTGGAGTTGATCAGGTAGCGGTATACTTTCGAGAAGTTATTGCTGAGTCCGTCGGCTTTCACGGTATCTTCAAGCCATACGACCGCATTGTTCTTGTTTCCGCGGTGATATACGTGGTTGAACACGTCCGACTTCGTTGCAAATTTGCTGTGCAGGATGCCGCGGTTGTTAAGACGGTCGATCACTTCATCGAAGCTCAGGAGGCGCTGGTGAGTTCCTTCCGTTTCAAAGAAATAGTCCTCGCTGTACTCGGCATCGATCTTATAATATTCCAGCTCCCCGTCGGTATTTCTTTTTACGAGGATGCAGTAATAGCCCATCTTGTTGATCTCGAAGATCAGGAAGCTCTTGTTATGTGTCGGGAAGTAGTGGTGAATCGTTTCCTTGTCACCTTTTCGCTGTCCGCTGAACGACATTTTCTGACCATCTACTACGAACAGGAAGTTCAGCGCGTAGATCAGCGTACTTTTGCCGATGTTGTTCGGCCCGACGAGCTGGATAGAATCGCAGTTGTCGAGTTTCATTTCGGCTTTGCCGTACCCTTTCGAGTTAATTAATGAGATTCGTGTGAGCATGGTATATCTGTTTCAGATTATTTGATGACCAAATATACCGAGAAGAAAAGGGCGATTTTATCGATTTGCGGTTGTTAATAACAATCGCCTGAAAACAGGGGAGAAGGAAGGCTTTTTGTTCAAAAGATTTAAGTTGTTAAACTTGTTAACAGACTCTTGATTTAGTACGTAATATTTAATATGTAATAGGTGTTTTCGGAACTGTCAAAAATATTACCTCTTAAATATTACCTATTACCTATAAAAAGGTTTTCAGCCATTTCACCGCTTCGGGCTCACTTGTCATGATCTTGGTCGGAGTAATCGGCTTATTGAATGCGATATATGCATTCCCCATTAACTTTTGCGCGGTATTTTTCACAACAAAAACGCTGGCTAACGTATATTGATTTGCCTCTTTCCCGGAAGCATAAGCTCTTGCATCTGCTGTTGCGAGTGTAAAATCTCCTGCAACAAATAGCAATGGAAATTTTTTTCCTCCCCCCATTTCGGCAAAATCTTTTACCATCTGCTGCCCGTTCGGGAGGTCCAGGTTCCTGTTCGGTTTAATGTTGATCTGGAGGATCCCGTCGGATCTCAGGCTCAACGTATATGCATCACCTTCAATTTTTTTGATTATACTGATCTCGCTCATAAATTAAAATTAATAAGTAAAAGGTAATATATAAAAGTGAAAAGTAATACGTAAAATGGTAAAATTGAAACGTAAATAAAAAGCGGAGTTTCCCTTTTACGGTTATATTTTCAGTTTCACAAAAAAGTTTTGAGCCACTGAATTGCCTTCTCTTCATTATCGAACATCGCTGTCGGTGTGACCGGCTTGTTGACTTTCAGGTAGGCATTTCCTAAAAGCTTTTGGGCCAATCCTCTCAAAACAAAAGCGCCGGCAATTGTATATCTGTTCCCTTCTGCGCCGGCCGCAAACTCTCTTGCTTCCTTATCGGCCAAAGCATATTTTCCGGCTATGATCAGGATCGGATATTTTTTATAGTTCCCGACCTTTCCGGCTGCTTCCACCATTTCACGTGCATCTTTTACGGATATATTCGCATTATTGTTCACACGCATCATTACAATGCCGTCGCTACGCAGGTTAACTTCCGCTGCATCAAGTTTAATTGTGCTGAGAGTAGTTACAATTTCTTTCATGCCCTGGGGATGGCATAACAAATATAGGGAAAAGGTGATTAAGTGACTATGTGATAAGGGTGATAGAGGGATAAGGTGATAAAAGAGATAACCTGGATAGTCGGATTTACCAGAGTTTAACTGCTATGATGTTATCCTTGCTTACAAATCCGCGAAAACGGGAATCCGCAGAGTTGCTTCTGTTATCACCCATAATGAAAAAGTGATCCGCGGGTACGATAACCGGTCCAAAATTGTCGATGCTCCATTTTGAGCTTTCCGGACAGTTAAAAATCTCGGGATGAATGAAATCACTTGGGCCTGCAATTATACGGTTTAGAATTAATTCATTCCTGAGCGTTTTTTTTAAGAGCTCAGGACTTGTGTTAACAATCAAGGTGTCTTCTGAATATGCCTGTAATTCATACGAAGGAAACATATATCCGCCATCAGCGACATCCTGCTCAATAAAATAGGAATACGCAAGATTCATCGTGTCGTCAACCATTTTGTCGCTGATATAGAGCAATCCATTTTTTATTTCGAGCTTATCGCCAGGCACAGCAACTATTCTCCCTAATATCTCGGCAATATCCCTGGGGTTTTCCTGAACAAATGATAATGGAGAGGCTTTATATGATACCAGATCATTTTTTTTGGGTGTAATCAGGCTGCTTGCAAAAATCAATTCATTGGGCTCGATCGTTGGGTACATACCCATTGTCGGAATCGTATAGATGATATAGAATTTTAGCAATCGCGCAGCAATGATCAATGCAACGGGAAGCGTAGTCAATGAGATGATAAGAACTATTTTTTTTCTCCGCGCCATTAAACGTGTTGAAGCACTGGCGTGTCAAGCAGCACGCAGCCATCCGCATCGATCTCCTTCAGGTCGACCAGTTTCAGCTGATTCACCAGCGAAGCATCGTACGGTGTCTTCACTTTAATGTAATTGTCTGTAAAGCCATGCATGAATCCTTCTTTATTATCGCCTTCAAAAAGTACCATGCGCTTTTCACCAAGATGCTGCATATAGAAGTGACGGAGTTTTTTTGCAGAGAGGATCCTCAGCATTTTATTTCTTTTCTTGCGGATCGGAACAGGAACGACCTCTTTTATGCTGATCGCATCCGTGTTATCGCGCTCCGAGTAAGTGAATACATGCAGGTAGGAAATATCCAGGCCGTTCAGGAAATCGTATGTTTCAAGGAAATCCTCTTCCGTTTCCCCGGGGAAGCCGACAATCACATCCACGCCAATGCAGCAATGCGGCATCAGCGATTTTATTTTTGCTACCCGATCCGAGTACAATTCCCGCAGGTATCTTCGGCGCATTGCTTTCAGGATCTTATTGCTCCCGCTTTGCAATGGAATGTGAAAGTGGGGTACAAATCTTTCTGAAACGGAAACCAGGCTGATCACTTCATCTTTCAGCAGGTTGGGTTCGATGGAAGAGATGCGGAAACGTTCGATGCCTTCTACTTTGTCAAGTTCCCCTACCAGGTCAAGGAAATTCTCCTGTTTTCTGTTGCCTTCTTTCGATGCATTATTTCCGAAATCGCCAAGATTGACGCCGGTCAGTACAATTTCCTTCACATCCTGTTTTGCAATATCACGGGCATTCTTAACAGCATTTGAAATACTATCGGAACGGCTGCTCCCACGAGCCAGCGGGATCGTGCAAAAGGAACAATTGTAGTCACAGCCATCCTGCACTTTAAGAAAAACACGGGTTCTGTCGCCAAACGAATAAGCATCAACAAAAAAGTCAGCTTCTTCGATCTCACAGCTGTATATTTCGGCTTTCGTACGCTTGGTCAGGTCGTTCAAGTAATTCAGAAGCTTGAACTTTTCGGATGCACCCAGCACAAGATCAACTCCGTCAATATTGGCGATCTCTTCTGGCTTGAGCTGTGCATAACATCCAACCACCACTACATAGGCATCCGGTGAAACGGAAAGTGCGGATTTTACGATCTGCTTGCACTCTTTGTCGGCGTTTGCCGTAACTGAACAGGTATTGATGACGTACACGTCAGAAGGCATCGAGAAGTCGACCTTTTGATAGCCCTGCTCCTGGAACAGGCGGGCAATTGTGCTGGTTTCAGAGAAGTTGAGCTTACAACCCAGCGTATGAAATGCGACGGTCTTCAATTTTTTCTGTTTGGGCTGGCGAATTTACGCATTTTCGCTGAAATACAGGCGATTGAAGATTGTTAAAAAAGATGTTGATAATTGAATTCCGGTGTGTCCTGTTTACCTGAAAGGAATTCTTAAAATTGAAGTGTATAAAAATGCTGCTTTTTGATCTCTGAAAGAGGAGATCTGTACTGACATTTATGAAGAAGATTCTTCTCCTGATTCCCGTTTTTGCATGTATTGTTTCCTGCTCATCTGATGACGGAAGCAAAAACGATACGCGCACGGTTTTTAAATACAACGACCTTGCAGGCGGATTGAGTTCCCTCGACCCTGCAGCGGCGCGCACGTTTGAGAACATTCTTGCGATCAACCAGCTCTACAATGGTTTGGTTGAAATGGATGATTCTTTGAAAGTGCAGCCATCCATTGCAAAATCCTGGAAGATCTCCGCTGATGGAACCACGTATTCATTTGCGCTGCGCGACGATGTGTTTTTCCATGACAATGAATATTTTGAAGGAGGTAAAGGCAGAAAAGTGAAGGCGAAGGATTTTGTATATAGCTTCACACGACTGATGGATCCGAAGATCTCCAGTGCCACCACGCTGCTCGATCATGTGAATAATCGCAGCGGAAGAGGATTTGAAGCGCCGAACGACAGCACGTTTATTATCCACCTCGATAAGCCGTTTACTCCGTTCCTCGGAATTTTGACGATGAAGTATTTCTCCGTGATCCCGGAAGAAGTAGTGGAGCATTTCGGGGAGGACTTTCGCCGGAACCCATGTGGAACCGGACCTTTCCGCTTTAAGATGTGGAACGAAGGCTCGAAGCTGGTGCTGGTGAAAAACGAAAAGTATTTCGAATTTGAGAACGGAACACGCCTGCCTTACCTGGATGCATTTTCTATGTCGTTCATTAAGGACAAGGAAACTTCTTTCCTGGAGTTCCAGCAGGGAAATCTTGATCTCGTGTCCGGGATCGATGCGATCAAAACGGATGAAGTTCTCACCGTTGAAGGGGAGCTGAAGAGCGAGTATAAAGATAAATTCAAAATGCAGTCCCAGCCGTATCTGAAAACGGACTACCTCGGTTTTTTCATCGATGAGAATTCTAAATTATTCAAGAATTCACCACTGAAAATAAAGCAGGTTCGCCAGGCGATCAACTATGGATTTGACAGGAAAAAAATGGTGATGTACCTGCGCAGAAATCTTGGAACACCCGCCACAGCCGGATTTATACCGCCGGGACTTCCTTCATTCGACAGGGATAAGGTAAAAGGATACGATTATAATCCCGATAAAGTAAAAGAACTGCTTTTTGAAGCAGGTTTTCCGGATGGAAAAGGATTACCGGAGATCTCGCTTTCTACAACCGAGCAATACCTCGAGCTGGCGGAATATATGCAGAGCCAGCTGGCGGAGTTCGGGATCAAGATCCGGATCGATGTTCAAAAAGCGACCGTGCTCACCGATGCGGTTGCAAACGGCAAGATCAGCTTCTTCCGCAAGTCATGGGTTTGCGATTACCCGGATGAGGAGAACTTCCTTTCATTGTTTTATAGTAAGAACTGGAGCCCGAAAGGGGTGAATTACACGCACTACTATAACCCACAGTATGATGCATTGTACGAGCGCTCCCAGTCGGAGCTGAACGATTCGGTGCGCTACGATTGTTACCGCCAGATGGATCAGCTCCTGATCGATAATTCGCCGGTAGTGCCATTGTATTATGACCAGGTAGTGCGATTGGTTCAGAACAACGTCAGCGGCTTGACTTCGAATGCGATGAATCTTCTTTCGCTCAAGCGAGTGAAGAAAATACCGGCGGCAAATTAAACCCTCACTGTTTTTCCAGGTAGCAGATCACCGGGTAATGATCGGATAGCTCTTCGCGGATCGTCCGGAAATTATAGGCTTTGAATTGTGGTCCGTGCAGGATATAATCGATCCTGAACGAAGGGAATTTACCGACATAGCTTCTTCCCAATCCATTGCCGCTTTCAACAAATGAATCGGTCAGGTTTTTCGAAATGGTCGAATAGGTATAGGAGGCGGGTGTATCGTTGAAATCTCCGCAAACGACCACGGGATAAGGGGAGGATTCGATGCTGGCTGCGATCAGATCTGCTTGCTTCGCACGTTTTACGAATGCCCGCTTCAGCCGCTTCAGGATATTTTTTGAATGCTCCACGTCTTGCGTTTCAACATCTTTTGCGAGATTGTCGATGTATTTGTAATCGTCCGGCGAAAATGCGATCGACTGCAGATGCATGTTATAGACGCGGAAAGTATCTTTTGCGATCACAATATCCGAGTAGATGCACACATTGTTCCCCTTGTAGCCGAAATCGATCCGCCCGCGGTTGATGATCGGAAAGTTGCTGAAGGTAGCGATCCCGAAGTGCTGGTTGTATTTTGCGCTGGCAGTGTACTGGATATGATAGTAGCGGAACTTGTGCATTGCCATCAATGAATCCGTATTTGCAAATTTGCTGCTGTCGCGATGAAAGTACTCCTGGAAGCAGGCGATATCGGGCGATTCATCGCGGATCAGCGAGAACATCTTTTCCCTGGTTTCTACGTTTTTGGTCCAGTCGTAAAGATCAAATACTTTCACGTTGTATGACATCACGGTGATCAGCTTTTTTGAGCCGTCCGGAATATCATTTGGACTGAGCTGAACATAACGGTGAATATTCGAAAAGCCGGCAAGAATAACCAGGAGCGAGTAAAAGCCCCTTTTTTTGATCTGAATGGACCAATAGATCACAAAAAGCAAATTGATAACAACAAGAATAGGATAACCTAAACCGAAAAATGCGATGAACCAGAAATTTTCGGGACTAACATGCGGAGCGAGGTAGGAGATCAGCAGAGCAATGGCGGCAAGGTGATTGCAAAACATTGCAACACGATTAAAAAAGTAGCGTTTGCCCTTTTTCTTTTTGGGAGCTTGTATTGGTTTTTCTTCAGTCAACTACGAAGTACGAATTTACGAATTTCAGTCTTCAGTTTCGCCCTGCTTTTTCCTTGTATCTTTCTCACCTGATCACCTAGTCACCTAGTCACCTAATCACTTAGTCACTTCTTACTCGCCTTGTTCAAAAAGTCCTTTTCTTCCTTCGTCAGGCTGTCATAGCTCGATCGGTTGATCTTGTCGAGGATGCGATCCACGCGTTCCTGTTCGAGCTTCCGGTTATAATTGTAATCCTCGTCCGACATGGAGCGTTTGTGAACCACTTTCATACGGCTGCTGCCGGATGAGCTGAATAAATTTTTGATCCAGTCGAAAAACCGGTTCAATCCTGTTGACATATCTCTTCCCTTTTTGTATTGAACAATAAAAAAATAACCCATCAAAGCTCCCCCGAGATGTGCAAGATTCCCGCCAACATTTGAGTAGCTGGCTACATCCAGGACATCGATAAAAATAACGACCATCGCCACATAGATGAGCTTTACAGGGCCGATGAACATGATGTTCATAAGCACATTGGGGATCAGTGCCGCCGCTGCCACGACAATTGCCGTTACACCTGCGGAAGCCCCGATCAGCTGGCTGTCAAGATAGGGCCGGAGAAGAGGAACCGCATGAAGCAATCCAATGCTGAGCAAGCCGCCGCAAATTCCTCCGTAAATAAAAAGCGGTATTATTTTCCTGGGATTGGAATAGCTCCCCAGGAACTCTCCGAACCAAAACAGCGTGACAAGGTTCCACAAGATATGCTGAACTCCTTTTTGAGTAAACATATAAGTGATCAGGGTCCAGGGTTTATGGAGAAGTCCATCGAAGCTCAGCGGTAAAGCAAGATTATCAAACACGCCTGATTCGAATGCACGCATTGCCGGAAGCTCGCCGCTGAGGAACGTGAAGATCCTGATGAGGCTGAGTAAAAGAAAAACAACAAGATTGAGAATGATCAGTCTTGTGACCGGGTTTCCGCTTCGGATCTTTGCGCGTATATCGTCTCTGATCGCCATATCAGTAAAGATTGTTCCGGCGGTGCCGCCAGTATTTGATGAGAATAAAACCAAAAAACATACCACCGAGATGTGCAAAATGAGCGACATTATCTCCGGGAGCGTTTGCAATACTTGCAGCGAGCTCGGTGAGCCCGTACATCAGCACGATCCACTTTCCCTTGATCGGAAGCAGTAGGAACGGGGTGGAGTCAGGGAAAAGCATACCGAATGCAAGCAGTATTCCGAAGACCGACCCGGAAGCGCCAATGATCACAGGCGTGTTACAGAAATCGATCTTATATTGCTGCACGATCTCGTGTGCCAGCTGTCCCATTTGTGGAGTGCTATGTCCCGCTACCAGCAAAGAATCATAGCTTGCCGTGATGGTCTGCATATGTTCGGAAAAGCCGATGCCCGGGAGGGTTCGGAAGAAGCTGATGAATTCAGCCGGATCTTTGTACCCTGGATAGCTATTAATGAACTGCAATACCGGGCGGATGCTATGATAATATTCTACAAAGTAATGGATGCAGGCAGCGCCCATTCCTGTAAGCAAATAATAGGTCAGGAAACGTCTCGGCCCCCAGTAATTCTCCACGAAGCTTCCAAAGATCCAAAGTGTGATCATGTTGGAAATAAGGTGTGCACGATCGGCATGCATGAACATGTACGTCACCAGCTGATACGGCTGAAACTTTTCGGAAAATATAAAATGCATCCCGAGCTTATCTTCCAGGTTGATCCCCTGCTTGCCGAGCACATAGGTTGCCAGCAGGAAGAGCCCGTTGATAATGAACAGGTTTTTTACAACCGGCGGAAGGATATTGAGTGATGTTGGTCTGTACTGCACTACGAAATACTATTACAAATAGCGAATCCTCTTTAACTGTCATTTCGACCGCAGGAGAAATCTCATCTTTACAAGCAGATTTCTCACCCCGACGAGTTTACGAATTTACAAATCTGTGTTTTATGCTTTGTGTTATTGGAACGCGGATCTTCATGATTTTTATGATAAAATAGGGTCTGATACTGCTCTATACGAATTTACAAATCTGTGTTTTATGCTGTGTGTTATTGGAACGCGGATCATCATGATTTTTATGATAAAACAGGATCTGATACTGCTCTATACGAATTTACAAATCTGTGTTTATGCTGTGTGTTATTGGAACGCGGATCTTCATGATTTTTATGATAAAACAGGATCTGATACTGCTGCGATAATGGTTGTCATCTACTAAAAACGAATCTATACGAATTTACAAATCTGTGTTTATGCTGTGTGTTATTGGAACGCGGATCTTCATGATTTTTATGATAAAACAGGATCTGATACTGCTGCGATAATGGTTGTCATCTACTAATAACGAATCTATACGAATTTACAAATCTGTGTTTATGCTGTGTGTTATTGGAACGCGGATCATCACCCTATCCCTCTATCCCCTTATTCCATCATCTTTTAAATCTGCGGTCCAGATCGTCGATCGAAAACGTTGTGATCGTCGGTTTGCCATTTGGCGTGCTGTAGGGCATCTTACAGGCAAACAGTTCATCGATCAGGTTATTCATCTCTTCCTGGCTCAGTGCTTTCCCGCTTTTGATGGCGGTATTCCGTGCCATGGCCCGGGCAAGGTTCTCGCGTTTGTCTGACTTCAGCTCGATGAGATTCTGCTTATAATTTTCCAATAATCCTTCCAGTAATGAAACCGGATCGATGGAAGAAGTATCCGCAGGAACGCCGTGAATGACCCAGGTGTTCTTTCCGAATTCCGCAATATCGAATCCCATCGCTTTGATCTCCTCACTCAGCTCTTTGACAAGCTCAAAGTCAGGAGTATTCATTTCGATCACCTTCGGGAAGAGCTCCTGCTGCGTTGCCGATTTATGCTTTTCAAAACCATCGAGGATCCGTTCATAAAGGACACGCTCATGAGCTCCCTGCTGATCGATCACCATAAAGCCGGTTTTAATATGGCTCAGGATATATTTGTTGTGAAGCTGGTATGTGCTTCGTTTGCTGGTCTCATTTTTTTCTTCGTCCCATTCCGTATTGATGACCTGTTGTGCTTTCTCTTCTTCCTTAATTCCGGATTCAGACGGGTTGTCTAAATGACGGCTGTATAGCTTTTCCCAGTTGGTTTTATTCGAAAGCTCCCGTTCAGAGTTTTCCTTCTTCGGCATTTCGGTCTTGAAGGGATTATAATCCGGGTTCACCTTGATCGTAGGCTGCTTGTAGATCCCGTCAACAGGCTTCAGCGGCATGTTATACAAGGTGGCTTCCTGGTCAAAATCGAGGCTCGGCGCAATGTTGTATTGCCCGAGCGATTTTTTTACCGCTGAACGCAAAAACGCATAGATGGCTTTTTCATCTTCAAACTTCACTTCTGTCTTGGTCGGATGAATGTTGATATCAATGGTTTTAGGATCCACATCCAGCATCAGGAAATAAGAAGCAAAGCTGTCGGCCGGCAAAAGCTGTTCAAATGCATTCTGAACCGCATGATGCAGATAGCCGTTCTTGATAAAGCGCTTGTTCAGGAAGAAGAATTGTTCACCGCGGGTTTTCTTTGCAAAATCAGGCTTGATCACATAGCCTTTGATCTTTACGATCCCGGTCTCCTCTTCAACAGGGACCAGGCGCGTATTGTATGAATTTCCGAAAAGTCCCATCAAACGCTGTTTCGCTGATCCCGGTTCCAGGTGAAAAACTTCCGTGTTATTGTGATGCAGACTGAAAGCAACCTCCGGATTAGGGATCGCTACACGCTGAAATTCGTCAATGATGTGGCGAAGCTCTACGGAATCACTTTTGAGGAAATTCCGCCGTGCGGGAACGTTATAGAAGAGATTTTTGATGGAAATGGAAGTTCCTTCAGGACAGCTGACCGGTTCCTGGCTCTTTACTTCGCTTCCTTCAATTTGGATCTGAACGCCGATCTCATCACCGATCCGCCGTGTTTTCATTTCTACCTGTGCGATTGCCGCGATCGATGCCATTGCTTCACCGCGGAAGCCCATGGTGCGGATCGCGAACAAGTCTTCCGCTTTGCGGATCTTCGATGTCGCGTGGCGTTCAAAGCACATCCTCGCATCGGTCTCGCTCATTCCGCAGCCATTGTCGATCACCTGGATCAGCGTTTTTCCGGAATCTTTGACGATCAGCTTGATCCGGGTACTTCCGGCATCGAGGGCATTCTCCATCAGCTCCTTCACTGCCGAGGCCGGCCGCTGGACAACTTCACCCGCAGCGATCTGGTTGGCTACGGAATCCGGTAAAAGCTGGATAATATCTGACATATAATGGCCCTTGCTCTTCACAAAGGCTTTTGCAAAAATAATACTATTAATTGAATAAAAGGAGCGTAGAAACGGATAAGATCGGAACATTCAAAGCCTTTCAGGCATTGATATACAGCTCAATCGTCAAAGCTTCATTTTAAAGGCTTCCCAGAGGCGGATCCCAAACCATTGATAAAGATAGATCACGAACAGAAACCCAAAGATCAGCGCAAAGGAAAGCAGCAGACCAAGCGTTTTTCCAAAAGAGTTGCTTCCTGAAACCAGTACTCTTGCTACCAGGATCTCCACTCTGGCCGTCATGTAGCGATATGCAGGCACGAGAATAAAAACCAGCGCCAGCATTGCGATGGCTGTGAATTTGTATGGATTTATGCCGATGTCGTAATGAACAATCGAGCTTGTGATCCAGCCTGTAAGCAGGTTCAGACTCAGCACACTGATCATCATGACCATGATATTGAAGAGCTTTTTGTACATATTCGAATTTATGCGGCAAGTTCCCGGCCCGTGGCCTGCAATTACTCAGTCACAAAGCTCCGGAAATAACGATCAGCAAGACAAAATTGTGCTGGCATTCAATTAACATTACTTCGTTGAAAAGTAACCTGATCAGTTCCGGCTCCTGCCTCTTGCTTAGGTAACTTAGCACGAAAATTGCTGCGCTGCACCGGTCGTATTTTATCAATGAAAAAAGTATTTCTCCTCATATTTTCCCTGTCGGTATTCATTTCGCTTGGTTTTATTCCAAAGCCTCCGGTTCAGGATCCGCCTTTCTATCTTAGCAATACCCGCTGGGCAGATTCCGTTTTTAAATCGCTTACACCGGATGAGCGCATTTCACAGTTGTTCATGGTCGCAGCGTATTCCAACAAGGATAAAGCGCACGTGAAGGAGATCAAAGAGCTGGTAGACAAGTATAAGATCGGTGGACTGATCTTCTTCCAGGGCGGCCCGGTAAGACAGGCTGTGCTGGCGAACTGCTACCAGAGCTGCTCCAAGGTTCCTTTGTTCATGGCAATGGATGCGGAGTGGGGATTGGCGATGCGTTTGGACAGTACAACAAAATTTCCCAGACAAATGACCCTCGGTGCGATCCGGAATGATTCGCTCATCTATGAGATGGGCGTCGAAATTGCCCGTCAATGCAAGAGATTGGGAATGCAGATCAATTTTGCGCCCGTAGTGGATATTAATAATAATCCGCTGAATCCCGTGATCGGGAATCGTTCCTTTGGTGAAGATAAATACAACGTCACTAAAAAAGCGCTGATGTACATGAAGGGAATGCAGGATAACCGCGTGCTTGCAAATGCAAAACATTTCCCGGGTCACGGCGATACCGATAGTGATTCGCACAAAACGCTGCCCACGATCAAGTCGTCACGTGCAAGGCTCGATACACTGGAGCTGTATCCTTTCAAGGAGCTGATCTCGCAGGGGCTGGGTAGTATGATGGTCGCGCATTTGTCGATCCCTGCGCTTGATACCACCGCCAATCAGGCCAGTACGCTAACAAAAAGCATTGTGACAGGGCTGCTCAAGGATACGCTTGCTTTCAAAGGACTTGTGTTCACCGATGCACTGAACATGAAAGGAGTCAGCAAGTTCTACAAGCCGGGAGAAGTAGATGTTAAAGCATTGGTCGCCGGAAACGATGTGCTGCTTTTCGCGGAGGATGTGCCGACTGCGATCACCGAAATTAAGAAAGCGATCGAACGCGGAGATATTTCACAGGAAGAGATCGACAAGCGGTGCATGAAGATCCTGCTTGCGAAGCAATGGGCCGGATTGGACCATTATTCGAAGGTCAAGCTGAAGAACCTGTATGAAGATCTGAACACGCCAAGGGCGGAGACGATCAACCGGAAGCTGACCGCCGCTTCGCTGACCGTGCTTCAGAATAAAAACAATATCATTCCACTGCAGCAGCTGGATTCGGCAAAGATCGCGTCGGTATCGCTGGGATATAAAGACCTTAGTATTTTTCAGAGAACGCTTTCGAATTATGCTGCGATAAAACACTTTGGAGTGGATAAGGATGCGAAACAACCAGAATTCGACACGCTGCTCGCTCAGCTGAAAGGTTATGACCCGGTGATCGTTCACATCAATAACACGAACAATAAACCGGATAAGGATTTCGGGCTCACGCCTGCCGTTGCATCCATGCTGAATGCACTGATCCGGGAACACAAGGTGATCGTGAATGTAGCGGCGAACCCGTACATTATTGCAAAGCTCGATAGCCTGCAATATGCGGAGGCGGTTGTGATGAGCTATGAGAACAACGATTACAGCGAGAGCTATTCTGCCCAGCTGATCTTTGGCGGGATCGCAGCAACCGGTAAGCTTCCGGTAACTGCCAGTGACCTTTACAAGATCGGGACAGGCATTGAAACTCAAAAGGTCCGTTTCAGCTATGACATCCCGGAGATCCTCGGCGTCGATTCAAAAGCGCTGAATCGCATCGACAGTATCGCTATGAAAGGCATCAAGGAAAAAGTGTATCCCGGCTGCCAGATCCTTGTCGCGAAAAACGGTGTTGTGATCTATCAGAAATCATTCGGTTATCATACTTACGAAAATAAGATCAAAGTGAAGAATGACGATCTCTATGATATTGCCTCGATCACGAAGATTGCAGCTTCAACAGCATCCGTTATGAAGCTGGTTGATGAAGGGAAGATCAACATGGATGAGCATTTGTGTGCATATCTTCCGTGGCTGGAGGGAAGCAACAAGCAGAACATTGTTCTAAGAGAAATGATGACGCACCAGGCAGGCTTGAAGGATTGGATCCCATTCTGGATGAAAACGGTGAACAAGGACGGCTCTTACAAAGAAGGCATCTATAATAAAACTCCGAATGATTTTTATACAAAACGCGTTGCGAATGATCTCTATATCAACAAGGATTATGAGGATACGATCTACAAAGCGATCATCAATTCGCCGGTTAAAGATCCGGGAAAATATGTTTACAGTGATCTCGGATATTACTTCCTGAAAAAGATCATAGAAGATAAAACGCAGTCGGCGCTGAACGTTTATGTCAACAAAACATTTTATGCTCCGCTTGGTTTGCAAACCATGGGCTATAAGCCGCTGGCAAGATTTGACCTTAACCGGATCGTGCCGACGGAGTTCGACGCGAAGTTCAGGAAGCAGCAGGTGCATGGCGATGTTCACGATCAGGGCGCCGCAATGCTGGGCGGAGTAGGAGGTCACGCGGGATTATTTTCCGATGCAAATGACCTCGCGGTGATGATGCAGATGTATATGAATTACGGAACATACGGTGGAAAGCGGTACATCGATTCGGCCACGCTCGCTGAGTTTACGCGTTGCCAGTATTGTGTTGAGAACAGGAGAGGAATTGGTTTCGACAAGCCGGAAATGAATCCGGATAAAGACAGCCCGGTTTGCAAAGCGGTTTCCTACTTGAGTTTCGGGCATACTGGTTTCACTGGAACGTTGGCCTGGGCGGATCCTTCCAATCAACTGGTATATATTTTCCTTTCAAATCGCGTCTATCCTGATGCGGATGACAATAAGCTTGCGAAGTCGGGAATCCGTGGGAAGATCCAGGAAACGATCTACGAAGCCGTTAAATAGTGTTTGGGTGTTTGGGTGTTTGGGTGTTTGGGTGTTTGGGTGTTTGGGTGTTTGGGTGTTTGGGTGTTTGGGAAAGTAAACGTTTAAATTACAACCATTTTAGGTCAGATCCACTATTTTCGCGAAAAAAATCATGGCGAAAGTAGACCGTTTTCAAGATTTAAATTGCTGGAAGAAGTCACGGGAATTGGTTAAGACAGTGTATCTGCTATCTGAAGGAGGAAAGATGAGAACGGATTTCGATCTGAAGTCTCAGTTCAGACGAGCGTCAGTTTCTTCAATGAACAATATAGCTGAAGGTTTTTCTCGTTTCAGTCAGAAAGAATTTGTACGTTTTCTTGAAATATCTGCGAGTTCTGCAGGAGAAGTGAAAAGCATGCTTTATGTTATAGAAGATCTGGGGTATTTTTCCGAAAGTGAATTGTTGGATCTTCATCGACTTACAGATGAAACGAAAAGACTAACTTTGTCGTTATTAAAATTCATTGTTAATAAAAACAAATAGCGTTTTTAAGTGTTACTACTCAAGCACTTTAACACTCTAGCACTCAGAATGAAAATAGGTATTGTTTGTTATCCTACCTTCGGTGGAAGTGGAGTTGTGGCGACAGAGCTTGGAAAAGCCCTTGCTGCTAAAGGTCACGAAGTACATTTTATTACTTATAGCCAGCCGGTACGATTGGATTTCTTTTCCGGTAATCTTTTCTACCACGAGGTTTCCGTTTCCGATTATCCGCTGTTTGAGTATCAGCCATATGAGCTGGTGCTTTCGAGCAAGCTGGTAGACGTGGTGAAATATCATAAGCTGGATCTTCTGCATGTGCATTATGCTATTCCGCATGCATCAGCGGCGTACATGGCGAAACAGATCCTTGCATCGCAGGGGATCAATATCCCGTTCATCACAACACTTCACGGGACCGACATTACACTTGTCGGAAAAGATCCGTCGTTTGAGCCGGTCATTACATTCGCGATCAACGAAAGTGACGCAGTAACATCGGTGTCAGAAAGCCTGAAAAAAGATACCTATTCCAATTTCCCGAAAGTCAAAAAAGAGATCCGCGTCATTCCCAATTTTATTTGTGTGGACGATTACAATCTGCATACTTCTGTTTGCAATAAACATACTTACGCTCCTAACGGAGAACGGGTGCTGATCCATGTTTCCAACTTCCGGAAGGTGAAAAGGGTGGAAGATGTGCTGAGGGTTTTTGATAAGGTCAGAAAGGTTATTCCGTCCAAGCTGCTCCTGGTGGGCGACGGACCGGAACGTCCGGCAATTGATAAGCTTTGCCGGGAACTTGATACCTGTCGTGATATTCATTCACTCGGAAAAATTGTTAATCCGGAACAGGTTCTGTGTGTTTCAGATCTCTTCCTGCTTACCTCGGAGACGGAGAGCTTTGGTTTGGCTGCTCTTGAAGCGATGGCTGCAAGATTACCGGTGATCTCTACCAATTCGGGTGGTATCCCGGAAGTAAATAAACAAGGGTTTTCCGGTTATCTGAGTAATGTAGGCGATGTGGACGACATGGCGAAAAATGCGATCAGCATTCTGAAAGATGATGCCACGCTCACAAAATTCAAAGCGAATGCTTTTGAGCAGGCAAAGCAATTTGATATTGTGAAGATCCTGCCGATGTATGAGGAGCTATACGTGGATGTGCTGAAGGGTAAAAAGGCGCTGGTTGGCTAAATTAATCAGCTGATCAGTCGGATTCCCACTTTCTCGACTTCCGTCCTTCCTGCATTACAACCCGATAATTTTTTTCCCTGGCGAGCCTGAACATCCTTTTTCTCAACTTCTTCGGATAGAAATTTGTCCGCACGATCTTTAAATTCCTTTTTTTCCTTTTCAGAATGCCGATCTGTCCCAAAATATCTTCTGCGGAAGCAGAGCATCGCATTCCGAAAAACGCATAATCGTAGGGGACATTTGCACAATAGTCCGCTTCGATCTTTTTGATCTGCTGATATTGTTCAGCTGTAATGGGAATATAGAACGTAACCAATTTGTTTCCTTCCGGGTAAGGCGGTTGATGATGTGTGTATGCGCCTGTAAACTGACTGTGCTTACTTTTTCCGTGTGAAAATATATGAACGCGATCTGCAGGGGAGAATCCATAATCGATGCTGTCGACCTCGATCGTCACATGTCCGCCATGCAGACCGCCAAAATACGTTAGCTCTGTTTTTTTGTATTTCCTTAAAGGCTTCGAGCCATACAGAAAGTGAACTTTGATTGTGTCGGACTGTGCATTACAGGAAAAGGAGATCAGAATGCAAAAAATGAAAGATTTAAGCGCTGAGGACGCCGGGGTCTTTCCGGGGAGCGCCGCGGAGAGTATCCTAATACTATTTTCAGGTTGGAAATACATCGGTATATTTTCACATCAAGAATCTGCACACTAATTAGCCGCCCGCTTTCTTCGCCTTATAATTCATTTCGGTCAGCAGCTTCAGCACCTTGTCGCGGTGATCGCCCTGGAGCAGTATTTCAAGATCCTTTACGCTTCCGCCGACACCGCATTTCTGCTTCAGCAGTTTTCCCAGCGCTTCCAGGTCGTTCATATTACCAACGTGTCCGCTTACACGTGTAACCATTTTGCCACCCCCGAGACGATCGAGATAGATCTTGAGGTTTTGCTGCTGTGGAGGAAGTGACTGCATTGGTGTATCGTCTTCGGTATTGAATTCAAAGCTTTTGTTGGTAGAGTAGACGAATCCGTCCTGGTTATTCTTCTTCTTGCTCATTTTTTCAGGTGTTCGTGGTGCGGGATCAACACTCTCAGGGAAAGGTGACTTACGGTAATTTTTATTTCATTTCCGGTTTCGATCGGTTCTCCGTCGATGTGTGCGATGCTCGCCTTTTGCTTTACGATCACTTCCCGTGCCCGGATCACTTCATGAAAAAGAGAGCCTTCCAGGGTCCGCCTGAAAAGACGGTAAGCGATCCCGATCCCACTCAGGAAGCGGAAATCTTTCAGGATGGCAATATCCATTACTCCATCGGCAATATCGGCTGAGGGCGCGATGTACGCATTGTTTCCCCATTGAGAGCCATTCGCAAAGCTGATGAGATAGGCATTTTTGATCACTGTTTTTCCATCGATCGTCAGCTCGAAATCCTGTGCTTTATATTTTGGAAACTCCCGCATGATCACTTTAATATAGGATGAAAATCCCCGTTTTCCGAACCGTGCGAATTCCCAGCCGATATGTGCATCAAAGCCGACTCCTGCAACATTTACAAATACTTCATCATTCATCTTCATCGAGTCGATGCGGACGATCTGTCCCGTGTTGATCGTATGCATCGCTTTTTTGAGATCAAGTGGAATATCGAGATGGCGCGCCAATCCATTTCCCGAACCGGTTGGAATGATCGCCATTGCAGTTTCTGTATGTACAAGTCCTTTTGCCGTTTCATTCACTGATCCATCACCACCGACCGCAACAACGATATCCGTATTGTTTTTTGCCGCATTGGACGCAAGCTCAGTAGCATGCTTTGCTGCTTTCGTATAGGCAATTTCGTATTCGAAGAGTGAACGGTCCAGTTCCTCATCGATCAGCTTTTCGATGACTTTCTGCCGTCCGATGCCGGAGATCGGGTTAATGATAAAACAAATTTTTTTCTTCACTTGCAAATAACGAATTTATACGAATTTACGAATTGTGTTTTTTATGCTGTGTATCATTGGAACGCAGATCATGTGTTTTCTACGTTGTGTATTATTGGAACGCAGATCATCATGATTCTTATGATAAATTAGGATTTAATACAGCTACAAAAATGGTTCATCAAATCTTTGCGAATTACAAATCTGTGTTTTTTATGCTGTGTATTGGAACGCAGATCATCATGATTCTTATGATAAATTAGGATTTAATACTGCTACAAAAATGGTTCATCAAATCTTTGCGAATTACAAATCTGTGTTTTTATGCTGTGTATTATTGGAACGCAGATGAAATCTTTACCTAGTCACCTAATCACCTATTCCGTCATCTTATTCTTGATCAATGCCTGCTGATAGGTCTGGATAACTGCTTTGGCTCTTTTCTCCATATCGCCTGAAATCTTTGGCTGAGCTGAGATCAGGTTATTTTTAAGCAGGCTGTCCTTTTTGACCTCATAAAGCTCCGTTGCTTTATTCCCGTCAAATTCCAGCAAATAGCCATTCTGCATCATCTGAAAGGGACCGAAATTGTATATCAAAGCCAGATGCTGTGCCGTGCTGTCAAAAACACTGCTTCCAAAACAAAACTGCTCTCCGGGGTAATTGAGGTAGTCTAGTATAGATGGCTGAATATCAATTTGTTGAGTTGTTGTTGAGTCGATCCCTTTCAAGTCGCTGCCAGGCAAATAATAAAGGATCGGGATGGAGCTGTTTCCGACTTTGTCCGTGTAAAACGGATCCTGGGAAATGCCGGTATGGTCGGCGGAGAAAACAAAAAGTGTGTTTTTGAACCAGGGCATGGTCTTAATGGTCTCGAAAAAGCGCCTGAGCGAATAATCCGTATAGGCAATGCATTTTTCGATCGGCAGCGGGCCCTTCGGGAATTTCCCTTTGTATTTTGGAGGGATCGGGAACGGGTGGTGGGAGGTAAGCGTAAAAAGCGTGGCGAAAAAAGGCTGTTTTTTTTGATTGATCATCCGGGCGGTATACTGAAAGAATTCTTCATCCCAGATGCCCCAGTTGCCGTCGTAATCCTTTTCGTTGTTGTATTCCGTCCGGCCGTAATAATCATCATACCCTGCTATGCTGGCAAAGGCATTAAAGCCCATGGTACCGTTTGTCCCCCCATGGAAAAATGCGGTATAATATCCTTTCTTTTTGAGCAATCCCGCCAGGCTGGTCACCTGGTTACCGGAATAGGGCGAGGAGATGTAAGGCTGGTACATCCAGGACGGGATCCCCGACACGATCGCGGGAATGCCCTGAATCGATGTTTTACCATTGGCAAACGCATTTACGTAGCAGCGTCCTTCACCGATGAGAGAATCCAGGAAAGGTGTATATCCCTTCGGTCTGCCATTAATGGCGCCAACGTATTCCTTTGAGAAGCTTTCCAGCGCGATAATAAAAACATTCAGCGGACGGAACTCACCGCTTTGAGGCTTCGACAGTGGCCGGTAGATGCTTTTGAGCTCGTTTTCGTCGGAAAAGTAGATCGCCGGCTTAATAGGATCCTGGTCGATCGTTTTGAGAACGGTAAAGGGTGTATTGAGCACAAGGGGTACATTCTTCGCGCTGGTATATTCACCGGCATCGATCGTGTTGATGGGAATGAGCTGCAAGCCTCCCCGGTAAGCAACGAGGGCAACCACGGATCCGATGATAAACACTGCTCCCTGCGACAGGTACTGTTTCCAGGTCCATTCCCCGGATTCAGCTTTATCGGTTTTTTTATACAGCCTGTACAGGATAACGCTCAAAAGAAGCCAGATCACGAAAACATACCAATACGCCACAAGGAAGGTTGGCAGCAGCCTCCCGAAATCGTTTCCGATCTTTCCTCCGAAGAAGTTGAAAACGTCGGCAGTGGTGCGTTTGAGCGTAAACTGGAAGTAGACAAGATCGGCACAGTTGGCCAGGATACAAAGGCTGTTGATGATGATGAAAAGCCAGCGAAGCATTCCGCGGTAAATACGATGCCCGCGGAGCGGTAGCGGAAGCAGGTATAGCAGTATGAACAGGCTGTTGGAAAGGATGATCACCGACAGATCGAATCGCATTCCTGCAAGAAAGATATAGAGCGTTTGTCCAAATCCGAGATCAGCAAAAAAGGAATGGTTAAAGCAGTAGAAAAGCAGTCTGCATAAGGTGTATAAGGCAAGCAGCAGAAGGAGCTTACAGAGGAGATTAACTGGATTCTTGGCCCGGTTCAGCATTCGGTGCAAAGCTAACAAATTATACAATGGAACAGGCTCCTGTATTTTTTAGCTGAAAGCTTCCCGGGAGGGGGGAGGGGGGCAAAAAAAAAGTAGAAATATTTGTTGCGTATTGATTATTTGATATATATTTGCCGAAATTTTAATTAAAATCACAAACAAACAAAATGAAAAAAGTATTTACCTTAGTTGCCGTAGCAAGTATGTTTACATTCGTTGCTTGCGGACCAAGCGCAGAAGAAATGGCTGCAAAAGCTAAAGCTACTGCTGACTCAATCGCTGCTGTAGAATCTGCAAAAGCTGCTGAAGAAGCTGCTAAAATGCAGGCTGCTGCTGATTCAACTGCAAAATATGCAGAAGAAGAAGCTGCTAAAGCTCAGGCTGCTGCTGATTCAGCTGCTGCTGCTGCTGACAAAAAAGGCGGTAAGAAGAAGTAATTCTTTTTGCAAGATCTTGAAAAGAAAGAGTTCCACAGGGACTCTTTTTTTTTGCCCCGTTTCCAGCCGTTCGTCACCGGAATTAGCCTTCCCATATAATTCTTGTTCCTGGTCTGCGTTAAAAAATGTTATTTGTAACTTTTTAAGGAAAAAGGATTATACTTTTGGACCACAAAATGCGCAAATACCTCGCTCTCCTCGTATTCATTCTGCCTTTCTGTTCATTCGCCCAGAAAATGACCATTTCAGGGAACGTGCAGGATACCGTTTCCCATACCCCGATGAAGAATGCAGTTGTGACAGCCGTGCGGATCAAGGATTCGACGCTGGTTGCATTTACCCGCACCGACGAAAAAGGTGCATTCTCCCTGAAAGATCTGAATATTGATACGCTCCAGGTCGTTGTTTCCGATTCCCGGTTCGCGGACCAGAGCTATTACGTATTGGGAAGCGCTCAGAACAAGGATTTTGACTTCGGCAGGATCATCCTCCCGCCGAAGAGCCAGCAGCTGAATGAAGTCATTATCTATGCTTTTAAGGATCCCGTTTACTTTAAAGGCGATACCCTCGTTTATACTGCGGATTCATTTAAAGTAAAACCGAATGCGACAGTTGAGGATCTGCTCCGGAAGCTCCCGGGGATCAAAGTAGATGCTGAAGGAAAAATTACTTCCCAGGGCAAAGAGATCAGCCAGGTGCTGGTGGACGGAGATGAGTTCTTCGGCAGCGATCCGACTGTAGCGACTAAAAATCTTGCGGCAAATGGCGTTGAATCCGTGCAGGTCTACGAAAAGAAGAACGAAAATGCTGGGGATGGCGCTGAGGAGACCGTACAGGTGATGAACCTGCAGCTCAAAGACGACGCAAAAAAAGGATATTTCGGAAAGCTTTCTGCTGCCAGTGATTTTCAGAATTTCTACGAAGGTGAAGCGCTCGCAAATAAATTCAAAGGGGCTCAGAAAGTATCTGTTTTCGCATTGGCCAGCAATACCCCCCGTTCCAGCCTGGGCTGGGGCGATATGTATAAATATGGCCTCACAAATGAGACCAACATGCAGAGCGATGATGATGGGAACATGTACTGGTTCAATAATAATGATCAGAACCAGGGTGTTCCGAGAACCTTCAAATCCGGGTTCTATTACAACGATAAGATCACGAAAAAAACAAAGCTCGGCGTAAATTATACGTATAATAATAATGAGCTCGTGAAAAGCGGAACTACCCGTTCACAATATTTCCTGCAGGATACGGCCTATGAAACGAATAACGAAAATTATAACCGCTTCAGCACACAAAGTCATGCGATCAATTTCAAGCTGACGCAAACGATCGACTCGCTCACAGAGCTGGATATCGAACCAAAATTCAAGCTGAACTCATCGTCTTCGATCGATCAGCAGCTGACCGATTTCCTTACGCCCGGCGATACGATCACACGACGTACGAATGTTTCCAATACGAATAAAGCGAGTGGCTATGATCTGAATGCTACTGCAAAGCTGACAAGGAAATTCAAAAAGAAAGATCGCCTGCTTCGCCTGAACTACAACATCCAGAAGAACGAAAATGAAGCGGAAGGTTTTCTGAAATCATCCAGTATTTTTTACAACTCGTTTATTCCGAATGACAGCATCGACCAGAAAAAAGACAGCAAAAGCGCCTCCGAAACGCATAATGCGACTTTGATTTACACAGAACCGATCACCAATAAGATCAAGCTGGAGTTCGACTACCTGTTTAACTACAATTACGGGAACCAGTCAAAAATAGCCAATAACAAATTTGCAGGAGAGTATTCGGTCTATGATTCTACGCTTTCAAATGATTTCAAGAATATGAAAATGACAAACCGGGCGGGTTTAAAATTTATTTACGAAACGAAAAAAACTTCGTTCAATATCGGCGCACGTTTACGCCATGTCGATATTGTCAACTCCAATCTGATCGCCAAAGCGGAGGTGAAGCAGTCGGTTGATAATGTATTGCCATTCATGGGATTCATGTATCGCCCGCAGCAGAATGCCCGTTTAAACCTCCGTTACACCACCCAGTCGCAGCAGCCGACCATGGATCAGCTGCAGCCCGTGCCGGACAATACAAATCCTAACCAAGTGAAGCTCGGTAATCCGGATCTGCTGCCGACCTTCCAGCAGAACATCGACCTGTCCTTTAATTCGTATAAGCCGATCAGCGGAAAATATGTGTGGGCAAATCTGAATTACAATACGACACAAAATGCAATCAGTAATTCCATCCGGTATGACAGCATCGGGCGTACCATCACACAAGCGGTCAACGTGAATGGAAATTACAATGCCGGCGGATATTTCGGCGCTGGAATTCCTTTCTTTTCGAGAGTATTGCAGCTGCAGCCAAGCGCAAATGGAAATTATAATGGCTATTCGAGCTATATCAACGGTGTAAAAAATGTAACGCAGAACCTGAATCTTAACGGAGGAATGGATGTACAGATCCAGCTGGATACGCTTCAGTTTTCCATCGGCTATAATTATGATTACAATATGCCGAAATCCACATACAGCACAACGGGAAATAAACCGTATTCACAACAAACCTATACTGCGGCCTTTACGCTGCGACTCCCATGGAAAATGCTTCTCCAGACCGATGTTAACTATACGATGAACAGCCAGCGTGCGGCAGGATACAATATCAATTATGCGGTGTGGAACGCAAGCCTTGGCAAATCTTTCCTGAAGAATGAGAACGTGATCTTCGAAGTGAGCTGTGACGACATTCTGAACCAGAACATAAAAAATACGCGGAACGTACAGGATAACGTGATCACCGACTCAAAAACAAATGTGATCTCGCGGTATTTTCTTGTGAGATTGACCTGGAAATTTAACAGTACCGGAACCAAAGACAATGACGACGACTGGTAAAATTATTCTGCTGATCCTGCTATTCTGCGGAGGTGTGGCTTCGGCGCAGATCACTTCCGGAAAGATCGTGTTTGAACGGAAAACGAACCTTTACAAGAAATTCAAGGATGACGATGTAAAGGACTGGATCAAGGAAGAGGATAAAAGCAAGGTGGATATGTTCGAGCTGTATTTCAACGATTCGATGTCCGTATTCAAGCCGCAGGAAAGCGACCTGAAGGAAAAGATGAGCTGGGCGACGAGTAAGAACAGCGCGTACATGAAATTGAACAGGAATTCAGTACTCTATATTAAGAGTGTATGGGGAGAGCAGCTGTATGTGAAAGATACGTTGAAGAAGAGAGTCTGGAAGCTGACGGAAAGCAAGCGCGTGATCAGCGGACACAATTGCCGTAAAGCGATCTGGCAGATGAATGACAGCACAAGAATTTATGCATGGTATACAGATGATATTGTTCCCAGCGTCGGTCCTGAAAGCTTCTGCGGTCTTCCCGGCGCTATTCTTGGACTTGCTACCGAGGACGGTGGTGTGATCTATTTTGCAAAAAGCGTTGAAGCGATCAATCCGCCGGTAGAATCACTTGAGCCGAAGACCGGCAAAAACAAAGTGTATGAGCCCGCCGAGCTGAAAACGAAACTCGAAAAGGATTTTGGAAAAAATTCCTGGGGGAAGGTAATGATCAGGGAGCTGTTCGCCTGGTGAGGAAGAATTCAAAGTTTAAAGTTTGAAAGTTCAAAGTTGTTAGCCCTTGCTTTTCAACCATCAAATCTAAATCGTAGGTGGTGTCTCTCAATCCCAATCACCCAGTCACCCAGTCACCCAGTCACCTAGTCACCTAGTCACCCAGTCACTTTTTAACTATAGGAATAAAGATCTCTTCCTCGGATTCCGGGTCGCCATTTTTATACTTCGCGCCAAGGATTTCAAAATGCGGACGATCATCCAGGTCGTAGTTTGAGGAGGGCAGCCAGGTTTGATAGATGTAGCGGAAGATCGCCGGGTCGGTATTAGAACCTTTGTAATGAAAAACCGCATAGAGTCCCGAAGGCAGAACAAATTTCTCAACGTTTTCCGGAACGGTATCGTGATCGCTTACTTCTGTCAATGCCCACTTTTCAAATGAATTTCCAAATCCAAAATTTTTCCAATAACCGGAAGGATAAGTACGAAGGGCATACAGGTCGGTTCCGACGGAATTCAAGATCCGGCTTTTGCCGGTCATAAAGCTTCTCCAGAGCTCCTGGGTTTTATCGGAGGCAAGCGACATGATCACTTTTTTCCCGATCAGAAGCTTTTGAGGGAAGTTCTTTATTTCCGGCTGAAGATTATTCAATGCTGATATCATATTTATGTAAGAGTCCGTCGATGCCGGTCCTCGAGAACTTCGCTTTCTTTATTTTATTCAGTTCGGGATCGATACTATAATTATAAGCAGAACGCAGATCGCATTTTTCCAGGATGCTTCCGCTGAAAGCGGCATTCAGCAGATCACAGTTATTGAGAACGGAATTCGTAAGGTCACAAAAGCTGAAATCCACTTCCTGCAGACTCACGTTTTTATACGTTGTTTCGCGGATCTTTCTTTTATAGAAGGAGGAATGATTCAGAATACAATTCTCAAATGTAAAGCTCAGCCCGAATTCATTACAGAGATCAAAACGGATCCCGAGCATCTTGCAATCTCTGAACACAATATTCCGGAAGGCTGTTTTATCGGTCTTGATGAGACTGAGGTTGCAGCTATTGAATGTACAACCGGAAAAAATAATTCCGCTAAAATTTACTCCCGAAAAGTCGCAGTTGCTGAATGTGCAATTTTCATACTCTCTCCCCTGGAATGCTCCTGATTGAAAGTCGCCGCTGCTAAATGATTTGTCCTGGATCAGCATTTTAGGAAACCGGGTTAATCTCCGGCGTTCTCAAAGATAGGATATTTAGCAAAACGGTTTATACGATCCGGCAGGGGATCTCCGCGTCCTCGTCCAGGGCATAAACAGCACAAAGGCGATGGTATCCATCGGCAACGATCACCCGGTTACCTTCGCTGCTTCTGACAAGCAGGATCGGGGATAACTTTTCACCTTCTTTGATCTTCATACTATCTTTCTGAACGTGGTAATTATTGATCCCCAGTAATTCAAGGTGGCACGCCCTGAAAATATCTTTGGCTTTGAATTCAATAGTCCGGGCGCGCTTCAGCTTTTTCACAAGTTTTTCTGCTTTCTGCTCGCTATAGATCAGGCTTAAATAGGATTGTGCCGATGGATAATCATCCGGGTCGGGCTTTTTTGTCCAGCGGACCTGCAATTTGGCTTTCATGAATCGGTACGACTCAAAACTGCTGCCAGTTTACATTCTTTTATAGAGTGGGAGGGAAAGCTCACGGGCGATCGATTCGGCGCCGGAATTTCCTTCAGAGGTAAACGGCCATTCGAAGATCGCTTTGAAAGTATGCTGCTTGCTCATTTCAGCAATGGCATGAAGCGTCAAACGTTTGGCAATGCCTTTTCTGCGGTATTCGGGTAAAACGATCCCGGAGCAGAGGTAAATTGCTTCGTACTTTTCGTTCAGCGGTGTTCTGTCGTAAAGCTCTTTCTCGGAAATTTTTTTGTCGAGAAAATCTTTCATCAGGGAAAGCGTGGTCGGAATGATCAGGATCCATGCGATCGGGCCGTTCTCATCTGATTCTTCTGAAACAGCGGCAGGATGGATTTTTTGCAAATGTGCAATTACCTCTTCATCTACGTCCAGTTGATCAGGATCATTTTTGGCATCGAAAACTTCTTCGGCCACCTTGATCATTCGCTCAAAGTTATTCATGCTTTCTTTTTCAGGTAATGCGTTGTCAGGGTTCTTGCCCAATAGCGGGGAACATCAAAATCTTTCTGCAAATAGGCAACTGCGTCAGTCGGCTTTTTATCAGCGGCACCGAACTTGTCAAGGATCTTTATCCATTCGGAAATCTTTTTGCCGGTCTTTTCCACAACCTGCTCGTCGGTTACATCCCAGTATTCCTTTTTCATATGAGCACGATCTATTTTGATGTACTTCTCGTGAGCACGGCTATGCAGCGGATCACAAAAAAGCTTGCCAGTGTGAATGCCCAGAAAGGATAGAACCGGGATGCGACATAGTCCATGAACATCAGCTCATCCGGATAGCTGGAAAGCCAGAATATGGCACCTGCAATGATCAGCACCGCAGCGATCACCGCATGAATGAGCCAGGTTTTTGAATTGCCTTTGCGGATGCGGATAAAAAACATTGCCAGGCTGAGAGCAAGAGCAATCAGACAACTGTATAAGTAGGTGCCTCCCGAATTACAGAACATCATTGGGTCTCCGAAGCCAAAATCATCACCGAAACGCTGATCAACGTAGCATTTCCAGAGATCGTTCATAGCGAAAATGCTCATGATCGCGTAGATCGCGGCAAAGACAAAGCCGAGTGTGAGAAATATTCCGGTTTTGGGAGGAGTGGGAGTAGTGTTCATGGGTTGGATTATTTTTTTGTGAATGCTTTTATCACTCTGTGGAAACAAAAGCGGAAGCGAGGAGTGTTTTGAATTTCATATTTGCTGATCTAAATTTTCTGTTTCAGAAAATCACCGTCGACGATCAGCAATTTAACACCATTTTTTGAAAGAGAGCGATGTGAGCTTAAATTATCCGAAACAACATAGCTCATTCCTTTTTTTAGCGTGACGGTTTCCCCATTTTCCAGCTCACTGTCGAATTCTCCTTCCAGGCAATGAACGACATGGCCTTTCCGGCACCAGTGATCGGCGAGATAACCGGGACCATATTCTACGAGACGAACTCTCAGTCCTTCAAATTGTAAAGTCTGCCAGAAAGACGAGCCCGTTTCGCCTTTGTGTTCTGTCTTCGGGATATTATTCCAGTTAATAGTTTGAAAAGGGATAGCGGACATAGCAGATTGCATTATTTTGTTTACCTCAAATCACCACGTTATCCTCCGGTCAATAAAAAGATCAGTTCAATCTGTAAAGATCATTATACGGAAGGTATTTGTTCCGGCAGATGGTAAACATCGGTCGTCCGTTTTCATCATTCACAAGTCCTTCAGTAACGTTATTTGCGATGGGAAATTTGACCTGGTACTGGCGCCCGTCTTTTAGCTGGATCCCGTATGTAGTTACGGAATTATCTATCTGTACAGAATTCTGTGTGTATTGAAATGTGCTCGAATTCCCGGCGGTGTCTTTTACGGAAAAGCTATTCGGCGCAAATTCGATATCCAGCTTATTACCGTCTTTATCCATTCCTTTCCACTTGCCGCGGTATGTTTCAGAACCGGCACAGGAGAAGAACAGAATCGGAAGAAGAGCAAGAAGGAAGAAGGAGTATAGGTTTTTCATAGATTGTTTTTTTTAGCCGCTTCCATCAATGCACATTTATCGCAGGCTTGGTTTTTTTTAAGCTGTCCGTACATCCGGTAGCCAACATAAGCGCAGGCTCCGACAAGAATGATATAGATAATGGCACTCTGGATCATGGTAATGAATTATACATCAAATTTACGAAAAATAGGACTTCCGGTCTACCTTATTTTTGGTATTTTTGCCTGCGAGGTGCGTAGGTGTTAACCTGTTTGAGTCCCATACCCACAATGCTGAAAACTATAACACTCAAACACGCTGGCACCTTAACACTTTAACACCCAAACACATTAACACATTAACACCCAAACACTTTAACACCTTAACACCCGAACATAAAAAATGATCACAGCTGAAGATCCCGTTCGCTACGACCGGAAAAAATACAAGGACGAAACACTCATTGCACTTTATAAAGGCGTTCTCAAGCCACGAATGATCGAGGAGAAAATGCTTGTTCTGCTTCGCCAGGGAAGGATCGCAAAGTGGTTCAGCGGGATCGGGCAGGAGGCCGGCTCAGTGGGAGCGGCAATGGCACTGGAAATGGATGAATACATCTTGCCGATGCACCGGAACCTGGGTGTATTCACTTCGCGGAATATTCCTTTGAATCGTTTGTTCTGTCAATTCCAGGGCAAGCCTTCCGGGTTCACAAAAGGTCGTGATCGCTCTTTCCATTTCGGAACGCAGGAATACAGGATCGTAGGGATGATCTCTCATTTGGGTCCGCAGCTGGGTCTGGCAGACGGGATCGCACTTGCGAATAAACTCAGGAAAGATAAAAAGGTAACGCTCGTATACACCGGTGATGGCGGCGCAAGTGAAGGTGACTTCCATGAATCGCTGAATGTCGCGGCTGTATGGGATCTTCCCGTGATCTTCGCGATCGAGAACAACGGGTATGGCTTGTCGACACCAAGCAATGAGCAGTTCCGCTGCAAGCAATTTATCGATAAAGGCATTGGTTATGGAATGGAAGCTGTGCAGGTTGATGGAAATAATGTGCTGGAAGTGTATGATACTGTGAAACGCCTCGCGGAAAGCATCCGTTTGAACCCGCGCCCGGTGCTGCTCGAGCTCATTACATTCCGTATGCGCGGACATGAGGAAGCATCCGGAACAAAATATGTCCCGAAGGAATTAATGGAGATCTGGGGAAAGAAAGATCCTCTGAACAATTTCGAAAAGTATTTATTGGAAGAAGGTGTTCTGGATGAGGCGATGATCGAGCAGTTCCGACATGAGATCAAGGAAGAGATCGATCACGGCCTGGAGCTCGCGTATGCAGAAACACTGCCGCCTCCGGATACTGAATTAGAGCTGAAAGATATGTACAAACCGTTTGAATTGCTTCCGGCCGTTGCATCCGGAAACAAGACGAACAAACGCTTTATCGATGCGGTCTCCGATGGCTTACGAATGGCGATGCGGAAGCATGAGAACCTTGTGCTGATGGGACAGGATATTGCTGAATATGGCGGAGTTTTTAAGATCACGGAGGGATTCGTAGAAGAGTTCGGCAAAGCGCGTGTCCGCAATACTCCCTTGTGTGAAGCGGCGATCATCGGAACCAGCTTCGGCTTATCGATCAATGGTATGAAAGCGATGGTGGAAATGCAATTCGCAGATTTTGTCACTGAAGGTTTCAACCAGATCGTGAATAACCTTGCAAAATCACATTACCGGTGGGGACAAAATGCCGATGTGGTTGTCCGGATGCCGACAGGAGCCGCGGTTGCTGCCGGTCCTTTTCATTCGCAGAGTAATGAAGCATGGTTCTTTCACACGCCGGGACTGAAGATCGCATACCCCGCATTCGCATCGGATGCAAAAGGTTTGCTGCTCACCGCATTCGAAGATCCAAATCCCGTAATGTTCTTTGAGCATAAAGCTTTGTACAGGAGCATTACCGAAGATGTGCCCGATGATTACTATACGATCCCCTTTGGGAAAGCCCGGATGGTACGGGAGGGAAATGATCTGACCATTGTTACCTATGGGCTTGGAGTTCATTGGGCGATAGAGGCGCTTGATAAAAATCCGGAGATCAAAGCGGATCTGATCGACCTGAGAACGCTTGTGCCGCTCGATGCCGAAGCGGTAATCAATTCGGTCACTAAAACCGGGAAAGCGATCGTATTGCATGAGGATACGTTGACCGGCGGTATCGGAGGAGAATTGGCATCGCTGATCGCGGAGCATTGTTTTGAGCACCTCGATGCCCCGGTTGTCCGGGTAGCAAGCCTGGATACACCGGTTCCGATGAATGCCGACCTGGAGTGGAACTTTCTGCCAAAAAGCCGGTTTGAGGAAGCATTGAAAAAGCTTTCGGAATATTAGACGTCTTAATTTTGATGTACGCGGCTTTGGGTTTTACACGAAGCATGAATTCCTTTTTCTCCACTGCTATTCCGTTTCTCCACTTCCACATTATTTAATTATCCAATTGTCCCCTTCTCCAGTTCACCAATTCTCCAATTCACATTATCTAATTATCCAATTATTCAATTACCACATATTTCCCTATATTTGAAATATGCTAAGGAAGTCCCTTTTTGCAATCATTTTCATTGTGTTTTCGGGATCGTCGTTCTCACAGATCGACTCATTAAAAAAGTATGCTGCATCCGCTGTAAAAGATACCTCAAAAGCTGCCGCCTATATCCGTATTGCCAGGGCCTATTACAATACCGAGGGGATCCTGGATTCTTCCCTTTCATATTACGAACGTGCAGCCGTCATATTTAAAAAAGCCGGACTTCCCGCAAAGCTGGCAAAAGCGCTGAACGGAAAAGCCCTGATCCTTCGAGAAAAAGGAATGTACAAAGACGCGATGGATTTTAGCCTGCAGGCGCTTACCCTGTCGGAAGAAGCAAAAGACACTTCCCAGATGACCGCCTCGCTTAACCAGATCGCGATCGTTAACCAGATCCAAAAGGATTACGACAAAGCATATGAGTTCTACCGGCGGTGCGAGGATATTCACCTGCTCACTCACAACAAAGCCGGACTAGCCTCGACCTATAACAACATGGGATTGCTGTTCTCCGAAAAGAAAGAACCGGACCGCTCTCATGCGTACTTCCGTAAAGCGCTTCAGCTTAATGAAGAAAATCACGATCAGCGGGGAATTGCGACTGCCAATGAAAATATCGGCTTGTATTTTCTGAATTATGAATCGGATCCTAAAACGGCGCTGGAGCATTTTGCCCGCAGCATTGCCATTTGGCGGAGCATGAAAGATGCAAACAGCGTTGCAATTACACTCGATTACATTGTTACTGCAAAGCTTCAGCAAAAGAAATACAAAGAATGTCTCGATAGCGCAAATCTCTCTTTGGAGCTTGCAACAGAAGCAGGAAGTATTTTTTCGGTGAAGCAGGCGCATGAAAAACTCTACATGATCTACGAAGCGCTCAACGATGTTCCGAACGCATACAAGCATTACAAGCGTTTCATCTCCATGCGCGACAGTCTGAACAACGATGAGCAGCTCCGGGAGATCACCGAAATGCAGATGAACTATGAGTTCGACAAGCAAAGAGAAGTGGATAAGCTGAAACAGCAGCTGGATCAGAAAGTACTGTCAGATGAGATCAGCCGGCAGAACAACGTGATTCTTTACTTCCTGATCGGCCTGATCAGCGTAATTGTCTGTGCAATTTTATTTTTCAGAAGTTACCGGATCAACAAATCGGCAAAAAACAAGATCGCATTTCAGAATGTATTGCTGGAAGAGCAGAATAAGAATATTCTTGATAGTATCAAATATGCCAAGCACATCCAGGAAGCTATCCTTCCCCCCGATGATATGATCCGCTCCCTGCTGCCGGAACATTTCGTTTTCTATAAACCGAAGGATATTGTGAGCGGGGATTTTTACTGGGTAAAGGAAAAAGAAGGGAAAGTATATCTCGCGGTAGTAGATTGCACCGGTCATGGTGTTCCCGGCGCCTTCATGAGCATCGTCGGAAGGAACGGCTTGAACGAGGCCATTACAGCGCTTCATGATCCGACCTCGGCACAGATCCTCGATTTTTTGAACAAATATGTAAATGAAACGCTGAATCAGACTTTTGAGAACAGTGTGATCCGCGATGGGATGGATATTGCGCTGTGCGTGATCGACAAGAAAAAGAATACGATCCAGTATTCGGGGGCGAATAATCCCATGTGGCTCGTACGTTCTTCACCGGTCGTGGATGAAAAACAAGTACTCAAGATCTTCGGGCCTGACAAACGCGGCGTGGAATACAAAGCAGACAAACAACCGATCGGGAATTTTGTCGGCGACGTTTCACATCCCTTTTCATTTTCTGAGGTCAAGCTTCTGAAAGGAGACATGATCTATTTATTCAGTGATGGTTTTTCCGATCAGTTCGGTGGCCCGAAGAAAAAGAAATTCAAGCGCTCGCGGCTGAAAGAATTGCTCTACAACATTGCTTCTTATTCATACAAGCGCCAGCGGCAGATCATTTCAAATGCATTTGAAGAGTGGAAAGGCGATATCGAGCAGATCGATGATATTTGTATTCTCGGGATAAAGATCTGAATCGCTTTATGAAAAGAGCAGGCCTCATCATGATTGTTAGCGGGATCGTTTTAGGATTCTGTTCGATCTTCGATCTTTTTGGAGCCAAGCACCTTCCGATCCCGCTTACGGTCACTGTCATGATCATCAGTATTGCTTCCGCTTTCAGCGGACCAGCTCTCCTGGTCTTTCCTTTATCCCTTGAAAGGAGAAAAAGGATCGCGAATCGTTGGTTTTTTATATCCCTTTTTTTTATCGGTATCGGAATTGCCTCTGCTTATCTGCATTTGCCCGGTGCGCGTATTGAGGTCATCTTCGGATCGCTCATCATTTGTTTTTTTTACGGAGCCATCATACTCAAGAACAAATTTGAGAAGTGGAAGCTCTATGCCCGAAGCTCATTTGATGCCTTTTCCCTGAGTGTGTTTGATTTTGCCGGTGTCGGGTGCCTGGTCCTGGGTTTTCTTTTTCGTTTTCAGCATTGGCCAGGGGCGGAAGTAATAGGAACTATCGGGGTTGTTGTTTTAGCCGTCGGATTACTGGCATGGAACCAGAAATTCAAAAAGGAGGTCATCACCCGGAAGGAAACAGAGGATAAATTAAGAGATTCCCTGGAACAGATCGAAAGTCAAAAACATCAGCTGGAAGAAAAACAAAAAGAGATCATCGATAGCATTACCTATGCGAAGAGGATCCAGGTGTCGCTTATGCCCACTGAAAAACACATCCAAAATACCTTGCGCCGGATGGTAAAAAATAAATGAAAAAGCGTCTTTCCATTTTTGTTATCACCATTTTGACTTTTCTCTTTTCCTGTCAGCCGGAAAAGAAAGAAGCACAGATCGTTCAGTATACACAAGCTCCGAAGGTTCTTACGTCCGGGAAAGTAGTGCCGGATGATAGTATCAGTCCGGCAAAAACCGATCCTGCCGGAAAATTATTTTCCTTCCAGGTGAAGCGTTCAATCATTGACCTGAAGAACACGGTAACTTTTCCGGGACAAAAAGACGAGGTGCCTGCGGGTCATTCATTCCAGGCGAGCATTGGCAGTCAGTTCTTTCCTTTCCCGGAACAAAACGAGATCGTTGGCCGGGTCGTGCCCTGCATTATGCCCGAGCCTTTACCTGCGCAAAACATGCGTTTCAAGGATGATGCGAATTATAACATCCAATACATTGATGTCGAGCAAGGATTACCCAACGGTTATGTGTTATCAACCTATGAGGACAAAGACGGAAATATCTGGATCTCGGGTTCAGGCCCGTTATGCCGGTTCAATGGAAAGACATTCAGCTTATTCGGTGTTGAAAACGGGTATGTGAAAAAGCGGAGGACCAGGATGCTTACCGAAGACAAAGATGGCAATCTGCTATGCGCCACTTCGGTTGGATTGATCAGGTATGACGGACACAACTTCACTTATTTTGACGATAGCTGCGGATTCAGATCCGGAGGGGTCAATAATATCCTGTGTGATCAGCAAACCGGAAAAGTTTGGGTGGCTACTTCGAAAGGTCTTTTTCTCATGGAAGGAAATAAGTTCACACAGTATACAGAACGACAAGGACTGATTGATGATGCCGTTGGTGCTCTTTTTATTGACAGCAAAAGGAACCTCTGGATCGGTAGCGCAAGTGGTGTCAGTTGTTTCGATGGAAAAACCTTCATCTCATACACGCAGGAGCAAGGGTTGGTTGCAAATGGAATCGGCTCGTTCGGGGAAGATAAGACCGGAAAGATCTGGATGGCCAGCCAGAGCGGGATCTGTTCCTTTGATGGAAAAGTATTCGCGCGATATACCGATAAAAATGGTCTTCCTTCAAATGATGTGAGGAAAATGTTCGTGAACAGCGAAGGAGAAATTTGGATGGCAATCTACGGAAAAGGGATGTGCCGTTTTGACGGGAATAGTTTTACAACATTCAGTCATGATGAAGGTCTTTCCCTCGATATTATCTGGACCGTGATGCAGGATCGTTCCGGGAATATCTGGACCGGCACCGATGGGGGAGGTGTTTGTAAATATACCGCTAACTCCTTCAGGCATTTTACTGAGAAACAAGGCATGGGAAAAACGGTCATGTCTATTTGCGAGGATCGTGATAGCACAATTTGGCTGGGAAGTTATGTGTCAGGCTTGTATTCATATAATAAGAATGGATTCACTTCCTATTTTTCCGCTGAGCTCGGCACGATCAGGGGATTAATGCTGGATCAAGGCGGCGTGCTTTGGATGTGCTGTGAGGGAGCCGGGTGGACCAGGTATGATGGAAAGAATTTTAGCCGCTATCTGAAAACTTCTGGACTATGCAGTAACAATATAACCTGTTCGATCCAGGACAAAGATGGTATATATTGGATCGGAAGCGGTGATGCCGGTCTCGATCGTTTTGACGGAAAAAAGTTCACACATCTTACCAAAAAACAGGGATTGTGCAGTGACGGTGTCACCTGTTTGATGAAAGATCATCTGGGACGTCTTTGGATCGGTTCGCTTGAAGGGATGACCATGTATGACGGAAAAAAAATGACACGGTTCCTGCCCGAAGACGGATTTGCAAAAGGTATCAGAAATATCCTTGAAGATGCCGATGGAAATATCTGGATGGGGACGCTCGGGAATGGGTTGCTGATGTACGATGGAAAAGCGGTGACGGATTACACGACCAACGATGGATTGAGCGATGACAATATCCGCGGACTGCTGCAAGATAATCCATCTGATCTCCCGAATGGAATGACAGGTTTGTGGTTGAGCACCGACAGCGGGATCGATCATTTGCTCATCGGGAAAAAGCAATTTTCTGACACCGATACCATTCAACAGGAAATGAAGATCGTGATTTACAAGCGGGACGATGGATTGAAAGGAGAAGACTTCTGCTCCAATGCTGCATTCCATGATTCGAAGGACCGGCTTTGGTGGGGAAGTGTGAAAAGCCTGGTATCTCTGGATGCATCTGCAGTTAAAACCAAGAACGAGATCCCCGGCATTAAACTCAATAGCCTGATGCTCGAGCAAACATTTGTTGATTTCAGAAGTTTGAAAGATTCCATCGATCATCATAAAAATTATTTCGTAGGAGAAAAAAAGCAGGTGAACCTTGGCCGCATCGAATTTAAAAATGTACCTGCTTTTTATAACTATCCTTCCGGTTTGGAATTGCCTTACGACATCAATAATATCACGTTTAATTTTTCGTCTATCGACTGGACCGCGCCGAATAAACTTCGTTACCAGTTCACCCTGGAAGGAGCAGATAAAGAATGGAATCCCGTAACTGCTGAAACAAAAGCGGTATACACCAGTTTGCCTTTCGGAAAATACAGCTTTAAAGTCCGGGCGAAAGGAACCTCCGATATCTGGAGTGAACCATTCAATTATGATTTTACGATTCAGCCGCCCTGGTGGAAAACCACGTGGGCCGACCTGGCTTATCTGTTGATCTTTCTGGTGTTGACGTATCTTATGATCAAATGGAGAACCAGGGCGCTTTTAGCCCGGCAGACAGAGCTTGAGCAGGAAGTACAGCTGCATACCTATCATTTAAGAAAAGAAAAAGAAAAAGTGGAGGAGAAGAATGAAATTATCGAGCGAAAACAAAAAGAGATCCTTGATTCGATCAATTATGCAAAGCGGCTTCAGCGTTCGCGGATGGCCACAGAAAAATACATCGACAATGCACTTCGGCGCCTGAGGAGAAAATGATCCTTCTGCAAAAGCATTGACAGCATCAATTGCGAGAAAGATCCGGCGTTCCCAGATGCCGAGAGAAAATACATTGAGTTTTGACTTAACAGATTGATGAAAAAATAAATGACAAGAAAAGAGCGATTTGAAAAGGTGATCGGTTATTTCAGCACCCATCAACCGGTTGCAGAAACAGAATTGAATTATGACAATCCTTACCAGCTGCTGGTAGCAGTGATCCTATCGGCACAGTGTACCGATAAGCGGGTGAATATGGTGACACCGGAGCTGTTCAAAGCTTTTCCTGTTCCGGAAGTGCTGGCCGCAGCAAGTTCCGATGAAGTATTTGAATACATCAGGAGTATCAGTTATCCGAATAATAAGGCGAAACACCTTGTCGGAATGGCAAAGATGCTGGTGAACGATTTTAAAGGAGTGGTTCCATCGGAGATCGAAGACCTGGTAAAGATGCCTGGGGTAGGGAGGAAGACTGCGAATGTGATCGCTTCCGTGGTGTATGATAAGCCGGCGATGGCGGTGGATACACATGTGTTTCGGGTATCGAACCGGATCGGGTTAACAGTGAACTCAAAAACACCGCTTGAAACAGAGAAGCAGCTGGTAAAATATATTCCTGAAAATAAAATTGCGACTGCCCATCATTGGCTGATCCTTCATGGCCGTTATATCTGTGTGGCAAGAAATCCAAAATGTGAGATCTGCCCGCTGACACAATGGTGCAAATATTTTGAAAATAATTTCGCTTAATCGCTTAGCTACCCAATCACCTGGTCACCCATTTATTTTCCTGCTAAAATCTTTAGCATCGGCTACGTTTTGTAGCATTTTTAAAAAATCCTTTACTTCTGTTAATAAATAATATTTCTTTGTCTCGTCAAAGCACAGGAAGTTCTTTAATTTTGAAAGAAAGATCTATGGAGAACCATGTGACAAGGCTGAAAGCGGGAGATAAGGCTCCTGAATTCAAAGAGAAGGATGAGGAAGGGAATTGGGTTTCTTTGAAAGATTTTAAAGGCAAAAAACTGGTGCTGTATTTTTATCCGAATGATGATACACCCACCTGTACAAAAGAAGCTTGCAATCTCCGCGATAATTATTCGCTTTTAAAGAAAAAGGGATATAAAATTCTTGGAGTGAGTGCCGACACAGAAAAGAAACATCAGAAGTTCATTAAAAAGTTTGATTTACCATTTCCGCTTTTAGCGGACACAGAAAAGAAGGTCATTCATGCATACGATGTGTGGGGACCGAAATTATTCATGGGAAGGATCTTTGACGCCATTGCCCGCACAACTTTTGTGATCGATGAAAAAGGAATGATAGAGAAAGTGATCACTAAGGTAAAAAGCGGGGAGCATGCAGAACAGATACTTGAGAAGTAGTTTTTTAAAATAGTGTTAAAGTGTTAATGTGTTAAAGTGTTAAAGTGTTAAAGTGTTTGGGTGTTAGTGTGTTTAAGCAGATTCTTTGCAAAAATATTCAGCACATTAACACTAAAACACCCAACACCCAAGCACCCAAACACTAAAACACCCAAGCACCCAAACACCCAACACCCAAACACCCCAACACCCAAACACCCCAACACCCAAACACCCAAACACCAAACACCCAACCAACAAATGATAAAATGATAGCGGAATGAATTCATTAACGCAGAAACCACTTAATCACCTAATCACCTAATCACATAGTCACCCAATCACATAATCACCCAGTCACCCAAAAAGTAACCAATAATCCAACATACGTCATGAGCAAAGAACCTAAAGATCAAAAGAGCGCAAAAGAAGCAACATCTAACCAGAACAAAGAGAAATTAAAAGCACTTCAGCTGACCATTGATAAGCTGGAAAAAACCTACGGTAAAGGAGCCATCATGAAAATGGGCGATGCTCCTGCCGAAAACGTAGAGGTGATTCCTACCGGCTCCCTTGGTATCGATATCGCACTCGGTATCGGCGGATTGCCAAAAGGAAGGGTCATCGAGATCTACGGGCCGGAATCTTCCGGTAAGACTACTCTTACCATGCACGCGATCGCCAATGTTCAGCGTGCCGGTGGTATTGCTGCATTCATCGATGCAGAACATGCTTTCGATCGCAGCTATGCTGAAAAATTAGGGATCGATACTGAGAACCTGTTGATCTCTCAGCCGGATAACGGTGAGCAGGCGCTGGAGATCGCTGAGAACCTGATCCGCTCGGGAGCGATCGATATCATCGTTATCGACTCCGTTGCAGCTCTTACACCAAAAAGTGAGATCGAAGGTGAAATGGGCGATTCCAAAATGGGCCTTCATGCCCGCCTAATGTCACAAGCTTTACGTAAGCTTACCGGAACGATCAATAAGACTGGCTGCTGCTGTATCTTCATTAATCAGCTGCGCGAGAAGATCGGTGTGATGTTCGGGAACCCTGAAACAACAACAGGCGGTAATGCGCTGAAATTCTATGCATCCGTTCGTATCGATATCAGAAGGATCGGACAGATCAAAGATGGAGATTCAGTTGTCGGTAACCGTACCCGCGTGAAGATCGTGAAAAACAAAGTGGCACCTCCGTTCCGCCAGGCTGAATTTGATATCATGTACGGAGAAGGCATTTCCAAAACCGGCGAGATCGTAGATCTTGGTGTTGAGCATAACGTGATCAAGAAGAGCGGCTCCTGGTTCAGCTACAATGATACAAAGCTCGGACAAGGTCGTGATGCTGTGAAACTATTGCTGAATGATAACCAGGAGCTTTGCGAACAGATCGAAGAGCAGATCAGGGTTGCCCTTAGCACAGCTGCTGCCGGACTTACCGTTCCGGGACCTGAGTCATTAGTGAAATAGAGAAACGAGGCTGTATTTTCGGAAAGGATGGATCTTTCTGAAATACATCGGATCTATTCGTATAAAATGCAGGATCCGGCTCCCGGCTGGATACCCTGAAGCACAGGCTTAGAATTTATCG
The DNA here is from genome assembly GCA_045805205.1 of Bacteroidia bacterium. Classification (GTDB taxonomy): domain Bacteria; phylum Bacteroidota; class Bacteroidia; order 2-12-FULL-35-15; family 2-12-FULL-35-15; genus 2-12-FULL-35-15. Next base: position 760,687 of record JBJMLR010000005.1, on the reverse strand, counting down.
GAAGATCTTTTTCGTATCTTTGCTTTATCATCCCCAAAGTAGTGTATCATCCCGATACATTACTGAGGGGATGATTTTTTTACGCTAAGTTTGAAATTCCATGTATTTATTCCGCTGAAAACGGGTCCGTCTGTTTGTACAACTTTTGATTACTTTTGTCAATATGAATATCAGAATCCTTTTAGCCAGCCTCCTGTCTGCAATGCTCCTCCTCGCCTCCTGTGGAAATGAGCAAAGCAGCAATGATACCGTTAATAAACTGGACACCTCTAAGATCTATGCTCCTGAGCTGCAGAAGATCAATGCGGAGATCGCAGCGAATTCAAATGATCCTGATCTGTATCACAAAAGAGCAAAGTACTATTTCGACCATAAGAATTTTGATGCTGGCTTTGAAGACATGAAGAAAGTAATCATGCGCGACAGCTCAAAAGCAGAGTATTTTATTACGCTTTCCGACCTGTATTTTGTGACTAACCAGACTGCCAACGCGAAATCAGCTCTCGAAAAATGCCTTTCCATCGATCCTAAAAATGTAAACGCAATGCTGAAGCTGGGCGAGATCTATTTTTATATTCAGAAATATGATAAAACCTTTGAGTATATCAACAAAGCTCTGAAGATCGACAAATATAATTCCAAGGCGTATTTCATGAAAGGAATGGCCTACAAGGAAATGAAGGATACGGCGAAAGCTATCTCAAGCATGCAAACGGCAGTTGAGCAGGATCAGACCTTTTACAATGCGTATATGCAATTGGGACTTTTGACCGCCGCAAAAAAAGATCCGATCGCGCTTCAGTATTATGGAAATGCATTGCGGATCCAGCCGAATAGCGAAGAAGCCTGGTATGCGATCGGCAAGTTCGATCAGGATTCCGAAAACTGGGAGAAAGCAAAAGAAGCATACAAGGTCGTGATCAAAATAAATCCGAAAAACAAGAATGCATACTTTAACCTCGGAGCGATCGATATCGCGGACAAGAAAGCTTCTGCAGAATCGATCCAGTCATTCAATGATGCAATAAAGATCGACCCCGCATATGTTGAAGCGTATTACGGACGGGCAGTGGCCTATCAGATGACCGGTGCAAAAGAGAAGGCAATCACCGATTACCGGGCCTGCTTAACGATCAATCCAAATTTTGAACCGGCACAAACTGCATTAAAGGAACTTGGGATCAAATAGATCAAAGCTTGATCTTCCGGGAGATTGTCTTTTCGCCGTTGCTTGCCTTTAGCAGGTAGATCCCCGTACTCAGCTCACCCGGGTTAAGCATCACTTTCCTGCCCCGCCCCTCTGTATTCTCAAAAGAGGAGTATACTTTTTTACCGGTAACATCAAATAGTTCGATGCTGACAGCACAATTGCTGCTGCAATTGAAAGAGATTTCAAGCGAATTAGTAGAAGAGGAGTAATACGTATTCAGGATCTCAAATTCTTCTGATTCTTTCTCTACCGAAACAGTAGCGCTGTATTTGAAATTTCCGTTGAAATCAGTCTGCCTGAGCCGGTAATAGGAAACTCCGGGCAGCGGGGATTCATCAACCGATGAATAGCTATGTTTACTCTGTGTGGTTCCTGCTCCATCTTTTTCCAGTATCGGTGTAAACGTTTCTGCATCGGCTGAGCGCTCAACCGTGAAATAATCGTTGTCTACTTCGGCAGCTGTGGTCCAGTTCAGATCAACCGCGCCGGCGCTATTGTATTGCGCTGTAAAATCCAGGAGCACGATCGGCAGCGGATTTACTCCGGAAGCACGGGTGCCAAGTGTAAACGGACTGAAGGAAGTGACAAGTCCGCTAGTAACAGTTCCGGTCGACGGATCCGCCGCTCCGGTTGTTGCCGTGTTTCCCTCATCCTTCCACATGCCCAGGCTGGAATCCCATCTTGCTACCGCAAGGTTCGGCAGTGACGTCACACCGCAGCTATAGGTGTCCCAGCTCAGCGCAACTTTTGCATTCGTTATTCCCGCACGGTTCAGGATCCAATATTCACACCTTCCGATATCATCCAGTGTAGGATCTTTCAGCGTAACATCATAAGGAACAGCATTAGGATCTGAATGAAAATATTCCGCAGTGAACGTTTCAGAGCCGGACAAAGAAGAGATCGCGATCGGACGGTATTTCAGATCTTTTCCGACAGGGAATGTAAAACTGGTGGAGCCCACCTTCGACATCGGACCATAAACAAAGCTGCTATTGCTTGCGCCGCTTACAGACGTTCCCGCGTTCATAGTAAATGTATTGCTGCTGCTGGTATAAAGAAAGCCGTTCGTGAGCGTCAGTACACCGGATGTGCCATTGATGATCGCAGGTGTGTTCAGTGTTACACCCCCCGAGCTGTTATTGATCGTCAGCTTATTGAATCCTGTTGTGCTTGTTCCTCCAATGGTTTGCGCGCTGCTGCCATTAAAGGTGATGGCCATCTGGTTATTGTGAACGAACGTGCCGTTGTTTGTCCAGTTTTTCGTCAGAGAAAAATTATAGTAGTAATCGACACCTGCAAGATTACCCCAGTAGTTGTCCAGCGTTGTCCCGCTCCCGATAGTGATGCCGCCTTTCACGATTACATCGGTACCGGGATAAAGCAGGGGATTCAATCCTGAAGAATTATCGATCACGATAGAAGGCACATTGGAACCGGGTCCAACTTCCATCTCAAATCCGAAAGAAGCTGCCGTAGTGAGCGCATCGCCGAACTGGATCGTTCCGCCGGTGGTGGTCATGCAATAGCCATAGTTAAAAAGATCGCTGAATGAAGTCGCCTCATTTCTGAACACCATTGTTCCCCCGGTGAAGATCACCGTATCGCTGAATGAATGGATGTCGAAATCAGCGATTGCGCTGCTGGTATTTTGTGCCGCGGTACAAAGTGTGATCGTTCCCCCGCTTTGGTTATACGAGAGCGGCGATTGATACACTCCGCCGGAATTTACAGCCTGCAGCCTGCCCGCAACATTCACCGTTCCGCCCTGCATCTGCATCATGCTGTTTGCCAGCAGGCGGATGGAATTGCCCTGAGCGGTTCCTGCATTAAATGTTCCTGCGGTGATCCGTAAAAGCCCTGAAACATCATAGGAGTCGTTGGAAGCAGAGATCGTAACATTCGAATTATTCAGGCAGACTCCTGCTGTAGCAACGATCGAATAGCTTGCACCTGTTTGAAAAAGAGTTCCTGTCCATGTAAAAGATCCGCCGAACCGAATCGTTCCGTTCGTCAAAACGTTTGTTCCCGAACTATTGAAAAGCAGCGATCTGCTGCAGCTGAAATTGCTGGGACTGATGTCAAGATAATTGGTCCGTACACTTCCCATGTTCAGGCCGATGCTATAAAAATTCGTAGTGGCACCCGTACCGGTGATCGTTTGATTTCCGTTCTTATTGAAAATGATATCCACTCCCTTCGTGCCATTCACCATTTGAAGTGTTCCGTCATTTACAAGATTTCCGATCAGCGTCAGCGTAACAAAAGACGATGAGTTTGCCTGGAGTGTCCCGCCGCTATTGATCGTAAGCAAAGGTGCGGAGGCGGCAGCATCAATCGTAACCGTATGTCCGCTCAGGATGGTTACCGATGCGGCCGCACTTGTCGGAACCAATGTTGCGCTGATCCATGTAATATTATCAGACGACGATTGCCATGTGGAAACACTGCTCCAGTTCCCGGTAATCAGTGAACGATAATAATCGCCCGGCGCTGAGCAACCGGTACAGGTCGATTGACTGTTCGGATTGTTCGTGTTGCCGCTTGTGAGATACATGGTATTGGTTCCACTGCAGCTGTATTCAAAAACATAAAACCAATAGGTCGTCCCGGCAGTGAGGCCGGTCACCGTAACACTGTTTCCGCTGCCATTGTAGATGACCTGTTCGCTGCCGCCGTAAACGCTGTTGGCAGCATAGGTTGTACCGTTAACAGGAATTGAAAAGAATCCGGTTGTGTTGATCTTTACGATCCTGTTTGTTCCGCTCCCATTTGTCCAGTTTACCGTCATGGAGTTTGCGGCGACGCTTGAGAATGTGATATTGCTTGCCTGGGTAGCCGGTGTGTTGCAGCTGGTAATATTGATCTCGTCGATGTTCAGGCGATCCCGTGAACCGGAGGAGCCATTCGAGGCCCAATAGATCCAGCGTACCTGGACCACAGACTGATTGTCGCACGCCGATGGTAGTGCTTCGGAAAGTGTGGAGGAAAGGTCGCCGGCGGTTTTGCCTTGCGATGTATAAGTGGTAGTGGTTCCAACATCGGTAAACGCTCCGGAAGTACCGAGACGATACTGGAGCGCGACGGACATGTCGTAGCTGGTTTGCTGAAGAATAGTTCCCGCTTTCCAGGAAACATTGATGGAGGAAAGACCGGATGTATTTATGGCAACGATCAGCGCGCCCGCGGACTGGCTGCTGGAAGCTAATAAGCTCAAACCGCTGGCCGATTCATCCTTCCAGCCACCCGATGCGGATGTCGACGTATACGGCAGGTCGCCGGTTGCTGCAGCCGTGGTCCGGGTCGTTGGAACGGCTGCTGAGCTGGTGCCGAAGCGGTGAACAGCCATCCCAGCAGGAAGAGTACTTCCCGACTGCGAGGTAAAAGTAAAAGGAAGCGCCTGTGCCGCAGGATTTGTTTGTGCCTGCAAAAACACGGTCAGGAGCATCAGTAGTACGGTGACATCTGTTTTGATCCGGCTCATTTCAAAAAAATTGGTCAGCGGCTTCGGTCACTGCTGAAATGCAGGCCTCAAGGATGTTCACTGGAAGTATTAGAAGCAATAAATAATGTATGCGAATCCGGACAGATTTTCCATCTGTTGACAGAAAGCCTGTGAAAGCTTAAATTGCTGACACAAAGATCGATAGAATGCCCGCAAGCACCAAATTTCAAGGGTAGATAATTATCAACAAAATGTTAAGATTTTGTATCAGCCGGTTCCACTCGTTTTTCTATCTTTGCGCACATGCAAGAAACCATCCTGATCCTTGATTTCGGCTCCCAGTATACCCAGCTGATCGCCCGTCGTGTCCGTGAATTGAACGTATACTGTGAGATCCATCCTTACAATAAAATTCCTGAAATCACCAACGATATTAAAGGTGTGATCCTTTCCGGTTCGCCGTTTTCGGTACGCGCTAAAAATGCGCCCGACCCCGCGCTGGATACATTCAAAAAGAAATTGCCTTTGCTGGGAGTCTGCTATGGCGCACAGCTCATGGCGCATAAATTCGGCGGTGAAGTACAAGCCTCCGAGCATCGTGAGTACGGCCGCGCAAACCTTTCTTTTGTGAAAGCGGATAATGTTCTTTTCAAGGGCGTAAGCAATAATTCACAGGTTTGGATGAGTCATGCCGATACCATCACAAAAATTCCTGACGATTTCGAGATCATCTCCAGCACGAAGGATGTGAAGTTTGCAGGTTTCCAGGTGAAAGGGGAGCAGACATTCGGAATTCAGTTTCACCCGGAGGTTTATCATTCCACGGAGGGAGCGATACTGCTCCGCAATTTTGTTGTAGATATCTGCGGGTGCAAGCAAAACTGGACCGCCGATTCATTTGTTGAAACTACGGTGAATGAGCTGAAGAAAAAACTGGGCGACGATAAAGTGGTGCTCGGACTTAGCGGCGGTGTTGATTCAAGTGTTGCAGCGGTACTGCTTCATAAAGCGATCGGAAAAAATCTCTACTGCATCTTTGTCGATAACGGCCTCCTTCGCAAAAACGAATTTGAGAGCGTGCTCGAATCCTATAAGGACATGGGCTTGAATGTAAAAGGCGTGAATGCAAAAGACCGCTTTTATGATGCGCTTGCCGGAGTTTCTGATCCTGAGAAGAAGCGAAAAGCAATTGGAAAGGTTTTTATCGATGTATTTGACGATGAATCAAAACGAATCGAAAATGTAAAGTGGCTCGCTCAGGGGACCATCTATCCGGATGTGATCGAGTCCGTTTCTGTGAAAGGTCCTTCTGCAACGATTAAGTCACATCATAACGTGGGGGGACTGCCTGATTTCATGAAGCTGAAAGTAGTTGAGCCGCTTAATACACTTTTTAAAGATGAGGTCAGAAGAGTCGGAAAAACCCTCCGGATCGATGAGAATATCCTGAATCGCCATCCTTTTCCCGGCCCGGGTCTTGCAATCCGCATCCTTGGCGATATCACCGCAGAAAAGGTACGGATATTGCAGGAAGTGGACGCGATTTTTATAGATAACCTTAAGTCATCAGGGCTTTATAAAGATGTTTGGCAGGCAGGCGCTATTTTCCTGCCGGTTCAGTCGGTAGGAGTAATGGGTGATGAGCGGACCTATGAGAATGCTGTTGCGCTGCGTGCCGTAACAAGCACGGATGGTATGACGGCCGACTGGTGTCACCTGCCTTACGAGTTTTTAGGTAAAGTGTCGAATGAAATTATAAATAAAGTAAAAGGGATCAACCGCGTGGTATATGATATCAGCTCAAAACCGCCGGCAACCATCGAATGGGAATAAGCAAACTTAGAACTTTAAACTTTGAATGGCGAGGCTTGTTCGCCATCGCGAGTGAAACCTCGCAACTTTGAACTCTCAACTTTGAACTAAAATCATAATTGCCTTTTAAGAATTACATACTATTTTTCTTAACCGCCTGCATCTTGTGCAGCGTGCAGACTTTATCCGCACAGGAAAAAGAATCGGCGGAAATTCATAAGACCCGGAGCTCGGCTACGATCAACGGTGTTAAATATTACCTGCACACCGTTGAAAAAGGACAAACTCTTTTTGCGATCGCGAAATTCTATAAGCGTGAGGTCAACGATATCGTGATCGATAACCCGGAAGCGATCGATGGAATCAAGCCCGGACAAATACTCCGCATCCAGATCGAAAAGAAGAATGCTTCATCGCTCAGCGAAAATGATACTTCCAGCTTCATCCTTCATAAAGTAGAAAAAGGACAAACACTTTATTCGATCTCCAAGCAATACGGCGCTTCAATAGACAAGCTGAAAGCGATGAACCCCGAGCTGAAGGATGGACTGAAGGTCGGACAGTCGCTGAAGATTCCGGCTGCAAAAAACACCACCGAAACACCGGTCGCAACTACTCCGGTTGCAACCAATGCAACAACCACATCCGTCAACCTCACTACGACCACAACTTCGGCTTCCACTGATGCGGCAGATCGTTCTTCCCTCGGTTACAAAAACTATAAAGGTGAAAAAAAGAACGAGTACAATGTTGCATTGTTTCTCCCGTTCCATGCAGATGAAGCCAATGCGATCGATGTCGACAAGCTCGTGAGAGGAGATGTCCAGTTTTCGAATAAAACAAACGTTGCATTGCAGTTTTATGAAGGAGCAATGCTTGCGATCGACTCGCTGAAAAAGGAAAAGATGAATGCAAAGGTTTTTGTTTATGATATCGATGACAAGGATTCATTGGGCATTGTAGCGCTCCTGAAAAAACCGGAGCTTGCCGGCATGGACCTGATAATTGGACCGCTTTATGGATCGGGCTTTGTTCCGGTTTCGAATTTTGCAAAAGAACACGAGATTGCCATTGTTTCTCCTTTCACACAAGTGAACAAGATCCTCTTTAATAATCCCTATGTTTCGAAAGTCTCTCCTTCCGTCACACTCCAGGTAGAGCAAATGGCCTCCTTTGTTGTCGATACGTTCAATATGGAAAATATTATCCTGGTAAATAACTCCAACCCGAAAGAGCTTTCGTTTTTTAACGCGTTCAAAAATACTGCGAATGCAAAATTGCTTGAGAAAGGAAAAGCGCCGGGCGATTCGGTAAAAGAAGCTTTTGGCTTAGGCGGTGTTCAGGCAATGTTAAGTACATCAAAAGTGAATGTTGTGATCTTACCGTCCAACAACCAGTCGTATGTCACAGAATTCATCAGCAAGCTGAACGTGATGAGAGAGAAATACAACATCGTTCTTTTTGGCTTGCAGAACTGGATCAACTACGATAACCTTGACTTTGAATACCTGAATAACCTGTCGCTTCACATTCCGGCGAATACTTTTATCGACTACCAGGATCATGCGACAAAAGATCTTGTAAAGAGCTATCGCGCACAATATAAAACGGAACCTGAAAATTATGTTTTCCAGGGCTTTGATGTCACCTACTGCTTTATGGCCTCTCTGTTGAAGGATGGAAGCGGCTTTTTGAAAACGCTCGCGGATAATCCCTACAAAGGGATCAGCAGCAATTATGCATTTTCCCAGTTCCCAGCAGAAAGCGGCTTTGAAAATAAATTCGTCTACATTCTGAAATACCGCGACTACCAGCTTGTAAAAGCAAATTAAATCCTATGCTTACCAAAGAAAAGATCTCCCAGCGATTCCTGCAGCTCCAGGATTCTATCTGTACTGCACTTGAAAACGAAGATGGAAAAGCAAAATTCATGGAAGATAACTGGATCCGTGAAGAAGGTGGAGGAGGCAGGACCCGGATCATTCAAAATGGAAGCGTCATCGAAAAAGGCGGAGTACTTTATTCAGCCGTTCACGGTCCGGTTCCCGATTTTCTGACGCAGGAGTCTGCTCCGGCTGCAAATGCATCTGTTTCTACAACCACGTTTTACGCAACAGGAGTATCCATTGTAATTCATCCTGAAAACCCAATGGTGCCGATCATTCACATGAATGTCCGCTATTTTGAAATGAGCAATGGCACCTGGTGGTTCGGTGGGGGAATAGATCTCACACCGCATTATGTGAATGAAGAAGATGCAGCTTTTTTTCATTCGGCATTGAAAAACACCTGTGACCGGTTTGATGCATCGCTCTATAAAAAGTACAAGGAGTGGGCCGATGATTATTTTTTCATTACACATCGCAAAGAAACCCGTGGAGTAGGAGGGATCTTCTTTGACAAGCTGAACGAGAGTTCCGGGTTTACAAAGGATCAGCTATTTGACTTTGTGATCGCTGTCGGCGAAACATTTGCTCCTGTTTACACTGCACTGATGAATCGTAACAAAGCGAAGGCATCTGCTCCGGAGAATAAGCAGTGGCAGCTGCTCCGTCGTGGACGTTATGTGGAGTTCAACCTTATTTATGATAAAGGGACCAAATTCGGACTGGAAAGCAATGGCCGGGTCGAATCCATCCTGATGAGCCTCCCGAAAACGGCCGGCTGGGAATATAACTTCAATCCGAAAGCAGGAAGTGCCGAAGAAAAAACCCTTTCGCTGCTCAAAAAAGGCATTTCTTGGGTAAAATAACCCGATTTTAACAAGAACCTTTACTTTTTTTCGGTCTTTCCTGCAAAATTTGTGCGGAATGCAACCTTTTTTTGTCCCCGTACCTCTCTTATTGTGGAAATTCGTGATACGAAATGGCACGTTTTTCTCCTGGAATTCCCCCTTCGTCTAAGATTCTGGAATTTATCAAGGCTAAAAAACAGGCTGTTTTATTTTGAAATAGCCTTGATCTGGAATAAATTAGCTATATAAAACTACTAAATATCTCTCTAAATGACCGCTAGTTCCATTATCAGAAACGTGCGAATCGCGCTATTCGCAACGCTTGTGACGCTTGGTTTTTCAGCATTTTCCCAGACAGCTCTCTCACCGGTGAAACCTCGTTTTTCCAATCCTTACGGAGTATCCGATTCCGATTGGACAAAATACCTGAATAAGACAAACCTGCTGTCTGAAAAGGTCGATATTCAGAGTTTTCTGAATTATGTTGTTTTCAATAACGACGGTGATTTCCACGACATGGATTATTTCCTCGATTATGTTAAAGGGAAGATCAAAAAGGATAAAATGGAGCTGATCTATCGTGTTGGAAAAGGAACGATCACCACCACCGCAGAGATCAGCAAATATTATGCAGACCTGCAGCCAAAATACAACCAGTACTATCTCGATTTCAAATCGAGAAGAGATGAGATCATTCAATCGGGTCACTGGAAAGCGCCTTCCACTGGTCCTTTCCCAACGCCTTCCAATTGCGGCTCACCTTGTACAAATCCCGGTTTCGAATCCGGGACCGGCTTCTGGGATTATTACACCGGAACAGCATGTGCCAGCTCAACAAGTGACCCCTGCTCGATTGTAGCGGGCTTTAGCTCTTCACAGCACGTCATTCAAACGGTTGGTGGCTTTGATCCCGTTGTCGGCGCAGCTTTACCGGTTGTTCCCCCGGGAGGAGGAAGCAGTTCGCTGATGCTGGGCGACGGACCGGTAACCGGCGGCTACGCTTCCCGTGCATGTATCTCATTTACGGTCTCAGCTGCAAATGCCAACTTCACATATCGTTACGCCTGTGTTCTCCAGGATCCTGTTTCCGGTCATACCGATCCTGAGCGTCCATATTTTAATGTACATTTAAGAGATGGCGCCGGTAACCTGATCACCTGCGGAGAATACATGGTAATGGCAAAACCGCCGATCGTCGGATTTACGCTTGCACCCGGAACCACCGATGTTTATTATCGTCCCTGGACAACGGTTCTTGTTCCGCTCAGCTCTTATATAGGACAGTGTGTTACGATCCAGTTCACATCTTCTGACTGCGCTCAGGGCGGGCACTACGGCTATGCCTATATTGACGGAGACTGTGATCCGCTTGCGATCTTATCCTCTTCACCATCGATCTGTGGCGGCGGTTCTGTTACGCTTAACGCGCCTGCCGGTGCCGCCGGGTACGCCTGGACAAATACCGCAGGAGGAACAACCGGAATTGTAGGATCAACAACAAACAGCTCATGTACGGTTAACGCTGCCGGTACTTACCAGGTGGTAATTACTTCGGATGCCGGACCATCCTGCACAACCATCCTGACCATTACTATAGGATCAAGCCCGACAAGTCCCGTAGCAAGCTTTACAAATACTACTGTCTGCGCCGGAACACCAATGTCTTTTACTGATACATCCACACCCGCGGGCTCGATCACCAGCTGGTCCTGGGACTTCAACAACGACGGAGTACCGGATGCGACAACACAAAACCCGAGCTACACATTTGCTGCCGGTGGAACCTACCCGGTAACGCTGACTATTTCAAATGGACCTTGTAATGCGGTGATCACGCAGAACGTAACCGTTACAGCGGGAACACCTCCGACGATTACGCCGGCCGGGCCTTTCTGTACCTCCGCTGCATCGGTTAACCTGTCGGGAACTCCTGCAGGTGGAACCTGGACCGGTACCGGGATTACAAATCCTGCACTCGGAACATTCAACCCGGCTTCGGCGACAGTTGGAAGCAATACGATCACCTATACGGTATCAGGCGGCTGCGGCGGGTCAACCACTGCGACGATCGTGGTAAATCCGAATCCATCCACAACCGTTAACTCAACAACTACATGTCCCGGAGTAGCATCGACATTAACAGCCGGCGGCGCAACAACTTATCTCTGGAGCACCGGCGCGACAACCAACCCTGTCAGTGTTTCTCCGGCTACTACAACTTCTTATACCGTGACGGGAACAACAGCAGGTTGTACTTCTTCGGCAGTAGCAACTGTAACGATCGGGGGCTCGTTGTCGCCGACAGTTAACTCTCCTACGATCTGTGCCGGTGGAACAGCTACTTTGACCGCTGCCGGTGGAACTACTTATTTATGGAACACCGGAGCCACTGCAAATCCGCTGAGCGTCACTCCGGGAACAACAACCTCGTATACTGTTACCGCAACTTCCGGTGGATGCAGCGGAACAGTTGTAGCAACCGTAACGGTAAATCCGTTGCCGGTATTGGTGATCACAAATCCGCCTGCTGTTTGCAGTCCCGGAACCGTCGACATCACTGCAGCTGCAGTAACAGCAGGAAGCACGGGAGGCGGAGCGCTTTCATACTGGACAGATCCTGCTGCAACGATTGCACTTGCTGCACCGGCGGCGGTAGCGACAAGCGGAACCTATTATATTGAATCAACAACGGCGGGAGGCTGCACGGATATCGATCCGGTAACGGTTACGATCAATCCGCTGCCGGTTTCGAATGCGGGACCTGATATTAGTTTTTGCTCCGGATCTACTGGAAATATCGGCGTTGCATCAACAGCGGGTGAGAATTATTCCTGGGCAGCAACAACCGGTTTGAGCTCTTCAGCGATCTCTAATCCTACGGTAACACTTACAACCGGCGCTGCATCAACGACTTCAACCTACACGGTTACAACAACAATTTCGGCAACCGGATGCACATCAACCGACATGGTCAACGTGACGGTAAATCCGGTTCCGGCTCTCGTGATCACCAATCCTGCGCCGGTATGCAGTCCGCTGACTGCCGACATTACCGCTGCAGCTGTAACTGCAGGCAGCACAATCTCAGGTAGTATTCTCAGCTATTGGAACGATGCCGCAGCAACCATTGCGATGGCGTCGCCTTCAGCGGTTGCAGCAAGCGGCACTTATTATATCCTTGCCGATGCAGGTGGCGGCTGTACGGATCTTCAGCCGGTGACCGTCACGATCAATCCGCTTCCTGTTTCGAATGCAGGTCCGGATGTAACGATCTGTACCGGCGGCACCGCAAGTCTCGGTGTACCTCCGAATGCCGGCGATACGTATGCCTGGGCATTAGCAACCGGTCTGAGCAGCTCATCGATCGCGGACCCTACCGTTTCACTGACCAATCCAGGTACCACTTCTACAACTACGACATATACAGTTACAACCACAACAACTGCAACCGGATGTACGTCAACGGATGTTGTGATCGTCACTGTAGATGCCGTTGCGACTGCAAATGCGGGCTCACCGCAGAATGCATGTGTGGGTGGAACGATAACGCTTGCAGGAGCTGTAGGCGGATCAGCGACCGGCGGAACATGGAGCGGCGGCACCGGAACGTATTCACCGAACAACACAACGCTCAACGCAGTGTATACGCCAAGTGCAGCGGAATACGCGGCAGGAACGGTAACGCTCACACTCACAACCAACGATCCGACAGGTCCGTGTACATTCGCATCATCGAACGTAACGTTCTCTTTCTTCCCTTCACCGAATGTTGTATTCGTTGTGGATGATCCGGATGGATGTCCGATCCATTGTGCTACATTCACCGACAATACAACCGTTCCGGGTGGCGGCAGCATAGTCGCATGGTCGTGGGATTTCGGTGATGGCGGAAACGATGTGCTGCAAGACCCGACACACTGTTTCCCTGATAATACAACGCCGGCTTCCCAGTTCTATAATGTTACACTGACCGCTACTACCAGCCAGGGTTGTGTTTCATCGCTGATGATCCCTTCTTTTATCCAGGTATTCCCGGAGCCGGTAGCAGATTTTATTCCGAACCCGCAACCGGCATCGGTATTGGATCCTGTAGTAACGCTGAGCAACAGTTCTTCACCGGATGTAACGTCATGGTGGTATTATTTCGGTGACGGTGATTCGATCGGTCCTGGTGTTTCAAGTCCGGTACATACTTATCCCGATATAGCTTCACAAACTTATTTTGCAACACTTTATGTTCAGAATAGCTATGGATGTGTGGATACCACGGTTAAGCCGATAGAGATCGGTCCTGAATTTACATTCTATATTCCGAATGCTTTCACTCCGAATGGCGATGGCGTGAACGATTATTTCTACGGACAGGGCATCGGGATCATCAAATATGATCTGATGATCTTTGACCGCTGGGGAAATCTAATCTTCGAAGGAAATGATCTGAACAAAATGTGGGACGGCAAAGCCAACGGCGGCGATGAAATCGCTCAGCAGGATGTTTATGTTTGGAAAGTACACCTGACTGACGTATTTCAGAAGAAGCATTCGTACATCGGTACCGTAACTCTTGTTAAATAGATCTTGCCGGCTTTCAGTTTGAGATTTTAGTCAGCTTTATCCCGGACATAGTGGGAGATCTGATCCCTCTGATCAGGAAATATTAACCCCGAAACGTTAAATGAACGTTCCGGGGTTAATAATTACTCCGCTTGTGCAACCTTTTTCGGCATTTTTCATCTATCTTAGCGTGTAATTTGTTCTTTTTTAAGAACTTAAACTCTCTCTGAATGAAAAAATGCTACACCCCTCTGGCATTCCTGTTCTGCTCAATCTCTCTATTGGCGCAGGACCCGGTTGTCAAGCCCATCCATGCGATTCCCGCGGAAACGCTGAAATCCTCATCTTCGGACGCAAAGAAGCTACCTCTGGAGAATAATACCGCTGTTTATTCTGCTGAAATAAGCAAGGACAAAAAACACGTCACGATTACTCCATTGCCCGCTCAAACTCCTCCCGGGAAAACGCAGGAGATGAAACCGGAAAAAAAATAATACTTACTCATGAAAAATTCCCAACTGATCATGAAAAGATTATTCAAAGGAGTTCTCTTTTTACTTTTACTGATACCTTTTAAAGGTTTTACCCAGGGCGGTAATACATGCGCCGCTGCCGCTGCAAGTCCGATCGCAATTCCTTTCACCGGTCCGGGTACACTTTGCGCTGCAACAACAACCGACGATTACGATATGGTTGGAAGCTCCTGCATGGATCCGCTGAATACACAGGGGCCGGATTGGCTGTATTATTTTTGTGCGACCACTACCGGAACGATCAACGTGACGCTTACAAACATGACCTTCTATTGTTATGATCCCACACAGGTCGCTCCCTTTCCAGCGCTTTCTGTTTGGCAAGGTTGTCCGGGCACGGGAACCTGTGTGAGCGGAACTACCTGCCAGGGAAGTCCGGAAGTAGCTGTTTCTGCTAACGTAACAGCCGGACAATGTTATTATATTCTCATTGATAATTATCCCGGATATTGTCCTTGCTTTGATTATACGTTAGGCGTCAGTTACATTCCAACACCGCCGGTACAGCCTTCCTGTACGAATATGGGATTTGATGCGGGAAGTTTTACAGGCTGGTCGGGAACATATGGATATACTGTTCATGACGGCCCGACAGGCGCTCCGACGCCAACTTATAACCCGGTTACATTTGCGATCGCTGCACCGCAGCATACCATTACATCCGGTGCAGGTGTGGATCCTCTCGGTGGCTTTCCTGTTGTTTGTCCGGGTTATGGCCCGAATTCAGCGATGCTCGGTGATGGAACCGGAGTTGGCTATGGCGGCGCCACGCTGGAGCAGACGTTCCAGGTCACGGCATCGAACGCTTTGCTGACCTACCAATATGCTGTTGTGATCCAGGATGCTAATGGCGCCACGGCTCACACAACCGAACAGCAGCCTTTCTTTAAGATCGAAGTATTTGATTGCGCAGGTAACCCTATTGCATGCGGGCAATATCTTGTTGTAGGAGGTCCCGGTATTCCAGGATTTACACTTTGTCCCGGAACCGTTGACGTTTATTATCGTCCCTGGACACCAGTCGCGGTGGACCTTACACCGTATATCGGCTCCTGCGCTAAAATAAAATTCACTGTTGGAGACTGTTCATTGGGTGCGCACTTTGCGTATGCTTACCTGGATGTGCAATGTAACCCGATGGCGATCACAGGCCCGAATTTCATATGTCCCGGAACTTCTACAACGCTTAATGCTCCTGCCGGAGCCGCTGTGTACTCATGGAGTCCGGGCGGAGCAACCACTCAGAGTATTACGGTATCGCCGGCAACAAATACAACGTATTCCTGTACCATCACTTCCGTTGCGGGACCGGCCTGTACAACTTTGCTTACTTATCCCGTTTCCGTTTATCCTCCTGCCAGCGTGAGCGCAACCAATACTACGGTATGTGCAGGAACTGCAGCGACGATCACTGCAACTCCTACTGTCGGCGGCGGAACATATTCATGGTCACCGGGTGGCGGAACTACATCTTCTATCACAGTAACACCGGGGGCAACTACAACATACGTTTGCACTTACACCGATCTGAACGGCTGCACAGATACAGCAAACGCGACGGTAACAGTTACTCCGCTTCCGGCAACTGCGGTGAACTCACCTTCGATCTGTCCGGGTGATACAGCACACCTTATCGCTACGGGTGCAACAACCTATGCCTGGTCAGCGGGTGTCACAGTCACCGGGCCGAATACGGCTGATGCTTCACCTGCGGCCACAACAAGCTATACGGTAACAGGCACAACAGGTGCTTGCTCATCCACCGCCGTCGCAACCGTTACAAATGGCGGAGCAATTGCAATTGCTGTCAACTCACCGACAATATGTAATGGTTCAACAGCAACACTTTCAGCCAGCGGCGGAACAACTTACACTTGGTCCGCAGGTGCAGCGCCATTGGGTGTGAATACAGCCACAGCTTCACCTTCCACAACAACGACTTATACAGTAACCGGTGCGACCGGAACATGCACCGGAACAGCAGTTTCAACAGTAACTGTAAATCCGCTTCCCGTTACGATCGTCAATTCGCCTTCTGTCTGTGCGGGTACAGCGGCCACGCTTACTGCAGGTGGCGCAACAACTTATTCCTGGTCTGCAGGTGCTGCTTCAACAGGTGTAACAACTGCCAGCGCTTCGCCTGCAGCGACTACAACGTATACAGTTACCGGAACAAGCGCAGGTTGTACTTCAACCGCAGTTTCAACCGTTACAATTAATCCTCCGCCTGTTTCGAATGCCGGTCCGGATCTCCTACTTTGTACCGCTAATCCTGGAAATCTTGGTACAGCAGCAACGGCCGGCGATACATATGCCTGGAACCCGGGAACAGGGTTGAGCAGCACTACTGCTTCGAATCCTGCGGTTACTTTGACAAATGCCGGCGCTTCTGCTGTTACTACAACGTATACGGTCACTACAACAAGCAGCGCAGGATGTACTTCAACAGATGCCGTGAATGTAACGGTTGATCCCGTACAAACGGCAAATGCCGGTTCACCTCAATCCTTATGTTTCGGTTCAAGCGTAACGCTGGCAGGAAGTGTCGGAGGTTCTGCAACAGGAGGAACGTGGAGCGGCGGTTCAGGAACATTCTCGCCGAATGCGAATACGCTCAATGCAACGTATACTCCAGGCGCCGCCGATACGGTTGGCGGTTCTGTTACACTTACATTAACATCAAGCAGCTCCGGACCTTGTCCGTTTGCATCTTCTAACGTGACGCTGACTTTCCTGCCTTCACCGGTTGTTGCCTTCACATCCACACCTCCGGGCTGTCCGCCCCTTTGTGTGATCTTTACTGATAATTCAGTGGCACCGGGAGGAGGTTCCATTGTTTCCTGGAGTTGGGATTTCGGCGATGGCGGTACCGCCACAGGTTCACCGAGTCCATCGCATTGTTATTCATCCAGTGGTTTCTATAATGTCGGTCTCACGGTAACCTCAGCAAACGGATGCTCAGCAACATTAACAATCCCTCAGTTTGTCCAGGTGTATTATGTTCCGAATGCATTATTTGCGGCGAATCCTCCTTCCTCGACGATCTTTGACGGTGTGATCAGCTTTACGGATGAGAGCACTACACATGTTCCGGGCAACATCGTAAGCTGGGCCTGGGATTTCGGCGACGGAACAACAAGCAATGTTCAGAATCCTCCTCCGCATCAGTTCCCTGTGGATAATCCGGGAACATATAATGTGACGCTGACGGTTGTAAACAATGATGGCTGTACAGCCACGTATACGTTACCTGTGGAGATCGGACCGGAGTTTACGTTTTACATTCCCAACTGTTTCACTCCGAACGACGATGGTGTGAATGATTATTTCTTCGGAGATGGGATCGGCATTGTGAAGTACGACATCTGGATCTTCGATCGCTGGGGCAACCAGATCTTCCACGGCGATTACCTGCATGATAAATGGGATGGAAGAGCCAACGGTGGGAAAGACGTAGCGCAGCAAGATGTTTATGTGTGGAAGGTTCTTTTAACGGACGTATTCGAGAGAAAGCATCATTATATAGGAACGGTTACCATTGTTAAATAGACCCAGACTTAGCTTTCACTTTTGAAAGCTTAGTCTGGTCTATCCCGACAAAGGAGGGATCTCATTATAATAAAAACGAAGCTTACTGGACTTAGCTTTCGCTTTTGAAAGCATAGTCTGGTCTACTTTTTCAGTTTCTCCGGCACCTTCTCTTTTTTCTTCTCGCCACTTCGAAGGCTTGTCCGTTCATTTCAATAATGCAGGATTCTCCTTTGTTATATTGTTAAAGCCCGCCATCCATCCGATCAGCGGGGCTTTTTTCATGGATTGTTTTATCTTTGTAAAAAGCAATCCTCATGAAATCCAAACTCATCTCCATTCTCCTGATCTTAAATCTTATCGTTACCGGCAGCCTCCTATGCTCTTATACTTTTGGCAGGAAAGAGGAAGCGGTCGTTGGCCGTGTCACCGGGATAGGAGGGGTTTTCTTTAAAGCGAAAGATCCGAAGGCAGCGAATAAGTGGTACCAGGATAACCTTGGATTAGCTGCAAGCGATTATGGAAGCATGTTCGAATGGAGGGAAAGCGATAGCAAGAACATCGCTTATACGCAGTGGAGTCTTTTCTCTGCAAAGACAAAATATTTTATGCCTTCAAAAAAGGACTTTATGATCAATTATCGTGTGGATAATATGGACATGCTTTTGAAAAAATTAAAAGCAAACAATGTGATCATCTGCGATACCGTTCAAAGCGACGGCTTTGGAAAGTTCCTGCACATCCTCGATTGCGACAGCAATAAAGTAGAACTGTGGCAGCCTGTTCCCGTTACAACAGAGAACATGTTCAAGGGAAAAACGACCAAATAGTTAGTTCATTTGCTCATGCAGCCATTCAACTGCTTTTTCACGGTTGGAAAAGATCCTTGTCGGCGTGGCAGGTTTATCTATCCGGAGGTAAAGGTCCGCAACAACCGCTATTGCCGCATTATGCACTACAACGGCAACTGCCCTGAGATGCTTTGAATAATCTTCGCTGGCACTTAATTTTCTTGCTTCCGGGCTGATGCTATAGGTGCCGGTGCTGTTGTTCAGTACGTAAAATGCATTAAGTCCCGTCGACTCAAGCAATTTTTTTCCCTCAAGAAGATAGGGAACGTCGATATTCGCGCCTTCATATACAGTGGATTCTACAAAGCCATTTTCGTAAACTCTTGTCTTTCCTTCTTTCCTTTCGAAAATTTTTAATAATCTGTTCTGGGCCATTTTCTGGTTTAGCTGGCCGCAAAGTTGAAACATTCGAGAGAAAATTGTTGTAGACTTTTCTACCCAATCCCTGATTTTTATCAATTACTTATCGATAAAAAAAAGAATTTGGTCGAACTACATCCGCTCGGGAACATTTATGCCAAGAAGTCTCATTGCTTCTTTGATAGCAATACCAATGGTTTCCGACAGGTGGAGGCGGAATTGCTGCACATCGCGGTTCTCTTCCTTGAGCACATTGGTGTCATGATAGTATTGGCTGTACTCCTTGGCAAGATCGTAAGTATAATTAGCCATAAGAGCGGGACTATATTCTGCAGCGGTTTGCGAAAGCACGCTGTTAAAGCTATGTAATTTAATGATCAGCTCTTTTTCCTTCGGGGTCAGTGTAATCACTGCCGGCAGCGAGGTGCTGTAAAGTCCTGCTTCTCTTGCCTTCCGGAGCAAAGCCTGGACCCTTACATAATTGAACATGATAAAAGGAGCCGTATTGCCATTGAAATCAATGGATTCCGCCGGGTTGAAAAGCATCTTCTTTTTCGGGTCGACCTTGAGAATAAAATATTTCAGCGCTCCCAGGCCGATCATATGATAGAGATCCTTCTTCTCATCGTCATTCAGATCATTCGCTTTTCCCAGCTCCTGCGTTGTCCTTGCCGCTGTATCGATCATCTGCTCCATGAGCTCATCCGCATCAACAACGGTACCTTCACGGGATTTCATTTTCCCGTCAGGAAGCTCCACCATTCCATAGGAGAGATGGTACATTCCTTTTGCCCATTCATAACCAAGCTTTTCGAGGATCAGGAACAGAACACGGAAGTGATGGTCCTGTTCATTTCCAACCGTGTAGATCATGCGGTTGAAATGAACTTCCTGCTGCCGCATCAACGCAGTTCCGAGATCCTGCGTCATGTACACGGATGTTCCATCCGCCCGCAGCAACGTTTTTTCATCCAGTCCGTTTCCGCTGAGATCGATATAAACCGAATGGTCTGGTCTTGTTTTGAAAACGCCTCTTTCCAATCCTGTTTCAATGATCTCTTTTCCTAAGAGATAAGTATTGCTTTCGTAATAGATGCTGTTGAAATCCACGCCCAGCATTTGATAGGTAACGTCGAACCCGCTGTATACCCATGTATTCATCATTTCCCACAACTCGCGTATTTCTTTGTCGCCCGCCTCCCATTTGCGCAGCATCTCCTGGGCTTCTTTCATTAAAGGCGCGTCTTTTTTTGCCTCTTCTTCACTTTTGCCTTCCGAGATCAGCTTCGCGATTTCCGTCTTGTAATGTTTATCGAATGCGACGTAATATTTTCCGACCAGGTGATCCCCTTTCATTCCGCTGCTTTTGGGGGTTTCTCCTTCGCCCCATTTTTGCCAGGCAAGCATACTTTTACAAATATGAATTCCGCGATCATTAACGATGTTCGTTTTGATCACCTTATTCCCGGCTGCTTTCAATATCTCGGAAACGGAATAGCCAAGCAGGATGTTCCGCATATGTCCGAGGTGAAGCGGCTTGTTCGTGTTAGGAGAGGAGTACTCTACCATCACAACTTTTCCTTCATCAGGACTCGCAGTAATGAATGTTTTTCCGTCGATGGTACGGAAATAATTGTTCCAGTAGGTATCGGCGATCACCAGGTTCAGAAAGCCTTTGATCACGTTAAAGTCAGCTACTTCAGGGACATTGGAACTGAGGTATTCCCCGATCTCTTTCGCTGTATCTTCCGGTTTCTTTTTTGAAAGCTTCAGGAAGCTGAATACCACGAGGGTCAGATCGCCGGTGAAATCGGGATTGGTTTGTTCAAATGTAATCTTATCAGGAGCACCACCATAAAGTGATTGCAGTGCTTCTTTTGTTTTTTCCGTCAGGATCTGTTCGAGTGTCATATATATTCGGGCATAAATGTAAGAAAAAGCGTGCCATCTGAACCGGTGCCTGTTCTGTGAAACCGGGTATGATCAGGCTACAATTTTCATTTCGGTGGTTGCTTCAAAACCTTTTTGCTGGCCGACGATCGCCACTGCACTGACTTTTTCAGCGATTCCCCTGCTCCTGATCTTTCCCGCCACCTGGTTCAATGTTGCACCGGAATTCGCCTCGTCGTCGATCAGTATCACATGCCTGAATTTCCGTTTTTCCGAGATGATGAAGCTGATTTCCGCATTCTGTATCCTTGCATCCAGTGTTTGCAAAGATCGCTGGGTGACCGGTATCAGCCCGCTGAGTTTTTTAATATCGATCAGGGGGAGCGACAATTGCAGATCACTCTGCATGTGCCGCATGAATTGCACTTCGCGTTTAACGGCGGGAGGGATGAATGCTGCTCCGTCGGCACCGCAGCTTCCTATCAGCGCACGCATCCGTTCGCGGGTTTCCTGCATCAGCAGCTCCATCAGGATTTTGTTTTGCCCTTGCTTCGCGTAGTGGAGGAGCGTACCAAGCCGAGTTTTTCCAAAGCGCTCAATAGCATAAAAATCAAGATAGAAGAAATGATCCAAATGTATTTTGTCATAACCTTTTGTGTTTTTTAGTTTATTGATTCCGTTAATTATTCCTTGATCGTTGAGCTGCAGCTCACAATCCGAGCGTGCGTCCATAAATTCATTTAAAGTAGCAGTGGGAGACAAGCCGCGTTTTGAGCTCCATGCTGTTAGAGCTTCGGGGCCTTCCAGGAGCTGTCCGCTTTCTGTCACATGTACAAAATATTTTTTCAGGATCCTTGCTTCTGATTCAGAAACTACAAGAGATCCTATTTCGGCGATGCCGTTCCCGGAAGAGGTCCGGTAAAGCGTTTTTGGGGTTTTTCCGAACTTTTCAACGATTTTGCTTTCCAGCAATTGCTTCAGCACCAGGTGCACCATTTGCTTGGAGAGCCCGGTCCGGCCGGTGATCTCCTTTACAGTCAGCTCCTTTTGTTCCTTGAAAAGCTTCAATATCGTTTCTTTGGTATTCAATTATATTTTACTATTAAAAGTCAAAAGTAAAACAATTTACAATACGAACATAAAAAAAGCGTGAATTTCTTCACGCTCCATTGTTAATTACCCGATTACCCGGTCACCCAGTCACCCAGTCACCTAGTCACCTAGTCACCTAGTCACTAATAAGTTAGCTGACTAACCACTTTCTGCAAAATTTCAAATGTATTCTCCGCCATCAGGTTCTCTTTGTCCAGGGTTGGATTCACCTCACAGATCTCAAAACAGCAAACCTTTTCGTTCTGAATCAGCCGGACGCATAAACTTCCAGCTTCTTTCTCGGTAATTCCGTTCCGGACCGGAGTTCCCGTTCCTTTTGAAATAGACGAATCCATGCTATCTACATCGAATGATACATAGATATGCGTACAATGATTTAAGTGAGCCAGGGCATCCCTTGCGATCTTCTCAACTCCGTTCCTTTTTACTTCCGCCGTTGTAAATGCTTTCACTTTATGCTTCTTAAGCAGGAACGTTTCTTCAGGTTCCACGTCCCGAACGCCGATATATACGAGGTCCTTATAGGTGATCTTTGGACTGATCCCCCCAACCTTTTTAAGCTTGTTCCACAGATCTATAGTTTCCTTATCAGGCTTGTTCATCTTATTTGCAACGTTGTCTTCTCCCAGCGCTGCCGCGATCGGCATTCCATGAATGTTGCCTGTTGGGGTAGTAAATGGACTGTGGATATCGGCATGAGCGTCGATCCAGATCACTCCCAGGCGGCTTTTAGGATAAGCCACTTTGATCCCCGCGATCGTCCCGCCGGCTGTGCTATGATCTCCCGCAAGTACAATAGGAAAGTTATTCTTCTTTAAAGTCTGTGAGATCGTCTGCGCCAGTCTTTCGTAAATTGCCATGATACCGCTGATCCTTTTCGCATACGGTGTTTTCGGAGGCTCAAACAGGAGCTGGTTTTCGGTTTTTATCTCAACGGATTCGATCTGCTTGAACATATTGCTCCCGTAGTCAAGTGCGGCGATCTTGATCGCATCTACACCCATGCTGGCACCGCGGGTTCCCGCACCGATCTCTGATTTTACTTCAATAAACTTTACTGTTTTCATACCATATTAGTTAATGAGCTGGCGCCTGTTTTTTAATAGGGAATTCACAGGAACCTTACAAATTGTTGATTTAAATGACTTACTTTGTATAAAATATATCAATGTAAGTCGTTTACTTTGTATATATCTTAGTAATGAACGTTTTATACCTCTTTTAATGGAAAATACCTATCGCGACCTGATCCAGCAAACTTTTGACTTCCCGCAGGAAGGTTTTAATGTAGTGGACGATGAACTCCATTTTTATGATATCCCCCTGATGGATATCATCAAGCAATACGGGACTCCGCTGAAGATCACTTATCTTCCTAAAATCAGTGCCCAGATACAAAAAGCCAAGAAAATATTCAACGTGGCCATGGCAAAGGCTGACTACAAGGGCAAATATACATATTGTTATTGTACCAAGAGCTCTCATTTCCAATTTGTACTGGAAGAAGTGCTCAAAAATGATATTCACCTCGAGACTTCTTCCGCATTTGACGTGCCTTTGGTAAGGGCGCTCTACGATACCGGGAAGATTACGAAGGAAACCTATATCATCAATAATGGCTATAAGCGCCCCAACTATCTTAAATACATCAGCGAGCTGATCAATGACGGTTTTGAGAACTCAATTCCCATCCTGGATAATACAAATGAGCTGCCTTTACTTGAGAAGCTTTGCAAAAGTAAGTTTAAAGTAGGGATCCGGGTGGCAACAGACGAGGAACCTAAGTTCGAATTTTATACCTCCAGGCTGGGCATCCGGCAAGCGGAGATTACCGATTATTACCATAATCACATTAAAAACAGCTCGAAATGTGAGCTGAAAATGCTGCATTTTTTCATTAACACCGGTATCAAGGACACTACTTACTATTGGTCCGAGCTTACCAAATGCATCAACGTATATTGTGATCTGAAGAAGGTATGTCCGAGCCTTGATTCACTGGATATCGGTGGAGGTTTCCCGATCAGGACCTCACTCGGCTTTAATTACGACTATTCTTATATGGCCGACGAGATCATCCAGAAGATCAAAAACATATGCAAGGAACGGAAAGTGAAAGAGCCCCACATCTTCACGGAATTTGGGAGCTTTACAGTGGGAGAGAGCGGCGCTGCGCTGTATTCAGTCGTGGATATCAAAAAACAGAACGACAATGAATTATGGTACATGATCGATAGCTCCTTCATTACAACATTGCCGGATACCTGGGGGATCAAGCAGAAATTCATCCTGCTCGCCGTAAATCACTGGGATAAGGAGTATCAGCGGGTCAACCTGGGAGGATTAACCTGCGACAGTGAAGATTACTACAATGCGGAATCCCATCTTAACCAGGTATATATGCCGATCCGGGCAGAAAAGGAAAAAGTACCGTTATTCATCGGTTTCTTTCATACAGGCGCTTACCAGGAATCGCTCGGCGGATACGGCGGCATCCAGCACTGCCTCATACCGGCCCCCAAGCATGTAATTATTGATGTCGACGAGGAAGGCGAAATGACAACCCGGCTTTTTGCAAAGGAGCAAAGCTATAAATCCATGCTCAAAACACTCGGCTATTAGGATTTCGCCGAAAAATTTGGTCATTATTAATTAATCGTTACCTTTAGCGACTTAATCGGCAGAATTGCACTGTTCGATTTAAAAAATACATACTCCTGATTAAATGAATAAGAGAAAAATCCTGCTCCCTGCTCTGCTGGTTATTTTAGTGGGACTTTGTATTACCTGCTGCAACAGCTGTCAGAATGAAGGCGGGAACATGGTCTCCGAAGGCGCAATTGAATATTCCGCTTCCGTTGTGGATCAATCCAACCCAATGGCTTCTCTTGCTCCGAGTAAAATGACCATCCGGTTTAAAAACAACAGATCCTGCGCGGAAATGAGTGCCGGAATGGGGCTCTTCAGTACTTCCTTTATCTGTGACCCGGAAAAAAAGACGCTGACTCAGCTTGTAAAGCTCCTGAATAAAAAGTTCTCGCTTATTCAAAATGAAACCGAGATCAAAGCAGAGAACGAGCAGTATAAATTCGAGCTGACTCCCTGCCCGGAAACGAAAATGATCGCTGGCTACAAGTGCGAAAAAGCGCATATCAAAATGAAGGATGATTATAATACCGAGTTCGATATCTGGTATACCAAGGATCTTGCGATCAATAATCCCAACTTCGCCAATCCCTATTATATGATCGATGGTGTTCTGATGGAATACCAGATGAAAAAATTCGGGCTGGAAATGCGCTTTGTTGCAAAATCCGTGAAGAAGGAGGATGTAGACGATGAAATTTTTGAGCTCCCGGCTGATTTTAAAGCCATTTCTTCCAAGGAAATGAATGACCTTTTTGAAAGCCTGCAATAATTTCAATTTATTTTTATGAAGTATTTTTTCAGCGGACTGTTTGCCGCCCTGTTGATCGCGACAAATACATTCGCGCAAAAAAAATTTGAAGGTGTTATCACTTATTCGATCTCCTTCGAAGAGTCGGGCCTGCCGCCGGAAGCGCTCGCAATGCTGAAAGGCGCTGAATCCAAAACCTATATCAAAAATGACATGCGAAGGGTCGATATGACCACTCCCGTGCAAAGCTCTTCCTCTGTAATCGATAACAAAACAAAAACCGTTCTGACGACCATGGAGATCATGGGACAGAAATACATCATCAAAACTTCGGAGGATGATCTGAAGAAAGAAAAGGAGAACGCTCCCGAAACAACCATCACTTACCTCAACGAAACAAAAGAGATCGCCGGTTACAAGTGCAAAAAGGCGGAGGTGAAAACCAAAACCAAAGAAGGAAAAGAAGAGTCGTTCATGATCTACTATACCGATGAGATCCCGGCCTCGGAAACCAAAAGTACCTTCGAAGGATTAAAAGGCGTGCCGCTGGAATATACTATCAACCAGGGCGGTGTCCGGATGAGCTTTACCGCGAAAAGCGTTTCAAAGGAAAAGCTGCCCGACAGCAAATTTGTGCTCGATAAAGAAGGCTACCAGGAGATCACCCTCGACGATCTGAAACAAGCAATGGGAGCGGGAAAGTAAGTTCTTCTGCACCGGATCCTCTTCCTCACTTCTCTTCTCCGGCCATCTTACCGTTTCTCTCTCATTCAGCGTTATATTCCATTACGCTGTTATCCACATTCTTAAGTTTATAAGATTTCCGGGGTAAAAGCATTAGCGCGAAAGGCTTTAGTAATTTTGAAAGATAAGTAGATCGCAGCCACGCAGGCTATGTAACTTATAATTCATAATTAATAACTTTTAACTCGGAAATGGCTGAGCCGAAGAAAAATACGATCCGGAATACCCTTCGGGAAGAACCCGCAGAAATCAAGGCGGGTAAGGAGAAAGCACCCAAAGCAAAAAAAGAAAAGGCAGCTGGTCCGGATGGCCCTACATGGCTGGAGCGGATCGATAATTTTTTTGCATTTACCCGTAACGACCGCTTTCAGAAGATTGTCGGATTATCATTGCTGCTTGCGGCCGCATACATGGCCATCGCATTCACATCATTTGTCTTTACATGGCAAACTGACCAGGACAAAGTGCTTGGGGATCTTTTTGCAAAAGAGGTTGTGGTCACCAATTGGCTGGGAAAGCTGGGTGCGCTGATATCTCACGTTTTTATTCACCGCTGGTTCGGGGTCGCCTCCTACCTGTTTGCTTTCCTTTCCCTGCTTACCGGGATCCACATCACTTTTAATGTCGAGCTGCTCAACCTCCGCAGAACGTACATGTACTGCTTCTTCTTCCTGGTGTTCACGTCTGTGGCGCTCGGATACATTTTCAGCGATGCGTATTTTTATCTCGGCGGTGCATTCGGTTATACCCTTAGCAACAAGCTCAACAGTATTTTAGGCTACGCCGGAACAGGAGTGCTTTTATGTTTTGCATTGCTGGTGTACCAGGTTGCAGCATTCAACGTGTCATTCGATCTCAGCAAAAAGCCCGTTCCGGTGGAACCCGCACCTGAGGACGAAAAGATCGCTCCGGTCAATGCTTTTAAAGAAGAGGTGCCCGAAGTAACAGCAGCAGTGGAAGAAGAAAAGCCCGCTGTGCAGGAATTCGAGATCACGAATATGGAGGAGGAGAAAAATGAGATCGAGGAAGAAGTAGTGATGCAGGTCGAAAATGAGCCGCTTGTGCTTTCAACTGACTCTAACGGCGTACAGTTTACCGTTGAAAAATCGGAAGAGAAGGAGCAGGAGCTCACCCCGGAGCAGATCTCCGAAGCATTGGTGGAACAGGTCGGAGAATATGATCCTACCCTGGATCTCGGCAATTACCAGTTTCCACCGATCGAATTACTGGAAAGTTATGGTGGCACAAAGGATATCGTGATCAATACGGAGGAGCTGAATCAGAACAAGGACAGGATCCTCAAAACGCTCAGTGATTATGGCATCGAGATCGAAAAGATCAAAGCCACGGTTGGACCGACCGTTACGCTTTATGAGATCGTTCCGGCAGCCGGCGTCAGGATCTCGAAGATCAAGAACCTGGAGGATGACATCGCCTTAAGCTTGTCTGCTTTGGGAATCCGGATCATTGCCCCGATCCCCGGAAAAGGCACTATTGGTATCGAAGTGCCGAATATGAATCCTGAGATGGTCCCGATGCGGACGATCCTGGCTTCCGAAAAATTCCAGAACACGACAATGGATCTTCCGATTGCGCTCGGAAAAACGATCAGCAATGAGACGTTTATCACCGATCTTTCCAAGATGCCTCACCTGCTGATGGCAGGAGCTACCGGCCAGGGAAAGTCCGTTGGACTAAATGCGGTGCTTGTGTCGCTGCTGTATAAAAAGCATCCTTCGCAGATCAAATTTGTGCTTGTGGATCCGAAAAAAGTGGAGCTGACACTGTTCAATAAGATCGAGCGCCATTTCCTTGCAAAGCTTCCTGACAGCGCCGAAGCCATCATCACGGATACCAAGAAAGTGATCCATACCCTGAATTCGCTCTGTATTGAGATGGATCAGCGTTATGACCTTCTCAAAGAAGCACAGGTGCGGAACCTGAAAGAATACAATGCAAAATTCATTGCGCGGAAGCTCAACCCCAACAATGGTCATAAGTTTCTGCCTTACATCGTACTGGTAGTAGATGAGTTCGCCGACCTGATCATGACGGCAGGGAAAGAAGTGGAGACACCGATCGCCCGCCTTGCCCAGCTTGCCCGTGCGATCGGAATTCACCTGATCATTGCAACGCAGCGTCCGTCGGTGAATATCATCACCGGAACGATCAAAGCGAACTTCCCGGCCAGGATCGCTTTCCGCGTAACTTCCAAGATCGATTCACGCACCATTCTCGACAGCGGCGGCGCAGATCAGCTGATCGGAAGGGGAGATATGCTGTTATCGACCGGGAACGACCTCATCCGCCTGCAGTGTGCCTTCGTAGATACGCCTGAAGTGGATAAGATCTGCGATTTTATCGGAAGCCAGCGGAGCTATCCGACAGCATTTATTTTGCCTGAATATGTGGATGAAACTTCCGAAGGAAATGGCAGGATCGATGACCCGTCCGAAAGGGATGCGCTCTTCAACCAGGCCGCAGAGATCGTGGTCTCAACCCAGCAAGGCTCAGCTTCTTTATTGCAGCGCAGGCTTAAATTGGGCTACAACAGGGCCGGGCGACTGGTTGATCAGCTGGAATCCGCCGGCGTTATTGGTCCTTTTGAAGGCTCTAAAGCACGCGAGGTACTAATTAAAGATATGCTATCTTTGGAACAGTTTTTGAATAATCAGGCTAACAACCAAAAAATCAGTTAAAATGTTCACAAAGAAAATTGCGGTTCTGGCTTTCCTCGCACTTGGTATTTCTACACTGAATGCACAGGATCAGGACCCGAAAGCGAAAAAGATCCTCGATGAACTAAGCGCGAAGACCAAAACCTGCACCACGATAAAAGCAGAATTTACCTGGACCGTAGAGAAAAAAGATAAATCAAAGGATGTACAGTCCGGCAAGATCGAAACGAAAGGTTCTAAATACAAGCTGGAAATTCCGGGACATGAGATCTACTGCGACGGAAAGACAGTCTGGGACTTCATTAAAGACGCAAATTCCGTTCAGATAAAAGACAATGAAGCCGCAGGTGAAGATGCCATCACTCCTACAAACATCTTTACGATCTATGAAAAAGGCTTTAAATATAAGTTCGAAAGCGAAGATGCAACAACCCAGGTGATCAGTCTCTTTCCGGTAAATCCCGACAAAAAGAAGTTTCATACCGTGAAGCTGTACATCGACAAAACAAAGAAGCAGATCACCAGTGTGAAGATGATGATGAAAGATGGTTCAATGCAGACATATACGATCAAGAGCTTTGCCTGCAGCACCGCAATCGCCGACACTGAATTTACTTTTGATCCGAAAGCACACAAAGGGATCGAGATAGAAGACCTCAGATAATAAAATAATATTCAGAAAGAGCCGTTCCTTACGAACGGCTTTTTTTATGATGAGAACAGCTCTCTTTGATATCTTCAGAACTTTCTTCCTTTATATTCTTTTGTGTATGGGCGTTTTCCTGATGGCCAGCACAATTATCAGATACACGGCTTTCAGCGACCACGTGGCTTTTCTGAATGAAAAGCAGGATTATGTCGGGATCACCCACTGGAAAATAGCTTTCTACATTCACGTATTTTCCAGCATTTTTACGCTGATGGCCGGCTTCACACAATTTTCAGCCAGTCTGCAAAAGCACTATAAAAAGCTCCACCGTTTCATCGGGAAGCTGTATATCATCGACATTCTTGTTATCAATTTCCCCGCGGCGCTGATCATGGCCTGGTATGCGAATGGTTTTCTTCCTTCGAAGATCGCGTTCTTTATTCTGGACGGACTTTGGTTCTGGTTTACACTGAAAGCATTTCTTGAAGCAAAAAAAGGAAATATCAGGCTGCATAAAGAATACATGATCCGAAGCTATGCGCTCACGCTCTCGGCAGTTGGCCTGCGTACCTGGAAGCTCATTCTTTCCAATAGCTTTACGATCGATCCGGTTGTGCTGTACATGATCGATGCATGGCTGGGCTTTGTTCCCAACCTGCTTATCGCGGAATACCTGATCCGCAGAAAAAAATAATAAATTATCTTCCGAAGTAAACGTTCCGGTCGACCACTTCAATGATGATCCAACCGATCAGGAAAAAGCTGGCAAGAAAGGAAACGATACCCAGCCAAATTGCTGCTTCGGAGTTCCCTTGTTTTTTTGATACACGATAAACTTTCCGCGCGATGAAGAATGCACTAAGGATCGTTATTAAAAATGCAAAGATGAGAAGGGCGAGCAGAATTTCCATGTGTGTGTGTTTAGGTTAACAAAGTTACTGAAGAGCCGGCATCAGTTTTTGGTTAGTTCTGTTAAAAAACTCAAAAAAGCCCTGTTTCGTATATGAAATTGTAAATAATTGCAGATCAATTTATTATTGACTAATTTTCAATATCCATTCAATCAAAAACGGTCCGCCATGAAAATGAAATTTCTTTCAATGGTATTGTTGCTGCTCTCGGCTCAGGGCTTTTCACAGGTAAGGAAGCTCATCCGTAAGGCGGAGAACGCTATTTATACCGGGGAATACTACAAAGGCCGGGATTATTATCTTCAGGCTCTTTCTACCGATACCGCTAATTACGAAGCAAATCTCGGTGCGGGATTGGCAATGGCCTACTACCTTGAGGATTTCGAAGGATGCCTGCCTTACCTGGAAGCAGCATTAAGATTAACTCCTGCAAAACAAAAGAAGAAAAACGCCACGATCGAGCTCTGCTATGCGCTTGGTAAAACCTATCATTACCTGGGCCGCTACACGGAAGCGCTCGCATATTATCAGAAAATGCTGGAGTATGACGAGCCGGAAAACGAAATGTATCAGCCGGAGCTCACGAAGCGAATAGCCGATTGTAAATATGCTATGGCAAATCCTCAATTTACCGATCCGGGAAAATGGTATGTGGTGAATGCGGGAAGAACGATCAATACGCCAATGCCGGAATATGTACCGGTGCTGATCGGTGACAATAAAATGATATTCACTTCCAAAAGAAAAGATGATCCGAAGGAAAAGATCAATCATGACAATGGTAAGTACTTTGAAAGCATGTATATCACCGATATCAATAATGGTTATACTTCCAGCCCGTCCCGTTACTCGATCCCTGCGCTCAGCGGGAAATCAAAATTCAAGAACAGCAATGAATCGGTGATCTCGCTGATGCCGGGCGGTAAGAAGATCTTTATTTACAAGGATCAAAAGCTGTATGAAGGGGACCTGGTCGCGACTACAAAAGAACCGGACAAGATCAGCAAGAACATTAATTTCGATAAGTATCAGAACCATGCATTCATCGGGCAAACCGGGGATGTGCTTTATTTTACCAGTGAATCCGACCAGGGATTCGGCGGGAATGATATCTATCGTTCCGTAAAGCAAGCCGACGGTTCCTGGGGACCCGCCGAAAATCTCGGGGAAACGATCAACACCATTTTTGAGGAGGAAGCACCATTTATTAGCAGCGATGGACAAACTTTGTTTTTTGCATCCAACGGCCATCCCGGTTACGGCGGATTTGATATTTATAAAAGCACGCTTGAGGATGGCAAATGGACAACGCCGGTGAATATGGGCCAGCCGATCAACAGTCCGGCAAACGATCTTTTTTATGTTGGCTCTGCCGATGGCTCTGTCGGCTACATGTCCTCTTCCCGTAAAGGAGGAAAGGGTGATATGGATATTTACAAGATCAATTACACCGACAAGCTGCCGAAGAACTGCAACAGCGATCTCAGCGCGGGTTTTGCGATTGATCTGAGAGAAGTGAACCCCGGAAGTAATTTGTACCGGCTCTCCGCACGGGTACCGGATGAGATCAGGGACAAGATCATCTCCTTCCGGCTGATGGTTGGGGATTCTCTCATTTCATCTTTTGATAAAGAAATTGAGTATGATTTCAGGAAAAAAGGGACATACAGCTTGTCCGCAAAAGTTGTCGCCTGGTGTGATACGTGTATCAACCTGTATGTAGCATGTACTGAACGCGCACTGGAGATTACGCATGGTGAGGAAATGGTGCCGGTAGCCGCGGATCTTGATAATGCAGCGCTTAGTTCACTGCATGGTGAGCTAAGCATGGCGGTGCTGGACCAGATGGGTTTTGATTTGCGCCCGCTGTATTTCGATAAAAATTCAGCCAGCCTGAGAAGCGAATCAGAAGAAGTACTAAAAAAGAATCTCGCATTGCTTAAAAAATATCCCGATCTGAAAATTATCGTAAATGGTTATGCGGATTCAAAAGGCAGCGAAGAGCACAATCGTATGCTTTCCAGGCAACGGGCGGAGAATGTGAAACGGTTCCTTTCAGTAAACTCAGTGAGGAACAAAATGGAGACGAACGGGAAAGGAGAAACGGAGCTGGTGAATAAATGCGCAAATGACGTGGATTGTGAGGAAGCGTTGCATCAGCAGAACAGAAGGGTAGAGATCAGGATCATAAAAAATTAGAAATGAATTTCCTGAAGAAAGTTACTTTTATTTCGGTGATTCTTGTTTTTGCAGCACTCTGCATGTCTTGTTTTTGCCGTGGTCCCAAATTGACCAGGCAACTTATCAACGATTCTGATCTGATCTTTGAAGGAAAGCTGGTGAAGGCGGACACAACACATTTGCCGGAGTGGGAGGTGAACAGCTCCTTCACTTTTAAAGTGAAAAAGATCTACAAAGGAGAGCCCTTAAAGAATGTTGTCGTTCATTCGGATGTGAGCTCCTGTGGCTTACTTCTTTATAAATGCGATAAGCAGGAATTCCGGGAAATACTGGATAAGAATTACCTGGTATACTGCAAAAAGGAAGACGGAAAATATACCTGGACGTATTGCCGGGACAGGATCGCATATTCATATGATCCGAGCCCTAACTACTGGGAAGCAAAGAGCCTGAGAAAGAAAAAAGATCAGGGATGTCTGGCAGATTATCAAAGAGAGCTCTCGGAACTCGATTCATTGATAAAAAGCAAATGAGGATTATGCGGCAACAGTGCCTGGGTCTTTTCTTCGCAATATAGCGGCTGCCAGCAGTGAAATAATTATTCCCTGGAAAACCGTTGTTCCGAATAAACGGAAACTGCCAAAATAGCTTCTGACATACTCCAGGTTCCGGTTCATATCCGCTTCTTCCAGCTTAGCGATAATCATTTGCTTTTTCTGATCGGCAACGAAAAAATCAATGGCATCTACCGCGATCACATGGTAATATAGGGAGTTAAACAGGCAGATGATGATCGTAACAACGATCGTATACAGAACTCCACATTTCAACGCATCCTTGAACTCGATGAATCCGCCCCGGCTTCTCCTTTCCAGGATCACCGATATAAAAATTCCGAGCAGGAGAGAAAGCAGCGTAATAAAATAGCGGTACATATCAATGTTCCAGGAATAAGGTCCCATTGATTTATAGAAGGAGAACCATGCACCGCAGATGATCAATCCGGCGGCCAGTCCCATCTTAACATTCATTGTAATTTTCATAGATCAGCAATCAAATTATTCTGCACACTCACTTTTTACCTTTCCTTTTTCCCTTTCACCTTTCACTTATCACTTATCACTTATCACTCATCACCCGTTCATAGAGATCAGGAACTCTTCATTGGTCTGCGTATTCTTCATCCTGTCCTTCAGGAATTCCATTGCTTCAACAGGATTCATATCTGACAGGTGCTTACGAAGGATCCATACACGTGACTGAGTTTCTTTGTCGACCAGGAGATCATCTCTCCGGGTACTTGAAGCCACAATATCAATTGCAGGGAAGATCCGTTTGTTAGCGATCTTTCTGTCGAGCTGGATCTCCGAGTTACCGGTACCTTTGAATTCTTCAAAGATCACTTCGTCCATTTTCGATCCGGTTTCTGTTAAGGCAGTAGCAATAATGGTCAGTGAGCCGCCGCCTTCAATTTTACGGGCTGCTCCGAAGAAGCGCTTCGGCTTGTGAAGGGCATTTGCATCCACACCACCACTCAATACTTTACCGGATGCAGGTTGCACAGTGTTATATGCACGGGCAAGACGTGTGATCGAGTCGAGGAGGATGCAGACATCGTGTCCGCATTCTACCATCCGTTTTGCTTTTTCAAGAACGATGTTTGCAATTTTAACGTGGCGGTCCGCCGGCTCATCAAATGTGGAGGCAATTACTTCCGCTTTCACACTGCGGGCCATGTCAGTTACTTCTTCCGGGCGCTCATCGATCAGTAGGATGATGAGGTAGGTCTCAGGATGGTTCGCTGCAATTGCATTCGCGATATCTTTTAGCAATACGGTTTTACCGGTCTTAGGCTGAGCAACGATCAGGGCACGCTGGCCTTTACCGATCGGTGTTACCAGGTCAACGATCCGCGAGGACATATTTTGCTGCTGATGCCCGGTCATGTTGAACTTTTCATACGGGAAAAGCGGAGTAAGATAATCGAATGGAACACGGTCACGCACGAATGCCGGCTCACGTCCGTTGATCTTCTCAACTTTGATCAAAGGAAAATATTTTTCTCCTTCTTTCGGCGGACGGATGGTTCCGCGGACAGTATCACCGGTCTTTAAACCGAATAATTTGATCTGGGACTGGGAAACATAAATATCATCGGGTGAATTCAGGTAGTTGTAATCGGAAGATCTGAGGAATCCATATCCGTCCGGCATGATCTCAAGAACGCCTTCGCTGGATACAATACCGTCGAAGTTGTAAAGTTCCTGTGACTTATGATGAGGATTCGGGTTGTTATTTACGTTCCCCCGGTTTTCACGGTTCGAATTATTGGATTCAATTGCACTCGTTTCTTCAGCCGGCGGGGGAGGAGTTTCTGTGACGGTTTCATTTACGACAGGGTTTTCCTTTTTTGCAGAATTAAAATCCTCATCGCTGAAAAAGGAAGCCGGTTCCTCCTGCTTTATTTTAGTTTCAGTCTTTTCAGCCTCATTATTTTCAGGGCGGTTCTTGCGTGGGCGGAGAACACGTTCAGGTTTGTTTTCGACGGGTTTGCCGGATTGCTGGCCCATGATCCTGTCAACGAGCTCCTGCTTTTTAAGCGTGTCAAATTTTGGGATGTTCATACTTTTGGCAATGTCCCGGAGTTCGCCAACAAGCTTGTTATTCAAATCGTCAATGTTGTACATGTTTTTGGATTTCGTTAAAGATCAATTCGAATGATTGACTTAATAAGGATGGAAAAATAATTGGTTATTCGATAAATTTTGGATTGTGATTGTTATGGGAGCCCATAACAGCGGAATCGCATTGCAATAATACAAAGTTTTTTCCAATTACAAGCAAATAAATCAAAAATCAGGCTCTTTTTCCCAGCTCGATCACTTCAAGGTCCTTGATCTTGTCCTTGTCTATAGAAAAACGTACCAGTGTTCTTACGGAATGAAATCCATGTATCCCGGCTGCACCCGGATTAATATGGAGCAGCTGATTCTGTTCATCAAACATGACTTTCAAAATATGCGAATGTCCGCAAATGAACAATCCCGGCTTTTCTTTCCGGATCTCCTTAAGCGCTTCTGCGGAGTACCGGCCGGGATAGCCGCCGATATGTGTGATAAACACTTTTACATTTTCACACATGAAATGCTGGTGAAGCGGGTGTACTTTTCTCACATCCTGACCGTCGATATTTCCATAAACAGCTCTAAGGGGTTTTATCCGGGCCAGCTCATCGGTGATCGAGATCGTTCCGATATCCCCTGCATGCCAGATCTGGTCACAGTTTTCAAAATATTTGAAAATCTTCGGGTCAAGGTAATTATGAGTGTCGGAAAGAAGTGCGATTCGCTGCATGTACAATATTAAAAAAAATGTCCCCAATTACGGGGACATTTTTCATCAGTTAAGATTCGAATATTATTTAACGATCGTAACGTGGCCGATATAGTTTCTTCTCGATCCGATCTTTTCTTTTACCGTGATGTTGTACACATATACATCTTCTTCTGCGATCTCACCGGAGCCGCCTTTCACTTTTCCGTCCCATCCTTCATTGAGTGCTTTCGAAATGAAGACCTGGTTGCCCCAGCGGTCAAAGATCCGCATCGTAAATTCAGCGATATTATCTCCCTTCGGCGCAAAAATATCATTGATGCCGTCGCCGTTCGGGCTGAATGCATTCGGGATATAGAATGTAAATTCTGGCTCAATGGTAACGCAGTTCACAGTTGTATCCGTACATCCGCCAAGGTTGGAAGCCACCAGCGTTACACAATACGTACCGGCATCTCCATACATATGAGAAGGATTCTGCGAGTTGCTGGTATTAGGTACCAATGTATTTGCAGGATCATTAAAATTCCATGACCAGGAAGAAGCATTGGTAGACAAATCGATGAAGCTGACATTCGGCGAAGCCATTGATGCAGGATCAGGATTGAAGCTGAATGCAGCCACCGGATTTGCATAAACGGTTACCACATTGGTGAATGTAGCGCTGGATGTACAACCGCCGTTCGATGTTGCTGTAAGCGTAACGTCATAAGTAGTCAGTCCTCCTCCCATGGTGCTGAAGCAGTGACTAGGATTCTGCGTATTCGCTGTTGATCCGTCACCAAAGCCCCATAACCAGGAAGCGACTGATCCGCCCGTCACGGTTGTGGCATCTGCAAATGTTACGCACACGGGTGAACATCCTGTTGAAGAAAGCGGAGTAAATGCAATTACCGGAAGCGGAAGTACTGTTACGGTTACCGTTGCTGTTGCAGGAGTGGTCGTACAACCGTCAGTCAATGTAATTGTATAAGTCGTGGTACCGGCCGGTGTAACATTAAATGTTGAGGACAATCCGGATCCCGGCATCCAGCTATACACATACGTTCCGTCACCGCCGCCGGCTGTCGCGGTAAGCATCGTGCTGCTTCCCGGGCATATTGAAACGGCCGGACTGGCAGTTACGCTTAGCGGAGGGTTTACGGTTACCGTTACCATTACCGGACTCTGTGATGCACAGCCTGCAGTATCAAGTGCCGTTACGGTATATGTAGTGGTGGTCATTGGTGACACCGTGTTGCTCGGACCTGTGAAGGCCGGAGCATTCCAGTTAAAAGTATAGCCTCCCAGCGGGTGTCCGCCAGTCGCTGTTGCATTCAATGTAGTAGTTTGTCCCTGGCAGATCGTTACCGGAGGGATCGCATCGATGAGGATCGGCGCCGGTTGGGTGATCGTTGCAGTAGCTGTAGCTGTACAGCCGCTGGCATCGGTGATCGTGCAGGTATAAGTTCCCGGGCACAAGCCGGTGATACCGGGTGTGATCTGACCTGCCGGAGACCAGAGATAAGAATAAGGCGTTACACCGCTGCTTCCGGTTACAGAAGCAGTTCCGTCGCACAGAGAGTTGCAGCTTACCGGCGTTGAAGTGATCGTTACGCTTACGCCCGGAGTGTTCGGCACTGTGACAGTCGCAGTAGCTGTACATCCGTTGATAACATCTGTCACCGTCACTGTATACGTTGCCGGTACGAGGTTATTTGCAGTTGAAGTTGTCTGTCCGTCGGACCACAGATAAGAATAAGTACCCGAGGAGCCGCTTGCATTTACAGTGGCAGTACCATCAGGCAGACTACAATGCGAGGTTGTGAAAGAAGTTGCCAGCGTAAGCAGAGTAGGTTGTGTAACAGTTGTGCTTCCGGTAGCGGTACATCCCTGCATATCGGTCACCGTAACTGTATAGCTTCCTGTGCATAAAGCGCTGATATTGGAAGTTCCATCGCCCACAGGTGATCCGGGGGTCCAGTCAAGCATATAAGCACCGAAGCTACCCGAAGGTGTTCCAGTTGCCGTTCCGTCGCAGGAGCCAAAGCAGCTTGCAGGGACAGAAGTAACGTTAACTAAAAGCGGTGATCCGACGGTGATCGTAACTGCATCAGTTCCTGTACAGCCCAGTGCATCTGTCACCGTAACGGTATAGGTTGTCGTGGAAGCAGGAGTTACGGTTGGAGTCGCGCTGGTAGAAAAGCCGGGAGTTCCTGGTGCATCCCAGGTATAAGTATAACCACCTGTCGGACCAGCTCCAAGCACATAAGAAGCGCCGTTGCAAATGCTGTCATCAGGACCGGCATTCGCAACAATGCTTGGTGCTACGGTCACAGTAACAGTTGTCATTGGACCGATACATCCGGCAGCATTGGTTTGAACATAATAATTTGTGGTGGTGGTGACCGGTGGAGTCGTATAGGTTGCACCTGTTGCCAGCAATGTGCCGCCGGGTGCATCATACCATTGATAGGTCGGTCCGGAAACACTCGCAGTTAACGTAGCAGTTGTTCCGAAACAAACGCTCTGGTTTGCAACGGTAGGAGCAACAGGCGTAGGGTTTACGGTAACATTGACCGTTCCCGGCGAGCTGGTACAGCCTGCTGCGGATGTTGCGGTAACTGAATAGGTTCCTGATGCTGCTGTAGTAGCAGAAAGAATAGAGGGGTTTTGCAGAGAGGAAGTAAATCCGGCCGGACCGGTCCAGTTCCAGCCTGGACCTGCGGAGGTTGTCGACAGGTTAAGAGTAGATCCGGAGCAAATAGGTGTTGTAGCTGCGGCAACCGGTGCTGCAGGTATTGGATTTATGGTAACACTGGTTGTGACGGGGATACCCGGACAGCCGGCTACGCTGATCGATAGCGTATAGGTACCGCTCATAAATATGGTAGCAGCAGGCCGGGAAGGATTCTGAAGCGTTGAGGTGTATCCTCCGGGTCCGGTCCAGGAATAGACTGCTCCGGCAACCGCAGGTGTACAAGTAAGGTTAAGTGTTTGACCGGCACAAATAGGTCCGTTATTTCCCGCAGTAACGGCAGGTACTATGGTCTGAAGCACAACAACCGTATCTCTGCTGGTCGCAGATCCGCAGCCGGAACCGCCGGTAAGTGAAGCATAATAAGAGGTGCTCGGTGCTCCGGCTGGTGGAGTTACTGTGATCGGTGTACCGGTTCCTACCAATGTATTGGAAGGAAGTACATACCAGTTGATAGTAGGAGTGAACACGCCGTTCGGGGTCCATCTTCTGCCTTCGTTGGTAGTGGTCCAGGCTGTACTGTTACGGCCCGGAACAACGAATGCAACCGTTCCGGCAGCATTGTGAAGACCATGAACCGCGGTACCTCCGGCCCATGCCAGGCAATTCGGCTTGTTCTGGATATGGGTTTCGATCACGTTGGTAGATTCATATATGGTGATCTGGAAAGTTCCGAGTGTAGTGGTACAGGAAAACATCGGGCAGGCGTTCCAGGATACAACCAATCTCCGGTTCGGTGCTGTTCCATAGGTTTGATAACGAACTACATTGGTTCCCAGTCCGGGATACCAATCCTGCCAAGGACCCATAATACAGTTTTTCGGAACAGTGGCTGAAACGGAAGGAACCGATGAAGAAGTATAAGTTGTCGGCTGAGGCGTAAAAGCCACCCAGCCATTCGATCCTACATAGAACTGAGAATAGCAGGTTCCGAAGAATTCAAAGTTGAAGCCGATCGGAAGTGCCGGCGATTGAGAGTCGTCACTCATGCCCGGTACTACGGTTCCGGATCCGAAAGGGTCCGGTGCATAAGGAATAGTACTTAATGCATAGCTGGTAGTCGGCAGGCTGCTGGAGCCGCTTGGTAAAATCACAGCTGTTAGTGTTGCGGATCCTCCCGAACAGATCGTTTGAGTTTCCGGGGAAGCATCAACGGTCTGGGCAAAAGAGTAAAC
Organism: Bacteroidia bacterium; assembly: GCA_045805205.1. Classification (GTDB taxonomy): domain Bacteria; phylum Bacteroidota; class Bacteroidia; order 2-12-FULL-35-15; family 2-12-FULL-35-15; genus 2-12-FULL-35-15. The sequence continues at coordinate 720,852 of JBJMLR010000005.1, read as the reverse complement.
ACTGGTAAGGGAGAAAGCGAATGCGGTAAATATTTTTTTTGAGTAGTTCATTTTTAAAATTAAGTGTTTGAAGGATAGTGAATTATGCTTCATCTGTTTTTGTCGCTATAATGACACAAAAATGTGGGAAAAGGTTGCACGGTGGACCTGATTTTCGACCAAAACCTTGACCCGGATCAATAAATTAGATAAGAGCGTTAAAAAAGGCGATAAATTTTCTGCTGAGCCCCCTGAAAAAATCAGATCTTTTGACAAGTGTCCGATTTTATCCAACCAACATTTCCGTTTGCGATGCGGATCTCTGACCAGCCATCATTTTCCTGCTGAATTGTGACCTTGGTTCCTTCATGAAGAAGAAAGAGCTTGGTGCCCTGCTCGTCGGGAGAACCATTGACGGTTACAGTTCCCGTGGTTATAATAGCTTCCGCGCTGTTCAGCGTAGTCTCATATTTATATTTTGCAATAAAAAAGAGAACAATGGTGAGCAAGAGGAATACGCTTCCCCCGAAAAAACCGGTTTTTCTTAATCCTGTCTGCCTGGAAAATACATACAATAAAAACAGCAGGAGTGTCAGGCAAAGAACAGCGATGCAGAGCAGTGACCAGCTTCTTTCGCCCATAAGGTCTGCGATCTCTTTTTTCCACTCTTTCAGAAAAAGCTCAGGAGCCTTATCGATCCGGTCCTCCGTCCGCTGCTGGGCAAGCTTTAAATTTGCTTCCAGCTCTTCATCGCCGTCCTTCAGTTTTTTTGAGCGCTCATAATTGAGTATCGCCAGGCCGATGTTGTTAGTTTTGTAATAGGCATTCCCGAGATTATAATACAAGGCGGCAGAGGCCTTTCCTTTGTCGAGTATAGCATTGTATCCCCTGATCGCTTTTTCAAAATCGTTTCGTGCATAAGCAGCATTCGCGCTGTCGAACAATACGCGCTCCTCCGCGTTCTGTGCGAAAACGCGGCAGGAGAGGAACAGCAGGATCACAAAGGATCTTATTTTATTTTTACCGGATCTCATCTTCAATGTCTGTGATCAGTTCAACCGTGCTATTGTATATGTGCTGCAAATCACCGGAAGCCGCTCCTGGCGCATAATGTGCATACTCGCAGCTGTCGAGTGTAGTAACTAACTTAGCGATCGTATTGTCGTTTACGCTTCTTGACCTCAGCTTTTCTGTAATGTGCTCTTTGTTCAGATCGGCAACAGGAATATTCAGCTTGTCGCTGATATAACCGTATAAAGAACGGAAGATCTCGATGTAAAATGCTTCCTTATTGCCGGTGCGGATATGCTTTTCAGCAAGAGCAAGGCGCTTCTTCGCCATCTTTGTTGCTTTGCGGCTTTTCACTGCCACGAGGTCCTTGTTCTGCTCGATGTTCTTTCTCCGGAGGAAAAGACACAGGAAAAAAGCGATCACCGGTGAGCTCACCAGGGTCCAGAACAAAAAGGAATTGAAAAAATATTCATTTTTACCCTCGAGCTTTCCGAGGTCTTTTTTTATGTAGCGGATATCATTTCCGAGGACCTTTACATCCGATTGATTGCTTGAATTTCCAAAGACGACAGCCTGTTCCCCGTCGCCTTTATCAACGTGGAGCTTAAAGTCCGGGTTAGGGAGAACAACATACTGTTTTTTAACCGGGTCAAAATAATTGAAGCTGATCTGATCGATAACATAATCTCCTTCGTGCCGCGGATTAAAAAAATAGTCAAATGTTTTTGTTCCGCTGACACTATTAGCACCTACATTAATATTTTCTTTGGTCTTGACATCGTATTTTTTGAAGTCGTCGGGAAAGGTCACTTTCGGAGCTTCAACCAGCTTTATATTTCCTTTTCCATTGATCGTAACAAAGAGGTCAGCACCTTCATTTGCTTTCATCTTTTCCTTATTCAACTCCGCTTTGAATGTGAATTCTCCAACGGCTCCCGAAAAATTTTCCGGCTTGCCTTCTTCCGGAAGCGGTATTATTTCAACAGGCACCGGTTTGCTCTTCACGGTGTATTCAACATCTTCGTACCCGCCTCCGAACATCTGCTCGATAATGGTTCGCGGGCGGCGGTTGGATTTTTTCCTGACGACACATTGGGCGGTTACCGGCGGGATCTCCAGCTTGCCGCTGTGCTGCGCAAAAATGTAGGAACGTTTGATCTCGATCACATAATAGGTAACACCGTCAAGAGTTTCATTCGTGATCTGCATTTGTCCGATCGGAACATCGTGCGAAAAAAATCCTGTGTAATCCGGGAACTTGATATCCTCAAACCCGCGGAACTGGTAACGTGAGTATACCTTCTGCACAACGGTGATCTGCTCGCCCTGGTATGCTTTGGTTTTGCTTACCGTTGTTCTTGCAAAAAGATTATCCCCGATATCTTCACTGGAAGGCGTGGTGGCTTCCTGTGTGGCTGTGTTCGGATTACTTTGGTTGCCCGGACTGGTAGCTCCGGCCGCAGCTTTAGAAACTTCTATTGATACGGCATTTGAGGTAAGGGTATTGTTACCGACGATCATCGTTGCCGGCCCGAGTGTGAATTTGCCCTCCTTTTTTGCTGCGATCACATAAGTGTAGCTGGCCGACTGGCTCATGACACCATTAATGATCTGCATATTAGTCGATTGGTAAGGGCCCTGATAAATATCGAAATCATTGATCCCCGCAATTTTAAGCCCGCCGCCATTTGCATCCAATGCAATGGTGATCTGGAAAGCTTCCCCGGCTGCCACTTTATTCTTGCTGACTTTGAGCGTAAGCTTCTGAGCCGACATGCTGAATGTCAGAAAAAGAGAAAATAATATGGTTAAAATTCTTTTCAATTGCTGTTCACTATCTCTTCGCTTCATCACCTGATCACCTTCGGATTACCAATCCTTCTCTATCGTGATCTTCCTTCCCTGGACCTTACCTTTTTTTACCTTGTCCTGCAGATTTTTTTCATCGTTTTGCAATGCATCCAGGATCCGTTTGGCATCTTCTTTTGAGATCTGGTTCTGCTGCTCCTGTTTGTCCTTCTCCTGCTTGTCTTTATCCTGTTTGTCTTTGTCCTGCTGGTCCTTCTTATCCTTGTCCTTCTTGTCCTTATCCTTGTCTTTGTCCTTGTTCTTATCCTTGTTCTTGTCGTTTTTATCCTTGTTTTTCTGCTGCTGCTGTTGCTGCTGTTTCAGCATTTGCTGTGCATAGCACAAGTTGTAGCGTGTGTCTTTATCATCCGGATTATTTTTCAATGCATTCTTATAGGCATCGATAGATTCGGAGTATTTTTTGGACTTCAACAAGGAATTTCCAAGATTATGGTAAGTTTTTGCGAGTGTATCCTTCGATGTAGCTTTATGTGTGAGATCCTGAAATTGTTGTGCAGCCTCCTCATAACGTCCTTGCTTATAATAGGTATCGCCGAGATTGAAAGCGGCTTTGTAGGAATCCTTGTTTTTTGCTACGCCGGTTTTATATTGGCTTTCTGCTTCTTTGTAGTTCTTGCCATTGTATGCGTTGTTGCCTTTGTAAATGAATTGCTTCTCCTTCTGCGCCTGTGAGAGGAAAGGGATCAGCGATCCGGCAAAAAGCAGGATCATACTCAATGCGGAAAATGTATTTGCAGATATGTCCTTACTTCTTTTCATCTCCGAATAAATTCAGGGCTTCGTACAGTTTACTTTTTCTTTCCGTGATGAAGGTATCGATCACGATCAGGATCAATGCCACAATAATAAAAGCCTGGAAACGGTCCTCATAATCATTATAAAGTTTGCTGCCGAACTGTTTCTTTTCCAGTTTGTCGATCGCATCCAGTACGTTATTCAGCCCGGCATCCGCATTTGACGCCCGTACATAAATTCCGTTCCCGGTAGAAGCGATCTCCTGAAGCATTTGTTCGTCCAGTTTGGTTACGATGGTGTTGCCGTCTTTATCCTTACGGAATCCATCCTGTACATCGCCGCGGTATATGGGGATCGGGGCGCCCTGTGCCGATCCCATTCCGATCGTGTGGATCGTGATGTTTTTTTCTGCTGCCGCTTCCGCAGCTCTCACTGCATCGTCTTCATGGTTTTCACCGTCGGTAATTACAATGATCGCTTTGTTTTTTCCTTCATCTTTTCCGAAAGATTCAACCGCTTTGTCGATCGCTTTTCCGATTGCAGTTCCCTGTGTCGGAACCATATCCGTGCTGATGCTTTCCAGGAACAATTTTGCTGCGGCATAATCTGTCGTGATCGGCAACTGAACATAGGCATCACCACCGAAAACAATGATTCCGATCCGGTCCCCGTCAAGCTGTCCGACCAGCTCGGCGATCGCCTGCTTCGCGCGCTCAAGGCGGTTCGGGCTCAGGTCTTCCGCTTTCATGCTGTTGGAAACATCCAGGCAGATCATCAGATCGGCGCCTTTTCGCTTCACTTCTTTTAATTCCGTTCCGATCTGCGGATTGATCAGTGCACCGATCACAAGCAGTACGGTTGCGAGATAGAGAATGAACTTCCAGATCCTCTTGCTTTCAGAAGCGTCGGGGAACAGGTTCCTGATCACCTGCCGCTCACCGAATGCCGCCATCGCTCTGTTCTTCCATCTTTCAACAAGGAAAAAGCAGATGATCAGCACGGGGATCAGCGCAAGGGCCCAAAAAAAATAAAAATGTTCGAACTGCATCAGGGTATACTTCTCAATATGGTGTTCTTTAATAGAAATTCCAGCAAAAGCAGGATTCCGGCCGCTATGGCAAATGGCAGATAGTGTTCCGCTTTGTTTGTAAAATTCTTTTCCTCAAAAATGGTTTTCTCCAGCATGTCGATCTGCTGATAAACATCTTTCAGCTTTGCATTATCAGTCGCACGGAAATAGTGTCCGCCGGTCATGTCCGCGATCTCGCCCAATGTTTTTTCATCGATGTTCACATCCACATATCCGTACTGGAAGCTCCCGTCCGGATACATATTGATAGGAGCGAGCGCTTTCCCGATCGTACCTACGCCCACCGTATAAACACGGACCCCAAAGGTTTTTGCGATCTCAGCGGCTGTTAATGGCGCTACCGAACCCTGGTTGTTTACTCCATCGGTAAGAAGGATGATCACCTTGCTTTTTGCCTTACTGTCTTTGATCCTTGTTACAGCAGTAGCCAGGCCGTTTCCGATCGCGGTTCCGTCGGCAACCATGCCTGTATGAATATCGCTGAACAGGTTTTTGATCACTGCATGATCACTGGTCAGCGGGCACTGCGTAAAGCTTTCACCGCTGAAAATAACCAGCCCGATCCTGTCGTTCGGCCTGCTGTCGATGAAGTCCTGTGCAACATCCTTTGCCGCTTCCAGCCGGTCCGGCTTGAAATCCTTCGCAAGCATGCTGCTTGAAATATCCAGCGCCATGATAATATCGATGCCCTGCGTTTTTACATCTTTATAGCTGGAGCGCGACTGCGGGCGCATCAGGATCAAGATAAACAGCGAGATCACGAGGATCCGTAATACAATCAGCAAATGCCGGAGATATTGCTTGTAAGATGCTTTGATCGATTCCAGGCCGTTTAATGAAGACGTGCGGATCTCTGCGTTCATCACCCGGTTTTTCCAGACATACCAGGCAATAATGAACGGAATGATGAGAAAGCACCATCTCATTTCTTTATTTGCAAAAGTGATATCGTTAAAAAAATCAAACATTTATCTGGTGCTCAGGTGTTATCGTGTTCAGGTATTCTAATTCAAAGTTCAGCTCTACTTATTGCCTGTTGTTTTATTTTCCACAGGTTGTTCCTCGCGTTTTGTTCCATTGATGAAATCGTAGCTATGTGCCATGCTCAGCTCGTTTTCAGCAGGCAATGGATGTTCTTTCGCAAATTTTACAAGATCGGCGAGAAGGAGTGTGTTTTTCAATTTCATCCTGCTCTCTTCATCAATTGCAACATTCCGGAATCCGAAAAGGATCTCATCTGTCGTTTGCTCCATGGCCGGGATCTTGAACCGGTTCTCGATATATTCTCTGAGGACATCGGTAAGCGAGCTGTAGTATTGCTTGAGCTTTCCTTCCTGCCACAGCTTTTCCTCTTTCAGCTTTTCTAGCTTTTCAAAAGCAATTACATGAGCCGGGATCTTCGGCGGCTCGATGATCACCATCGGCGGTTTTACTTTCCGGGTATAGCGGAAGATGAGCCAGATGATCAGCAGCGCTGCGATCACCACTATGCCGCCATAAACCACATACATATTATCCTTCAGCCAGTCCATAAAGGAATAGGTCTCGCCGTAAATTCCCTTGATATCTTTGATCGCAAGCGTTGTATCAACGGGTACGGGACTCACCTGTAAGAGAACCGGGTCGGTATAAATTCCGTTCGTATCGCCGGCGCTGAAGCGAAATGGCGGAATGGCCCAGTAGCCGGAATCAAAAGAGGTAAGCACAAGGGTCCGGCTCTGTGTAAAAAGAAAAGGATCGTTCTTATCCGAAACAGTATCTGTTTTCGATTGTGAAACAACTTCCACTTCCTTGCGAAGCGTATCCGCTATTTCCGGCCACGAAACAGTTACACGTTTACCATTGTCAACACGATACTGAATGCTCAGTTTCATCCGGACCTGTTGTCCGATTTCAATGCTGTTGCTGTCAAGAGTTGCCGTAGCTTTGACTTCCTGCGCGAAAGCACTTCCTGCAAGAAGAACGGCTGCGGCAAGTAAAATTGCTTTCAGTGTATTTTTTATATTTTTCTCGGCGGACACAGATCGTATTATTCGTATTGATTCGTCTAAAGACTATCTTCTTTTAAATAAATTGGTCAATGGCGGAATGTATGATTCCACAGTATTGATATAAGCTGCATCGACGCCGCTTTTGTTAAACACATCTTTAAGAAAGCCTTCATGCCTTTTTGCATTGGCAGCATAGAGCGTTCTCACATGCCGGTCAGATGTGTCGATCCATTTGAATGCTCCCGTTTCCGCATCCGCGAACTTCACCAATCCGACATCCGGGAGCTCTTGTTCCCGTTTGTCGTAAATGCGGAGCGCCACCATATCGTGTTTTTTACTCGCAATTTTAAGCGCATCCGTAAAGCCGGAATCCATAAAATCCGAAATGATAAAAGCGATGCTTCGCTTTTTAATGACATTCGTAAGATACCTGAGCGCAAGCTGGATGTCGGTTTTCTTATGTGCCGGCTCGAATTCGATCAGGTCTCGGATGATGCGCAGCACGTGGCTTTTCCCTTTTTTAGGAGGAATGAACTTTTCGATCTTATCGGTAAAAAAGATCACGCCGATCTTATCATTATTTTGTATGGAAGAGAATGCCAGCACTGCGCAAAGCTCAGTGATCACATCCTGCTTCAGCTGCTTTTGAGTCCCGAACGCTCCGGATGCACTTACATCCACCAGCAGCATCACCGTCATTTCCCGCTCTTCCTCGAATACTTTTACGAACGGAGTATTGAATCGTGCCGTTACGTTCCAGTCGATCGCCCGGATATCATCGCCGGGCTGGTATTCACGAACTTCACTGAAAGTCATACCACGGCCTTTAAAGGCACTATGATACTCTCCGGAAAAGATCTGGTTGGAGAGTCCCCGTGTCTTGATCTCGATCTTTCTGACTTTTTTTAAAAGCTCGCTGGTTTCCATTTTTTCAATATCACGTCAATGTGACAATTGTTTAATTCATTATGTTACCTGATTATCTAATCATCACGTTAACCAATTATCAAATTGCCTAAGGTACTTCTACCGTGTTCAGAATTTCATTGACGATCATTTCAGAAGTGATATTCTCTGCCTCTGCTTCGTAGGTAAGGCCCACACGGTGGCGCAATACATCATTGCAAACTGCGCGAACGTCCTCCGGGATCACATATCCCCTGCGCTTGATGAATGCATAGGCTTTTGCAGCCATTGCAAGATTGATACTTGCACGTGGTGATCCGCCGAAGCTGATCAGTCCTGCAAATTTATTCAGCTGGTATTCTGCAGGGAACCGTGTTGCAAATACGATGTCGACAATATACTTTTCGATCTTCTCATCCATATACACATCCTTCACCACCTTCCGCGCATTCAATATATCTTCCGGCTTCAGGATCGCGTTCACGGATGGCGATTCAGCTGCAAGGTTTTGACGGATGATCTTTCTTTCATCCTCCTTGCTCGGGTAGCCGATCACGATCTTAAGCATGAAGCGGTCCACCTGTGCTTCCGGCAGCGGATAGGTTCCTTCCTGTTCAACAGGGTTCTGTGTTGCAAGCACAAGAAAAGGATTCGGGAGCTTGAAGGTCTGCTCGCCAATGGTTACCTGCTTTTCCTGCATCGCTTCCAGCAAGGCACTTTGTACTTTTGCCGGGGCGCGGTTGATCTCATCGGCCAGGATAAAGTTTGCGAAGATCGGTCCGTGCTTCACACTGAACTCCTCTTTCTTCTGGCTATAGATCATCGTACCGATAAGGTCGGCAGGCAGCAGGTCGGGTGTAAACTGAATACGGCTGAAATTTGCGTGGATCGTATTTGCAAGCGATTTGATCGCAAGCGTTTTTGCCAGTCCAGGAACTCCTTCAAGGAGAATGTGGCCGTTGGACAGTAATCCGATCATGAGGCGTTCAACCATATATTTTTGGCCGACGATCACCTTGTCCATCTCAAGCGTCAGGAGGTCAACGAACGCACTTTCGCGCTGGATACGCTCATTCAGTTCTTTAATATCAGTCATTTTTTTAGAAATTTTACTGGTAAGACAGGTAGCATTTTTTGTCGGCACAAAATTAAGCAGGTTCCAGTGTTGGTAGCCTTTTCAGCCTGTTAAAAATTGTTAAAGATCAGGGGTTCTTATCTGTGCCTTCCGGCAGATAAATTGATTACATTTGCCTGCTTCAAAATGTTGATGAAACGCTATTTTATCCGTCTTTCGTACAACGGAACAGCCTATCACGGCTGGCAGGTACAGGAAAACACACTTTCTACCATTCAGCAGGTGTTAAATACGATGCTGTGCAGACTGCTGAATGAGGATGTATTTGCAACCGGCTGCGGACGAACGGATGCTGGTGTTCATGCCTCGGATTTTTATGCACACTTCGATACTTCCGTCGATCTCCTGGCCGATGAGGCTCACTGGATCTTTAAATTCAATAATGCGCTGCCCGCCGACATTTCCATCAAACGCATTCTGAAAGTAAAAGAAAATGCGAATGCCAGGTTCGATGCCGTTTCCCGGACATACCGGTACGTGGTCACGCGTGTAAAGGATCCTTTCGGATCCGACCGTTCCTGGTTCATATATGGAGAACTCGACCTGGATGCGATGAACAAAGCTGCAAAGATATTGTTTGAATATTCGGATTTCTCTGCATTTGCAAAGACGAACACTCAAACGGGAACCAACCTTTGCAAATTGTACATTGCAGAATGGGTGCAGGAAGATGAACGACTGATCTTTACAATTTCTGCGGACCGTTTTCTCCGCAACATGGTTCGTGCGATCGTAGGTACGCTGGTGCTGGTGGGGAAAAAGAAGATCAGCCTGGAACGTTTCCGGGAAATTATAGAAAGCAAAGAGCGTTCACAGGCAGGATTTTCGGCACCGGCGCGCGGCCTGTTTCTTGTGAAAGTGGAATATCCGGAGGATTATTTTAAATGTCTGAATACAAAAGAAAATCAGTAATCGGTAAAGCGGTGGATATGGATATCCTGAAAAGGATCTTCGTATACGTGCGCCCTCATCGCGGTAATTTTTTAATGGCTTTCACAACCACCATTACACTCGCGTTTCTTTCACCGATCCGTCCGATACTTACCCAATATACATTCGATCATTACGTGAAAACTCCGGATGCAGGCATGCTCTGGAAAATGACGATGCTTCTTGTCGGTCTGCTAATGACCGAAGCGTTCATGCAATTTGCCGACAGCTTTCTTACCAATAGTCTTGGTCAAAAAGTCATCAGGGATATTCGCGTAAAACTATATCAGCATATTATCGGTCTGCGATTAAAATATTATGACAACACGCCGATCGGGATGCTGGTAACACGTGCTGTTTCCGACATTGAAGTGATCGCAGATGTGTTTTCAGAAGGAGTGATCGTGATCATCGGCGATATTCTGAAGATCATTGTTATCGTCCTTGTTATGTTCGTTATGAATTTTAAGCTTACGCTGATCGTTCTGACAACCATCCCGGTCCTTTTATTCGCTACTTATATTTTTAAGAAATCGGTTCAGCGGTCCTTCCAGGAAGTACGTACCCAGGTTGCCGCGCTGAATGCTTTTGTGCAGGAGCATATTACCGGGATGAATATCATCCAGATCTTCAACCGGGAGAATGCAGAATATAAAAAATTTGAAAATATCAACCGTAAGCATCGTGATGCGAACATCCGTTCCATTATGGCCTACTCGGTTTTCTTTCCGATCGTGGAGATCCTTTCTTCTCTTGCACTGGCGCTGATCATCTGGTGGGGAGGAAAAGATGTGCTGAAGGGCACGACAACCGAAGGAGAGCTCCTGGCTTTTATTATGTTCCTGAACATGATGTTCCGCCCGATCCGGCAGCTGGCCGACCGTTTTAATACGCTGCAAATGGGAATGATCTCTTCAGAGCGTGTCTTCAAAGTGCTCGATACAAATGAGATCATCGAAAACAAAGGAACGAAAAGCGCAGCATCTATAAGAGGAGATATCGAGCTGAAAAATCTCTGGTTTGCTTATAACAATGAAGAATGGGTCTTGAAAAATATTTCCTTTTCAGTAAAGGAAGGCGAAACAATAGCGCTGGTGGGCGCTACCGGTGCAGGAAAATCATCGATCATCAACCTCCTCAACCGTTTTTATGAATACAACAAAGGTGAAATACTGATCGATGGATTGAACGTCCGCGAGTACGAGCTTTCATCATTAAGGAAAAGTATTGGCGTAGTGCTGCAGGAAGTATTTCTTTTTTCAGATACGCTTGCGAACAATATTTCACTCAATAATGAAGAGATCACCCGCGAAAAGATCATCGAAGCAGCAAAGATGGTCGGCGCGCATGACTTCATCAGCAGGCTTCCGGGAGCTTATGATTACAATGCGATGGAAAGAGGAGGTATGCTTTCGGTCGGACAGCGTCAGCTGATCTCTTTCATAAGAGCATACGTGTATGATCCAAAGATCCTTGTATTGGATGAAGCTACTTCATCTATTGACACCGAGTCGGAAAAGCTGATCCAGAAAGCGATCGAGATCCTGACCCGCGGACGTACGTCGATCATAATCGCGCATCGCCTGGCAACTATTCAGAAGGCGGATAAGATCATTGTAATGGATAAAGGTGAGATCATCGAAATGGGAAATCACCAGGAGCTCTTGCGGCTGAATGGACATTATAAACGGTTATTTGAGCTTCAGTTCAAAGAAGAAGTGATCAACTAACCAATTAATTATTTGCTCAATCGGCAGGTAAGGAGTTCGTGTTTTAAGAGATCAGGCGGATTTTACGCCATCTAATTTCTCCTTCAGATATTTCCCTGTATACGAGTTTTTCGCTTTCACGAGGTTCTCGGGAGTTCCTTCAAATACAATAGTTCCGCCGCCACTTCCCCCTTCGGGTCCGAGGTCGATGACCCAGTCTGCACATTTGATCACTTCTGCATTATGCTCGATGATGATCAGGGAATGTCCCTGTTTTATCAATGCATTGAATGCATACAGCAATTTTGAAATGTCGTGAAAATGCAAGCCGGTAGTCGGCTCATCAAAAATGAAGAGAGTAGGAGTACTGCTGTTCTGTCCCATTCCGAGAAAGGAGGCCAGCTTGATCCGCTGGGCTTCGCCGCCGCTCAGTGTGCTGCTGGGTTGTCCAAGGTGAACATATCCCAATCCTACATCTGAAAGAGGCTGCAGCTTCTGAATGATCTTTTTCTCGGCGGTCGATTGCTTCGGAGATTTGCTGAAGAAAGTGATCGCATCATCCACGGTCATATCCAGCACATCGGAGACATTTTTTTCCTGGTAAAAAATTTCCAGGATATCCTGTTTAAAACGTTTGCCGTTGCATGCTTCACAAACCAGGTGAATGTCCGCCATGAACTGCATCTCAACTGTTACTTCGCCTTCTCCTTCACAGATCTCACATCTTCCGCCGTCGACGTTGAAAGAGAAATGAGAAGGCTTATATCCCCGGTTCTTCGCCAATGGCTGATCCGCAAAGAGTGTCCGGATCTCATCATAGGCCTTTACATAAGTTACCGGATTCGAACGTGAAGATTTCCCGATCGGATTTTGATCCACCATCTCCACGGCAGTTATATTTTTATAATCTCCGCCGAGCTTTTCAAAGCTGCCCGTCTGCTCTCCGAATCCGCCATGGATCTTTTTCAGGGCAGGGTAGAGCACACGCTTTACGAGCGAAGTTTTGCCCGAGCCGCTGACGCCCGTAACAACGGCCATCACATTCAGCGGAAATTTGACATTTACTCCCTTAAGATTATTTTCACGTACGCCGGTCAACTCAATAAACTGATTCCAGTTCCTGCGGAAGGAGGGAACGGGGATCGTTTCGCGGCCGGTAAGGTATAATGCGGTCAGGCTCTTCTCTTCGTGTTCAAGATCTTCATGAGTTCCCTGGAAAACCAGCTCACCGCCATGTGTTCCGGCCATCGGACCGATGTCGATCAGCTGATCGGCAGCACGCATGATCTCTTCATCGTGCTCCACAACAATAACCGTATTGCCGACATCACGCAGCGAATTTAGAACCTTGATCAACCGGTCGGTATCACGTGAATGCAGACCGATGCTCGGTTCATCGAGAATATACATCGAGCCGACAAGACTGCTTCCTAAGGAGGTCGCTAGATTGATACGTTGTGATTCGCCTCCTGAAAGGCTATTGGATAAACGATTCAATGTGAGGTAACCCAATCCGACATCATCCAGGAACTGCAGGCGGTTCCGGATCTCGACGAGGATCCGTTTCGCAACTTCCGTTTCATAATCGTTGAGCCTGATCTTTTTGAAGAACTCCAGGGAATCTTTCACCGGCATCAGCACAATATCATTGATCGAGTGATCGGCAACTTTTACATAGCCTGCATCTTTTCGAAGGCGTGTGCCAAGGCATTCGGGACAAACTGTTTTTCCGCGGTAACGCGAAAGCATCACCCGGTACTGGATCTTGTAGGCTTGTGATTCAAGGTGCCTGAAAAAGTCATCAAGCCCCTGGAAATATTTATTCCCGGTCCAGAGTACCTTCTTCTCTTTTGCGTTCAGTTCATAGTAGGGACGATGGATCGGGAAGTCAAACTTATGCGAGTTGTTCACGAGCACATTTTTCCATTCGCTCATTTTATCGCCTTTCCAGCAGACGATCGCATCTTCGTAAACAGAGAGATTTTTATTCGGGATCACAAGATCTTCATCAATGCCGATCACACTTCCAAAACCTTCGCAAAATTTGCAGGCACCAATAGGATTGTTAAAGCTGAAAAAATGAGTGGATGGCTCTTCGAATGTCATTCCATCCAGCTCAAAGCGATTGGAAAAATTTCGAACGGCCGGTTGACCCTTTTTATTTGAGCTCTGAGCTTTTTGTTTGGGGGCATCGTCGCTGATAATTTCAATGGAACAATCGCCGTTGCCTTCATAATATGCAGTTTGAATGGAATCGGAGATCCTGTTTTCATTGTCTTCATCGCCGGGTCTGACGGTTACACGATCAACGACAATAAAGACCTGGTCCTTTTCGGAGAATTTTCCTGAAATAAACTCATCGATTTTGTGAACCTGGCCGTTTTGCTGGATCCGGTTGAATCCCTGCTGTCCAAGCAGCTCCAGTTGTTTTTTCAGCGTCTTATCCGCCTGTTTTCTGACAGGTGAAAGGATCATCACCTTTGTGTCGGCCGGAAGTGAATTGATGTATGCGACCACATCCGAAACGCTGTCGCGCTTTACCTGGTTGCCGGAAACCGGTGAGAATGTTTTTCCGATGCGCGCATATAAAAGCTTGAGATAATCATAGATCTCCGTATTCGTGCCTACTGTTGAGCGCGGGTTCCTTGAATTTACTTTCTGCTCGATCGCGATAGCAGGGGAGATCCCTTTGATGTAATCAACTTCAGGCTTATCGATCCGGCCGAGAAATTGGCGGGCATAGGAAGAAAGACTTTCTACATATCGTCTTTGTCCTTCAGCATATAAGGTATCAAACGCCAGGGAAGATTTCCCCGAGCCGGAAAGACCGGTTATGACGATAAGTTTATTCCTGGGTATAACGACGTCAATATTCTTCAGGTTATGAACCCGTGCGCCTTTTATAATGATGTTCCCCTTGGGATCAACAGTTTCTATGTTTTTTTGCTTAGCCAATTTCTCTCCTTCCACAATCTTTTCGGTCCCGCCCGCCGGCCGGCAGGTTTTCACGATCGAAAACGGGCTTTTGGGTCCGCTTTACGATCTTTTAACGAAAAGCCAGCAAAATTAAGCAATTTCCCTTGCTTTTTGAGAGAGTTAAGGTGTATATTTGTATACCGGAATAAAATTTTTGGGAGAATGCAACATTTCAAAAATTCCTCCGTTTAACAGGTTAAGTTCATTTTATTATTCACCCGGGCTCATTTTAACAAATTTTAAAAAGCCCATCAAAACTGAGAAAGACATAAGGAACATCTACTTTTTTACAATTAGTTCAATTAATTTAAAAAAGGAGGTCCTATGCCTATTCAACAGTTTGTTGACGACCAAGAACTCGTTAACCGTTACATCCAGGGTGACGAATCATCACTAGCTTTACTGATCCAGCGACACAAGCGTCGAATTTTCAGCTATATTATGCTGACAGTGAAGGATCGCGCTTTAGCCGAGGACATCTTCCAGGACACTTTTATTAAAGTGATCAATACCCTTAAGAAAGGGCATTACAATGAAGAAGGTAAATTCCTTCCATGGGTGCTGCGGATCTCGCATAACCTGATCATCGACAGTTTCCGCAGGGATAAACGTATGCCTACCATCAGCGGCGGGACCAATGAGGATGGAGATGATTTTGATATCTTCAGCGTCCTTGGAGTTTATGATAAGAGCCATGAGCAGGAAATGGTGGAGAGCCAGGTTCGCAAAGACATCCGCAAGCTGATCGAAGCTCTGCCTGCTGAGCAGCGGGAAGTGCTGATGATGCGCCACTATTACGATATGAGCTTTAAGGAGATCTCGGAACAAACGAATGTAAGCATCAATACGGCTTTAGGACGGATGCGCTATGCTTTGATCAACCTGAGGAAAATGATAGAGGAAAAGGATATTGTGGTAAGCTATTGATATGTGAAAAATTTAATATTAAAATATTGGTTATTAAGTCGTTACATTAATTACTTTAAAAAGGGTCATCCGTTCGGGATGGCCCTTTTTTATTAAAGCAAGAATTTTTTAGCTCAATGCAATAAGACAAAAATACCTCCGTTATCCTGTGTATAAACTCTAAACCAAACGAATGAATAAAACTTCTACTAAAAAAATTACTGAACCTGTTGACACCGAGATGAAAGCTAAAATTGATGACCAGAAAGAGTTTCCTTACGTGCCTTCTGACAACATCATCAATAACATTCTCAACTATTCAAAAGCGCTCTCCGTTCGTCCGAATCAAACCGGCGGACATTTTGAAATGGTGTTGAATTAAAACGGGTCGAAAGATTTTGATAAAGACCCTCCGGGATACCGGAGGGTCTTTTTATTTATGCAGTCAGCCGGAACGAACCAGCAGCCGGGTAAAGAAAAAACACCTTCCGGATCCCGAAAAGTGTTTTTGTTATTTATATCAGCTGTTTACCAGCAGCAGGTTGCGACTGTGGCAGCTCTTGCATTTTGTTTTTCGAACAGCCAGCATATTAAATGTCAGATGTCCTAGAAGTTTTGTGATCCGCGATCTTCGGTATTTTCTCATTGATCCGCCGCACTTGTTGCACAGCAGTGAATCGAAGCTTCCGGTTAACCGGATCAACAGTCTCAGTCCGATGAGTGCTCCGACATAAATACCGGCGATCTCGGCGCCCCGGAACAGGGCAATTATCTTTTCATCCATTTTAATATGCTGCTTTTTTGAAATTACCTGATTTGCTATTACCTGTTCTGAAGAAAGAGATCTGCTCCTTCATGTTTTCGGCCTGTGCGTTCAATTCTTCTGAAGAAGCGGCAATCTCCGCTGCGGATGATGCATTTTGCTGAACGATCGTATTCAATTGCTGGATCGCATTGTTCACCTGCTCGCTGCCGGTGCTCTGCTCTACACTTGCTGCAGTGATTTCCTGCACCAGGCTGGCGGTCTTCGCAATGTCCGGTACGATTCTCTTTAATAATTGCTCCGACTTCTGCGCGATATCGACACTGGTCGATGAGAGTGTATTGATCTCAACTGCTGCTGCCTGGCTGCGTTCAGCGAGCTTTCTTACTTCGGCAGCTACAACTGCAAATCCCCGTCCGTGCTCACCAGCTCTTGCCGCTTCCACTGCGGCATTCAGGGCCAGCAGGTTTGTTTGTCTTGCGATCTCCTCAATGATGGATATTTTCTTCGCGATCGTTTTCATAGATTCAACCGTCTGGTTTACGGCTTTGCTTCCGTCTGCAATATCATCCGAAGCTTTTTGTGCGATCTTTTCCGTTTCCCTTGAATTATTTGTATTCTGCATGATGTTAGATGCAATTTCTTCCATGGAAGAAGAGATCTCTTCTGCAGAGCTTGCCTGTTCATTCGCACCCTCAGCGAGAAGCTGGGAAGAGGAGCTCATTTGTGTACTGGCGGTTGTAATATTATCGGAAGCCACGCGGATATTCAGAATAACATCTCTCAGTTTGTCCGTCATTGTCTTCATCTTTGAAAGCAGCTCACCGATCTCATCATTGCTGTCGATCCGGATCTCAAAATCCAGTTCTCCGTTTGCGATCTTCTCAATGGTTTGGTTGGCTGTTTTGATTGAGTTACTGATCGAGCGGATCATCAGGAAAGATACAACCACAGCAATCGTGATCCCGATCCCAAGTAAAATGAACGTGATCGTCATCTGCGTTTGTTGCTGCTCTTCAGTGTATTCTTTGATCTGCTCCACCAGTTTTTCCACTGCAGGCTCCACCAAGTGAACATTCGACCGAAGCTCGCCGATCAAACCTTCCTTTTCAGTTCTTCCGATCTTTGAATCAAGCTGAACGACCGCGTCAAATGCTTTCTGGTAAGTGGAAAGATAGCTGACCATCTGATCAGTAACGGAAGCCATTTCCTTGGTATCGTTGAGTGTCTGGCTAAACTGATCAACGTACTTCAGGTCGCCTCTCAGCAGGTAATCTTTTTCATGCCGCCTGAGCGTCAATACTTTTATTAGTATGGATGGATCGTTGCCTGCTTCGGCTTCCACTGTCCTGATCGCCTTTCGCATTTCTCCGATCAATCCCCAATCCATCTCTCCGCGTTCGAACCTGGCTTTTACAAGACTCTTAAAACTTTCATCATAGCTTTTAAAAAGAGCACTCAATTCGCTGATGTCGGACGAGTAGTCGTTTTCTCTGATAAGGTCATTCGCGGAAAGTTCAGTCAGCGATTTTAAAACACTCTTATTGATCGTGTCAAATTGCTCCGCATATTTACTATATCCTGTCTGGAAAAAATCGATATTCTGAGGTTCTCTCAGTAGAAAGTCCTTTTCCTGCTTACGCAGGTTGAGCGTACTGATCCAAACGTCCTTTATCTTTGCTTTTGTGTCCTGGATCTCCGCGATCTTCGTTTTCGAATGAATAGAGAAAAGACTTAAGATCAGTAGCAGCACTACAAGGAAGACTGCAAAAATGACCAGCTTAAGCCTGATTGTGAATTTGATATTTTTCATGTTGAAATTAATTGATTGTTTTTGGTTTGACAGTTTGTTTTATTTTGGTTGTTCCCGGTACTGATCTTAGCCGATGCCCGCCTTGCATCATTTTGAATCCGCATTCGAAATCCGTGTCAAAGGAACTGCTAAAAGGAGCCGGATGAAATAAGATGTATTGCCCAATTTCTTCTAGTGAGAAAGGCGTACTTGTGGGCTGACTTTCACCGGTTTTTATAAGAGAAAACGCTTAGTCCGGATAATTCATCTCCGGACAGATCATCTGATGACCAGCTTTTGATACAGAACAGCATCGCCGGAGATCAAAGTCAGGCAATACAGTCCGGGACTCAAAGCCGGAGGAATATTGAATTCGAATTGCTGATGATTTTTTTCGATCCGGTCGATGTAGCGATAGAAAACCTTTTTTCCGGAAGGATCATAAATGCTGAGCTCGGCACTTTTCTCCATCAGGCCGGAGATCTCAATATTTACTGTTTCCGATACGCTGGGGTTGGGGTAAACGGATACTCCGGGTGAATCGGCGCCGGAAAAACTGACCGTCACAATTTTTGAGAATGAATGACGTCCGTCGAAGTCGGTTTGCTTGAGCCTGTAATAACCAAGACCTTCAAGCGGAAGAATATCCTGGGAAGAATAAGAATGAAAAGCCGAGCTCGTGCCTGAGCCATTTGCAAATTCAATGGAATCAAAATGGATCCCGTCGGAGGACCGCTCTACTGTGAAGAAATCGTTGTTAGTTTCGGATGCGGTCTCCCACGTTACACAAACTTTTTTATCACAGGGTTTAGCGTCAAAACGGATGAGCTCGATCGGAAGCGGATTTAAGACACCTGATTTTGATCCGAATGTAAATGGGCTGAATGTACTGACAACTGCAGAGGTTGTGGCTGAACCTGTGCCGGTGCCGGAGCAGGTGCCGGTTGCTACGGCAGGCTTTTCATCCCAGGCCGCGCCGGTCCAATGCGCGACGGTAAGGTCCGGACAATTGTTAATGCCGCTGGTAGCGGCATTTTCCCAGTATAAAGTAACTTTTGCGCTTCCTGTACCCGATGCCTGGTCAAGGACCCAGTATTCTACGCTGCTTACATCAGTTAACGGCGCCGTTACAGTTGTTGTATTCGTATATGCTGTGTTGAAGTATTCTGCTCTGAAGGTGGTGGAAGTCGTCGGAGCGCTTATTGCAATTCTCCGCCAGCTTGTGCCCTTGCCGGTAGGAAATACAAATGCTGCTGTGCCTGCCTTGGTCATCGGTCCCGATACAAAGGATGCGGTTGATCCGCTGGAGGAAGTAGCAGTTGCACCCAGGTTCAGAATATTCGTGAGTGTGGAATATAGTATTCCGGAGCTGAGCGTAAGCGCTCCGGATACCGATGCTGTACGATTCATCGTTACTGAGGGCGACGTAGCATAAGTATTATTTATGGTGAGGTTATACAGGTTATACGTTCCTGATCCGGAAAGATATTGGCTGGGTTGTGCCGTACCGTTGGCTGTCAGCGTTCCCGTTCCTCCGCTGATGGTTCCGCAATTCGTCACATCTGTTCTGAACAAAAGCGAAAAGCTGGATAAGCTCAACGTTGCACCGGATTGGATCCAGATGGATTTGGCTTGTGTGTTACCCGCCAGTGTGGGCTGATTGGTGCCGTTTGAAATAATGATGTCGACGTCGGATGGAGGAACAAGTCCTGAGCTCCAGTTGGTAGTCGTGTTCCAGTTTGTGCTGGTAGCACCCGTCCAGCGGTACGGCTCAGCGGAGATCGAATAGAAAGTAGAAGGAGAGCTTTGATTATTGTATTCTGTTACAAGCCAGTCCGCAGAGCGTATTGAATTGGAAATATGAATTTCATCGATATCTCCGTCAAAAGCTGCAGATGTTACATCGAAGGGTTCGATCCCGAACTTTAGCGTTCCTCCCGAAGAACCCATCACCGTTGTGTTCCCCGTATACGATCTGTCGGCAACTCCGTTAATGTAGGTCGTGATAAAATCACCGGCGTCAGAATATTCTCCGGTTACGTAATACCAGGTAGCGGTCGCAAGGGCAGTTCCGGTTGCGCAGGTGGGGCATGTTCCGGTCCTGGTGAGAGATGGAGAGTTTGCACTGGTCCTTATTTCAAACTCCAGTTTGTTATCTGTATAGACCCCGAACTTCCAGCCGCCGGTCGCTCCGTCTTCATTTCCGGCGATCTTCTGATCCTGGTTCAGGCTGTTAAGCCTTATCCAGGCGGAAACGGTTATCGTTCCGGTAATATCGTAGGTGTTGTTGTAAGGAGTAACATCGATATAATCTTTTGACGAGCGCACCAGGTTCCTGTAGCGGTCAATGATACCGCCGGTTGAATTGTTGGTTCCGTTGTTGGTTCCCGTTAAGCCGGCTGCCGATGTGCTGTTATTTAAATTCCCGGCGAAATGATAGACAGCAGCATAGTTTGCATCCCATGTTGTGGTGCTGGAAGGATTGGTGGTTGCCGCTGCATTTCCGTAATACATGTAGATCACAGTTGAAACCGTCGTGGACAATACTGGGATTCTCACCCAGGCGGTGTACTGCCCGGTAGTGGAGGTATAGCTTTCCATCTGTTGATCCAGAACGGTAGTGCCGTCGTCTGCGGTGAAGATGATATCATATCCATTGCTGTTTTCAACATGACCAAGGCTGGTAGTAAGTTTCAGATCGGGATCAGAAGCGATCTTTATCAGTGCGGGAAAATTGGTGAGATCGACTGGACCCGATACTTTCAAAGGATCGAATGTGATGCGTTTCCGGAATTTGTAGCTACAGATCGTTGATTGTGAAAATCCGGAAAAGAGGATCAGGGAGAGCAGCAGTAACACGCTAATTTTCTTCATTGTTTTCAGCTTTTTGTTCTGTTGCAAAATAACTTCAGGAATGGAAAAACGGCAATACGTGCTTTTTCGTCATTCAGCTAATGAAATTACGTAGGGAAAAAAATGGAAGGCTGCAAACTCCCCTAAACAGCCTTCCTGAAAAGGCCCCGGTGGCCCGGGAACCTTACTAAAATTTATATTGCAATCTCACTGTGACAACATTGTCAGGGATATCTTTGGAATAAGCGGCAATGCTGGTCGCTTCATTTATTACATAATCATAGTATCCTGTGAGCTTTACATTGCTGTTTACTTTATAATTCACTCCAAAGCCATATGTGTCGAAACGGATATCACCGATCTTGGTATTTGTACCATGGCTGCCGATCTGTTTTCCGGAGATCCATGTGTTCGGATCATACCAGTCGTATTTTGCAACCAGCTGAAATTTACTTTTTCCGATATCCTGGATCAGGTATAGATAGCCGCCATTGAAGCTGCGATGATAAATGGATGAAGCAGGTAAGGCACCCAAACTCTTTGAGCTTTTATCGGTACCGGGTTGCTGTCCCTCAATGTATTCTCCGCGGAGGACTGTAGTTCCGATCTTTGATGTAACCGAAATCTGAAGATCGTAACCGATATACTGTCTTTTTGCAACGCGGTTGTAGTTAGCCGTGTCAGGAGCGTAGCTGAATCCGAGCTCTCCGTTTGTTTGTGGAGTAAGGGTATAATCCCGGACACTGCCGATCTTATAGCCGCCATAATACCCGGAGAATCCAAAGCCAATTGATTTCTTTTCGTTTTTTGATGTTTTTGAATAGGAAATTCTGCCGGTGAAATCTTTGTGATTATCAAATTCTGGTGCAATTCCCGCAGATCCGTTCATAACGGCGAGATCCGCTTTTAACCCCTGTAATGCACTTTTTTTCGGAGCGACTGCAGTTAAGAATACACCCAGGTCGCGTTCTGCCGGAAAAAGATTCTGGAATACGCGTGCGCGCTCCGGAGTTTCTCTGACGCTTGATGATTGTGTGAGCTCGAACCCAAACTGATCCTGCCACAAACCCGCAGTCACACTGAGGATCTTCATCCATGGATCAGTCACTTTTACGAAGGTTTCTCTCATAAATACTCCTTTTTCGGAGATGTCAGGTACTATCACAAACTGCGCGTTCTCATACTCATAAGTAAACTTGATCCGTCCGCGTCTCATGGTAAAGCGGCTGTAATATGGATTTGTTCCGCCGATGAAGTCGCCGCCTGCTGCGGAAGGTGCGCCGGCAGAATCGATATACTGCCACTGCGGCTGCATATACCCGCTGATCTTTAATCGTTTTGATCTCATGAACTCATCATTCAGGTGCGTGATCAATTTAGAAATTGAGTCGTTATTTTCCTGTGCGGCTATTTTTGTATGTGTCAGAATAGCTGCTGCAAATGCTGTAATAAGGATGAAAGTAGATTTTTGTTTCATT
Organism: Bacteroidia bacterium; assembly: GCA_045805205.1. Taxonomy (GTDB): domain Bacteria; phylum Bacteroidota; class Bacteroidia; order 2-12-FULL-35-15; family 2-12-FULL-35-15; genus 2-12-FULL-35-15. The sequence continues at coordinate 698,729 of JBJMLR010000005.1, read as the reverse complement.
TTTCTGTCATTATAAAATGATCACTGATTGATCAAAAGTTTAACGACACAAAATTGAGGAGATGTTGCTGTGTAAGCAATATGGAGTACTACTGAATTGATTACGTGATTCAGCTTATTATTTTACTGAGTAGGAGAGCAGATAAAATGGAAGATCATTTCAGAAGCCGGATCAGCTTCTTGATCGCCTCTTGATTTTCGGGAAGATTGATGGAGGCAATCACCTTCTTCTTTTCCTTGTTGGTCAAATGCCAGCTAAGCGAGATCCGGTCATTTAATTCATTCCGGAGCTGGAGATCGATGATGTCGATGTTCGATTTGCACCAAAGGTCTGCCATCTGGATCTGCTGGTTCTGGTTGTAGTCCTGCACTTCGAATAAATGTCCGTAAAAGCTTCCCATCGGTCTTGTCAATGCCTGGCCGAGGGTCTGAGAAGGATTTTCGTCGATCGGAATGTTCTTGTGCTTATCGCGCAGCTGGATGATCACTACGCCGCTGGTGTTTTCAGCGATCCAGTCGTTGAATGCTTTGATGAAGCGGAAACTGGTCTCCAATCCATAATTATCCCTCAGTCCTGCATCCATGATCTCGATTCGCGGTTCGCTCGGTAACGAAACGACCGGAGAAATATACGGGAAGGTGGCGCTCATGCGGAGCACGCTGGTAAAACAGGTTTGTTCAGCGCTTTGATCCGCAAAGAACCGGGAATATTCGATCGCATCAAAAAGCTTGTCGTAGCGCGTTTTATCTGTCTTCGCATTTTGTGTGAGGTATGAAATTCCCTGCGGGGAGATCAGCATTTTTCGTCCGTCATTAACAATGGAAGGCGAGAAGACCATCATCGGAATTTCTGCATTCTCTTCCGGCTTTTTATAGGAGATCAGTCGTTTGTTGAATACATTTCCAAGGTTTTCTTCGAGCTTCTGTTCAAAAGCATAACCGCGGTCATATGAATAGCGGTTTCCATCAACTTCAAAACTTTTCAGCGGAAAAAGCCATTCGCTGGTTGCAACAGTAAATGCGATCGGGTTCAGCAGGTCTTTCGACATGCTGGTGCAATAGCTCTTGTCATAATAGCTGGAAATTTTATTCTGCTGCTTTAGTAAATAGAGTTCACGTAAATAGGCTGCACCAACCATTCCGCCGGATGAACCCGTGATCAGCTCCGTTTGGCTGAGCAGTTTCCCATTCATGAGGCTATCAGCGACCTGGAGCGTATACATTGTCCAGAGTGAAGATCGTAATCCGCCGCCGCTGACATTAATAAGGACAAGTCTTGGTTTTTTTTCCGGGTGGGCCGGATCTGTATTTTTAGCTTTCCATTTGTTCAGGATGCTGAGTGTGGCATTGATGTCCTGCTTGAGGTTATCATAGTTCTTGTCGATATTCTTAAAATTATCGTAGCTGTAGTCCGCTTTCACGGTTCTGTAATTTAACCCGTATGCTTTATTTTCAGTAGACAGGAAATCGATCTTATGGAGGTAATTGAATGCAATGAGGAACAGGAGGAAGATGACGGTGGACCAGCCCCTGAACCAGGCGTAAAAGGAGCTGAACAACATAATGAACATGGTGAAGAGAAGAAAAAGACTGGCGCTTGCAGGAATTTCAAATGCTGAATATTTCGAAAATAATCCAAGTGAGATCAGGCTGACGATACTAAGCAGCTGGAAAGTGAAAGCTGCTTTATGATTTTGCCGGAGAACGGCTTTCAGCATTTCCTTTTTATAATGTCTTACAGAACGGACCAGGCGTCGGCGAAAGGGATTACTCAGATAGGTTTCAACATACCAGTCGCGGCTTTCCTTGATGAGATACGGATTTCTTTCTCCGGTGTGCCGCTTGCCATCGGAAATGCTATCCGGCATTGGATCAGCAATCCGGATCCCGTATAATTTGCTGATGTCTTTGTTCGTGCTGAAGAAGTAGGAAAAAGCAATGAAAAAAAAGAACATGTTCCCGCCGAGGAATGCCATGATCAGCCAAAGGATATGAATGAGTGAGAAGTTGCCTTCAGATCTCAGGAAGAAAAAGATCTGAACGCAATAGAGGATCGTAAAGAAAAGCGGGATGAAGAAATTATTCAGACAGTATTTCATGAATGGATTCTTCAGAGTGGCCAGGAACGGAAACCTGAATCCATTTTTGATATAGCTGGCAATGTTGTATGCCATGATAAATCCGCCGCAGGCAAAACCGGTAATAAAATAGGAAAAGAAGCTGACTTTGTCGAAATATTCAGGCCCCCAGAAAAGATAAGCGACGCCGTACCGTGGTGCCACATTGTTCGTAATGATCCCGAAAAATATCAACCAGAAGATCAGCAGCAGCTGGTTCTTTTTGAAGTCGAGCAGGAGCAGCCGGAAATGAAAAGAGTAAAAGAACCTCCGGAACCGGGGATGCTTTCTGAGATATTTTTTTATGCTTAATATGAGGGAGCGCATGGTGCGGATCTACGAATTACAAATCTCTACTAATTACGAATCTTTACAATCTACTAATTACGAATTCTTCCTAACTGTCATTTCGACCGCAGAGAGAAATCTCACTCTTAAGCACCTGTTAAACCGGTCCGGATTCGCAATATTCGATTTTGTTCGCGATCCGACTGCATTAACTATATCTTCCCATTAACGATCGCAAGGATCTCTGTTTCCAATGCCTTCGCTTTATTCTCTAATACGTTGCCCCGGGCAATAATGTTCTCCGCAAAGCTCTTATCTGTCAGTCCGGCTGCATTTATTCTCACATTCAGAAATGCTCCCATTACGGCCGAGCGGGCGCAAAGTGCTCCGACTCCCGCATCTGTAACAGAATTAGGGTTCCCGGTTTCCGCCATTGCTTTGATCACTTCCATAGAGTCAAAACAAAGCTGCATCACTTTGAAAGGTACTTCCGTGGCATATTTTGTGGCATCCTGGATCGCTTGCGTGCGCGCCTTTTTCTCCTCGTCGTTTCCCTTCGGTAATCCAAATGCGGTCATGATCCTGTTGAACGCATTTGTATCTTCATCCACCATTTTCAGAAGCTCATCCTTGAAATGCTGTCCCTTTTCGGCCCAGTCTGAAAATTCCTTCCATCGCTCATCCCAGCCGGGCTTATGAGATGAAAGGTTGGCCACCATGGTTCCAAGCGAAATTCCCAAAGCACCGATATATGCGGAGATCGATCCTCCGCCGGGTGCCGGGCTTTCACTGGCTGTTTCATCAGCGAAAGCAGCCAGGTCCATCTTGATCAGGCGCGACTTCGAACTGTCTCTCAGCAAGTATTCAATGATCCTTTCTTCCGGCTTGAATGGACTCAACTCGTCTAATCCTAGTGATTTGACAGCGATCCGGATCAGCTCTTTTTCAGAAACTCCGGTTGAACGATTCTGTTTTTCAAGAAAGTACTTACCCGCATCCAGCAAAGATTTCAGCGGAACCAATCCCACCAGCTCGGAACCTGTTACGCGGATTCCCCGCTCCTGTGCCTTTCTGCAAACTTCATCAAAAGCGGTGTGGACAGAAGTAATATTGATATTTGTCAGGTTCATCGAGATCTGTGCGATACCATACTCTTCGATATACCAGCCGATCGCTTTTACCGATTTGAGTGACCCGGGGATATTCACCGGATTTCCTTTTTCGTCGGTCACGATCTTTCCGGTGACAGGATTGCCTTCTCTTTTTACACGTCCGGCTTCACGCACATCGAACGCAATTGCATTTGCCCTCCGGGTCGATGTGGTATTGAGGTTGACGTTATAAGCAACAAGGAAATCACGCGCGCCGATCACGGTAGATCCCGATCTGACTGAATGTTCAGCCGGTCCGAAATCCGGTTTCCATTCCGGAAGCTTGATCTTTTTGAAAAAGCCTTCGTATTCTCCCGCACGGATCACGGAGAGATTGTTCCGTTCTTTATTCTTCTGTGCCGCTTCATATAAGTATACCGGTATTCCAAGTTCTTTTCCGACACGCTCCCCAAGTTTTTTTGCATATTCAGCGGTTTCTTCCATGGAAATGCCGGCAATGGGGATCAGCGGACAAACATCGGTTGCACCCATGCGCGGATGTTCGCCTTTGTGCTTGCTCATATCGATCAGCTCGCCTGCTTTTTTGATCGCCAGAAAAGCAGCATCGATAACAGCCTGCGGTTCTCCGACAAATGTTACAACGGTCCGGTTGGTCGCTTTGCCGGGATCGACGTTCAATAATTTTACTCCGTCAACAGATTCTATTTCATTTGTGATCTGTTTGATGATGTTCATGTCGTGACCTTCAGAGAAATTCGGTACACATTCTATTAATTTGTTCATAGTTATTTTTTTTACCACTAAGACACTTAGATCGTATAGAAGCACTTAGAAGAATCTCAATGTGCCAGGTGCTGATGGTTATTGTTTCTTTTGTTGATTCTCTACCACTAAAACACTAAGTCATCTAGAAAATCCCTTAGTGGGCCTTAGTGTTCTGAGTGCCTTAGTGGTTAGTCTTTAATTTTCCGTTAATAATTACAGTTTCGATAAGATTACTTCCAAATGAATAAGGAATGAATGCATACGATGGAATTTCTTTCGTGATAAATACATTCGCCTGCTTCCCGATCGCGATGCTTCCGTGTGTGCTGCTGAGATCCATTGCATAAGCAGAGTTGATCGTCGCCGCATTGATCGCTTCTTCGGGTGTCATTTTGTATTGGACACAGCACAGGGATAAGTTGAAATTCATATTCCCGCTTGGGCAGCTTCCCGGGTTAAAATCACTGGCAACAGCCAGAGGCAAGCCTGCGTCGATCATTTTTCTTGCGGGTGGATTTGGCAGACTCAGGAAAAATGCCGCTCCGGGAAGGATCGTCGGCATTGTAACGGATCCTTTCAGCGCTTCTATTTCTTTATCGCCGACAAATTCAAGGTGATCCACGCTGATGGCACCAACTTGCACTCCGGCAAGTGTTCCACCGGAATTGCTCAGTTGTTCCGCATGAACTTTAGGTTTCATCCCGTGCTTCTTTCCGGCTTCCAGGATCCCGATCGTTTCTTCTTTCGTGAAATAATTCTGCTCACAGAAAATATCGCAATAATCGGCAAGCTCTTCTTCAGCGATCTTCGGCATCATTGTGTTGATGATAAGATCGATGTACCTGCGTTTGTCGTTTTTGTATTCTGCCGGAACGGCATGTGCGCCGAGGAAAGTCGCCTTTATCGGTAAAGGAGAAAGCGATTTCAATTTTTTAATAACCCGAAGCATTTTGAGCTCGGCCTCGATACTCAGACCGTAACCGCTTTTGATCTCGACGGCTCCGGTTCCCTGGAGCATGATCTCATTCAGCCTTTTCAATGCACTTTCCACCAGCTCTTCTTCCGTTGCCGCCTGTAATTTTTTTGCCGAATTAAGAATGCCGCCGCCACGTTCGAAGATCTGCTCATAGGTCATTCCATTGATCCGGTCCACAAATTCGCCTTCACGGCTTCCTGCATAAACAATATGTGTATGGCTGTCGCACCAGCAGGGCATCACCAGCTTATCCGTTGCATCGATCACCGTAAGATCTCTCCAATCGCTGATCCCTTCCCAATCGGACATCTTCCCGAAACCGGCAATTTTATCGTCTTCAATTGCGAGCCATGCCTCATCGATCACCGGGAGCTTTTTCATATCCGCTCCGCTCACTTTCAATCGTGGTTCATGCTCTTCTACCTGGACCAGCTGCTTTATGTTTTTGATAAGAATTTTCATACCCGAATTGAGGCTGAAAGATAGGAATTTACAAGGGATCCTGCATTGGTTTTTTATTTTTTTGGACGGCGAAAAATATCCGCATTTTATTCATTAAATTTGCCTGTTAACGCTCGGTTTATGGCAGGGAACAGTTTCGGGAAAATTTTCACATTGACCACTTTCGGGGAATCGCATGGTGCTGCTTTGGGCGGGATCATTGACGGCTGTCCGGCCGGCTTGTCCATCGATACCGCATTTATCCAATCGGAGCTCGACAGGAGGAGACCCGGACAATCCCATATTGTTACCCAGCGCAAAGAAGGCGACAAAGCGGAACTGCTTTCCGGGATATTCGAAGGCGTTACGCTTGGAACACCCATCGGATTCGTGATCCGGAATGAAGATCAGAAATCGAAGGATTACGATCATAACGCCGGAGTTTACAGGCCTTCCCATGCAGACTATACGTATGATGCAAAATATGGAAAACGCGATCATCGCGGCGGCGGACGGGCGTCAGCAAGGGAAACAGTGTGCCGGGTGGTTGCCGGAGCAATTGCAAAGCTGCTGCTTGCGAAAAATGGGATCTCTGTTCATGCATACACTTCCCAGGTAGGGGAGATCAGGTTGCTGAAGAACTACCGGGAGCTGGATCTGTCTGCGGTTGATTCCAATATCATCCGGTGTCCCGATGCATTGATCGCGGAGACGATGATCCAGAAAATAGAACAGGTAAGAAAAGCCGGCGATACGATCGGCGGCGTGATAAGCTGTGTGATCAAGGGGAGTCCGGCCGGTCTTGGAGAGCCTGTCTTTGACAAACTGCATGCCGACCTTGGCAAAGCGATGCTGGGTATCAACGCTGTAAAAGGTTTTGAATATGGCAGCGGTTTCGAAGGAACGAAGCTGAACGGCTCACAGCACAATGATATTTTCGAATCACACAAAGGAGAAATTCATACGAGAACCAATAATTCCGGCGGAGTTCAGGGTGGGATCAGCAACGGGGAAGATATTTATTTCCGTGTTGCTTTCAAGCCGGTCGCCACGATCATGCAGAAGCAGCAGACCGTAAATTCAAGCGGAGAAACGGCGGAAATTATGGGAAAAGGAAGGCATGATCCTTGCGTATTGCCCCGGGCCGTTCCAATTGTGGAAGCAATGGCTGCGCTCGTGATGGCAGATCATTTATTAAGAAATAAAAACTCTAAAATCTAATATCCAACATCCAAATTATGGCAAACGAGACACCGAAAAAGAAAAAGAGCCTTTTCCGCAGGATCCTGAAATGGACCGGAATTACTTTCCTTGTACTGATCATTTTCCTGATCGCAGCTCCCTTCTTATTCAAAAAGCAGATCGTTCAATTCGTGAAGGACACGGCAAACGAGCAGCTGAACGCGAAAGTGAACTTCGGACAATTTGATCTGACGCTGATCAGCTCTTTTCCTGATTTTACGCTTTCCGTAGATAGCGTTAGTGTTGCCAATGTCGGCGATTTCGAAGGGGATACACTTCTCTATGCAAAGAATATGGAAATTGGTCTGAACCTGATGAGCGTAATTAAAGGCGATAAATACGAGATCCACAGTGTTGTCCTTGATCAGCCGCGCATTCACGCTCTTGTGCTTCGCGACGGGAAAGCCAACTGGGACATTGTGAAACCTTCAACGGATACTACTGCGGCAACACCCGATACTGCGAAATCGGCTCCATTCAAAATGGGACTGGAAAAATTTGAGATCAAAAATGGTGATATCGTTTATGATGATGCTTCCATGGGCTTTTCAACTGAATTATACAACATGAATCATACCCTCAGCGGTGATTTTACATCTGATAATTTTGTTCTGAAAACACTTACTGAGATCGAGAAATTCAGCATGACCTACGGTGGTGTTACCTATATGAACAAAGTGAAAACGCGTATTAAAGCCGACCTGGATGCGGATATGCCGAATTTCAAATTTACATTCAAGGACAATGAGTTTTCATTTAATGAATTGACGCTCGGGCTCGATGGCTATTTCGCAATGCCGAAAGATGACATGGACATGGATCTGAAATTTAAGGCAAACCAGACCGAGTTCAAGAATATCCTGTCGCTTGTTCCGGGTGTTTATACCGCCGCATTTAAAGATGTGAAAACATCAGGATCGCTTGCGCTCGATGGATTCGCAAAAGGAATCTACAACGATAAAAAAATGCCGGCGTTCGGCTGTAAGCTTCTCATTAAAGATGCAATGTTTCAATATCCCGCATTGCCGAAATCAGCAACCAATATCCAGGTTGACCTGGTGGTTGACAATAAAACCGGGGAGCCGGATGCAACGGTTATCGACCTGAATAAGTTTCATGTGGATCTCGGCGGAAACCCTGTCGATGCGGTCATGCATGTTTCAACTCCTGTTTCGGATGCAAATATCAATGCGAAAGTACTCGCAAAGATCAACCTTGCTACAATGAAAGACATTGTCCCTCTTGAGAAAGGCGATGATCTCAATGGAATGATCACGGCTGACGTCACCATGAAAGGCCGGATGAGCTCGATTGAAAAAGGGCATTACGAGGATTTCAATGCCGCAGGAACGCTGTCGGTATTGGATATGAATTATCAGAGTAAAACGTTGAACTATCCGACGAAGATCAGCGCACTTTACCTGCAATTCAATCCGAAGACGGTTGATCTGACCAAGCTGGATGCAAAGATTGGTAAGAGTGACATTCAGATGGATGGGAAGATCGAGAACTTCCTCCAGTATGCGCTGAAAGATTCACTGCTGAAAGGAAGCTTCAACCTGAACTCTTCACTGATGGATATCAACGAGCTGATGAGCAGCAGCGATACAACAAAGCCTGCTCCGGCCGCAACACCGGCTCCTGCCGATACAGCTGCGATGAGCGTGGTGGACGTTCCTTCCAACCTGGATGTGCACCTGAATGCGAACATCGGCAAATTGCTTTATGATAACCTGACGATCACAAAAGTAAATGGCGGTGTGACGATCCGTGACAGCAAAATGTCGCTGGATGATCTGAAATTAACCATTGATGAGCTGGAAGGTACCATGGCGCTCACCGGTGTTTACAATACTCAGAACGCGAAAAAGCCGAAAGTTGATTTTGATGTGAACATTGCCGGCTTCGATATTCCGAAAACATTCAAGACTTTTAATACTGTTCAGAAACTCGCACCGATCGGGAAGTACGCAAAAGGTAAGTTCGGAACAAGTCTGAAATTTGTCGCTAACCTTGACGAGCACATGAACCCCGACATGAAGACGCTTACCGGCGGCGGCCGCTTGCAGACGCAGAGCGTAGTTGTCGAAGGCTTCGAACCGCTCAACAAGCTGGCGGATGCATTGAAGCAGGACAAATACAAGCACATGACGTTTGAGAACGTTAACGCAACCTATCATTTCAAGGATGGCCGTCTCGAAGTGGATGAGATGCCGATCAAATCGGGAAATATTACCGGCAACGTGCACGGATCAACAGGTTTTGACCAGACGATCGATTATACCTGGAAGCTGGAGATCCCGAGAGCGGAGTTTGGTTCGCAGGCTAACGCTGCCGCCGGCAGTTTACTCGATCAGCTAAACAAGCAGGCAGGAACGAATGTGAAGCTGGGAGATAAAGTAAAGATCAAAGCTTTGTTTGGAGGAACAGTAACCAAGCCGACATTGAAGACGGATCTGTTCAATACGAATGAGACGCCGAAAGACCAGGTGAAAGATCTCGTGAACCAGGGAGTTGATATGGCGAAAGAAAAAGCGAAAGAGGAAGCAGCTAAGATCATGGCGGATGCACAGGCACAAGCTGACAAGATCAAGGCGGATGCAAAAGTGCTTGCTGATAAAACAAAGACAGAAGGTTATGCCGCGATCGATAAGAACATAGAAGATATCAAGAACCCGATAGCGAAAGTATCGGCAAAAGCGGCGGCTCCGGCGGCAAAGAAGGAAGTAGACAAAAAAGCGCAGGCGATCCTGGATGAAGCGAATAAAAAGGCCGACCAGATCCTGATCAATGCGAAGGCGGAGTCGGATAAAAAGTTACAGTAGTAAAGACTAGTGCGTCATTGCGATGGCTTGTATACGAAGATTGCTTCGGTCGTTCCTCCCTCGCAATGACGCTTACGAATACTTGTATCTAAGTCAGTCTCTGACGTTATATTGTAAAGGCAATTATGAGATTCACCAAAGTAATATTGTTATATAGTTTGTTTTTCGCTGGTTCGGCCTTCGCCCAGGAGGAATCCAAATGCCAGGAGATCGATAACAAAAAAGCAAAAAAGCTGTACGAGCAGGGCATCGATAAAAAGAATAAGAAAGAGGAGCGTCTTGCTTTCCTGAAGCAGGCAATGGAGCTGGAACCGGATTATGTGGATGCAAATTTCGCTTTCGCGGAAGAGCGCCTTAAAACGCTCAGCATTAACGAGGAAAAATATAAACCGGTTGAGCCTTATCTGAAAAAGGTCATCGAGATCTGTCCGAAATACCATTCGGATCCATACTATTATCTTGGATTTATCGCCTGGGAAGACGAGAATTATGAGGATTGCATGAAGTACCTCAAGCAATTCATCGATTTTAAAGATGATGATGAGAAGAAATTCAACGAAAAGTATGATGCATTTCTTTCACAGGCGAGGGATATGATGCGTTATGCAAAAGTATATTCCGATCTTTTCAAAAATAAAGTTCCGTTTGATCCAAAGCCGGTGGAGGGAATCTGCACGGAACGTGACGAATACCTTCCGATCATTTCCTCGGACGACGAAATGATGCTGTTTACGCGAAAGCAGCCGTATGTCGACAAAGATCAGGTTTACGAAACGGATAAAGAGCTGGAGCTGTTCAGTTATGCAACACGCAGTAAAACTACCGGTCAGTTCAATAAAGGTCAGCGGATGCCGTATCCCTTCAATAAAGATGGCGCGGAAGGCGGCGCAACAATGTCGATCGACAATAAGCATATCTTTTTTACGAAAGGAATGGATGAAGGCGGATCAGTTCCGAATTTTGATATTTATACCTCTGACAATATTAACGGTGAATGGACACCTGCACGAAAAGTAGAAGGGATCAATGATCCTGTTTATTGGGATTCTCAGCCTACCCTTGCTTCAGATGGAAGAACCTTGTACTTCGCCAGCGACCGTAAAGGAGGAAGAGGAGGCGTTGATCTTTATGTGACGGTAAAGGATCCGGCGACGGGTGTCTGGAGCAAACCGGCGAACATGGGACCGGTCATCAATACGCAGGGAGATGAAAAATCACCGTTCATTCACTCGGATTTCCAAACCTTGTACTTTTCTTCTGACGGCCATCCGGGAGTTGGCGGATTCGATATTTTCCTTTCCCGGAAAGATGAAAATGGGAAATGGAGCGAACCAAAGAACATTGGTATTCCGATCAACACACCGGGTGATGATCTTGGATTTTTTGTAAGCACGGACGGACATCTTGGTTATTTTGCGTCTAACGAGCCCAACCGCACGAATGGAAAATCGGTAGGTAAGTACGATATTTTTTCATTTGAGCTTTATAAAGAGGCCCGTCCTGATGAAGTTTCATTCTTCAGAGGGAAGATCGAGGACAAAGGGAATTCCTCGCCGGCAGGCTTTACAGTGGAGGTAAAGGATGCCGTAACCAACAAAGTGACAGAAGGAGTTGTGGATACGGTAACAGGAAATTACGCGGTTGTGGTAAATACCAAAGCGAAGAACGATCTGATCCTGGAGATAAAGAAAGATAATTATTCTTTTACTTCCCAAATGATCAAGAAGGATTCACTGACCACCTCCAAGCCGAAAAAGATGGATATTGTTGTCGATACGATCAAAGTTGGCAAAACGTATACACTCAATAATATCTATTACAAAACAAATTCAGCCGATCTGGATCCAAGCTCTGTAGCGGTTATCAGTGAATTCGCCGAGTTCCTGAAAGCAAATCCGACGATCAAGATCGAGGTGCACGGACATACCGATAATGTCGGCGATGCGAAGTCAAACCTGGCACTCTCCACGGATCGTGCATTCAGTGTGAGGGACCTGCTGATCTCGAAAGGGATCGATGAAAAAAGGCTGCAGAACTTCCGCGGATTCGGTGCAAGTGTTCCGATCGCCGATAATAATACCGAGGCGGGACGTGCAAAGAACCGCAGAACCGAATTTGTGATTATTGATAAGTGATCATTCGTCCACACATTCCCACAAAACAATTTTTTGAGGAGGCGAATATTTGTAATCCGGTAAGGTCATTTCTTCCATATAAACCGCTCTGAGCGTGTGAATGTGCCTGTTTTTATGTTTTTCGTTCCATAGGCGCTTGTAGTAGCTGCAGAAATATCCGCGCATGAATTCATTCTCCGAGAAAATAAAATTCTCCGAATATTTTCTCCAGCGGTCGCTGCTGAACATCGAAACAATGCTTTTGGGCTTTGAATAATTTATCTGCTTGTCAGGCTCCAGGAGATTGAATATTTTTCCTGAATCATCAACCGCTTCGAGAATATACCAGCCGTCTTCTTTGAATACTCCCGGTGCGAACATTCCCCAGGCCTGGTCGAGTCGCAGGCTATAACCAATGAACCGGAGATTATCGGAAAGCTTGCTGTGAGTGAATGACAAATTACTGAAGTTCCAGTCGAATGTAAAGACCGTCAGAAAGATCAGCAAGCCGGTTTGTGCTCTCAGAACGATCGGATGCCGGGTTTTGTTTTCTTTCCATGAAATGAATTTCGATACGAAGTTTCCGTAATTCCTGAACGAAATAGCAATTGAAAACTTGAAGTTCCTCGTGAGGCGTTCTAATTTATTCATCGCTTCGGCAGGCAGAATTCCCAATGCGGTCACGATCCCGATCAGCGGAAATAAACCGATAAATAAGGTGGACAGGTTGATCAGATGAAAGAAGAGGATCATTATAACTCCTGTGGTCCGGAAAAGACTATGCTTAAAAGGAATAAAGAAAAGCAATGGTACGAGCAGCTCAAAATAATATGCAACAGCCGTCAGAAATTTTAAGAGATCAGGATGATAATAAAGATAGCTTGTGATCGGGTAAGCGATCTGGTCGAGGCTATAGGTGTAATACAACGCGGTATAATGCTGATTCCATTCCGGTCCTTTCAACAAAGCCGATCCCGTGTAGAGATAGCAGATCTGGAGCAGGTAGGCGAATGCAGCAACACCGGTCCATGCGTTACTTTGATTCCGTTTCCAGGCCCGCATGCCGTCATAGGAATATCGCTCGCCCCAGGGGAGGAACATCGCCCAGAACAGCACCATGCGCAGAAGATCATCGCCGCCCTGCAGAATGAAACCATTCCGGTTATGCAGCGACAACAGCATGAACCACGACAATGCGGTGAACAGCTTTGTCCGGTATCCGATAAAGAGCATGATCGCGCAGAAAAAAGCAAAAATGAAAAGCAGTAGCTGAACCTGCCAGAGTCCGCTGATGGTGTGGATCGAAATAAAATAGCGGTTCCATGAGTTTTCGAAGATCATCCCCAGTGGAACAGCACCGGTATTTGAATAGAAAGCCTCGAGATCCGGCAAGCGATTACAGAGGTCCGCAATGAGCAGGCTCGCCATCCCGATGCGCATCAATGCAAATGCGCGTAAGTCGAAAGAGAGATAGTTTCTGAACATGGTCGAAAAAAAGGATAAGCCTTTCTTCAGTAAGAAGGGCTTATCCTTTCATTATGGTTAATATTGATTAGTAGGTGCTGCTGGTAGTTGAACCGCTGGTAGAAGATCCGGTACCACCTGATGAGCTGGTGCTGCTTCCGGTTGAACCAGTGCTGCCTCCGTTAGAGCTGGTGCTGCTTCCGTTTGATCTTGTGCTGCTTCCGGTTGAACCAGTGCTGCTTCCGGTAGTGCTGCTTCCATTAGAACTTGTGCTGCTTCCGTTTGATCTTGTGCTGCTTCCGCTCGAACCGGTGCTGCTTCCATTTGATCTTGTGCTGCTTCCGCTTAAGCTGGTGCTGCTTCCGTTAGAGCTGGTGCTGTTTCCGCTGGAAGAATTTGTGCTGCTTCCGCTGTGACCACCCTTAGAAGATTTATGACCTTTGGTAGTGCCGGTTGAGCTGGTACTCATGGTCGAAGATGTTGTTTTCCCAGAGGTGGATGAAGTAGTCCCTGAGGTAGTCGACTTTTTTCCGGTGCTGCCGGTGTTTGCGGTTGTGCCGCCAGTGCTGCCACTGTTGTTGTTGCTGTTGCTGCCACTGTTGCTACCGTTGCCGCCGGTTGAGTTGCCTTTACTTTTCTTCGAATTGCTGTTGTTATTATTATTGCTGTTGTTGCTATTGCTGTTGTTCCCGTTCTTAGGGTGGTTCTCTTTATACTTCTTGATGCTGTCATTCTGATACTGCCAGGTAGTGGTAGCATAATGAGATCCGCCAGTTGAATTCGAGCTATTACCGGATGATGTGCTGCTTGTAGTTGAATTTGTTCTTGTTGTTGAATAATCCATACTATTGCTTGAAGTGCTGCTGCTGCTTGAAGTGCTGCTGCCGGTCATATTATCAACTCCGGTTGATGAAGTAGAGGAAGTTGTATTGTAATCCGTCATATTGGTTGAATTATCAACACTTGTAGAACGGGTGGTTGAATTATCGTTGGTTGAGTTATCAACGCTGGTGGAACGTGTTGTGGAATTCATCCGCGTCGTACCGCCGTCAAGCACAGTAGTTGAAGTAGTATTCATACTTGTGCTGTTAGTTGTTCCGTCGGTGCTCGTGGTCATATCCGTGCCGGTTGTCCCAACATCGACCCCCGTCGTCTTTTCCTGTGCCATTGCTTCAGATGTCGTTGTTCTTGTAAACCCCACAATCGCAACTGATGAAACAAGGCATGCTGCTATAAACAAATGGTTCTTTTTCATGATTGAAATGTATTTTTAAGTGAATGAATTTATATTTCATAGAACTAAAAGCACATGCCAATAAAAAAGCCCCGGTTTTATACCCGGGGCTTCCTTTACAGATCAACTATTTACTTATGGTCATCACAATAAACAAATATGGAGTCGCGCAGAAAGGTTGCCAGCTGCGGGTGATAACGATCATAAAAAGCGGTGAACCGTTCATCGTCGGCGTACATCTTTCCGAGATCCCTATACACCGGGATCGTCACGTCAAAATGATGTCCGGTCATTTCAAAATGCTGAGCAATGAGTGCCTGTATTTCGGCGTCGGAAGGTGAAAGGTGCATCCGGTTCACGAGTGAAGTATAAATATCATCGCCCCATTGCTTCAGTCTTTCCCATTCGGAAACATTCATTTTCATGATCTTTTTGTGTGAATCTGCTATGGCTTTTTTGCCCCATTTTTCTTCTGCTTCTTTAGTCCAGGCCTCTGCCTGATTCTTTGTAAAGCCTTTGTACATTTCTTTGTGGTCCATCTTTTTTTCTTTTTTGTTTACATGATCAATGGTTCTGTCGATCGTCCGGATCAATTCAGCCATTTTCGCTTTTCGTTTTTGCAGCTCCTTTTTATGCATCAATAATGCATCGGCTACATTAAAGCCGGGATCATCGAGGATCTTTGCGATCTGCGCCAGCGGTATGTCCAGCTCACGGTAAAGCAGGATCTGCTGCAAACGCAAGAGTTCTTTTTCACCATAGTAGCGATAATTGGATTCTGATCGCTCGTCCGGCCGGAGCAAACCGATCCGGTCATAATGATGCAACGCTCGTACGCTGATCCCGGCTAATTCTGCCAGTTGTTTAACAGTATATTTTTCCATTCTTCTGCAAAGCTAGTGTATGACGTAAGGGCAGGGTCAAGAGTTTTTTCATATATTTTTACTTCAGGCGTATAAATACTTGATTTACAGAAGGAATATTTTTATCGGGGTGGCATTCTTTTTTCTGAAACCTTATTAAAGAGATTATTATGAAAAGTAAAATAAAAGGAAGCGTAGCTGAGCACATCAACGCCACAATTCCCCGCGTTTGGGAGGCGCTGACCAAGCCCGAGCTGATCAGGGAGTATCTTTTCGGGACCAGTACGGAAACTGACTGGAAAGTGGGAAGCACTATTCGCTGGCATGGCGAGTATGAGGGAAAAAAATACGAGGACAAAGGAAAGGTTCTGAAAAACGAGGAATTCCGGATGCTGAGCTATACTTATTGGAGCTCTATGTCGGGAATAGAAGACCTGCCGGAAAATTATGTGGTTGTTACCTATTCGTTAACCGATGAAGGCAAAAAAACAAAGCTGACCATCACACAGGAAAATATTCCGGATGAGGAAATGAAGGAACATGCGATACAGAACTGGAAAAAAGTGCTCGATGGAATAAAACAGCTACTTGAGAAAGATGCTAATCTTTGTCATCCACATGAAGAATGTGAAGTAAACGATGGATCACCGGAGCAAAAATAACGGCGACGAAGCTCAGGAACGCGACACCGCTATAGAGAGCATAAACTGAATCGAATATTTTTGCGCTTCTGCTTGTCATTTCAGATACCGGTCCCATTCCCGTTAAGATGAGACATGCCATGTGAAAGCTATCGAGCCAGCCCAGCCCGGCAAAAGAATGGTAGCCTAACATTCCGATCAATACTGAAATAAAGATCAGTCCAAGGGCAAAGGAGCCAAACTTCGCCATCCGCAGCAGGAAGCGGCGAAAGGGAACGACACGCTGTTTTCTGTTCTCGAGCTTCATGAGCAGATCCGATAAACTACTGCTTTACGATCTTGTAGTTCTTCACATCTTTCGTGCTCGTCACTTTCAGGATGTAAACTCCCTTTTCGATCCCTTCCATGCTGATGTTCATGAGCTCGGAAATGTTTTTTGTTTCGTATACAAGCTTACCCTGGATATCAAAAAGACAAACAGAAGTGATGCTTTTGTATTCACTTCCCAGCTTTACATTGAAACTCTCATTCGCAGGGTTTGGATAGATCGCAGCCACTGACGCAGGATAATTATGAGATACGGAAGTGGTAAGCGGGGTTAGTCCGCTTAGCGACAGCTCCGTTATATAGATCGAGCCGGCAGTTTCCTGGTCGTAGAGAAACTTCACTTTCTGGATCTGTGTAAGATCGATCCCTGTGAAATCCGTTAACGGAATTTTAATGGTGTTAAAGCAAACTTTCGGGAGCTCCCAGAAATCCGTTCCCGGCGGATAATACATCACGTTTGTATAATTCTGGGTAGGCAGGCTGCTCACCGCACCGCTTGCATCGATGAGCTGAATGCTGTAGTTGTAGTTTTGTCCGGAAGTGCATTCTGAAAAATCAACAGAAGCGCGCCACTGGAGATCCTGGTAGATCGTGAAGTTCTGATTTGCGGTCGGGATCACATTCTGATAATAATCGGTAATCGCATTCCAGCGGGTTCCGAGCTGCGGCATTCCCAGCGCAGAAGACGTTCCGCTGTGTGGTTCTTTATCCAATGATGAACTCACGGAGCAATCCGATTCTGCCGGGTCATCCGCACAGATGTCATACTTTACAAGGCTCACACCGGTAACCGCGCCGCCAAGAGTATTGGTGATTTCAGCGGATTCAGTAAGCTCGCGGTTGATATCGAGGCGCTCCGAAGGAGGAGGCATGTAAGACATGAATACTTCGCTTGAATCTAATGTAGAAGAAGCCGGAGGAATGATATCATCGGCATCGAGAAGAGGCTTGAATGCTGTTTCATTTCCGATGTAATAGCGGAAGAACGCACTTGCATAAGTAATAAACATGGCCTGCTGACGCGCAGGTGTCAGGCGCCCGCTTGCCGAACCCGCTGTTCCGCAGTGAATATCGCCGCTTCCATAATTGTCATCCCAGTCGTCGGATGTACCTGCAATATAGGATCCGGGTGTCCAGACGGTATTGTAGAAATTATGATTCGCTCCCATCACCAGCAATGAATGCTTGGGAGCTTCGTCTGTCGAATCATTGTAGCGTACATCGTCATAAAAATGAACACCCTGCAGATTGGAAACGTCGCCATCACAATAAGGAGCGATGTTCATCATCGGAATGCCATTCAGGATATCACGGTGAAAATCAACAGGAGCAAGCGGCAGCACTGCTTTGATCCCATATGGATTTCCCAGTGAGCGATTTAATAAAGCATGTGCAACAACACCCTCACCGCCGCGTGAATGCCCCATTGTTCCGACGTTGGTGAGATCGAGCTTTCCTACGAATAGCGATCCGAAAGGAGCTCCGCCAGTTGTATTCCAGGTATTCCAGAGATCAAGATGATGCTGTGTGAGCGCTGCACGCGCTGACATTCCGCGATCGGAAACGCTGTTATCATAAGCATTGATCGCATTTGCAGAAATGGAGATGACAATATAACCATGCGTTGCCATTTGCTGGGCGAAATAGTCATAGCCCTGGAAACTGGTAATCGATTGGTAGCCGGGTGATGGCGGCCATTCCAGAGCGGTATTAGACGGATTGATGGTCTGGTAGCTTGTTTCATGTCTTCCGTGGAGCAGGATCAACACAGGATAAGGACCGCCTCCGGTTGTGATGTCGGATGGATAATGTACGTTCCCGCGTACTTCCATCGGGTTTGGAAAGCTTGGATCGGTAAAAGCAAGATCACCGAGATCATAAGAAGCAAAGCTGACCGCATGTGAGCCCGCGAGGCCCGGATCGGGTGTTGTTTGCGCAACGCTTTTCAAGGCGAGCAGCGATAAAAAGGCAGCGGTGTAAAGTTTTTTTACCATGGGACTGGTGTTGGGAATATGTTTTTACAATGTTTTCTTGAATTTGCCGAGGTACCAGCAAACGTTCGGGTTCTTTTTACACATCATTTCGATGTCCTTCGGATCTGCACCTTTACGGTATTTGCTGCCATAGGTCAGGTATACATCTTCTCCTACCGGAAGCGCGTCAAATTCTGCCGTCGGAATGTAAAAGATAATGGTTCCTTTGCCATCCTTGTTTGCCTGCTTGTTCAGGGAAAACTCCCTGGTACCGATGTGCAGCACATGTGTATTGCCGCCAACGTAAAACTTTTTAGAGGAGCTGACAGTGATTTCTGTATTGTCGCCATTGGCTTTGATAGAAGTGATGGAGGTCTGCGCAGATCCGCTTGAAAGCGAAAAGCAGAGCAGGAAAATAAAGATGTATCTCATTGAAAATGAATTTGGATACATCTAATGTAGTAAATATTGGCTCTTTATAGCAAAAACGCCCCACAAAGTTGTGAGGCGCCTGTAATTCGAGTAATCCGGCAAAATGGGAGGGATTCCTGTGCAGTCCCTGCCGCTCTCTATTTATTTTTCGGCAATGCCCAATATCTCAGAAACAGCGCCTTCAGATAACTCTGCCAGACAAATACATAACTCAGGATCCCGGTCCAAAGTGTTAACTGCCATATCAATTTGATTAACCGGAAGTACTCGCTATTATAAACCCAGCGCTGGTACCCCGAAGGTTCTATAATAAGCTCTTTGTAGCGATCAAAATAAGGAATCTCGAAAATGTCAAAATATTTTCTCAGAAAGTACAGGACGATAAGAGGGTAGAAAGGCAGAAAAAACGACAGGAGAATATTTGTCTGGCAGAGCATCCAATTAAAGCTGCGCACAGAAAAGCCCTTTAGTGATAAGATAATTAGCAACAGAGGCAGGAACATACCAATATTTGCAAAAATGTTACCGCGTGTACGGAATGTGTCTTCGAAAATTGCCATGATTGTAGTCCCTCCAATGATAACAGCAGCGGCAATGAGCAGTTGTTTCCAATGAACATTCTTAAAGATCCGGAACGCGATCGTAAAGCAGAAAATAAAAAGTGCAATGACCGCTTTTACATCTACCTTCCACATTAGTGATACCCGGTTTTTCGCATTGTCGATCGCATAGATATTGCTCGTTGCACAATCCACAATTTGTTCCAGGGTAGAATGGTCCATCAAAGTCAGATATTCATGTTGCATATAGCCCCTCAATATATCTTGCGTATTGAGGGTTATCCCCGGGCTATACTTATTGAGAAGGTTGCTCATATCGGAAATATGCTTCATCGCGACAACCGGATCGCGTTTCAGGTTGACTTTTTTCAGATAATCCAGGTACATCGAATCCTGATCTGTCAATACGTCGTCATAAGACGAGTTACGATTAAATTGCTGCAGCCTGGTATAATAGAGGTATGGTCTTTTATCTTTAAATGCGCCCCGATGCCAGAAGATTGAATCGCGCATAAGTTCCCAGAATTCACGGTGAGAGCTTTCATAATTGTCCGGGTAACTGCTTGAGTTGAGCAAGTAGACGCTGTCCGAGGGAAAATAATGATAGTCGTATTCCGATAGAGGAAAAAAGGGGGTTGCTTCATTGAAGACAACTTCATCCCGCCTGAGCTGCTCGTCAGTTTCGAGACCTGCAGTTCTAACGTTAAGTATAAAAGAGGCTGGAAATATTATCAATAAAGGCAGGCAGAAGCTGAAGAAAGTGATAAGAAACAGAAGCACTTCCTGGTAGCGGAAACGAATGCCCTGACTTTTGTCACTGTTGAAAAGCGACATATTATAGATGATAAGAAAGCCAAGCAGTACGGCGGGAATGAATAAGAGAATAAAAAATGAATCATGCCGCTGAGTATTTGGAACATCGGTGATGTCCACTCTATAAATCATTGCCATGATTGAAAAGAATACTCCAGCAAGCAGAGAAATATAAATGTGCAGATGAATTTTCGTAGTCCAAAGCCAGGTATGATTTACCCTTAGATAATTATCCAGCTTGTGAAGGAATGGCGGTGATATTCTTAAAATGAAGTTCATCGGATCAATATTTGTCGCTGAATAATTTTTTTGTAGAACCCGAAATATTTCTGAAATATTCGATGCCGAAGTTATTGTTCAGAAGAAGTCTGAATAACTCTTCCTTGGTGTTTTGATCCGAACAGCTTATTGTAAAAGAGGATGCAGATTGTTCGATACGTACGTCGGCCCAGTCTTTCAGTAATTTCTGGAGCTCCTGATAAGAAAAATTTCCATTGATTTCAAAAGTTCTGGATGTTTCTTGTTTGCGGAATTCATGCAGGGTACCATTGAAGATTGCATTCCCATTTTTTAGAAAAATGATCTGATCAGCAACGGTTTCTACCTCGTGCAGCTGCTGTGAACTGAGAATGATGCTTACGGGATTCCTTAATGAGTCAGCAAGGTTACGCAGGTCTTGCAAAAGTAGCTCCTGTGCCTGAACATCGAGATTTGCCAATGGCTCGTCAAGAATCAGTACAGCGGGATCCCAGACCAATGCCAAAGCGATTTCGAAACGTAGCTTATAGCCGCTTGACAGCTGTGCCCAACTCAGCTCCCGGAAATTGGTGAGGCCCATGCGGTGAATAATAAAATTCACTTTTTCCTTATTCAACTCTCCTTTGTATCCCTTTATCGCTGCATTAAAGGAAAGTTTATCCTGGATAGTTCCGTACCACCGTTCCTGACGCTGCGGAATAAAAGCGACTTTTTTCTTTATGACCTGCCAGTCGCTGGTGGCCAAGCCATCAAAATTATATTTGATGCTTCCTTCGTCTATGGCAAGGTCGCCGCAAATCATTCGCAGCAATGTCGTTTTTCCGTTTCCGTTCTCGCCTACCAGACCAATAATTGTTCCCTGTGTAAGATCCAGCGAAATGGGGCGGAAATGAAAGTTATGAAGACTAGAGCGAAACTTTTTGCCGATATCGTTGATCCGGGCGATAACTTTTGAAGAAGAAACGGAGGGAACTGCTTGGAGCGGTGTTGTTGCAATGGAGTTAAAAAGGCTGCGATATTCCGCAGATAAATTTTCATTGGTGTTTTTCGTGCGGCCAAGTTCTTTCCCTTCATTATATTTTTTCCGGAGTTCAATAGCGGAATCCTTGTCGGTCTGTCCGAACTCATAATCGTAGGTCAGGTCGAGCAAACGTTGTCCGGCACGGTTTAGATCTTCATTCAGCAGGCACAAGTCGATTTCCTCAAGCCGCTTTTTAAATTCGGTTTGCATTTCAAAACTTATTAGGTGGCATCGCTGTTGTTAACGGTGGTTCATTACGGTTATTGTCAGTCGTCGTTTAAAATTCCAATATACAAAAAAGCCCGGAACAAATGTCCGGGCGCTCTGCATTCTCAGCGGGAAAATACTAATCCGCCTGCAGGAACGGATACCTGTAATCGGTAGGAGGAACAAAGGTTTCCTTGATGGTCCTTGGTGACACCCAGCGGAGCAGGTTGACCATTGCACCGGCTTTATCGTTTGTTCCCGACCCTCTTGCACCGCCGAATGGCTGCTGGCCGACAACCGCTCCTGTACATTTATCGTTGATATAGAAATTTCCTGCTGCATTTCTCAGCGACTTGGTTGCATGCTCGATCGCATAACGATCCTGTGCTACCACAGCGCCTGTCAGCGCATAGTTGGAGGTTGAATCCACTACTTCAAGGATATCATCAAATTTTTCTGCATCGTATACGTGAACAGTCAGAACCGGTCCGAATAATTCTTCGCACATCGTTACATATTTCGGATCTTTTACAACCAGGATCGTCGGTTCGATGAACCAGCCCTTCGACTTGTCATAATTTCCTCCGGCAATGATCTCAACATCTTTATCATTTTTAGCATTGTCAATATACTTCGCCAGCTTGTCAAATGATTTTTCATCGATCACCGCATTGATGAAATTCGTGAAGTCTTCGGTCGGCCCCATTTTGAACGATTTCAGATCTGCGATCAATCCCGCTTTTACTTCATTCCACAGATTGCTTGGAACATAGACACGGGATGCAGCCGAACATTTTTGTCCCTGATATTCAAATGCACCGCGGCTGACAGCAGTCGTCAGAACCTGCGGATCTGCAGATTTATGTCCGAGGATAAAATCCTTTCCGCCGGTTTCACCAACGATCCGCGGATATGATTTGTACTTATGAATGTTATTTCCGATTGTTTTCCAGATGTTCTGGAACACCTCGGTTGATCCGGTAAAATGGATTCCGGCAAAATCAGCATGGGAGAAAACCACATCTGCCGCATCCGGACCGCTAGGATAGATCAGGTTGATAACGCCATCCGGAACTCCCGCTTTGATGAAGATCTCCATCAGCACATTTGCCGCATAAACCTGTGTGTTGGAAGGTTTCCAAACTACAACATTGCCCATCATGGCGCAGGATGTTGGAAGGTTACCTGAAATTGCTGTGAAATTGAAAGGAGTCAATGCGTAAATAAATCCTTCCAGCGGACGGTGCTCTACCCGGTTCCAGACCCCGAAGCCGGTTCCGGCGACAGGAGGCTGCTGCTTATAGATCTCTGTCATGTACATTACATTGAATCGCAGAAAGTCGATGATCTCACAGGCTGAATCGATCTCAGCCTGGAACGCATTCTTGGACTGACCGAGCATTGTCGCTGCATTCAGCTTATAACGGTACGGACCGGCGATCAGCTCAGCAGCTTTCAGGAAAATGCTTGCGCGGTGTTCCCAGGAAAGTGCTTCCCATTTCGGTTTTGCTGCCAGTGCGGCATTGATCGCTTGCGTAACGTGTTCCTTGCTGCTCTTATGGAAATGCCCGAGGGTATGTTTGTGGTCATGCGGGCAGGACAAGCGGACTTTTTCATTGCTGCGCACTTCTTTCCCTCCGATGTACATAGGGATATCGAGCTCTTTTGAACGGAGCTCTTTCAGCATCGCCTGCAATGCTTTTCTTTCAGGACTTCCGGATGCATAACTTTTGATCGGTTCGTTTCCCGGGACCGGTACTGTGTAAATTCCTTTTGGCATATTGAAAATGTTAAATGGAAAACGTTAAAAGTAAAATGGATTTGTAATTCGAGTCACAAATATAGGAAAAAGAGGGTTAGGGATTTAAGCGTTTTTTTCTTAAATTTATTACAATGAAACAATTGTACCTGGCTTTTGTTTTGATTACGCTGGCAAGCTGCGGAATCACCCGTAAACCATATGGAAACGCTGGAAAGTGTGAATTGCATGGAACATATTTACATGCCAGTATTGTCCGGATTCGATACGGTTATGCTTGTCCGTTCAGAACACGCCTGGGCAATGGAAGTGAAGCATTTCCTAATGCCCGCCATCCCGTTTGCGGCGGTTGTGTAGTAGGAAAGCCATTCAGATTGGAATACAATTGCAGCAAATGCAACCGGGCGCGCGTTTTCTATATCGTTTCGCATAAAAGCAATCCGGAGCAAAACATCAAATCGAAGTTCTGAGTTATTGGAGTCTGAATTTGATAGGGATATTCATCTGGACGTTCATTGCCCGCTCGCCTTTGAATCCCGGCTTCCACTTCGGCATCATCTTTATCACTCGTAATGCTTCCTTATCACAATCTTTGCTAAGACCTTTTAGGATCTTAGGTTCGGCTATCGTACCATCTTTCATGACTGTAAAGGTTATAATAACCATACCCTGAAGATCAAGGTCTCTTGCGCTTTGGGGGTAAACAAGATTGTTTTGAATAAATTCCTGCAGTTCACCGGGGAATTGCGGCATTACATCCGCAAATAATATGATCTCTTCGCCGCTTTTTGCTTTGAGCGTATCGGTTTTCCGACCGGGCATTGAAATGTCCCCGGTAGTTGTTGGTTCATCGACCGGAACAGGTGCCGAAAAAGAAGGAGGCGGCATTATGCATTCGCCTGTCACAGGTTTCAAATTGTTTGCTGTGCTGTCTTCAGTGACGGGGGCAATAACTAATCCTGTCGTCTCGAAATTTTGTTCCGGTACCGGCGGCTTATCTCCCAGGTCAACCGATTGGCAGCTAAACAGGGTCATTCCAAAAACCAGCAGCGCTGCTGCGAGGAAGCGGATCACTTTCTGATTCCTGACGAATGGATCAGGCGGAATAAGCTGCGTATTTTTAAATGTACCACAGATCTTCTTTCCTGAATTTTCCCGGATGTAGTCAAGAATTTCTTCGTTGCTTTTGTTTCGGAAATCGACAACAACTTTTTTGCAGGAGTCGCAGTAACGGCCGTTACCTTGCTTCTGCATTCCGCTCCAGTTTTCCCCGCAGGGATCAGGAACCTGAACAATATTATCCATTAAGTAGAGAGTAGATCAGGAGGGATGCGCAGGAATAACGAAAGCGGTCCGCGTATTATTGTGCGGACCGCTTTCGTTTACTTGTAGCTTTGGTCGCCTGATGTCGTCACACCCGTAACCAGGATATCGCCCTGCTTGATCTGGAGATGATCTTCGGAATTTCCGTTTACGCCGTCCTTATTGACACTGATCTTGCCGTAGCTGGATTGCAGATCGAAGCTCAGTTCCTTTGAATCGTTCAGAAGCGCCATTTTAATATTGCCGTAATTACTTTTTGCGGTCATGCTGTTTTTTAATCGTACGTCCTTGCCGGTGATGTCGCCGGAGACCGCTACCAGAGAAGGACTTCCTTCGTAACCTTCGAGGCTGATGCTGCCATAGCTGGATGTAATATCGAGATCTCCTTTCATGTTGCCGATCTTAATATCTCCTGACGACGATCTGATCTGCATTTTTCCTGTGATCTCTTTTAATGTTTGATTTCCGTAAGCGGATTTAAGAACTGCATCCCCATCAAGCTTTGTGATCCAGGTATCACCTGAGGTGACTTCCGCATGCAATGGTCCTTTGATGTTCGACATTTTTACATTACCATATCCTGATCTCAGATCGATCTCTCCGTGGATATTGTCGGTAATTACATCACCGGAAGTAGCATCGATCTTATACTTGCCGCCGGTCAGTCCGGTCATTGAAATGTCTCCGTATGCATCATTCAGACTGACGGATACGTTTGCAGGAATATTCATGATGATCTTCGCGTCTTCGATGAATGTTCCCACAACCACCACTTTTTTCCCGCTGTCGGTCAATGAAATGCGGAGCACCGAATCTTTCAGATCATATTTAAGCTCATATTCGATCTTGCCCGTCACAAGTCCTTTTGTTTGTGTGGTGACGTCCGCTTTAAAGGAAACGTTGCGATCAGTGTTTGATACCACGTTCACATCACAGGTAGAAACAAACAGCTCTACTTTTTTTACACCGGCAAATGAAGTATCTGCTTTCAATCCTCCGTTCTCATTTTTCTTCCATTGGATCTGAGTTCCCGACTTCAGTGCCTGTGGAGCATTGACAGCGGGCGCAAGAGGTGTAACCGGTACAGCTTGTGTACCCGGAAGTGCCGGAACGGCTGGAAGAGCAGGAGTTGCAGGGACTAAAGCAGCCGGTGCATATTGCGGTAAAGGAAGAGCAGGCGCCACAGGCAATGAAGGAACAAGAGGTTTTACTGCTTTTGTTTTCGGAGAATCTGCGACGATCTTTTCAGCGTTTACAGATGTTTTGTTTTCTGCGGGTTGCTCTGCAATAAATTTGGCTTCACTGACAACCGGCTGGTTGCGCATGGCGGTTGGAGGAGCAACCGGTTCAGTGTTTTTAGTAATGAAGAACGTTACTGCAGTTGCAGCGGCGATGGTCGTTGCACTGAATCCAAAGATCTTCAGCCAGGACACCTTGCTGGCGATCATCGTTGTTGCAGGAATTCCTGCTCCGATCGAAAGCCACAAGCTTTCCGAAGGTGTAAGGGAACTTAGCTCTTTTTTGTGCATCTGTATGAATTTTTCAAGTTTATGACTCATGTTCGTGTTCTTTTAGGAGTTGGAGTAATTTCAGCTTCGCGCGATGATAAAGCGATTTGGAAGTTCCTTCCGTGATGTTGAGAGCATTTGCGATCTCTCTATGACTTTGTTCTTCAAAAAGGAACAGTGTGAGCACCAGCCGGTAATTGTCCGGCAATTTTTGAATGCACAGACGCAATGCCTCGATTGAGCAGCGCATGTCGTCGTCATTCTCTTCGATCAGGTCCTCCTGGTCGATGGAACTGAAGGCGATCTTCCTCCTCCTGACCTGGTCGATCGACCGGTTGATGACTGCTTTTTTCATCCAGCCGCCGAAGGCTTTTTCATTTTCAAACCGGCTCATGTCCTGGAAGGCCTTCAGAAATACTTCCTGGAGAATATCCTCCGTTTCAACCGCATTGTTGACGATCCGGATGCTGATGTTGTACATGGCTTTGGAGTACAGATCATACAGCTGCCTGAAAGCATCGCGGTCGCCGCTCTTGCACTTGGCGATCAGGGAAGATGTTATTCGGATCTGCGGGTTCTCCATATTCGGGTTTGACTTAAGAACGCGGAAAGATAGAAAGGTTGCAGTCTGAATGAAATTATTTCTCTGAGGAAAGAAAAATCAATGAATGATCAGGATGGTTCTCCGATCCGCTTTTGCACAAAATGCTCCACTTTCTCGAATAGCTGCTGGGGTGCGGTTGTCCGCCAGGCGATCTCGCTGAGCTGTCCGCCGGAAACAATAAAATAGTCGATGTTTGCACGCTGGAACTCATCCATCACATGCTTTCTGAAATTCAGGAACGCGATCCAGCCTTCTCCCACTTCCTCGAACCATTCTTCATAATAGCAATCGTCCGAAGCATGAAAGTTCAGTATGTTCTCGCCGATCAGTATGAATTTATTGATGCCTTCCTGCATGACCGGTTCAATGATGTCCCGCTTCAGCGTCATGATATCATTGTTGATCGCATCGTTCCATTCACCGATCATTTCAATGATCGCATATTTCTCGTCATAATCCACCGCCAGGATCTTGATGTAAAGAGTAGGAGAGTCGATGTCATCCCACTGCGGATGGATCAGGTAGTTATAGATGGCATTTGTATATTCGAACTCGCTATACTCTCTTCCGTAAAATGGGGAGCGCTCATCTTCCGAAGCGATGTAAATATGCCGCCAGTTATAAAAAGGTTCTATATCCTGCATAATACAAATACTACTAATTACAAATCTTTACGAATATTACAAATTACAAATCGCTACGAATATTACAAATTGCGAATCGCACAAATCTGTGAATCTGTGGCTATATACAAATAACGAAATCTTCTTAATTGTCATTCTGACCGGAGAGAGAAATCTCACCTTAACAAGCAGATTTATCACCCTTGCAGGGATTCGAAGTGACAACGTGGACGAAGAGTGAATTTTTTATCAATTAAGAATCACAAGCCCCGGCTCGAAACCGCCTTTCTCACACTTCCGTATTTCAACAGTAAATCATTCGCTTTTCCGTAGCTGATCTTTAATTCTTTCGCAACCATTTTTGTGCCGCGGTCCACAAGTTTATTGTTGCTCAGCTGCATGTCGACCATTTTGTTTCCTTTTACTCTTCCAAGCCTGATCATCACAGACGTGCTGATCATATTCAGAACGAGCTTCTGCGCGGTTCCGGATTTCATTCGCGTGCTACCGGTAACAAATTCAGGTCCTACTACCACCTCAATTTTATATTTCGCAGCTTTTGATACATTGCTGCCTTTGTTACACACAATACAGCCGGTGGTTATTCCTTTTTTGTTGCATGCTTCCAAAGCTCCAACCACATAAGGCGTAGACCCGGATGCAGCAATTCCGATCACAACGTCTTTTTTGCTGATCTTATAGGCAAGCAGGTCTTTCCAGCCTTGCTCCGTATCATCTTCCGCAAATTCAACTGCTTTCCGGATCGCTTTGTCGCCGCCCGCAATGATCCCGATCACCATTCCCTGCGGAACGCCGTAGGTGGGCGGACATTCGCTTGCGTCCACAATTCCCAGCCGTCCGCTGGTCCCTGCACCCATGTAAAACAGCCGTCCGCCGTTCTTCATCGCTTTCACGATCACATTGACAAACTTTTCAATCGAAGGGATTTCTTTCCGGATCGCAAGCGGGACCGTTTGATCTTCCTTATTGATATTAACAAGCAATTCCTTCACGCTCATCTTGTCGAGCGCTTCGTAAGCTGAATCCGATTCGGTGGTTTTTTTCATAAAAAATAAAGGGCGAAAAATTTCGCCCTTCCTTGGTTTAATAAATGTCGGGAAATTTTCCCGGGTTACTTTCTTTCATCAGGTCGTAAATGTTATCGAAAACATCATCCGCACTTGGCTTGGAGAAATAATCTCCGTCAGAACCATAAGCAGGACGATGATCCTTTGCAGTGATCGTTCCCGGCTCCGCATCCAGGTATTGATATGCTCCTTGTTCTTCCAGCACTTTCTGCAGAATATAAGCGCTGGCTCCTCCCGGCACATCTTCATCCAGCACAACCAGGCGGTTTGTTTTCTTGACGGATTCTACGATCGAGTGGCTCAGGTCAAAAGGCAGCAGTGTCTGCACATCGATCACTTCCACGGAAATATCCGCTTCAGCAAGCATTTTCACCGCCTCAAGTGCAATCCGGCAGCATGATCCGTAGGTGACAAGCGTAACATCCTTTCCCTCCTGGATCGTTTCTGTTACTCCCAGTGGCACTTTATACTCGCCGAGATTCGACGGGAGCTGTTCTTTCAACCGATATCCGTTCAGGGGCTCGATCACCAGCGCAGGCTCATCAGCGGCGAGCAGCGTGTTATAGAAGCCGGCCGCCTGCTGCATATTTCTTGGAACACATACATGAATTCCCCTCACGGAGTTAATGATCATTCCCATTGGCGAGCCGCTGTGCCAGATGCCTTCCAGGCGGTGTCCGCGTGTACGGATGATCACCGGCGACTTTTGTGCACCTTTCGTCCGGTATTGGATCGTCGCAAGATCGTCGCTCATGATCTGTAACGCATACAGCAGGTAATCGAGATACTGGATCTCTGCGATCGGGCGTAAGCCGCGCATCGCAAGCCCTATAGCCTGTCCCATGATCGTCGCTTCACGAATTCCAGTATCGAAGACCCTGATCTCACCGTATTTTTCCTGCAAGCCTTCCAGTCCCTGGTTCACTCCGCCGATCTTTCCGGAATCCTCTCCGAAGATCAGCACTTCAGGATATTTTGAAAGAATGGCATTGAAATTCTCTCTCAATAGCTCTCTTCCATCTACCAGCTTTCCTTCGGCAGAAAATTCCGCTTTCACCGGTTTTACTTTCAATGCGCTCCATTCTGATTCACTCTGTAAATAAGAGCTGTAACGATCATAGTTTGCCAGCTTTGACTCACTGAGCCAATCGGAAAGCTGTTTTTTTGCAGCGATGTTCTCTCCGCGTGTCAAACGCAAAACGCTTTTTGCGGCAACGATCACATCTTTGCGGATCGGCTCCAGAATAGAGTAGAGGTCGTTTTTTGTTTTTGAAATGAACGCAGCATTCACCGATTGTGCAGCGATCGCATCCATCATCTGGCTCACTTCTTTCAGCTCTGCTTTGATCGGTGCCTGGTAGGCGCTCCATGCAGCGGTTTTCGCTTCACGTACCGCTTTTTTCGCAGCTTCTTCGATCTCAACTAATTCCTCTTCCGCAGCAAGCTTATTGCTCAGGATCCATTCGCGCAGCTTTTTGATCCCGTCAAAATCGGATTCCCATTGCAGACGGTCTTTCGTTTTGTAGCGTTCATGAGAGCCGGAAGTGCTATGCCCCTGCGGCTGTGTAACCTCCTCAACGTGTACAAGCACGGGAACATGCTGTTCGCGGCAAACCTTGCTCGCTTTTTCGTATGTTTCGCAAAGGTGGGCATAATCCCAGCCTTTTGTTCTGAAGATCTCATATCCGGCACCGCCATTTTCCCGCTGAAAACCTTTGAGAATTTCGGAGATGCTCTCCTTGGTTGTCTGGTATTTTTTGGGAACAGAGATTCCGTGTCCGTCGTCCCAGACCGATACGAGCATTGGGATCTGCATCACGCCGGCAGCATTGATCGTTTCCCAGAATAGTCCCTCGGAGGTGCTCGCATCACCGATCGTTCCGAAAGCGATCTCATTTCCTTTGTCGGAAAAATGATGAAATTTTTCCTGTTGCAGCTCGGGGTTTTGCTTGAAATATTTGGAAGCCATCGCCAGGCCAAGCAGCCTGGGCATCTGACCGCCTGTGGGCGAAATATCGGGAGATGAATTTTTAATTTTTGTAAGATCTTTCCAGCTGCCATCCGGATTTAAGCTTCGTGTCCCGAAATGTCCGCCCATCTGTCTGCCGGCGCTCATCGGTTCCGCATCTGCATCGGTGTGCCCGTACAGTCCCGCAAACCACTCCTGCAGCGTAAGGTTTTCCGTAGCGAACATGAACGTCTGATCGCGGTAATATCCCGAACGAAAATCGCCGTTCCGGAAAACTCTTGCCATAGCAAGCTGTGCGATCTCCTTTCCATCACCAAAGATCCCGAACTTTGCTTTTCCTGTCAGCACTTCTCTCCGCCCGAGCAAGGAAGCTTCTCTGCTTTCGTTTGCAACGCGGTAATCATTCAGCACGATCCCGATATAATCGGAAACTTTTGTTTTTCCGGCTGAAACCGATTCTTCTCCTTTTGACATAACTGGTATGCGTTTTAATAAATTCTGTTTTCACAAATATAAGCATTTGTCACAGTGAACCCGGGGGATTTAAGAAATTGTGAAAAAATGCCGGAAATGGATTTAAGCAACCTGCTCAGAACTTCTCGTTATACAATTTAACGGCCTGGCGATTGTATTTTTTCCGATCGATTTTTGCCTTGATAGAAAAAACCGGGCAGGCTGCTGCAACAATTGCGATGCCATAAGCCACGCCTTGCTGTCCGTAGTTGATCGACTGAACCTGCGGTTTTATTCCGCTGCCGGCTGGCGGGTGGGTGTACCTGATGGCGCTTGAATAGGTAACGAGTGAGATGATCCCGAGCGGGAATGCTGCATAACCGAGATACTGAAGCTTGTGCTTATCCCTGGCTTTTCCGATCAGCGCAATGATCTTTTTGTCGCCGGTTTCATTCATCAGCGAATACGCTTTCTTCTCCTTGATCTTTTTATTCTGGAACCTGTAGGATGAGCCGCCGATGCAATCGATCTGGTTGCCCGGAGCATACGTGTATCCTCCTCCGTAATAGTCCGCCTGATCAGCCGGCACCGCTTTCTGCTGTTCATTTGTCTGAGAGGTTCCGGTCACGGTCGGCCCTACGTCGATCGTTACTTTTTCAGCCGGTTTCGGCGTTTCAGCAAACTCTTCTCTTTGACCGTTTGAATACCGGATGGCTTTTACATCCGACTTATACAATACATAGCTTGGACCGTCAAGCATGTACGATTTCTTGTATTTTACTTCGCCTGGTGTGATCTCCAGGACCTTCGCCGGAATAGATTCACCTGCCCGGGTGAAGATCGTGTCCTGAGCCTTCGTGATGTGAGCTAAGAACAACAGGCAGGAGGAAAAAAGAAAATGTTTAGTCATTGAATTGCTCATTGTAAAGCTTTATGGCTGCACTGTTGGCTTTCATCTTACGGGACTTATTGATGCCGGAAATAATCGGACAGGCGATCGCCCCTGCAAAGCAAATCAGCGGAATTGATTCGTTGTAATTTCCATTGAAGGAGCGCACATCGAGGGAATAGATCGCTCCGAGGCTAAGGGGAAAGACTCCGAGCCAGCAAAATTCGATCCGCCGGGCGCGTTTTGCTTCGGAAACAAGTGTATTAACCTTTGGGTCGTTTGCGCTCAAAAGGACATCCCACATTTGCGGCTGAGTAAGCTTGCGTCCCTGGTATCCGAAATATATTTTATGATCATCAACCCGCCTGTTCAATGCTGGTAACGGCGGAGCCTTAGCGGCTACTTCTTCTTTAGCGGCAAACGTTTCTTTCATGCCGCCGGCATATGCGATCATCCGGATATTGGTTTTGAGCTCAACATAGGTAGGACCATCCTGGAAATCGAAGCGCTTGTATTTGACCTCAACGGGATTTACTTCAATTACTTTAGCGATAACAACGGCTGCTGATCTCAAAAATAATGTATCCTGTGCATGGACAGAGAATGCAAACGAGCATAAAAAAAAGAAGCAGGGAATGGATCTCATGAAGGAGCTTTCAACAAATATAAAAAAAATAAGCGACCTGCCACAGTGGCGGGTCGCTTTATAAGAAAGGGGCGGAGCCGGGAAATGCTACGAACCCGGGCTCCTGCTATTAAGTTTTTGCACGACTTTTTACCCCTTCAGGAAAGAACGATGTTGTGTTGTTTGATTCTATAACGCCTGAGTATATCAAAAGTTACAGCACCTTGAAATTTATATCTACAAAATAGACTGCCTCCTTTTTCTCCGTAACCGAAGTAAAATTCAGTTTTGGGAACTGGTCCAGGATATAGCTTTTCAGCTCCGGATTGTTCGTTTGGACTTCCAGTACAGCGGCTTTTCCATCCGACTGGAGGCGAAACTGCACATTTACCTTTTCATTCAGCTTATTTGCTTTCAGGGCAGCCGGAACTTTGAGCTCCCTGCTGATCACAGAGCCAATCTTTTTGTCGTTTCCGGCTTGCATGCTGATGCTGAGAATTGCTGCAGCGATCAGGAGACTTATTTTCTTTAACATGGGGATGTTGTTTTTAACGTTTTGTAGCTGGACGTACAGCTTATTTATAAGTTACAGCTTCTTCAAAAAAATGTTTTTTAGATCCGGCAGGCGGTAATGGAGCTGGCGGCGGCGGAGCAGGCGCGGGAATCACGGTGTCGTCAACGCTGATGGTTTGAAGGTGATCGCAATCGATGCAGGCCAATCCCTGGCGGGTCATTACCCAGCGGCGGTTCACCATATCATTATCGATCGCATTATTTACATTCTGGATATTGAAAATCAGATGCTCCATGCTCTTGCTGAGATAAACCACTTTTCCGACCGGAATTTTAAGTATCAGCTTCACTTCCTGGCTTCTCCACTTATCGCCCTTCGCAACGCCGAATTGCGGCTCAAATTCAATCAGCGAATCCGTTTGACTGATATTGTAATTTATTGCCTGGGCTCTTGCCTGGGCTTCTGATCGGTCGCTGCCGCATGCGGTTTTGTTAACGATCAGCTGAAACTGGCTGTTTTCGCTCTGTTCAATGTCGAATGTAGCCGGAAAGTCCTGAGAAAATCCTTTGCTGCCGTCCTCATATTCTGTCCACTTTACATTCCCGATCTTGAATGATGTATGACCGGAGTTATCTTTCGCCACCCAGTGTCCGAGATCTTTAACTGAAAGATAAAGCGTATCTTTTTGCTGGAGCTCGACCCGTTGTTTTACTGTTGTTTCTTCCGAGAAGCCCTGACCTGTGCGCATTCCGATATAGATGACGATACCGACACCGATCAGCCAAAGTGTATTGAATGTATATTTTACGATCTTGTTCTTGCCTTTTATATTAAAAAGATTTCGGATCCCCGCGTAGAGGATCCCCATCAACGGCACGCCGAAGAACAGGATCAGTCCCGTTACCAGGAAATAGATTGAAATGTCCTGCGGAATGAAATTCGCATAAATATCATAGATGCTGTAGGAGTAATCATGACCCATCTTATTCATGTGAATGAAATTCATTCCGAATACAGATCCGAGAAGCACGATGATAAATGCGATCGCGATAAAAACCATGATGGAAGAGAATACTTTCGCAAGGATGTGAACCATGTTCATGAAAACATCTGAAATAAAGTCACCTGCTTTTTCGGTTGAAGTGCGGATCTTTTCACGGTTTTCCCTGGTATCGTAGTCCTTCATTCTTTTCTTGAAGTCCTCAAACTCTTCGTTCACTACTTTCCCGATGTTGTTGATGTCCACTTTCTCTCCGCGCATTTCCAGCTTTTCAGCAGTCGTTTTTGCTTTCGGGATAATGATCATCAGGATGATATAGAGCAGCAGTCCCGATCCGAACACGAAGAAGGAGATCGCAAATGCTGCGCGCAGCCAGAGCGGATCAAGATCAAAATAGCTGGAGATCCCCGAACAAACACCACCGAATATTTTATCGTCGGGGTCGCGGAACACTCTTTTTCTGCGGTTGGTTCCGGAAGAATAATTACTGTGTTGTTTTTCTTCGGTTTCTTTTTTCGGTTCTTCTGCATTCTCTGAAGAGCCGGCGAAGTCTTCGGGTTTTCCCATCACAGCGATCACACTTTCAACAT
The DNA here is from genome assembly GCA_045805205.1 of Bacteroidia bacterium. Taxonomy (GTDB): domain Bacteria; phylum Bacteroidota; class Bacteroidia; order 2-12-FULL-35-15; family 2-12-FULL-35-15; genus 2-12-FULL-35-15. The sequence continues at coordinate 664,112 of JBJMLR010000005.1, read as the reverse complement.
CGTTCATCAGGACGGCCTGCTTGGTATTGCTTACTTTTTCCTGGAGCATTTCCGCGATCCGCGCTTCAATGTCGCTCATGATTTCGTCACGGCCTTCGGAATCTTTGAAGTACCCGCGAATAGTGCCCAGGTATTTATTAAGCTTTTCATATGCATCTTCCTCGATGTGGAATATGATCCCGCTTAAATTCATTGTTATCGTTTTGTTCATTTCTTTAATGTTTTTAGTTTGTGATTGCTGTTGTTCGTTCAACTGGTTAATCGCAACTTAATTTTTTTGTATCGTTTTATTTACTGCTTCTACCAGCTCATTCCAGGTGGTCTCGAGTTCCTTGAGGAATTGCTCTCCGACGGGGGTAAGCTTATAGTATTTTCGGGGTGGGCCGGAACTGGATTCCTCCCAGCGATAGCTAAGCAGTCCATCATTTTTGAGACGCATCAGCAGCGGGTACAAAGTACCTTCCACAACGATGAGTTTTGCTTCCTTCATTTTTGAAATGATCTCCGAAGGATAATTCTCTCCGCCGGAAAGGACCGATAAGATGCAAAACTCAAGAACGCCTTTTTTCATCTGCGCTTTTGTGTTTTCTATATTCATGTTATTATTTTTTAAATTTCACATGTAATTCGCCTTGGCTCATTTCATGTATCTTTCTTTTAACTGTTCTTTATTTTCCCGTAGCCATCCGGGATGTCCGTCTATCGATTTGGCTATACCTACAAACTGACATTGCAAAGATATATATAAAAAGCAGTACCTTGTATCACATAGTACTAAAATAATTTACAACATATTGATAATCAGTATAAAAAAATTTGATATCCAGCATTAAAAAACTCCGTATTTTTGTAAAAATTAATTCTCTATGCATTTAGCCCAGGATTTCCGTGAGCTTTTCAGCGTTGCCTCTCTCATTAGCTTATTGACTTTGTCAGTGCTGGAGATCGTTCTGGGGATCGATAATATCATCTTCATTTCGATCGTTGCCGGGAAGCTGCCGCGGGAAAAGCAAGGGAGAGCACGTACCATCGGGCTTATGATGGCACTCGTAATGCGTATTCTGCTGCTGTTCAGTATTTCCTGGATAGCAGGACTAAAAGATCCGCTGTTTACCATCGGAGAATTCGGGGTTACAGGCCGGGACCTGATCCTCTTTGCAGGTGGAGTTTTCCTGCTTTATAAAACAACCGTTGAGCTTCATAATAAAGTTCAGGGCTATGACGATGACGAAATGACCATCCGCAAAGTGAGCTTTAACGCCATTGTTATGCAGATCGTCCTGATCGACATTGTCTTTTCTTTTGACTCTATCCTGACCGCAGTCGGACTGGTAACCAACCTGCTGATCATGATCCTGGCGGTGATCGTAGCAATGATCATTATGATCAGTTTCTCCGGAAAGGTGAGCGATTTTATCAATGACAATCCGACCATCAAGGTGCTTGCATTATCCTTCCTCCTGATGATCGGTGTGGTGCTGATCCTGGAAGCCTTCCACGAACATGTGGATAAGAAATTTATTTACATTTCCATCGCGTTCTCACTTTTTGTGGAGCTGATGAATATCAGGATGCGCAAAAAAGAGGAAAACAGAAAACGGGATCATCGTCCCCCGGATGATCGGCGGGACGCTATTTAGCAAGACGATTGAACAGCTCCCTGTGCTTCTTGGCACTGTGGATGCTTGCATTCAGATCAAATCCCAACAGAAGGATCAATGAGTTGATATAGATCAGCGTCATGATCACGATCAGCGTTCCGATGGAACCATAGATTTTGTTATACTTTCCGAAGTTATTCACATAATAGGTGAATCCTATCGTTGCGAAGATGATGAACACCGTCGCAAACATAGAGCCTGCCGAAAAGAAGTGCCATCCTTTTTTCCGCTTTGGCCCCAGGTAATAATTGAATGAAATAATAGTATAGCACAGGCCACCCAATACGATCCACTTTAGAATAGAAAGGACCCAGAACAGTCCTGTACTGTTGTGTACGAGCTCGCTCATGCCATGCTCGCCAAAGATCAGCAACGTGATCGAAACAGAGATCAGTATCACGGTCAGCAGCAGCATATACAGCGACACCAGCCTCTGCTGCAGCGGACGGCGCGTTTCAATCTCATGATACGTTTCATTAAAGGAGTTGATCATTGCATTGAAACCGTTCGTTGCAAAATAAAGTGCAGTGATAAAACCGATCGACAATAATCCGCCTCTTTGATTTTTCAGGATGTCCGTGATCGCACCTTCCGTTGCTTCAAACGCTGATGCCGGCATCACTTCCTGTAAATAGTTGAAGATGTAGTCCCGGAAGTGATTGATCGGGATATACGGAATGAGCGTAAAAAGAAAGATCACGGTCGGAAAAAGGGCCAGGAAAAAGCTATAGGCGAGCGAAGTTGCACGCATGTTCAGCGTTCCATTCCGGATGCCCCTAAAAAAAAATTTTGTAACAAGATAGAGTGATAAACCTTCGAAGCCCGGAAGCACAATTTTTTGACTGGCTTTCACCAGCCTGTAGAGCGGCCGCTGGCGGATCAGCCGTTTTACATTTTTGTGCTTCATCATACAGCTTTCAGACTAAGGTCCAGGCTTTTGATGGAATGGGTCAGCGCACCGACCGAAATAAAATCGACTCCGCATTTGGCGTAGCTCCGGATCGTTTTTTCTGTAATACCGCCGGAAGCTTCCGTTTCATATTTCCCACCGATCAGCTTCAGTGCTTTTTTGATATCACGAATTGAAAAATTATCCAGCAAAATGCGTTGGATCCCTCCGACAGCAAGAATTTCTTTGACTTCATCCAGGTTCCGGGCCTCTATCTCAATCGCGAGCTTCCTGTTTTTATTTTTCAGGTATTTCTTGGAGGCTTCGATCGCTTTCCGGATCCCCCCGGCATAGTCGATGTGATTGTCCTTGATAAGGATCATATCGTACAGTCCGATGCGGTGATTAGCGCCTCCACCCAGCACAACAGCCCACTTTTCCAGCCCGCGGATATTGGGTGTCGTTTTACGGGTGTCGATCACTTTGGTTCCTGTGCCTTTGCAGAGCTGTACAAGATTATTTGTTTTTGTAGCGATGCCGCTCATCCGCTGCATGCAATTCAGCACGAGGCGTTCGGCAAGCAATATTGAGCGTGAGCTTCCCTGAACCGTCAGGACGAGATCTCCTTTTTTGATCGTTCTTCCATCCCTGATCAGGACTTTAACTTTTAAACCGGGATCGACTGTATGAAAGATCTGTTCTGCAAGTGCTACACCGGCAATAATGCCATTCTCTTTTACGAGTAATTGTGCTTTGCCTTTTGCGTCGGAGGGAATGCAGGCGAGTGAAGTGTGATCACCGTCGCCGGTATCTTCTGCCAATGCAGAAGTAATAAATTGACGGATATTGAAGTGGTAAAGAAGTTCGGGAGATAGTTTTTTACTCATTCTCTGTTTCGATTCGGAATTGCTGGATCAGGGTAGAGGCTCCCGTTGTTTTGATCAGAAAATACGTTCTGAACTTGCCGCTTGCAGTTTCAAGTGATCCGATCACATATTGGGAGCCGGCCTTTGGTTCGCTTTTGTGAATGGTGGTGTAGGACTTTACAGCATGTTTGCTGAAAAAATCCTTGAGGATCATCTCCGCCTGCTGTTTACTGTAAATAGCATCCTGGTCGATGATCTTCATGTCCACGTTCTCAATAAAAAATTTTGAAATGTTCTTCGGGTTACCGGAACGGATTGCCGCAGCAATATCATCGATCAGGTCGATGGTAAATGCAAAGGAAAATACCGAAACCAATAAAACGAATAAGGATGCTCTTGTTTTCATTATCGAGATGCAATTTAACCCGGCTGATGCAATTATTAAGCCATTTTTAGGGCTTTTTCAGCTGAAGTTTTGCCATACAACAAAAATATAGTTTTTTTGCAATGATATTCTAAGAAATCAATGAAAATTATCCTGATCCTGAACGGTAAAACCGAAGACGATTACATTATCAAAGGTTTTGCTGTGTACGAGCAGCGGTTAAAACGCTATCTGGGCTTTGAAACCGTTGTGATCCCGGCTTTGAAAAATACCAAAGCCCTGAGCATCGATCAGCAGAAGCAAAAGGAAGGAGAGCTGATCCTGAAGAGTCTTCAAAGCTCCGACCGGCTGATCCTGCTGGATGAGAACGGAAAGGAGTATGACTCCGCCGGTTTTGCAGATTTTATCCAGGCGCAGATGAATTCCGGGATCAAGAACCTGGTGTTTGTGGTAGGCGGACCCTATGGATTTTCGGAGGCGGTTCATAAAAGGGCAAATGGAAAGCTATCGCTCTCAAAAATGACCTTTTCTCACCAAATGGTACGATTGTTTTTCGCTGAACAGCTTTATCGGGCAATGACCATTTTGAAGGGGGAACCGTATCATCATTCATAGGTGATCAGGTGACTGGATAATTACCATACTTCGGCTTCGCTCAGTAGAGACTGCGACTATTTTATAAGCTCGACGCCTTTGTCGGTAAGCTTTACCAGTCGTTCCCGGTAAAGGGCTCCCACAGCCTTCTTAAACGCTTTTTTGCTGATCTGCAGTTTTGCTTTGATCTCCTCGGGGCTGCTATCATCGTTCAAGGCCAGGAATCCATTTTCCTTTTTGATAAGGTTCAGGATCTTCCATTTCACATCATCGACCAGTTCATAGCCGCTTTTCTGCAGGCTGAGATCCACCTTTTCATCTTCGCGGATCCGTTTTACAAATCCCTGTAATTTATCGCCGATACGGATACTTTCGTAGACTTCATTTTTGTAGATCAGGCCGGTATAAAGATCGTTGATGATGGCATTGTATCCGAGATCGGATTCTGAATACACCAGCAGATCCACGATATCACCTTCCTTGAGCTCAACATCTTCCCGGATAATGAAGCGGCTGAGTTTTGAAGATGCCACCAGGCGGTCGGTTTCCTCATCAAGGTAAACAAATACCACATAGCTTCTTCCTTCTTCCATGCGGCTCTGCTGTTCGCGGAATGGAACAAACAGATCCTTATCCATTCCCCAGTCGAGAAAAGCCCCCATTTCATTGACCTGCTTACATTCAAGGAAAGCAAATGTATCGGCGATCGCCCGCGGCTTCACGGTGGTAGCGATCAACCGGTCATCCGAATCCCGGAAGATAAATACTTCCAGCAGATCACCGATCTTTGTTCCTTCCGGAACCCATTTCGTGGGCATCAGCACTTCGGTTGCATCATCACGCAGATAGATCCCGAAGTCCATTTGCTTCACTACTTCGAGCTCATTGTATTCGCCAACGTTTATCATTTATTAAGTTCAAAGTTTAAAGATGAAAAGTTCAAAGCGGGATTCAGAATTTCAGATATTAAGTTCAAAGTTGAAAAATTTAAAGTCAGGACTCAAAATTTCAGATTCCAGGTTTAGTGTTAAGATGATCAGACTCCGCCATCATGCTCATCGCGGCGCTTGATGCTTTCGAGGATAGAGGTGATAACCGATAAGATCAGGCTGAAGAGAAGCGCCCACCAGAATCCCGCAACATGAAAGCCATTCACGATCTTCGCTGCAAGCAAGATCATCAGTGCATTGATCACCAGCAGAAAAAATCCAAAGGTAACAACGGTTACCGGGATCGTGAGAACGATCATGATAGGCTTTACCACACCATTCAGGAAAGCCAGTACTGCCGCTACAATGAGTGCGGTCAGAAAGCTGTTGTTATCAATGCTTACACCCGGCAGGAGATAAGAAGAGATCAATACCGCGAGTGTTGATATGACAAGTTGGATCAGGAATTTCATTTTATTTTAGATTTTATAAGGACTTTCATTAAGAATTTGTTCCCGGTGCGAAGTTAGGAATACTCACGTCGTTTTCAGTCTTTTTTGTCAAGGTAAATTGAGCGGTCTCTCCATTTCAGCCAGATATACAGATTTATCTCCAGGCGCCAGTCGACCGTTTGATAATGCTGCACATTATTCCGTCTGTGGTCACGTGTGTCGGTAAAATACACTTTTCGTGAATTTTCATAGATCGGTATATTGATATTAAGACCAAGAGGTCCGTCGCCATGAATGGTACATCCAAACTGACCTCCATAACAAACGAACCCGGTGTAGGTGGTTGTAATCGTATCCTTGTCCGGCCACTCTTCGCGGATGTTATGTATTCCTTTTCTTCCGGCAGCACCGATATAAAAAGTGAGCCCGCCTTTTTCACGTAATTTCCGGAACCTCAAATAATGATTCGCATATGCTATCACCGCTGTTTCTCTGTCATAAACATCGGTATGTACCGGTTCGTCATGATGATCCAGCAATCCATTGAATAAACCATCAACTCCGATCGAGTTATTTTTCAGAAAGCTCATTTCAACACCCAGCGTGCTTGTAATTCCCATTTCATTGCCAATAATATACGGCCACGGCCGCAGCCGGAAACCGACCGTTTGATAATTATAGGTTGGATTGAAAGGTGTAAGAGTGATATACTTGATCGTATCGCCGGCTAAGGCTCGAACGGAGCAAAGAGAAAATGCCAGGAAAAGAATCCGCTTTCTCATTGACTTTGTTTTAGTGCGGAGATCGCCGCCGCACATTTTTGTCCGTCAATTGCAGCTGAAACGATCCCGCCTGCGTATCCGGCTCCTTCACCGCATGGATAAAGTCCTTTTACCTGTGGATGCTGCAGTGAGTCTTTGTCGCGCGGAATGCGTACAGGCGAGGAAGTACGCGACTCAACACCCACGATCACGGCATCATTACTCAGATAGCCGCGCATTTTTTTACCAAACTCACGGAAGCCGATTTGTAATCGTTTCCCGATCTCGGGCGGTAATAATTCATGCAAAGGCGCGGAAATAATTCCCGGCTGATAAGAAGCTTCCGGAAGAGCAGGAGAGAGGATATTATTGGTGAAGTCGAGCAAGCGCTGTGCCGGCGCGGTTTGTGTTTGTCCGCCTGCAACGAATGCCATTTTTTCAAGAGCCTGCTGGTATCGTAACCCGGCCAGGGGACCATCGGCGGAATACTTGTTATAATCTTCCGGTTCTATTGTCACCACTATTCCCGAATTTGCGAACGGGTTATTTCGCTTCGACGGAGACCAGCCATTGGTAACTACTTCACCGGGAGCCGTTGCGCAAGGTGCGATGATTCCGCCCGGGCACATGCAGAAGGAATAAACGCCGCGACCGAGCGCCTGGTGAACAAGACTGTAAGAGGAAGCCGGTAAGAATTCCCGCCTGGAGGGAACTTCTTTCAAAGAGCAGTGGTACTGAAGAGAGTCGATGAGCGCCTGCGGGTGCTCGACGCGAACGCCCATGGCAAATGTTTTTCCCTCGATAAGGATCTTTTTAGCATGCAGCAGCTCGAATATATCCCGCGCGCTATGGCCGGTTGCAAGGATCACGGAACCCGAGAGATATTCGGTAGTTGAATCCGTGTCGGTGCGCTTGCAGATAACGCCTTTGATCACATTATTGGTTATGATGAGATCGGTTACCTGCGAATTGAAATGAATTTCTCCGCCGTGCCCGGTGATCGTCTGGCGCATCGCTTCGATGATCTTCGGAAGCTTATTCGTTCCGATGTGCGGATGTGCTTCCACAAGAATATTCTCATCCGCACCATGCGCCACGAACAGCTCCAGTATTTTATTGATATCGCCGCGCTTGGTGGAGCGGGTGTAAAGCTTGCCGTCACTATAGGTTCCCGCGCCGCCTTCGCCATAGCAGTAGTTCGAATGCGGGTTGACGATGTGTTGTTTATTGATCGCAGCGAGATCACGTCTCCTGTCTTTTACCGTTTTTCCGCGCTCGATCACAACCGGCTTCAATCCCTGCTCCAATAATTCCAGTGCGGCAAATAATCCGGCCGGACCGGCGCCGATAATAATTACCGGTTTGGAAGAGGAAACGTCTTTGTATTGCTTTTTATAGGAAAGCGGCTGAGGGATCTCATTTTGGTAAACCTCGATCTTCAGATTGATCCTGATAGTTCTTGAACGGGCATCGACAGAACGTTTGAGGATCCTGACAAATGAAATACTTGCGGGTGAAATTCTTAGCTGCTGTGCGGCAATGGATCGGATGATCTCTTCATTGGCAGCTTCTTCGGGTGAGAGGACCAGTTGTAATTCCTGTTTCATGATTTTCCAGGCACGTGTTTATCGTGCAATGCGTGGCAAAGGTACGAAAAAATAAAATGGATGAAAAACAAGGATCAGCCTTCGAACGTGATGGAGATCAGGAATACTTTGGAGTTGAGCTTGCTCACTGAGTTGGAAAAGATCGTATTGTCCTTGATCAAAAGGTCGCGTGTTCCCATGCTGATCTTTCCTTCGATCGCAAATTTGAAATACTCGAGATAGAATTCCGCACCGGCACCGGCTTCATATCCGAAATCATCCCGTTTCAGCTTTACGATCTGTTCTGAAATGTCTGTACTTTCATTGACCACCTTCCGCTTTGAAGCAAGATCGAGGCTATAGCTGCCACCGGCGAGGATATAGGCCCCGAAGTTGCCGACCCGCTTTGAGCGCAGCTTGAGATCGAGCGGGAAATTTAAAAATGTGGATTCGATATTTTTCTTGCGGACAATGGTGTCATGGCCTTCAAAATAGTACTCAAGGTTACGTTCGGCAAAAGATAAGCTTGGAACAAAACGAACGGTCACATATTTATGGACCGCAAATTCGGAAACAATTCCGAGGTTGAAACCGAATTTCGGAACCGATTCAACTGCTTTGAGGCTGTCGAACCGTTCGAAATGAGAAGCCGGAAAAATGACGAAGTTGCTCCGGTTCACGCCAAGGGTAAATCCGAAATGCAAACGCTGCTTGTAATAGTTCGGGAGGTTTCCGCGATCGTTCACATCCTGTGCGGTTGCTGAAGCTGTGATAAAAACAGCGGCCGACAGCAATAGATATGTGATGATCTTTTTCAATGCGGTTTGGGTCTGCTTCTAACGTACTATTTTAAAATTTATTTTACGGCGCTATAAATACTGGCAATGCCAAAGGTAAGCGGCCTCGCTTTCACTTCCTTAAAACCGGCCTTTTTTAATACTGCGAGGAAGTCATCACCGTCCGGGAAAGCTTTTACCGATTCCGGAAGATAAGTATACGCCGAGCTGTCCTTCGAAAAAATGCGGCCAATAAAAGGGGTGATAAAGCGAAAATAGAAATGATAGAACTGTTTTACAGGAAATTTCCGCGGTTTGGAGAATTCCAGGATGGCGATCATTCCGCCCGGTTTCAGTACCCGCCAGATCTCATTGATCCCTTTTTCAAGGTTCTCAAAATTTCTGACACCGAATCCAACGGTAATCGCATCAAAGCTGCTATCGGTGAAGGGAAGGTTTTCAGAATCCCCTTTCTTTAATTCAATTTTATCCGACAAGCCGAGTTTCCGGACTTTCTCCACTCCAAATTTCAGCATTCCCTCGGAAATATCAACGCCGGTAACTTTCAGGGGATCCAGCGTCATCGCTTCGATGGCGAAATCACCTGTCCCGGTAGCAATATCAAGAATATTTTTCGGCTTTACGGCTCCGATCATTTTCACGGCTTTCCTTCTCCAGCCTTTGTGGATACCAAGTGAAAGCAGCTGGTTCAGGAAATCATAGCGGTGTGCAATGTTGTTGAACATCGTTGCTACCTGCTCTTTTTTTCCGGTTGCCTGATCTTTATATGGAGTGACTATTTGGTTCAAGGTTCAGTTGTTCATTGGTTCATTGGTTCATTGGTTCAATAGTTCATTGGTTCATCAGGTAGTCGGTTCGCCGGTTTTCTGTCAAAATTTTAATTTTGAAGCTTCTTCAAGCAATTGTTTTTTATCGATGGGAACCACGCCTACTTTTTCACAGACGAGTCCGCCGGCCAGATTAGCCAATGTTGCGGTTTCAACCGGCCCAAGTCCTGCTGCGAGGCAGAGCGCTGCAACGCTTACAACCGTATCGCCGGCGCCGGATACATCAGCGATATTACGAACGTGTGCGGGGATGAGTGTTTTTATCTTTGCGCCATGTGTGTAGACACCTTTTTCGGAGAGTGTGATCAACGCGGTTGAAATGTTCTGCTTTTTAATGAAAGTATCGACCACCTTTCCAAGGTCCTTCATGTTGTTATTATCGAAATCTACTTTCAGTCCTTCTTTTAATTCCTTCAGGTTGGGCTTAAAAAGCGTTACACCGGTATACGTCATGAAATTTTTTTTCTTCGGATCCACAACGGTCGGAATGTTTTTCTGCTTCGCGAAAGCGACAACGGATTTGATCAGTTTTTCACTGATACAGCCTTTGTCGTAATCTTCGAAAATGATCACATCTGCTTTTTCGGAGATCGCAAGATTCTTTATTTTTTCAAGAAGCGCATCGCATTCCGCATTATTTACCGAGCTTTCGATTTCTTCGTCCACTCTCAGCATCTGGTGATTGCTGCTGATCACGCGGGTCTTAATCGTCGTGATCCGTTTTTTACTTTTGATGATCCCTTTGTCGGAAAGCTTCTGATCTTTCAGCAAGCCAAGGAATAGTTTTGCGCCGTCGTCGTCACCGACCACCGAGCAGAGAATCGGTTTTGCGCCCATTGCCTGTATATTGAGCGCAACATTCGCTGCTCCGCCCAGGCGATTTTCTTTTTTGTTAATGGCAACGATCGGAACAGGTGCTTCGGGGGAAATACGGCTCACATGTCCCCACATGTAGGAGTCGATCATCACATCTCCAATGATGAGTGCATTGAGCTTATTGAACGTTTTGAATGTGTCCTTAATTGACATCAGGAAAGTTTTGCCAATGCAGTTTTGATGCGTTTCACAGCTTCGATCAGCTTGTCTTCAGAAGTTGCATAGGAAAAGCGAATGCAGTTGTCGTCCCCGAAAGCATCTCCTGAAACCAGCGCCACATTGCCTTCTTCGAGAAGATACAAGCTGAGATCGCTTGAGTTTTTGATCGTATATTTTCCAAATGATTTTCCGAAGTAATAGGAGATATCCGGAAAAATATAGAATGCTCCATCCGGCACATTTGTTTTCATGCCGGGGATCTCCTTCATCATGTCCAGTACAAGATCGCGGCGTTTTCTGAACGCATCCCGCATTTCGAAAGTTACATTGGGATCTGCTTTCACTGCTGCAAGCGTGGCCATTTGTGAGATCGATGTCGGAGCGGAAGTGAACTGCCCCTGCATTTTCTCACAGGCATCAGCGATCCACTTGGGTGCGCCGATGTAGCCGATCCGCCAGCCGGTCATCGCAAAGCCTTTGGAAACGCCGTTTACCGTGATCACCCGGTCGTATATAAAATCAAATTGTGCAATGCTTTCGTGCTTGCCCGAGAAGTTGATCAGCTCATAGATCTCATCGGAAATAATGTACAGATCGGGATGCTGAGCGATCACATCGGCAAGCGCCTTTAATTCTTCCCGGCTGTACACTGTACCGCTTGGGTTACAGGGTGTGCTGAATACGATCATCTTTGTTTTTGGAGTGATCGCTTTTTTCAACTGGTCCGGAGTGATCTTGAAATCGGATCCGATGGTGGTCGGAATGGTGACAGGAATTCCTTCGGCAAGTTTAATAGTTTCAATATAGCTTACCCAGTAAGGGATAGGGACGATCACTTCTTCGCCCGGATTGACCATGCTGAGGATCACGTTGGCGATGGATTGTTTTGCACCGGTGGAAACAACCACCTGATCAAAGGTGTAATTCAATCCGTTATCACGCTTGAACTTTTCAGAGATGGCTTTACGAAGCTCAAGGATCCCGGGGACGGGTGTATAATGCGTGATGTTGTCGTCGATGGCTTTCTTAGCGGCATCCTTGATGAAATCCGGTGTGTTGAAATCCGGTTCCCCGATGCTGAGGCTGATGATATCTTTTCCCTGTGCCTGCAGTTCACGGCTTTTCTTTGCCATTGCCAGTGTTTGCGATTCTGCCAGGTTATTGATCCTATCAGATAACTTGCTCATATAGATAAAAGTTTAGAGAACACAAATCTAGCAAATTTGTATTATGCAAGCCTATTAAATACGACCAGCAGGTAATTTTCAAAGATGGATCAATAATCGGGAATATGGATGCCAAAACTGATGCCGGCGAAGGGCCCGGAAAGCGAAGTTCGGGGTGATTCATCGAGGTATTTTCCGTTGTATCTCCAGCGCTGGGGACTCAGGTCGAACAGATAGCCTCCCTGGAGGGCAATGGAGGCATAGCCCATGTTGAACCGGAGGCACAATGCAAAATCGGCGGTGAATGCTGAACGTTTGTACACCCGGAAGTCGCCTTCGCGAAAGCTATAGCCGGAAGTATCCGCCCCGGCGATCCTGAGCGTTTTCAGCTTCAGCTGCTGAAAACCGAATCCTCCGATGGGAGCAAGGTCAACATGATCGGATTTGATCAGGTCGCCGCCCCAGTGAAAAGCCGTGTTCCAGCCTGATAACCGCAAGCGGATCGAGTCATTCAGCTGAGCGGAAACCGCGGGTGTCCATTTAATATCGTATGCCCAATAAAAATGCTCGACCGTTCCCGACCATTCAATTCCGTAAGATTGGACCGGACCTTCAATCTTGCTGTGACCGGGCTGAAAGAAAAAATTATTCAGCCGGTTGAGATCGATCATCTGGGCAGTACCGGCGGCACAGATGTTCACTCTTACATTGTCGCCTTCTGTAGTTGCATAATTCACCCGCTGGTTGATATCGGGAATATGCGTGAGCGAATCAAGATGCTCGGTTTTTATAATACTGTCATCATTATAAACGGTCTGCGTTTGCGTCCGGTAATCATATTCACCGATCTTCTCCACCTTCGTGATCACGGGTACAGAAATGAACTGCTGCCATTTTCCGGTCGGTTCACCATGCAGATACTGACCTTTATATTGAATGAATTTTCCCTCATAATCATATTGGAACCAGTCACCTTCCTTTAGTCCGTTTACATAGTTTCCGATAATGGTGGTATCCTGGATGTGCCGATTGTTTTTGTCCCTGTTGTGTTGTCCGTCCACATAATTCCCCTCTTCATCGTAATCATCGTTATATTCCCGTTTGTATTCAATGTATTTACCGGTATACTGTCCTTCCCAGATCTTGTATCCGTTGTCATCATAATACACCCATGTACTGTCCGGAGTGCCGGTCTCCGAACATTTTCCCTGCCACTTGATTTGTCCGTTGTCATAGAACTCAGTATAAAGCCCCTTCATATTAAAGGTTTTCTTATAGCGTTCCTGGGTTTGCTTGCGCCAGAAATTATCTTCCCAGTGTTCCTGAGAGAAGAGGACAGTGGAGAGGAGTGTAAGCGCGGGGAGAAGGAGTTTTTTCATGATCTTTGATGGTAAGACGCGCAAAAAAATAATGGTTGCTAGTCGGGTGAAGCCATGTTCATCGCTGCCCATTCTTCTTTTGCCGGACCGTATATCCCCGGCACTTTCAATCCCGCCTGACGCATCAGTACGGTAAGTTGTCCGCGGTGATGGGTCTGATGTTTTACAAGCACCCCGAGTGTCAGGCCGTTCATCCAGCTTTCACCGTATAAGTTCTTTTCTTCCAGCAGAGATGCATCGGTCCACTTATTTTTCACTTCTTCCGCAACCGATGCGGCGGAGCGTTCATATTCCCTGATAATTGCGTTGATTTCGGAAGGAGGCTGACTGTGCTCATCCGGTCCGGAAACATTCAACCCGGTTTTATTCATCATTTCAGCAATGGTGAGTGTGATGTGCCATGCAAGCCGGGCAATGCTCCTTACATTTTCATGATCTTTCTTGTTCAGCGCTTCATTGCTGATATTTTTGAATGTGGAGATCGTCGATTCGCTTTCATATTTCCATTCATTGAGGAAGTCTTCTGTTTTTCTGTACATAAGGATCGTGTTTTATTCAGATACAAGTTTAAATAAAAAATTACGATATTTAGCCTGTTAATTAACGGTGTCAAATGTTTGTAACGAATAAGACGTTTGTGCATTATCAGAAAATATGAGCACACAATCAGTTAACGCTTTAACACAAAAAAATTATGGATCCATTATTTGAGATTGCACTGGTGATCCTGCCCTCGGCAGTCGTTTTCCTGACCTCCTACTACCTGGTGAAAAATTTCCTGGATCACTCGAACCGGAAACGGGTCTTTGATCTCAAGCTTGCCAACCAGACGGTTCTTACGCCGATCCGCCTCCAGGCCTATGAGCGTGCGATCCTTTTCCTGGAGCGGATCAATCCGACCAGCCTGGTGATGCGGCTAACAAAGACGGGAACTGCTGCAAATTTCCAGGGGGAGCTGCTGAAGACGATCCGGAGCGAATATGAGCATAACCTTTCACAACAGATCTACATGAGCGCAAAAGCGTGGGATAACCTGGTGCGCTCGAAAGAGGAAACGATCAAGCTGGTGAATGTTGCAGCTGCACGTGTAACACCTGAGTCCGGTGCAATGGAGCTTGCCCAGGCGGTGATCGGGGTAGCTTCGCAGCTGACCGAGATGCCAACCAAACAAGCCATCGACTTTATCAAGAAGGAGATCGGGAAAGAATTTTAACTACAAATTACGAATTGTACGAATGTACAAATCTGTGTTTGTCAGCTCCTGTGGAAAATTTCGACATTTGTATTTTTGTAGAGATTTATATTTGTAATTGTAAAGATCTGTAGTTGTAATTTATGGAAGAAAAAGAACGGAAGGACAAGTTCCTTACCGACTCAAACATAGAGATCAAAAGGGTTTACTCAAAGGTAAATGTGCCTGATGAAGCTCCCGGCGAATTCCCTTTTACACGTGGTGTGCAATCCACAATGTACCGCAGCAAGCTCTGGACGATGCGCCAGTATGCCGGATTTTCGACCGCCGAAGAATCCAACAAGCGTTATCATTACCTCCTGAACAATGGAACAACCGGTTTGTCCGTTGCATTTGACCTGCCGACCCAAATCGGTTACGACAGCAGTCATGATTTTGCGGATGGTGAAGTAGGGAAGGCCGGGGTTGCGATCGATTCGCTTCGTGATATCGAGATCCTTTTCGATGGGATCAGGCTGGAGAATATCACCACCTCCATGACGATCAATTCGACTGCTTCCATTTTGCTGTCGATGTACATTGCCCTCGCGAAGAAGCAGGGCGCCGATCTGAAAAAAATATCCGGGACGATCCAGAATGACATCCTGAAAGAATATGCTGCAAGGGGAACATATATCTATCCTCCGAAACCCAGCATGCGGATCATTACGGACATTTTTGAATATTGCAGCAAGGAAGTGCCGAAATGGAACACGATCTCGATCTCGGGCTATCACATCCGCGAAGCCGGGTCGACCGCCGTTCAGGAGCTTGCATTTACATTGGCCAATGGTAAAGCGTATCTCAAAGCCGCCATAGACAAAGGGTTGGATATTAATGTATTTGCAAAACGGTTATCGTTCTTTTTTAATGCTCATAATAATCTTTTTGAAGAGGTTGCAAAATTTCGTGCTGCCAGAAGAATGTGGGCTCAGATCACCAAAGAGCTCGGGGCGACCGATCCGCGTGCGCAAATGCTGCGCTTTCACACCCAGACCGGAGGTTCTACCCTTACCGCACAGCAGCCTCAGAATAATATTCCGCGTGTAACGATCCAGGCAATGTCGGCAGTACTTGGCGGAACGCAGAGCTTGCATACCAATGGATTTGACGAAGCGATCGCTTTGCCGACAGAAGAAGCAGCGCGGATCGCACTCAGGACACAGCAGATCGTGGCTTATGAAAGTGGTATCGCAGACACGGTGGACCCGCTTGCAGGTTCTTATTTCGTTGAAACGCTTACGAATGAAGTGGAAGCCGCTGCATGGGAATACATCCATAAAATTGATGCAATGGGTGGCTCCGTATCAGCGATAGAACAAGGTTATCTTCAGAATGAGATCGCTGCTTCATCCTACAAGTATCAGCACGATATTCAAACAGGTGAAAAGATCATTGTTGGCGTCAATAAGTTCACCGTGGATGAAAAGCCGCTGGAGGACATCTTTACGGTAGATGATTCTATTCGTCAGCTGCAGATCGACAAGATCAACAAAGTGAAATCAGAAAGGGATAATGCGAAGGTTCAGCAGATCTTGAAACAGCTGGAAGCCAATGCTCGTGGCGAGGTGAACCTGATGCCGGCCATCCTTGAAGCCGCAGAGAATTATGCGACCCTCGGTGAAATAGCCGATGTAATGAGAGGTGTATATGGTGAATATAGCGGTTAGCAGCGAAACTTTATTTGCTTATTATCGAATAAGACGCTAAATTTGACAGTTGTCAATTATTAAGCGAACCTCTTTATTTAACCTATTTTGACTCAAACTACTCCCAGACAGTTGAGGATATGTAAGTTATTCTTCACCAAGATATTATCTCCCCTTCTCTGCATTTTTGTTATTAACGGATATTCCGCGACCAAAACATTCACGGGTCCGGGAAATTTCAGCGACAACACAAAGTGGAGCGGAAGCACGCTTCCGGTTGCCGGTGACCTGCTGCAGATCAACGGAAGCTGCACCTTCGATAATGCGGCAAATAATCTTGCCTATGGAAATCTAAATATCGGGTTCAGCGTAGCAGGTACTCTTACCTACCCGGTTGGGGCAACGAATACGCTCAACGTAGTCAATGTTTCTTCTACTACCGCAGCAAGTAATCTTACAATGACCAACGGAGGGACTCTCATCATCCGGGGCACCTGGTCTTCCACTAATTGTACTTTCACCTACGGAACCGGCACGATCGAGATCCAGTCGTCACTGACATTGCCGGCAGCATATACTAATTATTACAATCTGAAAATTAATGGCGCCGGAATTACCGTCAACTCCGGAGTAGGTACCACTATCAATAATAACCTGGATATCAGTGCGGGTACTTTCACCTCAAATTCATTTACGAATATTGTTACAGGTACAGCAACGGTAACCGGCACATACACCAGTAGTACAACCGGAACCAAGACCTACGGAAATCTGACGGTCAACGGCGGCACATTCAACGCAACCAACAGAGCGGTGACTATTAACGGGAACCTGATCAACAACGGAACGTTCACCATGGGAACCGGACGTGTTACCTTTGGAGGTGCGACTTCGAATACGGTAACGGGTACCGCAGCCACTACTGCTTTTGGAGGAGGAATTACGGTCAACAAGGGAGTGAGCCAGGCAAACGTCATCGATGTTCAATGTGTTATTACGATATTGGCTGGCGGACTTACGCTGACCAACGGAACATTTGAACTTTCCAGCGCTTCCACAATTGTTCCTTTTACGTCTGATCCGAATATTCCGACAACGGCAAAATTATGGTGCAATGGAGGAACAATGAATCAGACCAGCAGTTTTGACTGGTCTGTGGATGGATACCTGAAGGTGAGCGCAGGCTCTGTCAATTTCGGATCTGCTATCAGCGACCGGATCATTCCTACTACGATTGCCACAGCAAATACAGGCGTGGTAGAAGTTTCCGGCGGAGCGCTCAATGCGACAGGAAGGATCTCAAACGGAACAAATGCCTGGACCTATATTCAGAGCGGAGGAGTTACAACGCTTGGGACGATCGGGAATAACGTTGCCGGGCGGGATGTATTCAATATGGATAATACAACAGGCTGTGTATTCAGCATGTCGGGAGGAACACTAGTGATCCAGAATTCCGGCGGAACAGCCGGCGAAAACCTGGGATATCATAATACGGCTACGCTTGGGACCGGCTTTACAGGCGGAACTTTGCAGATGGGAAATGCATCCACAAATGCAGGAACGACCATGCGGGTGGAAACGAGCATTCCGATCTACAACCTGACAGTGAACAGCTCCAATGTTATCGTACTCATGATCACGCCCGCTACGCCGACGGTAACATCCGAAACCATCACCAATGATCTTACGATCACCAGCGGGGTGCTCGATGTGAATACAGGGACCATGAATCTTTCAGTCGGCGGTGACTGGACCAACACAAGCACTGCAGCCGATCCGTTCCTTCAGGGGGCACAAACGGTTACTTTCAACGGCACCGCTGCGCAGACAATAGACAATACAGGTGATGCCGACGGTACGGTTTTCAATAACGTCGTTTTTAATAACACGTATGGAACAATTCCACAGATCTCGATAGCAGCAAACGTTACTGTTCAGTCAACGCTGACCATGACTTCCGGAAAAGTGAATTTTAATGCGACCACGTTTACTCTCGGGACCTCCGCTGCATCTGCAGGAACCTTGTCATATACTTCAGGCTGGTTTTACGGAACAGGTACGCTGGCCCGCTATATCGGTACGGCTATCCTCGCGATCGGTAATGCCAGAGGCCATTTCCCAATGGGCAGCGCTACCGATTATCACCCGTTATGGTTCGGATTTACGGCTACACTCACCGCCGGCGGTCTCTTCACTGTGTCACATACTCCGTCCGGATCAGGCAGTGTCGCTATCACTCCTTATACGGACGCAACCTTTACACCTCCGGCTGCAGGCGCAACGATCGTGGGAATCTCCAATGCAAAATGGACGGTTGACCGCGGGAGCATCAACTTATCCGGGACAAACGGAATACTTCGTTATGGAGGAACCGGTTTCAATGTGTTTATCTCTGGCGATTTAAATGCTTCCAATGCCACGGGTACGGTAGGAACCTATGGCGCACCTACAAATGTTACAGGAACTTACTTTGAAGTGAACAGAACGCTGCTGGCAAATGGACACGTCACAGCAAAGGATTGGTATGTTGGAACGACCGATATGGTCAACTCGCCTCTTCCGATCGAGCTGGTTGAATTTGAGGCAAAAGTGTGTGATGAAAAAGATGTATGCGTCAGCTGGACCACGGCTTCAGAGCACGATAATGCTTATTTCACCGTAGAGCACTCAAAAGACGGAGTGAATTTCAGTTCAGTTGGAATTGTAAACGGCGCCGGCAACAGCTCAGCTTTAC
Organism: Bacteroidia bacterium; assembly: GCA_045805205.1. Lineage (GTDB taxonomy): Bacteria > Bacteroidota > Bacteroidia > 2-12-FULL-35-15 > 2-12-FULL-35-15 > 2-12-FULL-35-15. The sequence goes on along the minus strand of JBJMLR010000005.1, from coordinate 645,168 downwards.
TGAACTATGACTATCTCGATCTGCATCCATTTACCGGAGTTTCCTATTATCGTTTGAAGCAGACGGACTTCAACGGAGATCACGGATATTCGATCGTACGTGCAGTGGATATCAGCTCCGGATCTGCTTTCAGCATGGACCTGTTCCCCAATCCGAGCGATGGAGGAGAATTCAACATCAGCCTTAGCGGAGTACCCGGACAGGAAGTGCTTGTAGTGGTTTATGATATTGCAGGCAAAGAGAATTATTCAAAAGTGATCATTCCCGGAAGTCAGACCGGTGATATTGTCTATGCAATCGACCCTGAAAAACGGCTCGCTCCGGGTGTTTACCTGATCACTGCAACCTCGCAGGATAAATTTGTAAATAAAAAACTAGTAGTCAGATAGTTATCTGTTATTTTCTGCCTGTGTTCTTCTCCTGAATCCCTGTTTTTGCAACCTTTATGGCGTTTTTTTCGTCTTAAAGCTGCTAATGACAAGATATTTACCCGTTTTTTCTGTTTTCTTTCTTTTGAGCTCTCTTTCTACTGCACAAACCGGTCCCGGTGGTGTGGGTTCCAGCGCAAATAATAAGCTCTGGCTGGATGCGAACAGCGGAGTTACTACTTCAGGTTCCAGCGTAACGGCCTGGGCGGACCGTTCGGGAAATGGCTTCAGCGCTACCCCGAATGCAGTCGCGAATGAGCCGACGCTAACCGCAGCGGCTGTCAATACTATGCCGGCATTTAGCTTTGACGGTACAGATGATGAGCTTCGTGTGCCTGATAACAATAGCCTGGATCTTACTGCCTGGCATTTTTACATCGTGGCGAAGGTAACCACCGGAAAAGACTACAATGCCTGGTTCACAAAGGGTGATGATGGCCTTGAGAACTATGAAATGCTGAGCTATTCCACCAATAACCTCCATAGTCCTTTTTATTACGGCACCGGAAGGAACTCCCCCAGCACAGCGGCAGGCAGTCAGTTTACCACCACAGAGTTCAATATAATCGAATATAGCTATACAACCGGAGTAGCAGCGGTACGCGGCAGGAATGAGTGGAAGAATGCTTCAAATATTTACAATGATGCCGAAAACAATACTCCTTCCACCAATGCAATGCCGGTATACATCGGTAACGAGAAAGCGACAACCGGTCGCTTTATAAGCGGTTTCGAAGCGGAGATCGTTGTGTTCAATGCGCCGCTGAACGCTGCAGGAGAGATCATCGTGAACAATTACCTCGCTGCGAAATACAATGTAACGCTTGCAGCCAATGATTTTTATGCAGGTGATACGCCGGGGAACGGGGATTTTGATTTTGAAATGGGAGGGATCGGGCAGTCGGCGCTGAATGGAAGATATTTAGCCGGAGACAATACATCCGTGTCTTCAACGGTTACCGGCGGCCTGGACATTACCGAAGGTGCAAATCAATTTGGTGACGGAGAATATCTGATGGCTGCCCATCAAACGGGAAGTAATTACATTAACTATTCGGATATCAGCGGAATGAGCGCAGGTCCGCTGGTAGGACGCTGGAACAGGATCTGGTATTTTGACTGGACCCATGTTGCAGGCAGTGAAAGCGCCGATCTTACCTTTGATATGAGTGATGGAGGAATGGGAGCAATTACGCCGGCAGCACCGCTTACTAATTATAAATTGCTTTACAGAGCAGGAACATCGGGGGCCTGGACCGAAGTGATGAACGCAACCAGCATCACAGGTGACAGGATCTTCTTTGATGAGGTGCCTAACACCCGGGGAGACGGCTATTACACGATCGGAACGCTGAATAATGCTGCAAGTCCGCTGCCGATCGAGCTGGTCGACTTCGATGCAAAGGTTTGCGGTCGTAATGTTTGCACCAGCTGGACAACTGCGACAGAGGTAGACAATGACTTTTTTACTATTGAACGATCATCTGACGGAGTTAACTTTGAAGCTGCAGGAACTAAAGACGGGGCGGGAAGCAGCAGCTCGGTCCATCATTATAATTTTGTGGACCACACACCTTTTGAAGGAAGATCCTATTACCGGCTGAAGCAAACCGACTTTGACGGCTCGTCCGTTTATTCATCATCAAAAACCGTTGATTTTGATGGCGCCGCTGCTTCTGCTGCCGATGAGAATTTCTCGATGAATGTGTTTCCGAATCCCTCTGATGGCAGCTCGATCAACCTGAGCTTTAACGGAGTCGCCGACCGGCAGGAAGTGCTGGTGGTCGTATACAATACGGTTGGTCAGGAAAGCTATTCTAAAATTATTGTTACCGGCACCGGCGCCGGTAACTCGGTATATGCGATCGATCCTGAAAATCGCCTCAATGCCGGTGTATACCTGATCACGGCGACGTCTAAAGATCAATACATCAATAAGAAGCTGATCATCAAATAATTAAATATTTCGTTTGCCGTGGGATTTTGATCCTTTACCTCGGTTTTCAACTCCTGCAACGGTTATTCGTTTGACAGGTGGCGCCCTGTCTAAGCGGCATTTAATTCAAAAAAGGAGAGTTTTCGGGGCAGATCTTGAGGTATTCAACATTGCAATGTTCGTTAATTTGATCCAGATCAATTAACAAGCTAACAATTATTACGATTTTTGTTAAAATTACGTCCCCAGAAGTAATGAAGTTAAAACTACTCCTTTTAATTCTCATAGCGATTCCCTCACGATTCATTGCGAATACCTGTACATCAACAGCCGGTACGTTTGCAAGCTGGGCTTCTTTAACCTGGACCTGTACATCAACTCCAACGAGCGGACCTCCCGGGTGCGGTGACGTAATGAATGTCGCCGCCGGTACTATTGTAAATATCAGTGCAGATGTTGATTATTCGGGGTGTGCCTCTCCGATCCAGCTGAATATATACGGCGTTATTAACTTCAACACCGGGGGAGTACGATTTAAGCTTCCTGCCGGTTCAACGGTAACTGTAGAGCTTGGAGGAGCAATTACTAAAACCTTTGTCGGTGGCGGATCGTCTACTCTGATCTCTGTCGGCGGAACGAATGTATGGACGGGGAGCATGGGTACTATCGTGGGACCGGTCGTATTGCCGATCGAGCTGCTCGACTTCGTTGCAAAGCCAAATCTGAACAGTGTCAGCGTTCAATGGTCGACTGCATCTGAATTAAACAATGATTTTTATACGGTCGAAAGAAGTACGAATGGAGTGGATTTCCAGCCGGTCGGAACGGTTGATGGCTCCGGCACCACTAACTGGGTGATGAATTATAGTTTTGAAGATATCAGCCCTGTTGAAGGAATTTCTTACTATCGCCTGAGACAAACAGATTTTGATAATCACACCGCGACTTTTAATGTAGCTGCTGTTGAATATCATGCAGCGCCTGATTTCTCACTGACCCTGTTCCCGAATCCTTCCGACGGAGATAATGTTTCCCTCGTGATCAACGCTGCTGAGCAGGAGCATATCGCAGTCACCATTTTCGACCTGCTCGGAAAAGTGATCTATTCAAAAGAATTAATTACAGCGAAGAGAGGCAATAATACCTTCGGACTTGAGCTCGGGCAGCGTCTTGTTCCGGGAATGTATTCGGTGAGCTGTGCATCAGAAAAGAATGCACACGTTCAAAAGCTCGTTATAAAGTAATCGCTCTGTTCTGTTGAAATATTCAGCGGCGGATAGCTGCTGAAAGAGTACGGAAAAATCCGCAGCTCAGGGCTTCTTTTCCTCTACAATGACAAAGATATCCTCATTGTCGCGCTTCATCAGGTATTTTTCACGGGCGAATTTCTCCAGTGTTTTCGGATTGGTGTAAAGCTCTCTCAGATCTGATGTGATCGATCTGATCTCCCTGTCGAAATAATTACGCTCTTCTTCCAGCTTCTTTACATCCTTGCGTAAACCCAGCTCAGTGCGAAGATCATTCTTATCGAAAAAAATGACCCAGACTCCCAGTGCAACAACTGTGAGAAAATATTTGTTTTTTAATACCGGAATGATCCTTTTCAAAATTCGCCGTAACTTTAAACAAAGTTATTCCGGATTTGCTGTCCAATAACTGCCATGGCAAGAACGTTATCAACTGAAAAATTAACAAAATGAAACGGATCTACTTATTTCTGCTGATCACATGTATCGGATGCAGCCTCCGTGCTCAATCATTCAGAGCCGAGCAGCAGAAGGCGCCGCGTGTAAAAGCTGCTTATTCTGAAAAATGGGATGGATTGCGCAGCGAGCTGAAAAAGCAGGGGATCAATGAAAATTTCAGCATGTTCATCCGTGTTTTCAAGGAAGATAAGCAGCTGGAAGTCTGGCTGAAAGGAAAAGACAATTCCGAATACAAGCTTTTCAAAACGTATTCGATCTGTGCTTCGTCCGGGGAGCTTGGACCCAAGCGGATGCAGGGCGACGGACAGGTTCCGGAAGGATTTTATGCCATTGCCGCATTTAACCCCTACAGCAGCTATCATTTGTCGCTGGCTGTCAGCTATCCGAATGCAAGTGACAAGATCATCGGAAAAAAGAACCTAGGAGGAGACATCATGATCCATGGGAATTGTGTGACCATCGGCTGCATGCCGCTAACCGATTTTTATATTAAAGAAGTATACATTTTAGCCGTGGAGGCAAGGACAAACGGGCAGCAGAACATTCCGGTACATATTTTCCCTACCCGGATGAACACGCAGGGCATGAGTGATCTTGAAGAGGTGAAGCTGTATTGTATGGACTTCTGGAAAAATCTGAAAGAAGGATATGATCTTTTTGAAAAAAACCACCTGGTACCGAAAGTTACGGTCGATAAAACCGGAAAATACCTCTTTGCTGAAAAATAATTGGGATTCCCTTACAACTCAACAAAATCAGTGCTTTTAGCTTCGGGTTCCTGAGTCCGACTTCAAATAATTGCTTCTTTTAAGACTTGCCTTCACCCGGGAGGCAGAACTATATTTGGTTCAAATCAATTATAATTCTCTCTAAATGAAAGCACATTCTATTATTCTGACGATCTTTTATCCGATCGTTGTGGCAGTTGTAGTAAACTGAAGCGCCCGGGATCCGGGCATTGGTCTCCCGTAATTTATTTTGTTTTGCTGTAAACAGTATTTGTTTATAGCGCTGCTCTTTCTGATAACAGGAAGAAAAGGCTGATGTCATTTGTGCTCGCGGAAGGACCACCACCTGGAATTTCGCAGCACCGATGCTCAGTCGCCGGAGAATGCTCAGAGCTCGGCTACCTTTTTCAGCTTCACTTCAGCAGGGAAGTCATAACGCTCAAAAAGGCTCAGCTTGTTCAAATCCTGCACAGTCTGCTTATTCGCATTCTGCCCGAAAACGCTTATCCACTTTGCGCCATAGATCAGCTCCTCGTGCGTATAGGAATATCTTGCAGAAACATTCTGTGAGAAGGTGTCGTCAAATCCGCTTAACGAGATCATAAATTCAAGATCGGCTTCATGCATGTCTTTCTCCGTCATTTCCCAAAGCGGACTGTTCTCATCGATGGGATGATTCACCGTCCAGGTCATGGGAAAGAAAATGATGTTCTTGATCTCAAGCTCCAGGGGCAGGAATCTTCTGACCATATTTCCATTCTCGTTTTGCAGCTTTGCTACTGTTACACGGCAGGTCAGGTCCGTGATCTGGCTGTTACGCATACGATTGGCGAGGCGGAACTGAAATGCTTTTCCCTCGCGGAAAGGAGCGATGATCGCATTTTCGCTGAAAAGCAGCTTCACAACCGGCCTGGAGAATCGCCCGTAAAGCAAGCCGGTTGCCAACGCAAAGCCTAATAAACCAACCAGTGATTCAATGGCGGCAATGCTGCTCGTGACGTGTCCGGCAGGACTGATCCTTCCGAAGCCCACGGTACTGAAGGTTTGTGTGCTGAAGAAAAATGCTTCAAGAAACTTATCGAATTCGGAGTGGGCCTGGACGCCTTGAAGACCGTCGATTCCCGTAAAATAATAGATGGTCGCAAAGATCAGGTTGATGCCGATGAAATAAAGGAAGACAACCAGATTGAACTTCCCCCAGGGCATGGTAGTGAGTGCATGGAACATACTGATGCTCTGCCAGCGGGATTGTTCTACACGGTCGACATTGAAAGAACCATCCTTATTGATGAGTCTGGCCTTTTGTCCGGATGTTTTCGTTCCGAAACCGAGCTCCTTGCTTTCGACATTCTTCATGGTGAGAAAAGTAAACAGTCGTTGAATTCAATTGTTTAGCTAAGCAAATATAGAATTAATTGGTAATTTTGGCGAGTATCTATGGACTATATCGGTAAACGCATAAGCATCAAAAGGAAGGAAGCGGGTGAAACCAGCATTGTGATCCTTTCAACGACAGGTAAGCAGGATAAGGTGAAGAAGATCATTTTTTTCCTGGCTTTTGTTCTTTGGACGCTCAGCGGGATCGTGGTGCTTACGCAGTATTTTTTGCTGAGGGATCAGCAGCAGCGGGTCATGATCATTGTCTGGATGGGATTCTGGGCATATTTTGAATATAGGATCTTCAAAGGAATGATGTGGAGGAACTCCGGTATGGAGAAGATTCGCCTGAAAGAGCGAAAGCTTTACTATAAGAGAGATGTAGGTGGACGAGGGAAGATCAGCATTTATGATTTTGATTTTATCAAGGATCTTAGGGTCATTGAACCGAAAGAAGGTTTTTTTGAGCAGATGAATGATTCCTACTGGGTGATCTCGGGCGAAAAGATTGCCTTTGATTATTACGGGAAAGAAGTTAAGCTTGGAATACAGCTGGAGCCGGAGGATGCGAAGGCGCTGCATAAGCTGGTTAGAAGTAAAATGTAATATTTAATAAGTAATAGGTACTGGAGCGGAGCCGATTACTTATTAAATATTACTTTTCTTTTTTTCTCTTCAATGTGTCCAAAACCATTTCATAACCGGGCAGCTTAATTTCCAGCAGCTTCCCTGCCTCAACTACATATTCCGTCAACGATCTTAATTCTGTTTTCCCGCCCTTCTGAAAGTCGCTGTGCATCGAGGAGGTCGTTTCATAAGGCATTCTTTTCATCTTCGCAATTGTTTCCTCTTCGATGTCAAAACCGAAACAGATCCCTTTCGCGTCGGCTACTGTTTTTATTTCTGAAAGCAATTGTTTCACAAGCGCCAGGCAGTTTTTCTCATCCAATATAGGGCCGATCGCCTTGTCAAAATAGCTGGTGGCACTTGCGACCACGGAAATGAAAATGAATTTTTCCCAGCAGGTCAGCTCGATATCTTCAGAAAGCCGCGCATCGATACCGGCATCTGAAAACAGCCGGTGAACCAGCTCCGGTTTTTCCTGTTCCGCATCTTTATTGCCGAGATAAAAAATATGGACGTTGCCTGATTCTTTAATGACGCCGGGTTCAAGGATCCGTGAAATGATATAAACACAGCCGTTCCAAACTTCCGCACCCGGAAATAATGTTGAGATGCGCTGCTTTGCATCGACACCGTTCAGCAGAGGAATGATGATGGTGTTTTCATCGATACATTTTTTATAAGAAAGCAGGCTTTCTTCCAGGTCGTAGCTTTTTACGCAGCAAATCAGGATATCGATATGTGCGATCTCGTCGGGATCATTTGTAACCAAATGCGGCCGGGCGATCTTTTCTCCGGAAGGAGTAATCAGCTTTAATCCTTTTTCACGGATGATCTCAGCTGTTTTTCCCCGTGCAACGAAAATGACCTCAACATCACTGCCGCCGGAATATCTCTCCGCAAGAAGTGCCCCGAGATAACCGCCAACAGCGCCGATGCCGAGTATTGCGATCCGTTTCCTTTTCATTCGATTCTGTTCTTTAGAATTACTTTTTCCTGAAAGTTAAAATAGTGATAATGACCGTAAGAAAGAAAAAGGCAGCAGCCGGGACATAAAAATAGGGGAATCGTAATAGGTCCGCGTCACCGTGATCAGCAATATGAATTACGATCGGAGATAAAAGAATTGTTGAAGAAATGGGAATCAATAGTTTGTCTCTTTTTTCATTCGGCATGACAGCGCTCACAATCATGCCGATCAGCGCTGCGGAAAGGAAAAACGACATTATGGTCCATAAGCCCTGTTCACTATCAAAGCCTGCTACCACAAAAAAGATCAGCGGCATCGCAAAGTGAACGCTGTTGATCATGATGCATGAAAAGCAGATCACGGCCAGGAACTTTAATAAGCTTACCATCGGTTTATTGTATCACAGCTCTTTCTTCATCAGGTAATGCTGGATCTCGCCCCACATCAGGAAGCTTTTTTCGACGATAGAATATCCACATCGCTTATAAAATTCAACAGCAATTTCCCTGGCCTGCAGGATCATCCGCGATGCACCTTTGCTTTTTGCTTTTTCTTCAGCGTAAGCGATCAGCTTTTTACCGATGCCAAGTCCCTGTGTGTTTTCCTTTACGCCCATAAAGCGCAGCTGTGCTTCAGCCGGTGAATTAAGCTGCAGGCGACACACGCCGAGAACATTTTGTCGGTCATCAACGGCCATGATGTGAATCGATGTTTCTTCCTGCTGATCTTTTTCACTTCCGGGCGGTTGGTTCCAGGGCTTACGGAGGACTTCGTAACGCACTAAATAATAAGCCTCAAACTCCTGAGGGGTCTGAGGCTCTTTTATAAAAATATCTTTATTCAGAAAATTAGAATTTAGAACGGGTTCTGCGTTTCTTCGGGATCTTGTAAGATGCAGTTACATTGATGAACATATACGCATCTTTGTGATTGGAATGTCCGCGAACCTCGCCGGTAGCTGATTGCAATCCTCCTGCTGAATTTCCGCCCAGCTCTTCAGGCATGTTATAGAGTGAAGGATCTGCAAGATCTGCAGCCATGTTTCCTTTGGAAGCACGGATCAGATTATTATCGTAATACACACCGCTTACATCATCAATGTAATCCGTGAAGGTCTTCCGCATCCCGATCTCGAGTCCAACAGAGATTTCTTTAGTGATCGCTTCTTTCACGCCCAGTCCGTAAGGAATGCAAATGCTGAAACGGGAATAAGGTTTTGGTCCGCCTGTCATTCCTTCTCCTTCGGTACAAAGCGGCTGAAGATTTACCCAATCGCCTTTGTATTTTGCCTGCGGGTTATAATAGAATCCGCCAAAGCCGAGAAAGATATACGCCTGGAAATCATAATTTTTTACGCCCTTCGCATTTTTGATCTTGTAGCGTGCGCCTTGCTGTTCTTTTGTAATAAAAAATTCCGCCTGTGCTGATAATTCCCATGTATTGGAGCGGAAGCTGAGATTGCGGTTTTTGCGGAAAGGCTCGCTCGTAAGCTTGTCGGAACCGCTGAGCAGGTTGTAGTAAACGCCGCCTTTTATAGCAAAGCGGTTGTTGAATTTATAGCGGACCGCTATTTGCGCGGAAGGACGTGTCGCTTTGAATTCAAGGTCGCGGACAAAGAATGTACCGATCTGGTTGGCGCCACCGAGCTCGCCGAGGAAATTGGATGCACCAACACCGACAATAAATTCAGGACGTGGTCTTTTTCTTTTTGTAAAACTGCTGCTGGTACTTGTATGCGAATGTTTACGCGCCTGCTTATTCGGCTTATACTGTGCCGAAACAAGGAAAGGCGAAACAATGAGTAAGCAAGTGAGTAGCTTTCTGAGCATGTTCTTGTTCTATACCAAATAGAAGAACAAATATAGGTAAAACCCCGGGAAAAACAAAAAGTGAGGGCTTTTAGGGGGCTGTAATTTATTGACAGCTAATTGTTTATAGTGAAAATGGCAGTGCGAACTCTCAGACTGTCAATACTTTGGGACTCTTCCTGTCGCAGGATCAGCCTCGAAGCATGTTCATTTGATAACACTTCCTTTACCGAGCAGATCTTTCCGGCGGGAACATCGAACCTGATCAGCTGCTCCATCAGCTCTTCGCTTTTGCGTTTCCGGAATGCTGCTTCCAGGATATGAAAAAGTGCTTTGCGGTTCTTCACCCGGGAAGTATTATTCTGAAAACGCTCGTCAGTCAAGAGGTCTTTCTGTCCAACGATCTCACACAGGTTTGCGAATTGCTTGTCGTTTCCAACAGCAAGGACAATGAGTGCGTTGTCACTTGTTTCAAAGAGCTCGCCATATGGCGCAATGTTCGGGTGAAGTGAGCCGGACGGCTGCGGATCATGATTCGCTATGAGCCAGTTGCTGGCTTGATTTGCGAGGGAAGCGACAGCCGCATCGTAAAGAGAAACAGAAACTTTTGCTCCCTTCCCGGTTTTCATCCGCTGGATCATCGCAATTAAAATCCCTTCTTTGAGCTGGTGTGCGGCAAGAATATCGATGAGCGCTACCGGCATCTTCAGCGGACCGCTTTCTTTGTTTCCATTCATAAACATAAATCCTGTTTCAGCCTGCAGCACAAGGTCGAAAGCTGTTCTGCCGGAATCGCCGAAGCCGGAAATATGTCCGTAAATAAGAGCCGGATTGATGCTCTTGAGTGTTTCATGATCCATCCCGAGCTTTTTGTCGTCCCCCTTTTTATAATTTGTAATGACGATGTCCGCAGTTTTGATCAGCTCGTAAACGGCCTGTTTTCCGGCATTTTCGGTAAGATCGAGAAAGATGGTTTCTTTATTCCAGTTAACGGAAGAATAATAAGCGGAGATTTTAGAGCCGGGATCTTCGGTTGGGAGCTTCCAGGTGCGTGTCACATCACCGCCCTGCTTTTTGTTTTCGATCTTAATGACTTTTGCACCGAGCTCGGCGAAAAACATTCCTACTGCAGGACCAGCCAGCACGTTGGCAAGTTCGACGACTTTGAGATCCTTGAAGACAGTGTTCATTAGTGTTCGATTGGCTATCCTTCGACTCCGCTCGGGATGACGCCCGGAACGTATAAAGGAAAGCATGGATGATAACTAATATGCCGGCGGCTTGGGCTTGTTATTCAGTGTCTTTTCAATCGCCTCCATCACGTCATCGGTTAATTTTTCCACTACTTCAAGCGATTGTAAATTATCTTTTAGCTGTTCTGTTTTTGAAGCACCGGTGATCACAGTGCTTACATTCTTGTTCTTCAGGCACCAAGCCAGTGCAAGACGCGGAAGATTCGTGCTGAGGTCCTTCGCGATCTTTTCGAGCTGTCTTGCCTTCGCGATCCTCACTTGTCCTTCGTCACCAATGGTCTGCTCTTTCAGCCATTCCATGTTTTTCAGATGGATGCGGGTATCAGAAGGTACTTCCTGATTATATTTTCCCGTCAGCACTCCGGAAGCAAGCGGTGACCAGATCGTGGTCCCGAGTCCGATCTCTTTATAAAGCTGGGAATATTCATTTTCGAATCGCTCGCGATGGAACATATTATACTGCGGCTGTTCCATGGTTGGAGGAGTCAGCCCGAATTCCCTGGCAACCGAATACGCCTGCATGATTTCCTGGGCGCTCCATTCGCTCGTTCCCCAATACAGGATCTTCCCTTGCTGAATAAGGGTATCCATCGCGCGGACCGTTTCTTCAATGGGTGTGTTTTTATCCGGCCGGTGGCAGAAGTAAAGATCAAGGTAATCTACCTGGAGGCGGCGCAGGGCATTGTTGCAGGCTTCGACGACGTGTTTTTTACTGAGCCCCATTTGATTTGGGAGCTTTCCGCCCCAGAAAACTTTACTTGAAACAACGAATGTGGATCGTTCCCAGTTCATCTTTTTGAGAATCTCGCCCATCACCGTCTCCGAACGTCCGCCGGCATATGCTTCCGCATTATCAAAGAAATTAATGCCGCTGTCGTAGGCAAGCTTCATGCATTCTTCGGCGATGCTGTTATCCACCTGGTTACCAAAGGTGACCCAGGAGCCGAATGAAAGTGCGCTTACCTGTAATCCGGATTTCCCTAATCTTCTATATTCCATAAATTTTCAATTGTTCTGCTAAAAATAACAAAAAAAGCAGGCCGAATGTTTGATGGGGATTTGAATAAAAGTTCTACATTTGTAGCCCCAAGTCCGGGTGGCGAAACTGGCAGACGCACCACCTTGAGGGGGTGGCGGGCAACCGTGTGAGTTCGAATCTCATCCCGGACACTTGAAAAGAGTTCTTCACTGAAGAACTCTTTTTTTATTCCATCAGGTCAACGACGATCGTCACCGTGGCATCGTCTGCCATGGTCATGCTGCTGCCTCCAACGCCATAATCGCGGCGATTGATCGTAAACGTTCCTTTGAGCTCTGTTTTTTCCGGGATCTTCATGAATGTAAAGGGGATCATCACCGGCTTTGTCACGCCCTTCATGGTGAGATTGAAAACTCCGTTATAGGTGATCGGACCGGTCTTTTCAATTTTTACGGATTGCAGCGTGATCTTAGGAAACTTGTCCACATTGAAATACTCCTCCTTGCGGAGATGACCATTTCTCATATCGTTTCCGGTGTTGATGCTTTTCGCGTCGACGCTCGCTTTAATAGTTGCATTTTCCGGCTTCAGCGGATCAAATTTAATATCTGCTTCCAGTCCTGTGAACGATCCGTCCACCGTTAGCCCGGCATTCTTGATCTTGAACGTAACCGCAGAGGATTTTACTTTCCAGCTGCCATTGTCGGCAAGGAAAAGAACGGGAATGATAAAAATGAATAATTTGAAAAAGACAGCTTTCATGATCGCTCAGTTTACAGCTAAGATAATCTTTTTAGCAACAATCATTTAAGCTTGTCCTTGAACACCTTTTTGAATTTCTCTACTTTGGGCTGGATCACCATCTGGCAATAAGGTTCAGTACCGTTCAGGTTATAATAATCCTGGTGATAATTTTCGGCGACATAAAAGTTCGTGTATTTTGTGATCTCCGTTACGATTGGTTTTGGAAACGCCCCCGAAGCATCAAGCGCCTTTTTATATTTCTCAGCAAGCATCTTCTGTTTTTCATTATGATAGAAGATGGCCGACCGGTATTGTGTTCCCTCGTCGTGTCCCTGCCGGTTCAGCGTGGTCGGGTCATGCGTTTTCCAGAAGACCTCCAGCAGCTCATCGAATGTGATCACTTTAGGATCATAAACGATCTGGCAGGATTCAGCATGACCTGTATTGCCCGAGCAGACCTGGTAGTACGAGGGATTTTTTACCGTTCCTCCCGAGTATCCAGACTCAACGGAGATAACGCCTTTCAGGTCCTGGAAGATCGCCTCTGTGCACCAGAAACATCCTGAAGCAAATGTAGCGGTGTCATAAGCGCTGTTAGCAACAGGAACGGCTTCCCGTGTCGGGCTGTAATATTTTCTTTTTGCATACAATGCCGCGGAAAGGCAAATGATCAGAACGGAAATGAGAAAGAGATTCTTAGTCATGGCAGTTTTTATATTTTTTAGATTTATGTACGGTCCCCGTTTCATGGGATCTTATTTACCACTATCTACGCAAAAACAGCAGGAAGAGGTTTTGTTAAGCTTTGTTAATTTTCTGGAGCAGGTAATTCTGTCCGACGAACTCACCGCAGGTACGGATCGCACCGACCGTCACACCGAGCACTCCGTGCATATTAAGGTTCTGCCCGGTGAAGAGCAGGTTCGGGATCTTGGTTTTCGGAGAAATAAAAGTTTTCAGCGGATCACGGTAATCTTTTGCAATGCCATATAATCCTCCGTCGCGGGCACCGATATAATCACGGTAGGTGAGGGGAGTGGACGAAGTATAGGATTTGATACAGCTTCTCAGGTTCGGAAATTTTTTAGCGACTTCATCGATGATCCGCTCTGTCCGGTTGATCTTGAAGTCCTCATATTCTTGACCGCGGCTGTCGCGGTGCTTCGGAATCGTAGCAAAGGTCTCTTCCCATTTCTTTACTTCAGAATATTGCATGTAGCCGAGAATGGTCATGCTGTCGGCATATTTATCGGAACGGGACGATTTTGGAACAAAAACGCAATATCCGTCCGGCCATGCATCACCCATCACGTGCATCCCTGTCCACACGTCCGCACGTTTGTAATGATAGAAGTTATGATTCATGTACTCGAATGTGTTCGGCTTAAGTGCGATGTCGACAATAAAAGCGGAGCAGGAATTTTCGAGACTCTGCAATCTGTTTCGGTAAGCCTTTTTGATCTTGTCGGATTCCAGGATATTCATGGTAGTGGCCGGATGAATATTGGAAATAAAATGTTTTCCTTCGATGCGTTCTCCATCTTTCAGCTCCACATGCGTTACCAGGCCGTCTTTCTCCACGATCTTCGTTACCTCTGCATAATTACGGATCTCACCGCCCATTGCTTTGATATTCTTAGTGAGATGGCGTTCGATCTGTGCGCCGCCGTCCACACATTTATAGGAGCTTTCGATATACGTATTCACAACCAGCGCATGTACATACACGGGGGTTTTGGAGCCTTCACCCGCATACAAAGGGTTGGATCCGGCGAGTACGGCCCGCAGCTTTATGTCCGGGGTGATGGACGCGATCCAGTCCCGGGTATCCACATCCAGGTATTTGGTGCCGATGATCGGTGCATCATCTTCCCGCAGCTGATATAGAGGAAAGTAGTCGCACACCTCACGGATCTTGTCGGCATAGGTTTGAATGTTTTCTCTCTCTTTCGGAAATTGCATCGAGAGCTGATCCACAAAATTTTCATAACCCTGTGCGTGTTTGTATTCGATAGGATCGCCTTCAAAAGTGATGCGGTCAAACCCGTCCATATCCATTTTATGGAGATTGAGCTTGTCCATGATGTTAAAATATTTGAAGCTCTGATTGAGGTTTTGTCCGTCATCGAGCCCGCCGATATAATGAATGCCGGTATCGAAGATGGCCTTATCGCGGACGAAGATCTGCAGGCTGCCGCCGAGCTGCCGGTTCTTCTCCAGCACAAGCACTTTATATCCCTCCTTTGCAAGAATGTAAGCGCTCTCCAGCCCGCCCAGGCCGCTTCCGATAATTACCACATCATACTGTGCCATACGCTTCTTTTGTTACAATGTAGATTACGTTCGATGTCAGTTTCGTATTATCGATCTTACGGATGTTAAAGTAGTTCTTTTTTACCACATCGGTAATGAAGGAGGCAGGTACGAACTCCAGCTTGTTCTTCGTTTTGTTGAATCCGACATTGGTTGAAATGAATTCGGTATAGCGTGTTCCAAGATGCCGTTTGCTCATGCTGGCATCTGCATCCCGGATCAGCAGCATTCCGTTTTCATTCAGGTTATGGAGGCATTTTACGATCAGCTTTTCCTGCTCGGCCATCGGCAGGTAATGAAGAATATCACTGAGAATAAACGCGTCGCTTTTCGGGAGCTCGCATTCGGTTGCATCTGCAGCGAAGAAACGCATGTTCTTTGTTTTTGAAAAACAATTATCCGCTACCGCGATCTTTTCTTCGTCATAGTCCGTTCCGATCACGACCCGGTCTTCACTCATAAAGGCCAGCATGTATGGCAGAAAGCCATATCCGCAGCCGATATCCGTGATCGTTCCTTTTTTTGGAAGCAGCGATTCGAACAGGCGGTATTTATCTTCCATTCTTACTTTGATCCGCATATACCATTCCAGCACCGGACCCTTATAAATATAATTTTTCGTCAGGCGGTTATAGAAATAATCAACGGTTTCCATTTCCTGGCGGACCTTTGCGTATTCTGCTTTATGATATTTGCTGATATTCTTTGTCCGTTCACTGTAATTTTCTCCGAATGATCTGTCATCAGCAGCAATCCTTGGAAGATATTTGACAGTAACGGTTCCCGGCTTCAGGAGGAAGCTGTCATCTTTTCCTTGTACATATGCATTTCCATGAAAAATGATCGGAACGATATCGACGTTCAGCTTCTCCGCAATGTAGAATGCTCCTTTATGAAAACGGCCGATCTTTGCAGTTTCCGAACGTGAGCCTTCCGGAAATATTCCCAGTGAATAGCCATCAGCGATCAGTTCCCGGATCTTGCCGAGGTTCTCTTCATATCCGGCTGCTTTCGGAATGAATCCGCCAAGACGAACGATCGGCCCCATGGTTGGAGAATCCCAAACCCAGTCGTTCACCATCAGGATCAGCTTTGGATTCAGCGATTGCATCAAAAGCGAATCGATCACCGAATGATGATTACAAATGACGACGGCAGGCTTATCAAAATTCTCATGATCGGGATTGATGATCCTTTTTCTGACGTGAACATTCACGTAGATCATGGATTTGGTATAGTAGTGACGCAGCTGATGAAAAATGCGCAGCCTGCTCTTCTTCGGAATAAATACTAATCCTTTGACCAGGATAAAGCCGATCGGGATCAGTGTAAAGCAGCCGAAGGTGAACCAGGTGAATGCAAAAACGGATTGCAGGAGGCTCAGGAGCGTGAACGGAACCCGTTTTTTATTGGTGCGGTTGGTGATCAGGAACTTGAAAAGAGCGGGCTGGATCGTGTTGGAAATGATCAGTACGCAAAACATCCCGATGATCGTGATCAGTCCGATCGATTTTAACGCAGGATGTGAAGCAAACACAAGAACTCCGATCCCGATCATGGTGGTAGTTGCTGAAATGAAGATCCCGGTTTTGTAAGAGTCAAGATTTTTCTGCCCCGTTTTATATTCCGTCATCAGGGCATCGGTAATGAAGATCGCATAGTCGTCGCCCAGACCGAAGATAAACGTGGATACGATGATGTTGATGATATTGAACTTGATGCCCAGCGCGCCCATTAATCCAAGGATGCAAAGCCAGCTCAGCACCATCGGGATGTAGGTGATCAGCGCAAGCTCCAGCCTGCCGTAGGAGATGATCAGCATGATGAGCACCAGGAGTGAAGAAACAGCAAGAATAAAATTGAAGTTATTCTTGATGATGCCGATGAACCGGTTGGTCAGGAACTTTTTATCGAATACGACGAGATGCTCTCCCTCTTTAAAGGAATTGACCACTTCGTCCTCATGCTCCGAAGCAACTTTGAGAACCGTCACGACCGTCGTTTCACCTTTTCCTTCGTTGATATAATTGTCAAGCATGCTCGACTTTAATCCGCTGAATCCGCTGACGCCAATGGGATGGAAATCCTTATCGAGCATTTCATAAAACTGACTGAACGCATTTTCTTTGAACTTGTACTTTCCGCTCTTCGCGATGAGATCCGCTTTCAGTTTTTCTTTTTTCTCAGGTGTCCAATAGTCCTTCCAGCGCCGGATCCGCTTCTGCTGTTCCGATCTTGAAAGAAGGATCGTGGAGATCGTGGAATACTTCTTCAGCTTTCCTTCCTGTTCGAGCTGATCCAGCTGAGGCAGATTCTTTTCGCTGTTCTCAAGTGCTTCATCGAGATCCCTGCCGCTGGAAACAAGGTAGATGCTCTTCAGGGATACATTGCTGATCGCGTTGAGATCCTTCTCCGCTTTTGCGAGCTGAGGAGTCATGTAATTGAAGTTCATCATATCGCCTTCAAAGCTTACGAACTGTGAAGTGTAGATAGAAACGCAGCAGGCGATGATGATGGTCCAGATCAGGAATTTGTTCTTCTCGAATTTATAAGCGGCAATTCTTTCGATGATGTTGGGCTTGTGCGCGGATGCATGTGCCGTATTTTCTTTCTTCCTCATCAGGTGAGGAAAAATGATGAGGGTGAATAATGCGGCTCCGAGCAGGCTGAATGCGGCGAACATTCCGAAGTCCTGCAATGCTTCTGATTTAACGAACGACAAGCTGAGCAATGCTCCGATCGTTGTGGTGCTCCCGAGCGTAAGCGGGAACGCGAGATCCTTTACGGTTTCTTCTGCATTGTTATTATGCTTGAAGTGACTGTAAAAATGAATGGTATAATCCATCGCGATCCCGAGAATGATCGATCCCGCGCCTAACGCGATTGCGGAGATCTGGCCTTTCAGCAGAAACAGGAGCGCAAGCGAAAATGCGCCTCCGAATGCAACCGGGATGAAGATGATGAAGAACACTTCGATCCGGCGGAAGAAGAACGTAATGAATAAAAACAATCCGGTGATGGTGATCGAAAGTGTAAGGAGCATATCGCTCTTGATCTGCTTTGCGTTTCCGGCTGCAACGGCTACACCGCCGAAATACTCAGCGTGGACCTCCGTGCTTTTATTCGCAGCCAGGACCTTATCAATTTCAGCCAGCAGCTCCGCATTCTTTGCTGTCTCCGACGATTTCGGCGCCGGTGTGACAAAGAATAGCAGGTGTTCCCGGTCTTTTGTAAAGATGTATCCGTTTTCCAGCTCGAAATTATCATCGAACTGCATGGTCTGCATCCGCTTGAGCGCATAAGGAGTTATTCCGATGGGATCACGGAGAATATTCTTCTTCAGAACAACGCTGGCCGGTGAAAGCAGGGTCTTGTAGTTCTTCTCGATCGTTGTATCCAGTTTCTCTGCGGTGATGAGATGATCCAGTGTTTTGTAATCTTTCTCTTCAAGAAATACCGGGAGGTTTTCAAGGAACGTGTTGTACACATCGTACATCACATTCTCGTCTACTTTGTAGGTTACTTCTTTTACAAGCGATGAATCGATCCTCTCAATGCCGGCAACAAGGCTATCCGTAAAACCGATCATTTCATCTGTTGAGTGGTCTTTTGCGGTCTCAAAGAAGGATACGGTAACTACGAGGCGATCGAGGAATTTTGAGCTTTTGAGAACATTGTTCAGGCGATCGACCTTTGCATCGGTCGGCATCATCTTGGTGATATCCTCTTCCAGCTTGATGTGCGCGGCAAAATAACCTGCGAGAGCAATTGCTGCAAAGGAGAAAAGGAAAAAGAACACTCTTCGTTTGCCCAGGAACCGGTATATGAATGTAAATATCGTTCCCATTACCGGCCGCTTGTTTTAAGCTGATACATTTTTCTTCCGAAGATCCTCAGCAGAATGAAACTTAAAAGACCAAATGCCATTGCCATCAGCACTGCAAAAACCACGCTTCCGAGCAGGTATTCATATAAATGCTGCAATACTTTTCCTGAAAAAAGATACTCATGCAAAAGTTGCTTTACAGTATCGAGGTTCAGCGTATTTGTTGAAACGGTTTCGCTCATTTCCCGTCCGAGAATGATCTGCCCGGTTCGTAAGCTTCCGTACAGCAGGAATGGGATCATCGGCGGAACGCTGATCTGTGCAGCAAGTCCGACAATCGCCTTATTCAGTTTCATCACGTGTGCGAGGATAAGCGCGCTTACAAACTGGAATCCCCAGATCGGCACGATGCCCATGAATACTCCAAAGGCGACACCCGTCGATTTCCTCATTACACTTTCTTCCGGATTGAGAAAATGCTTTTTGATGAGCGCTTTGATATTTGCAAAGCTGAAATTCCGGATGAGCCGGAGCGGCTTGTGCCAAAGCATCGCCGGAAAGAAGAGATAAGTGTTCAGCAGGCTGATGCGTGTAAAGTCTTTGCCGGGGCGGAAGAAGCTGATGCGCTTTTCACCTTCCGCATAAAATACGTTTACGGGGACAGCGAGAACGGGAATTCCTCTCCAGGCAGCTTTTACGCTGACTTCAATTTCAAATTCATATTTTGAAGTGAAATAGCGCATGCCTTTCATTTTCGAGACAGGGTAGAGGCGATAACCGCTTTGTGTGTCGGGGAGACTGATACCGGTGAACAGCTTGAACCAGAAGTTGGAAAATTTATTACCAAATGTATTTTTTTTCGGCATGTTTTCCTGGTGCAGGTTGCGGGCGCCGATCAGCAATGAATCCGGACATTCTTCGATCTTATCGATAAAAGCCGGGATGTCATCCGCGAAATGCTGGCCATCGCTGTCGATCGTGATCGCGTAACGAAAGCCTTTCTCCTGTGCTTGTTTTATACCTGTCCGGAGCGCAATTCCTTTTCCTCTATTTGGTGTGTAGGCGATCAGGTCGATGCCGGTGGTGTCTTTTAAAATGCCGGGTGTTCGATCTGTCGCACCGTCGCAGACAACGATCACGTCCCCGCAATACTCCTTTACGTCGCTTATCACCTTCCCGATGGTCAGCTCATTGTTGTAGGTAGGAATGATCACGCAACAGCGAAGTGCGCGCATCTTTTCCTTGTACAACTGCTTATTGACCGCCATAGAGCTTGCCTGATTTCGGGAGCGTTTTAAAATAAAAAATTTGCCCATAACGGACAAATTAACTCTTCCTTGCTTCAGCCTTCGTAGTAACTACTACAGGGAAGGACAAAAAAGCTTCAGAGAGCGATGCAAAAATAGCATTTTTATTGGTTTTTTGGCAGGGAAATCAAGCCTTTGGCGGCAAAAAAGGCTATCGCGTTTTGAAACTGCCTTTGAAAGTAAAAAAAGAAGCATTCTCAGCCCTTACTGCAGCATCGGCCTGTAATACTCCCGGTTCTTTTTCTTTTATCCCGAGCGTCATGGTAACCTCGGGGTTTTCGAGGGGATTGAGGATCGCGGTAAATTTAATATTATCCCCTTTCAGCATTTGTAATTTCTTACCGGTGATCTGTTCCAGCGTTTCTTTCACCATTTGAGTGAGGCAGACGCCCGGTGTGATAGGATTGCCGGGAAAATGCCCGGAGAAGATCCGGTGATTCGCATTCAGCTCAATATGAGCAGTGTACTTTTCTCCGCTGTCGAGAGTTGTTATTTTGAAGAAGTCGTTGAGTAGCATAGTTCAATAGTTCATTGGTTCATTGGTTCATTGGTTCAGCAGTTCATTAGTACACTGGTTCACTAGTCATTCGTTCATTGGAAGGCTCTGCGTTTTTTTTTCTCCTCTGCGAACTCTGCGGTTAAATTGTTCACTGACTATTGTTCAGTTACACTTTTGTTCTTCAAAAGATTCAATTCGATCCGGAGCTTGATATCATGATGCCGGATCAGGATCTTACCGGGGATATTATTCTCGTAATCGCTCAAAGTAAAAGTAGTCTTTTTAATTCTTTTTTTCGCGTGTTCGATCTTCAGCAGTTGTTTGCTTGCTTTTTCGGTAAAATAATAATTACTGAATTTTCCCCTGTCGAATCGATGGATGTTGTAAATGCCGGCTTTATCGGAATAATATTCATAGGACTTATTTACGAGATCGTTCATCAGCAAGGTTTCAATATCCTGCTGGATCACTTTTAGCAGTTTCGGTTTGTTGAACTGGGGAACGCAATAATGAAGAGTAAAAGAAGTGTCTTTGAATTCGAAATCGAATAATTTCATCCCCAGCTCCGTTGTGAAGATCACCCGGTAATCATTGGGCGACATTTGTTTGGTGACCAGTAAACCGCTGAAATCCTTACCGTAGACGGTGATGTTGGTCTTAAAAAGAAAGGAGTTGAAATTATCACCGAAGACCGGGCGCGGGGCAGCCGCATTGGCGTGTTCAATTTCTTTCAAACGCCCATAATGACCAAATGTGCATGCAGAGAGAAAGAGCGCAGCAAAACTACTTAATAACAAATTTCTCATCCGGGATCGGCTGGTTGGTCTTGCGGTTGGTGAAATCGATGCTTGTATAATCGTCGCCCGGCTCGATCATTTTTACCTTATCAACTGCGTAGTCGCTTTTGTTGATGTAGAGCTGGATGACCTTTAAAAAATCCTTTGCGCCTTTTTGAGTCGGAGAGAGCTCCAGCAGATAGAATTTGTCATTTTCATAATACTTCGCCTTGTAATCCTTGTTGTCCAGCAAGTTTCCCTGTACGGTATTCACCATCATCTCATTGATGCTCTTGAACATCTTATTCGAATTGATATCGTACTTCGTAACTTTTCCATTGTCCTTGATGAACATTTTATCTTTATTGATCGCGATGATGTATTTCAGCGGATCGGTATATTCCCAACGGAGCATGTTCACTTTTTTGAACTGGAAATGCCCTTTGGTAATGATCTTTTCCGACATTACACTGAGGTACTTTTCCTGCGTGAAATCACTTTCGAGGGAGTTCACAAGCTTCGACTGCGCTGCCATTTTCTGTTTGAATGCGGTGGTATCTTTTACCGGCTTGAATCCCGCAGGGACCTGGGAGAAAGCCGAAAGAGTAAAAAGAGTGAAGAGTAATGTGATCAGTTTTTTCATTTGTCTTTTTTACACACCTTACCCCTCTCAAGAGGAGAAGACATTGTGCTGGTAATTTTATTCAGATCATCTACGAAAGCTATTATCGTTGGGATCTGCTTATTTTATTCCTGCCCCGGATCTTTCCCCTCTTGAGAGGGTAGGGGTGTGTTCTTATTTTTAATCTATTGATACGCATTCATTTTCAAAAGCTGCTCCACGCTAACAATTTTGAAGCCATTTTCTTTTGCAAAATTAAGGGTTTGTTCCAAAACCCCGATGGTTTTTTCAGAAGTATCATGGAAAAGGATCAATGCACCCGGTTTTAGCTGTGAAGTCACTCTTTTTGCGATCTTTTCCAGACTATCGGAAGTAGTGTCAAGTGAACGGATACTCCAGCCGATGATCGCATACTTCAATGCATTTGAGGCCGCGGAAAGGTGCGGTGTGGTTACACCATAGGGCGGACGAAAGAAGCGCATTCTCTTATGAATAATAGTGTAAACGGCATCGGAAGTTGCATTCAATTCTTCCATGAATGCTTTTTTACCCTTGAAGTCGATAAAGAAAGAATGCGACCAGCTGTGGTTGCCAAGCAGGTGTCCCTGATCGTTGATTTTCCGGATCAGATGCTCATTTCCCTGGATATTCTTTCCGATGACGAAGAAGGTTGCCGGCGCTTTATGCTTTTCAAGGACGGACAAAATTTTCCCGGTATATTCCGGGTGCGGCCCGTCATCAAACGAAATGGCAATTATTTTTTCAGAGGTTACGGAGGAAGAAAAAACCGTCGTATAAAAGTTGGAACGGATCGTTGCAGAGCCCCAGATCACCAGGATCTTTAATCCAATGACCGGCACCAGCAGCCACCACCAGCTGATCCCGATGAACCGGACCAGCATCACAACAGTGATACACTCCATAAAAAAACAAAGAAGAGCTAAGCGGAATTTCATTTTACGGATATCGGATCTTTGCAAATATTACAGATAGCGAATCTTTACGAATCTACGAATAAAGCGGGATGCCTGGATGAAGCTCAGCATTGTGATAAAAGCAACATCGAATGATCTGTTCCAAGAAATGTATTGTACACCAATACATTCTTGATCTGCTGATGCTTTTTCTCTCCGATCATTGTGATCGCCGGAACGGTTTGAGTTTGAATAGCCCTTGCAGCCATCCACATTCCAAAGCTTCCTGCTGTTTGATATTCGCCGCACAAATGCTTGAAATAAGCCGAAGTACTATTCACAAAGTAATTGTCTTTCAGATCATAATAGATGTTGTCGAATCTTGCATCACCATTAATTCCGTAGATCACAAGGTCGATGTCATTTGCGGTTAAGCCTTTTGCCGATAAAAATGAATTGATCTTATTGCGGATCTCCTCGCTGTTTTCCGGTTTGTAAAGTGTTTCTACCCCTCTCAGCTTTGCATAGCATTTGCTTCCTTTTTCCTGTCCCAGGACAAAAAATGCAGCGCCTTCTCCTGCAATGCTTCCATTTGTTTTGCTGTTGATCAGCTCTTTTGTTGCAGGCACTTCTTTTTTCCAATAGCCAATGCGGTCGCAAACGCGATAGTATTTATCGGTCATTTCATCGTGTCCGCCAACGAGAACATTTTTTGCATCACCTTCCGCCAGCGTCATCATTCCATCCAGCACTGCGCTCTCAAAGGAAAATCCTTTATGCACATAAGTGAAATTATAATTCATACACTTCATCTGCAATGCGATCTGGGCGCTTACCGTATTGTGCGTCGATTGAATGAAAGAAGTAGGCGTGAGGAATTGCTCGTCGTTCTCAATGATCGCAAGCAGGAATTTTTCTGTATCCTCCAGGCATCCGAGTGCCGTACCGGTCATGATCGCATCCGGCATTTCAATGCCCGCATCTTTAAAGCATACGCTGGAAGCGGCAATGCTCATCTTGATAATGCGTGCCATCCTTCGTGCAAGGGTCGGATTCAGGAATTCTTTGTAAGAAGGCTCGATGCAGGGGAGTGAAAGCGCATTGTGCTCAACGGGCTCAGACAGAAAATCATCCGTTGCGAATGTTCCCTGTGGAGAAATGATTCCTATGCCGTTGATGTATGCTTCCATTTTTCTTGCGCAGATCCTCCGGTTTTAGAAACAGAAGGGGGCTCAGCATTAATTTTGTTTGTGTCTTGAGAAGATCAGCGCCGATGTATTTCCTCCGAATCCGAAAGAGTTCGAAAGCACATGATCGATCTTTTTATTTTTTTCCAATGCTGTTACCGGCTTGAAACTCAGTTCCGGCATTTGATCTTTATAATTCAGGTTCGGCCACACCGTATTGTATTTGATCGAAAGGATGGAAAACACCGCTTCGATTCCCGCGCAGGCTCCCAGTGTGTGGCCTGTAAACGCTTTGGTGGAGCTGATTGCCGGAACATTTCCCGCGAAGATCCTCTGGATCGCAGTTCCCTCGGAAAGGTCATTGATCGCTGTGCCGGTTCCGTGAGCATTGATGTAGTCGATGTCCGCAGGCTTCAGTCCGCTTACCTTGAAAGCCTTTTCCATCGCAAGATAAGCGCCTTCACCTTCCGGCGACGAAGCGGTCTGATGATATGCGTCATTGGAATTTCCATATCCGCTCAGCTCCGCGTAGACCGCTTTTCCTTTTGCCGCTTTTTCTGATTCGATCACGATGAATCCTGCACCTTCCCCGAGGTTCAGCCCCTGGCGTCCGGCGTCAAAAGGTTTGCAGTTCTCTTTGTCGAGGATCATTAATGTCATGAATCCATTGATCGTGAATCTCGACATGGAGTCGGCGCCACCAACAATAACACGATCGAGAATACCATGCTTTATCAGCCTTGCGCCGAACATTATTGCATTCGCAGAAGAAGAACAAGCTGTGGAAATGGTCGACAGGTAATCTTTCACGCCCAGTGCATCAGCGATAAACTCCGTGCTGTCCCCGCATTCGTGTGCTTCAATATATTTGAGCCAAGGCCCCGATTTTTCCGGGTCAAGGTAATCCATCCAGAGATCTTCCGTCATTCCCATGCCGCCAACACTTGTTGCGGAAATAATGCCGGTCCGGAATTCTTTTATATTAGTTATTCCCGCCGACTTTACCGCTTCTTTCGCAGCGATAAGGCCGAGCAGTGCAGTGCGCGTACTTTGCTTGTCGGGAGCAAGCCCACACATAGCAGTCAGCTCCTCGTTGGTTCTTTTTACCTCTCCAACCGGAACAAGACTTTTGTGACGGGAGCGGATATTATTCAGTTCCCCGATACCACTTTTGCCATGTTCAAGCGCGTCGAGCGTCTCAGCAACGTTATTGCCGATCGCGGAGATCACTCCAATGCCTGTGACGAGGATTTTGCTCATTAGTCCTTAGTCCGAGTCCTTAGTCTTTAGTCGTTAGCTGGTTCAGGACGAACTAATGACTTATGACCAGTGACTGGCGACTATTTTTTATTCGCGGTAATATATTCAGCCATGGTACGTACCGATTGAAAGATCTTTTTTCCATCAGCAGGATTTGCGACTTTGATACCATGATTCTTTTCAAGGAGAACGATCAGCTCCAGCGCGTCGATAGAATCAAGTCCAAGACCATCGCCAAATAATGGAGCATCCGGGTTAATATCTTCTTTCTTCAGATCTTCCAGGTTCAGCTGTTCAATGATCTCACCTTTCAATTGATCGATTAATGCATCCATAATTGTTTATTTAAATAATTGTTCTGTTTGTAATTTGTCGTTTTCAAAGCTCAAGATACCTTTTTTTTGCTCAACCGTATAAAGTATTGCTTCATAGTTGTTTTCGTAGAAGTCGACCCATCCGGTGATACAGCATTTCGCTCTGCCCTCGTTGAGAAGGGAATTAACATAGGAGCTCATGAAACCGGCGTCAAATTTATCAAAAATAAAGAAAGTATTCTCTCCTTTTATGTGATTTCTTATGGCGATCTCGCCCACAAGAATATTCGGTAAGGTATACACAAACACCGCAGGGCTGGGAAAGTAATGGCTCCGGTCGGAAATGGTCCGCTGATGCTCCGTATCGATTTCCAGCGAAGATGCGCGGTTGGCGATCACGATCGCAATCTCTTCCTTGCTGTAGTCAGCCAGGGGATTGCTTTTGAGCAGGAGCTCAGATGAGATGAACGCAAGCTTACAGAGGTCATCCATTTTATAGAACTTCGGATAGCTGAGCTGATAGTTCTTGTAAGCGGCACGGATGAATTCAACCGGCGACAGCGCAGCATCTTCAAAACCTGCATTTTGGTTCACCGCCACCTTCCCGTTTTTTACGGTGCAAACAGATGTTATGTAGTTCCTGTTTTCCATTAATTTGTTTTCTGAAATAATACGGCCGCATTGCAGCCTCCGAATCCTGCGGCTGTTTTCAGAAAAAGATCCGCTTGCCTGGCGGTTGTGTCTTTCAGGATATTGACCGGCTTTGGAACGCCCAATTCCGTGAAGTTATAGGTTCCGATCAATGTATTTTCTCTCAGTGACTGCAAACCGATAACAGATTCAATGATACCTGCTGCGCCCAGTGTGTGACCGAAATAGCTTTTCAAGCTGTTCATCGGAACTTCCGCCAGGCCTGCATCTGTAATGGCCAGCGATTCCATATCGTCATTATAAAGCGTTGCGGTTCCATGCCCGGAGATAAAATCCACATCGGAAGCGCCGATCCCTGATTCTTCCATGGCCTTGCTGATCGCGAGAAAAAGTCCATCGCCTGTTCGTGAAGGGCCGGAGATATGATTGGCATCGTTGGAAGAAGAACCGGCGAGCACCGTAACAGACTGTCCTTCCATCGGGTCGACGTTACTAAGTATGATCGTTCCGGCTGCCTCGCCGAGGGAAATGCCGTCGCGTTTCGCATCGTAAGGTTTTGCTACTTCGCTGCTCACTGCTTTGAATGATTGGAAACCCGAGATCACAAAATGTGTCATGATATCAGCACCCGTTACAACGATCGTATCGTATTCGTTACCTTCGAGAAGACGCTTTCCGAGAATGATCGCCAGAACACCCGAGATACAGGCATTCGAAACAACCAGCGGCGTGTTAGGATTGCCGAAATACTTTCCGATCACGTTTGCTGTTTCCCAGAGGTACAAGCGTTTTTTATCAAATGTTTCAGCATTTTCAGGATCAAGCAGATCGATATTTCCCTTGGTTGTGGAGAAAACGATCAGCGTTCGCTTGCTTTTAATATCGATGCCGGAATTTTCGATGCTGTCGTTCATGGAAAGTATGACCATCTTTTCCAGCCGTGTGTATCTTTCGGAACTCCCCAGCTTTTTAAATTCAGCTTCAAGTCTGAGGGGATCGATGAGTGCTGCACATACAGGTTCGGGTGAGAGCGAAGGATCCGAAATTCTTTTGACGCCGGTTTCTTTTTTCTTCAGACGTTCGAAATTCTCTGCGGTGGTAAATCCAAGCGGGGAGATGATATTATCTGCGAGTATGTATGCTTTGTTCTTCAATTGTCTGTTTTTCTACCAGGCCGGGATGACATCCTGATCAAAAGTGATCTATCCCGGCAGATACTTCTTTTTCCATTCTGCAAAAAAATCGGGAACGGTGATGTATAATTCGTGATCGAGGTTCATGAAAACCTGCACGGATTCACCGACTGCAACGAGCTCATTGTCGGATTCGCGATAGATCTCATAACTGAAATTGATCTTTGCAGCAGGAGAATCAATATAAGTTGTGATGATCTTTACTTCATCTCCGTATTTTACGGTTTTCTTGAAATCGACATTGATCTTTACAAGGGGAACCGCAAATTTATTCTTATAGAAATCAAGATAACCAAGCTCATGTTCTCTTCCAAATGCTTCCCGTCCGTCTTCAAAGAACTTCAGGTAGTGTCCATGCCATACAATTCCAAGCGCATCCACTTCGCTGAAGCGAACGGGGACCTTAGTTGTATTGACGAGCTGCCGGACAGCCGGCTTTTTCTTATGGAGCAAGGTTTCCATCGGGAGTTTAAGAGGCGCTAATTTACCAAAAAAACGCCAGCAATTCAATTTGACAATGTGGTAATTTGAGAATTGGATAATTTTGGAAATGGCAGCACCCTGCACTTACTTTTTCGGAGATTGACTGTCTGCTGTTTAGCAGAACAATTGTAGTATTGAGATCAGTGTCTTTTGTTCCGGTCGATAAAATTCGCCAGGACAAGACTTCCAATGCAAAAGCCGATCAGCTTGACGGCATACGGAAGAACATCACGCACACCGCCGCCGGAAAGGAATAATTTGTGAAATCCGCTCAGGCCCCAATAAAGCGGCGAGTATTCTGCGACGAAACGGATGGATTCGGGCATCACAAAAACGGGAACCCAGATGCCGCCGAGCGCGGCCATGATCACAACAGATACTGCTCCGAAGGTGGAACTTTGCTGATGTGTTTTGAAGATCGTCCCGATCAGGATTCCATAACCGGTAGCCGCAAGTCCGGTGGAAACCGCCATTACCAGGATAGCCGGTACATTGTGACCAATCACGAGCGTAGGCAGTCCCATGTGCGGCAAAATAAAAAGTCCGACCGAGATCATTAGCACGCACTGGATCAGGCAAACAATAAGATACGAGCTGATCTTGCCTGCGAGCACCACCAGGAACGAGCCCGGCATGGAGCGCACACGCGTGAGGCTGCCGTCATCGCGCTCTTTGATGATGCTTCCAGACATGGAAATGACGATAAAGAACATTCCGAAAACGGTCCATGCCGGAACGTTATGCTGTACGGAATTCAGCTGCAATGCTTCCTGCTGCGTTTCTACGGTATTGATCTCCTTCAGCTCGATGAACGTATCCAGGGGCTCATTTTCTTTTACTTCCGAACCGCCTTTTGTCATTTCCTTCTTGAAAAGATCCAGCAGCGCCTGTGTCTCGAAGCGTGATGTAGCTTGCCGGATGGATCCGATGATCGATGTCTTAAATGATTTCTTGGTATCGGGAGCAAAGAGGATCTGTAATTCGGCGCCTTCAACCGGTGTAGTAACATCAGTAGAATCAGGGAATCCGGCTTCCGCGAGCTTCTTCGATACAAACCGGTCGACCTTTGCATTCAGTGATCTTGTGGAATGTTCCGGAACGATGATGCCGATCTTAAATTCATCGCTCTTGATCTTCTGCTTAACTTCTTCTCCGCTGAATGCCGCATTCGTGATCTCGAATATTTTCGAATTCTTTAAGCCTCTTTCGATTGCAGCACCCAGGGAATCATTGTCGTTATTGACATACAGCAATGAGATTTTCATTTCCTGGTAATCTCTGAACGGCCCGTCCTGGATGAATGCCATCAACGTGATCATGACCATCGGCATCAGGAACATAACCGCCAGTCCGCCCTTATCGCGGAGCAGGATAAGAAATTCCTTTTTTATAGTGGCGTAGAGTCGAAGCATTGAAGCGTGTTAGTGTGCCCTGGTGTTACGGTGTTATAGTACTATCTTAATCTCTTAATTTCTTTCCTGTTAATTGTAAAAACAGCTGCTCTAAATTTTCCACTCCATATTCCTTGATCATTGCTTTGGGTTTTCCCTGTGCGATCACGGTCCCGTTATCGATCACCACGATATCTGTGCACAGGCTCTGGGCTTCTTCCATTAAATGCGAAGTATAAATGATCGTACAGCCTTTTTTATTGAGATCGCGTAAGAGCTCTGTGATCACATTACGCGACTGCACATCCACGCCGACAGTCGGTTCATCGAGAAATAAGAGCTTGGGTTCATGAAGAATTCCTGCAAGGAGGTTGATCCTGCGTTTCATTCCGCCGGAAAAATTCTCGACAAAATTCTTCTCCTGGTCCAGCAAACCAACGATCTCGAGGTGGGTTCGGATCTTTTTCTTTAGCGATTCGCCCCGCAAGCCATACATGTTACCGATGTATTGGAGATTCTCGTATGCCGTGAGAGAAGGATAAAGTGCAATTTCCTGCGGTACAACGCCGATCAGCTGCTTCGCTTTTTCACGCTGCTTCTTAAGCTCAAGCCCGAATACGCTGACTTTTCCGGCGCTGGCTCTTCTCAATCCGCAAAGAATAGAAATAGTAGTTGTTTTTCCCGCGCCGTTGGGTCCGAGCAATCCGAAGATAGAACCGGATTCAATATTAAAAGTAACATTATTCACAGCTGGCGAATGTGCGCCTTTGTAGATCTTTATGAGGTTTTGTACCTCGATGGCCTGCGTTACCATAATGGGGTGGATTAATCCTTTTTGATAAAGATCTTCATCTCGCACTCCGCGGCAAGTGTGCCATTGAAGGTACTTTTTGCCGTAATGAGCGTGACCTCAAACACGTTTGCTTGTACGACAACTTCGGTAAGAAGTTCCGAGCCCGAAGGCGGAAGCCGGTGGATCAGGAGATTTTTAACCGCGCCGATGTAGCCCAGGGGCGGCGGACCAGTTTCACCATTTTTGCGCATCTCCGCGATCATATAACCGAGGCGGAGGGCAGCAGTCTGTGCAATGTTCTCCGTTAAGCCGGGTTCAGTAAAAAATCCATTTTCGCAGAAAACGTTATCCGCCTCGATATGGAAACCGGAAACAGTGGTCGTGTCATCGTTCGACCAGAGCTTGTCGACCATTTCCATCGGCGGCTTCTGAGGGATCAATGCGGAAACCGCTGCTCCCTGTAGGATCGGCGTTCCATTCATTATACTACGGTGAACAATGCGTTAGCGTATGAGAAACGCGCACTTTCAGGAACGGTGATCGCAATCTTTTGTCCTTTTTTAAGCTTGCCGGATGCCATCAGCTCTTCCATCGCAATGAAAATGGAAGCGGCACCAATGTTCCCTACGGAAGTAAGATTTACAAACCATCTTTCCTGCGGAAGCTCCACTCCGTATTTTTTCATTTCATCATCCACTTTGGAGCGGAAATATTCCGAAGAAATATGCGGAAGGAACCAATCAATGCTCTGCGGATCGACGTTATGTTTTTTGAAAAGCTCAACGTATTTTTTAGTTCCAAGCTGCGCGATGTATTTATCGAGCAAACGGGCATCCTGCTTCATTGCAAAAATGGATTTTTCCAGCCATTCTTTCGGAGTGTATTCCGACCAGCCATGAAGATTTCCTTCCGCGTCTTTGTCGGAACCGACATACATACAGGCTTCCACCTCGTTTGCGAACGAGCAGATCTCGATCCATTCGATCTTTAACGAAAGTCCGTCCGCATTTGGTTTGTTGCTGATCAGTGTTGCAGCTGCTCCATCGGAAAGCATCCAGCGGAGAAATTCTTTTTCAAAGCCGATGATCGGGTTTTCCTCAACCTGCTTTAGCTTCAATGCTTCTTCTTCAAAATATTGTCCCGACATCCAGGTGGAAAGTTTTTCGGAACCTGTCGTTACAGCATTGTTTGAGTTGCCGGTGAGTACCGACATATATGCGTATTTCAGCGCGTTCATTCCCGAGCAGCAGGATCCGCTGAAGCTGATCGTTTCAATCGGTCTGGATTTCAGGAGGCCATGCACCATAACACCATGTGCCGGGAGGATCTGATCGGGAGAAGTAGTGCCGCTGCAAAGCAGTTCAATGTCTTCCAGCTTAAATCCACCGGTGCAAAGTGCCCTGATGGCTTCAGCGGTGAGCTCGGCATTGGAATGAGTGCTATTGCCCTGCTTGTCGCGCGAATAATACCGGTTGGTAATTCGGTTGTTCCTGAGGATCACTGCTTTAGCGCGAGACTTCCGGCCGTCCACCACCCCCAGGTAATCTTCCATCTCATCATTACTAACTGGTTTGCCAGGTAAAAATTTGGCGATCCGGTTAATGTAAACATTTCTCTCCATAAAGCGTCAAAGGTAGTCTTCGGTTTAGTTTTGCACCTTGAACAAAAAATTGGTTTTTTTGTTCAGGAAATCCTATTGACGCAAAAATAGCAGAATTTGCGAATTGGCAACCGGATCAGGGCATTATTTTGCCCGGATTTACGAATTACCTGCAAATGCCGTATCAGCGCAGTGTATTCTGAGAATAATAATCGACTTCACGTTTCATTTTTGCCGGAGCAAGAACAGGTGCCAACCTGGAAACAATAGTGATGATCGGGGAGAGGATCAGGATGGCTGTGGGAAGTACGATCCCGAAAATGCGAACGCGTGTTCTCCTGTCGGCGCTTCCCGCAGTTCCTTTCCTGGAAATATAATCAGCATAGATCGGGAACAGCATTTTTCCGCGGCCCTCCATCAGCATCAGGCTGCGCTTGATATTTACTGCGCCTTTTGAAACGAGTTCCGCCTGGAGTGTTTCATAATTTCCGGTATTCAAATGCGACTTAATACTTTCGCCAAAGGTCGGAGCTTGTTCTAAAAGGTCTTTATCTGAAACACCGTATTTAGGAAAGATGCCCATGAATTTTTCTTTTTTCCCGGCAAGGACAAATGCGAGCACAGTAACCAGGCTGACGAGGTTTGCTGCTTTATCCACGTAAGTAATGTTCCCAACCAGCTTCGCTTCCAGTCCGAGCAGCTGTTTTTTCATTTTTTCCTGTCCGTTCAGCCACATATTCCTGCAGGCAAGAATTGTGACAACAGGCTTTCCTTTCAGCAATCGTTTTGCTTCGGGTGTTTGCAAGAAAGAATTGACCGGAACACAAACGGAAAGAAACCAGGGTTGATAACCGATGACCACCAGATCGTAATGTTCATCTGGATTGAAAGGCAGCGGTTCCAGTTCGGCCGGAATGCCATGAACCGTTTCCGGAAAAATATCAAAAAATTCCATGTAGGACCACGGATAGGGATATGATTTTTTGGGCCTGATGTGCGCATAAGTGATCTCAGCGTTATTTTCCAGCGGAGCTAATGTAGAGCGGATGGCTTTTTCAAGCTGACCGGTTTGCGTGTAATAAACGACCAGGATCTTTTTCATGTGGTCAAAAGTAACAAAAAATGAAATGCCGGGAAGCCGCTGTGGGGCATGAGATTTTAGAAAAACGATGAATCAAACTCATAGTCATGTCATTGCAAGGACCGATTCTC
The DNA here is from genome assembly GCA_045805205.1 of Bacteroidia bacterium. GTDB lineage: Bacteria > Bacteroidota > Bacteroidia > 2-12-FULL-35-15 > 2-12-FULL-35-15 > 2-12-FULL-35-15. The sequence goes on along the minus strand of JBJMLR010000005.1, from coordinate 612,274 downwards.
ATTATTGACGATAAAGCGGAGGAGCATTTGCTCATGAAAGCGGCCATGGAACACCTGGAAGTCCGGAATCCGGTGATATCATTTTTAAATGGAAAAGAAGCGCTGGATTACCTGGTTTTATCCAGCGAAGTTCCTTTTCTTATTTTTTGCGATATGGACATGCCGGTAATGGATGGAATGGAGCTGCGGCGGCGAATTTGCGCGGATCCGGTCCTGAAGAAGAAATCAATTCCTTTTGTTTTCCATACCGGTTCTGCGACCAGCTCGGCAGTTGATGAAGCTTATGAAATGACGGTACAGGGTGTATTCCGGAAGCCGGTTGATCTTTATCAAATGGAACACCAGATCAAAGTGATCCTGACCTACTGGCGGCTCTGTATTCCGGTGCCTCTTTAAGAAATTATTTTCCCTTTGCGTCGCTGGCTTCTTTGTCGAACTGCACAACAAGCTCCAGTGCCGGAATCTGAACAGGAACGGTTTCCCGGAAGGCATCATGAAATTCAATATTCATTTGAACCAGCTGCATATCACCGGAAGCAATCGGAACGTCTTTCCATCCCGGCGTAAAATCATCGGTCTTGTCTTTTTCGAGAAAGATCGGTTTATCGCGGTTATAACTTGCGTATTCTTTTCCATCCGGCATTCGCATAGAGATCTTCGCAGGCTGGATGATCCCGATGTGATTTCCATTGTATACAACTTTAAACTTTGCCCAGGAAGAAGCGGTTTCTTTTTTTGTTTTGTCCAGCGTAAATGAAAAATCTCCGGCTTTAAAGTCATTGGCAGTGGCCGGAAGCACAAAGTCCTGTGAATTGACCACAGTACCATTTAAGCTTACTCTGTAGATCCCGCCCATCACAAAATGAAAATCATCAGGAAGCATATTCTGCGCTGTTTTCATGTCCAGTACAATTGCATCCTTATCTTTCGGTTTGATCATAAAAGGCTTTTCAGCCGGCTTCAAACTGGCACCTTTTGTCTGGAACTCACATTCAGTCGGTTTAAAAAGGATATAATCGGTGCTTTTGTTGGTGATTGTCAGCCGGAACTTCAATCCGCCCGGAACGGCAACAGCATCGGTAACAGTGATAGCCACGTCCATATTCTCTATGCTTTGATCTTTATAAAAGATCTTCTTGTATTTTACGCTCTGGGCGAAGAGGCTTAAAGAGCAGAAGAGGCTGAATAGGATAACGAGCTTTTTCATAGTTTGTCTACCAAATTTAATAATTTTTTACCACTAAGGCACTAAGGGCACTAATAAACACTTTGACTTAAGTGGAGTGGAGCCCATTCCTTTTTTCTTTTCACTTTTCCCCTTTCTCCTTAATCACCCAAACACTTAATCACCTAGTCACCTTTTTATGAGTTCATAACTTCAAAGCTCAAGAGCCTATGAACAAAGGCACCCATAAGCTCTGTTCCTGAAACAACTTCTCCGCTTTGCTCTTTTTACCCGATTAACTCCTTGTGCTTTCCGAAACAAAGCTACTTTTGGTTTCAGAATTGCAAATCACCCACAAACCAAAACAAAGCAAAATGAAAAACACAGTATTCGCTATGATAGCAGTTGCTGCGGTATGCACTGCATCAGCACAAAAAGACGTAAAGTATGCAAAGCTTTACTACAAGAACACCGTCCTTGAAACAAATGAAGTGACATTGAGCGTGGACAATGCCGTTTCTACGGACCAGGTTACCAAATTCAAATTGAAGGTGACGAACAAAACCAACGACTTTATTATGTTCAAACCGGAAGAATGTAAATTCATCATCGGTGGAAAAGAAATGAAGCCACACGAAAAAGCAAAGATCATCAGCCCGAATGATTTTAACACATTTACCTTTGATCTTAGCGGAGCAGGTTACAACAGCGTGAAGAATTATACGTTTGAAGTCGGCGGCCTTTACAGAGTATCAACAAGCGGAAAAGTAACCGAGATGGCTGACTTTCGCCTTCCGGTTTCCACTAACGATGTTAAAGCGGGAAACTTTGCTTGTTCAATGACTAAGCTGACAAAAGAATCCGGAAAATGCGAAGCAAAATTTGATTGTTCTTACACCGGCGATAAGATCGCGATCGTTGACCCTTCTAAGATGGCTGTGAAAATGCCAGATGGAAATGAGTACGCATCGGTGAAGCCAACAGGCTTACTCGCAAAGACCGGCCCGATCATCATGATGAAAGGCGACAAAGAAAGTATCGCCGGAAACTGGGACCGCATGACAGGTGGAAAAGCAATGGACATGCAGAAAGTGGAGATGATGATCAAGTGGCATGAGACATTTACAGAGGCTACTCCGGAAAAATTAAAAAATGAAACGCTGAACCTGGAGTTTGATGAGGCCACAAGCAACGAGAAAGGGAAATGAGGTGATGAAGTGATTTGGTGTTAAGGTGATGCGACTGAATAAAGGCTAGCAATAAAAACACTTAAACACCATAACACTTAAACACCATAACACTCAAACACTTTAACACTCAATCTTTGGGGTGAGAGGCGGTCCGCATTTGCGGCCGCCTTTATTATTTGCGGGACGTCGAAATAATATTTAAATCTTCCTGGTGTTTCTATATGACCTAATGCCTTCCTTGCTCTGCCGAAGCGGCTACGCATAGGCGAGAGTGGTAAAATTCTTCTTTCTCCATTACCAACTCTCATTCCTTCAATCAAGCTTCAATACCTTCAATCGCTGGAAAGCATTCTTCTCGATCTCGGCGATCTGCAAAAGAAGGTCTGCACTTTCTTCGAAATCTTTTTGCTCATTGAGTCTTCCTTTGTAGATGCGTCCCATATTCACAGCGCTGGCGCGCCAAAGGTCACCGGCTTTTGTAAATTCTTCAGAGATCTTTAATAGCTCATCATTTTTGATATATGCATGCGCTTCTTCAAGAAATGCCGCAAACAGGAACCGGAATCCGCCGCCGCCTGTCCCGATCTCTTCCTGCATCCGAACGATCTGCCCCAGGTACAGTCCTGCTTTACGCGGACCAAGCTTATCTCTCCAGATCCGGATCTTTTTCGACGTATACCGGATGCCTTTTACTCCGCCAATATTTCCGGGAATATGGAGCATTTCCTTTGCGCTGCGTTTGATGCCTTTGATAATTCCTTTTCGGATCATGTCATCCGTTACTGTTCCTATATTCTCCGGAAAATAAACATGTCCTTTCGGAGCCAGCGGTCCTTTTGCGAAACGCACTTTGAGCATGTCGGCTTCTGAAAGATGTGTTACTGTTTCCATCACCGGATCACTGATCAGGTAATTGCCATTTTCCTTTCCGTATACGATCAGGTTATGAGCATTAAAATGGAAACGATATTCCGGCGGAAAATAAGGGAGGTTGAAAACTCCAACCTGGCAGCCGACGGGCTCACCACTCTTGATTTTTTCGTCAAGATATTTTTGTGCGGATGCTTCGTTACTGAATTTTTGCCGGTGAACTTTTACACCCAGCGATTTGCAGGTCCGGCTGAAGATCCATCCCGGCATACTCCGGTAGGTGATCGCAGGGCCGTTGCTGATCGTCAGAAACGGAATGTGCAGATAAAAAATTCCGGAGCCCATTCCGAAAGCGAGCGGCTCGGTCATGAATTGCAAGCCATGATATCTTAATAAACTGGTTGCAACTCCATTTTCACAATGGGCACTTTGAATATGGTTGAATTTCTTTTCCAATTTTCTTTTTTCTTTTCACTTTTTACCACTAAGTTCACTCAGCAGCACTTAGTATTTCTTATTAGAACCTCAGCGGCTCTCTGTATTTAGCTCCGTTCCCTCTGCGGTTAATATTGATTTTTTAGAGCGAGATTGCTTCGGTCGTTCCTTCCTCGCAATGACGTTTGCAAATATCTGGTTCATTCAGAATCCCGGACGAGGTTTCAGTCGTTCCTTCCTGTGCCACCGCTAAAGCGGCCGCAATGCCTCTTCAGCCTTTGAAATTTTTCAGTTCCTCCACGCTGATCTCAAATGCTTTTGCGTAGACAGCGAGTTTCTTATCACTTAGTCCTTTAAATACACCAGGCTTCATGTGACGTTTGATCGTAAAGGCCCAGAACCCGGTATAACCTGACAACACAGGAAAATCCATAATCCGGAGCTCCATGAAATAAGCGATCGGGCTCTTTTCTCCGTTCTTAACCGCAGCACGGGCTTCTTCGATCCGTTCTTTGATATCATCCCAGGCATTGTCCAATGCGTTTTTTTTTACATCCCAGCCTGTACTCAGATCGGTGGTGTATTTTCCTTCTTTATCCTTGACATACATTAATTCGCGTGTCATCGATGCAAGGGCAGATTTATCCTGTGGAAGTTCTTCTTTTTTCAACGCTTTACCAATTGTTTATCAATGAATTTTTTTTCCAGTGATTTTTGCCAAATGTCGTAAATATTTTCTGCAATAGTAAGCGGAAGCAGCTCTTCGCTTAATGAGGCGAGCTCTTTAGCCGACAGGCCCCACCAGGTTTGACAGGCAAGCTCCGTATCCGGAGTAACAAAATTGGCGTGTACCCTTCCTCTTGCAGCCATTGCAGCGCCGATGCCGAGCTGTGTAATGTTGTTGCCGGCGGCGGAAGCCAATTCATGCAGCGTTTCATGATCGCAGCCCCCGATATAGCCCGCAGCATGTCCGATCCCTTTCCAGAGTGCGGGTCTGCGTTCCACGTCGAAACCGGAGATGATCTCTTTGGCTTTTGCAGGTTCTCCGGATGACAGGAACCAGATGCTTCGTCCGAGGCCCTGGTCGTACCAAACGCGTGTCATATCTGTCAGTCCTGCCGGCAGTTTTTTTCCTTTAACGGCAGTCCGGCTCCGGAACAATCCTTCATAATATCCATAACCATCAAATACCCGGGGGCGCATAAGGTATTCGATGGAAGTGAGTGTATCGGGTGAAATATTTAGTTTTGCCAGCGCCCAGCCCAGTCCCACATGAACCTGCTGAATGTGCAGGATGGCCGGACCTTCCATGAACAGGCGCCAATTGTACAGCTGATTGTCCTTGTTCAGATCCTTCAGGGCAATTGCCATCGCAACTGCTTCATAGGCGATCGAACGAAATTCCGGATTTGTATTTTCCAGGTTCGCAAGAACAACTTTCAGTTCCTCCCGTTCTGTGGCAAGTTGGCTAAAGCTTTCGTAAACAGCTTTTGCCTTTTCAAGTTTCGCCAATATGTTCTCTGTGCTCATTTCTCAACCTTCATTTATAGAACCACATTGCGTCCACATCTTTTTTGATCGATTCATCAACACCCAGTGCGAGCTCTCCTGTTGTATCCACTTTTTTTGAAAGACTTATAGTGTAAGGATCTACTTTCATATCAAGCGGTGTACCTTTTACCTGGTGACTGATATGACGGAAGATCTCCGCTGCGATCCGCTCGATCATATTCATATTCGATTTCATTTTTTCATACAATGGTTTTGTTCCGCCATGTTGTTTCTCGATTCCCTGCTGAAACTCTCTCATATACATCAGGTCGAACGGATCGATGTAACGATCGGAAAAAACGGCGTGTTCATGCGGCAGCCATTCGAGGAAAAGATCCTGCATAATTTTATTCAGCTGCTGAAACTTCATACCAATGCCTCCCTGAGTAACAAAGAGATCCTTTAATAGTTTAAGATCTGTATAGCCTTTATTGGTGAACAGCACACATGGAACCGACCAGTATATGGCCCAATCCCAGAAGATCTTGATGACCATGATCTGGGTGTTTCCCATGAGCTTGTATTTATCCTGGTAAAGCGGGAGCCAGCTTTCGAACCAGGAAAGGTGCATTTTTTCATACACCTCTGTTCTTAATGCAATGTCTTCACCGGCTTTGTCCCGGAGTATGAGATCGCTTAGCCAGGTATTGTTCATAGAAATAAAATCGCTTCCCGGTGAATAGAAAGGATCCAGGAATGCACCGGCTTCTCCTGTGCATGCCCACCGATCCTTAGAATACATCCTGCCGCTGTTATGTGCAAAATGTTTCAGGATGCGAAAATCCATGAGCTCTTCTTTAGGTGGACAAACAAATTTTGATGCCAAAGGCTCATTTTTCTTTATCCATTCCACTGCTTTTTCATAAGTGTTGATCGTGTTGAACGGGTGAATGTCTTCATCCGCAACAATTCCAATACTTGTATTCTTTGATCCCAGCGGTATCACCCAAAGCCAGTAACCTTTGTCCATAAAATGCACGGTACTCAGGTAACGAAGGCGTGGCGCGAGGAAATTTTTCCATTCCATATTTTCACTCCAATCATCGATATCAACAACACCTTTTACACGATACCATACTGCATTCACATTGTGCGGCGCTTCCTTTTCGAATTTGAGCTTGCGCTTGAGCAGGCTGAAGCGGCTTGTTGCATCCACTACCCAGCGGGCCTTCAGTCTTTTTTCGGTTTCTTCGTGATTGAAAATGACGGTATGTCCTTCCGTTGAGAGCTCCACATCCTTTACTCTTGCACTGAGCATGAATTCCGTTCCGAGCTCACGCGTATGCTTTTCCAGGTAGTTCTCAAACGTTCCGCGATCCAGCTGGTGGCTGGGAGTGGGGAGCTTCAGGCGCGGTCCCAGCTCGACACGGTTGGAGATCTCTCCTTTATTATTTGTTTTGAAAAAAAAACGGAGCCCATGTTTTGGGAGCTCGAATTCTTCGAGGTATTCTTTCAGCCCAAGCACTTCACGGAAATAATGCGTGGCAAGCTCAACAGTTGATTCTCCTACTTTGTGTGCAGCTACAGGAGCGATGGTATCCCTGTATTCCATTACCAGGATGGAAATGTCCGGATTCGCCTGTTTTAGCTGGATCGAAAGCGTGAGGCCGGCAAGGCCGCCGCCTGCTATGATCACATCGTATTGTTCTTGCATGGGAGTCCGTGTTAGCAGACGAATATACTAAAACATGTGTGAATCCACAACAGGGTATAAGAATCCCACAGCCGCTGCTCCGACTGTGGGATCTTTGTTATGCTGTTTTAACTCCCGGCATGATCATATTTTTTAAGTCTTCCAGTTTAGGAAGAATAAGTTCTTTAAGATCATCCAGGGACTTGATGTTATATCGTTTTGCGATCTGCACAGCGACTACCGCCATAACAGAAATAAAAATGAGCCTTTTCATATTTCGAAATATTTTAAGTTTAACTACCCGGGTTTACGCAGCCTGCCGATTGAAGTTCCTCGTTTTCGGCTGGCAGGCAAAGAAGCTCGCTGAACAGCCTTTTTTGTTTTCCAGGAAATAAATTCCGTTCTTTAATGAAAACTCCCAATGTCCCTGATAAACTTCCCTTATTGCGATGTTACTTATTCGCAGTCCGTTGTGATACTCCATTTTAAAGAAGATGCCGAATTGGAAGTAAAAGAGATCCGGCAACTCATCAAAGCTGCTGAAAAGCTGGCGGATAGCAAGCCATATCTGTTACTTTCGGATGCAAGAGTGAATGTGGTGATCACTTCAGAAGCAAGAAAAATTGCAGCAAACCCCAAAGAAGCTCCTCTGCTTGTCGCGAATGCGGTGCTCGTGAATAACCTGGGGCTGAGCCTTACTGCAAACTTCTTTATGAAGTTCAATAAGCCTCATTTTCCCGTGAAGGTCTTCTATAATGAAGCGGCAGCGATGGAATGGCTGCTGAAATTCAAACTGTAAAAAAATCTGTTTATCTTTGTGATCACATGAGAGCCTTAACGCTGCTTTTCTTTTCCTTCGCTATCCTATGTGCCGGCGGCTGTACCAAAGAGCCTAAGGGAAACCCGGGACCAAACGAGGTCTGGCTGGAGTACAAGGCGTTTAATCCTATTCAGCTGACTGTTACGGCGGGTACGACAGTAAGCTTCATTAATAAGGATAATTCGAATCACTCAGCAACTTCAACCGGAAATTTCGACAGCGGAAGAATAAAAAGCGGGGACACTTACAAATACACTTTTACTACACCGGGTGTGTATTATTTTTACTGCAGCTACCACTCCGGGAGTTCTTCCGAGCAGGGTGCGATCAAAGTGCAGTGATCACGGGATTACCTGCTGATCACCAGCTTTAATGCTTTCGATCTGTCTGCATCGATTACTACAAAATAAACTCCATTGCATAATCCGGAAACGTCAAAAGCCGGAGAGTTTTCATTTCTGAATTCAGCTTTGAACTGTTCCAACAGTTTTCCTTCTATTGAGTATATGCTCAGATTGAAATCTCCGGATGATAAGGTTTTCAATTTGAGCGAGAAATAACCGTCAGAAGGATTCGGAACAATCAAAGCGCTCAAATTGTTATTAGCTAACGTCGTTCCGGTAATTACGGGACAGTCATACTGGGCGGAAAAAATGTCGTACGTTCCTAACGATGAGGTCAGAAGATAAGTGGTTGTGTCTGTATCAAAGTCACAGTCATTGTTAAAATAACCTGTGAGGTAGAGTTTTCCGTTTTTAACGGACATATTACCGGCCATGCTTCTTTTCGGTCCGGGGTCTCCGATCGCTCTTACCCATTGAAAGTTGCCCCAGCCATCAAACTTGGAAACAAATACATCAAAATCTCCCGACGATGTACACATGTCTGTTCCTGGTCCGGTATCAAAATCTGCGCTTCCCCAGATACTTCCCGTTGCGTAAATGTTGTAAGCAGAGTCGATCACTACCGCCTGACCGATAAGGTCTCCGATACTGCTGGAGATCCCCTTTCCCCACTGGAAATTTCCGTTCAGATCCAATTTACTGAGAAAGAAATTCTGTGCGCTGCCTGAAGTCCCTGTGTGATGATCACCAAGGGGACCCGGATCCAGATCAATATCACCAACGAAGACCCCTGCAGTAACAACACTTCCATTGCCATCTGCAGCGATCGAGTATGGGAACGCCTGATCGGTATTATCAAATTTTTTTACCCATTTAAAGTTTCCGTTATTATCGAGCTTGCTGACGTATATATCAAAATAAACTGCGCCAGAACTCTCATTTGCCGTACCGGGTCCGGGATCAAAATCAATAGTTCCGCTCAGGGTCCCGGTAGTATATACATTTCCATCGGGATCAAGCGTAAGCGAATAGGGAGTGGTGGAGCCGCTTCCGAGTCCTTCGAAGGTTTTTACCCACTGTGTCATACCGGTTGAGTCGATCTTGCAGATAAAAATTGTTCCGCCGCTCACATCGAAACCAGGAGTTGAAGGTTCGAGGTTTGTTGTTCCTGCGTAGGAACCTGTCAGATAAATATTATCTGATGAGTCAATTTTCAGACAAACACCGTGATTAGTTCCGCCGGGACTTTCAAACGTTTTGGCCCAAAACAGGTGTCCGGCGTTTGTAAATTTGCAGACAAACACCTCCTGGTGCGACCAGCCTCCGGAGCATAGTTGTGTAATTCCAGGACCCGGATCAAAATCGACAGTATCCGAATAAAATCCTGTTACAAATATGTTCCCGGCTTCGTCGACATCCATCGATAACGGCACATCCTCATACAACCCTCCAAGTGTTTTTACCCAGATCAGCGCACCGGTCGGACTTTGTTTGGTAATGAAGGCATCGTAGCTTCCGTGGGAAACCATATTGTAGGTGCCTGGTCCGGGATCGAAATCGAAAGTGCCTTCAAAATATCCGGATGTATATATATTTCCCGCATCATCGGATTTGATGCTGAGTCCCCTGCCGTTATGATCGCCGCCAAAATTGGAGGCCCAGTCAATACTCAGCTGGGAAAAAACAAATGCCGGAATGAATAAACAGAACAGCGAGAGAGTGATTTCTGATCTCATGAAAAGAAAATCGGGTAGGGGATGTATACAAATATACTAAATTCCGCTTACTCCTGCTCTTTCCAGAACGCATAGTAGTTGAACCATTGTTCCGGATAGCGATAGACCATTTTTTCAACTTCTTCAATGTAGCGATGGAATAATTCCTGAACGGCAGCTTCCGTTTGTTTCGAATCGCGCGCGCGTTTCACCTGGATGGGATCCGATGCGAAAAAATGATAGTGCATGCTGGTCTCTTTTACCGCAAACACTACAGAAAGCGGAACACCGAATTTTGCAGCCATTATAAAAGGTCCCGCAGGAAATTTTGCTTTCTTACCCAGGAAATTTGCTTCCAGTGTTTGTACGCCATCGCGGAAGCGGTCACCATGCATAACAACCAGCTCATTTTTGCTGAAGGCATTATGCAACTCGATCAGGTGGCCCATTTCACCGTCTTTGATTGCGATGATATTCACATTCTTTTTTTTCTGAACACCGTCCATGTACTCCTTGAGATTTTTACTCTCATTTTCGTACATCAGGATGTTGAAAGTTGTATTGAGGCGGTTGAGCAGCTGTCCGGCAATTTCCCAATTCCCGATGTGGGCGCTCACGAGGATGCCGCCTTTGCCCATTTCAGCTATCTTATCGAGGTTGGTGCCGCCGTCGTGGTTGATAGTAAATTTGGTTTTTACACCGGCGAGCAGCGCAACTTTATCTAAAATGGTCTGGCCAAAGATGTAATAATTCTTGTAGATCTTAAGATAAGTAGTGAAGCGCTTATACTTTAAAACGTTGTGAAAATAGTAGAAGCTGCTTTTGTTGGATTTCCTTGCGAAAAGGAAATAATAAAGGGCTACAAACCTTAGTACGAAGTACGCCAGTTTTAGCCCTAAACGATTTAGAATAAAAACGAAGATCTTGTGACCAAGTACCGTTCCCTTCGATTTTCCTTCCCACTTAGCCATGTTGCCCGGTCACCAGTTTACAAATGAACCAATGAACTATTGAACAGTTAAGCAGTCGCCTTTTCAGATACTTTACGATTTACATAGTCGTAGAAGTTCTGGAATGTATGGATATTGATGAAGTCCTCAGCAACCACCTTGAAACCGAAATTGCTTTCAATGATCACGACCAGGTCAACATAGTCAAGGCTGTCCAGCCCCAGCGTTTCGCGCAGATTGGCATCCGGCTGTATCTTCTCGGCATCCACTTCAAATTCATCCACTAAAAATGCATTGATTCTCTCGATTATTTCTTGTTGTGTCATTACTGGGTAAGTTTTTTAGAGCGTTATTATTTAGTTTGGTTTTGGTTCTATTTAATTTTTTTGATGATGAGCGATGAATTGGTCCCGCCGAATCCAAAAGAGTTCGACAGAAATACATCGATATTCTTTTCCGTTGTTTTTGCAGCAATATTAAGCTTTGCCGAAGCTTCGTCCGGATTCTCAAAATTGATGTTCGGTGCAACGAAGTTATTCTGCATCATCAGCATCGAATACACGATCTCACTGGCGCCGGCCATCCAGCATTCATGTCCGGTCATCGATTTCGTTGAGCTCACCAGCGGTTTTGTATCGCTGAAAACAGTATCGATCGCCTGTGCTTCCGCATAATCACCGCCCGGAGTTGATGTTGCATGTGCATTGATATAATCGATGTCCGCCGCTTTCATTTTTGCATCATCGAGGGCCATTTTCAAAGAGCGGACCTGTCCGTCGACGTTGGAATTTGAAATATGCTCCCCGTTTGAAGAGAAGCCGTATCCCACTACCTCAGCAAGGATCGGTGCGCCGCGCTTTACGGCACTTTCATAATCCTCGAGGATCAGTGTTGCTGCGCCGCCGCTGGGGATCAGTCCATCGCGGTCTTTGTCGAAAGGACGGGATGCTTTTGCAGGTTCATTCTCACGGATGGAAAACGCGCTCAGGCCGTCGAAGCTTCCGAACGCAAATGGATTTACTTCCTGTGCACCGCCGCAGATAATGTGTTTCTGCAATCCCCATTTGATCATCAGGTAACCTAAGCCGATAGAGTGGGAGCCGCTGGCGCAGGCGGCACTTATTGTAAAATTAATTCCTTTCAGCTTGAAAATAGTAGAAAGGTTCATGGTAACGGTACAGTTCATCGACTGGAAAATAGAGCCTGAACCGAGTAAGGTTGTATCTTTTTTTAAGCGGATCGTATCGATCGCTTCACTTACGGCTTTCGCTGAGCTGTCGTTTCCGTATAAAATCCCGACTTCATTCTTCTCTACCCAGCTCATGTCCATGTTTGCATTCTTCATGGCTTCGAGGGTGGCCATGTAGGCGTATTCCGCTTCCTCGGATAGTCCGACGCGCGCACGACGATCCAGAATTCCTTTCAGCTCCGGTTTCTTTACGATCCCGGTCAGGCTGGAACGGTATCCCCATTGCTTGCGCTCCATATCGATCCCAATGCCGGATTTACCTTCAAATAACGATTTTTTAACTTCGTCGAGGCTGGTTCCGAGGCAACTCCAAATTCCTAAACCGGTGATTACTACTCTGTTATTCATATTTTATTAAAAAGAAACCAAAAATAATCAAAATTTTTAATGTATCCATCCGTCAGTGCAGACGATTTTCTAACACTAATCGACTCATTATCAACGCAAAGTGGTTGATTGAAACCGGTACTAGCTGTATAAACCTCCGTTTACCGAAAGCACCTGTCCCGTAATATAGGATGCTCTGTCAGAGGCTAAAAAGCACACTGAATCGGCAACCTCCACCGCTGTTCCAAAACGCGCCAATGGGATCAATTGTTTAAAATCCTTTTCATTGATGCCCTCGGTCATATCCGTTTTGATGAAGCCCGGAGCCACACAATTTGCGGTAATGCCCCTGCGTCCTACTTCCTGCGACAGTGCTTTTGTAGCACCGATCACCGCTGCTTTTGCCGCAGAATAGTTCGTTTGTCCGGGCAATCCTCTTAAGCCGGAAAGGGAAACCACATTTACCACACGGCCGTATTTTTTTACGAGCATTCCTTTGATGATCAGTCGGGTGACGTTGTAAAAACCGCCGAGGCTGATGCCCAGCACGGAGTTCCATTCTTCGTTGCTCATCCACATCAGGAGCTGATCTTTGCGGATCCCGGCATTGTTCACCAGGATCTCAATGGTTTTATCCGGGTTCTTTTCGATCCAGCCACCAAGAACACCATCAACCTGTGCCTGGTCAGAAACATCAAATTTCATGATCTCTCCATCAGCACCTTTTTCTTTTACCATCGCCAGTGTTTTCTCCGCTTCATCCTGCTTCGAAGTGTAATTAACGATGATGTAATGTCCTTCTTCCGCCAGGCGCACACAGATCGCGCGGCCGATACCTCTTGATCCTCCTGTTACTAATGCGTATTTCATTTTTCGACTGTATTTATTTGGAACATTGATGACGCGGAAAAAAATTTCGCGCATCAGCTCTTTTATCTAGTGAATAACCGATGTATCGTTGTTTTGCAAATACTCTTTTACTTTTGCCAGCTTCTTATACATGATCGAATCGTCTTCAAATCTTGGAACGATACCGCGAATTGCCTTGTAGGCTTCTTGTCCAGCGGTGGAAAGCTTTGCATCGAATTTCAGTGCATCAATGGCCTGGACAATGCTCAGCATTTCGATCGCCAATACCTGGTAGCAATTCTCCACAACTTTCCCGGTAATGCTCGCCGCATTGGTTCCCATGCTTACAATGTCCTGGTTGTCGTTGTTGTTGGGGATGCTGTGAATATACATCGGGTTCGAAAGCATCTGATTCTCTGCCGTTGTAGATGTTGCCGTAAATTGCGCCGCCTGCATTCCAAGATTCAGACCCAGTTTCCCGAGGTTGACGAACGGAGGAAGTTTTCCATTCAGCTTGTCATTCATCAGGAAGTTCAGCTGACGTTCGGAAAGCATGCACATCTTCGTCAGTGCGATCTTCAGCTTATCCATTTCCAGCGCCACATAATCACCGTGGAAATTTCCGCCATGAAAAATATTGTTATTTTTTTTATCGATGATCGGGTTATCATTTACCGAGTTGACCTCGTTTTCCAGGATCTGCTGCGTCGTGCGGATCGTTTCGAGCACCGGTCCGAGGATCTGCGGAACACAGCGGATGGAGTAATACTCCTGCACTTTGTCCTTGAACACATCCACCTTTGCATGTTTCGTGTGATCGAATAAATGTTCCTCGCGCTTGCGGATGAGCTGGCTGCTTGCCATTGCTTTGTTCATCGCAGCAGCAATGGCCCGCTGTCCGGGATGCGGTTTCACACTGTGCAATTCATTTGAAAAATGATCGCTGTATGACTCTACCATTTCAATGATCAGCATGGATGCGGAGATGCTCCAGTTAAGCAATTGCTTTGAATGCAGCAGGTTCACCATTGCAATACCGGTCATCACGGAAGTGCCGTTGATCAATGCAAGTCCTTCCCTCAGGTGAACAGTGATCGGCTTTAAGCCAAGTTCCTTATATACTTCGGCAGTCGGACGAAGCGCTCCTTTGTAAGTGACCTCACCTTCCCCGATCAGGTTAAATGCCAGGTGAGCCAGCTGTACAAGATCTCCGCTGGCACCTACGCCGCCGTGCTCGAAGATCAGCGGATAAACGTCGTTGTTGATCAGTTCGCGAAGCAGGATCACCACTTCGGAATTGATCCCGGAATAGCCTTGCATCAATGAGCTCAGGCGGCAGATCATCGCCGATTTTACATTGATGTCCGAGAGCCGTTTTCCCGCGCCGGTAGTATGACTGCGGATCAGGTTATACTGAAGGTCGAGCTGATCCTTTTCACTGATCTTGTATTGTGCCATGGGACCGAAGCCTGTATTGATCCCGTAAATGAGCTTATTTTTAGAAAAGTCCTTCAGAAACTCATGACTTTCTTCCACTTTTTTCAAAGCGTCCGGGTCGAGAGCGACCTTTTCTCCGTTGTAAAGTATTTTATGAAAATCGTCCGCCGTCAGGGCTTTTGTTCCTACTACTATCATAATCAGCTAGTTATAAGGGTTAATTGATGGATATCAATAGTTCCCCTTAAAAAGAGAGCAAAAATAGCCCTTTCTTGCTTATATCCAAAGATTTATTTGGATTAGTTGATTGGTTCAGTGGTCATTGGTTCATTGGCTTGTCGGGCGTTTTAGATGGAATTGTAAAGGATTTTTCGGCTAATTTTGTTTCCATTATGAAAGGGAAGGATAATTCAAAAAGTTGTGCGGTGGTGGGTGCCGGAATTTCAGGAATTGCTGCTGCTATCCGGATGAGAAATAAAGGATATGAAGTGACCGTTTTTGAAGCGAATTCATTTCCGGGAGGCAAGCTTTCGTCTGAAAGCAAGGATGGTTATCGTTTCGATATGGGACCATCCGTTTTTACAATGCCCCATTTTGTCGATGAGCTCTTCATTCTTTCGGGCAAAGATCCGCGCAGGTATTTTAATTATAAGCAGCTCGATCCGGTTTACCGCTATTTTTTTGAAGATGGAACAGTACTGGATTCCCGTCACGGTAAAAAAGCATATGCTTCCGGAATGGCTCAGCAGGTCAAAGACAGCGAAAGCGAGATCCTGCGTTATCTGGATCACACCGAAAAAGTCTATCATCTCACCGCCGAAGTATTTCTTCACAATTCGCTTCACAAGTTCCGGAACCTGTTCACGAAACAGGTGCTGAAAGGCTTATTGAATTTCGGAAAGATCGGTGCTTTTCAAACCATGAATGAAGCGAACGAAAAAGCATTCCGCGACAAAAAAATGGTTCAGATCTTTAATCGATATTCTACTTACAACGGTTCAAGTCCTTACCTGGCGCCGGCTACATTGAATGTGATTCCGCATCTTGAGATCATGGAAGGTGCGTACTATCCACAGGGCGGAATGGTTGCGATCACTGATTCGCTTGTGCAGCTGGGGAAGGATCTCGGAATCGATTTTCGTTTTTCAACTCCGGTCCGCGAGATCGTTTCTGAGCATAAAAAAATAAAAGGAATTAAAACAGACAAAGGAACTGAAGTGTTTGACGTGGTGATCAGCAACATGGATGTGTACAATTCTTATCTAAAGCTATTGCCGGATGCAGCACGTCCTGAAAAAACGCTCCGGCAGCCGAAATCCAGCTCTGCGGTGATCTTTTACTGGGGAATCAGCCGCGAATTCAAAGAGCTTGGCTTGCATAATATTCTCTTCAGTGAAAATTATCCGAAAGAGTTCGCACATATTTTTGAGACAAAAGACATCAGCGCTGATCCGACGATCTATATCAATATCACATCGAAGTATTCGAAAGAAGATGCTCCTCCCGGTTGTGAGAACTGGTTTACTATGATCAATGTTCCGAATAATTCCGGACAGGATTGGGATCAGCTTGTTGCGGAGGCAAGGAAAAATATGATCGCAAAGATCAACCGTGTTTTGAAAACGGATATTGAAAAATACATTGCAACGGAAATGACACTGGATCCGCGATTGGTGGAAAGCCGCACTTCCAGCGCTTTCGGAGCGATCTATGGAAATGCTTCCAATAATAAATTCGCTGCTTTTCTGCGACATGCAAATTTCTCAAAGGAGATCGAAGGATTATATTTCTGCGGCGGAAGCGTGCATCCGGGGCCAAGCATTCCGTTGTGCCTTCTGAGCGCGAAGATCACAACGGGACTGATAAAGTAATGTCAGGTTTTCGGGGAGCGCTTGTATGTATAAACAGGGCCGCCCCAATGCTCGGTGATCGTAAACGTGCTGTCGTTGTCCCAGTTGATTGTTCCGTTAAGGTATTGCTCTGAAAATTCATTGGGACCGGAATCTGAAAAATCAAAATAGCTTGGCCCGGCCATTCCCGGAATTTTCACTTCGTGTAACCGATAACGCATGTAAAAGACCTCCGGGGAATGATTATGCGGAGCCCTGGTACCGATGATAATGTCGTTTTTGATCTCCAGGCCAACAGGGATCGTAATTCCCTCCTGGCCGCTTAAGGTTTCCGCAAGGGAATCTGTTTTCCGGAATTCTTTGCCGGGAGTGGAGATGCTTTCGAGTGCCCATTTCCCCTTGAGCTTTAGCTGCAGATCGGAATTCATTTGGGCAAAAAGACAGGTGCTTAAAAAAGAAAAGACCAGGAGCAATAATGTCCTGATCTCACCTTGACCCGATAGGTCTGTCAGCTTGTAATTTGTTTTATTTCGCTTCATACTCAAAGATCGAGTGGCCGTCTTCATCACTGTAATGGTCCACTTTCATTTTCGTCGCGTCGACGCTCAGCACTTTGAAGTTGAATTTAAAAGCACCGCCGTCGTCGGTGAAATAAATATATTGCCCGGTTTTTTTCCAGGTGCCGGTATGCCTGATGCCGAACATCACAACGTCATACTTCATGTCTGTCGTCAGCTTCATCATGTCGTTCTTATTTTTTTCTCCGGGAGGTTTTGTAACTACGGCCCACTCTTCAACTGAAACGATCTGCCAGTTCTTATCGCACATCATTTTGTCCGCATCTGTAAGCTTGGGTGCTGCTTTTGCTGCCGGTGCTGTCTTAGGAGTTGCTTTCCCTGCTGTCTGTGCGTGTGAAGCGCTTGCAGCCAATACAAAAAATGCGGTAAGGATCAGGAGATATTTATTCATAGGTCTATTTTTTAGAGATTATTTCAATGCAATACATTTACCATCACGATCTCACCTTCCTGTGTGATCAGGCTTTTCTGGCGCCCGCCGATAAAACGGTGTCCGCCGGGATCAAATGATCCGAGTCCGCACCAAACAGCATGACCGGCATATTGAGCTCCTTTTTTTTCGTTAAAGAAAGTCATCCGTTGTTTGTTGGTCCCGTCGGTATTCATTCTCCACCAGTCGGTAGCTCCGCTGCCGTTGTTTGTGCTGCTCATCCAATAGATCTTGCTTCCGTCGGGCGTATAGAATCCATGTTCGTTGTAATCCCTGTCAGTGAGCTTTTGCAGGTTTCCGCCCAGTGTATCGATCGTATAGATATGTTCATCCAGGAAGGATGGCTTGTTGCAATTACTGCAGAAGATCAGGCGGCTGTCATCAGGAGAAAAGCCGTAGCACTCATAAAAATAATCCGCATAAGGTTCAATTGTGCGGATGTTGCTGACGACCGGTACGCTGTCCGCCGGGTTGAATTTGAAATCGGCAATCTTGATCGTCCAGTAACCGGCCTGCTGGCGCGGGTTTGTCAGGCTTGGCTGTAATTTCCGGTCGGTCCAAACGATCTGTTTTCCATCATGGGAAAATCTCGGAGCGATCACGCCATGGTCATAATCATTTGGCAAATCAACGATCTTATATGCCTTTGTGCCGGTAATATTCATGACCCAGATATCACAATAAGCACCGAAGCCGGGAAGTGCATCGGTTGATGAACCGGGATGTGTCGCTTCTTCAACCACCATCATGAGCCATTGCCCGGAAGGATGCCAGTATGGACAAGCAATGTGTTTATTCGGAAGAAGCGGGCTGCCGGAAGTAAGACCGAAATCATGATTGCCGTCGGGATCAGCGATATGAATATCGTAATAGGAATCGGGTTCTTTGATCGAGTAGGCAATCCGGTTCGGATTGGAGCGATCCCAGTCCACATCAAGTCCGGATCCCCGATAAGTGGTCACATAAGTGGGCAGCTCATCAGGAGTAGGATCCTTTTTGCAGGATGCCAATGCAAGTACTAACAGGCAAGGAAGGAGTAGGTTCTTCATGTAATACCTCTTAATTTCCAATAAAGATAAAACTATTCTGCGAATAGTACCTTATTGACGCTTCCGGCTTCGCATTGTTTATTTTGAAGTTTTTCCACCGAAAGACCGGGTCTCAGAAGCTCATCCGCATTCCGAGTCCCGCAGGCCCGGCAGAAACGCTAACCTTATCCATCATGCGGTAAAGTTTTTTCCCGTTCCGCTTATGGATAACATACATGCCGGTATCAAAAAGAAAAAGAAAAGCTCCGTTGTAGGTTAACGAATTTCCGTAGCCGGTAAAGCGGTCATGCTGCTCATGTCTTCCGCGTTCGGCGAGATAAAGGCCGGCAGTGGAATAAAGTAGATCCAGCGCTGCACTGGCGATGTAGGTTGCTTCGGTATTGCTTTGCCAGTTAAGTGTTTTGCTGAGGTTCAGGTCGTTCTTCTCTTTCGGAAGTAAGCTGGCTGCAACGATCAGGGTATTTACGCCGTTCCACATCATGTTCATTTCATGGAACGATTTGTCAACGCCTTTTGTGTTCCCGTAGAAATAAGCACTCGTACCGATGTTTGCGATCGCCCATACCCCAAGCACCTTCAGCCCTTTTGACGTTTTCTTGTTACGCGACTTATTGAATTCCACCAGGTCGGAAGACGCAGGATTTTGCGCAAAGCAAGTTGTGAGCATCGAACAGAGCAACAAAAGGGAAAGGTATTTTTTAGCCATTGCTTTTCTTTTTAAAATATTCGTAAAACGTGATCACCATCAGGATCTGGAGCATTCCATAGAATACATCTTCCACTGGAATGGTATATATACGAATGTTCAGGATGTGCAGATTGTTATAACAGATCACAGGTGCAGCGGTCAAAACTCCATTGACCAGTAAGAACGGAACCATGCAAACTGCCCAGCACAGGTAATACCGGCCCATGTAAGGCGTCCGTAAAACAAATTGATGGAGCAGCAGGAAAAAACCAAGTGAAAAAAAAGTGATCGACGTGTGGAAGCGATAGATGTGCTGTCCGCCGATAAGAAACAGTAAAAAAACGAGGAGAAAGGAAATGTATTTTGCAGCTTTTCCAAGGACATCTTTTCTGACAAAATAATTCAGCACTTCATAAATGAATACACAGGAGAACGGAACAATGAAGAAAAAAAGCCATTCTTCTATCGGGAGTCCTGCAAGGAAGAAGCCGAGTACATGCGCTTTGTCAAAGCCCCAGACCCCCATCGATGTGAACCAGATATCCCAGCCAATGAAAATGATTGCGCTGATAAAGATCGCCGGCCAAAGGTATTTCCACTTACTTACGTAATTGATCTTTTCTTCGAAGCTTTTGTAAAGCGGGTAGGAGAGTGTAAATGCGAGAACGGCCAGGTACGTGAACTGCATCAGCTTTTTGTTTTGTCGAACAGGTTCCCGTTGTCGCGGAAATACTTTTTTGAAACAAGCAGGAACCCGAAAGATTCACCTCTTTCGCGTGTCGTGTATTTGTGATGCATGCGATGTGCCCGCCTCAGTGCTTTCAGGTAGCTGTTCTCCGCATTCCTGAACAGCTTGATGCGCTGATGAATGAATACATCATGTACTAAAAAATAAAGCGCACCGTAAGCGGCCATTCCGAAGCCAACGGATGCTGTGACGGCGGATCCGTATTTCAAGCCGAAAAAGATCAATAAAAAGCTCGGGATGGAAAAGAGCAGAGAGAACCAGTCATTATGCTCCAGCAGGTGTTTGCTTCCCGTGTGATGATCGCGGTGCAAGCGCCATAGGATCCCATGCATGATGTATTTATGGGTGAACCATGCAGCGAATTCCATGCCCGCCAGCGTCACTAAAAAAACGATCGTGTAAATGAATAAGCTCATGGATAAAAGTAAAATAATAGAAAAAATCCGAATTGCACCAGGTATAAAACGAATGCCGCGGGATTTTGTTTGCTGAATGCTGACCGGTAGAAGAACAACAGCATCAGGAAAGAGACAATGAACCAGCCAATGTAATTTATAACCGGTGGATGGCTTGAATCCCAGTCCCAGAAATTATAACGCTGCGCAACCGGCTCGATGAAATAGTCGAGCAGAACCATCAGGAGCGCTCCGCAGATACTCTTTACTATCGGGTTGGCGGGGATGCGTTCACAGATCACGCCTGCACTGTATACGAGCATGAGCCAGTTCAGCCCGATAATAACCGGCACGGTCAGGATCCGGAAGCCAAGTGTATCACGATAAACATAATCACCGAAGATCATTTCCGTTTTTACACCGATCACTTCAATAAAAAAACCGGAAAAGAAGATCACCACGCAAAAAATAAAAAAGGAACGATTAAATTCTTTGTGATTCAGGAACAGGAGGAAAGCGCTGATCATCAGATTTGCCGGAGTCAGCTTTACAAAGAACTCATGCATCGTGGAATGCATTCCGAGGAATCCTGCGCTATGAAGCAGCAGCAACGCTATTACGGTGAACAGCAGTTTTGATTGTGCCGGCTGTGCATACGTCCTTGTCATTTCAATTTCTTTTTTTCTTCAGCCGTCATAGAAGGGCTCTGCATGAGATAATCGACGATCATTTTTTTTGCAGTCTGACTCTTCACGGAAGAAAGTTTTGCAATGATAAAATCCCTGTCGGTTCCAATCTCCTTATTGTAACCAAGGATCTTTGGACAATTTTCCTGGATGCTCATTCTAAGCAGCCTCAGCTCTGGATTTTCCTTGTCCGCAGCGATCGCTTGTTCGATCAGACCTTTTCCTTCCTTAAAGAGCTTCAGCTTTTCGCTTTTGTCTTTTACGTGATTTGCCATGGCGGCTGTAGCTGCACCCCGGTAGCAGCTCAGGGTTGCATCGGATGGAGGAGCATTTTTCAGGCGCTTCACCAGGTTTGAGCAAAGAGCGGAATCTTTGATCGCCTTTGAATAATTCTTTCTTGCAAAATCGTAAGTGCCGTCTTGTGAAAAAGTCCTGAATGAAATGACGAGCAGGAAAAAGAGCAGGTACTTTTTCATCGGATCAGGTTTAAGCGATGGCGAAAATAGGATCCCATGAATAACATATATTTCCGGGGATCCGAGATGCGGATGCGTGCATTCAGGACCTCTTCCGGACTGGTATTCCGGATCTTTTTGAAAAGTGACATGTAGTAGATGTAGGCAAGATAAACACCGAGCCGTGCTTTGCGCGGAAGCTTTTTAATACCTCTCAGTCCGGCATCGAAGTCTTTCTGGATATCGGCTTCAATTTCTTTTTTTGTCTCCGCATTGAAGTTCTTGATATCAAAACCCGGAAAATACGCTCTTCCCAGGATGTGATAATCGGCTTTCAGGTCGCGGAGGAAATTGATCTTCTGGAAAGCAGAGCCTAATTTCATGGCGTCGTGTTTCAGCTCCAGGTACTTCTTTTCATCACCTTCTACAAAGATCCGGAGGCACATGAGTCCGACCACTTCTGCAGAGCCGAGAATATACTGTTCATAAGAACCCTGGTTATGGGAGTTCCTGTCAAGATCCATTTCCATGCTTTTCAGGAATGTATCGATGAGCTCCTTTTCGATATTGTATTTATTCACCGTATCCTGAAAGCTATGCAGGATGGGATTCAGGCTGATCCCGTCACTGATCGCGTCATGTGTGTCCTTAATAAAACGGCCGAGCAGCTCCTTTTTGTTGCTTGTGTGGAAAGTATCCACGATCTCATCTGCAAAGCGTACAAACCCATAGATCGCATGGATCGGGAAAACAAAATCACGGTGCAGCAAGCTCACGCCAAGTGAAAACGAAGTGGAGTAGCTGTTGGTTACCAGCCGGCTGCACTTGTATGCTACATCGTTATAGAGATCTTTCATTTTAGGTAATCGGGTGTTTGGGTGTTTGGGTGTCTGAGTGTTTGGGTGTTTAAGTGTTTGCGTCCGTTGTTTTAATTATCTTCAATTACTTGTTATCCGGTTACCTTGTCACCTAGTTACCCAGTTACCTAGTTACCTAGTCACCTAGTTACCTGGTCAGCTCTTTCATCAACTGCTTTGCCGCAACCTGTCCGGAAATAATGCTGGGCGGAACACCCGGTCCGGGGACCGTAAGCTGGCCGGCATAATACAAATTGCGCACCTTCTTATTCTTCAGCCTCGGTTTCAGAATCGCGGTCTGCCGCAGCGTATTCGCTAATCCATAAGCGTTCCCTCCAAAGGAGTTATAGTCCTTCCTGAAATCATTGATCGCGTAGCTCTTTTTCACGATCACATGTTCCCGGATGCTTTGTCCCGTCAAATGCTCCAGCCTGTCCATCATGATCGTGAAATACTTTTCGCGAATGGCTTCAGTGTCTTCAATGTCGACAGCAATGGGTATTAAAAGTACTAAATTTTCTTTTCCCTCCGGAGCCACCGAAGGATCTGTTTTTGATGCGCAGGTGGAGTAGAAGAGGGGCTGTGACGGCCATTGCGGACGATCATAGATCTCCTCGGCATGAAGATCGAAGGGAGTGTCAAAGAACAGATTATGATGTTCCAGTCCGTCCAGCTTTTTGTTGATCCCAAGGTAATACATCAGGCAAGAAGGAGCCATTTTCCTGGACTTCCAGTAGGATTGGGAATAGTTGCGCTGATCTTCTTCCAGCAGCATTTGTTCGGTATGATGATAATCTGCTGCAGAGATCACCGCATCTGCCTCCAGCTTTTTCCCATTGACGATAACAGCCGTCGCAATTCCGTTATGGTTTTCGATCTTTTCGACCGTTTGTCCGCAGAGGATCTTTACGCCCTGCTTTTCTGCAACGTTGATCATGGCTTCAACGATGCGGTGCATGCCACCCATGGGATACCATGTTCCGAGGACGATATCGGCATAGTTCATCATGCTGTACAGAGCCGGAGTTTCATTCGGCTTTGCACCGAGGAAAAGCACGGGGAACTCCAGCAGCTGGATAAGTTTTTTGTTTTTGAAGTGTTTGTGAATATAGGAGCTGATGGATTTGAACAGATCCATTTTTAATGCAGCATTCAGGATGCGGAGATCAACAAATTCAAAAAGTGAAAGGCTTGGCTTGTGAACAAAATCACTCATGCTCACTTCATATTTATATTTCGCATCCCGGAGAAATTTTTCAAGCTGTTTCGAGCTTCCCGGCTCGTACTTTTCAAACAGCCGGTAAAATTCAGTAAGGTTTGCAGGGATCCGCATAACTTCTTCCTTACCGAAGAAAACGGCATAGGAAGGATCCAGGCGGCGCAGATCATATTGCTCCTTTACGGAAGTATTGAATTGTGAGAAATAGTTTTCGAAAACATCCGGCATCCAGTACCAGCTGGGGCCCATGTCGAATGTAAATCCTTCGATGGTCAGCTTTCGCGCGCGACCGCCGGCTTCTGTATTTTTTTCAAGAAGCGTGACGTCATATCCTTCTTTTGCCAGGGTTGTCGCTGCGGATAAGCCCGCAAATCCTCCGCCGATAACGATTATCTTTTTTCTCATTATTTCTCTACACCGATTCTTCGAAACTGTCATTCCGGGCTTACCCCGGAATCTGTTTGTCATTCGCTTTTGCAATTGACAGATCCCGGCTCAGGGCCGGGATGACGGGGACGAAAGCAATTATGCTTTCTTTAATTCCGCGATTGTTTTGACCGGATCCTCAGAAGAAAACACTGTATTGCCGGCCACCAGCACGTTTGCACCGGTGTCGATCAGCTTTTTGTAATTATTCAGATCCACACCGCCATCGATCTCGATGAGTGCATTCGATTTCGTTGCCCGGATCATTTCACTCAATGTGGAAATTTTATGATACGTGTTTTCAATGAACTTTTGTCCGCCGAAGCCCGGATTTACGCTCATTACGCATACAAGGTCAATATCGGCGATAACATCGAGGAGCAGGTTTACCGAAGTGTGAGGATTGATCGCAACGCCGGCTTTCATGCCAAGTCCTTTGATCGCCTGGATCGTACGATGGAGATGATTGCATGCTTCCAGGTGAACGGTCAGCACGTCGGCACCGGCATCTTTAAATGCGGAGAGATAACGATCAGGATCGTTGATCATCAGGTGAACATCCAAAGGCTTTTTTGCGTGTTTTTTGATCGCTTTTACAACAGGAAATCCAAAGGAAATATTCGGGACAAACATTCCGTCCATAATATCGACGTGGAACCAGTCGGCTTCACTCTTATTGATCATTTCAACATCGCGCTGAATGTTTGCGAAATCGGCAGAAAGTACGGAAGGGGCGATTATGTGGGTCATGTTAGGGGAAATGTGAAAGGTAAAAAGTGAAAATGTAAAAGGTGAAACGTGAAATGTAAAATGCGAACTTAAAATGTGAAAACTGAAGCGGGAATAGTGTTCCGCCCCTGTTTTCAGCACAAAATTACGAAAAAAAGACGGAATTCTTTTTCTTTACTCTACACCGATGATGGTTCCGTCGTTAAGCAATTCCGGAAGGCGGCTGCGATCCATTGTATCTTTTTTCGGAACATATTCCATATTTATAAGCTCATCGAGCCCGCTTTCCTGATCCACCTGGTAATCGCTCGACTGGATCACGATATAGTTGTCCGTTACCGCATACACTTTAAAAGCGCTGTATTGGGATGGGAAGGAGTCAGTAAAATGAAGCTTAAAAATATCACCGACAACCGGCGATTGTATGTGATCTTTAAGCTTATTGTCCTTGATCATTCCGTTGATGATGCTCCACACGATAATTGCCCCGATTATGATCGTACCTGTAAACATCCATACCGGGATCCGTTTTCCTTTCTTGAGATTTTGCCAGGCAAGCCGGAATGATTCGGGCATTCTGTCTTTTGTAAGTGTTTGATTGCAGCTGGCACAGTGGCTGATGACGGTCCGGTTATAAGGTGTCATCGGGATCCAGAATAGGTGCCAGTATTTGCAGACGACGTGAAACTTTGTGCTAAAGGTGGTGCTGCAGTTCGGGCAGGTTTCCTGCATGTCTTCCTGGGCGGTTTCCACGCCTTTCCATCCGTAAATGATCATTTTGTGAGGAGTTTAGTGTTCCTTACAATAATGAGAATAAATATTCAAAAAAGCTAATAAATGAATCGGGAGAATATTCGGTAGTTAAGAATCCGGGATCAGATCAGTTCTCCTTTAAAAATAATAATTATTTCCCCGAGATTACTCCTGATCGTGGCCGTTTTTTCAAAAGGGCCTTTCCTGCCCGAAGAATAAAGAGTATAATGAAACTCTATTTTGCTGCCCGGTTTAACGGGGTCGGCAGTCACTCTGTCGGGCGCAAAAATAGGTTCTCCCCATCCGATCCAGTTAAAGATCAAAGGTGATTTTGAGTCATTTTTGAAGATAAAGCCGTAGCGTTGGCGGTTTTCCGAAGAGATCTTTCCTATTTCTACTTTTATTTCGGCGCGGGTAGCCGATGAGTCGGATATATATTTTACAGCCGCAATATTCTTTAGTGAATCGGGAAAAATAATTGAAAACTGATTCTTCTGCGCTTGTAATGCGGCACACACAAGCAACAAAGTAATAGCGAGTAATTTTTTCATGGAAAATTTTAGCCGCCAGTCAGCAATAACTATTCCATTACCGCTAATTGCATTTTATAGAATCGCTCCACACTTTATTAAGAACTTCAAGAAAGGTTGAACTGTCCTGAGCGCCTGAAACAGCGTATTTTCGGTCAAGCACAAAGAACGGAACGCCCCGGACACCGATCTGTCCCGCTTCGCGAATATCATTTTCCACTTCATCGGAATACAGCCTGTTTTCCAATACTACTTTGAGCGCTTCCGTATCCAGTCCCAGCGTTTTCCCTATTTCCAGGAGAACGGCATCATCATCGATATTTTTTCCTTCGGTGAAATAGCTTCTGAACAGGGCTTCCTCTGCTTCAGGCTGTTTGCCATTTTCTTTTGCAAAATGAGTGAAGCAATGCGCTTTAAAAGAATTGGCAACAACGGCCTTATTAAAATCATATTTCAATCCTACCGAAGCGGCCAGCTGTGTTACACGGTCGTGCATTGCCTGTGCTTCGCTCTGGCTGATCCCTTTGTGCTCTGCGAGAAACTGATTTGCATTCTTCGATGGGTCGGTTTTTACATCCGGGGAAAGCTGAAAGCTCTTCCAGGTGATCTGTACATTGTCCTTTTGCGGGAACTTTTCCAAAGCGGCTTCGAACTTGCGTTTCCCGATATAGCAGAACGGACACATTACGTCGCTCCAGATCTCAACTTTTATTTTTGGTGTGGTCATGCAGATAAAAACAAAGGATCAGCTGAAATGTTCGTGCCTAATTGCCGGGTGTAGAGGAGGCGCCCTGCTTCATTTTTCCATCCAGAACCATTACCACTCCTTTGATCAGGCTTTCGAGCGGGATCGTATCGGTTTCCCAGCCGTAGGGATAGGTGATGTGGGTGTTATGCTCCTTATCGTTTTCGCAGAGCAGATGTTTTGCGTCATGTTCGCTGAGCGGAGTTGTTTTTTCGACGAGGAATCTGCGGACAACATTTTCACCGGCTTTGTCGAGCAGGAATACTTTGTACGAAACGTCCAGCGTTTCCTTCGGTTCTTTGAATGAGCGCCGCACCTGTGCCATTTGTCCGTTCCATTCGAAATCAGCGATCGCGATCGTACCGATCTTCATATCTTCCTCCGGGAGCTTTCCGTTCTCATAAACTTTTCTCACAAATTCAAAAATGCTGTCAGCTTTCGCATACATTTTTGCCGCATTCAGATCTCTCATTAACCAGGAGTGGATCTCGTAATTTTCCGGATCGAGCTTCAAAGCCGCCAGGTAGGCTTTCATAGAATTTACATAGTTCTTCTTTTCGCTGTATTCCAGCCGTCCGATTGCCATCAGGGAACTCAGATAGTAGCTGCTCGATTCAGGATCAAGATTGCGGGAAGCTTCATAATAGCCGTCGAGGGCTTTGCTGAACATTCCCTTTTCGTCATAGATCCTGGCAGCCCAGAAAAACGGTTCAGGATAAGTAGGAGGAAGCGCTTTTGCGGCTTCGAAAACTTCGAGCGCATGATCAAGATCCTTTTCCTCATAATAGATCACGCCTTTTTCATTCATGTATTCCTGGTTCTGCGGTTCCGCTTTCAGCGCTATTTCCACTTCTTTCATCGCCTCATCGTATTTTTTAAGATAGCGGAGTGAAAGCCCTTTGTAGAAGTGAACGCCCGCTGAATCCAGTCCTTTCGCTATCGCTTTATCATAAAATGAAATGGCCTTTTCGTCTTCTTCCATCTGAAAGAAAGCATATCCGACCATGTATAGCTCTTCCCCGGTAAGCTTGGCAGCCTTCTTTTCGTATTTGACCAGCTCTTTATAATCCCGCTTTTCATAAAGATCAGCAACAGTTTGTGAATGAACGGCAAGTGAACGGGAGATAAGAATGAGGAGCAATATTTTTTTCACAGTGTTTTTTTTTACGGGACAGAGCAAATCGCCTGCCGTTATTTTTTCTTTTTTCGGGACGGCTTTACTTTTCCGTTATAATCAATCGCCATATCGATCCAGTGATCGAACTGCTTTTTTGTTTTCATGCCGCTTTCGTCGATCATAATAAAACCTTTCATTGGCCGGTTGGTAAAGTCCATGGTACGACAGCCGGTTTGTTCAACAGCGTCGTCGTGCAGCGACGGATCGATCCGGCACATCATTTCATCTTTGATGATGCCGACACACATTTTGCTATTGTACATAAAGGTGAGTCCGCCCATCATTTCTTTTTCCTCAACATTATCAAGATCAACGAATCGTTCCCGGATCCTGTTCGCTAACTTTTCGCTGTAAGCCATCTCTAACGGTCAACTAATTTGTCCAGGTCTTCCTTTACTTTGCCGCTCGGACGTTTCGCAAAGCTGTTGATGATCTTTCCATCTTTTCCGATAATGATATATCTGGGAATACTTTTAATATTATAGCTCTTCGCGATCTGTGATTCAAAACCTCCTTTGCTGATCAGGTGTATTCCGGCTATTTCTTTTTCAGCGATCTTTTTTTTCCAGGCATTCTCATCGTCATCAACCGAAACGTAAAGAAATACAATGTCCTTACTTTTCATTTCTTCTTCGAGCGTTTTTGCGTATGGGACTTCTTTCAGACAAGGTCCGCACCAACTGGCCCAGACATCAAGGTAAACGATCTTTCCTTTGAAATCCTTCAATGAAATGCTCTTTCCGTTCTGATCGGGAAAAGTGAATTCCGGTGCCGGATTGCCGGGAGCCAGCTTCGCCGCGAGTGAATAGACATCGTTTAAGATACCGGAATAGGTTTTGTCCTTGCTGTGTGAATTGTATCGTTCCATGACCTGTTTTCCAAGCGTAGTATTATTCTGATGTACGATCAGGTCATAAGCTTCCATCGCCGTAAGCATGGTTTGCACCTCGCCTGTAAAATGTTTCAGTATAAAACGGTCCTTGGCCGCAGAGTAATTATCCGGATCCTTTAAGGTTGAATCCATTTTCTGTTCACCCGATA
This sequence comes from Bacteroidia bacterium, assembly GCA_045805205.1. GTDB lineage: Bacteria > Bacteroidota > Bacteroidia > 2-12-FULL-35-15 > 2-12-FULL-35-15 > 2-12-FULL-35-15. The sequence continues at coordinate 583,383 of JBJMLR010000005.1, read as the reverse complement.
ATTTATTGACGATATACAGATCGAGGCATTCTATATACAGGTGAGAAGCAATTGATTTCGGATCATCGAGATCAACATCTTTAAGGAAATCGTAGTACTGATCGCTGACCTCAAAATCTTTCAGATCGTTGAAATAGCGATGATAACCCGGATACCTCAGCTTATCATTTATCCATAGATAGTTGAGGTCTTTCTCTTCCGTATTCATATAAGCGATTTCACCGGGATCAGTGCTCCCGGCAAAGCTTTTCCGGAAAAAATTCATGTTGTCCTTATAACAAGAGTCGATGAAGACCGTGAATTCTTTTTCGTTTTTATGTTTGCTCGCTGAGATCTTTGTTCTCTGTGAGTAAGAACCATGAAGTGCTTTTTGAGCCAGGTAATTGTTCACTGCCGAACCTTTCCCGGAATAATGAATAGTACTGTCGAAGTTGTTTTCATCTGCTTTGATCTCCAGGTTATCACCGGGAGCCAGGTACAGATCCGTGCTTTGCTCACCTGCAATAAAAAACACGGGCCAGGGTTTGTTCCAGGGAAAGCTCATTGAAAATTCTCCGCTCTCATTTGTAGCCGCGGAGTCGGGAACTACCTGGTCATAGGTCATATAGTCTTTGACATACCGGATATATATTTTACCGGAGGGAAGATTCCCGATGCGTCCATGGATCGTAACTGAATTCTGACAAATCAGCAGGTGTGCAGAACAGGTGAGGAGGAGCAGTGATATTATTTTCATGTGGAGTGATTTACAGCAAGTTAGTGAATATTCTGTAAATGCTAATAATCGGGAATTGTTGAACGGTGCAATGGTGTGCTGAAATAAACCTTTCGTTCGTGTTTACCTGCGCGGAGCAGGATCTCGGTGCTGATGTCCTTGTAGTCGGCAATGTTATACGGACAAGAGGAACTGACCGCAAAAAGAAAATAGTAGGTGTCAAGCGGGTTCAGCTTATCGTCGAATCGTTTGGCGTTGAAACCCTGAACGAAGCTCCTCAGGTCGCGAACGGAATATTCATCGAAGCAGCGCGGATCATGGCTGTAAAGCGTATAGTCGGCAGGAGGAACGGTCGGAATGCTGTCGGTGCTGAAGTAAACGATCTTATCGCGAAGGAGGGTATCATTCCGCATATAGCGATCGAGCGCCACGGTATTACCGCCTTTGCCTTCAAGGAAGAAATTGATCTTTACGATCTTTTCGATGCTGCCATCACGTGGGATCCCGGTATACAGGTCGCGGCTGCTCAGGTTGATATCCAGGTGGATGCCGATGATAAGATCGCTCATGCAGTACCTGTTATCTGCTTTTTCCAAACGATAGACGCATGTGCAGGTATCGGCAGCATTTGACCGGTAAATGCCTTTCGATACCGCGATCTCCTGCATTTTATATTTATCAAAAAAAAGATGACGGCCGTTGCTGATCTCGTAATAATCCTTGCCGCGGTATTCCGGATAGAGCAGCGATTTGCAGCTGCTGAAAAGGAGAACGAAGGATGACAGTATAATGAGCGAATGCCTCATTGTTAAGCCAGCTCGATTTTAGTACCTGTCATTTCTTCGATCGTATTGACGATATCGTAAGGGTCGCCTTCTATAAGATCAGTATTCACAAACCAGGGAGTGCCGGCTTTCTTCATCATGTTCTTCATTTCTCCAAGGGAATATCCCTGGTAGGCACTCATGAATTTTTCCGGCTCATCGAGATAGACCAGCAGGCGGTTGATGTTTCTGATCTTTTTAATTTCCCCGTGAGAGATCTGTTTCCAGCTGACCTTATCGCCGTCCGGATCAACGAGATAATTCGTGATCCCATTATCATCGATGATGAGCGCAGGGATCTTCTTTAAAACTCTGGACGTATTTTTAACCAGGTAGATAACTGTAGATATAAAAAAGATCACGAACACGCAAAAGAAGGCCCACCGCCAGGTTTGCCCTGCCATTCCCTTTTGATAGGTGCTGTATATTGCAAATAAGGTGACCGGTGAGAATGCGAGTTTCCTGTAAAGGTGTTTTGTCTGTCGTTTTATGATAAGTGGTTCCACGGGACGAGTGTTTGGGTGTTAAAGTGTTTATGTGTTTAAGTGTTATGGTGTTAAAGTGTTTATGTGTTAAAGTGCATGGCAGCTTCGTTATTGCTCGCTGTGGCTTCGTCATGTTAAAGTGTTAAAGTGTTTATGTGTTAAAGTGCCTGGCAGCTTCGCTATTGCTCGCTGTGGCTTCGCCATGTTTACGTGTTTCACGTCCGTGTACTACATATATGCGTAACGCGAAGGCAAGGATGACGAACAAAAATACAGTGATCATGGCTTTCAGGTAAAAACGTTTTAATTTTTTCAGCTCGGCAATGTGTTCCCGGAATACTTTGCTTCTGAAACATTCCGGGTGCGTGATTTCATTCGGGAGCCAACCGAATGCATATTCAAGTCCATTCCAGTTCGATCCGGATACATTCAGATCGCGCGGTTCAAGATGGCCGAATTTTCTCATGACGTGAATGGCCCTTGCTGTTTTTGCGCATTCCGAAAGATACCATGGAATCGAGATCCAGAATATCCCGAAAACAGCCATCACCGCATAAATGAAGTACTTGTGATATTCAGAAAAAAATTCAAACATGTGTTGACAGAAACTGATTTAATCAATGGCTATTTCTAAACTTCCCCGGTCCCCCAGTCACCTAATCACCCAGTCACCCAGTCACCTAGTCACTTAGTCACCTAATTACTTCACAGGTCTTTAATAAAAGCGATGAGCCTTCCTGCTTCCCTGAATCCGATCGCCTTATGAAAGTCGTAACTGACCTTATTGTCCGCATAAATATCAGAACCGATCTGCGAGCAGCCTTTTTCTTTTGCCCATTCCTGGCCTCTTTTAAGCAGCTGTGCGGAAACTCCTTTTCTGCGGTGTTCGGGCTTTACGTAAATGCCTTCTACATATCCGACAGGGGAGGAGTTACTGCCTTCTACATAATCGCTGCGGAGCGACATAAAAATAAAACCGATGTTCTGCCCATCCCGGCGGAACAGGAAGAATTCATTTTTCTGCTGTCCCATCAGCTCCGTGAGGATCTTTCTCATTTCTTCTTCGCTGTTTTCAGGCCAGAGATCGGTTCCCATTTTTGTGAGATCATCAAGGTCTGCTGCGCTGGCGATATAGATATACATTGTGTTCATTCCTTTTTCAGTCGTCTTAATTGTTCCGCAATGTATTTCTCGCTCGGTAAAAGCGTGTCCTGGATCTTCCGGGCATAATTGATACTGTCGGTGATGTCTTTATTTTTAAGTTCGATAATGCTCTTTTGCCGTTCCGTCTCCGTATTTTTCTCTTCAATGATCTGCTTTTGCCGGCGGGTGATGCGGAGCGATCTGAAAATGATGAAAGAAAACACCAGGGCGACCGCCAATCCAAGCGCGATGGTCCACAAAATTAATTTCTGTTTTTGTGCTTTTTGCTTAGTGATCACTTTTTCCTTTTCCTTTTCCCTTGCAAAATCATTTTCCAGCCGGATCGCTTCCATGGATGCGATTTTATCCGCGCTGTAAATGGAATCACTCATTTTGACATACATCATCGCATAGCTGTAGCCTTTTGCAAAATCCTTTTGCGTTCCATAGGTTTCGGCAAGAATGCCGGCCATCGATCGGATCTGCCCATAATCTTCGAGCATTTTAGACATCTCGATGGAGCGTTTCGCATAATAAATTGCACTTGCGGGTTCTTTCATATACGAATAGGTATTCGCCATGTTCCCATATACGTAGGCAAGTCCGGGCATTGTATCGTTCACGGAACGTTTGGCTTCAACACCTTTGTTATAGCAGCTGAGCGCAGCCGGGTAATTTCCTTCAACCATGAAGATCTGTCCCTGCGTATCCCAGGCATCGGTCTCCGCCCATTTGTCGTTGATCTCCTGCGCAATTTTAATTCCTTCCAGCGCTTTGTTGTGCGCGTTCTCAAAATCCTTCAGGTTCATGTAGGAACGTGCGAGTGAAAAAATGGTATAGCAGAAGGCATTGGAATGCTGGTATCCACCCGGGATGGTCAGCGCGAGGTTATAGGATTTCAGGGCGTATTCAAGCGACAGTTCATTGTTTCCCTGTTCCGTCATTAGCTCCGACAGATGCCGCCAGGTTACCGACAGACCGTTTTTGCTGCCGGTCGCTTCGTTGATCTTTGCCAGCTGCATGCTGTACTCGATGGATTTCGGGAAATCTCCCATACGCTTGTAATCCATGACCAGTGCTGAAAGAGCCTTGCGGCCGGTTTGCGTATAGATATCCGTAAGGTAATTTTTTGAATTCAGGAAAGCGATGTGTGCGAGCGCTCCGTTGTTATGATAATCGTAATAATGCGTACCTATTGTATAATAGATCGCTGCCAATGCCATGCTATCGCGGGAGCCAGCCATTGTTTTGATGACGGCATCATGGATCTTTTTGCAGGAGTCGATTGCGGAGACATCATGTTGCATTTCATTTGCTGCTTTAACAACCGAAAATGCAGTTGCCGTATCGCTGCCTTTTGTTTTGATCACCTGCAGGAGTGAGTCGACGGTGTGATGCTGAGAAAATGCAATTTTTCCGGAGAAAAGGAGCAGGAACAAAAGATATTTGAGGGAGCGTTTCAAACAGATCGAATTGAATCTAAAGGTAAGGAAAAAGGGCAAAAGGAGGAAAGTAAAAAGGGGAAAGGGAAAAAGGGAAAAGAAAGGGAATTTACCGCTAAAACGCTAAGGGCACTGAGAAACATTGAGACTTAGTGAACCTATGTGTTCTTAGTATCTTGTGGTGAAGACGAGAGTGGTGAAAGCAATAGGGCTTCATCGCTGCACCACAAATTTCCCGCTTTTCCGGCTGATTTTGTTTTGTATTAAAATGTAATACATGCCTTCCGGAAGCCCCAATGTTTCTATCGTTTGGTCCATACTCCCGTTTGCCGGATACGACCGTTGCAGCTCTCCGAGATTATTATAGATGCTGACGGTCTCGCTGCCGGATGTTTTGATCTTCAGCTGATCATTTACCGGGTTTGGATAGAATTCGGCAAGTTGTGCTTCATTTTCAGTAATTCCGACACCGAGATCACAATAGCAGTAATTGTAGGCCGGGTTCACGTAAGTGAGCGCACCGGCCTGCTTGTAGCACAGCAGCGCTAATGTACAGGAGCAGGTTGGGTAAGGCGTGACCATGCTGAGCAATGTCCGCATGCTTCCAACTCCTTCTATCCAGGTTTCTCCCTCGGCAAAATGAAAACGCTTGCGATAAGACCCGCCGATCATGACGGAATCCATCGCACTGATCGTCAGCAATGGTTTTGAATAGCCAGTCCCGTTAAATTGCAAGGTATCACCCACTGTCGTTTTTGAAAAATCATAAAGCTTCCATTCAGAACCGGGAGAAAGCAACATGTAATTGAATGCATGAAAGAATACACGTTTTGAACCGTCTTCCATTATCGCGCCGATGAGATCTGAATTTCCAATGTTCATGCTGGAATCGGGGCAGCCCATCACACGCTGATATAGTTTATGCCAGGTGGTTGTTCCCAGGACAGTATCCCCGAAAATGCCGCATTGTGTATTGTAGGAACCGGGATTGCTCTCATCCGCCCATAGGGCATCGGAAGCCGGGAAAGGTTGATAGAGTGAGGTCTGGGCCGTCGCGGTGGCAAGACACACGATAAAGCCGGAGAGGAGCAGGAGTTTTCGCATAAGCTAATATACGGAAAAGTGGGTGGGTGTTAAAGTGTTAAAGTGTTAAAGTGTTTGAGTGTTTGGGTGTTTGGGTGTTTGGGCAGCTTCGCTGTCGCTCGCTGTGGCTTTGCCATGTTAGAGTGTTAAAGTGCCTGGGTGTTAATGTGCTTAAGTGCCTGGCAGCTTCGCCATGCTTAGCTGCTTTTAACGATCTTGATCGTGTTTGATCTGCCGCTTTCGGTTTCGATCTGCATCAGGTAAATGCCGTTCTTCAGGTCACTTAATTGCAGATCGGTGCCGGTGGTTAGCAAGGTCAGCTCCTGTTTGAATGCTAATTGCCCCTTGGGGTTAGTGATCCGGATCATCGCTTTTACCGTTTCCTGCGGGATATTATACTCGATGTTCAGCGGACCGGTAAACGGATTCGGAAAGGCATTTTTAAGCTGAAGCTTGTTCCGTCTTGTTCTTCTGACCACAAGAAAGGTTGCAAATCCGATCAGCAATGCACCGCCGCCGGCAAATGAGCCGTACAGCAGCAATTCATCCCTCTTCTTTTGTTCGACGGCTTCCGCTTCCTTCGTTTTGCGAAGCTCATCCTGCTCTTTGATGTATTGAAAAGCTTCGGCGGGCAGCTTATACAGCGTTGCATTATCGGCAAACTGTACGGTATCATTTTTCATAAAGAACTGGAAGACGTGCATGCTGTCATCCGTTGCGCTTTCCGCATTGAGATCGGCAGAAACATAATCAACCCGGTAGATCGATTTCAGCTGTTCCTTGATGTTTGCATAAATGGCGGCCAGACTGGAAGGATCATTTGTATAATAATAAAATCCTTTGGTCTTCGCCGCAATGTGATCGAGCACTTGTGAATCAGCACCGCCCAGACCGACGATGTAGATGCTCACGCCATTGTCGATCGCATGCCGGATGGTTTCTTCAAGCCGGTGCGTGGAATGATTGTCCATTCCATCCGTGAGAGCAATGATGACGGGTTGTGAATGATGTGCGGCAAGAGAATCGACTGCGTAATAAAGTGCATCGTAGAATGCGGTGCTTCCTCCCGGCTGAACGCCCTTGATCATTTCCTGCACCGATTTGAAATCGGATGTAAGCGGCGCGATCTTGTCCACTTCATGGTTGAACGTTACAAACAGCATGGAATCGCCGTTAGCTTCGAGGCCGCTGCAAAAATCGAAAATCGCTTTCTTCGCATAATCGATCGGCATCTTGTATCCTGCCGGAAGCTGACCGAGGTAGTAGAGCTCTTCATAGCTGATCGTATCGTCTGCCACTGATGGATCCACGACCATCGAACCGCTGTGGTCAAGGATCATCGCAAGGTTAAGCGGCTTGTCCTTCGAAATCGGAATAACACGAAGCACGTTGCATTCCTGTCCGTTCTCTTTGATCTCCAGCTCTTCTTTTTTCAGAAGCCAGAGCGGTTTTCCGGCTTTGTTCTTCGCCTGGAAAACAACGGAGACACTGGGAAAGGAATCGGGATAAACACGAATAACGGAGAGCTCATAGATCCTGTCGGAAGAGATCTCTGTTTCAACCACGCTGCGCTGCGCCGAAAGTCCGGAGCTGAGCAGGCAAAATAAAAAAGTGAAAAGCGGAGTAGTAAGTTTGCTCACCTTATCGATCGTATTTGTTCTATTTCGACCTTCCGATCGTAGAAATGCCAAGGCTTGAGGAGAACAGGATAAATGATTCAGGCTTTTGACCGGAATACAATACCGGAACTTCATCTCCTTCTTTCAGATCGATCTCTTTGCTTGCGCCGATAAATGTGACTTGCCCGGTTAATTCCCGTCCTAAGTTTTCCTTGTATTTTACTTTAATGAAAATATATCCTGCAGAATCTTTTGTCGTGTACTTCCCTGTGTTCCCTGTAATTTGCGATTTCTGAACGACACCGGTGGTCAATGTTCCGTTCTGGCAAAGGTCCACCGCTTTTTTTGCATTCATCATCAAAGCCAGTCCAAATAGTTCAAAAAATGCGGCAATTCCCGCTCCCCAGATCACTCCCGATACCACGTCATCAAATTTCCACCAAAAAAGCAGAGCAACCAATGGAATAATAAAAATGGAACCGACTAAGATTCCTTTTACTTTTTTTCTGTTCGTTTTAAACAGATCGTCCGAGTATTTAATATCACGCGGCGGGTTTTTCTTTAATTCTTCTGGGATTTGCATGTGTTTGTTGTTTAGGGTTAACTGATAGTGTTACCTGCCGTCCGGCAGACAGATTAAATGTAGTGAACCGGAATGGAAAACGCAATTGTTCAAAGGGGTAATTTAATACGGCGGGTGGAAGAGCAAAAGAATCTTTCGCACTCATCACAACACTTCACGCCTTTACAACTGAAGTCACGGACTGTTCCTCGCTCAGCTGTTTGAGTGAAGCCCCATGTTATTTCCTTCCGAATCCAGGAAGAAACCCATGAATCCATTTCCACCGATGGAGGTTTTGGACATCGTTATTTTCCCTCCGGCAGTCTCCACACGGTCCAGGACGTCCTGGAGGTTAGGATTTGCGTTCAGGTAAATGATGGCTCCGGTTGTGCCGGGTATGTGGATCTGACTCTGTGCCAATGCTCCGGCTACTTTTCCGTTTGCCGGGTTGAACGGAAACATGCAATATTTCATTCCGGGCATTTCCATTTCTTCCATTTTGATCCCGAAGATCTGCTCGTAGAATTTCTTTGCTCTCGGTATATCTGTAGCCGGAATTTCAAACCAGTTGATTGAATTCGTATCGGCACTTAGTTTTTCACTCATAATTTTCGTTTTGATGGTTAGCAGTGTTGTTAGTTATGCTAATGTATGAAATTTTATGAGTTTGCTTTTAACCACTTGATAGAAGTTGTCAGAGGTATGACATTCAGCCCTGTCTGCTGCTGTAAGGAGCTTGCCAGTTCACTTTCCGCGGTCAATCCCCAATGATCAGCATTTGCAATTTCAATGTAAGCAGCATTTCCCGGGTGATAATGGTTCACGGTTTCGGCGATCATCCGATGCTCTTCTGCGGAAGAAACAAAGTCGGAAGAACCGTGGAGGGCAAGCACTTTTGCTTTTGTATTCATCCAGAGCTCACGGATATTGAGATCTGCTACCTGCTGAAAGTACTCCACCTTCATCGGATAGTTAAAAAGATGGTCTTTTGTTTCCGGATGTTCTTTCATGATCTGCTCCGGCGATTTTTTTTTCACGAATAACTCATAAAGACGGATGTATTCTCCTCTCATGTAGATATCGATGGAATCAGCCGGACGATTGTCCAGCAGCTGTTGACGGGAAGTGTTCTCCAGCTCGTATTCCAGCCAGTTGCGGCCGGCAGTCCCGTAAACGATAATTCCCTTTACAGGCTCCTGCTGTGCAATGAGCGGTGCGATCACTCCGCCGATACTGAATCCGGCAATGAAGGTTCTTTCTTTGTCGACATAAGCGAGAGATTTTAGTTGTTTCAGCCCGTCCAGGTATCCCTGCTTTTCTGTATTGAAGTCGCATTGCTTGCAGGGAGTTCCTTTGCTGTCGCCCATGCCGGTTTTTTCCACGCGGATCGTAACGAAGCCATTTTTAGCCAGTGAATCCGCCCACATCTTTATCGACCGGATCTCCAATTGATAAGGGTTATCGATGCTGTAACAGCCAACACCGCCAATGATCAGCACAGCAGGGTATTTGCCGGCTCCCTTAGGCTTGGTGATGATCGTTCTGAGCTGGTTAGCGCCCGATGTTACCGAGGAATAAATGATCTCAAAATCACTGCTTGTCTCCTTTGCTTTTGGAAGCAGGTTCACCGTTGTTGTTTTGAGCTTCGCGTTCCGGTAAAAGCTTATTTTGATCTGGTCACCTCCGTGATGCTGCTTAAGAAGATCTAAAAAGCGGCCTGTATTTTCGATGTTATCGCCATTTAATGAAACAAGCACATCGTTGACCGCAAAGCCGGCTTTTTCAGCAGAGGAGCCTGGAACCACTTTATTGATAATGCTGCCCGACAGTGAAGAAAGCTTCAGCGCTGTCCGTGTGCTGTCGTTAAGATCGCCGACTGCGGCGCCAAAGGAAGCGGAGCGGGGGAGTTCCTGTCCAAAGGAAGATTTCTGCACAAGAGAAATTGCAGCTGCAAGGAAAATAGATACGATCTTATTCATACGAATGGTTTATTGAGTTTCTATGCAATTTACAAATGCAGCTTGCTCCCGGAAAGGAAAGAATAGATGAGCGGATAAAAATGAGTAGGAGCGGGGAAGGATCGTTAGCCCGGAGCTAGTCTAACTTAAATTTTAATGGAAAAATGAACTGCATCCTGACAGGTATTCCGTCTTTAGTTGCGGGTTGCCATTTCGGGGAACTTGTAAATACCCTTATGAATTCCTTATCAAGAGAAGGATAGACACTTTTCAGGATCTTGAGGTCCGTGAGGCTGCCGTCTGTTTCAACAACGAAAGTACCATAAACCGTTCCCTGGGCATTTTTCTTTTTTGCATCCTCAGGATACTTAACGGAGTGCATCAGCCAGGACATCATTTGAGATTCTCCGCCGGGAAATGCTGCAATTTTATCAACCTGCTGATCAAGATAAATTTTTTCTCCATTGTCATGATGATATAAAGAGTCACGACTCAAAGTTTGTCCTGTAAGTGTGAGTTTCCCCATTAAGAGAACGAGTATGGAAAGGAGGATCTTTTTCATTGATCAAAGATAGACTTTACAATTATCCAGGAATCGCCCCTGCTCAGACAAGGTAAGGTCTATCAGCTTATCGTACTATTATTTTTCCGGTGCAAACATTGTTTCTTGCATCGATGGTTTTCACAAAATAGATCCCCGGCTTCATTTCTCCTTTATCGATCGTGTATTGTTTTCCGGAGACAATAGCAGAATTTACTGTCCTGCCAAGAACATCGGTAATGATAATATTGGTTTTAGCTTGTTCCCTGGAGAATGTAATGGTCGCCTGTGAGCTGAAAGGATTTGGAGCAATGGTCATTGCATTGTCATTTACGATCTCGTTTACCGAAGAGGCACCGGCATTGATCACATGTAGTGTAAATCCGGATGTGCGAATCACATTACCGGCAGAATCAATACCGATGATGTGACAATATTCGCAGGAATCGCCGGAAGCAGTATATATTTTCATACAGACATTATACAATGAATCGACAGCATAAACATGTGAAGGAGCAGCGAGCGTAGACGTGCTGCCATCTCCGAAATCCCAATGATAGCCTGTTGCATAGGCAGACGTATACGGATCAACAGTTAAATTAAACGTATTCAAAAGAGAGTCATAAGTGGTTGTGTAATGCGCATAGCACTGAGCAGTATCGATCACGGCCCAGATGGCAATGTCATTGTCCAGTGTGCCCGAGCCATAGTTTGGCGGTCCGGGCGGACTGAACAACTGGTCGGAAACGAGCCATTTATTCTGATAAAGATGATAAGCATAATCCAGGTTATAAGCATCATTTGCCTGATCGCTCACGAGTCCTGCTGTATCACCCGGTGCAAGCGTTGAAAAATCCACGCCTACGGCAAAATCACCGACATAAGTAGGAGGGACGGGAAAGCTAACATAGGTGTAACTTGAAACCGTATCAATATTTGCGAAGAGAATATCTGCAAAGGCATCGGGGGCATTATTTCCGGAAGCTGGTCCTGTCCAATTCATTACGGTGTTGTTAAACGTTCCGGAGCTATCCGTATTATATGCGCTGTTGACCGACATACCCCAGGATTTCACTACTACTTTTGAAGTGGGCGAGCTCCCGGCATCCGATTCCTTTGCTCCAAACCACATCAGCACTCCGAGAACACGGACAGGTGCATTGTTGAGATTCCTGTATCCCTGCGCACATACGTTTGATGAATCTCTGTTATTTCCATATAAGTAGCCTCCGCCGGTATAAGAATAAAAAACGGGAGTCATGAAAGGTGCGAATTGCGGGAGAAAATTAGTATAATCCGCGAGCCCTAATGTATCAGGCCCCAGGACGCGATCCATGTCGGAAGAAGTATGAGGAAAAGGAATTGTTTTTTCGATGTGAGGATGGCCGCTGTGATCAGCTGATTGAGCATTCAGACTTACAGAAAGTCCGACAAAAGCAATGAGGGAGTATAGCTTCATGATATTAGGTTTTGTACTAAGTTAAGGATTATTGCGGGGAGTGCAAGTTTTGGGGAGGGAACGGCATTCTTACTTCAAAGAACCTACAACTTGAGTTTATCTTTTGCCCTGATCCAGTTCTTTTTCAATATCGGTTTTGCAAATGTCGTTTCTCCATTTGACTTCTCACCGGTTAAATGACAGTACTTTTCTTCAAAGTTCTCGTTTTTGTATGCAGACCAGATTTCATAAGCATCGTAAGTCATTGGCATGTTGAGGTTGAATGGAATTTTTTTGCCAGTTCTGATACAGTATCCATCAAGTAGTTCAATCGTTTCTTTCTCACGGGGAGAGGAATCTATTGATTTGTTGGAAAAGTATAGAGAAAGCTTATCTGTCTTTACAGTGGAATTTTTGTACTTTTTTCCAAATCCAAGAAAGCCGCTTTCGTAATTTGGTGTTTTTAAATAGAACAATTCGGATAGCCTGCAAACTCTTTCAAAATAATCATATGCATCATCGTCGAAGCTTTTATCCGAAATATTGCCGAGGGCGCTTTTGGCAATGTCTCCGAATAAGCTTCTTGTGGTCAATACTCCCGCTTCAATGTTATTGTTTTGAGAATAGGAATGTAAATTCATCGAGGTTAGAACAGCCGATTTTTCGTTGGCGTAGTATTTCGCGTGGAGTTTGCTCTCGTATCGAATCTCGATATTGGGAAATTGTTTGAAAAAATTGAAATCCTCTTCAATTAAGCTTTTCGATATATCATTTTCATTTTTGCCGAAAACCACTATGATTTTAATATCTGCATTATCTCGTTTTGTCTGCAGCGCTGAGGCATAACGATCATGTAACTTGATGTAAGGCGAAATGAGAATTATCTGACTTTGCGCTTCAAGAAAGAGGTTTTCAAGAGCTAAGTTTAAAGAATTTCCCGATAGGAATTTAGGCATGTGGTTGCGTTATATGATACATCACTGACGATTTGTTTAGTTGTAGTATTCGCGGCATCATTAATGGATATATTGGCTTGAGCAATATTCTCACTATTAGTCAAGCTCAAGTTTGACAGCATTACTTTTTTTCTTTTCCCAATCAATTTTTCGAAATGACCCAAACGGGCAAAATATCCCTTGTGCATTTTGGTCAAAATACTTGTCGCTTATTTCCTCTATACAATCTAAAAAACCTTTAATGTGTTTTGATTTACACCAACCCTTGCCTGACACCTGAAAAAAGAAATCTAATACTTCTGCGGTGTCACTTAGCTGATGAATGTGAATTGAATAAAGTTCCTTTTTACCTTCATAAAAATTAATGGTTTCTTTTTTAACATCAAAGAGTACTTTGCTTCCGCGATCAAACTCAAAATTGTCACTGTCAAAAAGCAAATGTTTATAGTTCATTTGTCTTAAATATCTAACGGACTCTTCGAGCAATTCTCTGTCGCTTCTAACTTCCTCTTTTGGTTTTAACTTTGTGCTCTCAACTAGAATAGCTTTTATGTCCTTTTCCAATTCGGGCCACATTTTGTCATAAACTCTTGATAAAACGGTGTTATCAATTGCATTTTTGCCAAGCTGGTTGTTGATGTCTAGAAGCAATTTGTAGACATCGTTCTTTGTGAATTTGGTATTCTGAAATTCAGTCAGGGGAGATTGCACATCTGTATCGTGTATACCTAATAGTAGTGTACAAACTCGTCCTGTTTCAATGTTCTTTGATAACGCGCCGGACTCAAACATTATCCATGGAGATTTCAAATTATCCTTTGTCAATATAACAATTCCAAAATCGCATTTGTATAACTTTTCGCTTATTTCATTACTCCATCTTTTTCCTTTTGAAATGTCTTCGCTTGAATAGAAGGGCTTTAAAATCTGAATAACAGATGGTAGAAATTGTTTTAAGTGTTCTGCAACTTTTTTGCTTGTGTCGCCCGACCAGCTAATGAATATATCCATATATTTTGCCGTTATAGTATTTATAAATATACAAAACTCACTGCAAATCAATAAACTGGAACGTAAAAACAGGTATAAACACCTGTTTACTCCAATAAAAAACACCCTCCGTTGGGGAAGGGTGTTCTTTATGAATATTAAGAATACTATTAAATAGGCAGTGACTTGATCTCGCTAAGAGATTTTTTAGCTAACTCGATTTTCTTTGCGAACAATTCTCTTCCTTTCAGCTTATCCGCAACTTCAGACAGCTTCGCTTTGGTTGATTCCGACATGGAAATCACCTTCGACGCCTTTGAGGATGTTTTTTCGTTTTCCATGATTTTACTATTTAAGTTATTGATTATTATACGCTTAATGAGCTAATAATGATACAAAAGTATGCTATTTTTTCCTATATACCAAAATTTCGTCATATTCCTTGCTTGGGATATACTGTACAAAAGTGTTGCCTTCGCTTACAACCCGACCGAAAAAAAGATATTCCTGGCATAGCTCATCAAAATATTTATCGACAAAATAGCGATAGATCTTGATTCGCCTATGTGCATTTTTGCAGATGTCGGTACATTTCTTTTTGCAGGAATTCTTACAAATTTCAAGAAATTCCTCCCGACTGTCACTGCCGCCAACCATGATAACTGCGTCCGGAAATTTCCTAAAAAAAACAGGGACTGTATTCAGAACCGTATTGAATACAGGATACAAGTCGCCGTTGTTGCTGTTTACATCGTCAAGAAAAGTATCGTTCGTCGTATCATAATCTCCAAATCCAAGATTGTAGACTGCTCGTCCTCCAAGGAAGTCGATAACAGAATATTCAATTACTTTGGAAATGCATGCTATACCTTCACTTTCGAAAAAGTACTGAACTTTAGTTTGATTAGGCAGAATTTCATTTGTTTCGTATACTGCAGTATTCCGCATAATTGTCCGGGAGATTCAGAAGCAAATTTGCTTCAATATTCAACACCGAACAACAGGTAAAAACACCCGTTTTACTCCAATAAAAAATATTATTAACAAGAGATTGCTTCAGTCGCTCCTCCCTCGCAATGACGCGGGGCTGACGGTCACTCCTTGTAATGGATCATCCTTCGACTTCGCTCGCTGAAGATTGAGGAAGGATGCAGGCTGACGGAAACTCACCTCTCGACAATCAGAATCCTCTTATTCACCCGTCCTTTTTCAGTAGTTAAAGTCAGGATATAGCTTCCTTTCGGCAGGTTCAGCGGAATGGTTTTAATGTCTTTGTCTTTCAACTGTTCAAGCGTTTGTCCAAGCATGTTCCTGACCTCCGCTTCATATACAGGAAAAGCAGATGAAACCTCAACCTGGTCGATTGCAGGATTCGGATAGATAGAAATGAACTGGCCGTTGCTGAGATCATCCGCAGAAGTTACAACATGAATCGGCTTTATGACCGTATCGGATTTGCAGATCACAGTTCCGGGAATGTAGGAAACGATCAGCTTGACATTGTAGGTTCCGGGTGTGGAAAAGGAGTGATGCGGATTCTGCAAGCTGCTCAGGTTATTTGTTCCCGTGATCGGATCTCCGAAGCTCCATGCCCAGGTATTTGGAATCTCAGTGCCGAAGTCAGTACTATCATAAAAATAAACAGGAGCACAAATGCAGCTGTCAAGATACCCAAAATCCCCGTCCCGTATTTCCGGACATGGTGAACCTGTGAAAGAGCTTAAATAAAAGCTTTCATCATTATTAGGCAAACCATAAATCGACATGGCAGGCACACAATTGTTAAGACTGATGCCATTTTCCACAAAATTACAACCGGGTCCGTAGACATTCGGATTTTTGATGATATTCAAAGACGGTGAGCTGTTCGCGTTGTAGATCCTGCCATCCGGACCGATCTGCAGTGCGCAGCGAATAGTTGTTGAAGAGTCCGTAACAATATATCTTGAAGCAGCGATGATGGAAGAATCGTTGGAGCTCAGGTCAAACTGGTAAAGTCCGTAGCCGTACCACCCCTGCGACAGGTATAGTAAATTCCCGGAAGGTGAAAATGATGCACCGTAATAGTTTATTGAATCCATCGTGTTGATGGAGTAGTTATAGCTTACCGCTCCTGAAATATTATTAAATGAGAATAATTCCGGATAGGAGGTAAATAGGTGGCAATCCGATGTGGAGACAACAACTACACGGTTTCCCTGTGGCGAAAATTTCATGTATCCACGTGCAGCGCATTCATCGGGACTTGTATTCGGGACCAGCGGCAATTGAATGCGGCCGGTGGTTGAGATCACCGGGACAGGATTCAAACCTCCTGTGTTCAGTCGAAACGCATAGAATTTCTGATCGCCCCATCCGTGCACCAGGATCCATGCACCGGTATTGTTTGATTGTTGAACCGCCGCAAGCTTTTCACATACCTTATTTACGAGGAGCTGACTTTTCACCACCACATCACCTAATCCACCGTGCTTGTGCATATTCACAATGGAATAACGGAAGCCTTTCGCAAGTAAGTTCTCCGCGCAGTCGGTTGTGAATATATAATAGAGTGAATCTTGTCCCGGCTGCTTCACAATAAGCGCTCCCTGTGTGCTGGAACCGCCGCAGCTGCTGTCCATCCCGATGTCAAAGCCGTTTGGCATCAGCTGATCATGGCTGTCGTAGACCATTAAGCCATTGGTATAAAATAACAGGTTTCCCAGGCTATCTGAAATAGAGGAGCAGCCTTCGAGCTGGGTAAAATCCGGATTTGCTGTGCCGGACTTTATCGGGCTGCAGTTGAAATTCAGGCTCGCATATTCACCGAAATACCAGTTGGAAACTTCCTTCTGAGCAAGACAAAAGAGAGATGAAAAAAGAAGACAAGCTGAGAAAAGGTGCTTCATGTTTTCTTGTATTAAAAAAGGAAACTTGCCTTGGCCGAGTTTCCTTTCTTAAAAATTTTAATTATCACAATCTTGCTGATTCCCATCGCTATCCTAAATACGTCTTCAGGATCTTGCTTCTTGAAGTATGTTTGAGTCTGCGGATCGCCTTTTCCTTGATCTGGCGGACGCGCTCACGTGTAAGATCGAATTTTTCACCGATCTCTTCCAGCGTCATTGCATGCTCTCCGCTTAGTCCGAAGTATAAGCGAACTACATCCGCTTCACGCGAAGTAAGTGTATGCAGCGCCCTTTCAATTTCTCTTCTCAATGATTCGTTCAGCAGGCCATTTTCCGGGCTCGGGCTGTCATCCGCCTGCATAACATCGTACATGGAACCTGCATTGTCGTCACCGGTGGTCAAAGGCGCATCCATGGATACGTGACGACCGGTATTTTTCATGCTTTCCTTAACTTCGCTTTCGGTGATCTCCAGCATTCCCGCAATTTCAGCGGCGCTTGGCTCACGCTCGTATTCCTGCTCCAGCTTGGAGAAGGTCTTATTGATCTTGTTGATGGAGCCGATCTTGTTCAGGGGTAAGCGAACGATCCTGCTCTGTTCTGCCAATGCCTGGAGAATGCTTTGGCGAATCCACCAAACGGCATAAGAGATGAATTTGAAACCACGGGTCTCATCAAAACGTTGTGCCGCTTTGATCAGACCTAAATTACCTTCGTTTATTAAGTCCGGGAGCGATAGACCCTGGTTTTGATATTGTTTGGATACAGAGACAACGAAACGGAGATTGGCTTTGGTCAGCTTTTCAAGGGCAGCCTGGTCGCCGGCACGGATCTTCCGCGCGAGCTCAACCTCTTCATCTGCAGTGATGAGGTCTACTTTTCCAATTTCCTGTAAATATTTGTCGAGGGATGCTGTTTCGCGGTTGGTAACCTGCTTGGATATCTTAAGCTGTCTCATAGAAGGGGAAAGTAATTTAACAAACCAATAGCTATACGGAATCGTTTCCCGAAAGTTTCAACTAAAATAGCATTTTTTTCAGATAAATCAGGGTTTTTTGCCGATGGATGGGTTAGGGGGTGAAATCGGCGTGGGAGGCTGTTTCCATGGAGCTTTTTAACACTCTCGCCTATGCGTAGCTTTGGCTGAGGAAGAATTTTAACCACAGAGAAAGAGAGGAAGAGGAGGGCCGCAGAGAGTATCGCGGAAGAAAGTGATTATTGAAACAAATTGCCTGCTGCATCTGTCTGAGCGGGGAGCGATGACAGATTTGCCTATTGAAAAAAAAGCCCCTCCGAAAACGGAGAGGCTCTTCAATTATCTCAATACTGAATATTAAGCTTGCGTCTGTTCCGGTTTCGGCATCAGCGCTTTTTTCGAAAGCTTGAATTTGCCGGTTTTAGGATCGACACCGATCAGTTTTACTTTGATCTTTTCACCTTCTTTTAAAACACCTTCCATTGTTTCCAATCTGCGGTGCTCGATCTCGCTGATGTGCAGCAGACCGTCTTTTCCAGGCATGAATTCCACGAATGCTCCGAAAGCCATGATCGACTTCACTTTGCCTTCGTATACTTCGCCGACTTCCGGTTGTGCAACGATGCCTTTGATCTTTGCAAGAACTGCATTGATCGCATCTGCATTGGTCGCAACGATATCGATGTGCCCTTGGTTATTGATCTCTTCGATAACAATGGTAGCACCGGTTTCACGCTGCATTTCCTGGATGATCTTTCCGCCGGGCCCGATTACGGCTCCGATGAATTCTTTCGGAATAACCATTTTCACAATACGCGGTGCATGTGGCTTATAATCTGAACGTGACTCAGAAATGGTTTTGCTCATTTCCCCGAGGATATGCAAACGTCCTTCTTTTGCCTGTTGCAGCGCTTCTGCCATCACTTCATAAGGAAGTCCGTCTACTTTCAGATCCATCTGGCAGGCAGTGATCCCGTCTTTTGTTCCGGTCACTTTGAAGTCCATATCACCGAGGTGATCTTCATCTCCAAGGATATCGGAAAGGATCGCATATTTTCCTTTGTCGTCAGTGATAAGTCCCATTGCGATACCTGAAACAGGCTTGTTGATCTTCACTCCGGCATCCATCAGTGCAAGTGTTCCTGCACAAACTGTTGCCATGGAAGAAGAACCATTTGATTCAAGGATATCAGATACAACGCGTACGGTGTATGGGTTCTCTGAAGAAAGGACTTGTTTCAGCGCGCGTTCTGCAAGGTTACCGTGTCCAACTTCACGACGGCCCGGTCCGCGGTTAGGCTTTACCTCACCGGTTGAGAACGAAGGGAAATTGTAATGCAACATGAAGTTGTTTGATCCTTGCTGTAAAGCGCGGTCAATGGTCTGAAGATCGAGCTTTGTTCCGAGTGTTACGGAAGTAAGGGATTGTGTTTCACCGCGGGTGAAGATCGCTGAACCGTGAGCAGAAGGAAGGTATCCGACTTCGCTCCAGATCGGGCGGATCTGGTTGGTTTTACGGCCATCCAGGCGGGCTCTTTCATCCAGTACAAAACGGCGGACCGCGTTGTATTCCACTTCGTGATAATATTTTTTAACGAGTGCCTGGTTGATAGTAGCTTTTTCTTCTTCCGGTAATGAATCGATAAATTCAGTTACTACCGCTTTGAAAGCAGCACTGCGTTCTTTTTTGTTTGGGTTCTGTGATTTCGCGACAGCATAAGCTTTGTCATAAAGCAGCTTGTGAACGCGCTCTCTCAGCTCAGCATCATTTGTTTCGTGAGAATATTCACGCTTCACAATTTTGCCCTTCGCTGCTTCTACTTTCGCAACGAGTTCTTTGATTGCATTGATCTGAAGCTTGATCGCTTCGTGTGCAAACTTGATCGCTTCGAGCATTTCTGCTTCGGAAACCTCTTTCATTTCACCTTCCACCATCATGATGTCTTTTGCATTTGCAGCAACGATCAGTTCAAGCGTGGATTTGTGAAGCTCCTCTACATTAGGATTGATGGTTAATTTACCATCGATCTTTGCAACGCGTACTTCGGATACCGGCCCGTTGAAAGGGATATCGGAGATAGAGATCGCAGCGCTTGCGGCGAGGCAAGCCAGTGCGTCAGGTGAAGTGTTGGTGTCTCCGCTGATGAGGGAGATCATGACCTGTGTGTCAGAATGATAATCTTCAGGGAAAAGCGGGCGCAGTGCGCGGTCCACTAAACGGCTGATCAATATTTCGTAATCGGATAATCTTGCTTCACGTTTGAAGAATCCGCCGGGGAAACGACCCGCAGCTGCGAATTTTTCCTGGTAATCTACGGATAACGGAAGAAAATCGACTCCTTCTTTTGCATCTTTGTTGGAAACAACGGTAGCTAAAAGCATTGTGTTTCCCATTTTTACTACTACAGAGCCGTCGGCCTGTTTCGCAAGTTTTCCTGTTTCCAGGGTGATCTCACGTCCGTCAGCTAAGCTGAATGTGTGAGAAATTCCAATTTGTGACATGTGTTTTTGTTTTTAATTTATTGTTTTCTTACCTACCTCAAACTCTCTGCATTCCTCCAGATCCGGGAAAAACAGGGAGAAAAAAATAATCGTTTATATACACAAAAAGCATCCAGCTTTTCAGCAGGATGCCTTTCGAAAATTATCTAATAATTCAAATTACTTTCTCAGGTCAAGTTTCTTCACGATCGCACGGTATCTTTCGATATCGTTTGCTTTCACGTAGTCAAGAAGACTGCGGCGTTTTGCAACCAGCGCGATCAGTGCTTTCTGAGTTCCGAAGTCTTTTTTGTTGGATTTCAGGTGCTCAGTCAGGTGGTCGATACGGTGAGAGAACAATGCAATTTGTCCTTCGGAATTTCCGGTATCTTTTTCTGATTTACCGTGTTTTTTGAAAATGTCTTTCTTAATTTCAGCTGTTAAATACATCTTTAATGCGTCTTAAATTTTGTTTTTAGGACTGCAAATATACGATTTTTTTGAAAACTACAAGAATTTGTAGAAAAAAATGGCGTTAATAGGGTGACTAAGTGACTAGGTAACTAGGTAACTAGGTGATTAAGTAACTGGGTGATTAGGTGATCAGGTGACTGGGTAACTAAGTAACTGGTCGGGCAGGAGTAGCAAGGTTAATCGCTGAAACCTTTTGATCCTGCACCATTTCATAAAATCAGGGTGACCAAGTAATTAGCTAACCAAATGGCTGATTGGATAACACCGGGCAATCCGAAGGTTTACGCCAAAGGCCGGCTCAAAAGCACCTTTATCACCTAATCACCTGGTTACCTAGTTCCCTGATCACCCAGTCACCTAATCACCCAGTCACCTAATCACCGGTTTATCCCCGATACCACTTCGCAATATCGATCACCAGCGCCAGGGAGCTGAAATTCTTCGGATAACGCAGCTGTCCGCCGCCGATATTGATAGCCATGCCATATTGTCCCTGCAGCTTGATCCATTTCCATCCCATTCTGACAGTCACGGCCGGCTCGCTGAAGGCGAACATACGGTTGGTAAGATAGCCGTTCTCCAGGTAATCTTCTGCCAGTTCTGCGGCAGTATAATTATTCGAGTTGAAGCTGTTGTATTTCAGGAGGGTAAAACGCGGGCTCAGTGCAATGTCAAACACTTTCCCCGAATATCCTACCTCCGGCTGCAGGAAAAACCGCTCGCCGTGCGCTTCAAAGCTTCGGGTCCGGCTGGAAGACCCTTCCATAAGAACTTCGCTTTTATTCACATTGCCCAAACCGGCCCCGGCAAAGCATTCCAGGATGAACGGATCTTCCGCCATAGAGCGGAAAAGCCCGATCCCGACCTCTCCCAGACCGCCGCTGTGCTCATAATCGCCATTCTTATAATCGCGGTAATAACCGTTGGCCATAACGCCAATGTGGTTGGTAACGGCTACAGCACCCTGAATTTCGGTGGAGTTAACAACAATTTTTACCTCGCCTTTTTCTTTTAAAAGCGGGGCGTTAACGGTATTGGGAACATAAAGGGTTGTAGAGCAGGAGGCAAGCGATGTGGCTGCCGCTGCAAAAAGTATCAATCTTCTCATCTCTTTCTGTATTGGTTGTACAGAAATGAGTTAAAGAATGTGCCAGAGGGTGTTTGGGTGCTTGAGTGTCATAGTGGGTTTCCTGAGTTCAAAATCGCGGATTGACTTTAACACTCAAGCATCAAAACACTTAGACACTAGCTGCGGAACATCCTCAGCAGCAGCGCCAGCTTTTCTTTGATCTCCTTGCGGTTGATGATCTTATCGAGAAAGCCATGTTCAAGCACAAATTCGGAGGTCTGAAAGCCTTTCGGAAGATCTTTCCCGATCGTTTCTTTTACCACTCGCGGACCGGCAAAGCCGATCAGGGCGCCGGGTTCAGCAATGTTCAGGTCGCCGAGCATTGCGTAGGAAGCAGTAACACCGCCTGTTGTAGGATCGGTGAGGAAAGAGATATAAGGAACTTTTGCTTCCGCCATGAGCGAAAGCTTAGCGGAAGTTTTCGCCATTTGCATCAGGGAGAATGCCGCTTCCATCATACGTGCACCGCCGGATTTGGAGATGATCATCAATGGAATTTTTTTCTCAATACAATAATCACAAGCCCTTGCGATCTTTTCACCCACTACAGAACCCATGGAGCCGCCGATAAAGCTAAAATCCATACAGGCGATCACCAGCTCTTCACCCTCTACTTTTCCATGTCCGACACGCAGCGCATCTTTCAGCTTCGTTTTCTTCGCCGTATCAACAAGACGGTCGGTGTATTTTTTTGTATCGACAAATTCCAGCGGATCGCCGGCAGTCAGATTTCCAAATAGCTCCTCAAACTCGTTGTTATCGAAAATGATCTCGAAGTATTCCGCAGATCCGATCTTCTCATGATACTGGCAGTCTTCGTTGAGGCAGACATACTTATTCTGCGCATGCTCATTAGAGGGAGATATTTTTTTGCAGGAAGGGCATTTGTACCACAATCCTTCAGGAGTTTCTTTCTTTTCCTTCGTACTGGTGGTGATGCCTTCTTTGATACGTTTGAACCAACTCATCTTTTTACGAATTACAAATCTTACGAATTATTACAAAACCCTACAAACTATTGAATCTCACAAAATCTACATTATCGGTAAACCGGTTCAGCATACGCAGATTTGTAAAATTTGTATTTGTACTATGCTATTGTGATCGATTTATCCAAATATACATCCTGGATGGTGTTCAGCAGTTCCACGCCTTCTTTCACAGGCTTCTGAAAAGCTTTGCGCCCGGAGATCAAACCTTGTCCGCCCGCGCGTTTATTGATCACCGCGGTTGTAACGGCTTCTGCAAGATCCGAGGCACCTTTGGATTCTCCTCCTGAATTGATCAGTCCCATTCTTCCCATATAGCAATTTGCCACCTGATAGCGGCACAGGTCGATCGGGTTATCGGTCGTCAGCTCGGAATACACTTTCGGATGTGTTTTTCCAAAGTTAACAGCAGTATAACCGCCATTCTTATCGGAAAGTTTTTGCTTGATAATATCCGCCTGGATCGTTACACCCAGGTGATTGGCCTGTGATGAAAGATCGGCAGCGGTATGATAGTCCACGCCGTCCTTTTTGAAGGCACTGTTGCGGGTGTAGCACCATAAGATCGTTGCCATTCCCAATTCATGCGCACGTTCGAAAGCCTGCGCTACTTCTACGATCTGGCGTGCCGATTCATTCGAGCCGAAATAGATGGTTGCTCCGACAGCGGTGGCGCCCATGTTCCATGCTTCTTCCACGGAGCCGAACATGATCTGGTCAAACTTATTCGGGTAAGAAAGGAATTCGTTATGATTGATCTTCACGATGAACGGGATCCTGTGCGCGTATTTACGTGCTACCGATGCAAGAACTCCGTATGTAGAAGCAACTGCATTGCATCCGCCTTCAACGGCAAGCTTTACGATATTCTCCGGGTCAAAATAAATCGGGTTCGGCGCGAATGATGCTCCAGCGCTGTGCTCAATTCCCTGGTCGACGGGAAGAATGCTCATGTAGCCGGTCCCAGCCAGGCGCCCGGTATTGTACAATTGATGAAGGCTTCTCAGTACCTGCGGGTTGCGGTTGCTTGGCGCGAAAATGCGGTCCACGAAATCAGCACCCGGCTGATGGATCGTGTCCTTGGAAATGGTTTTACAAGTGTGGGTCAGCAAGCCGGCATTGGCTCCCAGTAATTCTTCGATCTTTTTATTTGCCATATTTTTTCAATTGGAGAGATGGAGAATTAGCTGATTGGAGAATTTCAATCTCTGATTCCCCCTTCTCTGAATCAATAATTTGTTGGGAGGGCAAATCTACTAAAAATTGGTTAAACGTGAAATGAGAAGTGCGAAAGGTAATATGTTGGTTATCAATGGATCAGAACTGAGTACCCGAACACTCAAACACTTAAACACTCAAAAAGGATATCCGATCCCGAGATTGAACGTAAAGAAATTGTATTTCCGCTGACTGTTATTTTCCCGGTAAATACGTTTCCATTCCGGATCGAACAGGTTTTGGATCACCCAGCGCTTGTTCTCCGCGAACTTCGGATCATATACTTTTAATCCGACATCGAAACGAATGATGAAAAAGCTAAAATCCGCACGCATACCGACTCCTGAGCCCAGCGCGATCTCCTTGTAAAAGCGGTCGAACTGGAAATCTGCTCCCGGTCGGGCCGGATCCGGCTGACGCAGCCATGTATTCCCCGCATCCAGGAAGAACGCTCCGTTCAGCATTTTGAAAAGCTTGAAGCGGTATTCGACGTTGGCTTCCAGCATTCCATCGCCGACCTGCCCGAAGGAGAACAATTCACCGTCGTTGTATGATCCGGGACCGAGCGATCTTGCTGTCCAGGCGCGGATCCCATTTGCGCCGCCGCTGAAGAAGCTCCGCTCGAAGGGAAGTGTCGGAAAGTTCACCAGCGGCTTTCCGATACCGGCTGCAACACGAAATACCACTTTGTTAAATTCGTTGGAATTGAGGTAATACCGGAAGTCAAAATCGGTCCGCAGGTACTGTGAATAAGCAATATCCAGCATTGTATACCTTCCAAGGCCATCCTTTGCAAATGTATTCGGGTTGTATTTATTGACGACATCGTAAATGCCGCGAAGAATATTTCCTGAAGATTCCAGGTTCAGGCGGAAGAACGAAAAATTCACCAGCTTTTTCATATCCAGCTGATCGTTGTAGGTGTAGGTGTAGCGCGTGCTGGTAGACAAATGATCACTGAAGCTGTTGATCAGGTAAAGGTCATGGATGCTGTTCTGCAGCTCAAACAGGAAAGAAGGCTGAAGGTCTACCTTCACAAAATTGATCACGATCGGCGCGATGGTGTGCCGCTTTCTAGCAGACTCCTTCCAGGTGTAGGAATACGACAGGTTTGTGATCCAGCGCGAATATTTCTGGGTCTTCTGGAAATTAAAAGAGCTGGTGAAAATTGTTTTCGGATTGGAGCGTTTGCTTTGTTTTACGCGAAACGGCACCAGGAACCGCGGAACATAAATATTCATTTCCGGACCGATCTCTACCGTGTTGAATTGCGATACGGGATTGATATCTGCAGTATTATCGTTCACCGTTTTTTGCGCTTCGATACCGCCTTTCAGCCGGAGCTCAAGCACTTCGGCACCTTTAAAAAGATTCCGGTTCTGGTAAACGATACTTCCGGAGATCCCCAGGTTCCCTGCACCGGTATTGGTTCCTTCTGTCTCCACGGTAAAGGACTGCTTAGGAATCGGGCTCAATGAGATATAGCAGTCGAGGTAATCCCCGCCGGCTTTTTCGAAATTAATCCCGATCGATTTAAAAGATTTTAATTCCGAAAGGCGCTTGTAGGTATCGTCTACATTCGCCTGCTGGTAAAGCTCACTCTTCCGGATAAAAACCGAGTTCAGGAGCACTCTTGTCTTGAAGCGCATTGGCGCAGTGTGAAGGATAAAATAGTCGTCCGCTTTGATCGTGTCTTTATGAAGTGAGGCATCGATCTTCTTGTTGGTGAAATCCGGTTGGATGTAAACATTGTTGATATAAAAACGCTGGTGCGGACGCTCTACAATGGAATCGGAGTAATCGGAATATTTATATGCATAATTCTTCACACCGAGGGTAATGTTCATTTCATGGCTCTTCAGGGTGCTATCGACCTCGTAATAGATGTAATCCTTAGTGAAGAGAAAGTATCCGTTGTTATTGAGCTCACTTGTGATGCGCTCTCTTTCCCGCTGCATCAGGTCCACGTCATAGTTCGCACCGGGTTTGATCAGGCAGTTCGAAGTATCGGAAAGGATATAATATTTCAGGAGCTCGTCAGGAATTTTGTATTCGATCGTGCTGACCGTGTACGGTTTTTCCGCATGGATCGTATAATATACACTGCAGCGTTTAGTCCTTCCGAATACAACGGAATCTTTTACAGAGCTGATGAAATAGCCTTTATTGTTCAGAAAAAGCTTGATCTGCTTTGCTGATTTTTTTGAAAGCAGGGAGTCGTAGATCACCGGCGGTTCGCTGACATTCAACAGCCATTCCCCGAACAGCTGCCGTTGGCTGGTCTTTGGCTTTTTTCCTCTCGCGATGCGCCGGTTATTCCTGCGCTCGACTTTTTTATCATAGAGGATCCTTTTTCGTTTGATGCGTTCCTCGTTGGCAAGATTATGGAGCCAGAGATGAAAACGGAAGATGAGGAGAATGCGGCGGTTGGGCTTCTGCTTAATGTATCCTTCGATGTCGCTTTTATCAACTTTAGTGTCCCGGTCGATAACGTGATTGCGCTGGAGAAGATATTCGCCTTTCTGAAGCTTGCGGGCGGGATTGCAGGCAAAAAAGATCAGCGGCATTAATGCGATCAGTATGATCCGTATGTTCCTGGTTCCTGGAGTCAAGCCCGGTGTTATAAATTAGGTCTTCTAAAGGCTACTAAATTACTACATTTGTCTATATAAAAACAGGCAGCATCATGCTTTCCAAAAACCAGATCAAATTCGTGAACTCCCTGAAACAGAAAAAATTCAGGGATGAGCACGGCTACTTTATTGCGGAAGGAACCAAAATTGTGCCGGAGCTTTTGAGCTCGGAGATCGAAGTGCTGCAGGTATACGCGGGTGAATGGTTCATCAGCGGACATGCGATCGGAAAGGGTGTGGAATGTATTGAAATAAAGCCTTCCGAGCTGGAAAGGATCTCCGCTCTGAGCACTCCTAATGAAGTGCTTGCCGTTTGCAGGATTCCCGAATATCAGCTCGAAAGGAAAAAGCTGGAGAAGAAGCTAACGATCGTGCTGGATGATATCCGTGATCCGGGAAACCTGGGAACCATCATCCGGATCGCAGATTGGTTCGGGATCACCGATGTTATTTGCAGCAATGCTTCCGCAGATGCGTTTAACCCGAAAGTGGTTCAAAGCTCAATGGGATCGATTGCGAGGGTGAAGATCCATTATACCGACCTGGCGGAATTCCTTAGCGATGCTGAAACGACCGTTTATGGCGCATTGCTGGAAGGGAAAAATATCTATTCCGAAAAGTTATCTTCCGAAGGCATGATCGTTATTGGAAATGAATCAAAAGGGATTTCGGAAGCGGTTCAAAAGTTCGTTACACACAAGATCTCCATTCCTTCTTTCTCGCATTTCAAACCCGGCGGAGGAGAAGCTGAATCGCTGAATGCCGCGGTGGCGACCGCGGTGATCTGTTCTGAATTTCGTCGGCGTTAGCAGGAAGGAGCCCCAGGGTCCTTTCTGCTAAAAATTATTCATTCAACACGTTGAGACAAATACATGCATAGAGCGCGGCAGTCTCCGTTCGCAGGCGGCTTTCGCCCAGGCTGATCTCTTTGAAGCCATTATCGAGCGCAAGCTTCACTTCCTCCAATGTAAAATCTCCTTCGGGACCGATCAGCACCATCGCATTGTTTCCGGGGGTATAGGCGGTTTTGATGTGCGGCAGACTTCCACGGTAGTTGCAATGTGCGATAAATTTTTCACCGCTGAATGAACACGAATATTCAATGAATTTTTCGAACGCAGTCATTTCGCTTATTGCAGGCAATGATGTTTTCAGACTTTGCTTCATTGCAGAAACCGCAACCTTAACGACCCGTTCTGTCTTTACTACATCGCGCTCGCTGTTTTTACAGCCGATCAGCGAAATGGCATCAATACCTGTTTCTGTTGCTTTCTCCACGAACCATTCCAGGCGTTCCATCATTTTAGTCGGAGCAACGGCGACGTGCAGCGACCAGTTCTTCTTTCCGTAATCGCGCTTGCTATCGAGGATCCTGACGGTACATCGCTTAAGGTTCTCGTCGGTGATCTCCGCATCGAACCAGCCGCCTTTTCCATCGATCAGCACGACTTTATCGCCGACTCCCAGGCGCAGCACACGGATTGCATGTTTGCTTTCCTCTTCAGGAAGCGTGTAGCTGCTGCCGGATATCTCAGGGGTATAAAAAAGATGCATCGGGTAAAGGTAAAAAAAGATGGGACGTCAAAAATAAAAATGTCCGGACAGATCGTCCGGACATCTCTATAAATAATTTAATCAACCTTGGAGTAATTACGCATTCACTGCAGCTTTAGGAGCCGCAGCCAATATTTCCTCGCTGGCGGCGCTTGCATACTGCTCGAAATTTTTATTGAATGATGCAGCCAGCTTATTTGCTGTTGCATCATAAGCATCTTTGTCCTTCCATGTTGTACGCGGGTTCAGAATCTCTGCAGGAACCTCAGGGCACTCTGCAGGCATCTGCAGCCCGAATACCGGAAGCGTATCATACTTTACATTGTCGAGCTTGCCGGTGAGCGCTGCGGTGATCATTGCACGGGTGTAGGACAGCTTCATGCGGCTTCCAACGCCGAATGCTCCGCCCGACCAGCCGGTATTCACCAGCCATACGTTCACTTTGTTTTCTTTTAATTTTTTTCCTAAAAGCTCAGCATATTTTGTCGGATGCAAAGGAAGGAACACTTTTCCGAAACATGCGGAAAATGTAAGCGTTGGTTCAGTTACTCCCACTTCGGTACCCGCAACTTTAGCAGTATAACCGGAAATAAAGTGATACATCGCCTGTCCCGCGTTCAGCTTTGAGATCGGAGGCAGAACGCCGTATGCATCACAGGTAAGGAAGAAAATATTTTTCGGGATGTTTCCGACAGAAGGCTCCACCGCATTGTCGATGAAATGGATCGGGTAGCTTACACGGGTATTCTCTGTTTTAGAGATGTTCGCAAAATCAACCGTGGAAGTATTTTCGTAGTATTCGATGTTTTCGAGTAACGCTCCGAATTTCACAGCGCCAAAGATCTGCGGTTCTTTTTCTTTGGTCAGATCCACACACTTTGCGTAGCATCCGCCTTCGAAGTTGAAAACGCCTTTGTCGCTCCAGCCATGCTCATCATCACCGATCAGTCCCCGGTTAGGATCTGCAGACAAGGTAGTTTTACCTGTACCGGACAATCCGAAGAAAATAGCGGTATCGCCGTCTTTTCCAATGTTTGCCGAACAATGCATGGAAAGAACTCCTTTTTCATGCGGTAATGTGTAATTCAAAAGTGAGAAGATACCCTTTTTGATCTCGCCGGTATAAGCTGAACCTCCGATCAGGACCACTTTCCTGGTCATGTTAAGGATAGTGAAATTATGCTGGCGGGTTCCGTCGATCTCCGGCACTGCCCGGAAGCCAGGTGCGCAGATAATCGTCCATTCCGGATCGAAGTTCTGGATCTCGTCAAAGGTCGGACGGAGAAATAAGTTATTTGCAAAAAGGTTGGACCATGGAAACTCGGTCACAACGCGGATATTCAGTCTGTATTTCGGATCGGCGCAGGCATACGAGTCACGCACGTATACTTCTTTGCCTGAAAGGTAGGCGCAGACACGGTTATATAGAGAATCAAATTTTACGGGATCGAATTTATAATTTACATCACCCCACCAAACCGAATCTTTCGTCTTCTCATCCATCACCACAAATTTATCCTTTGGTGATCTTCCCGTGAACTCTCCTGTATCTACCGCCAGCGCTCCCGTATCTGTCAAAATCCCTTCGCCCCTCACTAATGTTTCCTCTACCAGTTCAGCAGCATTTAAATTCCAGTAAGCTGCTGATACATTTCCTAAACCTAAACTTGCTATGCTCGCATTTTTGGCTTTTATTCCAAATTCGTTCATTTTTCGTTCTTTTTTGTTTGAGATTATTAAAATGAAAGCCCAAAAGTAACAAAAAATAGGGGATTGGCGCGCGGAAATTGGCCTGTGAATCTTTTTTACACAAAAAACGCGTAAATAACAGTTTTTTGTTAATTTGCTTTAATTCAGTATGTTATGTTGTTCATTTGAACAGGGAGCCTACCGGCTATGTTGATAACTCGGGCACTAAAAATAGGCTCACAGGCCATATAAAGAGGTGTACTTATCCTTTGCATACTCCATAAAATAGCGAAAGTTCAGCTTTTCGCCGGTGATATGAATGCAAAGCTCTTCTGCCGAGTAAAACTTTCCGTATTTGTGAACCTTTTCCCTCAGCCAGTCCAGCAAAGGCTTCATATTTCCTTTGCTGATCTCATTTTCGAGTCCGCTCAGCTGTTCTTTTGCCTTTGCGTAGAACTGTGCGGCATAGAAGCTTCCCAGCGAGTAGGTTGGAAAATAGCCGAAGCTTCCGTGGCTCCAGTGGATATCCTGGAGCACACCTCTTGCATCATCCGGAACATCGATCCCAAGGTATTCCTTGTATTTTTTATTCCAGTAGAAAGGAAGGTCTTTTACTTCAATGCTTCCTTCGATCAGCGCCTTTTCGATCTCAAACCGGATCAGAACATGGAAATGATACGTGAGCTCATCCGCCGACGTCCGGATCAAAGAAGGCTTTACGATATTCATCGCTTTGTAAAAATCCTCACAGCCTATTTTCGCAAGATTTTCCGGAAATGCCGACTGCAGTTTTCCATAGTTCGCTTTCCAGTAATTCAGGCTTCTTCCCACATTGTTTTCCCATAATCTCGATTGCGATTCATGAATGCCAAGCGAAACGTATTCGCCGGAAGGCAAGCCGTACTCGGATACCGGAAGCCCCTGCTCATACAATGCATGCCCGCCTTCGTGAATGCAGCTCCAGATCATTTCATTGAGATCATTTTCATTGATGCGCGTCGTAACACGGACATCCTCCGGGCTGAAGTTGGTTGTGAACGGATGAGAAGAGGAATCCTGCCTGCCACTCTCGAAATCATATCCCATCTGCTTTAGCAGGTCCAGCCCGATGTTCCATTGCTTGTCTTTGTCATAGTCCAGGAACATGAAACTGTCCGGATTCTGCGGTTTCGCCGAGATCCGTTTCACGAAACCGACCAGCTGATCTCTCACATCGGCAAAAAGGACCTCCAGGTCTTTTGTTTTTGCGCCGGGTTCATATTGATTCAACAATGCATCGTACGGATGATCGAATGTCCCCAGCAGCTTGCTTTCTTCCCGTTTCAGTCCGACGAGCTTCTCAAGGTGCGGTGCATACAAAGAAAAATTATTTTCCGCTTTTGCTTTTTGCCAGGCCTGGAAAGTTTCGGAGATCGTTCTGCTCAGCTCTTCTACAAATGCCGTTGTATATTTTTTATTGTCCGAATAACTTTTCGCCGATTGCCGGATGTTCCGTTTTTCTTTTTCAGAAAGCGTTTCATCATTGCCCAGGTTCACGAGCAGCTCTCCCAGCTCATCTGAGACGGAGAGCTCATGTCCGATCCCTGCAAGTGTTGAAAGCTGCTGTGCACGGAATGCTGCTCCCTTCGGCGGCATATAGGTTTCCTGGTCCCAATTCAGCAAAGCGGCCGCATATTGAATGTCGGCGATCTTCCGCATCATGCTGCGGTATTTTTCATAATTTTTCATAGTGCAATTTAAGTCCCGGGAGCAGGAGCGAATGTTCAATTAACTTTGTCCTTGCGGAAGCCTGCCCAAGCCAGTAACAGCCATCCTGCAATGAAAAAGAGCCCGCCGATAGGAGTGACCGGTCCGAGCCAGCGCACATTGGAAATTCCCATCAGGCCTGCGGTCGACAAAATATAAAGAGAGCCGGAAAAGCATACGATGCCGGCCATAAAACAATATCCAACCTTAGCGATCATTTTCGGATCGAATTTATCCCACATGGTCGCCAGGATCAATAAAACAATGCTGTGATACACCTGGTAGCGTGCAGCCGATTCGAAAGCGGTCAGCTGAAGTTCCGTGATCATACCGCCGGATAATTTGGAGCGCAGAAAATGTGCAGCCATTGCTCCAAGTGCAACAGCGATCGCTCCGGAAAATCCGCTGAATACCAAAAAGCGTTTTTGCATAGGCCCAAAGGTATGAAAAGCAAAGCTTCCCGCATCCGGTTCATGCCAATTTTCTATTTTTATGGCATTATCTGCTGCTGATGAACCGGGAATTATTTGACGACTATAAAAAACTAAGTGATACAGAGCGTTCCGAATTGAACTTCCGGTTCAAGGATTCTCCGCTTGGCCTTAAGCTTATTTCTTTTCTGGATACCTGCCGGAACCCGAATTTTAAAAACACGGAAGCGGTTGGTATTCTCTATAGCGAAGAAAAGAACGCAACAGCTTACAACGTACTTGAGAACCGCTATTTCAAGCTCAGGAAAAAGGTACATGACGAGCTGGCCGGACTGAGTTCATCCGGGCAAAGCGGCGAGCTGCTTACCGCAGAGCAGATCATTCTTTATCGTTCCAAAAATGTGACTTCCGCCGGAAATAAAGAAGCTGCTTTCCGCGAGCTCAGCGATCTTGAAAAGGAATGCTGGAAGAAGAATATTTTTGAGCTGCTTCCCGATATCATTGATCAGCTGGTTTTTTTTAACCAATCATTCAACCGCCTGGATCGTAATAAAGCTTTGTACGAGCGGATGGAAAAAGCGATCGAGCTCCAGTACCAGGCAAATCGTGTAATGCAGCTTAGCCGGATGATCTACGAGATCAACTTTACCAAAGGAATTACTGCAGCAAAGCGGGAGCTTGCGCTGCTGAAAGACATTGCCGAAAAGTATTCCGAATATCCGCGGTTCCTGATGTGCTATCATCACGTTTCTCTTTATTACAAGCTGGGTTCAACCGACTATCGTCAATACCAGCAAGTCGTGAGCCGCCACCTCACTGCTTTCAAAAAGCTGTTTGCCCGAAATCCCGAAGTGCCGCTGGTGAGCTATAAGCTCAATTATACCAAGAATCAGCATTTCCACTTCAGTATGATCACCATGTTCTATCATTTCAACCGCTGCGAGTTCCGTGAAGCACATCAGCATATGAAAGAAGCGTATGGGCTGGCGACGGAAGCAGGCTCCGTGCTGAAGATCTACAAAACCGAATCGCTGTTCTTCAATTATCTTACCTCGCAGTGTATGATCGAGGACTATGTAAGCGCAAATGAAACCTGCAATGACTATATCGCTTTCCTGAAAGAAAATAAACAATACGAAAAGCTTTCGTTCGGATATGTTCAAAAGGCAAGTGTGATCTCCGACGCGTTCCCGCAAACCTTTAAAATGGATCTTGATTTTCTTGTGGAGCAGTTGGAGGATTATCTGAAAAAGGTAAGGAAGCAGGAAAATGTTCAGGCCTCGCTTGAGCAAACGCTTGCCCTGAGGTTCAAGCTGTATTTTATTCAGAAAAAATACAAGCAGGCGGAAATGCAGCTTACAGATCCGCTGGTGAAGAAATACCTTGAGCCATTGCATGTGTTTGACCTTTACCTGGCGCTTGTTGAGCTTTTCAGTAAAAACAAGCCGGACAAGATCCACCAGCTGCGGGAGATCCTCAAGCAAGTGCAGCAGCGAAAATATAAAGCAATAACGCCGGGTGAGTATATGCAGATGAATTGGCTCATTCACCATTTGAATTATCTGTTAAAGCAAACGCGATAGAAAAACGCAGCGATGAAATATTCCATTTTAAATATTACATATTAGTATCTTCGCAGCAAATTCAGAGTTCCCTTATGCAGCAGATCCTTATCATTGGTGCGGGCCGTTCCGCTTCTTCGCTTATTAAATACATGCTTGATCATGCGGAGAAAGAAAGCTGGAGCGTAACCGTCGGAGATGTTTCGCTAGACCTTGTAAAGCAGAAAACAGGCGGCCACCCGCATGCTCGCGCCATCGCTTTTGATATTCACAATGAAGCGCAGCGTACAGAAGAGATCAGCAAAGCGGATCTGGTGATCTCGATGCTTCCAGCGTTCATGCACCTGGAAGTAGCGAAAGATTGTGTCCGTTTTAAAAAACACCTGGCAACCGCTTCTTATGTTTCAAAAGAAATGAAAGAGCTGGATGATGATGCAAAAGCAGCCGGGATCATTCTCATGAATGAGGTCGGGCTCGATCCGGGAATTGATCATGCTTCTGCAATGAAAGTGATCGATCATATACACGAAGCAGGAGGAACGCTGACATCATTCCGGTCTTTTTGCGGAGGACTTGTCGCCCCGGAAAGTAATGATAATCCATGGGGATACAAGTTTTCATGGAATCCGCGGAATGTTGTGCTGGCCGGACAAAGTACTGCGCAGTTCATCGAAGACGGGAAATATAAATACATTCCTTATAATCGCTTGTTCACGCAAACATGCGACATAAGTGTAGATGGTCATGGAAGCTTTGAAGCCTATGCGAACCGCGATTCTCTTTCGTACCGGAAGATCTATGACATTGAAAATATCCCGACCATGTTACGCGGAACACTCCGCATGCCGGGCTATTGCAAGGCGTGGAATGTATTTGTGAAGCTCGGTCTCACAGACGATACATACAAAGTAGAAGCAAGTGAAACACTCACTTATAAGCAATTGATGGAAGCTTTTCTTCCGCAAGGTCCCGGAACGGCAAAAGAAAGGCTGGTCGCTTTCATGGGCGCGGAAATGGACGCGGAAGCGCTTGAAAAGATCGAATGGCTCGGTATTATGGAAGACCGGAAGATCCGGCTGAAAAATGCATCTCCGGCACAGATCCTCCAGGACCTGCTGGAAGAAAAATGGATGCTGAAAGAGCAGGATAAGGATATGATCGTGATGCAGCATGAATTTAAATACACGGTTAAAGGAGAACAGAAAGAGATCACATCGTCGCTGGTGGTGATCGGGCAGGACCAGGTGTACACAGCCATGGCAAAAACAGTAGGATTGCCGCTCGCGATCACTTCAAAATTAATTCTCCGGGGAAAGATAAAAGCGAGAGGTGTGATGATCCCTGTCACGAAAGAGATCTACGAGCCGGTGCTGCAGGAGCTGGAAGAGTATGGTGTAAAGTTCGAAGAGAAATTTTCGTGATCCTGTAATAAAGAATACCGCTGAGGCTCTGCGGTTAGACCATATTAAAAATTCAAATAGTAATCCTTCGTCATGTCCTTATACTCATCTGTATAGGAATGTCTTTCGTCTTTTTCTATTGTAATAGAATTTTCTGAAAAAGCCCTTTGAATAAATTCATAACGCATGAGCACCCGCTTTTCGGGTTTATCCGTACGCGTAATGATGCGTGTTTGCTTTGTCAGGAAGAACTTGTGTTTTTCAGCTTCGTCCCTGAAAAGCTCACTTTCCTTGGTAGGCAGGATCACATAAAATTTTCCGGCAGGGCTCAGGAGCTTCAGCACGCCATCCAAAAGCTCTTTGAACGGAAGCTGATCCGTATGACGCGCATTGGTCCGGCTTTCTTCTGAAGCTTTTGACGAATCCACGAAATAGGGAGGATTGCTCACAATGATATCATATTTATGGTCCGATTCCTTGGCGAATTGCTGAAGCGAAATGTGATGGACTTCTATATGATCTTTCCAGGAGCAGTTATTCACGTTTTCGACTGCCTGGGTGTAGGCATTTCCATCGATATCAATGGCATCGATGCGTGCGGCAGACTTCTGAGCAAGCATTAATGCGATCACACCGGTCCCGGTTCCGATGTCAAGAATAGTTTTAGCGTGGGAAGCGTTCACCCATGAACCAAGGAGAACGGCATCTGTGCCCACTTTCATGGCACACTTGTCTTGAATGATACTGAATTGCTTAAAAGCGAATGTATGATTCGACATAAAGGAGAATGATGTACTGAGCTGGATCAGTGTTTATCTCACTATAAAGTTAGACCATTTTTTGTAAAAAACAATTTTTTGTAGGTGAACCTTACCAGGCAATGAATATACCAGTTTCAGCCGGTATTTCGATCCGGCGGTTGGGACGGCACTGTCATTTCGATCCGCAGGCTGGCGAAGAGAAATCTAAGTATTGTGTGGGATTATTGACAAGGATCATTTAGCCTTCAGCATCCTCTTCCATATCTCCTTCGTCCTCTTTTTTGTCGGAAATATAAATGTCGATCAGTCCTTCCGGGGTATCCAGCTCAATGATTCGCTTTTGGCGATCAATGCTTACAATGAATTCCTCTTTTGCCGGGATCAGTATTTCATGTTCACCGCGTTTGATCTGCAGGATCGTCTGCATCGGAAAATCAAGTACCTCGCTGATGACCCCGATCTCTCCAAACTGCTTGTCTGTTGCTGTAAAGCCGGTGAGCTCATGCAGGTAGAACTTCTTGCCCTTTAGCGGCGGGAGGAAGCTTAAGGGAAGATAGAGCGGGCACTTTAAAAGTTCTTCCGCTTTTCTGATTTCATCGATGCCTTCCAGGGAAACGGTGGCGTTGGCTCCTTTTACCTGTATTTTGTTAATGAAAAAAGGGACGAGAGAATGATTGATCTCGATGAAAACCGACTCCAGCTTATTGTATCGCTTTGGATCGTCTACGTCCAGTATGAATCCCAATTCTCCGTGATTACCAACGCGCCGGGCAATATACCCGAGATTGAAACAATCTTTCTTGTCCATGTTTCTTATTGCGTTTCCGGTTTTTTAAAGATTGCTGATGATCTTCAGGTGTTCATAATGCTGCCGGCCGTGCCATGCATACAAGGCCAGGAGCTCATCGAGCTTGAACTCCCGCTGATACTCCGGGTGAATATACGTCCGCTGCAGGTCCTGTTCATTCAGTGTTTTAAGAAGAAAGCTCCAGCGCTCGTGGACGGCGTCGATCAGCTGCAGGGAAGTTTCCACGGGTGCCTTCAGTCCGTCAGGCAGCTGCGCCCATAGATCCTGGTTGTAAGGTTTAATGACGGGCTTGTCCTCTGTAAGCGAAAGCTTCAAACGGATATAGGCATTCAGGTGACTATCGGCAATATGATGAATGATCTGCCGGGCGTTCCATCCATCCGGCCGGTAGGTATTATCAAACTGGGAAGGTGTAAATGTTTCGACAAGCGATCGCAGTTCCTTCGGAAAGCTTTCAATAATAGCGATATGCTTTTGATTCTCGGCAGGAGTATAGCTTTTGCCGTATTCAAATTTGCCGATGGGATATTTAAGAGGATCCATAATTCTTATATAACAAAAAAAGGTCCCGTGTTGCGGGACCTTTTTAAATGTTATGCTTCAGTCTGTGGAGCATCCGCTTCCGGTGCCGGAGCTGATTCTTCAGCAGCAGGAGGAGGCGTATTCTTTGCAACGATCTTAGCGGCTTTTGCTTCTTTCGCAGCAGCTTCAGCAGCCATGCGCTTCTTGTAATCGTCCTTCTTAGCGTTAGCCAGAAGATCAACTTTACCGCTTACTTTCGATTCTTTTTCAGAAACCCACTTCTCATATTTTGCATCCGCCTGCTCCTGTGTAAGAGCACCTTTTGCAACACCACCCTGCAGGTGCTTCTTGTACATTACACCTTTGTAGGAAAGGATCGCACGACAGGTATCTGTCGGCTGTGCTCCTTTTTCAAGCCAGGTTAATGCTTTAGCACTATCGATCGTGATAGATGCCGGGTTTGTAGTTGGGTTGTACGTACCAATTTTCTCAATAAACTTTCCGTCTCGAGGTGCACGACCATCCGCAATTACAATGTGGAAGTAAGCAGAAGCTTTCTTTCCATGTCTTTGTAATCTGATTTTAACTGCCATTTGTTTTGTTTATTAACTGATTAAAAATGAATTTGGGATTGCGAAAGTACACATTTTATTAAGATCTGCAAACAAATACTTCTCTTTTTACCCGGGTCCTGCTGATTCTCAGGTGTTTTTTGTTTCCGGATCTTCTATTGAACGCTGAAAATCAGGGATGAAAACCATTATTTTGAAGGTAAATTTCGTTTATGCGCTTTTTTATCATACTTTTGCAAAAAATTTAATTAAAACGATCCATGTCAACAGCTTCAACAAATTCCATTTTAGTACCTATTGATTCTACCGAGCAAACAATTATCGCATTAAACCAATCATATAATCTTGCCCGCCTTACGAATTCAAAGATCATCCTCATGAGCGTGGATGAAGTGAACCCTCCGCTGGTGCAAAAACGCCTTGATGAGCTGGCAAAAGAAGCTTCCTCAAAATCCGGACAACCGGTTGAGACAATGATCCGCAAGGGAAACGTATACGAAGAGATCAACAAAGTTGCAGACGTCCTTAATCCGCTGTTCGTGATGATCGGGCTTTCCTCAAAAATCACACTCGGAAAGATCATCGGAAAAAACGCCTTTAAAATGGTCCGCGAATCCAAGCATCCTGTGATTACCATCCGCGGAAAAGTACACCGCGACGGCTGCAAGACCATTCTTTTACCGCTCGATCTTACCAAAGAAACACGCGAAAAAGTCCAGAAAGGAATTGAGCTTGCAAAGATCTTTAACGCTGATATCCGTGTGATTTCCATCCTTACGCAGAAAGATGAAGAAGCTGAAAATAAGCTGATCTCCTACTCGAACCAGGTCTGGAAATACATCAAGGACCAGGATGTCCGCTGCACCATCAAGACCCTTCGCGGAACAGATATTCCTCAGATGATCATGGATTACGGACATGAAGTGGAAGCGGACCTGATCCTCATCATGACCAAAGCAGAGCTGAGCATGAAGGAGTTTTTCATTGGAACCGTTGCACAGCGAATCGTGAATGAAAGTGATATTCCTGTATTGAGCTACCGCCCGATGGAACGGAAAGATACATCGGTTTTCAATCCGTATTAATA
This sequence comes from Bacteroidia bacterium, assembly GCA_045805205.1. Classification (GTDB taxonomy): domain Bacteria; phylum Bacteroidota; class Bacteroidia; order 2-12-FULL-35-15; family 2-12-FULL-35-15; genus 2-12-FULL-35-15. The sequence goes on along the minus strand of JBJMLR010000005.1, from coordinate 544,707 downwards.
ATCGCAGAATTTTGTCAGAAAACCTCCCCGTAAAACCAGGGAGGTTTTTTTTATGGCAAACTATTTTTATCGGGAATCTGTAGCTAATTGTATGAAACGTCATTGCTTTTTAATCCTCTTCGCCATTCTCATTTCCGGTTGCTCTCGTTATTTTTCAACGCCGCACCCGGATATCCTCTACTCGAAGGAAAACGATCTTAAATTAGATGTGTATTCGCCCCGGAATCAGCAGCAGCCCGGAAATGTAATTGTTTTCTTTCATGGCGGTAACTGGGCCACAGGTTCGAAAAAACTGTATCGTTTTTTAGGCCGGGGTATGGCGCGCAAAGGCATTGTTGCAGTGATAGCCGACTATCGCTTATCTCCTGCTGCCAACTATAAAGGAATGGCAATGGATGCGGCAAGCGCCGTAAAATGGGTGAAAGACAGCATTCATCGATACGGCGGTGACCCGAACAAGATCTTTGTCGCAGGGCATTCGGCGGGTGGACAGGTAGCCGCGCTCATCAGCACCGACTGTTCGTATTTTGATTCCGTCGATATCTGCAATCCTATTAAAGGCTGTGTGCTGATCGACCCGTTCGGACTGGACATGTACAGCTATCTGAAACGTAACGGAAAATACAAATATGACTTATACCGGTCCGTATTTACAAAGGATTCTGCCGAATGGAAAGCGGGCTCTCCGCAATATCACCTTCGCCAGGGAATGCCGCCGATGATCGTGTTCCGCGGGGGACAAACCTACCCGAACATCAAGTTCGAAACGAAGCACTTTCACGAAGATCTGATAAAATATCAGCCCGATGCAAAAATGATCATCGTGCCCGGAAAGCGCCATGCCGGAATGATCTTTAGCTTTGCAAATCCGCGGAAAGTAGCTTACCGCCAGATCAAAGACTTTATGAAAACAAGTCTCGAGCGGGAACCGCAGTCAGGATTCAATCAGACCTCGCGATAATGAACTTCACTGGCTGAGGGCCGGTCGCCGGAGATCACTTTGTTATGACAGAAGCAAATGTGATCGATGGAACGATCGACATCTTGTGTAAAGCCGTTTTTCGGATAGGCGCAGAACAGGCAAAGCTGCTCTTTTGCACAGTACCTGTTCCAGATGTTCTCCAGCTGGATCGTAGCGCCGGTATACCCTTGTGCCCAGAGAAGTGCAACCATTTCTCCGTACGCCCGTACCTTACGATTCTTATTTCCTCTTGCTTTGGAAAGGATCTCGTCGACTGCGGTATTGAATTTATTTTCATCCGGCCATCCGACCACCATGAATTGGGAAAGAGTTTCCACAGCATCCAGTAAAATAAACTGTTTTTTGCGAAAATATTTCAGCAGGTCAATGCCTTTTCCCGACAATCTCGTTCCAAGGGCTTCGACATGTTCCTTTGTCGCGATGATCACAATGCCTTCATCGGCCTCCAGTCCTGCGCAAATGAACCCTTCCAGGGAATCCATCAGCACATCGTCATTTTCGTAAACCTGGACAATATGATCCTGGGAAGCTATAGTTGACCAAAAGTTCCGGCTTTCATCTGTTTTCCAACCGGGAGCGGTAAGCGCATTCTTCATTTGTAATTCTTAATTATAAAGCAGTCTCTCCGAAAAACGCGAGACTTTTACCCCATCAGTAAAAATTGGTGCCAATTGATGTATATCAATTTGCTCAATGTTATTAACATGCTCTTTTTCGCGGAATTTATTGAGTAAATTTACAGCTACAATAACGAACGATACGAATGTTATGAACCAGTGCTGGCGTCAGCCAACCGCGGATTCCGGAGATGGAGCAATTCCTCCCCAAAAAACGGTGGAGTGCAGAAATACGAGTGGCTGGTCGAACCAACGAACTAATTAACCAATGAACTTTTCCCACTTACACGTACATACTCAATTTTCACTGCTCGATGGAGCAGCGGATATCTCCTCGCTATATAAAAAAGCCGTAAACGACAATATGCGGGCGCTTGCCATTACCGATCACGGTAATATGTTCGGCGTGTTCAAATTTGTAGCGGAGGCAGGAAAGCACAATACACCGGAGAATCCCAATAAGATCAAGCCGATCGTCGGATGTGAGTTTTACGTGGTCCAGAACCGTCTGAGAACATCCTTCACCAAGGAGGATCGGGATGTCCGTTATCACCAGCTTCTCCTGGCGAAGAATGCAGAGGGATATAAGAATCTTGTAAAGCTTTGCTCTGCGGGTTACATGGAAGGACTTTACGGAAAATATCCCCGTATCGACAAAGAGCTGATCCTGAAATACCACACCGGGCTGATCGCTACCACCTGTTGCCTGGGAGCTTCGGTTCCGAGAACTATTTTAAAGCACGGAGAAGCAGAAGGAGAAAAAGAGTTCAAATGGTGGCTGGATATTTTTGGCGAAGATTATTACATCGAGTTGCAGCGCCATGACATTCCGGAGCAGAATAGCGTGAATGAGATCCTCGTAAAATGGGCGGCAAAATACAATGTGAAGATCATTGCATCCAATGACTCCCACTATGTGGATCAGCAGGATTCAAATGCACATGACATTCTTCTTTGCATCAATACAGGTGAAAAGCAAAATACTCCGGTGATGAAGGATTTTGGCGATGATGATTCCGGATCCAAAGGAAAACGTTTCGCTTTTTATAACGATCAGTTCTATTTCAAAACGACAGCTGAAATGACTCAGCTGTTCAGCGATCTCCCGGAAGCGATCGACAACACCAACGAGATCGTAGATAAGGTAACACCGCTGAAGCTGAAGCAGGATATCATGCTTCCGAATTACCAGATCCCGGCAGGTTTCGCCACACAGGATGACTATCTGCATCATATTACGTATCTCGGTGCAAAAGAGCGTTACCGCGATATCACACCCGAAGTGGAAGAGCGTTTGAACTTTGAATTGTTCACGATCAGAACAATGGGCTTTGCCGGTTACTTTCTGATCGTATCTGATTTTATCAAAGCCGGCCGTGATCTCGGTGTGCTGATCGGACCGGGACGTGGATCCGCTGCAGGCTCTGCTGTTGCTTATTGCATCGGCATCACGAACATCGACCCGATCAAATACAATTTGCTGTTTGAGCGTTTCCTGAATCCTGACCGTAAATCAATGCCCGATATCGATACGGATTTTGATGATGAAGGACGACAGAAAGTAATCGATTATGTGGTGGAGAAATACGGAAAGAACCAGGTAGCGCAGATCGTTACCTATGGTACAATGGCTGCGAAAATGAGCATCAAGGATGTTGCACGTGTGCTCGATCTTCCGCTGCAGGAATCAAATATGCTTGCGAAAATGGTTCCCGAAAAGCCGGGAATTGAATTGAAGCGTGTGTTGAAGGCGCCGCTCACCGGTGAAGGAAGCCTTGAAGAAAAGGAAGGACTTACCAAGGAAGATCTGGAAGAAGTAAAAAAGCTCCGGAAAGTGATGGAAGGAGATGACATGCAGGCGAGAGTATTGAAAGAAGCGCTGATCCTCGAAGGCTCTGTCCGCGGGACCGGCATTCACGCCGCAGGGATCATCATTGCGCCGAAAGATCTTACCGATATTATTCCTGTTTCCACTTCAAAGGAGTCTTCATTGCTGATCACACAATACGATGGCCGTGTGATCGAAGATGCCGGCGTTATCAAAATGGATTTCCTTGGTCTGAAAACGCTTACGATCATTCGCGATGCGCTGCGCCTGATCAAAGATAATCACGGAGTGGATATTGACATCGACGCTGTTCCGCTGGATGATGCAAAAACATTTGAGCTTTATCAGCGTGGCGATACCAACGGAACATTCCAGTTTGAAAGTGCGGGGATGCAAAAGCATCTCATCAATCTTAAGCCCGACAAGTTTGCGGATCTCATTGCGATGAACGCATTGTACCGCCCGGGTCCGATCGAATACATTCCGAATTTCATTGCACGTAAACATGGAAGAGAAACCATTTCCTATGATTTGCCGGAGATGGAGGAATACCTGGCGGATACTTACGGGATCACTGTTTACCAGGAGCAGGTGATGCTGCTTTCGCAGAAGCTGGCGGGTTTTTCCAAAGGAGATGCCGATGTGCTTCGTAAAGCGATGGGTAAAAAAGACATCTACACGCTCAATAAAATGAAGAGCAAGTTCATGGATGGCGCTGCTGCAAAGGGACTGCCTGCGGATAAGCTGGAGAAGATCTGGACCGACTGGGAGAAGTTCGCTCAGTATGCGTTCAATAAATCGCACTCCACTTGCTATGCGCTGGTTGCTTTTCAAACTGCCTACCTGAAAGCACATTACCCGGGGGAATACATGGCTTCCGTGTTAACGCACAACCTGAGCAACATCGATAAGATCACCTTCTTCATGGATGAGTGTAAGCGGATGGGTGTTCCTGTGCTCGGTCCGGATGTGAATGAAAGCGCCTATCAGTTCTCCGTAAATAAGAACGGACAGATCCGCTTTGGCATGGGCGCAGTGAAAGGAGTAGGAGAGGCCGCTGTTCTTTCCATTGTGGAAGAACGGAAAACGAACGGTCCGTATAAAAGCATTTTTGATTTTGTGAGAAGGATCAACCTGCGCACGGCAAACAAAAAAACATTTGAAAGCCTGGCATACGCAGGAGGATTGGATTCCTTTAGCATTCACCGTGCAACTTATTTCTATACAGAAGGAAATGAAACGGGGAATTTTCTTGAGAAAGTCATCCGCTACGGTAACTCTCATCAGGAAGGTGTGAATTCATCACAGGTTTCCCTTTTTGGTGAAGATAGTGGTGTTGAAATGCCTGAACCGAAAATTCCGGTTTGTGAAGCATGGAGCAACCTGGAGCAATTGAAAAATGAAAAGGACGTGGTAGGATTCTTTATTTCCGGGCACCCACTCGATACGTATAAGCTGGAGATGGATAATTTCTGCTTTCACTCCCTGTCTGATATTAAGAAGATCGAAGAGAACAAGAACAAGGATCTTGTGTTTGGCGGAATCGTAACGAACGTACATCATGGTGTTACCAAAACCGGAAATCCCTGGGGTAAGATCACCATCGAAGATTACAATGAATCATCTGAGATCGCATTCTTCGGTGAAGACTACGTAAAATTTAAGCAGTACATGGTAACAGGATTGTTCCTGTATGTTCGCGGAAAGATCTCGGAACGATTCCGGAATTCGGGGAACTTTGAATTCAAGGTGAGCAGCATTCAGTTGCTGTCGGAATTACGTGATAAGCTCGCAAAGAGCCTCACGGTGGATGTTTCGGTGAAAGAGCTTACGGAAGAATTCTTTGAAAAGATGAACAGCATCATCGCAAAGAATGATGCAATGCCGAAAAATTGCACGCTTCAGTTTAAGATCTTCGATATGGAAGAGAATATCGCTGTTGTAATGCCGGCAAAAAAGATCAAAGTGAATCCGAATAATGATCTGCTGGCCCTGCTGACGGAGAATGGATTGGAATATAAATTGAATTAGAGATAATCTTATTCTTTACCACTAAAACACTCAGGTTCACTAAGGTCTGTCTCCACCGGAAATTCTCAGTGTTTCTCAGTGATCTTAGTGCCTGAGTGGTAAGCCCTGTGCTATCATTTTATCCCGGGCACCTGGTCACCTTTTTTTACTTGATGTCCGTATTCTTATTGAACTCCGCCTCGGTAATCGTCACACCATCTTTAAAGAAATAAACCTGTCCGAAGCTGGTCTCTTTCTTCTCATATAAATTTCCCTGGTTTCCTTTTACTACGATCCGCCGGGTGACCATCATATTTCCGTCTTTCACTTTTTCCTCAGTCACACCTTCTTTGTATTTCTTGGCATATTCGTTGGCATACTGCGATTTCTTTTTTGCCTCAGCAGCATCGTCAGCAGCTTTGATCTTGTCAGCCGGAAGTGTTTCCTTCGGTTTCAGCGATTGTGCTTCCGCATAGGAAGTTTTTGCGAGGTCGAAATTCTCCGCTTTTAAGGCTTCATCTCCTTTCGCGATCGCAGCATCATACTTGTCGTTCAATGCTTTCTGCTCTGCTTCTTTAGCAAGGCGGTCTTTCTCGGCTTGCTCAGCGGCAGCTTTTTCAGCCTTTTCCTTTTCCGCAGCGATTGCGTCGGATTTTTCCTTTTCTCTCGCTAATCGCTCCTGTTCTGCTTTATCAGCTGCTGCTTTTTCGGCGGCCAGGGCATCCGCTTTTTCTTTCTCTTTTGCTACACGTGCAGCCTCCGCGGCATCTGCAGCAACTTTATCCGCATCTGCTTTTTCCTTCGCGATCCTTGCTTTCTCCGTATCCGCAGCCTCCTTTGCGATTCGGTCTTTTTCAGCCTGCTCTGCCGCCGCTTTTTCCTGTTCCGCTTTTTTTGCTGCTGCAAGATCAGCCGCTGCTTTATCGGCATCTGCTTTTTGTTTTGCGGCAAGGTCGGCAGCTGCTTTATCTTTCTCCGCTTTATCTTTGGCAGCCAATTCCGCTGCAGCTTTGTCAGCATCTGCTTTTTGCTTCGCTGCCAGGTCGGCTGCTGCTTTTTCCTTTGCCAGCCGGTCTTTTTCAGCGGCGTCTGCTTTGGCTTTCGCATCTGCATCCGCGATCATCTTATCGATCTCAGCTAGCCTGGACTTAGGATATGCTTCTCCGGGCTTGATCCCGAGCGCTTCGTTGTATGCGTTTTTAGCAAGATCATAATTCTTCACCTGGACGGCGGCATCACCTTTAGCGATCAGGTTTTTATAGCTGGTTTCAATCGTGGAGGAAGCCACTCCCGCAATTTTAGACGCTTTTATTAATTCTCCCGCCAGGGAAGTTTCCATGCTTTCGTCGGCTTCTATGGTATTCTTTTCCGAGTTATAAGTGTAGCTCAGCAGCGCTTTGTCAAAGATCGCGTTGAGTCTGGAGATTGTGCCCTGGTCGGATGGCAGCTCGAAAAGCTCCGCTTCCGGGTGGACCGTACTTTTGAGACTCTTCGCAGCGCTTCCGCTCAGGCCCATCGTGGAATAGCTGATCTGGAAGCTGGTAAATCCTACTTTAGAAACCGAAACAGAAAACTCATCATTGGCCGGGAAATTATAGCTGAATGCCCCGGCTGAATTGCTCACCAGTGCCTTTTCATCCCCTGCGCTGTTCGTTATAACGACATCTGCACCCTGTAGCGGCTTTCCATTGAATTTAACGGTTCCCTCCATACGGGCCTGTGAAAAAGCATGGAGTGATAAGAGAGCAAAAAGAGAGAAAGTCAGAGAAGAGAAAAAACGGGGAGTCCTGTGCATAGATTTGATCTTTGGTTCCTGTTCAACGCTGTTGACAGCGATTTATGTTCTAAAGGTACAAAAAAATATGCCTTAAAGAAGAGCAAATCGGGTGTTCCCGATCGTATTATTTTTACCTTAGAGCGATAAACTGAATGATGTATGTTTGATTTTTTTAATGCGCCCTATTACCTCATCATTGCTTTGCAGGCAATTTGTGTGGTTCATTGCTTAAGAAAAGGCAACCAGGGAAAATGGATCTGGATCATTGTGATCCTGCCGGTGATCGGCTGCCTTATTTATCTTTTTTCTGAGGTCATTACAAAAAGAGATCTGAATTCCGTGCAATCCAATATTTCAACGATCATTAATCCTGTCGGAAGGATAAAGGACCTTGAAAAAAAGCTCGAATTCTCACCGACGTTCGATAATAAAGTGGCACTCGCGGATGCCTGTCTTGCAGGAGGGCAAACCGAAAGAGCCATTGATCTGTATGAATCATGTCTCACCGGGATCTTCGATGATAATGAATACGTGGTCAATAAGCTGATCACTGCCTATTACGAGCTTGGCCGCTACGAAGATGTGATCCGGATCACCGCTAAGATCTACAGGTCCTCCGAGTTCAAAAAATCGCACGGACATATCTTATATGCTTTATCACTCGAAAACACGGGTAAAATTGAGCAGGCGGAAACGGAGCTTAAAACCATGCGCGGCAAGTTTTCAAATTTTGAAGGCAGGGTGAATTATGGCCGGTTCCTGGTAAGAAGGAACCGCAACGAAGAAGCAAAAGCCATTTTTTCCGAGATCCTGGAGGAAGCATCCTATATGAAAACAAATGAATCGAGAGGAAGCCGGGAATGGTTCAGACAGGCGAGGGAGGACTTAGCCAAAATAAGTTAATGACAGAACGGCACTGAAAACAATTTGGCAATTCGTTTGTCTATTTAGAAATACAATTTTATCTTTATGATCAGCTAGAATGATCATTCCTTATTAATCACTTAATATTTTTCAATTATGGCAGTAGAGATCACAGACGCTAACTTCGAAGAGCTGGTAGCGAAATCAGACAAACCGGTATTACTGGACTTTTGGGCAGAATGGTGCGGACCTTGCCGAATGGTCGGACCGCTGGTTGAAGAATTGTCGAAAGACTACGACGGAAAAGCGCTTGTCGGTAAAGTAAATGTTGACAATAATGCGAATGTTTCCGCAATGTTCGGGATCCGTAATATTCCTACGATCTTGTTCTTTAAAGGTGGACAGGTTGTAGACAAGCAGGTTGGGGCAGTTCCGAAATCTGTTTTGGATGCGAAATTGAAAGCATTGCTTTAGTTCAAAGTAATAAGCTCAAAGTTTAAAAGTTAACAGTAGATGCCTCATCTGCTGTTTTCTTTTTATTGAACTTTTGTGTACTCATCTTTGAACTCTTAAACTTTCCACTTTGAATCACATCGACCAACATCCTCTTCAACAGTTTACCCACCTTGAGCTGATCGCCAGACAGGTGGTGGAAGGGTTTATTACCGGTCTTCATAAAAGTCCTTTTCACGGATTCAGCGTGGAGTTTGCCGAGCACCGCCTTTATAATAAAGGGGAATCGACAAAACACATCGATTGGAAATTATTCGGACGTACCGATAAGCTGTTCATAAAACGGTATGAAGAGGAAACCAATCTTCGCTGTCAGCTGATCATTGACGATTCCACGTCGATGTATTTTCCCGTTCCGGACGGAAAAGAAGTAAAGCAAAATAAGATCACATTTTCCGTATACTGCGCCGCTGCGATGATTGAATTACTCAAGCGCCAGCGGGATGCGGTCGGACTGAGCATTTTCTCCGAGAAAGTAGAGGTACACACGCCTGCAAAGTCCAGCTCGCTGCATCATAAGATGCTGTATCATGAGCTGGAAAAACGCATTCAGCCTCATGACGTAAAAGTACATCGTAAAACATCCGCGATCAGCGCCCTGCATGAAATTGCCGAAGGGATCCACAAGCGATCGCTGGTGATGATCTTCAGTGACATGATGGATTCGGAAGCGGATCCGGAAGAATTATTTTCCGCGCTCCAGCATTTGAAGCATAACAAGCATGAAGTGATCCTTTTTCATGTGACCGATAAACAAAAAGAGCTTGAATTTGATTTTGATAACCGGCCTTACCGTTTTATCGACATGGAAACAGGAGAAGAGATCAAGCTGCATCCGAATGAAATAAAGGATACGTACCTCTCTCAAATGGCCGAATACAAAAAGGAGCTCATGCTGAAATGCGGCCAGTACAAGATCGATTTTGTGGAAGCGGATATTAACCTGGGTTTTGACCAGGTGCTGATGCCATATCTTGTAAAGCGGCACCGGATGTTGTAATTTTGATCCATGGAGCAGCTTCCAACACCCGCAAAATTATTTCCTTACCCGAACAGCTGGTATGTCATCGCCAACTCCGCTGAATTAAAGCCTTTACAGCTCATCAGTAAAAAGATAGCCGGCAGGGAAATGGTTCTCTTCCGCACACAAAGCGGTGAAGCCTGTCTGTCCGATGCGTTCTGTCCGCACCTGGGTGGCCACTTTGCGCATGGCGGACATGTGGAAGGAGAGACCATCGTTTGTCCTTTTCATTATTTCTGCTTCGACACCAAAGGCACCTGCACAAAAACAGGTTACGGTACAAAGCCTCCGCCGAAAGCCATTCTGAAAACCTACCCGGTCGCGGAGAAAAATGGTTTTATCCTTTACTGGCATAATGAAAATAATGAACCTCCGCAGTGGGAAGTGCCTGCTACAAATGACGACGGTTGGACGGAGATCCGCACAGCTGATTTTATTCTGAATTCTCATCCCCAGGAAACCACCGAGAACAGTGTGGATGTAGGGCATTTTTCAGTCGTTCATAAATACAGCAACATCACCACGCTGAAAGAGCTCAGCGCCGAAGGGCCTTATCTGAACGCATCCTATGGCTTCAACCGCGCCCCGGAAGGCTTTATCGGGAAAGGCACAAAAGGCATCAAAGCGGAGATCGATATTCACGTGCACGGGCTCGGATACTCTTTTGTGGAAGTGGATCTTCCGGAGATGCAGCTGAAAACAAGGCAGTACGTTTTTCCCACTCCGATCGACGGGAACCGCATCAACCTGAAGATCGGGATGAGCGTTAACAGGAATTTCAAGGCTTCTAAGATCCACCCGGTTTTGTCGGTGGTTCCTAAAAAGATGCTGACGAAGATCCTGCTCAGTAAAGCGTTCAACGGCTACGCGCACGATGTGAGCCAGGATTTTAAAATCTGGGAGAACAAAGTGTACATGGATCATCCCGCGCTTGCCAAAGGCGATGGCCCGATCGGGAAATACCGGCAATGGGCAAAACAGTTTTATTGAAATTAAAAAAATGATGAATTGGAGAGTTGGAGAATTATCGCATGATTTTCCCTTTAGCTGATGATGCGCTGTGTCCTTTTAATTTTTATTTGCCCTCTTCTTTCTATTGGACAAACTGATCTGTCAACTGGCATTGCGCTCTTTAATGCCCGTGCGGAACATTGTACCGGTCTGAAAGCCGATCCTTCCAACATTGAAAAAGCGATCCCTGTTTTCGAATCCTTCCTGAATAAAAAAGAAGAGGTTGAAAAGGCCGGCTATTATTACCTCGCTTCACTTAACTTTAAAGGACAATTCATCTGCGGCACCGATGCGGAGCGCAAACAGGTTTATAACCTTGCGATCAGCAAAGGGAATGAGCTTATCAGGCAATTTCCGCTGAGTCCACGGATCCGTTTCGAGCTGATCACATCCATCGGCCTGCTTGCCGAGATCAACGGTGTTTTGAGAAGTGCCGAGGAAGGAGTGATCAGCAAAATGCTGCTGCATTCGGATGCGCTGGTGGCGACCGATTCGATGTACCGGTGCTGCGCCGCATGGAAAGTGCTCGCGATCCTGAATTACAAAACGCCGCACATTCCGCTGATCCTGGATTGGCCCGATAAGCAGAAAGCAAAGCAATTGCTTCAGAAAGCGTTGAAATATTATCCGGCTGATATCTCCAACAATTTCTACTATGCGGAAGCTTTGCTGGAGACCGGTGAAAAAGTAACTTCGAAGATCTATTTCGAGCTGGTCACCAGGCTCCCGGCAAGAAAAGAATTTTATCTTGAAGATGAAGCTCAAAAAGCGAAGGCAAAAGCGATCCTCGCAAAATGGGAATAAGTATCTTTGATGTTAATGCTTCGTTTCCTATTCATATTAATTTCTTTTTTCTCCGTTCAGGACGATGAGCTTCAGAAAGGCATCGACTATTTCAATGCGAGGGCGGAGAATGCCGTCGGTCTGCAATGCAACGATATCAATATCAACAAAGCCATCCTGATTTTCGAGTCGCAGTTAAAACAGAACAGGAATGTCATGGTCGCCGGAGGCTACCTGATGCAAAGTCTGAACTTCAAAGCACGTTTTGTATGCATCGGCAACCGGGAACGGAAACCGCTGTATGAGAAAGTGATCCTCCTTGGAAATGATCTCATTAAAAAATATCCGAAAGACGGTAAGATCCGCTTCGAATACATCTCTGCTCTGGCGCTTTGGGCCGAGATCATGGGACCGCTGAAATCAGTGGAGGCCAATGTGATGTCGAAAATACTTTATCATACCGATCAGCTCATCCTGAACGATTCCATGTATTTTGAAGGTGGAGGCTGGAAGGCAAAAGCAGCCATGAATTACAAAATGCCTTTTATTCCGGGCATTGTAACCTGGCCCGACAAAAAGAAAGCGGTGGTGATCATGAGGAATGCGCTGAGGCATTTTCCGACCAATGTCGGCTGCAATTTTTACATGGGAGAAGCGCTGTATGAAAATGGCGAAAAGGAGCAAGCGATGGTCTATTTCCTGCTGGCTATAAAATACCCTTGTCGCAAAGGTTTCCTGATCGAGGATGAGTTCTTTAAGGATAAAGCAAGAAAGTACCTGGAAAAGTTATAGGAAATTATAATACGCCCTCAGTCCAAGGGAATTCTGGATCTTCAGCCGCTGGTTTTCGCCGATCGCGATTCCCTCATAGGACGGGCTATAAATGATCTGCACAAGGAATTTATCATTCATTGCGAAATTGAGTCCTACGCCCGCATACGCTCCAAGTCCCCAGCCACGCGGCTTCTTTACATAGCCTTGCTGGATTCCGTTACGATCATAGAACTCAAGCAGGTCGATATGCAGCGCTTCGATCTGGATCTCATCTTTGTCGAACTGAGAATAGGTCATATTCAATCCGCCTTCCAGTAACGGCTTCACCCGTTCTCCCTTTCCCAATACGCGGTTATAACCAAGCTGGATGAACATCCGCTGCTCTTGTCCGCGAATGCTATACGTCCGCACACTCTTATTGATCTGCGTAGAACCTGTCGGCGGAATCGTTTCAATAGTAAAATTTCCGTCAGAATAGATCTTGGACATATTCAGATTGATCAGGATCGCATTTTTGCCATCAACAGAGTAGCGGGAATTGAGGCCGAAAACAAAAGCCGGACGGTAATGCATATTAACGGGCATATCGGACAGTCCAAAACTCCAGTCGGAATGATTTACATTCAGAGCCATAGCAACCTGGTCGGTATACCCGAATCCACCGCCATAAATATTCACGATCTTCTGGTACATCCAGCTTTGCTCAAAATCAGTGATCCTTTTCGCATCCAGATCATATCCCCAGCCGTCGTATGCATCAGCGGTGTATTTGTTGGCGAAGTAGGAGCCAAGAGTGATCCCCATCTGAAAACCTTTTTTGTTCAGGGGCGTAATGCCGCCGTCATCACCATTGTCCTGTGAAAACAGGGAGACAGGGATCAGCAGCAGGAATGTTATTTTGAACAGGCGGTACATACGGTAAAATTAGCGAATGTTTCTTTCTGAAAGTCGTAAAAAATGTTAAACGTTGCTTTGCTTTTTGAGCGGCACAAGTAAGCTCTCCAATCCGTTCAGCTTGATCTCATACATCGTCTGCAGCAGCGTACCCAGCTTTCCCGCCGGGAAGCCCTTGCGCTGAAACCATTCCAGGTAGGACACCGGCAAATTGCACAGGATCGTTCCCTTGTATTTTCCGAAAGGCATTTTCATTTCAACCAGTTGCAGCAGCAGCTGCGGATCGGCGCCCGTCATTTGCTGCACGCGGCCTTTTTATAATCAGCTTTCACATAAGGGTTCTCGAACACCTGGAACGTAATGTTCGGTGCCCCGAAGAGCTTGCAATACCGGTCGTGGTTCTTTTCTTCCGCCTTTTTCAGTGCGAGCGCAAATGTTTTTGTTTTATAAAGCTCCGGCATTTTCGCGCAGATCGATGCATAGGCGAACAGTACATTTTCATTCACGCTCTCCTCCGGAATGAAAGGTGCAAGCAGGCTGGCTGCAAACTTATAATCCCGGAAGCGGGCGAAAACATAAGCGAGCTTCAGGTTGTTCTGCCAGGACGATTCTTTAATGTTATAGAAGGTCTTGATCTTCTCGATGCAGGCTGTGGTCACCTGCTCGCTGTTATCAGCGGAATCCACAGATTCTATGATCTTGAACTGCCATTCGATGTTGAGCGCGTCCACGTATTTTTTAGGTACATCGGTCTTGTACATCGCATCGATGCGTTTCTGCATTTCGTTCTGCGCCTTTGTATCACCGATCGTGCTGTCCAGCTTTACCGCGCAGAAAATATTATTGAAAGCAATGTAATTATTTGCCGGATCCAATGCAGCCAGCTTTTTCATTTCATCGTAGTCCTCTTCGGTTACAGTATTGTTGTCATACATGTAATGCAAAACGACCTGGTTGTTGAGTACTCCGGAGTTTTTTGCTTCAAAGGGAATATTCATTTTCGAAGGTGCTTCCGTTGTATACTTCTGCGCGCGCATCTGCTTGCCGATGTAATACTGGATCTTCAGGCACTGGCGCAGATCATTCTTTTTCATCGCCTGGTTGAACTTGCTGACGGAGAACTTCTCTTCCTTCGGACCGGTGATATCATACGTTACATCCATAATGATCTGTGCGAATCGCTCTTTTCCCAGAACGGGCTCCAGCTCCCCGGAAAGTCCTTTGCCATTGATCTCTGCGATCGCCTTTTCCTTGGGCATTTTTGTGAGATAATCATACTTGCCATCTTCACATTCCATCTGGAAGAGGTTCCAGGAATCGAGCGTCTTCACATTCGTGATCACGCCTTTCTGCTGCATGCCGGCGAGTGCTTTCACAATGCTTTCTGCGCGCTTTTTTTGTAATTTCTCATTCGCTTTTGCATCTCCTTCAATGGAAGAATACGCGGTAATGTAGAGCCCTTCGATCAGGAAGTCAGGTTCCTGCAGCGCATTCAGGAAAGGATCCATATCGGCAGGCTTGTAATCGGATTTGTTCTTTTCGAAAGGAACGGTAAAGGTCAGGAGATTGGATTCCGACTTCGGCTCAAAGGGAGGCTTGAAATAAGCTGCGCTGTCGGGCATCAGCAGCATGCTCAGCGGTGTGTTCGATTCCTGGTCGCCCTGCTCGATCGCCGAAGGCTGGATCACTTTACAGAGCTTGCCATCCTGAACGATCAGTAAATTCAATTCATACGGACCGGTGATCTTTTTCGGCAGCTCTCCCAGCTGAACATCGAGCTTGGTCGGCTTAATGACACGGCTGCCTTTCTTTACCGCTTTGATCCTGTTTTTACTGTATAATTTACTCATGGTTACCGTCTTCAAAAGCACTCCTTTCGAGATCAGGTTATTGTCCACAATGTTATAATCCGGGTTATCATATTGCGCCCGCTGGACCACGTCGACAGCCAGGCCATCTTTTGATTTGCGGATGAATTTCCCAAGCGCTTTCAGGTTATCATACTTGATATAGATCTTTCCGTTCTCAACATAAAGTCCGCTCGACAGCTTTTCCCAGTCCTTGAATTTTTTGCATGCATTGCAGCTCCGATCTTCCGGCACCTGCAGCTTCTTGGTTTTGCCGCTGTATGGCACCTGCAGCTCTTTCTTTTTATCGGCACCGGTATTGAAAGTGGTAAAGCTCCCGAATACGATCGAGATGTATGCTTTTTTTCCGGTTGCATCGACGGTTACCGAAGGACTTGCATATTGCCAGTCTGCATTTTTGATCACCGCCTGGTTTTGCTTTCCTACGCGCCATTTGTAAAATGCGGCATCGGCAAGCTCCTGTGGAGTCATCGTCTTTTTTCCCTGTACAATGCTTGTTCCCAGCACCAGCTCGGCGGTTTTATTCGTACCGCCCACGGAGATCACACGTTTCTCGGTGGTCTTGAACTTGCCTTTGCTGTTCTCCAATTGCGCTTTTTCGTTCTTCGCCATGTCTTCCGACTGGATAGCGGCAGCTTTTCCAAGCGCGTCATTGTAATCCACAGAATCCAGCTTGGCTTCAATGCGGGCCTTGTTCAGCGCTTTTAAAAGCAGGTTTTCCGCTTCCTTCGTATTAAAATCGGAGGAAGCAGGAGCAGGCTTCGATCCTTTTTTCTGAGCAAAGGCACCGGTACTGAGGGCAAGAAACAGGAGGATCGTAATTTTTCTGATCATAGAGAGCGCATTAGATTAAAAACTTGTTGATATTGACGGTGTAAATACACCGCAGGTAAAAACTTTTTTGCTAGGTTTGTGCATATCCTTTTGGAAATGCTTTGGGCATTGACAAATATATTTTTTTGAGGATGAAAAGCAAGGATTAATTAATCAACATTTTATGAACAAGATCTTAGTTGCGAACAGAGGGGAGATCGCATTACGCGTAATGCGTTCCTGCAGAGAAATGGGTATCAGCACTGTTGCGGTTTTCTCGGAAGCCGACCGGAACGCACCCTTTGTAAAATACGCCGATGAAGCAGTATGCATCGGGCCGCCACCGTCAAACCAAAGCTATCTTTTAGGGGATAAGATCATCGAAGTATGTAAGAAGCTGAAAGTGGATGGTATTCACCCGGGATACGGTTTCCTCTCAGAGAATGCTGAATTTGCTGCGAAAGTCAAAAAAGCCGGAATTACGTTTATCGGTCCGTCCCCGGAAGCAATGGAGATCATGGGCGATAAGCTTTCTGCAAAAGCGGCGGCAAAAAAATATAAAATCCCGATGGTGCCCGGTTCCGAAGGCGCGATCTCCAGTGTTGAAGAGGGAAAAAAAGTGGCGCTCGCCACCGGTTTCCCGCTCCTGATCAAAGCTTCAGCAGGCGGCGGCGGAAAAGGAATGCGGATCGTGGAGAAGATTGAAGAATTTGAGGAGCAGATGAAGCTGGCTGTCAGTGAGGCCACATCAGCTTTTGGCGATGGCTCCGTATTCATTGAACGATATGTCGCCGGACCCCGTCACATCGAGATCCAGATCCTTGGCGATACACATGGAAATATCGTTTACCTGTTTGAGCGCGAATGCTCCATCCAGCGCCGTCACCAGAAAGTGATCGAAGAAGCGCCTTCCTCTGTATTGACTCCCGAGATCCGCAAAGCAATGGGCGAGTGTGCCGTGAATGTCGGAAAAGCCTGCGATTATGTGGGTGCCGGAACCGTCGAGTTCCTGCTGGATGAGAATAAGAATTTTTATTTCCTGGAAATGAACACCCGCCTCCAGGTAGAGCATCCGGTTACGGAAATGATCACCGGCCTGGACCTGGTAAAGGAGCAGATCAAGGTGGCAAGAGGGGAGAAGCTCTCCTTCCGGCAGGAAGACCTCAGGATTCACGGCCATAGTGTTGAAGTACGCGTATATGCAGAAGATCCAACCAATAATTTCCTTCCGGATATCGGGAAGCTGGTTACCTATAAGCGTCCGCAGGGCCCCGGAGTTCGTGTTGATGACGGCTTTGAAGAAGGAATGGACATTCCAATCTATTACGATCCGATGATCGCGAAGCTGGTGACCCACGGAAAGGACCGGGAAGAGGCGATCCAGCGGATGATCCGCGCCATCGACGATTATACGATCACCGGCGTGGAAACAACGCTTGGCTTTTGTAAATTCGTATTGAAGCACCAGGCTTTCACTTCTGGAAATTTTGATACGCATTTTATCAAGCACCATTTCTCCCCGGAAATGCTTCAGCAGTCGGATCCGGGTGAAGAGGAGATCGCAGCGCTGTTCGCCGCGAAACTGATGGGGCCTTCAAAAAAGGAGAGCATTACGGCCGCAACTGCCGAACCCCTCTCAAAATGGAAGAAAAATCGTCTTTGAGCACGGGGCTTCAGTTAACAAATAATAGGATCGGACAGGCAACTTTTTGGTCTCGTGTCCGTTATAACAGGTAAATACTGCCAGATGGCAAAAAAGATCTTTATAGTATCTTTCTTTCTTTCACTGCTGATCTCATTCTCCGGGTCAGCACAAAACCCTAATCCCCCCGCTGGAGGTTCTTCCGAGATCAAAGGGATGTTAATGCACACCGTTTATTACGACGGAGACACAATTCCTTATGCAAAGCTGAATACCGTTACCTGCAGCGCCGACCGCGTTTTCAAGAACTACCGTCAGAAAGCATCCTGGGACAGGTTGAAATACAACGTGAAAAAAGTCTATCCGTATGCGATCCTCGCTTCTGCGAAACTAAAGGAATTTGACCGGATCATGTCTACCATGAAAACGGACCGTGAAAGATCAGCTTTTACAAAAGCCTGTGAAAAACAGCTGAAAACGGAATTCGGTGATGAGCTTAAAAACCTGACCGTTACACAGGGCCGGATCCTGATCAAGCTGATCGATCGTGAAACCGGAAAAACAACCTACGATATTGTGAAGTGCATGCGTGGTTCTTTCTCGGCCGCAATGTGGCAGGGGGTTGCCGTTATTTTCAATTCCAGCCTTAAAACCGAATACGATGAAGTGGGGGACGACGCAAATATCGAGTATGCGATCAAGCTCATCGAGGACGGACAGTTCTGAAAACGTAAAAAGGCAGATCTATTAGTGTTATGATCTCCGCGAAAACAGGATGTTTTTAATCTTGAGGTGATTTGAAAAGATCATACATCATATTCATCCTGCTTGGCATTCTCAATCTAAGTTCTGCGGCGCAGGTGAATCTTGTTCCGAATCCGAGCTTTGAGGACCATACATCTTGTCCTTTTTCCTTTGGTGATATTCCAATGTGCAATTCCTGGAGCGAACCAAGCGAGGGGACTCCTGATTTTATGCATGCATGTGGTTCATTGCTTGCCGATGTCCCCGCTAATTACTTCGGATGGCAATACGCCAGAACCGGCGAAGGGTATGTCGGTTTTGGGGTATATACTATAAACATCGCAACAGGAGATGCTAAAGAATATATTCAGGCCCGCTTATTGGACCATTTGATCGCCGGAAAAAAGTATGACTGTGAATTTTATGCCTCTCTGGCTGATCATAGTGGTTTTGGAATCAGAGCCCTTGGGATGTACTTTTCTGATGATTCGGTTTATGTGACTTCTCCTTTGAATCTGCCTTTTACGCCGCAAGTAGTGAATACCGGAGATTTTATTTCTGATACAGTTAACTGGACCCGGGTAAAAGGAAGCTTTATAGCAACAGGCTCGGAAAAATTCGTCGTGATCGGTACTTTTGAACCTTCTTTTACTATGGATACCATCGGCATTCCCGGCTCGATATATGGAAGCGGCTCGTATTGCTATGTCGATGACGTCAGTGTTAAATGTGCTAACTGCGATTTACCGCCTCCTAACGTTTTCAGCCCTAACAATGATGGGCAGAACGATCACATAGATTTTTCAGACTATAATCTCGCCGAACAGATCGTCACCATTTATGACCGCTGGGGCCTGAAGGTTTTCGAATCCAGCCAAAATAATACGAGCTGGGATGGCAACGACCTGAAAGGGAATCCTTGTACTGAGGGCGTATATTACTATGTTTTTCATTATGCTGGTTTCATCAATACGGATTATAACAATCTGAACCGCAAGGGCTTCATCCAGCTGATCCGTTAAAAATACCCCTGCCGCAGGCGGAGATCTTTTTTTTATTTCCGGTTCCAACCCTTTTTCGTTTCCCCCCGTCTATGCTGTAAGAACAGCATCCCCTTAATCTAAAAACAAATCATATGAAAAGAACACTTACTTTTTTGAAATGGATTGTAATTGCCGTTAGTGCGACTCCGGCAATGGCGCAAATGTGGACAGCACAGGTAACCGGAACGACTAACGATGTTTGGGGCGCAAGCTTCATCAGCGCAAACGTCGGCTGGGCCAGCGGAGCATCGGGAATGATGCTGCACACCACTAATGGCGGATCCACATGGACCATGCAAACAACCGGAGTAAGCACCAGCTATATTCTCAGGAGCGTAACGTTCATCGATGCCAACACCGGCTGGGCGGTCGGAGACGGCGGAACGATCATTCATACTACCAATGGCGGGACTACCTGGACAGCGCAAACCAGCGGAACTACTCAAACGTTGCGCAATTCATCCTGGGCCGATGCTAACAACGGCTGGATCGGCGGCGGAGCCGGGACCATCCTGCATACAACCAACGGGGGTACCACCTGGACAGCACAAACCAGCGGAACAACCGAAGGCGTTATGGCGATCGAGTTCACCGACCTGATGAACGGATATGCCGCTTGTTCCAACGGCGGAACACCACCGGGACTCGTTCTGCATACGTCCGATGGAGGTGTAACCTGGGTTTCGCAAACGTATCCGAGTACAGCCAATCTTAATGGGGCTTCCACAGCTTCCTCCGCTGTTGCATTTATGGGCGGAAACGGCGGAGAGATCTTCGGGACAACCGACAGCGGGACGACCTGGGTCGCTCAGACCAATCCGAGCACGAATTCTATCCGGGGGATGGATTTCGTTTCAACCATGTACGGCTGGGCAGTTGGCGACAACGGAAGCATCGTTTACACGGCAAACGGCGGAACGACTTGGACCGTTCAAACCAGCGGAACATCCGTAACACTGCGCGGACTGAATATGTTTGACGTAAACAATGGCTGGGCAGTAGGAAATACCGGTACTATCCTGAAATACAGCAACACGGTCGGGATCAAATCGCTGGCGGATGATCAGGCGGTGAATATTTATCCGAATCCGAATAACGGAATTTTTAATATCGACCTGGAAAGCAATGTAGACGCGAAGGTAGAGATACTCAATATCCTGGGTGTAAAGGTGTATGATAACGAAAAGGCGAACAATGTGCTGGATCTCGATCTTTCAGCGCTGGCCAATGGAGCCTACTTTGTAAAGATCCAAAGCCGCTCCGGTGACTCCGTTCGGAAAATGATAATTTCTAAATAACTGTTTGTTTAGTTTGATCAGGGGAAGCCTCTCTGCGAAAGCAGAGGGGCTTTTTGATGGAACGCAGGTTTTTATTCGTGCGCTAAAGCTATGGCGGTGGCGCAGGAAGCCTTAGTTCTTCTCTTTAGTAATTTACTGCGAAGGATGAAGCGGACGAAGCAATCTCATTGAAGGAATGCGGATGATCATAATGATCTGCGTTCCATTTATAAGCTATTTATACGGAGGGCCCGCAATCCAGCCCACAATGGATTTCCGTGAACCTTCTATAACGGGCGTTACCCGGTGCAATGCAAAGGAAGGGAAAATAATAGCGGTGCCTTTTTCTTTCGGTGCGGTCACGATATTTTGATTGATCATGAACTGTAATTCACCGCCTTCATATTCGGACGGATCGGAAAGCTGAACGGTGATGCTGAGCTTGCGGTTCGAAATATCTCCTGCGCCGAAGTCCATATGCCATTCAAAAAATCCGTTCCCTTCATAATTTGCAAGCTGAAGCTCCGTCTGGAAACCAAGGATCTCGAATTTATATTTGTTCGCATTCGTCTGAATACAAGCCTGGGCAAGCTTTTCATACACCCAGTCATTTTCTCCCGGCTTGATCCACATCACCTGCGATTTTCTGAGGTCATCTCGGGAATGATCTTTTCCGGCCATGTTCACTTCTGCTTCCTTTGCTTTTGCAGTGTCCCAGAGCGTACGGATCTTTTCCACCTCTTCCACGGAAAACAGTCCCGTGAACCAGGAATAATCCGCGAAGTCGGTATTGAAGTCCTTGCGTTTGATCGAAGGCAGAAAGCGAAAAGGTTTGACGACCGCCATTAACTATTACATCTTAAATATTACCTATTTAACAATCACTTATTACATCCCATTATGCCGTCACTTTCTTACGAAAAGAGTCGGCAACGATCAGGTCCTTCGTGCCATGACCCCATGAATAGAAGCCCTTTCCCGATTTCACCCCCAGGTGACCGGCAGTCACCATATTTACCAGCAGCGGGCAGGGAGCATATTTCGGATTTCCATAGCCATCCTGCAATACGTTGAGAATGGAGAGGCAGACATCGAGGCCGATAAAATCAGCCAGCTGCAAAGGTCCCATCGGATGTGCCATTCCCAGCTTCATTACCGTATCGATCTCTTCAACGCCCGCTGTTCCTTCGTGAAGAGTGATGATCGCTTCGTTGATCATTGGCATCAGGATCTTGTTTGCCACAAATCCGGGATAATCATTCACTTCGACAGGAACTTTTGATAGTTTCTTTGACGTTTCCATGATCAGGCTGCACACCTCATCACTCGTTGAATAGCCGCGGATCACTTCCACAAGCTTCATTACCGGAACCGGGTTCATGAAGTGCATTCCGATCACCTTGTCCGCACGGCCCGTAACTGCTCCGATCCTTGTAATAGAAATAGATGAGGTATTGCTGGCAAGGATCGTGTTTGCAGGGCACAATTTGTCCAGGTCACGGAAGATATTCAGCTTGATCTCCACATTTTCAGTTGCTGCTTCCACAACCAGGTCAGCATTCTTCACACCTTCCGCAAGCGAGGTATAGGTAGTAATATTACTGAGCGTGCCCGCTTTATCCGATTCGGTGATCGTTCCTTTTGCAACGATCCGGTCGAGATTTTTCGAAATTGTTGCCAGCGCTTTATCCAGGGCCGGCTGTGAGATATCAATCAGGGCCACCTGGTAGCCAAATTGTGCGAAGGTGTGCGCGATCCCGTTCCCCATGGTTCCGGATCCTATTACAGCGATGTTTTTCATAGAAATAGCTTAATGTTTGAAGTTCAAAGATAAAAGTTAATGGTGGAAAGTAAAATAAGTTTTCGGCGAAACCGCTTTTGAATTTTGAGCAATTTGCTGCGGACTTACTTTCCGCGGCCCTGGATCACAATAAGTGCCGTGTAGATCAGGATCTTCATATCGACGCCCAGGGACATATTTTCAATGTAAATGATGTCGTATTTAAGTCGTTCCACCATCTGGTCAACATTCTCCGCATAGCCATATTTTACCTGTCCCCAGGAAGTAATGCCCGGCCGTACCTTATGAAGGTGTTTATAATGTGGTGCTTTTAGAACGATCTGGTCTATAAAAAACTGGCGCTCCGGGCGCGGACCAACAATGCTCATTTCGCCAATGAGGACGTTATAGAATTGCGGGATCTCGTCGAGGCGGACCTTCCTCAGGAACCGTCCCAATGGAGTGATCCTGGGATCCTCTTTACTGGAAAGAGCAGGACCCGCTTTTTCAGCATCTATGTACATGGACCGGAACTTATGGATCCAGAAAGGTTTTCCATGCCAGCCGATCCGCTCATGGCTGTAAAAGACAGGTCCTTTTGAGGTCGCTTTTACTGCGATGGCTACAATAATGTAAACCCAGCTGAAGAATGTCAGCACAAAAACGGAAGTAACAATATCGATGATCCGCTTGAGCGACTGCTGCCAGGTAGGCATGATCTCACGTGAAATGGAGATCAGCGGAGCCCCGAAAATGGAGGTCATCTTCACCGAACCGGAAAGAATATCATACATGTCCGGGATGATCTTAATAATGAGTCCGTGGTAGTCGAGATCATTTACGATCTTCCCGATGTTCTCATGCTCGAAGGATTCAATCGCGATGATCACCTCTTCAATCTTTTCTTTATGTATAATAGACTTAATATCAGATAGTTCTCCTAGGTGAGGTAAGCTTTTCTTTAGCTCCTGCGAGAAGCCGTTCTTGTTATCGATATGAATGAATCCGACGAACCTGTTCCCGGAGGATTTTCCCTGGTTCTCCATTTCGGTGTATAGCTTAAGGGCATTTTCATTGCTTCCGACAAGAAGCGTGTTGAAGCCGATAATGCGGTTATGGATCCTGTAATTGGTGATGCTGGAAAGGATCACCCTGAGAATGGCTGTAAATCCGAACTGCAGAAGGAAAAGCGTAACGATGCTTTGATAATAGTTCCGGTAGGAAACGATCTCATCGTCCAGGAGCAGTGCAAAGAATATGATCAAAACACCGATCAGCGACATGAGGAACGTTTGGCCGATCTCCCGGAGGCGGGATTTCCGGTAGATATCCTTGTAGGTCCCGGTAAGGTAATACATGAGCAGCCAGAAAGCGGGGATGAGCATTAATCCCCAATAATATTGCTTATCAAAGATCAGGGGAACGGGTTTTCCGAATTTTTCCGCCTCGATATATAGTTTCCGGAAGGTGAAAAACAGCGTCCAGGCTGCTGTTGCAGCAGCAACATCGGCAATAAGATATTTAAGGACCTGGAGATTTTTGTTCATAGAGGAGGAATGGCGCTGTACTAATGTACCAGTTTGATATTGTCAAGCAGCACATACGTACTGTCGGCACCGGTGGCATTCAGCATTCCGAGCGCTATCTGGTAATCGACCGCGCTGTTAGCCGCGCTTACATTAGGTGAAAGATAACAGTAGATCTTATTCCATTCGGGATTAGGGTGAAGATGCAGCACCGTGAATTGCGATACGGTTGTGCTTCCCCAGGCGTAGATGCTCAGGGTAAATTCATAGTTGCAGCGATAATTAAATTCCAGGAATATAGGGGCATTTGCTTTCGGCAGAACATAGCGCGGGTATATCGTTGCTACTTCAACGAATGGCCGCAGCGGCGTGGTGGTAATAATTCCTGCAGCGTTCCCTTCGAAAACATTGGAAGCCGGGAAACCGATGGTGTCAATATTACTGTTTGAATGGATTGTAGAGTCGAGGTGAGTTCCGGCCTGCTCAAAATCTTCAAGCAATTCGAAATGACTGGTGGAGGTATAGGTTACAGTAGGTGTTAAGGTAATTATTTTACCTGGTTCAAAATCAATTTGTTGAGAATAGATAGTGTAAAATGGGTAGGGCGACCTGTTAGCGGAGATCCCATTGACTTTTATTCCCGGCTTTACCTTCACTTCATGAACTCCTTCGGCGATCACCGGGAAAGTAGCCGGAAGCTCAAAGCAGCCGATCAGCTGATCGTCCACATACACCCAGGCATCGCTGATCTTGCTGGAGTTGCTTCCCTGTGTCGGATAATCTGTAGTAACGTTGATCTTATCGATATGGATATAGCCCGGGACGGGAGTTCCCGGGTGGAAAAGGTCGCAGGAGCTCAGGCACACAGTGAGCAAAGAAATAAGGGCAATAACGAACGCGTATTTTTTTTTCATCGGATCAATTTATGGCAGCAGTGTTCTCCTCTCCAAAATTGGATGTCAGCTTCATTTTCTCAATGATCTTGTATGCCACATCCAGCGCTTTATAGCCGTCATCGATACTCACTAACGGGGTTGTGTTGCTGATTATTGAATCAGCAAACGTCTCCAGCTCCATTTTTATTGCATTGGTAGGTAAAATAGCCGGATTTTCGAACCAGATCTGCTTCGTTCCTTTGCCATTTCCAAGATCGATGGTTACCGCAAGCGGATCAACCTCACCAATCACATTATTCAGGCGGATCACATCTACTTTCTTGTCCAGGAAATCAACGGAGATATAGGCATCCTTCTGAAAGAAGCGCGATTTACGCATATTTTTCATAGAGATCCTGCTGGAAGTAAGATTTGCTACGCAGCCATTATCGAACTCTATCCTCGCATTGGCAATATCGGGACTTTCGCTTACAACAGCTACACCGCTGGCGCTGATCCGCTTGATGTTTGATTTTACTACGCTCAGGATAATATCGATATCATGGATCATGAGATCAAGCACCACGGATACATCCGTTCCGCGGGGATTGAACTGGGCCAGGCGATGAGTTTCGATAAACATCGGTCCGGAGCAATAATCGCGTGCGGCTATAAATGCCGGGTTGAACCGCTCCACGTGTCCGACCTGTACCAGCACATTGGCTTCCTTCGAAAGACCTTTCAGGCTTTTTGCCTCTTCTATGGTGTTGGTGACCGGTTTTTCGATGAAGATATGTTTGGATGCGCGGATCGCCTTTGAGGCACATTCGTAATGAGTGATGGTTGGAGTGACGATATCAACCGCATCTACTTCCGCCAGCAGGGAATCGATGGTTGGGAATGCTTTTATGCCGAATTCTTTCTCCACTGCTGCTGCAGATTCGGGAATGGGATCGAAAAAGCCGACAAGCTCATATTTGTCTATTTCTTTCAATAAGCGGATGTGGATCTTTCCGAGATGTCCGGCGCCAAGAACTCCTATTTTTATCATTCAGTGCTGATTTGCGACAAAAATACTTTTTTCCACAATCGCTTCTTGAAAAATTAAGCGCATTTATTCAGTAGACTATTGTTAATTTCGTGCACTACAAAATGAATATGGTCAACGATACATACAGGCACAAGGGATTGAGGCGGCAGCTGGCATTGCTGCTGAAAGAAAAAGGGATCGAAAGCGAGGCGGTATTGAAAGCAGTTGAGGCGGTTCCGCGCCATTTGTTCCTGGATAGCTCCTTTATCGAGCGTGCTTATGAGGACATTGCATTTCCGATCGGGTCGGGACAGACGATCTCCAGGCCGCATACCGTGGCTTTTCAGACCGAGCTGCTGGAGCTTAAAAAAGGAGAGAAGGTGCTGGAGATCGGAACGGGATCAGGTTATCAAACAGCTATATTGATGGAAATGGGAGTAAAGGTGTTCAGCATCGAGCGGCAGAAGGCACTTTTTGACCATACCAAAACATTTTTACCCGGTATTGGTTATAATCCAAAGTTCTTTTACGGAGATGGATACAAAGGGCTGCCCGTTTTTGCACCATTTGATAAGATCATAATCACTGCCGGAGCGCCGGTGATCCCTGAAGCGCTGCTGGAACAGCTTAAAGTGGGAGGACTGATGGTGATTCCACTGGGAGATAAGGAGCAGGTGATGACATTGATCCGGAAAACAGCGCCAAAGCGCTTTGAAAAGGTTGAATATGGAACCTTCCGCTTTGTTCCGCTGCTGGAAGATAAAGAGTGGGGCGACTAGCCCATCTTCTGAGTAAGATCAGAAAGGCAGGCGTTATTAACAATTATGTGTGAAAAACAACTTATTTGTTGATAACTTGGCGGTTTGGAAAAAGTATGTATCTTTGTGCCACTGAATTTTGAATTTGAACTAACTATTAATTTAAACTAAACAAAAAAAACTATGAAAAAATCAGTACTAGTAGTTGCTTTAGCATTTGGCGTAACAGGTGCTTTTGCGCAAGACTTGACATCAAAAAAGGGTGAGCCTATTTTGCCTGAGGCTGAAGATTGGGCAATCAGCATGGACGCAAATCCTATCTTTAACTATGTAGGAAATGCATTCAACGGAAGCACTTCTAACAGCGCTCCCGGAACTGGCTGGCTGAACTCAGACCAGACCATCATCGGAAAAAAATTCATCGATGAGAAAAATGCTTACAGAGTATTAGTTCGTTTAGGTTTCACAAGCACATCCACTAAAGCAATGATCGGTGATGCTTCTGCAACAGGTACTTTGACTTATCCTGCTGTTCCTGCTATGAAGGAAGACAAGATGAAGTCAGGTAACACAAACATCGGTATCGGTGTTGGTAAAGAAATGAGAAGAGGAAAGACTCGTCTGCAGGGTGTTTATGGTGCAGATGCGATGATCTGGATGTCTTCTTCCAAGCAGAAATATGAGTATGGAAACGCACTTTCTAACTCTGCAACTGCTCCTGTAGCAGTTGGTGCTGGTACTACTACTAACTTCGGTTCTAACATCGGAACAGATACTTATGGTAACGCTGCTCGTACTACTGTGAACAAATCAGGTATGACTTTCGGAATTGGTGTTCGCGCTTTCATCGGTGCTGAATATTTCATTTTCCCAAAAATCTCTGTAGGTGCAGAGTATGGTTGGGGAATCGGATACCAGATGACCGGAAAAGGCAAGAAAACAGTTGAATCTTTGGATTCTGGTACTAACGCTGTTGGAACTCAGGATACACAAACTTCTGGTTCTTCTAAATTCGGTTTTGATACTGATATCAACAACGGAACATTGTTCGGATTCCATGGTTCAGGTTCTGGATCTACTGGTTCTGGATCACTGCGTGTAACTTTCCACTTCTAGTAAGTAGAATAACATAAACAAAAAGCCCTGAAGCGAACTGCTTCAGGGTTTTTTGTTTTACATCAGCTCGCTCAGTTCCTCTTCTGTAAGATCGCGCCATTCTCCCGGCTTTAGCTTCCCGATCCTGATATTCATGATCCTCACGCGCTGCAATTTCAACACCTGGTAACCGAAAACATTGCACATTCTCCTGATCTGCCGGTTCAGTCCCTGTTTCAAGATGATGCGGAACACTCTTTTTGTGCCCGGCTCCGCCTTTATACTGCATGGTTTGGTAATTGCATCGCCAATATCAACACCCGCGGCCATGCTCCTTAGGAACTGATTTCTCAGCGGAAGGTTCAATGTTACCAGGTATTCCTTCTCGTGCTCAAAATCCGGGTGAATGATCTTATTGATGATCGCCGGATTGTTCGTCAGCAGGATCAATCCTTCAGAGTCTTTATCCAACCTTCCGACCGGCAATAATTTCTCCTTATGTCCGATCGCATCAATGATATTTCCTTCCACATTTTCGGTGGTCGTAATAATACCCGTCGGTTTATTATAGGCTATATAAATGAGATCTTTCATCAGGAACTTTACAAATGTACAGCTTCATCCGATCACTTAGTCACCCAGTCACCTAATCACCCAGTCACTTAGTCACCCAGTCACCTAATCACCGGTTACTAGATCACCCAATCATTTTTTTCCTATATTTGCCACGCTTTGGTTCCCCTGTTATTTTCAATACCGCAGGGGATTAAAAGGGAACCTTGTTAGAATCAAGGACTGTTCCCGCAACTGTAAACTCATCCCGGATGTCCGGGATTGCACCACAAGCCACTGTCCGCTGCGGACGGGAAGGCGCAACGAGTAAGTCAGGAGACCTGCCACAGCATTTTGGATTTGTAGCTTTCGGAGAAAAAGCGAAGAATAGATAAGTGTTGTTCCATTTTCTATCCTTCTTTTTTTCCGGTATTTTGAATAGAGATCAATGTACCCGAAAAGGAAATATTTTACTCTTTTTTTACTCTTTGCAGGACAGATCCTCCTTGCCCAGGATTCCATTTCTCTGAAGGAAGTGGAAATATCTGCATCGAGATCAGTGCTGTTTTCGAACACAGGGAAAACCGAAGAGATCGATTCGATGACGCTGGACCGGTATTCGAACAGTAATATGGCGGACCTGCTCGCCGGCGAAAGCCAGGTGTTTATAAAGTCATATGGTCTTGGAAGTCTTGCCACTACTTCCTTTCGTGGTGCATCCGCGAGTCACACAGCAGTTTTATGGAACGGGTTCAACATCCAAAGTCCGATGAATGGCCTTATCGATATGGCGTTGATCCCATCCGGATTTATGGATAGGGTAAAAGTCGCTTATGGCGGCGGCGGTGCTTTATGGGGAACAGGCGCTGTCGGCGGCAGCATTCACCTGGATAATCAACCGGTTTACGGCAGAGGTGTCGGCGTCACTACTTCTCTTTCGTACGGAAGCTTTTCCGACCGGCAGCAACAAGCTGAGGTGGAGTACAGCGGCAAACGCCTGGTTTCTTCATTGAAGTTCTTCAATCATGATGCGAAAAACGATTTTCCGTTCATCAATACCGCGCAATATGGAAAGCCGGAGCAGCGTCAATCCAATGCAGAGCTTGAGCAATACGGCCTGATGCAGGAAAATTATTTTCGCATCAATCAAAAGCAGACCATTAATACAAGGTTCTGGTATCAGTTCAACGACCGGAACATTCCGCCATCGATGACACAGAATATCAATGTTTCCAATCAAAAGGACGAATCATACCGCGTCACTTCAGAATGGGAGCGAAAATCCGGCTTGCTCGATATCCAGGCACGGGCAGCTTACTTTGATGAGTTCCTCGGTTACAGGGATACCTTGATCTCACTGGATTCCCGGAGCCGGACAAAAGTTTTTATTTCAGAAACGGAGCTGCGGTATCATTTCAGAGATTTCCTGTTGATCAATGCCGGGATCAGTAATACTTACAGTGAAGCGGAGACAAAAGATTACATCAGCAATCCGAGCCAGGAGCGGATCGCCGGCTTTGGAAGCTTACGCTTTCACACGCATAACGATGCCTGGAATGCTGTTTTGTCCTGCCGCCAGGAATTTGTAAACGGTGTGCCGGTTCCCTTCGCACCTTCAGCAGGGATCAAAGGTAATTTCCTGAAATATTTTTCTGTAAAATTAAATGCTGCAAAACATTATCGCATCCCCACTTTCAATGATCTCTATTGGGCGCAAGGCGGAAATCCTTCCCTGGAAGCGGAAAACGGCTGGAGTGAAGAAGGAACACTTGAACATCATTACTCCGGGAAATCAGCATCCTGGGAGCTGACGGCTACTGCATTTAACAGGAACATCGACAATTGGATCATCTGGCTCCCCGACAATTATGGGATCTGGTCGCCGGAGAATGTCCTTTCGGTTTGGTCGCGAGGTGTGGAATACAAGTTCAATTTTGCCCTTAAGAAAAATAAGTTCCTGTTCCGGATCTCCGGTCTGTATAATTATGTTCTGTCAACCAATGAAAAAGCCGCATCTGCATCCGATCCTTCGCTCGGGAAGCAGCTCATTTATGTTCCGATCCAGAATGCGCAGGGAAATGCAACGCTGAGCTATGGCGGTACATCGCTTTCCTACACGGAAATATATACCGGCTATCGCTATACGCTTTCGGATAATTCCAAATACCTGTACCCATATGCGATCGGCAATGTTTCACTTTCAGAAACGTTCGCGCTTCATACTTCTAAGCTTAAATTATTCATACAGATAAACAATGTCTGGAACGAGACCTACCAGGTATTGGCTTACCGGGCAATGCCGCTGTTGAACTGGCAGGCCGGACTTTCTTTGCAATTCAATCAACCACTGAAAACAATTAAAAATCAATAAAATGAAAGTAATTCCAAACACTATCAGAATTATCCAGGGAATAGCATTAGCAATTGTGATCGCTTTTTCATCCTGCAAAAAAGACGATCCGAAACCGCAAACCAGCGGAACACCCGGCGCCAGCTACGCAAGCGGTGTATTTATTACCAATGAAGGGCCTTTCGGAAGTGGTACCGGAACGGTAAGCTTTTATGACCGCAGTACCGGAGTCGTCAGCAACGATATCTTTGAAGCAAAGAACGGTTATCCGCTGGGAAACATTGTACAGTCGATGCAGATCCACCTGGGTGCGGCTTACATTGTTGTAAATAATGCAGGAAAAATTGTGATCGTTGATCCGACTACGTTTGCGGCAGCAGGAGTAATTACAGGATTTACTTACCCCCGTTTTTTTATGGGGATCAATTCCTCAACGGGATATGTTTCAGAATGGGGAGCAGGCGGAGTAAGCGGTTCTGTGCGGGTGGTCGATCTGGTCACCAAAACGATCAGCGGTACCATTCCGACCGGGAAAGGAGCGGAGGAAATGTTGATGAGCGGCTCAAAAGTATATGTAGCCTGCGGTGGCGGCTTTGATAACGACAGTGTTGTTTCTGTCATCGATCCTTCTACCAATTCTTTTGTGACAAATATTACTGTTGGCACAAATCCAAAGAGCATGAAGCTTGATGCAAACGGTAAGATCTGGGTGCTGTGTGCAGGAAAGTGGGATCCGACTTATTCATTTCTTGAAAAAACGGGAAGCCTTGTCCGGATCAACCCGGCAACCAACTCCGTCGATCTGACCTTGCCTTTCAGCTCTCTGTATTCACAGCCATCCAGCCTGGTGATCAATAACACGGGAACTATGCTTTACTATAATTACAACACAGGTGTTTATAGTCAGTCCGTGGCCTCGGCTGTATTGAGCAGCACGCCATTATTCAGCGGAAGCTTTTATTCGCTGGGCATCGATCCTGCGAACAATTACCTGTATGCATCAGACGCCGGTGATTTCGCAAGCAACGGGCGAGTGATGCGCTATGATGCTTCCGCTACTTTGCTGGACACAATTCCGGCAGGCGTGATCCCCGGCAATTTTTGTTTTAAATAAGAACGGATACTACCGTATTCCGGTATATTGCACACTTTCCATTAGAAAATGTGCAATATTTTTATATATTTGGACAAACCAATAACAGAACGAAATATGAAACGAAATTTACTCCGATCGTTATCCGTCCTCCCGCTGTTCTTTTCTGCGGTGATGACTGCCCAGACTGTTCCGAACAACAGTTTTGAGAACTGGACAACAGCTCCAACCTTCCAGCATCCGGTGGTGCTGCCGTGTCCGCTCTTTCACAGTTCAAATTTCGATGATTTTTACCGTACCGGCATTCTTACAGTTACACAGGTCCCCGGCGTTTCCGGAAGTGCAATGCGTGTTGAAAATATACTCGGACCCATGGGAGACACGCTGAACGGATATGCGTCCTGGGGTGATGTCCAGGGCAGTACGATGACAGGCGGAGCGCCTCTGCCGTCGGGAGCTATGCTAACCGGCGCGAATGTCAGCGTCCGTTACGCCTTAAATGCTTCAACTCCTGGTTTCATTGCATTCATTCCTTATTCCGGCGGTGTTCCTTGCGGAGCAGGTAACGGACTTTTCCCTGGAGCCTATGTTTACCAGATGACCGGTTCGCAGCCAGCGTTCGCTAATATGAACTTTACGTTCTCACCGGCACTGACAACGGCGCCTGATTCCTGTGTCATCTTTGTGACGTCTTCGGACCAGGTAGTGACGCAAAAAGGCACTCCCGGTGATTTTATCGAGGTGGATAATTTTTCCTGGACGGGCAGCCCCGACGTTTTCCCCGGCGGTAATCTCGATGTCTGGCAAAACGTTCCTGCGGTAGAGGTTCCGCAGATCTGGAACGTGGATATGAATAATTCGGGCGGAAATTCTTTTGCGAAATCATCCACTGCCTCAGCCGGGATGTATTCGCTTCAGCTGATGAATGTGGATGACGGACATGGTTATATTCATACCGGCCGGGCAATGCTGGGCTACTGGGTTTGTCCTTCGGGCCCCGGGCCTTGCGTAATGCATTCGGGAATGGCACTTGCCTCCACACCGAAAGCATTCGGATTTTATTATAAATATTCTACACCGGGAGTTGATACCGCTTCAGCATATACGAACCTGACAGCAGCCGGAATGGGCGTTGCAGGAGGATCTACGTATTTGTTCCCGGCAGCAACCTGGACATTCATGTCGATGAATATTCCGACCCCGGGATCCACACCGGACAGCGCATTTATCTCGTTTGAGTCGGGTCGCTATCCGGGTGCTATTGCAGGCAGTACACTTCTGATCGACGACATGAAGTTTCACTATTGCAATGAGATCGCGAATATCAACGGACCAACTTCGGTTTGCGTGAATTCCAGCGGCGTTGTATTCTCGATCAACAGTGAATTTGCGTCAGGATATTCCTGGTCGACAACAACGGGAGTGATCAGCGGAAGCAGCACGGGCCAGACAGTGACGATCGATAATATCCTTTCAGGCGGAACTGTTTCCGTTACGAAAATGTATGGTGATGGTTGTCCCAACAAGACGTTCAATCTTTCCATCAGCACATCTGCCTCGGCAAGTGCAAATGCCGGGTCAAGCCAGAATATCTGCTCGAACCAGCCGGTAATGCTTACAGGATCTGTTACCGGAGCTACCGGTGGAAACTGGATGACCAGCGGAACAGGAACATTTGCAAATCCGACCAGCTTATCTACAACTTACAATCCGACAGCAGCGGATATTGCGGCTTCTCCGATCACGCTAACGCTGATGCCGACCGGAACCGGCGCTTGTCCTTCAAGCAATGGAAACATGACCGTTACATTCAAGCCGATCCCTACCGTG
Organism: Bacteroidia bacterium; assembly: GCA_045805205.1. Taxonomy (GTDB): domain Bacteria; phylum Bacteroidota; class Bacteroidia; order 2-12-FULL-35-15; family 2-12-FULL-35-15; genus 2-12-FULL-35-15. Next base: position 511,357 of record JBJMLR010000005.1, on the reverse strand, counting down.
GGAGCGGGAACCGACATGACAGTTTGTTATGGAACCAACGTGACATTGTACGGTTCGGGAGCCGTTTCCTATACATGGGATAACGGAGCGACAGATGGAGTTAGCTTTGCTCCTCCTGTAGGAACAACGGTTTACACCGTTACCGGAACTGCTGCTAACAGCTGCACAAACACCGATATGATCAGCATCATGGTAAACCCGTTGCCTTCGGTAACATTTACATTGAGCGCTGCAGTTGATACGGTATGTGATAACGCATCTGCGTTCGCACTTACAGGCGGCAGTCCTGCAGGCGGTAATTATGCAGGTACAGGTGTCACAGCCGGAATGTTCAATCCTGTAACAGCCGGCGTCGGATCACACATCATTACTTATTCCTATACCGATGTGAACAGCTGCCAGGCAATGGGAATGGCGACAATCGTTGTGAAGAACTGTACTACCACCGGAATTGATGAATCATCACTTGTAAGCAGGATCTATCCTAATCCTGCAACGACTGAGTTATACATCGAGTTGAACAACTCCGGAAAAGGGTATGCAGTGAGTATTTCCGATGTTTCGGGAAGAGTGATCAGCACGGGAGCATCCGATAAAGATGTTTTCAAAGTGAATACCGAAGCACTCGCAAAAGGAGTTTATTTCGTGAAGATCACGCTGGATGGACAGGTGATCAATCGTCGGATCGTAAAAGAATAAAATTAATCAATAGCATACAACAAGGGGCACATGCATTTGCGTGCGCCCCTTGTCATTTTAAAGATGAATAAAGAGAAAGCAGTTTTCTGTTGGAGCGGCGGCAAAGATTCAGCCCTCGCATTGTATAAAGTCCGCATGGAAGACAAGGTCGAGATCATGGCGCTGCTGACAACTGTCAATGCAAATTACCGGCGCATATCCATGCATGGTGTTCGTGAGGAGTTACTCGAACAGCAGGCTGCAGCCATTGGCCTGCCGCTGACGAAAGTATATGTTTCGGAAGGAAGTAATGAAGAGTACGAACGCACGATGGAATCGACACTGCTGCGGTTTAAGGAGCAAGGCGTAACGAAAGTGATCTTTGGCGATATTTTCCTGGAAGACCTCCGTGCCTACCGGGAGAAAAACCTGCTGAAAGTTGGTCTGAAAGCGGAATTCCCATTATGGAAGAGGAATACAAAGGAGCTTGTCGAAGAGTTTATCACGCTTAACTTCAGAACGATCACCTGTTGCGTTAACAGCCTTTATCTTAAAGAAGCACATGTAGGAGTAGAGATCGATTCCGAATTTCTTCGGACACTTCCCGGCACCGTTGATCCCTGCGGTGAGAACGGGGAGTTTCATAGCTTTTGCTTTGATGGACCGCTTTTCCGGAAAGCAGTACCGTTCGTGAAAGGGGAAAAAGTGTTCAGGCCGCTGGAAATAAAGCAAGATGATAATACGGAACCTGCAAATACGGGTTTTTGGTTTTGCGAACTTTTACCGCTCAGCGGATCTTAGATCATTTTCGCTTTCACCTTTTTCTGGAACAGGAAAGGAACCGGGTTAAAGAACCGCAGCGTAACTTCCAGTCCTCCGCGGCCCGTGGTCGCTTTGGTGAGTCCCGACATATTCAGATCATAGCTGATCCCCAGCGCATAGCGCGCAAGCTCATATTGCACATAGGGGATCAATGCATCCCCGATACGATAATAGCATCCAACCGATATTGCTTGTCCCTTCTTGATGCCGGTATAGCGGGAATCGTCCTTCATGTGAAACTTCAATAAGCCGCCCACAGTGATCTCCTTCTGGTTTCCCTGGAGCATTGCAAGTACAGATGCGCCAACGCTGGTGCGTGAATTTTTTATTCCGAATAATCCGCTTCCGTGCAGTGTATAACGCATGTAGCCGTGAAGATCTTTATCGAGGAGGTAAACGTTGTCAGGACGTGTAAGGTGATCGGTTGAGAACCCGATCTTGAAAGCTTTGTTATCGTTTGCTTCCATGTACATATCCTCGCTGCCGAAACTATAACACAAGCCGGCGGAAAAATCATTATAGCTTACGCTGTTATAATTGAAGTTTTCACCCGATTGAAGATTGTCGTCATAGGCACCCGTAATGTCGTACTGGCTGTTGAAGCGCAGACCGCTTGGTGTAATGCTGCGCTGTTTTAATCCGCCGAGGATCCCGGCAGAAAAACGGCTCTTCTCGTCAAGCACCATGTGATAAGCAAGCGAAAAGTTGCAGGCAAATTTATTCATGTTGCCATCTCCCGCTTTATCGGAGTTGATCGATAGACCAACTGCCATTCCCTTTTGCTTTTGCTTTTTATAAGTAGCTGTTCTGCCTTTCACCTTGAGCCATCCTGTTGGATCGAACCGGAGCTCGAAGCTCATCTCTTCAGTGCGGTATGCTTTGAGTGATCTCCACTGATCGCGGTGATGTACAACTACGTGCAGGTTCTTATCGATCCCTGTCAACGCGGGATTCACGCTAAGAGGAGAAAATTCATATTGTGAAAAATGACTGTCCTGTGCCGAAGCGAATTTCGCGGCAGCAAAAAATAAGATCGATATATAAATTCTAATGCGCATGATCATCGTAGCAACGTGATATTTCCCTGGCCGGTTCCCTTTGTTCCATCAGTGAACTTCACTGTAAAGAAATACGCAAACACTGCCGAGTCCAGCGGCTTGCCATTGTATTTTCCATCCCAGCAATCATCCAGGCCGCCTTCGTAAACTTTTTCACCCCAGCGGTCATAAATGGTGAGCTCGATCGATTGGATACACGGATTTGCTGGAACGCAAAGTCCGTCATTCAATCCGTCACCATTCGGAGAAAGCGCATTCGGAATAAGTGTTTTCAGATCTACCAATGCGCCGCTGCAAGGAGGCATTTCCACAAATACCGTCACCTGGTCGCTGGCAGTACAGCCGTTTGCATTGGTGGAAGTGACGGTATAAGTTGTAGTCGAAAGCGGACCTGCGGTCGGACTTTGACAGCTCGTGCAGCTCAGTCCCGATGCCGGTGACCAGGTAAACCCGGAGCCGCCCGCGGAATTAAGATGTGTACTGTCTCCATACTGGATCGTAACATCCCCGCTCGCATTCACGGTTGCAGTGTTTACGATCACATTCACCAGGACAATACTGTCACATCCGCCGGCAGCGGAAGCTGTATCAGAGTAAGCACCGGAAGTGCTCACGATCGCACCGGAGGGTAAAGTATAGGTTTGTCCCTGGCAGATGGTTGCATTTGTTGTGCTGGTAGGCGGCGGCGTTACGGTGACTGTATGTGTTGTTGTAGCCGTGCAGCCTCCGTTATTTGCCGTAACCGTGTAAGTCGTTGTGATCACCGGACTCACACTGATGGATGAAAGACCTGAGCCGGTATTCCAGTTATAGGTAGTTCCTCCGCTGGCTGTCAGCGTGATCGTGCCTCCCGAGCAAACAGCTGTCGGACCGCTGATCACCGGAACCGGAATAGCGTTGATTGTAATGGTTGCAGTTGCTGTTACAGGCGGACAAGGTCCGGAAGCCGGAAGCGTGTTCGTAACGGTATATGTTCCGGCAGTGCTCGATGCAAGATTGATCTGTCCTGTGCTGGTGTTGACGAATACGAGTCCGGCAGTAGAGCTGAACGTTCCTGCAACTCCGCCTCCGCTATAGCTTGGTAAGGGATTGGCAGCAGTCTGACAATACGGACCGGCATAGCTGAATGTCGCAACACCCGGTGTTGTCACTGTGACAGTATAGGTTGCTGTCGCCGTGCAGCCCGAATTGCTGGCGGTAACTGTATAGGTTGTGGTTGCCGCCGGTGTTACGGTGATGGGGTTCGTTGTAGAACCGGTGTTCCAGGTGTAAGTGGTTCCGCCTGCTGCAGTAAGAATGCTGTTGGACCCGCTGCAAATGGAATTGGAACCCGTGATCGTTGGAACCGGAACTGCATTGATCGTAATAGTTGCAGTAGCAGTTGCTGCCGGACAGCTTGCCGTGGCGGCGATCGTGTTGGTGACGGTGTATGTACCCGGTGTGCTTGCGCTCAGATCGACAAGACCGCTGGCAGAATTGATCGATAATCCCGCTGTCGAGCTGAAGGTGCCTGCTGTGGAACCGGCGGCGATCGTCGGTGCCGGGTCTGTTCCGTTAGCACAATACGGGCCGGCGTAACTGAAGTTCGCAGTTGCGGCGGTTGCAATTGTCACGGAAACCGTACTTGTCGCTGAACAAGGACCAGCTGTCGTATACGTTACGCTATAGGTCCCAGCTGTACTTGAAGCAAGCGTGATCAAGCCCGAAGAAGCATTCAATGATAAACCGGCCGGAGTTGAAGTAAAGGTTCCGCCGGCTGTTCCGGTGATCGTAGGAGACGGATCGGAACCGCTAAGGCAAAACGTTGATCCGCTATAGCTGAATGCTGCACTTTGAAGCGGGTTGACCGTAATATAACTTGTTTGTGTATAGGTATCGGATCCTCCCGCATTGGTCGCTGTTAATGTAACAGCATAGGTGCCGGCAGTCGGATAACAAATGGAAGAAGGATTCTGAACGGTAGAAGTTCCCGGTGTCCCTCCTGCAAATGTCCAGCTCCAGCTCGTCGGCGTATTGGTGCTCATATCAGTGAAAGAAATGCAGGTCCCTTCACAGAAATTTGTATTGGAAGCGGCAAAGTTTGCAACCGGCGGTGGAGTAGTGGTAGTTGTAACAAATGTAAAATTATCGATCTGCGTCCAGTCGCCCAATCCTCCGGAAGGAAGATCGACAGAGATATATAATCCGCTGACCGGCGCAACAAATGTGGCGGTGCGCATTACCCAGGTGCCGTTCACTGGTGCCGGAGCCGTGTATACCGGCGTTCCGAGCGTTCCCGGAGCAGTTGCAACCGCAAGTCTTACAGGAGGAGCCGAAGCGGAGAATGATCCCCAGCAGCCGCGGTCCCAGAAGGTAATTGTATAGGAGGTCCCGGCCACAAGCGGTGCAGAAAGCTGCATGGTGATCGCATCCGTGGAAGAACCCGTTAACGCCGTGTACCAAAGTCCGTTTTCAGCAAGGCCGCAATACGTCGCCGACTGGATAATATCCATATCCCCATAGCTTCCATAAGCAATGGTGCTGGCCATAAATCCGTTGAAGGCGGCATTGGTCACATTGATCTGGTCGGTTCCGGCAGTGTTGATTTCAAAATCCCCGTTAAGGAACGTCTGAGCCCCGCTATTAAACGGATTAGCAGACAGGAAAATCAAACCTAAAGAAATGGATCGTAAGAAATGCTTCATATTGCTAATTCTCAATGAGATATCAAAGATAGTACAAAAATGAATACCGGCAATAGGGGGAGGTTCAGCCAATTTTCTATTTTTACTATCCTAATGATGCAAAAAAAGAACGTTTGGTTGCTTTTTCTTTTCGCTTTTTACGCAGCCAGCGCACAGCACTATAATTTTCGTCAATATAATGTCCAGGATGGGCTTGCGCACTCCCAGGTTTCCACAATTCTCCAGGACAGGAAAGGATATCTTTGGTTTGCAACATACGGCGGAGGGCTGAGCCGTTTCGACGGAAAGAATTTCAGGAATTTTACTGAAAAAGACGGTCTGCCGAACAACATCATTCGTCCGATGATCCAGGCGAAAGACGGAAAGATCTGGATGGGAACGATGGGTTCCGGATTATGCTGGTACGACGGAAAAAAATTCGGAGTTTTAAAGGACAGTGCGGTGAAGATCAATGAAAAGATCTATACCGTTATTGAAACAGGCAATGGCGATATTTGGTTCGGTGCCGACAATGGATTGTATCGCTATGATGGAAAACAGGTAAAGCACTTTACAGAAAAGGATGGATTTCCTGAGGTCCCGGTCATGTCCGTATACCAGGATAAATGCGGTGATATCTGGTCCGCGTTATGGGAACACGGTGTTTACCGGTCGGATGAAAATGGCCGGCAGATCAGGAACTTTACAGAGAAGGATGGTTTGAGCTATCACACACAAATGTGCTTCAACGAGGACGAAGAAGGAAATTTGTGGGTTTCCGGCTTCAAAGGAATGTGTAAAGGCACCCGGTCGCCGCATGGAGCAATTACAAAATTTGAGCGGGGCTTTTGTGATGATCTTGACAACGGATTGACCTATATGATGCTGGATGATAAGAAGGGAAGTCTTTGGTTTGCAACTACGGATCATGGAATCGTGCGATTCAGCAAAAAAGAAAAAAAGTATACACGCATCAGCTCAAAGAACGGGCTGCCGGGAGATGTGATCCTTTCGCTGATGGTTGATTCCGAAGGAAATCTATGGTCGAGCACCTGGGGAATGGGAGTGGCGATGTTCCAGGGTGACCGGTTCATACGTTTCACAAAAGAGGATGGCCTGGGTTCAGATCTGGTTTCACAGGTGATCAGCGACAAGCATGGAGGATTGATCATCAATACTGCTGAAGGACTTTATCATTACGACAAATTGAACGGAATTCGGTTATATGATAAGCGCCTGGAAAAATTTCGCGCTTTAGCGATTGCGATCGACGATAACGATGTTTTATGGCTGGGTGATAAAACCGCACTTTATAGCTTTTCAAATGGCAGTCTGAAAAAATATCCGAAAGACAGCGGAATGAATGCGATCCCGGTAACGAGCATTCTATGTGAAGGAAACAACGTTTGGGTTGCTTCCTGGTCGGGCGGACTCTGTTGCTTTGATGGTCGTTCTTTCAGGAGCTTTACTGCCGCGGATGGATTGAGCAGTCCGTATGTCTATACGATTGTCAAAGGCAAAAAGGGCGGGATCTATATCGGCACCTGGGATGGAGGTCTGAATATATATGATGGAAAAAAATTCGTCGTGTACAAGAAAAAGCAGGGGCTTCCTTCCAATAATGTGATCTCCATCGTTGAAAGCAAGGATCATATTTGGGTTGGAACATTCGGCGGCGGCGTATGCAGATTCGATGGAAAACACTTGCTGACCACTAAAACCGGGCTCAGTGATGATGCAGTTGTTGCGCTCGTGGTTGACAAAGAAGACAATTTATATGTTGCCGGCAGCAAAGGATTGAATAAGCTGGATAAAAGCGCTTTTGATGCGCTCGACGGCGGGGCAAATTGCCGGTTCTATGGAAGAGAAGAAGGTTTCACTGAAGTGGAATGCTCGCATAATGCAGCGGTTTGTGATGATGAAGGGAATCTGTGGTTCGGAACAAAAAACGGACTGACGGAATTAAATGTGAAAGTTGACACCATTGCTGAGCATATCACACCGGTTTATATCACCGGTTTTGAATTATCTTTCGAAAATACCGATTGGAAAAAATTTACAGATAGCATCGAGCCTGCATCCGGCTTGCCGTTTGAGCCTGCTCTGGATTACCGGAACAATCACGTGACTTTTAACTTCATCGGCATCAATACTTCGAACCCGGATAAAGTTTTATATTCCTACAAGCTGGAAGGAGCTGACACGTATTACAGTCCGGCAACCGACAAGAATGAGGTTACTTATTCGGGACTTGCACCCGGAGACTATACTTTTTTTGTGAACGGATACAATCCGGATCAGTCAACTCACTATATCGAGTATGGCGCAAAATATCATTTCCGGATCCTTCCGCCTTTCTGGAAGCGGACCTGGTTCTATATTTTATGTGTGATCGCTGCCGTTTTTGTCGTTTTTTTCTATACAAGATGGCAAACGAAAAAGCTCGCGCGGGAGAATCGTGTTCTGGAAGAAAAGGTGACGGAACGCACCGCTGAAATTGAAAAACAAAAGGGAGAGATCGAGCAGAAAAATGTGCTGGTCGAGCAGAAGAATCGTGATATTACCGACAGTATCAATTACGCAAAGCGGATTCAATATACGCTTCTTGCGAATGAAGAATTGCTGAAGGAAAATCTGGATGAGCATTTTGTTTTCTTTCAGCCGAAAGACATTGTCAGCGGCGACTTTTACTGGGCAACTAAAAAAGACGATAAATTTTATCTTGCCGTTTGCGATTCAACCGGACATGGAGTTCCGGGGGCATTCATGAGTCTGATGAATATCTCTTTTTTGAACGAGGCTATTTCTGAGAAAAACATTGAAGCTCCGGACGAGATCCTGAATTATGTCCGTCAGCGCCTGATCGGAAGTGTTTCCAAAGATGGTGCGCAGGATGGAATGGATGGGATCTTGTTATGCATCGACAAAACAAAAAATAAAATAACGTATGCCGCCGGGCAGAACAGACCTGTTCTGATCAGGAATAATTCAATTGTTCAGCTGGAGGCCGACAAAATGCCGATCGGAAAAGGGGAGAGAACAACATCCTTCAGATCATTTGAGCTGGTTATGACCGGCTCAGATACGCTGTACCTTTGTACCGATGGTTATGCCGATCAGTTCGGCGGAGCAGCCGGAAAAAAATTCAAATACAAGCAATTGCACGAGCTGCTTTTGAAACACCACGACCAGCCGATGGAGCTGCAGCTGGACATTTACAGCAAAGCGATCAACGAATGGAAAGGCGGACTCGAACAGATCGATGATATATTGCTGGTCGGAATTCGCCCCTGACTTTTAAACAATTTTTGACCTCGCTCTCTTTTTTTTTGCATTCTTGTCATTTATGTTTTAGATTGCATCTGCAATTCTCGTTGCATAAAACTAAACTCGTAACCAATGAAAAAATTACTTTGCTTTTTGATGGCACTGCTGTGCGCTTCTGTGATCGATGCACAAACAGTTGATCCGCAATACCAGGATGGAAAGATCTGGTTCAAGCTGAAAAATTCATATCGCCTGGAAGCGAAGTCTGTAAAGGCTGATGATCATAATCTTCCGTTTGCAACACTTCCATTTGTAAAAAAGATCGAGAAAAGCTACCAGCTGAAAAATCTTTCATTGCCGTTTTCCGCTGCAAAAAATTCTCCGGTACTCAGCCGCACCTACCTGCTTGAATTTTCTGATTATGCAGATGTAAGACAGATCCTGAGTGATCTGCGCCTTTCAGGTGCGGTAGAATATGCCGAGCAGGTTCCGTTCGATAAGCATTGCCTTGTTCCGAATGATCCGGGGTACTCTTCACAATGGGGACTGACCATGATCAATGCGGCAAATGCATGGACCTACTTTTCTTCAGGAAGCAACATCACCGTTGCAATCGTGGATGATGCGATCGAACGTACACATCCTGACCTTGCGCCGAATCTTTGGGTAAACACCGGTGATAATAACAGCAACGGGATCGATGATGACGGAAACGGATACATCGATGATAAGAATGGATACGATGTAGGAAGCAATGATAACAATCCCGATCCTCCGACCACGGCATATGACCACGGGACACACGTTGCGGGGATCGTTGGTGCACGTTCGAACAATTCAACCGGTGTAGCATCCATTGGCTTCAGCGTAAAATTAATGTGTGTAAAATCTACGTCGAGCGCCACATCGGTAACAAACGGATATGACGGGATCGTTTATGCAGCAGTGAACCATGCACGCGTAATTAATATGTCCTGGGGCGGAACCGGTTCTTCTGTTACAGCGCAGAACATCGTGGACTATGCGTATTCTCAGGGATGTATCCTCGTTGCCGCTGCCGGTAACAGCGACGTAAATACGCCGTTCTATCCGGCTGCATATAATAATGTGATTGCCGTAGCGGCGACAACCAGCACGGATCAGAAAGCAAGCTTTTCCAATTACGGTACCTGGGTAGATGTGTCTGCTCCCGGATATAATATTTACAGCACATTTGTGAGTGCAGGTTACGGAAATAAATCCGGCACATCCATGGCATCGCCGATGGTTGCGGGACTCTGCGGACTGATGCTTTCTCTTAATCCGGGTCTTTCCCAGGCAGATGTCACCAATTGTCTTTTGTCAACTGCCGATAATATCGATGGTGCCAATCCCAGCTACATCGGTCAGCTCGGATCCGGCCGGATCAATGCTTATGCGGCAATGCAATGTATCAGTGCAACCCTTAGCTGGCCGCCGGTAGCTAATTTTACGGCGAATGTAACAACGGTAACAGCAGGCGGGCAGGTGAATTTTACGGACCTTTCCTTATACACACCTACCAGCTGGTCGTGGAGCTTCCCGGGCGGTATACCGGCATCATCATCGCTTCAAACACCTCCTGCGATCACATACAACACTCCCGGAACATACAACGTTACGCTCACCGTTTCGAACGTGAACGGAACCGACCCGGAAGTAAAAACGGCTTACATCACCGTGAACCCTGCAGGCAGCTGCGATACGTTGAATTATCCTGTGCCGGTCGGCTGGACAGGAACTAATTATTATACCGGAGCGACCGTTGGTGCGAACGGTTGGATCAATGGAGTAAACATCAATGGAGAAAAGCAAAAAGCAAATTATTTCGACGCCTCGGCAACGCCTTTTACTTATTGTACCGGAACCTTCATAGCGTGGGGAAGAGCTTATTCTGCGAACCCTGCCAAGATCGTTCCTGTCCATATCTATGATGGAACAAGCGGAAGTCCGGGTACGTTGCTCGCCACGCAAAACACAACGATGGGGCAGATCATGAGCGATTACAGCGGCAGCTATTACACGAGAATAAAATTTTCCTCTCCGGTTACGCTGCCTGCATCGAAGAAATTCTTCGTGAGCGTCGACTTTAGCAACCTGAGCTGGAGCGGAACACCGAAGGATACGATCAATATCGTAAGCAACACGAACGGACAAACAGTGCCGTCAGCGATCTGGGAACAGCAAGCCGATAATACCTGGCACCATTACAATACCGCAGGAAGCTGGGCACTCGATGCATCGCTGTATGTACATCCTTTCTTAACGAATGCACCGACGGTTGCAACATTTACGCAATCGTCAACTTCGCTTTGCCAGGGAAATAGTGTTACATATAACGCGGCCGGTTCCACGTATGAAGATCTTATCCAGTGGGATTTTCCGGGAGGCTCGCCGAATTTTTCAAACAGTGTGAATCCAACGATCATCTATAACACACCGGGAACATATACTACCAAATTGTATGTGATCGGCGGCGGATGTGATGATCTCGATTCAGCTGTATCAACCGTTACGATCCTGGCAAACCCGGGTGTTTCTATCGCTGCATCGAGCGCGGTTGTTTGTCCGGGAGGCAGCTCAACGCTCACCGCTTCCGGCGGCTCTGCATCGTACGTCTGGAGCCCGTCTACCGGCTTGAGCGGAACAAGCGGAGCTGTGGTGACCTCTACACCGTCTGCAACGATCACCTATAATTGCCAGGGAACCGGTGCAAATGGCTGCGTGACCAACTCGACGATCACGATCGATGTTGATCAGCCGCCGGTAGTATCCGTCATTCCTTCGGACACAATGATCTGTGTCGGGCAATCGATCTTGTTCGACGGATCACTTAGCAGCAATGTGAGCAGCTTTGCATGGAGCTTTCCGGGCGGAACACCATCCACGTCAACTTCGTCTTCACCGTCGGTAACTTATTCCGGTGCAGGAACGTTTCCTGCAACGCTTATCGCAAGCAACACCTGCGGAGCGGACAGCACTTTCGTCCTGAACGTTTCGGCGGGATGTGTAGGCATCGATGAAGTTGCAGCAAACAATGAAAACATTACGTCGTGGTTCGACAATGGTAACAGTTTCCTGAATATTTTCTTTTCGAATACGACAAATCGTGAAGAGCTGGAGCTAACGATACTCGATCCGAGAGGAAGAGTAGTTCATTCATCAAAGGTGGCATCCGGCTCTGCGAAAGAACAGGTTAATATGGAAAAGTACAGCGTAGGAATGTATATCGTTCATATCAAAGGAAAACAAACGAATTACACGAAACGATTTGTGAAGAACTGATGATAAGACCCCTACTGTTTCAGAACCGTAGGGGTCTTTGTTTTAAATACTCTCGGAAACGATACCTGCAACTTCTTCTCCAACAAGGGTACCGATTGCAACGCCCATTCCCCCCATTCTGACCGCACAGAATATTGTATTGCTTACGGCTTCCACGATGCTTTTCTTTTCCGGTCCAACTCCCATGATCCCGCTCCAGCGCATATCGATGGAATATTTTACACCCGGAAGAATGGTGGTACGCAAGAGTTCCTCCAGGCGGTTTTGCACGAGCGGCGTCAATCCGAACTCGGCTGTATTCTCTTTTTTCAGATCAAGGTTTCTGCCGCCGCCGAATAAAACACGGTCGCCGATATTACGGAAATAGTAGTATCCGCTGTCGTAATGAAAAGTACCTTTCAGTCTCAGTCCGCTGATGGGCTTAGTGATCAGCACCTGGGCCCTGGCCGGCTCGACCGGGAGATCCGGTAAAAACTGTTTTGCGAAGCCATTGGTTGCAATGATCAGTCTCCTGCTGTTGATACGGATCCCGCTGGCCGAAATGATACTCACGTTCCTGCCGGCATCGTTGATCTCCCGCACTTCAAAGCCGTTCAGTATTTCAACACCTGCAGCTCTCACTTTGCCGATAAGGGCCGAGATCATTTTTCCGGTATCGATCTGTGATTCTGCGGTATTCAGGATCATATGACGAATGTTGCGGAAGCCGAATTCTTTGATCTTTTTTCCCGCATCCCGGTAAACATTTCTTTTACCAAGGATCGGCGCGAGCTGCCGGTTAAGGTAATTCAGCTTTGTTTTGCAGGCATCAAATCGTTCTTTGGAATCAAAGATCTCGTATCCTCCCCAGTTATGAAGATCTATGTTTTTATCGCCGAGGTTCTTTCGCAGCTTTTGAAGTCCTTTCCATCGTTTTTCGACAAGGCTGAATACTTCATCTTCCGAACAGATTTTCAAGTCATCCAATAATTCCGACGGACTGCCGAAACAGGCGAAGCCGGCGTTTTTTGAGCTGGCGCCGGAAGGAAGCATTCCCCGTTCAAGAACGATCACACGAAGATTTTTGTTTTTCTTTTTTAGTGCCAGCGCAGCATTGAGACCAACGATCCCGCTGCCGATCACGACAACATCCATGTCGCTGAAAAATGTATCTCGTTCCCAAAAACTCAGGTTCATAATTCCGGATTTATTCTGCTTAAAAATAAAGAAAATTATCCGATGCACCCGTTGTGGATATTGGTGCTTTCAGACATCTGCTGTTCTGGCAAAGTAATTGTCAACATTTGTCAGTTTATTGCCAAATTTTACGATATTTGCTTACTAAGGCCAATGTGTAACGTAAGTACCTGATAATTAAGCATTAATATGTTTTCTAAGTTGTTTGTTAAAAGATCTGCTCCCAACTATCGGTCTTTACTCGGAAAAGTGCTGCTCATCGCATTCATTCTGGCAATTCCCGCTTCCGTTCTCGCTCAAAACCAATACGACGTAAAAGGAACCGTAAAAAAGAGCCGGAAAAAACTGGAAGGAGCTGTCGTTACTCTCTACAAAGGCTCTTCGCAGGTTACCCAGCAGACAACCACCAGCAGCGGGCGATTCGACATCAAGATGGATCTGAACGGCGAGTATACGCTCACGATCGGAAAACCCGGGCACATCACTAAAAAATTCTATTTCAATACCAAAGGCGTTCCGGATGATCGCGCTAAAGAAGAGTTCGGCGGACAGGACATCGAGGTAAGTATCTTCGAAATGCCGAAGGATCCTAATGTTGTCAGCCAGATCAATTCCATTCTTGCACAGCCGATGGCGAAGTTCTACTATGATGATAATATCAAGGAGATCGATTTTGATAAGGCCTACTCACAGGCAATGGTGGAAGCGCTGGACAAATTGAACCAGATTGAAAAGGAAGCGATCAAGAAGGCGGAGGAAGAGGAAAAAGCGAAATCGACTGCTGAAAGTGTCGCAGCGAGCAAGTACGATGCCGCTATCCTTAAAGGAGATGCTGCTTTCGCAAAGAAAGATTATACAACGGCACGGGCTGCTTATACTGAAGCACTGAGCATCAAGCCCGGTGAAGAATATCCGAAAAACAAGATCATCGAGATCGAAAAGGCGATAGCCGATGCTGCAAAAAATGCCCAGCTTGAAAACGATTACAAAGCAGCCATCGCGAAAGCAGATGCTGCATTCACTGCAAAAAATTATGATGTCGCAAAAGGCGGATATAACGATGCGCTGAAGCTGAAGCCAGCGGAAGCTTATCCGAAAACCAAGCTGGATGAGATCACCAAGCTGCTTGCCGATGAAGCAAAGAATGCGGAGATGGAAGCAAAGTACAAAGCTACGATCCAGAAAGCAGATGCTGCACTCGCAGCGAAAACCTATGATGCCGCGAAAGCTTCATACAATGAGGCAAGTGCTCTCAAGCCGGCTGAGAAGTACCCGAAAGATAAGTTAGCGGAGATCGATAAGATCCTGGCGGACCTCGCCGCAAAGGATGCTGCGGACAAGGCACTGAATGAAAAATATACTGCTGCTGTCGCAAAAGGAGATAAGGCGCTTGCCGCAAAAGATTATACAAACGCAAAAGCAGGATACACAGAAGCGAACGGGCTGAAACCTGCTGAAGCTTATCCAAAGACGAAGCTTGCAGAGATCGACAAAGCGCTTGCAGACCTTGCGGCGAAGGAAGCTGCCGACAAATCACTCGCTGAAAAATATACGGCTGCCATCGCAAAAGGCGACAAAGCGCTTGCTGCAAAAGATTATACCGGCGCAAAAGGTGCTTATTCCGAAGCCTCCGGTTTGAAGCCGGCTGAACAATATCCGAAAGATAAAATAGCGGAATGCGACAAAGCGATTGCTGCTGCTGCCGCTGCGGATGCTGCTGAAAAAGATCGTCTGGCAAAGGAAAAAGCGCTCAACGATAAATACAATGCAGCCATCGCAAAAGGAGATGCGGCATTCGGAACCAAGACCTGGGTTGCTGCTAAAGCTGCTTACAATGAAGCGATCGGGATAAAATCATCTGAACAATATCCAAAGGATAAGCTTGCGGAGATTGATAAAGCCATCGCCGCTGATGCTGCGGATGCTGCTGACAAAGATCGCCTGGCAAAGGAAAAAGCGCTTAACGATAAATACAATGCAGCGATCGCGAAGGGAGATGCAGCATTCGGAACAAAAACCTGGGTTGCTGCTAAAGCTGCTTACAATGAAGCGATCGGCATAAAGTCCTCTGAGCAGTATCCGAAGGATAAGCTTGCAGAGATTGACAAAGCCATCGCCGCTGATGCTGCGGATGCTGCTGAAAAAGATCGCCTGGCAAAGGAGAAAGCGCTTAACGATAAATACAATGCAGCGATCGCAAAAGGAGATGCGGCATTCGGAACCAAGACCTGGACAGCTGCCAAAGCTGCATACAATGAGGCAATTGGCATAAAGTCAGCTGAACAATATCCGAAGGATAAGCTTGCAGAGATCGATAAAGCCATCGCTGCCGATGCAGCAGATGCTTCTGAAAAAGATCGCCTCGCGAAAGAAAAAGCGCTTAACGATAAATACAATGCAGCAATCGCAAAAGGAGATGCCGCATTCGGAACCAAGACCTGGGTAGCTGCTAAAGCTGCATACAATGAGGCAATTGGCATAAAGTCAGCTGAACAATATCCGAAGGATAAGCTTGCGGAGATCGATAAAGCCATCGCTGCCGATGCAGCCGATGCTTCTGAAAAAGATCGCCTGGCAAAGGAAAAAGCGCTTAACGATAAATACAATGCGGCAATCGCAAAAGGAGATGCGGCATTCGGAACCAAGACCTGGGTAGCTGCTAAAGCTGCTTATACGGAAGCGGGCACATTGAAACCGGCGGAGCAATATCCGAAAGACAAGATCGCGGAGATCGATAAAGCGATCGCATCGGATGCCGCTTCGGCTGCTGCTGAGAAAGACAGGCTGGCAAAAGAAAAAGAGCTGAATGATAAGTACAACGCTGCCATTGCAAAAGGTGATGCTGCAATGAAAGCAAAAACCTATGATGCGGCAAAGACAGCCTATAACGATGCGCTTTCATTAAAAGCTTCCGAACAATATCCGAAAGATAAGCTCGCCGAGATCGACGGCCTGTTGGCGAAAGACGCTGCTTCGAAAGAGCTCGGTCAAAAGTATACTGCTGCCATCACAAAAGCAGATGCGGCTTTTAAAGCAAAAACATGGGACGAAGCAAAAGCCGGATACAACGAAGCTTTGGGACTGAAACCTGCGGAAGCCTATCCGAAAGCACAGCTTGCTGCAATTGATAAAGCAATCGCCGATGCGGCCGCAAAAGATGCTGCCGAAGCTGCCCGCCTGGCGAAAGAAAAGGAGTTGAATGAAAAATATGCGGCCGCTGTCGCAAAAGGGGATGCCGCATTCGGTACGAAAGATTATGATGCCGCGAAAACCGCGTATACCGAAGCTGCCGGCTTGAAAGCTGCAGAAAAATATCCGAAGGATAAGATAACCGAGATCAATGCGATCCTCGCAAAAGAAATGGGCGCAAAGGCGCTGGAGGAGAAATACAATGCCGCAATTGCAAAAGGAGATGCCGCAATGGGTACTAAAACCTGGGCCGCCGCCAAAGCCGGTTATACTGATGCGCTTGCGCTGAAACCGAATGAGCAGTATCCGAAAGATAAGCTCGCAGAAGTGGAAAAGAACATCGCGGAAGAAGCAGCTGCAAATAAAACGAAAGAGCTGGATGCGAAATATACTGCGGCGCTCGCGAAAGGAGATGCGGCCCTCGCTGCTAAAACATATGCCGCCGCAAAAACAGCATACACAGAAGCCAGCACGCTCAAGCCGTCCGAGCAATATCCAAAGGACAAGCTTAGTGAAATTGATCAGCTGATGGGTGATGCCGCTGCGGAAAAAGATCGTCTGGCAAAAGAAAAAGCGCTGAACGATAAATATAATGCAGCGGTTGCGAAAGGTGATGCTGCGATGAAGCTCAAAACCTGGGCTGCCGCGAAAACAGCTTATGATGAAGCGCTCGGTCTGAAGCCGGATGAGCAGTATCCGAAAGACAAGATCGCGGAGATCAATGCGGCGCTCGCGAAAGAGATGGGTGCAAAAGAGCTGGACGACAAATACAAAGCGGCAGTTGCTAAAGCAGATGCCGCCTTCAAAACAAAATCCTGGGAAGATGCAAAATCGGGATACAATGAAGCGCTCGCATTGAAGTCGGCGGAGGCGTATCCGAAAGCCCAGCTTGCAGCTATTGACAAAGCAATTGCCGATGCGTCCGCTAAGGATGCCGCTGAAGCTGCCCGTCTGGCAAAAGAAAAAGAGCTGAGTGAAAAATATGCAGCGGCAATTGCAAAGGGAGATGCGGCATTCGGAACGAAAGATTACGACGGAGCGAAAGCTGCCTACACCGAAGCTGCAGGTCTGAAAGCCGCTGAGAAATATCCGAAGGATAAGATCACAGAGATCAACGCTATTCTTGCAAAGGAAATGGGCGCAAAAGAACTCGAAAAGAAATATGCTGATGCGATTGCAAAAGGTGACGCGGCACTTGGCTCAAGCGATTATGCCGGTGCAAAAACAGCTTATACAGCCGCACTGGCGCTGAAACCCGCAGAGCAGTATCCGAAAGACAAGCTTGCAGAAGCTGAAAAAGGTCTGGCAGACGCTGCTGCTGCCGGCAAGGTAAAAGAGCTGGAGGCAAAATATACTGCTGCAATTGCAAAAGGTGATGCTGCGTTCACTGCAAAAACCTATGCTGCTGCGAAGACCGCTTACACGGAAGCAACTACACTTAAGCCTTCGGAGCAATATCCAAAGGATAAACTTTCGGAGATCGCGAAGCTGATGGGTGACGAGGCTGCGGAAAAAGACCGTCTTGCAAAGGAGAAAGCACTCAACGATAAATACAATGCTGCTGTTGCAAAAGGAGATGCTGCATTTAAGCTCAAGACCTGGGCCGCGGCAAAAACCGCTTACAACGAAGCGCTTGCCGTAAAACCGGGTGAACAATATCCTACCGACAAGCTCTCCGAAATTGACGGATTGATCGCAGCTGCCGCTGCGGATAAAGATAAAGCAGCGCTGGATGCAAAGTACAAAGCAGCGATAGCAAAGGGAGATGCCGCCTTCAAACTGAAGACATACGATGCTGCGAAAACAGCTTATAATGAAGCGTTGGGCGTGAAGCCGGGTGAGCAATATCCTTCCGATAAGATCTCCGAAATTGATAAGCTCATTTCCGATCTTGCAAATAAAGATGCTGCCTTGAAAGCACTGAATGAAAAATACACCGCTGCTGTTGCCAAAGGTGATGCAGCATTCGGAGCGAAAGAGTACGATGCTGCGAAAACGGCTTATAATGAAGCGCTAGGTTTGAAGCCGGCTGAAAAATATCCGAAAGACAAGATCGCTGCAATCGACGCCGCTATTGCAAAAGATGCAAATGCAAAAGAGATGGAGGAGAAGTATAAAGCAGCGATCGCGAAAGGGGATGATGCATTGAATGCGAAGGATTACAACGGCGCTAAAGCTGCTTATACGGAAGCGGGTACGATGAGGCCAACCGAACAGTATCCGAAGGATCAGATCACAAAAGTAAATGGACTTCTGGCTGAAGTAGCGAAAGGACAAGCGCTGCAGTCCAAATACGATGCTGCCGTGAAAAAAGCGGATGACCTGCTTGCGAAAAAAGACTACAACAATGCGATCCTCGCATACAAAGATGCGCAGACCGTCAAGCCTTCAGAACCTTATCCTGGAAACAAGATCAATGAAATCAATTCAACGCTGGATGCAATTGCCCGCCAGAAGGAGAAGGACGCACAGTACACGGATCTGATCTCAAAAGCAGATAAGCTATTCGAGTTAAAGGATTACAAATCGGCAAAAAGCCGTTACCTGGATGCATCTCTTGTGAAATCATCGGAGCAGTATCCAAAGGATAAAGCAGCTGAATGCGATGCGATGATCAAGAAGAAGAATTCAACAACGGTGACTTCGACAAACAATACCAAGGACGATTTCAAGAGCGATCTCGCGAAGAAGTATCCGGAAGGAATCACGGAAGAGACCGGAACGGAAACCAATGCCAAGGTGACGAAGAGAATCGTGGTGAGAGGAAATGAAGGACATCTTTATGTGAAAAAAGAAACATCCTTCGGACCTATTTATTTCTTCAAGGACAATGTGCCTATCACGGAAGTGGAATTCCTCCGCGATACCGAGGTTCAACCTGAATAATATTCTAAAATTCTTATCCATGAAAAAGATCATCGGAACACTGACAGCCGTTTGTGCTGCGTTTGTGCTGAATGCACAGAATGATGTTGAGCTGCGGCTGACATTGCGCGATGGTAATGTGATGAGCGGAACTTCTAAAATGTCGAATGTTACACTGACCACGGCGTACGGAAAGCTGGAAATCCCGATCAGGAATGTGACTGCGCTCGACCTGGGAATTACGTCCGACAAAGCGATGGGTGACAAAGTCGCAAACCTTGTGAAGCAATTGGATAATTCCGATGAAAAGATCCGTAAGAACGCATATGATGAACTCGTAAAAATGGACATCAAAGCAGTTCCGGCATTATCGGACTTTCTTTCTTCCGCGAAATACGAACCGTCGGCTTATACCGATTATACTGCAGATGCGGCCTTAGGCGAGCTGGAATCTAAGTTCAATATGGAAGGATCGTTTTCCGATAAGGATGTTGTTTCCATCGATTTTGAATATACAATGGGTGGAAACTATGATTTTGTGAAAATCGATCTTAAGACGGAATATGGCACGCTGAGCATTCCGAAGGAAAAGATCAGGCACATCGATGTGTTATATACCGGTGACAGCGAAAGCGGAGACATGACATTTAAGCTTCTCGGCTCCAAGCACATCAGTTCCAATACCAGCGGAGGATGGCTCAAAACGGGGATCATGCTGAAACAAGGACAAAAATTCAGCATTACGGCAAACGGTGAGATCACTTTTGCAAGTCTTTCAGGGAGTAAATACAAACCGGATGGATCGGTCTCAGGAACTACTGCCGCTGTCGACAGCTACGAAGGGGATTATGGCGCAGGAACTTATCCGACCTACGGAAATGTGGTTTACAAGATCGGTGAGAATTCTACCGCTGTGCTGAAAGCAGGCGCGAAGTTCAACGGAACTGCAGCTACGTCGGGAATGCTGTACATTTCGGTTTACGAAACAGTTTATAACGCCGGTAATTCCGGAAGCTACACAGTGAAGATCTCTCTGAAATGATTTTTATGAATACGTTTTTATTGAATAGAAAAAAAAGCATCTTCTTCCTGGTGCTTTTTCTTTTTACCGCTTTTGCTTCTGCACAAACTTACTCAACAAGTGAGTCGTCGCGTTTTTCGTTTACCGGCGGGATGACCAGCTCGAAGCTGCTGCATGACACTGTGAGCTATAAACCGGGGATCAGCTTTGGCGGCGGATTTCGCTACAGCATTGTTTTGTCGGAGAAGCTGAATGTCGGATTAGAAGCGCTTTATACCGGGAAATCCTTTAAGCTGGAATCGCCGATCATTAAATACCGTTATTTCTATATCGACGTTCCGGTATATCTTCAATACAAATTAGGCGAGAACATCCGGTTCAATCTGGGCGGACAGGTTTCTACGTTCACGAACTCAAAGATCGTCCTGATCGATGGAAGCAATCCCAGCGGGATCAATGTGAAGGATTACCACAGCATTAAATGGACGGACTATTCCGTATTGGCCGGAATGGAATTTGATCTTAGTGACGATATTGCTCTGGGCCTGCGTTATAATGTTTCCACATCAACGTTCTTTCAGCATGATCAACCCAATTTCAGTGTGTTTGAATTGTCGCTGAATTATGTTGTCTATCGCTCTCACCGGCAGTTCGGAAAAAGTAAATAGTCAAAGTTGAAAGTTCAAAATTCAAAGTTTATGGGAAGAAGAGCAATATGCATGGTACTTTTTTTTAGTGTATTTGCGGTCGCTTCCTGCAATCATTCCCAGGCGGAACAGGAGGAGCATGTTTTAGCTGCTACAGCGCCGGAAGTGATGATCAAGACTACCGTCAATAAATATTCCTGGAAAACCAATTATGATATTAAAAATGCCGTTGTCAACCGGATCATGGTTCCTGAAGGATATAAAAGGGTAGAGCAGAAGGAAGGTTCATTCGGCGACTGGCTTCGGTTTCTCCCGCTGAAAGAAGGAAATCCGGATGTGCATTTATACGATGGCTCTTTGAAGCGCTACCAGGCCGGCCATGCTGCTGTGCTGGATGTTGATGTCGGCACTACCGATCTTCAGCAGTGCGCGGATGCTGTGATGCGCATGAGAGCCGAATATTTATATTCTCTTAAAGATTATGAGAACCTGCATTTTAATTTCACCAGCGGGCACACCATAGGGTTCAAAAAATGGAGCGAAGGTTATCGTACGTCAATAAAAGGAAACAATGTGAGCTGGGTGAAAAGAGCAGGTGCTGATGACTCTTACAAAACTTTCAAAAGCTATACGAATACCATTTTCAATTATGCCGGGACCTCTTCTTTAAGCAAAGAGCTGAAAAAGGTGCCGGATGTGAAGGACATTCTGCCCGGCGATGTATTTATCGTAGGCGGATTTCCCGGACACGCTGTGTTAGTGACCGATGTTTGCAAAAATGAAAAGACCGGCGAGAAGCTGTTCATGATCCAGCAGAGTTATATGCCGGCACAGGAGATCCACATTCTGAAGAACCTCAATAATTCTTCGCTGAGTCCATGGTATAGCGTGAATTTCGGTGATGTGCTGGAAACCCCTGAATGGAGCTTCGGTAATGATCAGCTGATGAGATGGTAGCGTTAGTCGTAATTGATTATCTTTTTTCGAAGATGTCCGCGCCGGTATCGATATAATTTTTGTAAGTATCCATCTTCTGTATAAAAATACCAGTCGCCTGATCTTTTGTCCTTCCGGAATTGTCTTACTTCTTTTAGTTGTCCGGTTGAATAGTAGTAGCATTCAACACGTCGTTTTGAATGACGATCTGTTTCTTTTGTATATTCGATAAGCCCGTTATCATAATAGCTTTTGCTTTTTTGATATCTATTGGCGGGTAAAAAATTAAGCACATCCAGGAAGCTCTTAAATTGATGAGGAATGATGGAGCCGCTTTCCGGAAACTCCATTAATTCAATCGTGTCGTAAAGCACCTTTCCGTTTGAAAAAAAGCTGAACGCATAATTCCGGATAAATTTTAGCTGCAGGGTGTCTTTTTCCGGCGACAGGTACAAAGTATCATTTACATTGCGCCACGTTCCTTTATTACTAAAACTTGGAGTTACTCCGCACGGGGAATGCCAGTTATAGATGTACGTATGATCCGGTTTTATATCAAAATCATGTGAATGATACTCTGGCATGTAAAATCCAGCGATGTTATTTTGTGCGGACATAAATTGCTGTAAGGAGATCAGCAAGATGAAAAATAGTTTTCTCATTTCCTCAGGATCTTCTCCATTGTTTTTCCTTTTGCCAGCTCATCGATCAGCTTATCCAGGCAGCGCATTTTCCAAACCACCTTATCCTCGATCTCTTCCACACGGTAGCCACAGATCAGACCGGTGATCATTTTTGCATTGGGATTGAATTTCGGAGCCTGCTTGAAGAAGGTCTCAAAATCATTTTTCTGATCGATCTGCTTCTGCAGCGTCTTTTTATCATAGCCTGTCAGCCAGAAGATCACTTCATTGAGCTCGTCTTTTGTACGTCCCTTGGTCTCCACCTTTTTAATGTACAGCGAATAAACACTGGCGAACACCAGCTTATAATATCTGTCCTTGTTTATTTTACTTTGGTCCATGGGTTTTATTATGCTTCAAATTGTCTCAAATGATGATCCGCATGTTTATATGCAAGTTGTCCGATCTGCTCCTTTTTCATCCGGCCGAAGAAGGGGTGAACGATCTCAAGTGTTTTAATCTCGTGGTAGGCTTGGATCCTGTTGATCCATTCTTTTTTCTGATTCTCAATATCGATGGCTTTTGCTTCAAATTTCAATTGCGTGCTGGTGGGTGAATTCTTTCCGAAGGCTTTTTCATCCTTCAGAACTTTTTTCAAAAACATAGGACCAATGAGCCTTCCGATAAAAACTCTTGGGATCTTTAGCTTGCCCTGGTACATGTCGTCGCCTGATGTACAATGCTGAAGCATCTGGTACACGTTCATTTTGCCCCATTGCGCCTTATTGTTTTCTGTAATGGAATTGATCCTGCTGATCAACTCTTCACGGGTAGAGGTTTCGAAGAGGGATTTCATTTTTTTAATTTTTGCTTTTTTCAATAACATACCCGATCAGTCCGGATAATTTTTGCCTGTCCTGTCGTTCCGGTTCTGAGATCATGTAAAATTCCACGATCTGTTCGATGCTCATTCCTCCATTGTAATGTAAGTACCGGGCTTGTTCGCAAAAGCGATCAAAAACAAGATCAAAGTCCCTGGCACGCTGCATAGCGTCCGGTTCCCCGTTAAACAATCTTTTTCGCTCTTCCCTGGTAGTACCCAGCGATAAATATCTTGCATCAGCTTTTACAGCGTCGATCATTTTCTGTGATACTTTCCCCATCCCTTCGCAGTATGCACATTTACCCGGCAACCAGCTGAATTCCCGCTGGAGTCGTTTGATATCGCTTTCGTCGATTTTCCCTTTGCCAAGGCATCGGGGGCATTCCTCTGTCTTCTTACTGAAAATTTTGTCTATAAAGCTCATGTTTTTAAATGCTTTTTATCCTCGAAATAAGCTAACGATTTACTCTACATTTTCTTTTCCTATTCCTGACCATATCTTTTTCCAGCGGAAATAATGATAAGCCCAAACGATACAGAAAACAACAGAAGGTGCGCCAACCGGAAAGAAGTGCTGGTCTTCATGTCCTTCGGCACCCAGAAAAGCTTTTGCAATGAGGATCAGAAGCAGGACCGGTAAGCCCAAAAATGAAAGGAAGCTCGTTAGCATGCTTTCCCGGACACTTGCATTCAGGTTTAAAAGCGCAGTCAAGGATAGTACAACATTCAGGAGATTGATAATGATACACAGGATCAAAAGAATCAACTGGGCTTGCCTTGCCTCAAAGCCTTCCGTAGCCTGATAGCTTATCCAGGCAAAGGCCATAGAAACCGCAAAGGAGATCAGGAATGTAAAAAGCAGTCTTTTTAATATATCTTTTGCCATATTTATTTGTAACGGAAAACGATCTTATAAAGTTCCCTCAGTGGTGAACCTGCCTCTAAACCGTAGTCATCAAATTTATAAATTTTCCCGGCTGAATAGATTGTCGTCGTCGCTCTCGCCTGATCGCTTCTGTTTGTTGTATATTCTTTCTTAATGGTCGCCAGATCGACATTCTTCAGTAATTCCAGTATGGAATTCATTTGATCTTTTGACAGTGAGTACGAATAGCCTTTGTAAGACGGGTTATAGAAAGAAGCAATACAGCGGCTGCTGTCGTTTTTAAAGTCAATGGTCACATCAATGGAAGGAACATCATCGGCTTCAACACCGAAGGCGCTCAGGTTCATTTCAATTTTGACAATAGAACCGGCTTTGTTGTGATTTGCCGGTTTTGTCTGGGCATTGGAGCAGCTCAGGAGCGTCGTTGTGAGTAAGACCAATATCGGGATCCTGTAAAGCATTTTATGAATTTGCATTGATTACTCCTTTGAAAAACTGGACCGCGCCAAATACAATTGCGCCCCAGAAAATAAAACCGATATCTGAAACGGTTGCAATGATCCCGCCGATGCACCACAAAGCGCCATAAAGCATGTCCTTGTTTGCCCGTTCTTTCTTTGCTTTTCCGATATGCTGTTCAAGATTTGTAACGATGGTTGTTGCACTTTTTTGGTCCAGCCCGCGGCTTACCAGCAGGTTGATGGTTTCCGTCGGTGTTTTGCTTTGCTTCACCATCAGGTTAGCTGCATATTCATAGATCTGGTCGACCGCTTTTTCTGTTTCTGTTTGTGTTTCCATGGGAGTAGTAGTATCGTTTATATTGGTGAAATGTTAGTGTGTGCCGCTCTTCGTTTCTCAATGGACCTGATAAAATCGCTTTTGGCATCTGCGTAATCATTGCCGGAATTCCACTGTTGTTTTGCAAGATCCGTTTTTAGTCGCTCGTATTGTTCTCTGATTGCCGGATTTTCCCGCAGCTGGTCTCTGAAAAATAAATGTCTGTTCCAAAAGTCGGAATGCATGGCTACGATATGAATATGATGTGTCGGCTTTCCATTTACTTCTTTTGTGAAATAGCGCCTTTCCGGGATCATCAAATTGTACTTTTCAATGTATTTGTAGCCCAGGACTCTCAAATGATTGGCTATTGGTGTAATGTCAGCAGGTAATGAAGGAGAAAGACCAATAAGAATATCGATGACAGGCTTTGCTTTCAAACCAGAAACTGCTGTGCTTCCGATGTGCTCGATCGAAAAATCCTTTTCCGGAAAATTTGCTGAGATCAGCTCCTTTTCCGCAGTGAACATGTACGGCCAGTCGGGATTGTATGGTGATAATTCAATGGTCATTTTTATTCATATGTTCGAACTGATAACCGCCGGCTGGTTTATTTATCTTTTTCAGTTTTCCATTCATGTTCAATGTCTATCATTAGCAATGCGTTGTCGAATATCACAGAACCTTTTGGGAAAACTTTCTCATTTTCAAAAAAGCTCGATTTTACCATCGAAACGTCAAGCGGTTTAACCTCCCATTTGTACGCATTTAATCTAAGTCCTTCAAATCTGTTTTTGTTTGGGGAGTAACCGAGATCACCTTTTTTAAAAAAATCCGAAGCATTATTTAATGTTTTGAAAATGGACTTGCTGTTAAATAACTTCGTTTCCGTAGCGTCAATTACTATTTTGGTGCTGTCCGAGCTTGTAAAGTCGATATGATAATTTCCATTATTTTCTTCTATATTGAATTTCGCATAATGATGTTTGCCAGGAAATATTCGTCCGCCAACAATAGTATTTAGTTTTAGTGAAGTGTCTCTGCGAGGGATATAAACTCCGGATTTTGTTTCTCCATTTTCGTCCCATTCTACGGCAATTCTGTGAGCGCCATTTTCAGAACTTATTCCCATAAAATCGGGAAGCCCTTTGGGTTTTATATTTTTTAGTCTGATCAAGCAAATTCCAACGATCGCTTTGTTCTCATATAATTTGGGCCTAAATGGATGCGGAACAACTTTCTCCACACATGTAGGATCAGCCGTGAAGTTGATTAAAATTCTTCTGTCGATGTATCCATGTATGGTCGGAATTTTCATTGTCATGTCTGCCTTGCTTTCAACTGTAACTAATTGTTGACAGCGATCTTTTGATCTTTGTTTACCAAATTCGACCGACTTAATGCAATGGTGGTCGACTGGTGATTCCTCTTAAACAACTTCCCGCTAACTTTTTCCGGCAGCATCGGATGGATCATTTGCCCGACATAGTTCTTAGGAAATGCTTCCTTGATCCCGAACTTTTCCGGTTCATGATCCGGGCACACATGCGTTCCGAAGATCACATCCATCAAAGGAGAAATATTGGCATAATTCCCGGCATCACGATCAAGGTCATGATGCCAGTGATGAAATTCCGGCGCACCGATCAGGATGCTGAATTTACGAAACGCCTTTGAAGGGATCCGGATATTGGAATGAATATAGATCGCCCAGATCCCACGGAAGGCAATGAAGCCGGCAATCGTTTCCAAAGGAAATCCCATGATGAAAGCCGGAAGGTTGATCAGTCCCATCGTATAGATCGTGTCGAGCGGATGTTCCCTGTGCGCTGCCAGCCAGTCCAGGTGCTCTGCACTATGATGCACTTTATGAAATCGCCAGAGGAATCCGACCTTGTGCTGCAAACGGTGTCCCCAGTAGACAAGGAAATCACTTAAGATAATCACTTCAATTGCCTGCAGCCACCAGCTTTGTGATACAACGGCGGAGCGAAAATCCTGCGGAACGATCCCGTCCAGCCAAAAGCTGAAATAGGAGAGAGCCCAGGTAACGATCGCCAGCCAGAAGAAATATTGTCCAAGGAAATAGCACAGATCAAGAAACCAATGCGGACGAAAGAACTTCTGCTTCAGCTTTGCGGGAAATACTTTTTCCATCGGCACAAATACGGCCGCAAGAAATACGAAGCTCAGTGCAGTTCCTTCTATAATGGAGGAGTAGTTCATTTGTTCACTAGTTCACTCGTTTGTTTTCCTTCCTGTTGTAAATTTGTCAGTTCTTGGGTTTAGCCGGAGCCTGGTTAGGGTTATTGGAATTGTTCGGAGGACTACTCAGCTTCGGCGAAAAGATGATCGCTGATTTGGAGCCGCCCATCATTGGCTTTTGCGGGGCAGTCGCGGCGGCTTTCTGAGTGTCTTTTACAACGGTATCTTTTTTCGGAGGGGTGTAGATCACCATGGACTTTGAGCTCGACATCATCTGCTGGTTTATGTCAACGGTTGTGCTGCTCTTTACTCCCGGTGTATCAACGGCAATTGCTGTATTGTCAATATGGACATCCGAGAGATAATATTTCGTGCCGAACATGCTGTCGAAAGCACCGGCCCGGTATGCAACAAATAAACCGATGAGCAGCAAAAAAACGGAGAAGGTCAGTATGCGGATGGTTTGAGTTTTCATGTGTATGTGTTTCTATCAAATTTACAAAAATCTCCCGGACTTTCATAGCTCAGCCTGCCACTGCCCAATCCACAAAAATAAAATCTTTCAGCCTTTTTTCTGTCAGCGCGAGCTTATCCATGCTTGGAATGGCTACAAATGAAACGATGGTACGGTTCCGCCCATCGATGAGCTCAAATTTGCTCTTTGCGCGGACAAGGACATGATCTGTAACTCCTTTGGTGATCTTCAGGGGGTGATCCAGCTTTACCAGGAACCAGCCATTGTTACCGGAGATCTTTTCCCGCTTAATGATCTTGCCCTTTGCCGGAAGTATATTAGCCAGGATCCCTTTCTGACGAAATGCTTTTAGCTCAAATTCGCTTCCAATGAGAGAATTGTAATTCGGTTTCTTGTCGCCATAAATGATCTGCGCAGGCATAAATCCGACAAACACTTCGATCTTGAACCATTCCTCCGGGAGAATGTCAATGTTACTTAATCTTACCGATAGGAAAAGGATCAGGTAGCCACCGGTCAGCGTTGACGAAATAAACTCCCTGTTTCCGATCGTTGGACCGTATATGAAAGACATACAGATATATTCGAACAGAAACACAGCAACCAGCCCTGCTGCAAGATCGGCCGCCAGCTTTGCAGTGTTCAGCTTTAGATTATCTTCTGAGCTGAGCGAGTGATTGAGCGCATTGTTGATCATGGACGCGTAAGCCAGGATCCCCATCAGCAGGAAAATAAAGGTTACAATGTGAAAGGAATTCACCTCCGGATTAAGCAGCCAGAAATCGTAGAAGCCGTGCGCGAAAGATGCAATAAGAAAAGCAATCACGAAGAACAAGACACTGCTTTTTTTGTACCTGTATTTTGCAAGAACGAGCCCATAGGCAATGATAGAGGTCAGCACCATGTGCGCAACAGAAGCTGTGAGTGCCCTGGAATGAATAATATTAATGCTGCCATCATCAAAGTAGCGGAAGTTCTCGATGAATGCAAATCCCAGCGCTGAGAGCGAAGCATACATAATGTAGTCGATGGGTTCGTTGACAAGCTTCGTGAAACGCAGGATGACAAGGAAAGGAAGAATTTTGATCAGCTCCTCTATAAAGCCGATTCCGAAAACACAATAAAGAAAATCATTGACTACGCCGCCATTCAGTGAAAAGTGCAGCTGATAACTGTAGAAATCATAAAGCAGCCAGACGGGAATATGAAATGCGGCTGAGAGAATGACAGTCGAGACAATTGATTTCCAGTTTCCTTTCTGATACACGTTCACTCTTCTCAGATAAAAGATCCAGATGATGAGAATAAGTAAAGCTCCTGCAAAGCCGACCAGGTTAGTTTTGTAAAATGCCTGGCGCAGCAAGGTTTTTAAATAGCTATAGATGTCATGCCCGGAAATATAAGCGCGCTGCTTGAAGTCAAATGGAATGAAATCCTTTACATAATCGTCGTAAGCCAATGGAATGATCTCGTCATACCTTTTTTCGTAATCATATAATTCCGAAAGAAAGTGATAAGCTCCTTTGCGGTCGCCGCAGCGCCTGATCTCCTTCGCCAGCGACTGATATGCCTTGTCGTGTTCTCCGTAATAATAATACATTCTCGCGCGGTACGTATTCAGGTATTTCAGCCGGTCGTTCTTTACCTCTTTCAGATGGCTGTCGCAATTCGTATTGTCATTGTTGAAGAAGTAGTAAAGTCCGAGACAAAGCTGTCCCTTGTCAGCCTTCACCGGGTCCGGACTTTTCGCCCAGCCGGAATAAAGGTTGAAGATGAAAGTTTGTTCCTTATTGAACGCTTTAACATCCGGACACATTTCCTGGTTCGGATCAAAATGTGTTGTAATGAATTGATACTGGAGATCGAGGTTGTCGTTCCCGTTCTCGATCATCTGCTTAAATGCATTGCTTTCCAGCCACGGCTGTGTGGTGGAATGCCCGTAGTGAACCTGTTGCCCCAGATCATTAAAGGACGGATCGTGCATGCAGAAGTTAATGATGATGAAAGAAATGATTGTAAGGAACACCGCGGAGACAATTGAGGTATTGTCTTCGAAATCATAAAATTTGCGTTTGTATTTTTTGTCCTTTTTGAACTTCTGGATAAGGTAGTTGATAAATCCGAGCGTAAGGCAGAATAGAATGAAGTAGATGAGAAACATAGGAGTTCAGTTTTGTAAACTATGAGGACAATTGCTTTGACTAAAATTTATAATCTGATCCCTATCACACAAACATCATCCACCTGCTCCAGCTTACCTTTCCAACCTTCAAACGCTTTGTCCAGCTGTTCTCTCTGTTCCGTCAGCGGCAGCGTGTGATTTTTCAGGAGCAGTTCCTTAAAAGGTTTGTATTTGAATTTCTTTCCTTTTTCGCCGCCGAACTGATCAGGATAGCCATCGGTGAACAGGTAGATCGAATCTTCTTCCTGTAGCTGAACCGTATGTGTAGCGTACGGCCGCGGATCATCCGTTTTTCCGATCGGTTGCTTGTCGGCGATCAATTCTTTTATTTCTCCTTTGCTGATATACCAGAGCGGGTTATAAGCTCCGGCCCACTGCAATTTTCCGTCAGTGTGGATCGCGCAGAGCGAGATATCCATTCCGTCCTTCACATCCTTGTCGCTTTTCGAGAATGTGGCAAGTACCAGCTCTCGTGTTCTGTCGAGGATCTTTCCGGGCTCCGTTAAGCCGAATTCCTTTACCGTCCTGTTCAGCGCGTTCGAGCAAACCACACTTACCATGGCTCCCGGAACGCCATGTCCTGTACAGTCTGCCGCGGCAATAAAAATGATGTCATTTTTGCGTTCCAGCCAGTAGAAGTCGCCGGCGACAATGTCTTTGGGTTTGTACAGGACAAAATTCTCCGGAAAGCAGGAGTCGAACATCTTTTTGGGTGGAAGGATCGCATCCTGCAAATGTTTGGCATAATTGATAGAATCGGTGATCTCCTTGCTTTTTTCTTCGATCAGCTCTTTCTGATGTTCTGCCTGCTTTGTTTGAGCCTCAATGATCAAATTGGCTTTTCGTTTTTGCCGGTAGCTCCTGAAAATGAAACCCGCAATAAGAGCAATTAAAATAAACCCGGCCACAAAATAGTTTCGCTGCATTTTCTGCTGGCGAAGATCTTCCGCTGCAATGGCGTCTTTTTCTTTTTGCACTGCAGCCTCTGCAGCCTGCTTTTTATCGAACTCAAAGTTCATCTCGCTCTGAACGGTTTTCTTTGTGTTGTCGCTGTTGAAGATGCTATCCTGCAGTGCAACATAATTCAGATAGTTGTCAAGCGCAAGCTGCCATTTGTTTTGCGTCCTGTACAATTCGCTCAATTTCCCGAATGCGTCCCGTTTGCTGTTCAGATCATTGATTTCCGTGGCGATGTCCAGCCCTTTCTTCAAATGGGTTTCTGCATCGTCAAATTTCTTTTCCCCGAGGAGCAGTCCGCCGAGATTGATATGGTCTGCAGAGATCATCACGCGGTCGCTTATCTTTTCCGCTATGCCGAGCGAAGAAGTGTAGGAGAGGAGCGCATTTTCCTTGTCGCCTTTCAGCTCGTATGCGCTTCCAGCGCAGGACTGGAAATAACCGACCAGGCCTTCTTCGTTGAGCTCTGCCGAGATCTTTTCTGCCTGGCGAAAATATTCCAGCGCTTTAATATAGTCACCTCCCGATTTATAAATGTCGCCGATATTGCCGAGAATGATCGTACTTGCTTTCCGGTCATTGATCTCTACTTTCAGATTTAACGCTTTCTGGTAATACTCGAGTGCTTTGGCTTTATCGCCCTGGCTGGAATAAACGAGGCCGATGTTAGCGAGACAGCGTCCGATATTATTTTTATTATTATTCTTTTCGGCGATCCTGAGCGCCTTGAAATAATAATCCAGGGCTTGCGGATATTTGTCCTGGTACCAGTAAAGCACCCCGATATTGATCAGGACCTTCATTTGTCCGGCGACAAAGTCCTTTTCCGTTGCGCTTGCAAGAGCCAGCTCCAGCAATGAATCGGCGGTAACGTATTCGCTTTGGATAATATGGTCGCGGCCGAGAGCATTAAGTGCATTGATCCGGGCGGTATCCGTAGATGCAGTCGTGAGGTCGTTCAGTAATTGCCTGCGGTCCGGTTCTGCGGCGCGGACCGTAAATGAAAAAAGAAGGAAAAAGGAAAGCAGGAGTGCCGTCTGTTTCATACATCATAAATATACGAAACAAATCGTGTCGGCTGAAAACCGGGCTGGTTTTCGTGGGATAGCCGGATAAGTCCGGTTAAACTCCTGTGGAGTTAAGAACTGCCGGTTTAAAAATGGATCCCGTTTCGCCGGATAGTCCGGGTAACTCCTATAGAGTTAAGGATTCGTAATAAAACAGATCCCGTTTCACGGAATAAGTCCGGGTAAACTTCTTTGAAGTTAAGGACTGCCGGTTTAAAAACGGATCCCGTTTCGCGGGATAAGTCCGACTAAACTTCTTTGAAGTTAAGGACTGCCGGTTTAAAAACGGATCCCGTTTCGCGGGATAAGTCCGACTAAACTTCTTTGAAGTTAAGTCGGACTAAAAAAATATCCCTTTGCCGGTATTCAGGCAAAGGGACCCACCAAACTCGTCCGCCCTTAGGCGGACACACAAACACAAGCCTTACAAAAGCTCTTCGCAATAGATCTCCTGCGATCGCATCATTTCCATCACACTATTCGTTTTCAGCAAATTTGTTTCGATGCGCAGGACCTTGTCACAATCATCAAGGTCCACATTCCATTTTACTATTTCAGCACGTTGCGACAAGGCGCTGTCCACTTTTTGAAGTTTTTCCAGCGTATTGATATTGGTTTTGAAGACGAGTACAGATGTTTGCATAGCCATGGTTTTTAAGATCAGTTTTGAATTTCTGTATTTTCCGTCTTTCCATCCTTGTCATCTTCATCACAGTACCAATTTCGGCAGCGATCTTTAAAGCGCTGTTTCAGCTTTTCTTTTTCTTCGGGGCTCATGTTTTGGAAACGTTCGTGCATTCTGTGTTTCCAGTAATGATGACGACCCCATTTTCCACCGGGGCCGCAATGACCGTGGTGTCTTCCGAATTTGTTTCCAAAGCCTCCGAACAGGATCTTGCATAATACCAGGAGGCCGACCGTTTGCCCGAACGTGATTATCGGTCCGTGGAAGAGTTCCGGTACCAGCCAGTTCCAGAGGTGCATTGTACCGAATCCGAAGATCAGGATAAAGGCTGCGATACCAAAAATGATCTTCAATACTAACAGGAATTTGAATTTTTTGTTCATGGTTTTTATTTTTTTAATGTGTTTAATTTTTCTATTTACCTGGTTACCTAGTCAACCAGCAACTCTTCATACAGGCCTTTCAATTGCTCCTGCAGGTACAGTACAGCATAGCGTTTACGGGATATTACGGTTTTAATATTGGTTCCGGTCATCTCTGCTATCTCTTTCAGGCTTTTTCCGTCGATCTCATGCAGTACAAATACTTCCCGTTGATTTTCCGGAAGCTCATCCAGCGTATCGGCCAATACATCTGAAATGACTTTCAGGAGAAGTTTTTTGTCGGCTGCTGTTTCGGCGGCAGGAATAATATCGGAAAGTAAAAGCGGTTCTTCTTCCTCAGAGTTGTTATAGCTCATGTCGTCCAGCCTTTCCGGCCGCATTTTCCTGTACCAGTCGGTGATCTTGTTCCGTGCCACCCGGTAAAGCCATGCTGCTGTACTTTCGATGGTCTCACTTTGCACCAGCTCGTAGAAAACATCCTGCAGGATATCTTCGGCATCCTCTATAGTAGGTGTACGGCTGCTGATGAAATTCAGAAGTCTGCCTCTTTCCTTGTTAATGGTGTTGGTTAGAACTTCGTCCTTTAGTTGACCTTCGGCAGTGTATTGCGTTTGTTCAGCCATGTTTGATTATAAGGACGAATGAAAAATGGGAATACTTTAAAAATTTAATGAATTGATTTTAGAATACTGCATTTTATCAATGAAAAGGGTACCGGTTTCCGCCGGCAATGGCCTGATTCTGCTGCTGAATGAACAAAAAAGGCGGGTACTTGAGAAAGCCCGCCTTTTTATAAAATCAAGATCTTATTTCAAGCCTTTAACAGCGAAGGAACTCTTCTTTGTGCCAGGTAGAAAGAACCGAACAGGATCGCGTTAAAGAAAAGGTCGCCAACGAGTGTGCGTGTAAAGAATGGTATTCCAAGGGCATAAGTTGCTCCTAATCCGCCAGCTCCTCCGATTGAACCACCTGCTGCCCAGACACCAAAATTAGTGATCAGGAAAAACAGCACCGATGAGAGGAGGGAAGCTCCTGCGATCGTCAGGAATGTCGGATTTCTTTTTGCCAGGATACCGATAAAGGACGTTAATGCAAATGCTCCGTATACATAAGCGATCGTATTGTGGAATCCCCAGCCGGTGGTGATCTCAAGACCGATATCGCTGATGATCATCGCCAGGAGCGGAACGATCACTGCCAGTCGCTTATCACTGAAATGAACACCGCCGAAAAGCGCCATTGCAGCGATCGGGGTGAAATTATCGAAATGAGGAAATAAACGGCTCGCTGCCGCCAGCAAAATTGCTGTGGTGATGAAGATAAAACGCGGACTGAAAAGTCTGTTATTCATAATTATCATTTAATTGCTTTATAGATACAAAAATAAGGATTTTTAGCGTCAGGAATGATGTTCCTTTAACTTTTTGATCATACTGTCGGACAGTTCATCGGTATAGATGCCGTAGCCGTTGATGAGTATGCCTTTCGTCTTTCCGTCTGTTGACTCGATCGCATAAACAATGGCTTCATCCGCCGGATCGGTCATGCCGTCAAAATGATAAAATTCCACGATCTCAAAATGATCGGGATGCAGCTTTAATTCAAGTGCGGAACATTCGATCCCGTCTTTTAAAAGCTTGAAATCATTGACAAATCCTCTTTTCTGAAGATCGTTTACCGCATCGGATAATGTAGAATAGCTATGCATCAGGTTTGGATCACTCCGACATTGTATTGTTTCGTAATAGGGGCGTGGTTGGCCATTTCGATGCCCATGGAGATCCATTTGCGGGTATCTTCCGGCTTGATGATCGCATCGAGCCATAATCTTGCCGCAGCATAGTAGGGTGTCGTTTGCGAATCATAACGATCCTTGATCCGGTTGAAAAGCTCCGCCTCTTTTTCGGGAGTTATTTCCTCTCCTTTCGCTTTTAGCGATGCCACTTCGATCTGGACCAGCACTTTTGCTGCCTGCGCTCCTCCCATTACAGCTACCTGCGCCGTTGGCCAGCCAATGATCAGGCGGGGGTCATAGGCTTTTCC
This sequence comes from Bacteroidia bacterium, assembly GCA_045805205.1. Taxonomy (GTDB): domain Bacteria; phylum Bacteroidota; class Bacteroidia; order 2-12-FULL-35-15; family 2-12-FULL-35-15; genus 2-12-FULL-35-15. Next base: position 476,566 of record JBJMLR010000005.1, on the reverse strand, counting down.
ACACATGGCGTAATTCGCCGCACCGTAGCTGTTCCCGATAATCACCGTAAATTTTGGTACCACGGAATTCGACATGGCATTTACCAGCTTGGCACCGTCCTTAATGATCCCTCCATGCTCTGAACGGGAACCAACCATAAAGCCGGTCGCATCCTGCAGGAAAACCAAAGGGATCTTTTTCTGATTGCAGTTCATGATGAAGCGTGCCGCTTTGTCAGCACTGTCGCTGTATATAACGCCGCCGAACTGCATTTCACCTTTTTTGCTTTTTACGACTTTTCGCTGATTGGCGACAATTCCAACCGACCAGCCATCGATCCGGGCAAGTCCGCAAATGATACTTTGTCCGTATCCTTCTTTATATTCTTCAAAATCCGATTCATCGATCAGGCGATCGATGATCTCCTGCATGTCATATTGCTTGTCGCGCGTATCCGGAATGATGCCCAGCATTTCTTTTGCATCCTTTTTAGGTGCTTTTGCTTCTGCACGGTTAAAGCCTGCATGGTCAAAATGCCCGACTTTGCTCATGATATTGCGGATGCGATCCAGGCAATCCTTGTCGTCCTTGCATTTATAATCGGTCACGCCGGAGATCTCACAATGTGTAGTAGCGCCTCCGAGTGTTTCATTGTCGATATTCTCACCGATCGCTGCCTTCACAAGGTAAGAGCCGGCCAGGAAAATGCTGCCGGTTTTATCCACGATAAGGGCTTCGTCGCTCATGATCGGGAGATATGCTCCTCCCGCCACGCAACTGCCCATTACTGCGGAGATCTGCAGAATGCCCATGCTGCTCATGACGGCGTTATTGCGGAAAATACGGCCGAAATGTTCTTTGTCGGGAAAGATCTCATCCTGCATCGGTAAGTAAACACCGGCGCTGTCAACCAGGTAAATGATCGGCAAACGGTTTTCCATCGCGATCTCCTGCGCCCGGAGATTCTTTTTCCCGGTGATGGGGAACCAGGCGCCGGCTTTTACGGTGGCATCATTGGCAACGATGATGCATTGGCGTCCGCTCACATAGCCGATCATGATTACAACACCTCCGGCCGGGCATCCGCCATGTTCTTTATACATATCTTCACCTGCAAAAGCTCCGAGCTCAATAATGTCTGAACCTTTGTCGGCAAGGTATTCAATACGTTCACGGGCAGTCATTTTGCCCTGCTCATGCAGCTTGTCGATGCGGCTCTTACCGCCGCCGAGATAGATCTTCTCCAGCTTTCTTTCCATCGCGGAGATCAGCTGCTTCATAACGTCCTCATTTTTGTTGAACTCTATATTCATAATACGGATAACGGATTTTTACGAATTTACGGATCTGTGTTTTATATGCTGTGTTTTATCGGAACGCGCTCGCCTTTGCGAAGCTTCGGCGGAGCAAGAGATTTACGCGGATCTGTGTTTATGCTGCGTATTATCATCATGATTCTTATGATAAATTAGGATTTAATACTGCTGCGAATGGTTGTCATATAAGTAGTGAATCGTCATAAATCTGTGGCTATATTCTAATAACGAATTATTTGTCTGCGGCTCTCTGCGTTAAGCCTCCGCGAACGTTGCAGTTAGACTTTTTTATTTCCTCCAAATATAACAACAAATCATACGCTGATGTTGATTCCGAAGGGCTTTTTAAAGAAAATCGGGTGCTTTTGATCCTTCATTAAAAAGGAGATCCACAATGCTCAGGTTGGGGAGAAAGCCATGGCGGCTGCCGAAGACCTGCATGTAGGGCTGCGGTTGGAATTCCGGATCAGCGGAAGGCGGGACTTTCGGATCGATCAGCTCTCTGAAATCTATGCTTTCGGGATACTGCTTCTCGTATCTTTCTGTAAACGAATAGCTTGTTTTTAGTTTCAGAAGTTCCAGGAGAACAGAAAGCATTTCGGTATTCAGATCGGCCAGGTAATCAAATTTTTTATCATGATAGAAAGGAGCAAGATCATCTTCATAGTACTCGAAAAAAGGGGAGCGCCGGTAACAGGATTCAAGCGAGCGCCAATGCAGCTTCTGCCAGTCGCTGTCGTAAGAGATCCGGATATCTTTTACAGTCTGGCGCTGACCGCGTTTTATCAGCGGGACGCTTAGCGTTAACCGGCCGTTCGGGGAATAGATGTCCGTACGGTTCCGGTAAGTCTGCTTTGGAAAGTGCTCAAAATATTCGATCAGGCAGTGATCGTAATTCTTCAGCTTTTGAAAATACTGAATAGGAGGAAGGTAGGCGGTTGGTAAAATTGCTGTACTCACTGTTTTTTTTCTCTTTTTGCAAGAATATTTTCGTAAAAGCTTCCGGTCTCTGTGTGATGGAGATTGTCGTAAATGACCCAATCTTCGATTTCAAGCCGGTCGCCGGTTATGGTATCGCCCTGGTGTAGCCCTAACAAGTCGGCCGGCTGATCGTGCAGTATGCCGATAAACTTAAATGTATCGAATCTTATTGGATTGACCCACATATGTTCTCCCTGACCGTTTTCTTCAAAACGCATCTTAACGATAAAAAAGTAATTTGTGTCAGCTGATTTTTTATAGAACTCATCAATATAATGAGAAAGTTCAAGCTGGGCTTCGGATTTAGCTTTTATCAGATCCGGATCATTGTCCGGCAGTCTGAACCTTCCGTTTGCATCGATCTCTCTTTTACCGATTCCCTCGCAGGAAATCAAAACAAGAGAATATAGAAGACTGATGAGTGAAGACTTTTTCATTTTCTGCGAGTCTCTGGTTAATTAACCGACTTAAACCAGCGATCGCTGCGCACATGCCGTCCTTCATCCGATTTGTCAATAGACATTAATATCAATACTGTTTTTCCGACAATGTGATCTTCCGGAACAAAGCCCCAGAAGCGGGAGTCAGCAGAGTTATGACGGTTGTCGCCCATCATGAAAAAATAATTCATTTTGAATGTGTAATGCGTCGAATACACGTTATTAATGAAAATGGAATCGTTGCTTACGCGGAGATCATTACCCTCGTATACCTTGATAATCCGTTCGTAAAGCGGAAGTGAATCAACGGTCAGTTTCACAGAATCTCCTTCTTTCGGAATATAGATCGGTCCGAAAAAATCCACGTTCCAGAGAAATCGCTCATTGTCGGGGAACATATAATCATTGTATGCACCTTTTCGGTCGATCAGCGGCTCCACTTTTGTAACGAATGGTTTCTTGCGGATCGCGGCGGCCTTCTCCAGGTCCAGTGTTATCCAGTAGTCTCCTTTCTTTTGCATTCTGCCGGCTTCCGTGATCCCCATTGCGGTAAGCGTATCGCTGTTAATGGAGTCTGCGGTCGTCTGTACTTTGTAATCGAACTGCAGCTTATCGGCAAGATCGTTGTAGCTGCCATTGATGTATACCTGTCCTTCTTTCACTTCAAGCGTATCTCCCGAGATCGCCACACAGCGTTTGATATAGAAGGTCCGCTGATCAACCGGGCGTTCGTCTTCCATTGGCCAGTTAAATACGACAATGTCGTTCCGCTCCACATCCGGCGAGCCGAAAAGCCGCATATACGGGATCTTTATCCAATCGAGGTAAGAATTCGTATGCTCTGTAAAAGGAAGCGTTTGATGCACGAACGGAAAAGAGAGCGGGGTCATCGGGATGCGCGGACCATAGCTCAGCTTGTTGACTATAATATAATCGCCGGTGAGCAGCGTTTTTTCCATGGAAGAAGACGGAATGGTGAAAGGCTCAAATGCGAACACCCGGAAAAGCAGGATCGTGAGAAAGGCGAAAAGGATCGCCTTAGCCCACTCCTTTATGGATTTTTTTGTGACCAAATCAATTGCTTATTTCTTCTTCTTAACCTTTGCAGCTCCCCGGTTTTTTCTCCACCAGAAGAATCCGCTGATGCCGATCAGCAATACCAGGAAGTGAACAAGGTAAGAGCGGGAAATGCCATCATTTGACACGAACGTGAAAAAGCGGGACCTGCGTGCCGGATCAGAAAGTGAGCGGCTCAGCTTTTTGAAGAAGCTGCTCGGCTGATCCCGTGTCGGATCGAATGTGTTCTTGTTGTCCTCTTTTACACTGAGCCAGATAAATACCGGTTTACCGACGATGTGATCCTCGGGAACAAATCCCCAGGCTCTTGAATCTGCCGAGTTGTGACGGTTATCACCCATCATGAAGTAGTAATCAAGCTGGAAAGTATACGTATTTGTTTTCTGTCCGTTGATGAAGATATCGGCACCTTTGATCTCCATTGTATTGCCTTCATAGTTGATGATGATGCGCTTGTAAAGATCAATATTCGATGTATCGATCTTTATGGTTACACCGGCTTTCGGAATGTAAAGCGGGCCGAAGTTATCGTTGTTCCAGTTATAGGTTCCGGGGTGAAAAGGGAATATAGATCTGTCGTATTCTCCTTTCGGTGCAATGAATTTCTCAAGTGATACCACATTTGAAAGCTTCCTGAACTCTTCCACTTTATTAAAAGGAAGATTCACGAGCGCATAGCTTCCGGTCGAATCACTGTAGGGTTCAATGTCGTCTGTGATATCGAAGTGCTCGATGGTTTTCCGGTTGAAATTTCCATTCAGCTTCACTTTGTATTTATACTGCATAGTTTGCGCAACATAAGCAGGCTTGCTGTTGATGAAGAGCTGCTGATCGATGATCTTGAGCGTATCGCCGGGAATGGCCACGCAGCGTTTTACATAATTTTCGCGTTTGTCGGGCGGACGGGCGACTACCTTTCCGAAAGGGTGCTGGGTATAGGGGTTGATCTTGTCCGGATTATTGACCGCGCTCCAGCCGAAATCGCGGACCAGCCGGTAATAGCTTATTCCCTGGTCTTCCTGGCTCTCTCCAAGCGCAACCGTGTCGCCGTCGGGATAATTGAAAACCACAATGTCGTTGTTCTTCACGGAACCGATTCCCGGTAAACGGAAATAAGGAAGCTTGAACCATTCAAGATAGGATTTGGTCGTACTGGTGAATGGAAGGGTATGGTGTGCAAATGGGAAGGATAAAGGTGTGTTCGGGATCTTTGCCCCGAAGCTGACCTTGCTGACAAACAGGTAATCACCGACCATCATCGATTTTTCCAGCGAAGAGGTTGGAATTGTAAATGCTTCGAAGAAAAAAGTGCGGATCACGGTCGCGGCAACTACCGCAAAAACGATCGCCTCACTCCATTCCCTTGCAATGGACGGCTTGCGTTTAGTGATATCTTCAGGTCCTACATATTTTGTGTCTTTTTGAAAACCAAGATACGGCAGGTATAGGAAGCCGAAAAAGAAGGCAATTGCTTTTTCCTGTGCTGTCCGCTTGTTAAAGCATTTTGCGGTGAGCAGGTACATGATGGCCATCATCAGAAAATTCACACCGGGAGTGATGATCAGGAAGATCCACCACCACGGCTTGTGAATGACCTTGAGCCATACGATAAAGTTATAGAACGGAACAAAAGCTTTCCAGCCGTCTTGTCCGGCTAAGGGAAACAACTTGAAAAGACCGATCATGGTCGTAATGGAAAAGATAAGCAGAAGGAGGTAAGAAGTATCCATATAAATGGTTATTTGTTGTTAGTGGCCGGTTGTTCAGATTATCCGCAACCATCAACGAATTTCATGATTTTTATTGTCTCGTAAATGTTAATTAATGCTAATCGGATAAAAGATCATTCATTCCAAAAATACCTTTTTTATCCTTTACAAATTCAGCGGCGATCACAGCGCCCAGCGCGAAGCCTTTCCTGTTGTTTGCAACGTGTGTCATGCTGATCTCATCCACATCCGAATTGTATGTTACCGTGTGTGTCCCGGGAACTTCATCAATGCGTTTTGAAATGATCTCCAGCTCGCTCTCATTATTCGTTTTTTTATTTACCCAGCTTTTCTTTCTGTCCAGCTTATCGATCGCCTGGATAGCAAGTGAAATAGCAGTTCCGCTGGGAGCATCCAGCTTATGGACGTGGTGAATTTCCTCCATCGAGATCCTGTACTCCGGATAAGCATTCATCAGCTTTGCTGCATATTCATTCAGCTTAAAAAACAAATTGACACCGATGCTGTAGTTCGAAGCATAAAAAAGTGTTTTTCCATTCCGGCTGCAATTATCTTTGATCGCATCGAGGTGAGCGAGCCATCCTGTTGTTCCTACAACAACCGGAACGTCGGCATCAAAACATCTGTGAATGTTTTTTACCACGGAATCCGGTGTGCTGAATTCAATTGCAACATCCGCCTTTTTCAACTCTTCAGGCGTAAAGCTTTCAGCATTATTTTTGCCGATTTTTAATACAATCTCATGGCCGCGGGTCAAAGCGATCTGCTCGATCTCTTTTCCCATTTTTCCATATCCGATCAATGCTATCTTCATATTTTTTCAAAAAAAGCCATAATGGCGTAATCTAAAAGTGTATGGTTAATCCTATCCCGGTTGTGTAATTAGTATAAGCGGTCGTGTTGATCAGTGTCGGGTGAATATTTACCGAAAGATCATCGCTGACGTCAAAGGTAAACAAATGTGCGTCGACACTCGCATCAATAATATTCAATGTATACAAAGCGGCAAATCCGATCACCGTCAGGTCCCTGTAGCGGTGGTAGTATTTCTGAAGTGTATTGAGATTGTCGTCGCTGTATACACCCACATAATTATCTACCGTGGAAGCATCGTTATCGATGCGGTATTTGTAGGCAGTCCGGTATTTGATATATTTCGACTGGTTGAACTGGAACGAGTAGGCGAGTCCGGCTCCTCCGGCATAGATGATCGGCACCTTCCACCATTTTTTATTGTAGACCTGACCGGCACCTGGCAGAACCGCGGAGAAAAGCGCAGCTTTTTTCGGCGAGTGATATTTTTTTTGCGGCAGCAGCCGGACGGTATCACCGGTCGCTGCTCCGGGTTTGCCGTTAAAGAGGAGCGTATCCGGTTTTACAAGTGCAGCGGAGTCCTTTACCTGTGCACAAGCTGGGGCACTCAGGAAAAGTAAACAGGTTATTCCAATGAAGTATTGAAATAACCTGTTTAGCGCATTCGTATTTGTTTGCTGATTATGCATCCAGGAGATCAAGGATACGCTTCAGGTCATTGTCAGATTTGAACGGGATCATGATCTTTCCTTTCCCGGTTGGTTCTTTTGTGATCAGGACTTTTGCATTAAAAACCGCTCTGAGGTCTTCCATAGCAGCTGTTTGCTCAGGGCTCAGCACCGCCTTCTCAATTTTCTCTCCGCTGTTTGTGCGTTTTACCGTAGCTGTATTTGATTCCACTTTTACGCCGCGTGCGAGATCTTCCGCTTCACGGACAGAAAGTCCCTTCAATACGATCTCATTATAAACGTCGAGCTGGCGTTCAGCATTTTCGATGTTGATGAGTGAACGGGCATGTCCCATGGTGATATCTCCGCTGCGGATAGCGAGCTGAATTTCAACCGGAAGCTTAAGTAAGCGCAGGTAGTTGGTAATGGTCGAGCGTTGTTTGCTCACCTTCTGTGAAAGCTGCTCCTGTGTAAGTGAGCACTCATCGATCAGTCGCTTGTAGCTGATCGCGACTTCGATCGCATCGAGGTTTTCACGCTGAATATTTTCAACGAGCGCCATTTCCAGCATCGCCTGGTCATTTGCGATACGGATGTATGCAGGAACAGAAGTCAAGCCTGCCAGCTGTGAAGCGCGGAACCGGCGCTCTCCGGAAATGAGCTGGTATTTGTCGTATCCGAGCTTACGAACGGTTATCGGCTGAATAATGCCGTGTTCTTTAATGGATGCGGCGAGCTCATTCAACGCATCTTCGTCGAACTGTGTTCTCGGCTGGAACGGATTTGTTTCGATCTGTGCGATCGTGATCGTGGAAACCGATCCGACTACTTTTCCTTCACCTTCGAGCTTGCTCGAAGTAATATCGGTATTGGCGTTTTCCAGCAATGCGCTTAATCCTCGTCCTAATGCGTTTCTTTTTGTTGACATTTTTTGTACAGTTGACATTTTTAAAATGATTTTGTTTTTGTGAATCTGCACATCTGTACAGTTTCACATCAGCACTTTAATTTTCTTCCTCTTCTTCGATATTGATGAATTTTTCAGAGTCATTCATTCTTGTAAGTCCGTTCTTCTGAAGGATCTCGCGGGCGAGGTTCAGGTAATTCACCGCTCCTTTTCCGCTGGCGTCATGCATAATGATGCTTTGTCCGAAGCTCGGTGCTTCTCCCAATTTCGTATTCCGCTGAATGATGGTGTCGAAAACCATTTGCTGGAAATGTGTCTTCACTTCTTCCACCACCTGGTTGCTCAGGCGCAGGCGCATGTCGTACATGGTAAGTAAGATTCCTTCGATGGCAAGTTCCGTGTTCAGGCGGGTCTGAACGATCTTGATCGTATTCAGCAGCTTGCCTAGTCCTTCAAGTGCAAAGTATTCACATTGAACCGGGATCAGTACAGAATCTGCGGCCGTTAAGGCGTTCACAGTAATAAGGCCGAGTGAAGGTGAGCAGTCGACAATAATGAAATCATAGTCGTTCTTGATCTTGTCGAGCGACATTTTCATCATCTTTTCGCGGTTCGGCAGGTTGATCATTTCGATCTCCGCTCCAACAAGGTCGATGTGTGCCGGCAGCAGGAAAAGATTCGGTGTTTCCGTTTGAAGGATGATATCTTTCGGATCGATCCCATCAATGATGCATTCGTAAATGCCGGTCTTCACATTGCGCGGATCAAATCCTACACCGGAGGTCGAGTTCGCCTGCGGGTCAGCATCGATCAGAAGTGTTTTGAATTCAAGCACTGCCAGACTCGCCGCCAGGTTTATGGCGGAAGTCGTTTTTCCAACCCCGCCTTTCTGATTCGCTATCGCGATTATTTTTCCCATTTTTAAGTGTTAATGTGTTTTGAGTGTGCTCCCGTACTTATGTTTTATCCGTCGTCCTACTTCATTTCTTTCATTTCGCCGATCTCAAACAGGATCAGTTCATTTCCTGCCTGCCTGAATTTTCTTACCGCCTCTTCCTTATCGATCTTGATGTATCCGAATGTATCGTAATGCATCCCGATGATCTTTTCACATTTGATGAACTCCGAAGCAATGATCGCATTGTCGATGCCCATTGTGAAGTTATCACCGATCGGGAGGAACGCAAAATTGATGTTCCGGTAATCCCCGATGAGCTTCATATCATAGGTTAAAGCCGTATCCCCCGCATAGTAAAAATTGCCTTCCGGAACTTCCACGATAAAACCCATCGGGTTTCCGCCGTAGGTACCATCAGGCATGCTGCTGGAGTGAACCGCAGCAACGCATTTTACGTTACCGAAGTCGAACTTCCACTTCCCACCGGTATTCATCGGGTGGGTATTCTTTATGCCCTGGTTGTTCAGCCACACGGAAATTTCCCAGTTGCAAACCACCACTGCATTTGTACGTTTTGCAATGCTTACCAGGTCGGCAACATGGTCAAAATGACCGTGAGAGACAAGGATAAAATCGGCTTTTACACTGTTCACATCAATTTTGCCAGCCAGCTCATTTTTTGAGATGAACGGATCAAATAGGATGTGTTTGCCATTCACTTCAACTCCAAAACAAGAATGGCCGAAATATGTTATATTCATGAACCGAAAATGCCTTACTTTAGTGCTTTAATTACGCCTAAAAATACAGTTTTTGGCGGAAGGGGGGATTAACAACTTATAACAAGGTTTTAAACAGATTTTTGTTAATTAAAATCAAGCATGATCACCATTATTTCAGCCACCAACCGGCCAAACAGCAGCAGCCTGAAAGTTGCCAAAAACTATATGCAACTAATGGAAAAACAGGGGGTTGAATTAAAACTACTTTCTCTTGAGCTTCTGCCTTTTGATTTTATTCTTACGGACCTGTACAGTAAACGTTCAGAAAATTTTCAACAATTGTTGAATGAATACATTATTCCGGCTAACAAATTTGTTTTTATGATCCCCGAGTACAATGGAAGTTTTCCGGGCATTCTGAAGACTTTCCTGGATGGCATTCCGCCGGACCTGAACCGGGGCAAAAAAGCTGCTCTGATGGGTATTTCCAGCGGCCGCGCCGGGAATCTCCGGGGAATGGAACACATGACCGGGATTCTTAATTACCTCGGCATGTATGTTCATCCCAATAAACTGCCGGTTTCCAGCATCTTAACCCTCCTGGATGAAAGTGGAAATATAAAGGATCCCAATACCATCAAAGTGATGGAAAAGCATGTAATGGATGTGGTTAGCTGGTAGCTTTTTACCACGAAGACACTAAGGCCACGAAGAAAAGCACAAAGGCTTTTGGCAGGAACTTAACCAGTATCTCACCTGGTATCATAAAAAAAGCACTAAGACTTAGTGTTTCTTAGTGCTTTTTTTTTCTTAGTGGTAAAGCTTAAGCAAATTTCTTTTCGAATGCCTGCATCACTTCAACCAGTGCATTCACACTTTCAAGCGGCAATGCATTGTAAAGTGACGCTCTGTAACCGCCAACATCACGGTGGCCACGCAAGCCGCTCAGATTGGCCTCTTTCCAAAGCTTGTCAAATTCCGGTTCCAGCTCCGGCTTGTGCATTATAAATGTCACATTCATATTCGAACGATCCTCTACTGCCGTAGTACCTTTGAACATCGAATTCCTGTCGATCTCGGCATAAAGGGCGCCTGCTTTTCTTTCATTCAGGTCCTCGATCCAGGCGATCCCGCCGTTCTTTTTCAGCCACTGCATGGTCAGCAAAGAAACGTAAATAGGGAAGACAGGAGGTGTATTGTACATGCTGTCGCCTTTGATGTGTACCTGGTAATCCAGCATCGACAGCATTTTTCGGCCGGTTTTGCCGAGTCTTGTTTCATCAACAGCGACCATAGTAGCACCTGCCGGACCCATATTTTTCTGCGCTCCCGCATAGATCAAAGCGAAATCATTTCCATTCACTTTCCTGCTGAAGATATCGGAGCTCATATCGCAAACCAGCGGCACCGAAGTCTTCGGGAAGCTCTTCATCTGCGTTCCATAGATCGTATTGTTGGAAGTAATATGCAGGTAATCCAGCGTCGATGGGATCTCATATCCTTTTGGGATATAGTTGAACTTTTTATCCTCAGAAGAAGCTACTACCAATGTGTTTCCGATCATTTTTGCTTCTTTGACCGCTTTGCTCGCCCAGACTCCTGTATTTATATATCCCGCTGTTCCTTCCGTGCGGAGCAGGTTGTAGGGAACCATCGCAAATTGAAGACTTGCGCCTCCGCCAAGGAAAAGCACTTTATAATTCTCATTCAGTCCCAGCAATTCTTTAACAGTTGCACGGGCTTCTTCCATCACTTTTTCATAATTTTTGCTCCGGTGGGAGATCTCGAGTAAGGAAAGATTGAGGTTGTCAAAATTGATGCAGGCTTCGGCAGATTGTTTCAATACTTCCGCAGGCAGGATGCCCGGACCGGCGCTGAAATTATGCACTTTGGTTAATTCTTTTGTAAGCATGTCGTGATTGTTTTATATATTTTGAATGTTGAATTCAAGGGTTTCGTATGCCGCCCTTCGACAAGCTCAGGGTGACGCTTCGGAGTACAAAGCAAAATTAGGAATAAAATGAATGTAAGGGAGAAAGAAGCCGGGAATATTTTTAAACCCCTATTTGGAAGGGGTCTTCTTCTTCTTTTTATGGTTAGGATTCTTGAATTCAGTGCTCTGTTCATGCCCTTCACGGCGGTCGTGCGGATCATGGTAAAGTGCATCTTTTTCATCCTTATCGTTCTGTGCTTTCACATCTTCGCCATAGCCCCATTTGCCTTTTTTCCAGCCAAATCCATCATAGCTCATATCGCAGCAATAGTATTGGAACTGACCGGTCAACTGGGGTTCCATCGGTGCGAGGTGGCCGACAATGATCGTGTCTTTTTTTGCGCTGTACCTTACCGGCATGCTGCTGCAAGTAGCTGAATATTCAAAGATCACACGTTTCGGATAGCGCTTTCCATAATTGAAGATATCTGCGCCGAAATGCGGAACCCCGTTCTGGTCGAAGGTCAGGACTTCGATAACCTTTTTCTGGGAAAACTTATCGTTTCCCTTCCAGCCGAGCAGCGTATAATATGTTTTGCTTTTGACTTTCTTTACAATGATCTTGTTATAAAGGGTTCCATACCATTTTTTATTATCGGTGACCGCATTATCGATGTTTTTGATCTCAGCTGATTTGTCTGTCAGCGGATACAATTGAAAAGCATCACCATGTTTCTTGTCGGAGAACTTTTCCTGGATAAAACCATAGTATTCGTGTGTACCATCTTCTTTCGGAACGTTCCAGTGAACGATCCTGAATTTATCGTCCGGTGAGTAAAGCACGCCGATGTCTCTTTTCAGCGAATCGAAGCCATAATCAAAGCTTTCCGGAACATTCAGAAGCTGCTGAAACAGGTCAAGAAGCTTCGCATTGTGCTTCTCTTTTTCAGCATCGGATTTTGTGGAATACATGGACCGGATCGCCGGTTTCAGCATTTGCTGCGTAATATCATCGATCAGCTTGAGCTTGGTTTCCACCGACATGGATTGGGTGGTGAGCATTTTCAGGGAAGGTTCTTCCTGTGCAAATGCCCTGCAGGCAATAATCAAGAGAAAGAGGAATGAATATCTCGTCATTCTTACAAAGTTATGAATTATAAAGCTTCCTCCGCCAGGATAAGCGGGACTACACTTCGTTAAGTCCTGAGATCCCTTTGCTATGCCCGGGATAAGCGGGACTACACTTCGTTAAGTCCTGCGATCCCTTTGCTACGCCAGGGATAGGTTGGACTGCACTTCGTTAAGTCCTGAGATCCCTTTGCTACGCCCGGGATAAGTGGGACTACACTTCGTTAAGTCCTGAGATCCCTTTGCTACGCCAGGGATAAGTGGGACTACACTTCGTTAAGTCCCACTAAAACGCAATGTAAAACCGTTTAGTATGAACGGAAACATGCAGATTGGATACAAAAAAAACGTCCAACCGGCAGGAAGGACGTTTCAGCTATAATCTGACAGGCGACTACAAGTGCAGCGTACCTTTCTTTTCGAGCAGTTCTTCTTTGCTTTCTCTCCAGTTCTCGTCATCCACGCAGCAGTCTACCGGGCAAACAGCGGCACACTGTGGTTCATCATGAAAGCCAACGCACTCAGTACATTTATCCGAAACAATATAATAGATATCCATTGCAACCGGGGATTGAGGATTTTCAGCATCTGTGCTGATCCCGCTTTTTGAAGTGAACATACCTTTCAGCGAGGTTCCATCAGCAAAGCGCCATTCATTTCCTCCTTCATAGATTGCATTGTTCGGGCATTCCGGTTCGCAGGCCCCGCAGTTAATGCATTCTTCGGTAATTTTAATTGCCATAATTATTCTTAGTTTTGTAAAAATTCTGCTGCGAAATTACAGGATTTTTGGTGATTTTCATAAAAATCAATGCTAAAAGCATTGATATCACAAGTTAGAATGATTATAAATATGACGATTGACGCGAGGATAAAGCCCTTCATACAGCTCGGGACATTTCTGAGAGATTTTATAAAAGGTACAAAAGAGAATGAGCTGCAGCAGAAATTCGGTGACGATCTGGCCGAACTTATTGCCCGCATTCATATTCAGAATCCCTGGTTCACAGAAGAGAATGTAAAAAACGCGCTCGCAGCGATCGGCGGCAGCCTTAAGGAAGAACAGTTTGTCGAGTGGATCTCCGTTTATATCAGGGAGCTTTCCCGGCAAGCCCCAAAGCGGGTTGCGGTGATCATGGCGGGTAATATTCCGATGGTCGGATTTCACGACATGCTTTGTGTATTGCTTTCCGGGAATAAATTCGTCGGTAAATTATCGTCTGATGATAAGCTGCTCCTGCCTTTTATCACGAAGATTCTCATTGACATAGAGCCGCGGTATGCCGGATATATTGAATTTACGGACGGACAGATCAGGGACATGGACGCTGTGATCGCGACGGGAAGCAATAATTCAGCACGTTATTTCGATCATTATTTCGGAAAATATCCGAATATCATTCGCCGGAATCGTAATTCTGTTGCGGTATTGAATGGAAAGGAAGAGAAAGAAGAGCTTGCGGCACTCGGCAATGACGTTTTTCAGTATTTCGGCCTCGGCTGCAGAAATGTTTCAAAGTTGTTTGTCCCAAAGGGCTACAGCTTCAATGATTTTTTTGAATCGATCTACGATCGGAGCGAGATCGTGAACAACAACAAATATGCTAACAATTACGACTACAATAAAACGGTTTACCTGATGAGCGGTGACCAGAGCCTGCTCGATAATAATTTTCTGCTGCTCAAGCACGACAACTCCTATGCTTCGCCTATTGGTACTTTGTTCTATGAATACTATAACAGCATTGCCGAGCTAAACAGCAAGCTGGAAAAAGAAAAAGAGCAGATCCAGTGTATCGTTTCGAATGATCCCGGGGTGAAAAACGCGATCCCTCTGGGAACAGCTCAGTGTCCGGGGCTCAGTGATTATGCCGATGGAGTGGATACCATGAAATTCCTTACCGGGCTGTAATTATTCCTTCGGTGCGTGTTTTGCTCCAAGCACTTTTTTCCTGTTCTTCAGCATTTGCTTTTTGTAAGCTTTGTCGGCCGAGGCATTGTGCTTCTTGTCCGCTTTCAGCTGGCGTTCACTCGGTCTTACTTTCGCTTCGCGATATACATTATGACCGGCTTTCGGATGACAGGAACAGGCAGCAGTTATTACTACCGAGAAGAGGATAAATGATAGGATCCGGATGAAGCGCATCCCGACAAAGGTAAGAAATCCTACAGCTTAAAATCATACCTTTTCTTTTTCCGGCGTTTCAGTTTTGTTATTTTTTTATAACGGGCACTTGTCTGCGGAGTCTGAACTTTTCTGATCTCTCTTTTATTCTTTTCCATTTGTTCAGCGTAAGCCTTCGTTCCGGCTTTCAATTGTTTCTGCTCCTCCTTTCGCTGCTTGTCGCTGGGTTTTTCCTTCGCACTTAAATAAGGGTTCCAGGGCGTTCTGCTTCTGCATGAGCAAAGCAGGCAGGAGAAAACGACGGACATCAGGAAAATGCTTTTTATACAGCGAACCATGTTGCTTCAAAACATTCTCGTAATTTTGCTTCTGAATGTTCAAGCGATATAACGTACCCCATTTTAAAAGATACACATCCGCCGTGCTTGCACTTTTTAGCATGTGCTTTTCCGGTTGTGGATCCGGCAGTCAGAGCGGACTGCCGGAAAAGGTGACTTTTTCCGAGCACATTGCGCCCATCATTTACAAAAATTGCACAACCTGTCATCGTCCGGGTGAAGCCGGACCGTTCAGCCTGATCACTTACCAGGATGCAAAGTCAAAAAGTTCGCTGATGAAATTTGTGACGTCTACCCGGTTCATGCCTCCCTGGCCGGCTGACGCGAATTACACGCACTTTATTGATGAAAAAGTTCTGACCGGTGACGAGATCGCTATGATCGGCAAATGGGTGGATGAAGGCTGCCCGGTTGGTGATTCAACGAAGATCCCGCCGCCGCCGGTCTTTCCGAAAGGCTCACAGCTTGGTGATCCGGACTTCGTTATTTCTTTCCGTGATGTTTATAAGATTCCGGGAAATGCGCAGGATCATTTCCTGCTGATGCGCGTTCCTTATGAATTGCCGCAGGATCAGTATATTTCGGCGATAGAGGTAGTTCCCGGTAACCGCAAGCTCCTCCATCACGTGAACGCACAATTGCTCAGCTATGAGCCCGGGAAGAAAAAAGATGTGATGGCAGGAAATGTTGTGATCGACCTGGATTCTTTTCCCGATAAGCTTTCCGCATACAAGGAGCTTGGACTTGCGAATGATGACGGTGTTACTTTTCCGATGTTAACACCATCGGTCACAAATTATCTCCCGGGTGTTACGCCGCCAATTTATCCTGAAGGAATCGGCGGTTTTAAGCTTACAAAAAAAGGAGCGCTTTTCCTCAAGGACATTCATTACGGACCTTCCAGGGTGGATACAACAGATCGGACAAGCTTTAATGTATTCTTCTCAAAGCAGCCGCCGAAGCGCCCGACACAGGAATTCCAGATGGGCACTTATGGTGTTTCCCCGGTTGTCCCGAAGCTGGTAGTTCCGCCCGATGAAATAAAAACCTTCACATCGGATTATACCGTGCCCTTTGATATTTCGATACTCACGGTGAACCCGCATATGCACCTGCTTGGAAAAAGTTTTCTTGCTTATGCGATAACGCCACAGAAAGATACCATCCGTTTGATAAAAATAGACAAATGGGATTTCCGCTGGCAGTATTTCTATACGTTTAAAACGATGGTGAAGATCCCTGCTGGTTCAAGGATCCATGCTGAAGGAGTATATGATAATACCAAAAACAATCCGAATAATCCATTCTCGCCGCCAAGGGTTGTTGCAGAGCGGGAGGGCAGCATGCGGACATCCGACGAGATGTTCCAGTTCATTGTTACTTATTTGCCTTACCAGGCAGGAGATGAAAAAATAAGTCTCGAGAGGAAATAATTACTTCAGGTTATTGCAGCGCTTATTGATCAGCGCCAGCTCTCCGGAAAGAATATCCTTCATCAGGTATTTTGACCAGATTCCCGCATACCAGTTGAATGGTGTATTGATCACAAATTTACTCGACAACTTTAATCTGGTTGTCCCGGAAGATAACTCTTCCAGTGAATAAGAATCCTCAAGGATATCGACGTATTTTCCGCCGATCACGATGTGCTCATCCATTACGTTTGGCGGTACTTTTGAGGGATCCACATCCACCCGCAGCAGCATGTTCTCTTTTTCTTTGCAGCTGATAATTGTCTCCTCGATGCAAAGACCTTTTTCATAACAGGCGATGCGCTTTCCTCCGGTTTTTGCCGAATCAAGCGTAGTACTGATGTGATGTGGAAATCCAAGCCAGTGCGAAAAAGAGCTCGATCGTTCTTCCTGCTTCAGCTCATTGATGTTCGTTAATACATTCCAGACCTGTTCTTTTGATACGGGAATAATGATCTCTTGCGTAATTGTCATTTGCTCCGGACTAAGTGTCCTGTTTCCCTCAAAATATCCCGCGATCAGCGGAATGAAAAGCGCGAGGGAAATATTCAGCACAGTCGGTTTGGGCGGCTCCTGGTTATTCTTATCCCGTTTATTCCGGATCGCCATCGCGATCAGTCCGCCAAGTCCGGCGAATGTGGCAAAGAATGGAAAGATCAGCACCCAGCAGATAGTACCTTCCACATTAAGTGCAACCGTCACGATCAGGATCACAACGCTTGTTAACCAGGGAAGAAAAAAAGCAGCGGCTCCGTTTATCTTTTTATTGGCAGAGATCGGAAAGACAGTAAGGAATCCGACGATGAGCGGAATAAGACCCAGGAACACGATTCCCATAATGCTCATGAACTCATCAAATGCTCCGAATAACAATCGGGTGACCAGTCCGTAGACTGTCGCAAAAATAACAGCGAGTGTAAATTTCATGTTTCCTGAGATCCTATGGTAACAAAGATAATGTCTTTTTTACAGTTGTACCGGATCGGCAGCGTATCTCCCAATCCTTTGCTGATAAAGTAATGGCAGCGCCCGCTGATCTTTTTCAGAATATTCCACCGGTAGAAGAGCCTTCCGGGATACAATGCTTCTCCCGATCTCCAAAAGACGAACTGGCTTCCATGAAGATGTCCGGCAAAAGCAAGGTCATAATCCTGATGGAATGTATTCAGATCGAGCGGCTCATGCAGGCATAAGATCGAAAATGACCCGGCCGCGTGCGTGCTTATACGGTTGCCGTCGATTGCGATCCTTTGCCCTTTAACCGTTGCATATGCGGTCCCATGCTCGATCCATTCAATTCCCATATTTTCCATCAGGCAGGCGATCTCCTCTCTTCCGGACCGGTCATGATTTCCGAGAACTGCAAATACGTTCTTGTATTGCGATAAAAAATGAAACAGATCTTCCAGGTGTTCCGTTCCGGATGCGGAATCTGAATAATCACCGCCGAGAAGTATGATATCCGGATTCAGTCCGGTGATGGTTTGCATCAGCGATTCAACGATTGAAGCAGAAGATCTTTTAAAATGCAGATCTGAAAGATAGAGCACGCTGGCTGAAACAATGTCGGAGTGACAATGTTCCCGCCTGATCTCAAAGGAGCTGTCAGTTCCTGTTTTTAACTTCATCAGAATACCAGATTAGTATTGCCAGGCTTCCGATGTGCCAGTTGCGATACGGGTTGCGCAGGTTGAAGAGCCCGGTCAGCATGAACGCGGCAATCGGAATAACCGTGAAAATGGCTTTCATAGTTCCGGTTTCGAATGTCATTTGAATGCTTTTGGAAACAGGATTTGGAAGCCGGCTGATCAGGACAGGGAAAAGGAAAAGGAATTGAATTTCCACCATGTAAAAAATGAGAACGGACAAAGGCAGTAACCAACGATTGATCTTGTAAAAGAGAAAAGCAGAAACAAAAAATGCAAGGAGGCACAAGGTATATTTCAATGTTCCGTATTTTGAAAAGGAGATCGCAGGATCCAGATCAGGAGTGTCTTCGTCCATTTGCTTCATCATTTGCTGCATCCATTGTGCACCTGTTTGAAATACGGAAACAGACAATGAAATGGAATCGGCTTCATTCTTTTTGTACAGCTCAGCGCTTCGTTTTATCAGTTCCCTGTAATACATCAGCAGTAGATGAAATGAAACCAGGCCAGCCAGGCGATGCCGTTGCCGAAAACGAGCATCCGGTGATAAAAATTTTCTCTCGGTGTGCAGCGCTTAATATGAAAGACAAATTCATCATAGCAGATCGCAACAACGGTATAGATCAGCACAACGATGATCGGAACCAGGAACCAGGAAGGCTTTGAGCTCATCATCGCGAACCACATCAGTACGAACATCGGGACGCCTCCGAGTCCTAATGCAAATGCTTCCGCATCGCGCTCTTTCTTTGGGATCTTCAGGTTCAGCGGATCACGATGGAATTTCCAATCCAGAACGCCTCCGGTAGTCGCAACAATGCCTGCAAGCGCTACGATAATGAATTGCCATGGAAGAAAAGGAAAAGCGGAATTCGGCTGAAGCTTCGGTTCGGTGCGAAAGAGGATCAGCAAAGCCAGAAAGAGCAGAGCAGGAGCAAACAATAAGATCAGGGAAAGATATTGCCGGAAACCGGATCGGGTTTGCATACTGGTATCGAATGGTCAGACCAAGATACGAAATATAGATTCAGAAGCGGTAGCCGACATTTAACATAAATCTGACGATATCCCGTCGCCGCGTTGGTGGGTTGTACTTAGCCCCTGATGGGTATATATATTTTGCATCGTGCAGAAAGCTCATCCCTGTTCCAAACAAACAATCCAAAACTAACCGATTTTTAATGTACGTCTGATAACCGGTCGTTAAACCTCCTCCCAGCCAATATTCACAATGATCAAACCGGCCAAGGTCCTGCTCCTGTATGCGGAAGAATTTCTCCTGAAGAAATATTCCTGAGTAAAAACCATTAAAAGCCTTTTTGCTATTCCAGTAGTATTTATATTCAGGGATTACGTAAAAGTATCGGAAGTTCAAAAAATGCCGGCGATCATGTGAAAGATCATATTCATCTGTAGCTGTAAGCTGAATGGAATGTCTATTGGAAAACCCTATTTCTGCGGTCAAAGAGCCACCTTCCCGTTCATGAAAAAATTGCGTTGAATGATACCGCTTATTCGTGATCTGACAGTACACCGGCAAACCAATTTCCGTTTTGAGAATGAAACATTTCTGTTTCTTTTCCTCCGGCTCTTTCTTCTTGATCTTGACGGTTCCACTTTGGCCCATCACTGAAAACAGGCCGATAAGAAAAAGAAAAACGAATAAAACAAAGGTTTTCATCCGAAGTATTTGTTTTTATAACGTATGTAATGAAAAACGTTACAGAACTCTCTTCATTTTAATATTCGCTCTCTCGTAATGTCCGCTCTCCATTTTAACTTCAACAAAGCTATATTTTTTATACATGG
Organism: Bacteroidia bacterium; assembly: GCA_045805205.1. Classification (GTDB taxonomy): domain Bacteria; phylum Bacteroidota; class Bacteroidia; order 2-12-FULL-35-15; family 2-12-FULL-35-15; genus 2-12-FULL-35-15. The sequence goes on along the minus strand of JBJMLR010000005.1, from coordinate 456,580 downwards.
TGATCGCAGGAGTCAGGCTTCTGTTGGAATAAAGAATAAGCTCCTTCGCCCCAAGCTGTTTTGCGAGAAGAATAGAATAGTCCATCAACGTATTGCCGATCCCGAGACCTTTTGCACTTTCCGTGACGGCCATTTTCCCGAGCTCATAAATTCCATTTTCCGTTTTCAGTAAAGTTGCGGTCCCGACGATCTCATTTTCGTATTTCGCATAGAAGATGTGCCCGCCTTTCGCAATGATCTCATTTTCGGGATCAGAAAGCTGAATGATATCGTTGGGTTCCACGCTGAAATATTTCTGAAGCCATTCATAGTTCAATTTTCTGACGTGTTCCTTCAGTCCGCCGGAGTATGGAACGATCGTGATCCGGTCTGCCTGCCCGGGAGGTTCTGACACGAGAATAAAAGAAAGATCTTCCTGGCGGTTGTTTAGAATCCGGTGCAGCGATCGCGGAGGAATACGAAAGCTCTGGTCTTTTTGGATCGACGTTGTTTCGCCGTTCAATTCGAAAGTTGCGGTTCCACTGAGGATGTAGAACAATTGTTGTGCTTTCCGGTGACAATGCAATTGCTCGGCAGTTCCCGGCGGCATGAGTTCTTTTATCACACTCAGGCTTTCCGACTTCAGCAAATGCCAGCCGTCACAGTTATCGCCCCATTTATAATGTTCAGGCATGGACTGATTAATTTGTATTTTGATCGCCGGGCCAGGTTACAATTTTAGGATAATCAGCAGCAAAATATATCATTGCAGAATCCCCTGTTTCATACGAATCACTGGGAAGGCGATCGTTGTATGTTTCTCCGTTCCATGAAAATGTGAATTCCACATATCTGCGCGACTTTATATGGCTTACGTCCGTTATTGCCACCATTTGCAATTTTCCTGACTGATGCAGCATCCTGCTTTCGTAATTGCTTACACTGGAAGAATAAATAACCGCTGCTGTAACGACAAAAAAGAGCCAGAATAATCCAACCACGCCGGCGAACAGATTGAATTTCCTGCCTATACGTTTTTGGAGTTCTCTGTACTTTTTCGTATCGAAAAAAGAGGCTGCAGTTATTTCAGATGTCCCCGGAAAGAAAATTTTTGCGGCGTGGAATCCCATGAGCATGGAGCTTATGAGTCCGCACACAAACGGAAAAATATCAAAAATGCTGTCAGGATATTTCAGCCAGGTGCCTTCGAACAGCAGAAAGACAGACAATACGCATGCAAGCCCCCAGCCGAGAATTAACAAAAAGTGTTTCATTTTTTACCCGCCAATGAAATTAATTCGCCTGCTGTTTCACAACCTGGGCTACCTTGTAAAGCATAAAAATGCAGAAGATGCTAATGGCTGAAACGATATAACCAAGATAATTGTAATGTTCGATCGGACTGAATTCAGTTTTCTGACGAACGACCAATCCGCCCATAGCAGCTGCAATTCCGCCGGCAATTTGCTGGAGCGAAGAATTGATGCTCATGAAAGCTCCGCGGTCACGCATTTCCGGTAGTGACGACATGAGTGCCATTGAAGGAACCATTCGTCCCATGATGCCGCCCATCATAAGTACGTTAAAGATCATGAGCGTCCACAAAGGGATCGGGGGAAGATTGGTGTAAACGCAAACCACGGCGATCATCCAGCACGAAGCAAATGCAAATACTTTGAACTTATCAACTTTATCGCTGATCTTTCCGATGATCGGCATGATGATCAATGTACCAACACCACCCACCATGAATAATGGAACAAGCTGCTCTTTTGTAATTCCAAGATTATTGATCGAATACACGCTGCCCCATGGCATCATCATATAACCGCCAAGTGAAAGAAGCGCCGTTGTAAGGAAACCAATGCGATATCTTTCTGACTTGAGCGTATTGACAAGATGCCTGAAAGCTTTGTTCTCATTTTTTATTTCCAGGTGCTTTGTAACCGGCATCATCTTAAACAGGATCGTGAGCCAGATCAGGCTCGCCAGTCCGACGATCATCAGGAAAGGCGATTGCCAGCCGTAAATGTTCGAGAGATGCAAGCCGATAGGAATTCCCAGAACCTGGCTGGCGCCGAATCCCATTTGCATGAATCCCATTACACGCCCGCGCTGCTGAGCTGGAAATACATCGGTAACGATTGCCATTGAAATAGCGCCGATCACGCCTCCGAAGATCCCGGTGATGATCCTGGCCGCGAGCAACAGCGGAAACGTATCGGCTAAACCACAGCAAAGCGTGCCGCCGATAAAGCCGATATAAAAGAATAATAATAATTTTTTCCGGTCAAAGCTATCGGCAAAACCAGCTGTCAGCAATCCCGAAGCACCGGCACTTAACGCATAACCTGCCACTACAAAGCCGAATTGCTGGGTAGTAAGATGCATCGTTTTTTTGAGGACATCTCCCAGCGGAGACATGACCATGAAATCGAGGACGACGGTAAACTGTGTAAGCGCAAGAAGCGCGATCATCAATACCTGGCCGGAGGTAAATTTTTCTTTTGCGGGTGCGGAAACGTTGGGTTGCGACATATAGTTTGTTATTGCGTAACCACTGTGAACAAAGGAAACGATCGATTGTTCACAAATGGCATATTTTCGACAAATATATATAAAATTTTGATTTGGAAACTTTGTAATCAAAAAATGTTTCCATAGTTTTGTGCTCAGAAATTAAGAGAATATGTCGCTTATATTAAGGATTTTACTGATCGGAACCGCGCTGTTTGTTTTCGACCTCTATTTTTACCAGGCATTGAGAACGGTATTGATCGGAAGCAGCATTTTTAAAAAGAACCTGGTATTTTATATCTACTGGAGCTTTACGGTTTTTACGTTCCTGCTCTTCATTACGCCCAGCTTCATTCATTTTCATGAGCTTCCCAAAATTATCAGGATCTATGTTTTCCCGATGACCGTTATGGTGCTCATCGCAAAATTATTTGGTGTCGTTTTTTTGCTGATCGATGACCTGATCCGGATGTTCCGCTGGATCGGCAGCTATTTTTCGAAAGCTCCTGAACTCGTTTCAAATGGGACCGCGGTGAATCCCCACGCAATTTCACGCTTGAAATTCCTGAACTACATTGCGCTCGGAATGACGGCCCTTCCGCTGGGAAGCTTTATTTATGGAGCGATCAAAGGCGCATTTGATTTCAAGGTACATCGCGTAAAAGTGATCCTCCCTAATCTTCCTGCCGATTTCAACGGACTGAAGATCGTTCAGATCTCGGATATTCACTCCGGAAGCTTTGTATCCACATCACCGGTCGAAGAAGCCATCAAGATCGTTATGCAGCAAAATGCAGATATTATTTTCTTTACCGGTGACCTTGTGAATAATGAAGCAACCGAAGCGCTGCCGTTTATGGATATTCTTGGCAAGGTAAAAGCTCCTATGGGCGTGTACAGCACACTTGGAAATCATGATTACGGAGATTACATCACATGGGAAAGTCAGAGCGCAAAAATGAAGAATCTCCAGGATCTGAAAGATACACATGCAAGGCTGGGTTGGAAGCTGATGATGAATGAGCACGTTGCTTTGAAAAGAGGGAATTCGGAGATCGCGCTTATTGGTATTGAGAACTGGGGCGGCAACCTGAATTTTCCAAAATACGGAGACATGAAAAAAGCGTATGCCGGCGCAGAAAAATACCCGGTGAAGCTGCTTCTTTCACATGATCCATCACATTGGAACATGCAGGTAACGGAAGAGTATAAGGACATCGATCTCACATTCAGCGGGCACACCCATGGCTTTCAGTTCGGGATTGAAATTCCGGGACTCATCAAATGGAGTCCTTCGCAATTTGTGTACAAGCAGTGGGCAGGACTGTATTCGAAAGATAAACAGTATTTGTACGTCAACCGCGGTCTTGGTTTCCTTGGCTATCCTGGTCGTGTCGGTATCCTTCCTGAGATCACCGTGATGGAGCTTTATAACGCGTAGAGCTTGAAACGCGTCATCGCGGGCCGCCTCCCGGCGGAGAAGCGATCTTATTATAAGAGATTGCTTCAGCCGTTCCGCCTTCGCAATGACGATCATAATGTTTATATTCGTCCTCAATTGAACTCATTATTTGCAACCAACTTCTGATCAGAATGGCCGACGCTCTCAAAGACATGTTCAACCGGGAATTCTATCAGCGCCTGGGAAACGGATTTCATAAAGCGGATAGCAATTTCAACCCCGAGCTTTTTGTCAAAGAGGTGACGAAAGGGCTGGCAGAGATGTCGCTCAACCAGCGTTTACGAAATACAACAATTACGCTGAAGAAGCATCTTCCTGCTGATTATAAAAAGTCGATCGCTGTTTTATCGAAAGTCGTTCCTGAATTTCATTCGCATTATACTTCCTTTCTTTTTCCTGATTACGTAGGTCAATACGGTCACGATCACTTTGAGCTTTCGATGGAAGCATTGAAATTATTTACACAGCATGGCTCTTCTGAATTTGCGATCCGTGAATTTCTGAAACGCGATGTGCATAAAACACTTGCTGTGATGAAAAAATGGTCAACGGATAAAAATCATCACGTTCGTCGCCTGGCGAGCGAAGGAAGTCGTCCGCGGCTGCCCTGGTCGTTCAACCTGGATAAAATTGCCGGAAACCCGGAATTAACGCGCCCGATCCTTGAAAACCTGAAAGCAGATGAAGAATTGTATGTGAAGAAATCCGTTGCCAATCACCTGAATGACTTTTCACGGATCAATCCGGAATGGATGCTCAAAGTTGTCAGCTCCTGGGATAAAAAACAGGAGCATACTTCCTGGATCATCAAACACGCGAGCAGAACACTGATCAAAAAAGGGGACCCGAGATCACTGGCAGTATTTGACTTTGAAAAAACTCCGAAGGTCAAGGTTCAAAAGTTTAAAGTTCAAAGCCCGAAGCTCGGAGTAGGAGAGGAACAGCAATTTTCTTTTGATATCGTTTCTGAAAAAAATAAGCCTCAAAAGCTGGTGATCGATTATGCGGTTCATTTCTTCAAAAAAAATGGAGAGCAGCAGCCAAAAGTATTTAAGCTGAAAGAGCTTACCCTGAAGCCGGGGCAATCCGTTTCCATATCCAAATCACACAGTTTCAAAAAGATCAGCACCCGTGTTTATTATCCCGGCAAACATGCTCTTGAGATCCTGATCAACGGCAAGAGCTACGGGAAGAAAGAGTTTTGGTTATCGAGGTGATTTTTTCAGCGTCACTGCGAGGACCAAAGGGACGAAGCAATCTTTTTACTGGATGAATTACTTCGTCAACTGCCAACGTTTCGCAACGATCCGTATGAGTATTTCCGTATTTTTGGAACGTGAACTCAAAAGTATTCCAGGCATTCCAATACCTCCTCCTTCTTGCTCTTGGCATTCTGCTTTGCTATGCCTTTTTTCATACGCTTGATATAGAAGGTTTAAAAGCGAAGCTCAATCACGGCAATTATTCCTGGTTTGCAGTGGTGATGTTTGTTTCCCTGCTGGTTTATGTATTCCGGACATTACGCTGGCAAATGCTCATCCGTTCGACCGGTCACCAGTCGAAATTCATCAACGCATTTTCCGCGTTATCGATCAGCTACCTGGTCAGCTTTGTGGTGCCACGTCTGGGCGAGATCACAAGGTGTTTATCGGTAAAAAAGCAGCATGACATTCCTTTCATGTCGTTGCTCGGAACGGTGATCATCGAGCGGGTAATTGATATCCTGAGCCTGGCGATCTTACTTCTCATTACAGCTTTTGTCCAATTCAGCCAGATCATGGAATTCATGAAAGAGAATGTCTTTCATCCGTTCATGAAATTGATCGGAGGTAATATTCTTGTCCTGGCAGTTCTGCTGACGCTCGCCCTGGGTGGACTGATCTTGTTTTATGCATTCAGAAAAAAGATCGTTCAGCGTTCTCCGAAATTCATCTTGAAATTTCTTGAAGGCTTAAAAGAAGGGCTCCTTAGCATCGCCAATCTGAAGCAAAAATGGCTGTTCATTATGTATACTCTTTTGATCTGGATCGGTTATTACCTGATGACCTGGTTTTGGTTCTTTGTATTTCCGGAAACTTCAGTTCTTAGCGCGGGTGCCTGCCTGAGCATTCTTGCGATCGGAACTGTCGGCCGCTCCGTCCCGATCCAGGGCGGTGGAATGGGAGCATATCATTTCCTGGTGACGGGTGTGGTGATGCTTTACGGCTTGTCGGAAGAGTGGGGGAAAACGCTTGCAACGCTGATCCATGCCGGGCAAACCTTCTTTACTTTCGCGATGGGAATAATCGGGTTATTGATCTTCTTTGGAGCGTACTGGAAAAGAAAGACAGATTAATTTCTCGCAGAGGCACGGAGAGCGCAAAGTTTTTATTTCCCCTGTGAGGCAAAGCTATACTATTTAAGAGTTAAATTAATTTCTCGCAGAGGCGCGGAGAGCGCAGAGTTTTTATTTACCAAAAAAATCGGGAATAGAACGCGGATAACGCGGATTTAAAGGATTATCGCAGATTTATTTTTTTTCTCTGCGCTCTCTGCGCCTCTGCGTGAACCTTTTTCGCTGGTATATTTAGGATCTGCGATACTCTCGCTATAGACACCTTGAAAACTATTTTTATCTCCGCGTTCTCTGCGCCTCTGCGTGAAAACCTTTTCGCTGGTATATTTAGGATCTGCGATACTGTCGTTATAGACAGCCTTGAAAACTATTTTTTTCTCCGCGCTCTCTGCGCCTCTGCGTGAAAACCTTTTCGCTGGTATATTTAGGATCTGCGATACTGTCGTTATAGACAGCCTTGAAAACTATTTTTTTCTCCGCGTTCTCTGCGCCTCCGCGTGAACCTTTTTCGCTAATAAACTTAGGATCCGTTTTCCTCTCGCCCTGAACGCAACCGTGTTCTTATCCCACTGGTCTTCGATCACTGCTTTTAACTCTCCGGCAAGTTCCAGGTGTTCTTTCACAATGTTGAAAGCGACTTCCATCGCAAATACTTTTACCGCAACAGTCCGTTCTGGGGAAAGCATATTTTCAAGACATATATCCAGCGTTTTCGCCTGTAATTTTTCAGGGATCTTTTGTTTGCTGAGTGCATTGAAGATCCCTCTCCGGATCGGGTCTTCCTCAAAATCATTAACAGTTTCAATAAATCGCCGGATATGCGGCTTGACCAGTTCCGGCCGGGTTCGTGTGATGACTTCGATGGGCCAGGCTGCATACCTGGGCAAAGGATCTTTACCGGTGTAAAGAATGTTAACGAGCTTCCGGAACTCCTTCGGATCAGCACCGACTGCTTTCGCGATGCGATCCATTTGTTTCCGCGAACGTTCCGCGATGAGCGCTTCTTCGTAATTCATTTTGCTTACCGACTTTTTACGGAATAATACGCTGTAATCGGACTTGAACCGGATAAGCTTTTTGGAGAAATGCCGGCGGTCACACGATTATTCATCAGTTTCAGTGCGATCAACATCAAAAGGACAAACAATATTGAAATTCCTGCGATCCATAAACCTTTGATCTTTACAGCAAGTCCAACGACCAGCAGGATGCATCCGACAGCGAGAAAAAGTACGCAGAAGAATGTAAAAATAATTGATATAAAGCTGTCTGCTAAAATGTCCGGGCTCAGATCCATATTTCAAAAATAAAAAAAGCCCCGCTGCTAACGGAGCTTTTTAAAATATTACATATTAAATATCAGTTCATCTCCGGCAAAGTATACTTTCTTCCTTTGTTCACTTCTTTCAGATAATCCATAAGCGGAGCAAAGTAATCGAGCATCGCTTTTGCGCTCAGGTCGCTGCCTGTCTTATCTTTCAGCAGCTTTCTCCAGTCGGCGCTTGCACCCGGCTTCATGATCTCGCTGATGAATTTCCCGACTTCCTTATTGCCATAGTAATTTGTTTTGTGCGGATCCTGGTGAAGGATCTCTTTTGCGATATGATCATGTACCTGGAACAGTAGCACGAACGATAATGCATAATCATAATACTGCGCCGCATCATCATTGATGTGTGTTTTTGTCGCAGCATCGCAATATTCTTCACCGCGATCGGTGGGAGGAACAATTCCCTGGTATTTCGCTGCATATTCCCACCAGCGTTTATTCATCTGGTCAGCAGGCAGATTGTTCGAATAGAAATCATGTTCCCACATGCTCATGGTTCCTGTGCTCCATGGGATGAACACCACATAATTCAGTGCTTCCTTCAATAAAGTTTGCATTTCATCCGACTTGCTGTCTTTCGGGATCAGGTTCAAGTTTTCCATGAACGGTTTCTGCATGGCAGCCATTCCCATCATGCTTCCCAATGCTTCATGATACGCGCGGTTAGCGCCCTGGCGAAGAACGATCGGAACATCTGGATTGCTATACGACAGATAATAGTAGATATGTCCAAGCTCATGATGTGCGGTTTCATACCATTCGCTGTTTGGCTCAACGCTCATGAGCGAGCGAACATCCTGGTCATAATCCATGTGCCATGCGGAAGCGTGGTTGTTCTTTTTATAATTTGCACCTTTCGGAGCAGGGTAGAGATCCGATTTTTCCCAGAATGTCTTTGGCAGCTCAGGAAAACCGATGCTCACATAAAAACGTTCGCCTTGTTTCACGATCCATTCAGCATCTTTTGTTTTCAAAGCACTGTCGAGGTTCACTCCCTTCACATCCACCAGTGAGCTCCAATCCTGTCCCCACCGGTTCGGCAGCCAGTCAGCAGGAAGCATATCAGGAACTTCTTTTACACCGTATTTTTTCGCGAACTCATAGCGTGCATATGTATGCAGCTCACGGAACAACGGATAAAGCTCCTTGTTGAATTTCTGAAGCATATCGATCATTTCCTGGGTGGTCATTCCATAGTCTGAAACCTGGTACTCAAAGTAGTCTTTATATCCTAATCCCTGAACAGTTTTGTTTCGCAGATCGCGCAGGTTTACCAATCCGTCTTTAAGGCCTTTTCCTACTTCCTTACTGGCTTCCCACCAGGCGCGGCGTTTTTTAAGATCCTTCTCATTTGCAAGTGCGCCATCAATATCATTTGCAGAAACCGATTTTCCATTGTATTTGAAATCGAATCCGAATAATTTTTCGGTTTGCTTTGTTTCCGCTTTGATGCGTTGGGAAACGACATCCTTCAATGTTTCCGGGTTATTGGCTGCATTATATAAGATGCATTTCAATTGTTTTACCTGGAGCTCCGTAAGCTTATCGGACATAGCCAGGTATCTTTTTGCGGTTTCAATGTTCTCGGTGCTTCCGCTGTATTTTGCATATTCTTCCTGCGCCAGGTTGTTTTCGTGCGCATTCATCGTATCGCCTTCTACGATATGGGTTTGCGATTTCCAGGAAGTCTCATTAGCGACGATGTTGAGCTCCTGGTATTTTTTATTGTAGCCATCAAGATAGGTTTGAACACTGTCACGGATGGCCTTGTTATCATTTTCATCGGCCTTTTTGTCGCCGCCGCAGGATGCGATCGCGATAGCCGTTCCGAATACGAGAAGGAATTTCTTCATTTCTGTTTTGTTTTTTTATTGAGTAACAAATGTAGCAAAAAACAGACGTGTTAAAGGAGGTAAATGGGGGACGGTCGCAGAGGTTTATTACCGGTAAATTTCTTCTATCTTTGTCCGTATGCCCGATCAAAAACAAACCGCGATCATTGTCGGACCAGCCTTTCCCTTACGGGGTGGGATTGCCAATTTCAATGAAGCATTGTGCCGGGCAATGAACCAGGCGGGAATTGAGACGAAGATCATTTCCTTTTCGCTTCAGTATCCGGGCTTTCTGTTTCCCGGTAAAACACAGTATGATACCGGAACGGGACCCGGGGACCTCATTATCGAAACGAAAATTAATTCCGTAAATCCTTTCAGCTGGTGGTCCACCGCCCGACAGATAAGAAAAGAAGCTCCGGATCTTGTGATTTTCCGCTTCTGGCTTCCGTTTATGGGGCCAAGTCTCGGAACCATTGCAAAGCGCATAAAAAAAGGAACGGATATTAAAGTAATCGCAATTACGGACAATGTGATCCCGCATGAAAAACGTCCCGGGGACAGGCCATTCACGAATTATTTTCTGAAGCAATGCGGCGGTTTTATCGCACTGTCGCGTTCCGTATTAAATGATCTTTCCGAGTTTACTTCCAACCCGAACAAAGCTTTTTTGCCTCATCCTATCTATGACATTTTTGGAGAAAAGGTTGGGAAAGAGGCAGCCGTTAAAAAGCTGGGATTGGATCCGGCAGGAAAATACCTTCTCTTTTTCGGATTTATCCGTAAGTACAAGGGGCTCGATCTCCTGCTGGAAGCAATGGCCGATGCAAGAGTAAAGGCGCTGGGAGTAAAACTGATCGTTGCGGGAGAATATTATGAAGATGCGGCCCCGTACAATGAGATCATCCGTAAAAACGGGTTAGAGCAAAACATTATTCTGAGAACTGAATACATTCCGTCGGAAGACGTAAAATACTATTTCTGTGCTTCCGATATGGTTACCCAGCCTTACCGTACTGCCACCCAAAGCGGAGTGACCCAAATCGCCTACCATTTTGAAAAGCCGATGCTGGTGACGAATGTGGGCGGTTTACCCGAAATAGTTCCGGACAAAAAGGTCGGTTATGTGACGGATCTTTCAGCTCTTTCCATTGCTGATGCGATCGTCGATTTTTACGCGAATTCCCGTGAAGCAGAATTCACCCGGAATACGATTTCCGAAAAGCACCGCTTTCTCTGGAGCACTTTTGTAGAAGGTCTGCGGGAGCTATACAATAAACTGTAGGATCTTTCCCCCATTTCCTTTTTCCTTTTCCCTTTGAACTTTCATCCGTCATGGCCTGATTTTTGGCTTCCCACCTCAAAAATTCGTAATTTTGCAGTAATTAACAGGTTATCATGTAACAAACCGTCGTTTTTACGTTACAGTTTAAACCTAACCGCCGCCACCCCAGGGTTTTGGCGGATAATACAAACAGCCTATGAACCTGATCAAATTTATCACTGCTGCCGGAATCTGCCTCTCTTCGGTACTTTATGCCCAGGAAGTGACCAATAAGACGGATGCTTCTGGCAAAAAACAAGGACATTGGATCAAGCTGGACGAAAATCAGAAGAAGATCTATGAAGGCAACTTTGAGAACAATATTCCGGTAGGCCTGTTTACCTATTATTATGACACCGGAATTCCCTGGTCGAAATCGGTTTTTTCAAAGAACGGTACGGTTGCGCGGACAAAAATGTATGATGCCGGCGGCAACCTGATCGGGGAAGGAAAATACGTGAATGAAAAGAAGGACAGCACCTGGAAGTTTTATGGCGGAGAAGAGTTCAAGCTGATCTCGGAGGAAAACTATACCGGAGGAATTAAAAATGGTTCCTGCAAAGTATTTTATGCGAACGGCCAGGTTTCGGAAGAGAAGATCTGGAAGAATGGCAAGCTGGACGGTCCGTGTAAAAAGTATTTTGAAAGCGGAACAATGAAATACAGTGGTCAGTATGTCGCCGACAAGCTCGAAGGAAAGGTGACCTATTATCAGCCAAACGGAAAAATAGATGCGCAGGGTGTTTATAAGAACGATGTGAAAGAAGGCGTTTGGGTGTATTACCAGGAAGATGGTGTAACCGTGAAGCGAAAAGATACCTACCTGGCAGGTAGAATGGTAGATTCAACCGATAAGGGCTCGGATACCATCACAAAAGAACAAATGGAGAAGGAGAAGAAGAATTCTGAACAATATGAGAACAAGGATTTCTATGATCAGAATTATCATCCGGAGAATTAAAGAATGAGCAAAAAAGGAAAAGTACTATTGGCAATGAGCGGTGGAATTGATAGTTCCATCGCTGCTTTGTTATTGCATGAACAAGGATATGAAGTCGTCGGGATCACCATGAAAACATGGGACTATGCTTCTTCCGGAGGTTCAAGCAAAGAGACAGGCTGCTGTAGCCTCGATTCGATCAACGATGCAAGAATGCTCGCGGTAAACCTGGGCTTTCCGCACATGATCCTCGATATCCGCCAGGAATTCGGGAACTATATCATTGATAACTTTGTTGACGAATACCTCGCCGGTAGAACGCCGAATCCATGTGTACTGTGCAACACGCATATCAAATGGGAGGCGCTGCTAAAGCGTGCCGACATGCTGGATTGCGAATTTATCGCTACCGGCCACTACGCGCGGATCCGCCGGGAAAATGACCGGTACGTGGTTTCACGCGGACTGGATACCAATAAAGATCAGTCGTATGTGCTGTGGGGACTCACACAGGAAAGTCTGAAACGCACCATCTTTCCTTTGCAGGACTTCCGTAAATCGGAGATCAGGCAAATGGCGATCGATAATGGATATAAGGACCTCGCCGCAAAAAGTGAGAGCTATGAGATCTGTTTTGTGCCTGACAATGATTACCGCGGGTTCCTGAAACGGAAAGTAGACGGACTGGAAGAGCGCGTGAATGGAGGCAATTTTGTTGACCGGACGGGAAAGGTGCTGGGTAAGCACAAAGGATTTCCGTTTTACACGATCGGTCAGCGCAAAGGATTAGAGATCGCAGTGGGAGAGCCGCTTCATGTGCTGGAGATCGTTCCGGAATCAAATACGGTCGTTCTCGGTACGAAAGAAGATCTTGAAGAACAGCAAATGACGGTTGGCAAATACAACCTGATCAAATATGCGTCGCTGCCGGATAATTTCGAGGCACTTACCCGGATCCGTTATAAAGATCCGGGAAAAATGGCTCATGTCAGCCACAAAGGTGATAAGCTGGAAGTACTGTTTAATGGAACGGTTTCCGCGATCGCTCCGGGCCAGTCAGCTGTATTCTACGAAGGCGACGATCTTGTAGGTGGCGGGATCATCGAAAGAAACCGTTTTCCTCTGTAAGATCTGCTTTTATTTTGATCTGCAGCTGCACATCTGCACACCAGAAATCTGCACATTATCGACTTTTACCTTTAATCTGCACATCTGTCCTTCGGAAATCTGCACATTTTAACAATAATCCGTAACTTAGCTGGTGAATGAAAAAAGTCACCAGCTTCTTTTTTTTCAGCCTTATCCTGGCCGGATTTTCCTGTAAAAAGGAAAAAGATCCTCCGGTAGATCTGGGTTATGATTATTTTCCCGAAAAAGTCGGAAAGTTTGTGATCTATGATGTAGATTCATTCTATTACGATGATTTCACCTCCAGTATCGATACGTTTAAATTCCAGATCAAGGAAAAAATTCAATCGGTTTACAATGATGCACAAGGTCGTGCAACGCTTCGCCTTGAGCGATATATCAAAAACTACAGCGCTTCCGTTCCTTACAATGCAATGCCCTGGACCATAAAAGATGTATGGGCCGCAAACCGCCTGGCAACAACCGCGGAAAAAGTGGAAGAGAACGTTCGCTACGTTAAGCTTGCCTTCCCGGTAAAAAAAGGGCAGGAGTGGAACGGTAATGCACAAAATACAAATGGCGGACTTACCTACAGCTATTTGTTCTTTGATCAGCCGCGCACGATCGGTGGCAATGCTTTCGACTCTGTGCTGCAGGTCAACCAGCAGAATTCAGAAACACTTATCTCAAAGGATTTTTTCATTGAAAAATATGCGCGGCGGACAGGAATGGTCTACAAGCAGGGGATTCATGTGGAATCACAGCCAAATCCTGATTGGGCCAATACCACTTTGTTTCCGTTCGGCACCGATTCGCTCATTGCATTTAATGCGAAGCCCATCATGAGCCGTGTAACGAAAGGCTTCCAATACACATACATTTATAATTCTTCCGGAACTGAATAATCTATGAAAAATTTCTCACTTCTTATTTTTTGCTTTGCAGCACAATTGTGCTTCTCACAAGCAGATCGCCAATACCTGGTAAAATTTACCGATAAGGCACATTCTCCTTATTCCGTCAATAGACCCGGCGAGTTCCTTTCTGCGAAAGCAATTGAAAGAAGAGCCAGGCAGCACATTTCTGTTGACATGAGCGATCTCCCTGTCAACGCGTCATACGTCAACGCGGTGAAAGCACTCGGAGTGAATACTGGAAAAACTTCCCGCTGGATGAATGCACTTAGCATCAGCACCCGTGATATTAGCAAGATCGAACAGATCCGTCAGCTGACGTTTGTGAAAGAAGTAATTCTCACTGCCGATCCGAATCTTCCGAAGACCGTACCTTCAAAATTTGATCTTGAAAAAGTGACGGCAGCGTCTTCTTCTGCTGCTCCGGCGAACGACCGTGTTTCCGGTCCGCTTCCTTATGGACAAAGCTATTTCCAGGTGCATCAGCTTGGTACCGACTGTATGCACAACAGCGGTTTTCTTGGCCAGGGAATGACGATTGCCGTTCTGGATGCAGGATTCTGGAAAGTTGATTCATTGCCTGCGTTCGATAGCATGAGAACAAACAACCAGATCCTGGGCTGCCGCGATATGGTAACCGGCGATACGATGGTGTTTGAAGATTATCCGCATGGCATGAACGTGCTTTCCTGCATGGCAGGCTTTCTTCCGGGACAGCTGGTTGGAACTGCACCCAAAGCGCATTTCTGGCTGATCCGGACGGAGAATGCGTATTCAGAAACATTGCAGGAAGAAGTAAACTGGCTGCACGGAGCTGAATTTGCGGATAGCGTAGGAGCTGATATTATCAACTCATCACTTGGTTATTCGAAATTCGACAGCGGGATCGGTGATCACTATTATTCTGACATGGATGGCAATACGACCATCGTTACCAATGCAGCTGATTGGGCCGCCAGCAAAGGAATTTTTGTTTCCAGCAGCGCCGGAAATGCAGGCGGACCTCCCTGGTTCAAGATCACTGCGCCGGCCGATGCGGACAGCGTTCTGACAGTCGGAGCTGTTGACTCGGCAGGAGCCATTGCAGGCTTCAGCAGCCGTGGTCTGACCTACGACGGCCGGATCAAGCCGAATACGTGTGCACGTGGTGTTCAGGCAACGGTTGCTTCTGATTGGGGAGGAGTAGCGACAACAGGCGGTACTTCATTTTCTTCTCCGCTCACCGCAGGTTCCGTAGCTTGTCTCTGGCAGGCGAATCCCTCGGCAACCGTTATAGAGCTGATCTACGCGATCCAGGCCAGCGCAACACAGGCTGCTGCACCGGATTCCATCAAAGGATTCGGCATCCCGGATTTTTGTAAAGCAGATTCCATTCTTGGTTTTGTTTTGTCGGTAAATCCGGTTGCTCCTTTGTCAGAAGACGTTTCGGTTTTTCCGAATCCTTTTACTGAGGAATTCTACATCAGCTATTATTCCATTCACCAGCAAACTGCGCAATGCGAGCTTTACGATGTGACCGGAAGAAAAGTGCTGTTCCAGGAGTTTCATTTTTCAGCGGGACAAAAGTATACACTTCGCCTTCCCGGTACCGACGGTCTTTCCAAAGGGACCTACATTATGAAGATCACCACGGCGTCCGGAGTATTCGATAAAAAAATCATCAAGCAATAATTTTATTTTATGTTCAAAAAGTCTCTCTCGTTCTTACTCCTTCTCCAATTTTCATTTCATTTTACGATCCGGGCCGATGAAGGCATGTGGCTTCCGCTTTTTCTGAAAGCCATGAACGAAGCCGATATGCAAAGCAAAGGCCTCAGGCTTTCTGCTGAGGATATTTACAGCATCAACAAATCAAGCCTGAAAGACGCGATTGTCCAGTTTGGCGGCGGCTGTACAGCGGAGATCATTTCCGACAAAGGTTTGATGTTCACCAACCATCATTGCGGCTATGGACAGATCCAGGCGCACAGCACCGTGGAGAACGATCTTCTTACAAACGGTTTCTGGGCGAAAAATTCCAGTGAGGAACTGGTGTGTCCCGGTTTAACAGCTACCATTATTATCCGCATGGAAGACGTCACTCAAAAAGTGCTGGCAAATGTCACTGCGGGAATGAGCGATGCAGATCGTGAAAAAAAGGTGAATGAAGCGAGCCTTTCGATTTGCAAGGATGCGATCACAGGCACACACTACGGCGCATACATCCGCCCGTTTTTTTACGGCAACGAATATTATATGTTCGTGACGGAAACATTTAAGGATGTGCGTTTGGTCGGTGCGCCGCCATCGTCCATCGGAAAATTCGGCGGCGATACGGATAATTGGGTTTGGCCGCGGCATACCGGCGATTTTTCCATCTTCAGGATCTACGCCGATAAGGACAACAAGCCTGCGGAATATTCAAAAGAAAATGTTCCTTATAAACCGAAATATGTGATCCCGATCTCGATCAAAGGAGTTCAGGAAGGAGATTTTACAATGGTGTATGGCTTTCCGGGGCGGACAACCGAGTACCTGACTTCCTATGCGGTGAACATCATCATGAATGAAAGTGATCCTGCAAGGGTAGCGATCCGTAATGAGCGATTGAAGATCTGGGACGAGGACATGAAAGCAAGCGATAAGGTTCGCATTCAGTATTCAGCAAAATATGCCGGACTGGCAAATTACTGGAAGAAATGGGACGGAGAACGAAAAGGTCTTAAGAAAGCGGATGCAATTGGAAGGAAAAAATTATTCGAACAGGATTTTTTGCTCAGAGTAAATACGGATGATGATGCAAAATCAAAATACGGCGACCTGTTCCCGCAGTTTGAAAAGCTGTATTCAGAATTGTCAGTCGTAGGAAAGCAGCGTGATTATCACGGAGAGGCCCTGGTCGGAATTGAAGCTCTGAATGCTGCAAGCATGCTGTATAACATCTTGAACGGATTGAAAGAAGGAAAGCCGGTTTCAGACCTTCAGAAGGATATCGATAAAGCAAAAGTGGACCTTGCCGCTTTTTACAAGGACTACAATGCAGCAACCGATGAAAAGATCTGTGCTGCAATGCTGAAGATGTACACTTCAAATATCGATAAATCACAGCAGCCTGCTATTTTTGCGATGATCGAAAAAAAGTACAAGGGCGATTTCAAAAAGTATGCACACGAGCTGTATTCCAAAACAATCTTTACTTCACAGGATAAAGTAATGGAGCTGCTTGCTGATCCCGGAAAAAATTACAAGAAGCTCGGAAAGGATCCCATGTTCCTGCTGATGAATTCCTGTATGGACAAATACACAAAAGAGGTGCTTCCGAAGTGGATGGACCTGGATGCTAAGATCACCAGCCTGAACCGTACTTACATGAAGGCGATGCGTGAATTGCTCCCGGACAAAAAGTATTATCCGGATGCAAATAGTACGCTGCGTGTAGCTTATGGAAAGGTAAACGGATATGATCCTAAAGACGGGGTCCATTACGATTACTATACCACATTGAACGGTGTGATGGAAAAAGAAAATCCGGCAGTGGAGGAATTCATGGTTTCACCAAAGCTGAAGGAGCTGTTCAACAACAAAGATTATGGCCAGTATGCCAATAAGAACGGTGAGCTGCCGGTCGCCTTCTGTGCGAGCAATCACACAACGGGCGGCAACTCGGGAAGTCCTGTTTTCAATGGGGACGGACAGCTGATCGGAACGAACTTTGACCGGAACTGGGAAGGAACCATGAGCGACATCATGTATGATCCAAACCAGGTCAGGAATATTGTGCTGGATGTCCGGTTTACCTTGTTCGTGATCGATAAGTTTGCCGGCGCTGGTTACCTGCTGGATGAAATGAAGATCGTTAAATAGGTGACCAGGTGATTAGGTAACTAGGTAATTAGGCAACTAGGTAACTAGGTGATGAAGTGACGAAGAATATTTGCAGCGCATCATTGCGACTGCAACGAAGCAATCTCATAATATGAAAACCTTGCGCATTGATTAATTATGCATGTAGAGATTATTACAATTGGCGATGAGATCCTGATCGGGCAGATCGTGGATACGAACTCAGCCTTCATTGCACAGCTGCTAAATTTGAACGGCATGAGTGTTAAGCAGATTTCTTCCGTGTCGGACGACCGGGAGCATATTCTGAAAGCGCTTGATGAAGCGAAGGGACGTGCCGATATCATCCTGATCACCGGCGGCCTCGGTCCTACAAAGGATGACATTACCAAAAAGACACTTTGCGAATATTTCAATACCATGATGCGCTTCGATGAAGGAGCTTACCAGGACGTAGCGAACATTTTCAGAACATTCGGCAAGGAGGTTACTCCGATCAACCGGCTGCAGGCGGAAGTGCCTGCGATCTGCGAAGTGCTTCACAATTATAAGGGAACTGCGCCCGGCATGTGGTTCGATGTGGATGGAAAAATATTCGTTTCAATGCCCGGAGTTCCTTATGAAATGAAAGCGTTGATGTCGGAACAGGTAATTCCGAAGCTAAAGCAGCGGTTCAAATTCCCGCATATTTACCATAAAACAGTATTGACACAGGGAATAGGGGAGTCGACCCTGTCGGAAATGATCTCCGCATGGGAAGACAGTCTTGCTTCTGTAAATATCAAGCTTGCATACCTGCCTTCACCGGGAATGGTCCGGTTGCGACTGAGCACAAAAGGTGAAAGTGAAGCCGCTCTGAAAGAGAATGTAGAAAAGAAGATCGCTGAGCTGCAACCGATCATTTCACAATACATCTACGGTTATGAGATCTACGGTGAGGAAAAGGAAAGCCTTGAGCAGATCGTCGGCAAGCTGCTGCTCTCCGGAAAAAAGACGCTCTCTACCGCTGAAAGCTGCACGGGAGGATACATTTCTCATTTGATCACAAAAGTTGCAGGCAGCTCCGCTTATTACATTGGCTCGGTTATTTCGTATGCATATGAAATAAAGGAAAGCGAGCTGGGTGTTCCCCATGATGTGATCATTAAGCACGGCGCGGTGAGTCAGCCGGTAGTAGAACAGATGGCGAAAGCGATCCGGGAAAGATATAAAACGGATTACTCCATATCGGCGAGTGGAATTGCCGGTCCGGGTGGCGGAACAGAAGAAAAGCCGGTTGGAACGGTTTGGATCGCTGTTGCAACACCGGATAAAGTTATTTCGGAAAAGTTTATGTTCGGCAACGACCGGCAGCGAAATATCCAGAAAACGGCTCACGCAGCGCTGAATATGCTGAGAAAAGAACTTGAAGAAGTTATAAATTATGAGTTATAGGTTATTGCCGGAGCTACCTACTTATAACTTATAACTTATCACTTATCACTCATAACTTTCCACTTTTCACTCCTCACTTATAACTTATCACTCATAACTCACTCAAACTCTAACTCAACAAAAACATGGCAAAAAAAGCAAAAACGGCTAAAAAAGTAGTAAAAAAAGCGGCAAAGAAAGTTGCAGCAAAAAAGCAGGTGAAAAAATCATCCGGCAGCAAAATGAGTTCTGTGGTTCATTTTGAGATGCCTTATACCGATGCAAAACGTGTAGCGAAATTTTACTCACAGGCATTTGGATGGAACATGAATATCCTCGGATCTGAGATGGGTGCTTATGTGCTAGCCGGAACTTCGGAAGCTGATAAAAAGGGCCATCCGAAAGAGAAAGGCAGGATCAACGGCGGTTTTTTTCCAAAAAGCCCGAATGCTGAAACACCTAACCTGGTGCTTGCAACCGACAATCTGAAAAATGCCGTCAGGCGTCTTGAAAAAGCCGGCGGAAAAGCATTGGGTGAACCGATGAATATTCCCGGATACGGAACGTATATTTCATTCACCGATACCGAAGGCAATCGTGTTGCGCTGATGCAGCCAAGCAACGAGTGGATGTAATAATTGATTCCGGAATTTAATATTTTCGAAAAAAGGGCTGGTCTAATCGATCAGTCCTTTTTTTTCACGGACATGAAAATCCTTGATGAGCATCGTATATAAGATCACGCCGACAATGTACATTCCGGCAGTGATCCAGAAAATATTTACATAGGCGACGTTCAGATGCCGCAGGATCCCGAATCCGACCGCGCTGAAATAGGCGGTTCCCGACCAGATCGCGGAGGTTAATGCGCTGACCATTTCCCGGTTCCCTTCACCGACATATTTCATCGTGATCTCGGAAGTCATTGGCACCGCCGCGCTCATTAAGGGCTGGCGAAGTAAATAAAACAGCGCAGCGACGTATACCGAAAATGTAAGTGTGCTGTAATATTGCGTCGTTGCCATAATTACGAGGCATGCAATGGCAAACGATTGCGTTGTAGGAACTACTCTCGCATAGCCAAACCGCTCTTT
Organism: Bacteroidia bacterium; assembly: GCA_045805205.1. Taxonomy (GTDB): domain Bacteria; phylum Bacteroidota; class Bacteroidia; order 2-12-FULL-35-15; family 2-12-FULL-35-15; genus 2-12-FULL-35-15. The sequence goes on along the minus strand of JBJMLR010000005.1, from coordinate 436,490 downwards.
TGCTTTCGGAATATACATGGCGACGATGGTGACCAATATTGCGGTGATCGTATTCAGCGCCGAAAACACCGATGTGCTCATGTTGTGAACATTTGAAAAGAACAGGCTCATGAACGGAATCGTGAATCCCGCACCGATCGCGATGATCGTCGTCGGCACCAGGGCTCTCATAATAATTGTCCAATCGTATTCTTTCAGATAGCTTCGCTTTTCGATCATTTCGGGGATATACTCATCCCGTTTCATTTTGAATGCGAAATAAGCTCCGGAAAAGCAGATCAGCGAAATGGAAAAAAGAAGATTTCGCTCGCTGAAGATCACAGGGTTGATCCCGTTCAGCAACGCTACAAGAAAGCTTCCTGTAATGGTCGCGATGCTCCAGGTCGCAAAATTCAATGTTATAGAAAGCGTTTGCTGCTCTTTCGGAGCATTCCGCATGATATAAGGAAGGATCGGGATCTGGATGAATGTATAAGCGGTTCCCCAAAGCAGGTGCGAGGTGAGGATCAGCAGGGTAGAGTGGAAGTGTACGCCCAGGATGATCAGCACCGCGAATAAAGGAACACCGACGGAGGCAACATAGATCATCGGCAGGATCCTGCGCCCTTTGATATACATTCCCAGGAACAGCGCCAGCGCAAGCATACCGAAATAGCGATAGGATGTGAAATGTGCATATTCCGCATCCGTATAACCCTGCTTCTTCATGTAAAGCGGAAGGATCGCAACAAACAGGACGTTGATGAGCTGGACAAAAAACTCAACGGTAATTACATTGAGGATCGTTTTATCGAGGTAGCGATATTGACTGATGGTTTTAAACACGTATTCGCTGCTGTATGTAAGCTAAAATATTCTCTTTTTCTCCCGGTTCGAACCATTTTATTTCTCCGTCTCTCCTGAACCAGGTAAGCTGTCGCTTTGCAAAATTCCGGGTGTTCTGCTTGATCTGATCAATTGCGCTGCTGAGATCACTTTTGCCGTCGATGTGATCGAACAGATCTTTGTATCCGACCGTCTGAAGCGCATTTGCCGCCCGGTTTTCATAAAGTGACCTGACCTCATTCAGCAGTCCGGCCTTCATCATTTCATCCACCCTGCGGTCGATCCGGCGGTAAAGCTCAGCGCGATCCATATTCAAACCGATCTTAACGATCTCAAAATTTCTTTTTTTTCGACTTCCTTTTCGTAAGCTGCTGTATGCTTTTCCGCTGCTGATGCAAACCTCCAGCGCACGGCTCAGCCGCTGAGGATTATTCAGATCCACTTTCCCGTAATATTCAGGATCCAGCTTTTCTAACAGCTTCTGCAAACCTTCAATTCCTTCAGCCGCGAGAATTTCTGCAATCTTATTCCGCGTTCCGGGATCAGCTTCCGGAAGCTCATCAAGGCCTTTGCAGACAGCGTCGATGTATAATCCTGAGCCGCCGGTAAGAATGACCTGATCATTTTCTCTGAACAGATCATCCAGGAGCGGAATTACTTCTGATTCATATTTGCCTACGTTGTATTCTTCTGTAATGGAGTGGGAGTCGATCATGTAATGAGGAACACCCTGCATTTCCTCTTTTGAAGGCTTAGCGGTTCCGATGCTCAATTCTTTGAAAAACTGCCTGGAATCGGCGGATACGATGGGTGCACGAAGTTCTTTTGCGATAGCAATACTCAGGGCCGTTTTGCCAACAGCCGTTGGTCCTGCAATAACAATAAGGGTTTTGACCGGCATCAGTTTGCTGGCATACCAGCGGGTTATAATTTAATCTTCCTCGTAGCCTTCGGGATGTTCTTCGTCGGAGCTGTGATCCTCTTCCGCCTCTTCTTCCTGTTCCTCATCTCCTTCTTCTCCTTCCAGCAGAGAGGTTTCATCGTCATCGTGCTTGTCGGAATAAGCTTCATCATCATGATGCGGTTCCTCTTCTTCCAGCTCATCATCCTCATCGGCGACCGGTACTACTGCGGCCGATTTGTATTGCTTTGGTGCTTCGCCGGCTGTCTTTACGCATTTCGGGAAAGTGCCTTTCGGATCGTCAAGCAGGATCTTAACGAGCTCCACTAGGAATGTCCAGCCCACTTTCGGATCATAGACATAAACAAATTTCTGGTGCGGATCGTCTATCATCGAGGCAAGCTTGCACTTAGCCATCACCTTTTTGACCGGCAGATCATAACGTTTTCTCCGTTCGATCTCCTCCTGGTCCAACGGACGCAGGCCGATCTCATCGCCTTTTCTCCAGAAATCATCACTGATAAAAAAAGAAGCATCATGCTGGTTATCGAAACCAATGGACTGAAGGATGATATGATGGAAATCCTCAAAATTCTGGACCGATTTGATCTCTATTTCGCGGTTGATATCTTCATTGTCCTCAAAGGAAACCCGGAAACGGTAAAGTGCCATATTAATAGTGATAGTTTAGAGCGCGGTTTATGCTGACAAAAGTAAGAAAATACGGCTAAAAATACTATCCCCGAAAAAGGAATTAAACGACGTCCAGTCCGAGTTTTTTTCCCTCCAGGAGTACAAGCTGCATGGCCTGTTCGCGGTCGTTAGGGATCACACCATCCAGGATCGCTTCCCGGATCGCATTTTTGATGATCCCGACCTCGCGGCTCGCCGGAATATTAAACAGCTTCATGATGTCTTCACCGGAAACAGGCGGCTGCCAATTGCGGATATGGTCTTTTTCTTCGACTTCTTTTAATTTCTGCCGGACCAGCTCAAAATTCTTCAGGTATTTCTGAACCTTGTATTCATTTTTCGAGGTAATGTCGGCTTCGCAAAGCTTCATCAGATCATCGATATCGTCACCTGCTTCAAAGAGCAATCTCCTCACGGCGCTGTCAGTTACCTCGCTTTTGGCGAGAACGATCGGCCGCAGGTGAAGCAAAACGAGCTTCTGCACATATTTCATTTTCTCATTAAGCGGAAGCTTCAGAGCGGTAAATATTTTAGGCACCATGCGGGAGCCTTTGTCTTCATGACCGTGAAAGGTCCAGCCATGTTCCGGCTCAAACCGCTTCGTTGCAGGCTTCGCAATGTCGTGCAGGATTGCGGCCCAGCGCAGCCAAAGGTCGTCAGTTGTACGGCAGATATTATCCAGCACTTCAAGTGTATGATAAAAATTGTCTTTGTGTGATTTGCCTTCCCGGGTTTCAACACCGTAAAGCGCGACCATTTCCGGAAAAATAATTTTCAGCAGCCCGGTATCGAATAACAATTTAAATCCTACCGATGGCCGTGAGGAGAGGATGATCTTATTCAGCTCGTCGGTGATGCGCTCTTTCGAAACGATCCTGATGCGTTCTATGTTCCTGCTGATGCTTTGAAGAGATCCTTTCTCGATGGTAAAATTCAACTGCGTGGCAAACCGGATCGCACGCATCATTCTCAGCGGATCATCGGAATAGGTAACATCCGGATCCAGCGGTGTGCGGAGGATACCCGCTTCCAGATCTTTTAGTCCGCCGAACGGATCCAGCACTTCTCCAAAGCTTTGTGAATTCAGTGAAACCGCCATTGCATTGATGGTAAAATCCCGCCTGTTCTGATCATCCTCCAGCGTGCCATCCTCCACAACCGGATTGCGGCTTTCGGAACGATAAGATTCTTTCCTCGCTCCGACAAATTCAATATCATAATCTTCGTAAACGATCTGCGCCGTTCCGAAGTTCTTGTATACATTCACATTGTATTTGTCGCCCAGCTTCCCTGAAACCTTTTTTGCCAGTTCGATACCGCTTCCAATAGCAACAATGTCGATGTCCTTGCAAGGACGGCCCAGGTATTGATCCCGGACCCAGCCGCCGATCACGTAGGCGCGAAGACCGGCATCATCGGCGCAATCGGAAACAATCTTGAATATTGGATGCGTAAGCTTTGTTTTCACAGCGCAAATTTAATTTTTTTACGGCGGCACCCGAAATAATCCTACATTTAAAAGCAAATCGTTTTATTGTTATGAATATGCATTTTGACCACCTGATCTTTGATCTTGACGGAACGATCAGCAATCCCATCGAAGGTCTGAAAAATGGATTTCGCTATGCGCTGCAAAAAATGGATCACTCAGGTATCGATGATTCGATACTGGATTCCTTTGTGGGACCGCCGCTGCAGGATTCCATCCGTAAGCACTTTTTTAAGGAGGAGGAAAAAATATGGGAAACGGTCCGGCACTTCCGTGAATATTATGGGACTACCGGATTGTTCGAGAATGATGTGTATGAAGGGATCCCGGAAATGCTCAATGAGCTGAAAGCAGGAGGACGCACATTGTTTGTCGCAACTTACAAGCCGCAGCCTTATGCGGAGCGGATCCTTGAGCACTTCAAGCTGAAGCACCTGTTCACATTAGTTCATGGTGTTGCTGTTGACAGAAACGACATCACAAAAGACATTATGATCCGGCGCATCCTTGATTCCAGGGAAGATCATGTTCATGAAAAAGTGGTCATGATCGGAGATACTGCTTTCGATGTTCTCGCCGGAAAGCAGAATGGGATCTCAACGATCGGTCTGACGTACGGATTCGGTACCGCAGAGGATATTTCGAACGCAGGACCTGCATATACAGCTAACTCGGTCGGAGAACTCCGGGAGCTGCTGCTCTAAACGCCGAATTGGCTCAAATGGTGATCCAGGTGCTTGAATTGAAGCTTGTCCCATTCCTCCGGACTCAGCGAGCCGAAAAAGCCATGCGGCTCCTTTGTTATTGCCGCCGGGCCTTTTGCTGCAAATTCTTTTACGCTTTCGATCAAAGCCGCTTTTTCTTTTTCAAAGCTCTCCGGGTTGACCACCACGAATTTTTTATCGGTCGGAAGGCCTTTTGAAAAAGGCTGATCTTTCGTGATCAGGTTCTTTTTTGCCATTTTTCCAAAGAGGAAAGAGATCAGTCCTCTTTTCGACATTTTTTCATTTCCGTATGCCGCTAGCAATGGCTTACGGGCATGTGCAAGCATTTGGGCGACATTCATCTTGCCCCAAAGCCCTTTTGATTCCGGGTTTAGCTTGTTGATCCGGTCGATTATTCCCTGGTTGTCCGCTGCGTTGTATAAACTTTTCATTTTTTTTTATTTTAATTTCACTTAATCACTTAATCACTTGATCACTTAGTCACTTAGTCACCTAGTCACCTAATCACTTTCTAATGATCTTAATTTCGCCGTTCATCGCGATCTTGATAATTGTCGAGGGCTTTGTGTTATTTACTTCCTTCTGCCGGAGGTTTACAATATAATCGACCTTATTCATGATGTCCAGGCGGATGTCCCGGAATGAGCTGGGCGCAGGTTCTCCGCTGATATTTGCAGAAGTAGAAACGATGGGCTTCCCGAATTTATGAATGAGGTTTTTGCAGAACTCATCTTTCACGATCCTGATCCCGACACTTCCATCGGCGGCGATGATATTTTCAGCAAGCATTCTTCCATCGGGGTAAATGATCGTCAGGGGTTCTTCGGCTGCTTCGATAAGGTCCCATGCGACTGCGGGAACCTCTTTTACATACCGGTTGATCATCTTTTCGTCACACACCAGGACCACCATGCTCTTATATTCGGCACGCTGCTTTAGTTTGAAGATCTTATTCACTGCCTCCTTGCTTCTTGCGTCGCAGCCGATCCCCCAAACCGTATCTGTCGGGTAAAGAATGGTGCCTCCTTTGTGAAGTACGGCAAGTGCATTTTTGATCTCTTCTTCCATTTACGGATAATGAATCTTTACAAATATTACGAATCTACAAATCTGTGTTTATATTGTGTATTATTGGAACGCTGATCTTCATGATTCTTATGATAAATCAGGATCTGATACTGCTGGGATAATGGTTGTCATCTACTAGTAACGAATCGAATGTTACAAATCTGTGTTTATACTGTGTATTATTGGAACGCTGATCTTCATGATTCTTATGATAAATCAGGATCTGATACTGCTGCGACAATGGTTGTCATCTACTAATAGCGAATCGAATGTTACAAATCTGTGTTTATACTGTGTATTATTGGACCGCTGATCTTCATGATTCTTATGATAAGTCAGGATTTGATACTGCTGCGATAATGGTTGTCATCTGCTAGTAACGAATCGAATGTTACAAATCTGTGTTTATACTGTGTATTATTGGACCGCTGACCTTCATGATTCTTATGATAAATCAGGATCTGATACTGCTGGGATAATGGTTGTCATCTACTAGTAACGAATCGAATGTTACAAATCTGTGTTTATACTGTGTATTATTGGACCGCTGACCTTCATGATTCTTATGATAAATCAGGATCTGATACTGCTGCGATAATGGTTGTCATCTGCTAGTAACGAATCGAATGTTACAAATCTATGAATCTGTGGCTATACAAATAACAGCACAGGCACTGCGAAGATACAAAATTATGGATTTAGCAGATCGCTGATCTCTATAGAAACTGCGCATTCGAAGTGACCAAGCGGACAGGCTTTGTGGCCATGTAAACCACAGGGACGGCATTTTAAAGGGAGCCTGGTTTCCACGATCCGCGAACGGGAGGAAAGCGGCCCGAATCCAAATGCGGGAATGGTTGAACAATAGACAGCGGTAGTTGCCGCATCCATGGCAGAAGCGATATGCATCGGTGCGGAATCATTTACGTAATTCATCTTTGCGTCTTTCATCAGCGCTGCCGACTGAAGAAAATTAAGCTTTCCGCAAAGATTTACGACCTTGCTGTTCTTGCTTTTGTTCACGATCCATTCGCATGCCGCATGATCCCCCGGTGCTCCTAAAAGATAAATAGCGGATTCGCCCCTCAATTTATCACACAGCTCTACCCACTTTTCCTTCGGCAGCTGTTTGGTGAACCACACGGAAGTAGGAGCTATGCAAATGTATTCGACCTGCTTATACTGTTCTACGGTTTTATAGTGCTCTGCTGCCGGGAAAAGTTTCGGCTGTGCTGCTTTCCCGTCGGTAAGATCGGCGATCAGTTGCTGATTGCGTTCAACTTCGTGCATCCCGCCGCCGATCTCATGCGTATACTTTTTGGTGAAGAGGAAGGACAAAGGATTCTTATCAAATCCCCTTTTACTTTTAGCTCCCGAAAGCGCTGTGATGATGCCCGAGCTTGCAAAGCGATGGAGATTGATCAGGTGATCGTATTGCTGCTTCCGGACCAGGCCGGCAACATGGAAAAGGTTCCTGATCTTTCCGTTCTTTTTATCCCAGGCGAAAATATTTTTAATGTAAGGATGGCTTTCAAAGAGAGATTCATTTCCTTTTCTTACCAAAATATCGATCTGTGCTTCAGGATATTTTGCATGAAGCTTTTCAGCGACCGCCGTTGCAAGTATTGCGTCGCCAATGAATGCTGTCTGAAGAACAAGGAATTTCAATCTCGTTTATCGTCTGAATTATACCGCTACATCATATTCCCTCAATGCATTATTGAGAGAAGTTTTAAGATCGGTGCTCTCTTTTCTTTGTCCGATGATCAATGCACAAGGCACCTGGAATTCACCGGCAGCGAATTTCTTTGTATAGGATCCCGGGATCACAACCGATCTGGCAGGAACCATTCCTTTATACTCAACCGGAGATGGGCCGGTCACATCGATGATCTTCGTCGATTTTGTAAGGACCACGTTAGCGCCAAGCACGGCTTCTTTCCTGACATGTACACCTTCCACAACGATACAGCGTGAGCCGATGAAGCAGCCATCTTCTATGATCACGGGCGCAGCCTGCACAGGTTCCAGCACGCCGCCGATCCCGACCCCTCCGCTCAGGTGGACATCTTTGCCGATCTGGGCACAGGATCCAACCGTTGCCCAGGTGTCGACCATTGTCCCGCTGTCAACATAGCCCCCGATATTCACGTAGCTCGGCATCATGATGACGCCTTTCGCAAGATAAGCGCCGTACCGTGCAACTGCGTTTGGCACAACCCTTACGCCGAGAGCTTCATAATTCGTTTTCAGCTTCATTTTATCGTGATACTCAAAGATCCCGACCTCGATCGTTTCCATTTTCTGGATCGGGAAATAAAGAATAACCGCTTTTTTCACCCATTCATTTACCTGCCAGTCGTTCCCTTTCGGCTCTGCAACGCGCAGCTTACCTTTATCCAGCATTTCTATCACTTCCCGGATGGTGTTTTGTGTTTTTTCGTCTTTCAGTAGCTCCCGGTTTTCCCAGGCCGCTTCAATGATCTGTTGCATAAAGATGTATGTTTGACGCAAATATAGATAAAAAGCCCTCGTTGCACCTTTACAGGCATGGTCTTTTTTACTACTTTTGCAGCATGGCGAGATTAATGGCGATCGACTACGGAAGCAAGCGTGTGGGCCTTGCAGTGAGCGATCCTTCACAGATCATCGCAACCGGTTTGACCACTGTTCATTCGAAGGACCTGATCGAATTTCTGAAAGATTATTTTTCGAAAGAAAGTGTTGAATGCATTGTGGTCGGTGAACCGAAGCGTATGAATAATGAGCCGTCTGACTCCGCACGTTTCATAGAGCCATTTGTGGTTCATTTGAAGCGTACATTTCCGAAGATCAAGGTGGAGCGGCTCGATGAGCGTTTTACTTCGAAAATTGCTTTTCAGACAATGATCGATAGCGGTTTGAAAAAGAAAGACAGGCAGAATAAGGAACTCGTTGACGAGATAAGCGCGACCATTCTGCTGCAGGATTATATGAATAGAAAAAAGGGATAAAGTGAAAAGTGAAAAGGAATAGGGGAATAAGTCAAAACAAAAAATAGGAATTAATAATGATTTTACCAATTGTTGCATACGGCGATCCGGTCTTGCGGAAAGTAGGAGAAAAGGTAACGAAAGATTATCCCGCGCTGGATGAGCTGATCAAAAATATGTTTGAAACCATGTACGCTTCGGGAGGTGTAGGAATTGCGGCGCCGCAGATTGGAAAAGCGCTCAATTTGTTCGTGGTGGATACAAAAGGATTTGTTTCTGACGACGAGGAAGAAGAAGAAGAGGATGATGAATTTACACCGGAGCAGCGAAAGGAGCTTGAGAATTTCAGAAGAGTTTTTATCAATGCGGAGATCATTGAGGAAAAGGGTGAGGACTGGGCATTCAATGAAGGCTGCCTGAGCATTCCGAAGATCCGTGAAGATGTAATGCGTAAGCCGAAGGTACACATCCGATATTTTGATGAACATTTCAAGCAGCATGAAGAAACATTTGAAGGCCTTGCAGCACGTGTTGTCCAGCATGAATATGATCATATCAAAGGGAAGCTGTTTACCGACAGGATCAGTCCGCTGCGCCGCAGGCTGCTCCAGGGCAAGCTGAACGATATAGCAAAAGGTAAGGTACAGGTTAATTATAAAATGCGTTTTCCGAACAAATAATATGAACAGATCGCTATTGGTAATCGCTGCGTTTGCATTGCTCGCCTCCTGTGGGAACGATGACAAAACGCAGGAAAAGATCGAAATGAAAAAGGCCGATCAGAAAGAAGCCCTTCATAACTCGATCCTCCGGATAGAAGGGGAGATGCATCGCACTGATCAGCTGAATAATGTGCTTGCCGGACAAGCAGTAAAAGCATACGATGATTATGCTTCGATGTATCCTGATGACTCACTGGCACCGGACTACCTGTTCAAAGCTGCTGAGATCACTACAGCAACCAAGCAGTATCCTCAGTCGGCCGGATATTACGAAAAGATCATTTCAGATTTTCCGAAATACCGGCTACTCCAGGAATGCTATTTTATGGAAGCGACTGTGTATGATCAATACCTGAACCAGGATGATAAAGCCAGAAAGATCTACGAAAAGTTTCTTTCAATTTATCCCGACAGTCATTATGCTGCCGATGTAAAGGCCGCAATTTCCAATCTTGGAAAATCCGATGAAGAGCTGATCAAAGAGTTCGAAAAGAAAAATAAAGGAAAGTAACTAGCTGAATTCCTTTTCCAGCAGGTCCTTCAGACGATCGATCGTGATCGCATGCTTCAGCTCCCCTTCAAACGACCAGGAGATCTCACCGGTTTGCTCGGAAACCACAATTGCAATGGCATCCGTATTTTCAGTGATCCCGACTGCAGCACGGTGACGCATTCCAAGGTGAGCCGGAAAGTCCGTATGCTCGGTAACCGGGAGAACGCAGCGCGCGGCTACAATAACATTATTGGAGATGATGATGGCGCCGTCGTGCAAAGGAGAATTCTTGTAAAAAATACTTTCGATCATCCTGACAGAGACCTTTGCATCAATAACGTCGCCGGTGTTCGCATAGAATTTCAAATCGTTTTCTTTGGTGAGGATCAGGATAGCACCGGTGCGGCTTTCGCTCATATTCTTACATGCCTTCACCACCGCGTTCACATCCAGGATCTGTGACTTACTCACCTGCCATTTAAAGTCGAACAATCCTTTTCCGATCTTTCCCCGGGTAAACAGATCGGACGTGCCGAGAAACAAAAGAAATCTCCTGAGCTCCGGCTGAAAAACGATCAGCAGGGCAATGAAGCCGACATCTATGAATTTGCTGAGAATGCTGCCAAAGAGCTGCATGTTGAGCGTTCGTACCACCAGCCACAGCAGGTAGATGAGCATGATTCCGATGAAGATATTGATCGCAACCGTTCCCTTCACCAGGTAATAGAGCTGGTAGATCAGCACCGCAACCAGCAGAATATCGATCACATCGATCCATCGTATGACAAGGAAAAGGCTAATCATAGCACAAGTATAAGAATTTTAGAGCGATTTTTCACGTCTGCAATACCGGTGCCGGCTCTCATATGATCGTCCAATTTTAACAGCCGGCTGTTAACATTTTTTTTCAAAGAAAACTTGACTTGATCTGTTTTTGGCTTAACTTTGCAGTACAAAGTACTTTTAATACTATTCCTATGACAGATCAGAAAGAGCATTTACAGCAATTATCCGACATCCGTTCCATGATGGAACGCTCCTCCCGCTGCATTTCCCTGAGCGGATTATCAGGGGTTTTTGCCGGTGTGTTCGCACTTGTTGGTGCATATCTTGCGAAAGTGAAGATCTATGAGCTGAATGATTATATGCGTGGAACTGACGATCTGTACAATGGATTGATTTATTTGCTTGCGGATGCGGCAACAGTTTTAATTGCTTCTCTGCTGGTAGGGACATTGCTCACGGTCCGTAATTCCAGGCGGAAAGGGGTCGCTGTTTGGGATTCGACTGCGAGACGGTTACTTATTAATCTTGCAATTCCTTTAGCGACCGGTGGGTTATTTTGTCTGATTCTTTTGTATCACGGCGATATCGGAATGGTAGCTCCCGCAACACTTATTTTTTACGGACTGGCATTGATCAATGCAAGCAAGTATACATTTAATGACATCCGCTATCTTGGGGTCTGTGAGATCATTCTGGGACTTGCTGCTTCTCTTTATATCGGGTACGGTTTGCTTTTTTGGGCGATCGGATTTGGTGTGCTGCACATTGTTTACGGAACGGTAATGTATTTCAAATACGAGCGGAAATAGTTGGGTGATTAGTAAATTAGCAGGATTAGTAATTAGTAGATCGGTATAGATTAGTAATTAGTAGATCAGTAACTCAGTTAGTGAAAAATTATATTCAATATTTAAATAAAGCATTCGAAAACAGGATCCGGCTGGGTATTATGTCCATGCTGATGGTGAACGATTGGGTGGAGTTCAGTACGCTGAAAGAAATGCTGGAGATTACCGACGGAAACCTGGCTTCGCATATTTCGGCTCTGGAAAAGACTGGTTATATTGAAGTAAAAAAACAATTCATCGGCAAGAAGCCGAATACGACCTATGCGGTAACAAAAGCTGGAAAGAAGGCATTCAATGAACATCTGGACGCGCTGGAAAAATTATTGAAGAACCGGGATTAATGAAATGAAATCAAAGAGAATTATTGATAGTCTCGTTTTTTGTACGATATCGTTCTTTGGAATAAAAGGAATTATTGAAACCTGGAGAAATGATTCGTATGGCATGTTCCCGGATTTATGGGAGGTGTTCATGTTCATTGCCGGTTTATGTTCTTTTGTTTATGTACTGTTTTATATAGTTAAGCCAAAATTTGAGCGTGGGAAATTGTCAAATTCAGCGCTCCTCATACTGTTTTACGGAGCAACCATCATTGTTCTCATGTTTGTGAATAGCAATTGTAAACCTGAAGAACTATTATTTGGAGGCTACGATGGTGATTTTAATGGTACGTCGATTAGTTTGAGAAAAGACGGAACATACGAGGTCGAAAATAGTTGCCTGGGTGGCGGAGATTATTATCGTGGAAGCTTCCGGATAAAGGGAGACACGATTCTGCTTGATCATAAAGTTTACTTTTATAACGATTTCTATTTGTCTGAAAAACTTTTAATTCAAAACAAACAAATCTATCAGATGGACGCCCTTGGTCATAAGCTTGAAAAGGAAATGACATTTCAGATAACAAAGACCCTTGGAAATGATGACAATAATTTATCAATAATACAATAACGGATATTTTTTTGCGTATTTACTTTGAAATACAAAGTACTTTTTAAAAATTAAAGCTATGCTGAACGGATTTCTTTTTGCGCTTGTGATCACAGGGTATACCGCATTCCTGTTGTACGTGATCATCACGATCATTATCAATTTCAAAAGAAAGGAGAGGGACTGCCGGAACCCGCTTGCAGAAGCGATCATGGTTTTTTCGGAAGTGCTCTTTACTATTATCGGGCCGGTGATCGGGTTTATGCGTTACGACACTTTCGGGCCCGATATTCCTTTTGCTAAACATCACGTGCTGATCATCATGTTACTGGTAAGCTCTTCATCAGCAGCATACTGGTTTTCCCGCTTTACGATGAACATCCCCAATCCGCTTGTCAGGATCATTGCATCCGCAGGTTTATTGCAGGGGATCATTCTGTGCTTCATCACAACCATCCATTTTCTCCCTTTCTTTTTCCTTGGGGTTTTTTATCCGATGCTTGGCTTCGAATTACTTTCTCCCCTGATCGCACTTTTTCTGCTCTCGAAACAGCTTTATTTCTATACCCGGAAAAAATTTGATTATTCGGAATTGCTTCCGTACCGGACTGAGCTGGGATTCGTTCCTGTCCCGGTGAAGATCATGGAATCACCGGCGTCAGCCCGGTTTGTTGTATTCACGGCGCTGGTGGTTCTTATGATTGCCGTCCAGGTATTTTTTGATTACGGCTGTGGTCACGATCCGACTTCAGTGATCAAAGCATATACTGAATCCCACGGTTTTATATTCTCGAACTGACATGATAAAAAAGATCAAACACCTCCGTTCCCGGATTTTGGAATTCCTCACACATGAGATCGCACTTCCCCTGATCGGAAAGTTCCGCAGCAAGCCGAAGTTCATTCACTCCATCGATACGCTCATGAAATTGGAAGATGGCACGCTCGGGAAGGACCTCGCACTCTACCTGCTGAAAATGAACTTCCATTTGCTTCCGAATTATGAGCAGCATGACTGCAAGCACATCATTCTGGGTTATGAGATGGACGAAGCAGGGGAGGCACGTATGCAGTTCTATTTTCTCGGCAACCGTCATTTTTCGGTTCCTGTCCTGAGTACCTGCTTCATTTGCTTCTTCCTGATGCCGGAATACTGGAAACAATTTTACAAGGACTATCAGCTTGGAAAACGTGGGAGAGCCTTTGAAAAGATCAACTATAATGAGCTCGTATACTTGAAAACGTCAGAGCTCAGGAACTATTACAAACCGCAATCATTATGAGCACTTCACAGCTAAAAAAGAGAATCCGGCTTTGGATCATACTGTTCATCGTTTTTCTCGTATTAAGCGGCGTCACCGCTTTCCCCATCGAAACGGAGTTGAATTTTGTCGTGCAGCACAGCTCCGGTTTTCCTTCCTCTCTTCAGCACTGGCTGTTAAAGATCTTGGAAGAGGTAAAGCAAACGAATTCTGCCTATCCGCATTTAGCTTACGGAACGGACTGGCTGGCATTTGCTCATATTGTCATCGCAACCGCTTTCATCGGTCCTTACCTGGACCCGGTGCGGAACATTTGGGTGATCCGCTTTGGAATGATCGCTTGTATTATGGTCTTTCCGCTAGCCTTGCTTGCCGGCCCCTTCCGGCAGATCCCCTTTTTCTGGCAGATGATCGATTGCTCTTTTGGCGTACTCGGCATCATTCCGCTTTACATCTGTCATAAAAACATTCTACTGCTTGAACAACAAAATAATCAAACCGGACCGGCGTTTAATGCCGGGCAAAACTAAACTCAAAAAAACAAACAATGAAACGGAACGACTGGGCTATTCTACTATCTGTATTGCTATACAGTATCCTATTTTATAAGCAAACAGCGGGAATCAATTTTCTGATCTTTAATATCGCGCTGGTCGGACTTCTGGTCTGGAGAAATGTGCAGCTGACCAGGAGCAAGGCGTGGCTATCGGTTGCCACCGGCGCACTGATCTCTTCTTTTTTTATTTTCATGTACGGAAGTGCACTCGCGATCTGGGCGGATCTGTTTTCGCTTTTTATCCTTTCTGCGCTCAGCATCGATCCGAATACCTCTTTCCTGATAGGGATTTTCCTGACGATCTGCTCTGTTGGTTCATCCCTCGTTTTTATGTTCATCGATTGGGTAAAAAGGAAGAGCCGGGAAGTCACCGAAACCTACAAGCGGCCATTCTATGTGAAGCTGTTTCTTATTGTCGTTCCATTTCTTGTGGCTGTATTGTTCTTTTTCTTTTACCAGAATTCCAACCCGCTTTTCTATGATTTCACAAAGAATATCAACCTGGATTTTATTTCGATAGTCTGGATCCTTTTTACCTACAGCGGCTTGCTACTGATGTATGGCTTTTTTTATAACCGCCGGATCCCCGGGATCTCCGATCTCGATGGCCGTGTTGCTCTCGACCTTGACCCGGAGACGGCCGGACGAAAGAATTTCCTTAACGGACTGATGCGGACCGATACTGAAAATATCTCAGGAGTGATCCTGTTTTCTATGCTGAATATCCTGCTGCTGATCGTGAATATTCTTGATATCAACTATTTTATCTTTGATGGCAAGCTTCCGAAAGGAATTGGCCATAAAGCTTTTGTTCACGACGGGATCGGTACACTTATTACGTCACTCATCGTTGCCATCATTATTATTCTCTTCTACTTCCGGGGAGAGCTTAACTTTCTGAAAAATGCAAAGGGACTTAAAATTCTTGCATTCTTCTGGATCGCGCAAAATATTTTTATGATCTTCTCTACTGCCTACCGGAATAACCTGTATATCCAGGAGTCCGGCATTTCCTACAAAAAGATCGGGGTGTATGTGTATCTGATTCTCACGCTGATCGGTCTCGTGACAACATTCATTAAAATCATCAGACTGAAGACGAACTGGTATCTTTTTCGCGTAAATGCCGCCGTGTATTATTATTTCATTGTGATCGGGTGCACATTCAACTGGGATGTGATCATCACCGATTTCAACATCAGGAAGTATACAGAGGAGCACAAGAAGCTTGAAAAATATTTGCTGGTCGATCTGAGCTACAAGAATCTTCCCCAGTTGCTTGCGCTTCCGCCGGCGGCAAAAAATGCAGATGATCCGGAGGCGCGGGATTACTACAACTATTTAAGAGGCACGAGCTATTATAATTTTAAGACCGGCCTGGCCCGGAAATTATATGATTTTCTTGATGAATATGGAAAAATGGAATGGCCTTCTTTCTGCTGGGAGAAGAAGCGCACTTATCATGATATCTATGAAATGCGGCAAAAAGTAGACTCGCTGGAGTTTCAATATTTCGACGGGAGCTCCCTGCGTCCCATCGGGATATTTTCAGAGCTCAGGTCACTGGACCTTCAAGCCGGCAAGTTTGCGAGCTTCCATGAGCTGAAATATTTTCCTAAGCTCGAATATCTTGATCTTTCGTCGTCCGGCATCGATACGCTGCAGCATTTTCCGCCATTGCCTCATTTGAAGCGGCTTGTTCTCACGGGTAATAATATTCATGACATCACCCCGCTCGGCGGACTCAGGAATCTGGAGGAGCTTGAGCTTTCGGGCGATAATAACAACATCACGAATTTCTCAGCTTTGCTTCGGATGAAAAAACTGAAACATCTTTCGATTGGAAAGATGACACCACATGGGCTGGAGGTTCTTCAGCACCTGCTTCCGCAGACGGAGATCACCGCAAATATTGTTAATGTTGACGATTCAACGGTGGAGGCTGCCCGATGAGACCAATTGTAAAAACGATGATCTGGCTCACGCTTTTCAGCATTGCAATGGGCTACCTGGAAACCTCCGTTGTTGTTTACCTTAGAAAGCTGTATTATCCGGGAGGATTTAAATTTCCGCTCGTTCCGGTCACCCGGGAGGTCGCTACCGTGGAGTTCTGGCGGGAAGCAGCTACGATCATTATGCTGCTGGGAATCGGCATCCTCGCCGGAAAGAATCCGGCACAGCGCTTCGTATTCTTCCTGTACAGCTTTGCCGTCTGGGATCTGTTCTACTATGTTTTTCTTAAAGTGGCGCTCAACTGGCCGGAATCGCTTTTCACCTGGGACATTCTCTTCCTGATCCCGATTCCCTGGGTAGGCCCGGTGATCACGCCCTGCATCGTTTGCCTGTCGATGATCTTCTTTACCGGGATAGTGATCTACCACCAGGAAAAAGGAAAGCACGTGCATCTCAGCTTCATGGAATGGATGCTGTTTACAGCAGGAAGCATCGTTACTATTTTATCTTTCTGCTGGGATTATATCGTCTATGTATCAAAACATCCCGCAAAACTCTCCTGGACACTCGGAAGCCGCGAAGCGCTTTTTGATGAAGTAAAAGATTATATACCACAAGAGTTTAACTGGTCCCTGTTTTTCGCGGGGCAATTCATCGTCTGGCTGGCGATATTCTTTGTCTATAAACGAATCCGGAAATAATATGAAAAACAACGTACTCCGCGTCATGACCGGCTGGTCGGCCATGAGCATGCTTCTCCTTGTCGTGAGGCTCCTTTGGAGTGATAATCTGTCTTACATCTTTCTTGCATGGAACCTTTTCCTTGCCTGGATCCCGTTGTTCATTTCAATTAAGCTTAGAAATGTCGCAGCAGCGAAAGGAAAAACAAGCCTGCGGTTCTTTCTGTTCGGCTCCTGGCTCTTATTCTTTCCGAATTCTCCTTACATCCTTACCGATCTGTTTCACCTTCATCAGCGCCCGGAAATCCCGCTCTGGTTCGATCTCATTCTTATTTTGTCTTTTGCATTGAACGGATTAATGCTGGGATATGCATCTTTGTTCAAAGTGAGAAAAGTGATGTTCGACCGGCTGCATACCCGTCTTGTTGATTTTTTTATGATCGTGCTCATTTGTATGTGCAGCTTCGGTATTTATCTTGGGCGTTACCCCCGGTACAACAGCTGGGATCTCATTTCAAACCCGGTCAGCCTGATGGCGGATATCTTCAATATGCTGATCCATCCTTTTCATCATACGAGAATGGTAGGAGTGACCTTCTTCTTTTCTTTATTTTTGATCGCCGGTTATTGGACACTTAATACATTGATCGTGCAAAAGAAAGATGAAAGAGAATAAACCATTCCGTATTTCACAAAGGCTCATGAGCTTCTCGTACGCATTCCAGGGAATTGTTACATTCTTCCGGACTCAGCACAATGCGTGGATCCACGCTGTCGCTGCGGCAGCTGCAATAGCCGCCGGTTTTTATTTTCAGCTCGGTAAATGGGATTGGGCGCTGGTAACGCTCGCGATCGCAATGGTCTTTATTACGGAAATGCTCAACACTGCCGTTGAATTCCTGACCGACCTGGTTTCGCCCCAGTTCCATCCGCTTGCCAAAAAAGCGAAAGATGTAGCTGCGGCATCCGTATTGTTTGCTTCTGTCGCAGCGATTGTGCTGGGCGCTATTGTTTTTTTACCGAAATTTCTTTAAGTTTGACATAGCATCAAATCAAAAAACATGAGAACTTTTTTCATAAGCACTTTATTGCTTTTAATTTCGGTCTCCGGCTTTTCTCAAACGATCCAGAATGGTTCTTATTCAACGGTCGGATATATCAAAAGCGATGGAACTGTTCAGAATGAAAGCTATTCTACGATAGGATATATCAAAGATGACGGAACGGTTCAGAACGGTTCTTATTCAACAGTCGGATATATCAAAGACGACGGTACTGTCCAGAATTCCAGCTATTCAACAATCGGCTATATAAAAAGCGACGGAACTATTCAGAACGGCTCGTATTCAACCATTGGTTATATCAAGGACGACGGCACGATGCAGAACAGCAGCTATTCGACCATCGGGTATGCAAAAGATGTTGACAAAACCTGGGCTGCAGCCGCGGTCTTCTTCTTTTTCTTTCACCTGAATTAAAGGGTTAGGATTTCATATTCACGAACTGGAGCGGCAATTCGTAGCTGCCTCTCCGCACCAGCGCGATCACTGCCTGGAGATCATCGATCTTTTTCGCCGATACTCTCACCTGGTCGTCCATCATCTGCGCCTGCACTTTCAGCTTTGAATCCTTGATATCTTTCAGGATCTTGCGGGCTGCATCTTTATCGATCCCTTCTTTCACCCGGACATCTTTTCGCACCATCATTCCCGAAGCGTATTTCTCTTTTCCAAAATCGAGGCACAGCGGATTCAGGTGCTGCTTGATCATGCGCTGACGGATAATATCGATAATGCTTTCCATGCGCATATCATTTTCTGTCAGGATGTTGATCAGCATGCCTTTTTTGTCAAGCGTGATCTCCGTTTTTGAGCCGTGAAAGTCAAAACGGTTGATGATCTCTTTTCGCGCAACATTAATTGCATTGTCGAGCAATTGCGCGTCCACTTTATTTACAATATCGAATGAAGCCATGTTATGAAGGATTTATCTGCTAATTACTAACCTATACTGATCTACTAATCTACCAACTTACGAATGAACCACTGAACGAATGAACCAATAAACTATCTGATCTCCGCGATCATGCAACGTGCACTTCCTCCTCCGTATTTTTCTATCGTGTCGAGCTGGCAATGAAGCAGTGTACCGTACTGTCCGAGTTGCTCAACTTGTTCCGCCTGCAGCGATCCGAAAGCATTTTTGCTCATCAGGATAAAACTTTCTCCCTTAAAGTTGTAAAGCTGGTACATATTACCGGCAAAGGAATTCATCTGGGAGTAATCGATCCGGATAATTTCATGACCGGTTTCTTTGAGCGAACGTTCAATTGCTGCCCGTTCCTCCGGATCGGCAATGCTTTCTGAGCA
The DNA here is from genome assembly GCA_045805205.1 of Bacteroidia bacterium. Classification (GTDB taxonomy): domain Bacteria; phylum Bacteroidota; class Bacteroidia; order 2-12-FULL-35-15; family 2-12-FULL-35-15; genus 2-12-FULL-35-15. The sequence goes on along the minus strand of JBJMLR010000005.1, from coordinate 417,218 downwards.
TACTACCGCAAAGCCCTGACCGATACACATCATTACATTGGTATGATAAATTCCGCTGCCATTCTGATCAACTGCTTTGAATGAAACAGGGGAGAAGTCCAGCTGCCTGCTGAGCTGCTCGAACATCAGCTTGTCGGTCCTCGGCGATAGATTCGCGTACGCGATCTTATTAGCATAGTCGAATACAATGCTTCCCGTTCCTTCGAGATACATTTTCCTGGCTTCAAACCTGCTCAGATCGATGATCGTTGTATTTTGTTTTTTGAACTCATGAATGATATCATCTCTTCTTTCTCTTCTCCGGTTCTCTGCCAGCATAGAATAGAGAACAAGCTCATTACCGTGGAAGGAGATCCAGTTGTTCGGAAAGACAGAGTCGGGAGTGTGCGGCTCCGCCGTATCTTCAAAGATCATCACATCAATTCCTGTTCTGATCAGCAGGGAAGTCATATTGTCGAATTCGCTCAACGCGTTTTCCTGTATCGCTGCGTAGCTTTCTCCCTCTTCCTTTTTTTGGAACGAATTACTTCCGGCGGTCTGCTCGTTATGCCCGAATCGTATCGGACGGATCATCAATATGCGGGAAGCCTTGGTATGCATCATCACAAAAATAACAAGATTATTATATTCCTTAACTTTGTATCGTGAAGTCCTTGTGTGCCTATATCCTTTTTGCAGTGTCGGTTTTTACATCGGCCTGTGACCAGCCCGTGCATGCAGATGCTCAGAAAAAGGCAGTGCAAAAGAAGATAGAAAGAGACACCGCAGCATCCGTTTTGTCGCCGGTTTCACTCCCGCCGGCGCCCGCCCCCTCTTTCCCGATCGTGATGAGTCCCCTCGAAATGAAAATGAAGAAAGCGGGTTTGATAGACATCGCCACGGTAGACACCAGCATTATTGTAGATCTTAAATACTCCACCGCCAATAATTTTATCGGCGTGGATGTTTATGGGGATTATGACAAATGTTATCTGCTTCCCGACGTTGCAGAAAAGCTGAAATGTTCCCAGGAGATCCTCCGCTCCCGTTTTCCTTTTTATCGGATTGTTGTCTTTGATGCCGTGCGGCCGAGAAGTATCCAGGCGAAAATGTGGGATACGATCAATGTTCCGTATAACGAGCGTTCAAAATATGTTTCCAATCCTGCAAATGGCTCACTGCACAATTTTGGAGCGGCTGTGGACGTCAGCATCCGGGATGTTCACGGGATCGAGCTGGACATGGGAACACCGTATGACTATTTCGGGGAGCTGGCCTATCCCCGCGAGGAAGAGCGTATGCTCGAAGAAGGAAAGCTGACACACATTCAATTCCTCAACCGGGAATTGCTAAGGGACGTTATGGAGCAGGGTGGCTTCATGGGCATCACTACCGAATGGTGGCATTTCAACTCCTGCTACCGCAGCGAAGCTTACGAAATGTATAAGATCATCGAATAGCTAGAACAGGTATCCGTATTTCTGGTGAAGGAACTTATCATTCACTCTGCCTCTCCTTGTTGTAAAGATGTTGGAGCTTACGGCAAGCATGATCTCGTGAGAGCCTTTGTTGTAAGATTTTAATCCTCCCACCTGGAAGTCATAGGAATAGCTGATCTGGTAAGTTCCGAGGAAAGTAAAACCCGCATGAAGCGCAAGTGCGTCCCTCAGCCGGATCGAAATACCGGTAAATACAACATCGCGGATGTGAAGACGAAGTGTATAGTCCAGGAACATCGGCGCACCTTTTACGTAGCTGCCATACAAGGTGCTTTCCCATACGAAATCAGGATTCTGCGAATAGTTATAGCCAAGCGTTAAATTAGCCTGGGTAACATATTTGATCGTTCCCTTTTTAGTGGTATCGGCCTTGTAAAATTCGGCTGTTGATTGAAGTACATGCTGTCCGCTTGCACCTACATGAAAACGGTCGTTATATAAGTAGATCCCGGCAGCAGCATCTGTTACCCATGTACTGTTGCTGATCGTCTGATCAATAGACGGATCCTGGTTATTATGCAAGAAGATCTGTGATCCGATCAGCGTATATTTTGTAAAGTTTCCGGCAAGACCGGCGGACAGTTCACAATCCGGGAAGCGGATATGATAAGCATAGCTTACACCCAGATTACTTTGCTTCTGCGGCCCGATCTTATCCTGCATATAATAGAGACCAGCGCCCATCTTTCCTTTCAGGAACCGGCTGTGGAGGCCAATGCTGGTAGTCGTGGGAGCTCCGTCATATCCCACCCATTGCTTCCGGTAATTCACCCTTGCATCCAGCAAACGCTTGGTTCCCGTTACAGCGGGATTGATCATAAAAGCATTGCTCTTGTTCTGTGTGTAGTAGGGAAGCTGCTGTGCATGAGCCGTTGAAGCAGCAATGCAGAAGAGCAGAAGGTATTTAAAGATGCTTTTCACTGGCTATTTGATGATCGTTACTGTGCCGTTTTTTGTGCCTTTGCCATCGCCAAGGTCGAGTACATAAAAATAAGTTCCCTCCGGCAATTCATCTCCGAAAGCACGCCCGTCCCAGGTGTTGATATAGGCATTTGCCTTGTATACCAGCCTTCCGTTCCGATTATAGATCTCTACATGGTTGTGAGGATATTTCCAGATATTTCCGATATACCACGTATCATTATTGCCGTCGTTATTCGGCGTAAAAGTATTATAGATCACAAGCTCCTCGCTTTTGATCACGAAAACCCTGACGGAATCGGTAGCCGGACACGTTTTCGTTGCGTCGGTCCCGTAAACATAATAGGTTGTTGTATCGATTGGCTCAACATCAGGATCTGCAGTATATCCGTACATGATCGGAGGCGCCCACCATGCATAACCGAAGGCCCCGCTTGCATGGAGCGTCGCAACCTCACCTTCATGGATCGTTACATCCGGTCCCGCATCGATCGGTGGAGTGGGGATAAGGTTAACGGTCACTACATCGGTAAGCGGCGGACAAGATGCACTCGAAGCGGTCAGTGTATAGGAGATGGATGTAGTAGGATTCACGCAGGTCGGACGCGGCAATGTATTATTATCGAGGAAAGTCGTAGGCATCCACGAATAGGAAACACCCATTCCGGAAACGTTCAGATCCGCACCAAGCAGCGCCTGACTGTGCTCGCAGATGGAAGTATCGTTCCCTGCGCCGACATTAGCAACATAATAGCTGCTCACAACTACAATATCAGTTGCAACAGCGCCGGTATCATCCGTAACAGTAAGCGTATAGGTAGCATAGATCGCGCCTGTGCAGTTCGGGTTGGAAGTATTGCTGCTGCTCAGATAAAGTGAAGGACTCCAGGAATAAGAGTAAGGAGCCTGGCCGCCGGTTGCAGAAGGTGTGCCGCCGATGGCAACGCTGCCTCCCGGACAAAGTGTTCTGTCGGGACCGGCATGTGCCGCGAGCTGTGCATAAGACGACAGTGACAAAAAGGACAAGGATACAATTATCAGCCGGATGGCAGCTCTGGTCATTGGGTAATGGATAACAGCAACAAATGTAATTATATAAATTGTAATTAAAAACCGCTTTTACCTCGGCAAATCAATAGTTGGTCTATACCCCTCTGCCGTGTCATAATATTCATTCCGTGAACCATTATATCTTAACTTTGCAAATGAATAAATAGTATCTTGGAAAAGCACATTTTAAGTAAATCGACCTATTTGCGCGGACTGCAATGTCCGAAATCATTATACCTGTATAAGAACTTTATACAGCTCCGCGATCCCATTTCCACCGAACAGCAAGCCGTATTCAACCGCGGGAATAACGTAGGATTGATGGCAAGAAAGCTCTTTCCGGGAGGGATCGATGCGACTCCCGCCCGGCGTTCTGACAACCTGGCCGCGGTTGAAAAAACAAAGGAGCTGATCGGGACCGGTGCAGAAATCATTTACGAAGCCGCCTTCCAGCATGAGCGTGTGCTTGCGATCCTCGATATTCTTGTTAAAAAGGACGAAAAATGGTACGCTTACGAAGTGAAAAGTTCCACCCGGATCACGCAGCCCTATTTGCAGGATGCCGCCTTACAATATTGGGTGATCACCGGATCAGGGCTTACACTGGAAGATATTTCACTGATCACGGTGAATAACCAGTATACCCGGAACGGTGATCTTGAGCTGGAAAAGCTGTTTACCATCCGGTCCGTTAAAAAAGAAGCGCTCTCCGGCCAGGAGCTTGTGACGGAGAAAGTAACAGCATCAATGGAAGTGCTGGCGGGAAAGGAGATCCCGTACGTGAACATCGGGGAGCAGTGTTTTACACCTTACGGCTGCGATTTCATGGGCAATTGCTGGCAGCATGTCCCTTCCGATTCGATCTTTGATGTTTCCGGGATCAAGCGCTCGGAGCAATTTGCGCTGTTCAATGCAGGTTATCATACCATTAAAGAGATCCCCGCAAATAATGAGCTCGACAAGAACGCGAATATCCATATCAAAGCATTCAAGTCGAATCAGGCAGTGACCAACGGACCAGCCATACGAAAGTTCCTCGATACCGTGAAATATCCGATCCTGTTTATGGATTTTGAGACCTTCATGCCCGCCGTACCCGTTTTCGAAGGAACCAGGCCTTATCAGCATTTGCCTTTCCAATACTCACTTCATTTTCTTAATGAAAAAGGCGCGGATGTGCAGCATTTTGAATTCCTTGCAGAAGAAGGTAAGGATCCGAGACGCAGCTTCCTCGAACATTTGCTTGCCGATACAAAAGGAGAAGGAAGTATTCTTGTTTATGATGCCTTGATGGAAAGGAATGTTCTCAACGGACTTAAAAATGATTTCCCGGAACGATCCGCGGAAATTGATGACCGGCTCGCGAGGATCGTTGATCTTGCACAACCGTTTCAGGAAAGACACTACTACCATCCGGCAATGAAGAATTCTTTTTCGATGAAGAATCTGCTTCCCGCGCTGGTACCGGAGCTTAATTACGGTGATCTGAAAATTTCAAGCGGAAGTATCGCGATGACGGCTTATGAAGGGTTAAGCAGGGAAACCGACATGTTCAGGATCCTGGAAATAAAAGAGCAATTACTCGCCTATTGCGGGCTGGATACCCTCGCGATGGTAAAGGTCTTCAGGATCCTGGAGCAGAGCGCCTGAAATTATTTTCGTCCGCCCTTGCTGACGAGATAGATGATTCCGACAATGATCATTACCACCAGCAGAATTCCCCAGATCATTCCCGCTTTGAAAATACCGCCTACCACAGCGCAGCCGGTGAGGCAGAGCAGCAGTACAAATGTTGCGATCAGCTGCAAAAAATGATTTTTCATGGTTCTGTTTACAGGCAATTCTGCAAAACAGATGCCCTGTGAAATTATGGTTCCGCGGGCAAGAAATTCCACAAAAAAACCTGTCCGTTTGATCGGGACAGGTTTTCGTTAGTAGTGATAAAAAGCTTAAAATCTTTCCAGCTTTGAGAAATAAAAATCTCCTTCGATCTGGGCGTTGTCATCGCTGTCGGAACCATGTACAGCATTAGCAGCGATTGATTTTGCATAGATGCGGCGGATCGTTCCTTCTGCCGCTTTCGTAGGATCTGTTGCTCCGATCAGTGTACGGAAATCAGCTACGGCATTCTCTTTTTCAAGGATGGCAGCTACGATCGGACCGGACGACATATAGTCAACAAGCTCTCCATAGAAAGGACGCTCCTTGTGGATCTCGTAAAATTTTCCGGCTGCTTCCGGAGAAAGCTTCGTGTATTTCATTGCTACAATTCGAAAACCCGCGTCGTTTATCATCTTGAGGATACCTCCGATGTAACCGTTTGCTACCGCATCAGGTTTGATCATTGTAAATGTTCTGTTTGTTGCCATTTTTTGTAAATGATTGTTTTTTGATTAATTCCGGATCTCTTTCTGAAAATCCGGGTGCGAAATTAGCAAAAATATTGTTAAAAGATAACCCCTGCATTAAATAAAGCGGTTCAGAACAGCGGTATTTATTGTAAATTTGTGGCTCAAAATACCATACGTTGAACACAAAACAGATCAAAGAGGTCCGGTCCTTTTTAAGCAAGCCCAAAAATATAGTGATCGTTACCCACTGGTCGCCGGATGGCGATGCAATGGGCTCTTCACTCGGACTATATCAATACCTGCTGCTGCTGAAGCATAAAGTAACGGTCATCACGCCTAACGATTATCCGGCCTTCCTGTCATGGCTTCCTGGAAACAATAAGGTGATCGACTTTTCAAAAAATGCGAAAGCAGGGAAAACAGCGGTAGCCAAAGCAGAATTGATCTTTTGTCTTGACTTCAATTCCCTGAAGCGGATCGAAAAGCTAGGGGATGAGGTAGCTGCTTCAAAAGCGCCTAAATTTATTATCGATCATCACCAGCAGCCTGAAAATTTTGCAAAATACATGCATCACAGCGTGGAAGCTTGCTCTACCTGTGAACTGATCTATACGTTCATCGTGATGATGGGCCATAAGAAGAAGGTCGATAAAAAGATCGCAAACTGCCTGTATACAGGGATCATGACGGATACCGGCTCCTTCCGCTTTCCGTCAACCACCGCACTGACCCACCGGATCATTGCCGACCTGATCGAAGCCGGTGCAGAAAATGCCGCAATTCATAACCGCATCTACGACGGAAATACGGAAAGCAAGCTGAAGCTCCTCGGCTACTGCCTGGCTGAGAAGCTGGTGGTGCTGAATGAATTCCATACCGCTTTTTTTACACTCTCAGATCAGGAACTGAAACGCTTCAACTATAAAAAAGGCGATACGGAAGGCGTTGTTAATTATGCGCTTTCCATTGAAGGGATCAGGTTTGCTGCGTTTTTTGTCGAGAGGGATGGCGTGATCAAAACTTCTTTCCGTTCGCAGGGAAGCTTCGATGTGAATCAGTTTGCACGGAAGCATTTTAACGGAGGCGGTCACATGAACGCGGCAGGCGGCATGAGCGCACAGTCGATGGCAGAAACAATCGAAAAATTCAATATGCTTCTGCCGGCGTATAAAAAACAGCTTGCAAAAAAATGATCCTGCGATCCGTTCCTGTCTTTTGCTTTGTGCTGATCCTTTCTTTTCTATCCTGCGGGAATGATGAAAAAAAGGACACACAGAAATATCCCGATATCCAGAGCAAAGAGTTCCGGGAAAAGCTCATTCAGGCCAACCAGATGAGCGTTAAACGCGAAAGTGATGAGATCGACCAGTACATTAAGCACAAAGGCTGGGAAATGATGACCACCGGTACGGGCCTGCGGTACATGATCACGAAGAAAGGAACCGGCGAGCTGGCGAACCTCGATACTACGATCAGGAAATATGCAACCGTTAAATTCAAGGTGAGCCTGCTGGATGGAACGGTTTGTTACTCCTCTGACTCCACCGGGCTCCGGGAATTTCGTATCGGCGAGGATGATGTGGAGACCGGCTTGCACGAGGGCATACAGCTGATGCATGTCGGCGACCGGGCAACTTTTATTTTGCCTTCCCATCTTGCATATGGCCTGATAGGAGATCAGCGGAAGATCCCGCCGAAAGCATCTGTTCTCTATGATATCGAGCTGATGAAGATCCGCAAGGCTCCAAAATAATAGCTAGTTGAAAGTCCATCCGATATATATAGTATTGATAGCGGTGCTTGTATGCTCCTGCGGCAGTGATTCCCGGTTCAAGGGTTTTACGCAAACGGATACCGGCCTTTATTATAAGCTTCAGGCAATCGGTGATGGAAAGCGAAGTCCCTCTATCGGTGATTTTCTTCAGTTGGTCATTACCTATAAAACGCATAAGGATTCTGTTTTTCTGGACAGCTATTCCAGCAATGAAACCGGGATGGTGATCCTTCCTTTCAATCATTCTTCGTTTGAAGGAAGCTTCGAAGAAGGCCTGGTCACAATGAATGAAGGCGACAGCGTTTCTTTTATCGTTGACGGATCAAAGCTCTTCAGCCGGTTCTTTAAAGCTAAGCTGCCGCTTTTTATCAAAGACGGTGACCTTGTGAAAATGGATGTAAAGCTGCATCGGATCCTCAGCAGGAAAGAATACGAGCAGGAGCTTCAGCGTTATGCGCAGCTCGTGGAGGATCGCGATATCGAAGAGCAGCGCAGGATCAGCGTGTTTCTCGATACTGTCCAGGCGAATTACACAGAAACCGGCGGGATCTATTATTTGCCGGTGAAGCAGGGGAGCGGTGATAAGCCGTCGAATGGAGATCACATAAAGGTGAATTTTACGGGTTCCTTCCTGAATGGGAGAGTGTTTGAATCTACTTACGACCGCGGACAGCCGCTTGAATTTTCCTGGGGGGAGCAGGAGCAGGTGATCAACGGATTGCACATTGCGATAAGTATGATGAATGAAGGCTCGAAAGCAAAATTTATCATACCTTCGCACCTCGCGTATGGAGCGGAGGGTTCTTCAACCGGGATAGTCCCTCCATATACGACACTTGTTTATGAAATCGAATTACTCAATCTAACTAAAAAATAAATCAAAAATGAAGAGTTCATTCTCCAAAAAATTAATGATCGCAGCAGCAGCGGCAGTTACCCTGGCTGCCTGCTCGAGTTCTCCGTATCCTGGCTATGAAAAGGCTGAGAACGGCCTGTATTACCAGTTTTACGTTCAGAACGAAAATGCCGTTAAGCCGGCGATGGGAGATGTTGTAAAAGTGAAAATGCTTTACAAGAATGGAAAAGATTCCGTTCTTTTTGATTCCCGCGCAAAAGATCCGAGAAAGCCGGAAGGAATGGACTACCTCGAAATGCAGCTGCCGAAATCGACCTTCAAAGGAAGCTTTGAAGATGCACTGGGAATGATGGGAGTAGGCGATAGTGCAAGCTTTAAGATCAGCGCCGATTCGGTCTACCTGAAAACTTTCGGAGCGCCGAAGCTTCCGCCGTATATCGAGCCGGGAAGCATGCTCACTTTTGAAGTGAAGCTGGAAAAGATCACCAGTAAGGCAGATGCTGAAGCACAGCAGAAGCAGCGCATGGAAGAGCAGCAGAAGATGATGAAGGAGAAAACCGATGAGGAGCTCGCTAAACTTGCAAAATATCTTGCCGACAAAAAGATCACAGCTCAGCCAACGGCGAGCGGGATCTACTATATCGAAACGACCAAAGGGAAAGGACCGAGTCCGAAAGCCGGACAATATGTGAAAGTGGCCTACACCGGGCGACTGCTCGATGGAACGGTATTTGATACCAGCGACGAAAAAACAGCAAAGGCAGCTGGTACTTACAAAGCAGGAAGACCATACGAGCCGTATGAGTTCCCGCTTGGCCAGCAGCAGGTGATCCCGGGCTGGGATGAAGGACTGATGCTGATGAAAGTAGGTTCAAAAGGAAAGCTGATCGTACCTTCTTCTATGGCATATGGCCCGCAGGCTTATGGTCCGATCCCGGGTTTTTCAACCCTGGAGTTCGATGTTGAGCTGGTAGGTATTTCCGATCAGCCGACAGCACCACAGGAACCTGCAGCTGCAACTGTAAATCATTAATAACAATTAACACATTTTGCCATGCGAAAAATTGCAGTCATGATCCTGATGCTTGCCGCAATTACTGGTGCTGCACAGGAAAAATCCAAAGCACAAAAAGTGAAAAATCCGAAAACGATTAAAACCGCTTCAGGACTGGAGTATACCATTACCGAAAAAGGAAACGGAAAACAACCTCAGAATGGTGACCGGATCATTTGTCATTATACCGGGAAGCTGACGAACGACACCGTTTTTGATAGTGACAGCAAAAGCCGTACACCCTTTGAGTTTAAGCTGGGGCAAGGCCGTGTCATCAAAGGATGGGATGAAGCATTCCTGTACCTGCATGTAGGCGATAAAGCGACTTTGCGTATTCCGCCGGAGCTGGGCTATGGCTCCAATGCAATGCCGACCATTCCTGCAAATTCAACACTTATTTTTGATGTTGAGCTGCTGGATGCGATCGACGGCGTTCGTCAGTATGTGGCAAAAACAAAGGATACGATCACGACCCCGAGCGGGTTAAAGATTGTCATGATCCAGGAAAATAAGACCGGTGAACAGGCGGTTGCCGGAACAATGGCGACATTCAATTATTCGGGTTTCTTCAAAGATGGTAAAATGTTCGATTCTTCTTTCGATCGTAATCAGCCGCTAAAGGTAAAAGCTGGTAAAGGGCAGCTTTTTGCCGGCTGGGACGAAGGAATTACTCACCTGAGAAAAGGCGAAAAAGCAAAGCTGATCATCCCGTCGAAACTGGCTTTCGGGGAAAAAGGATTTCAGCAGCTGATCCCTCCCAATACTGATCTCATTATCGATATGGATATGGTGGATGTAGTGGCGATGCAGGTTCCGGTGAAATACGATGTGTCCAAGCTGGAAATGAAAACAACCCCTTCCGGTTTGAAATATTATGAAGTGAAAAGAAACGGCTCGCCGATCAAAGCTGAAAGTGGCAAGACCGTCAAAGTTCATTATTCGGGCTATCTTGCCGATGGAACCATGTTCGACTCTTCCGTTGAGCGTGGTGAGCCGATCGAGTTCCCGCTCGGACAGGGACAGGTCATCAAAGGCTGGGAAGAAGGAATTGCGCTGATGAACGTAGGAGATAAGCTTCGCCTGGTGATCCCTTATGATCTGGCATACGGAGAGAACGGCCGTCCGCCGATGATCCCGGCAAAAGCCGAACTGACCTTCGATGTTGAATTGATCTGCGTGAACGGGGAAGGTTGTACTCCCCAGCATTAAACAAGGATAACTTATTAAAAGCCCCATGCTGATAACATGGGGCTTTTTCTTTATGCACCGCAATGCAAAATAGTATCTTTGTACAAGCGATACATCCATGACCCAGAACAACAGGCACTCCCAACCTTTTATAATGGTACTTGCCGTTACTGTTGTGCTTCTCCTTCTCTCCCAGGTCGAAACTTCGGTAACGGTCGCAGGTCTAAAGACAAAGCCCATAGAGCCTTTAGCGGATATCATGGAGCGCGGTGTGCTGAAAAAAGTGCCGCTCACAAAATACGTCATCAATGATTCCATTATTGCGAAAGACAGTGCAGCATTTGCATTGCGCTTCATGGATAGCAGCAATATCTTTGATTTCAATACGGATTCCTCTTCTGCGCTCGCACATTTTTTCAGCGCGCTGAATGAGCTGCAAAAGAAAAAACGCAAAGCGCGCATCGCATACTTCGGCGATTCTATGATAGAAGGTGATCTGATCTCACAGGATCTTCGCGAATGCATGCAGGATGCATTCGGTGGGAACGGTGTCGGCTTTGTACCCGTTACATCGATCGTGTCGGGCTTCCGTACCAGCATCATCCATTCGTTTGACGGATGGACAACTCATAATCTCCTCGAAAATGTTCCGCCACCGCACACGCTCGGAATTTCCGGCTATTCATTTATTCCCGGAATTGTCAACGTTGACACAAGCAACACCACAAGCGGAAGCTGGGTTAAATATACCGCCGTAAATAAGCGGCACCTCAATCGTTTCTATGAAACAAAGATCCTGTATGGAAAAAGCGAAGGAGAAAATTATGTTGTTGTCAACGGCGTGCATCACCGACTCAGCGGCGAAAAAAGTGTAAACGAGCTGATCCTTGAAAGTCCGTCACAGTCCATTAATGCACGCTTTCAATGTCGCTCATCGATCGATGTATTTGGATTCAGCATGGAAAGTGATAGCGGTGTATTCGTGGATAATTTTTCATTCCGCGGAAATTCCGGGTTGCCGATCCAGAAAGTGCGCCAGGATGTTTATTCAGGTACTGATGATTGTCTCGGTTATGACCTGATCATCCTTGAATATGGCTTGAATGCAGTCAATCCTTCCGTTACTGATTTTTCGTGGTATGAGCGGGGGATGAATACGGTCATAAAACACATCCGGGCAAGCTTTCCGGATGCGAGTATCCTGCTGATCAGCGTTGGTGATAAAAGCTATCGGAAAGACGGCGTTTACCAGACAGATCCAAGTGTTCCGATCCTCGTGAAAACGCAGAAACGAATGGCAGAAGACAATAAACTTGCTTTCTGGAGCTTGTATGATGCGATGGGAGGAAGCGGGGCTATGGTAAAATGGGTGGAAGGCGATACGGCGCTTGCGAACAAAGATTACACGCATTTTAATTTCCGTGGAGCACATAAGGTCGGAAAGTTGCTGTTTTCGAAGCTGATGAGCGAATACAACGACTTCAATAAAAAGAATAAGTACAACATCGGTGAAGCAAAACCGGATAGCACCGCAATCGCATCCGGTAAAAAAAACGCAAAGAACGATAGCTTAAAATGAGAATATATTTAAAACCCGCAGCATTGTTTGTATTTGTTTTTTCATGCATGGGTGTTTTTGCCCAGACGCTTGATTCAACGGCATACAAGCAATATACGTTCATAAGAAGAGATCTGAATAAAGTAGAGAACGACAGCTCCTCGCTCGATTCCTTCTATGAAAAATTATATCTGCTGGAGCAGAAAAAGAACAAGCGTGTGAACATTACACAGGTGGGTGATTCGCATATCCAGGCGGATCATTTCTCCGGATCGGTGCGTCAGAAACTGCAGCTGAGATTCGGCAATGCCGGCCGCGGAACAGTATTTCCGTACCGCACCGCAAAAAGTAATGAACCGATGAGCTATAAGTCGTTTTCAAATACTACGTGGCAGTATAAGCGCAATGTTTTTTATGATGATCCGCTGCCGGTCGGTCTTGCCGGATTCACCATCGAAACAAAAGATTCAACCGCGGAGCTGAATGTAATGGTCAGGGATCAGCCGGGACTTGGATATTGCTTCACGAAATTTACCTTGTTTCATGAAAAGAGTCTGTCCAATTATGACATCACCGTTTGTGACGACAACTATTGCGAAAGAACGGTTTTTCACGCGATCGATAAGTCGACAAATCCTTTTGTGTCTGAAGTGCAATTCGATCATCCGGTCCGCCAGGTATTTATCCGGAATTCCTGTGCCGATACAGCGGTTCAGAAGTCGACCCGCATTTACGGAATGCTCCTCGAAAATGATTCTGCCGGCGTATTGTACAATATGATCGGCGTGAACGGTGCTGAATACAGGCATTATACAATGTCGAAATATTTTTCGCAGCAATTTTCCTATCTCAATTCCGATCTGGTGATCATCTCTCTCGGAACAAATGAAGCGTATGCGGCCAGCTTCGACAAAGCAGTTTTTTATCGTAACATCGATTCACTGGTGACGACCATTCGTCTCACGAATCCGGGTGCAGATGTATTATTAACGACGCCTCCCGATTCCTATCGCAGAACACACAAGGGGCGTGTCAAGAACCCCGATGTGAAGCTTGCAAGCGAAACGATCGCAGCTTATGCGAAAGAACATAACATCGCCTATTGGAATTTGTATGAGATCATGGGCGGGTTTGGCTCTATGGGAAAATGGTACGCGATGAAGCTCAGCGCAAAGGATCGTGTGCATTACTCGGCAAAAGGCTACCAGATCCAGGCCGATCTGTTTTACAATGCGCTGATAGCGGGATATGAGGCGTATAAGAAAAGGAAAAGGTGAGGGGAAGTAAAAGGTAAAAAGTAAAACGGGGAATCAGAGCGTGACAGGACCGGAACTTTGAACTCACAACTTAAAACTTTGAATTAAAAAATGTTCGATTTGGATATCGACATACACAAGCTGATCGGTCAGCTTACTTACAATGCAAAGGACCCGCTTCTTTTCAATAGCGGCTTCTTTCTGTTCTTCTTTTGTGTTTTCCTGTTGGGCTATCAGTTTCTTTACAAGCGAAAGCTTCTCCGGGTCGTATACTTTACATTATTCTCACTCTACTTTTTTTATAAAGCCTGTGGATTTTATTTCGGATTCATTTTACTTTCCGCTGTCGTTGACTTTAATCTCTCCAACTGGATCTACACTGCAAAAACCAAAGGGATCAAAAACCTGATCCTAGTTTTTAGTATCGTTATCAATCTCGGTCTGCTATTCTATTTTAAATACACCGACTTCTTTATCGGCATCATCAATGACCTTGGAAACGGGCAGATCAAGCCGCTGAAGCTGGTGCTTCCTATCGGGATCTCGTTCTATACATTTGAGAATTTAAGTTACACGATTGACGTCTACCGCGGCAAATTCAAGCCGGTAAGCAGTTTTCTGGACTATTGCTTTTTCCTTTCCTTCTTCCCAAAGCTCGTGATGGGACCGATCGTCCGGGCTTCCGATTTTATTCCCCAGATCCGCCAGGATATTTTCGTTTCAAAGGAAGATGTTTCAAAAGGTCTCTACCTGATCCTCGGCGGGCTCTTCAAAAAGGTTGTCATCTCGGATTACATCTATGTGAATTTTGTACAATATATTTTTGACGATCCGTCGCGCCATTCGGGAATTGAATGTCTGCTGGGTGTTTACGGCTATGCGATGGTCATCTATTGTGATTTTTCAGGTTACTCCGATATGGCGATCGGTATGGCAAAATGGATGGGCTTTACTATTAATGAGAATTTTGATACACCTTACCAGTCGAGCAGCATTACGGAATTCTGGCGCCGCTGGCACATGTCGCTTTCTTCCTGGCTGAAAGATTACCTGTACATTTCACTTGGAGGAAACAGAGTAGGGAAGTTCCGTCAGTACGTGAACCTGATGATCACGATGCTCTTGGGAGGTCTTTGGCATGGAGCATCCTTTAATTTTATTGTCTGGGGCGGTATGCACGGCCTCGCGCTGGCGGTCGATAAAATGCGGATGTCGGTAAAAGCGCTGAACGGAAACGGCCGTTTATTCAAACTGGGCGGAATTCTTCTGACCTTCCATTTCGTATGCTTCTGCTGGATCTTTTTTAAAGCAAGCTCTTTCCATGATGCCTGGGTGATCCTCACGCAGATCTTTACCAATTTCAACGGTTCGGCATGGAAACCAATGTTGGGAGCATATCACACGGTATTTGCAGTAATGCTGGCCGGCTATATTGTTCATTTCATCCCGAAATCCTATGAGTATTTCTCTATCAATGTGCTTTCAAGAGTTACGATCCTGGGCCGGATCGCGGTGATGCTGATCTTCATCTGGATCGTGATCCAGGTAAAGCAGGCCGACCAGGTGATGCCGATCTATTTGCAGTTTTAATATGAGTATATTTGCTCCCCTGGAAAAGAATCCCCGGAAAAAGCAGATATTTTCAAAATATTTGGCCATTTCAATAAAAATCCCGTTATTTGCAGTCCAAAATTTTAAAAAGGAACATTTTTAATACAGAATACAATGTCAAGAGTTTGCGAAATCACAGGAAAAAAGGCGATCGTAGGGAATAAAGTATCTCACTCGAACGTAAAGACCAAGCGTAAGTTCAATGTGAACCTGCAGGTTAAGAAATTCTTCCTGCCGGAAGAAAACAAGTGGATCACCCTGAAGCTATCTACTTCAGCGTTGAAAACCATCAACAAGAACGGTATCTCCGCTACTGTAAAAGAAGCCCGTGCAAAAGGCTTCCTGAAGAAGTAATTATTACACGAACGGTAACGATTTATAAGAGAACCTTGCTACTTTTGTAGTGAGGTTCTTGCTTTTTATATGTCCCGCATTCTCTCCATATTATTACTATTTACAGGCTCGCTTGCATTGGCGCAGAGCTACGACAGCGACCTGCTTACCAAAGAGTTTCACTTTAACAGGCGCGAAGCCCTGCGCAAATACCTTCCAGCAAATACCTGTGCGGTTTTTTTCGCCGGTGCCGAACATAAAAGAGCCAATGATACGAAGTTCACCTACCATCAGGATCCTGACTTTTATTACCTGACCGGCCTGAACGAGCCAAATGCATTGCTGATCATCTTCAAGGAGCCTCAAACTTTCTATGACACGATCAAAACGAATGAGCTCATTTTTGTCCAGGACCGCAACCCTGCAGAAGAAGTCTGGACCGGGAAACTGCTGGGCACCGATGGCGTCAAAAAACAATTGGGATTTGATAAAGTACTTTTGAACAGCGAGTTTGCTGATTTCAAGATCGACTTCGCGGTTTTTGATAAGGTTTACCACAAGGATTATGAAGATGACCTCGGTGATGATGATAAAGCGGACAAAGGCGACCTGTATAGCCTGGTAAAGCACTTCCAGGGCAAAGTCCAGCCCGGGAAAAATCTTGATAATATGAACCTTCAGGGGTGGATGGCCTCTCTCCGGGAGATCAAGCAGCCCGAAGAGCTCGTTTTAATGAGAAAAGTGGTCGATATGACCGTTCTCGGGCACAAGGAAGTGATGAGAGCGCTGGAGCCAGGAATGAAAGAATACCAGGCCCAGGCAGTTGCAGAATATATTTTCAAAAAGGAAGGCTCCGAATACGTCGGGTATCCTTCTATCGTAGGAGGGGGGGAGAACTCCTGCATCCTGCATTATGAGACGAACCGGCGGAAGCTGGACTCCGGCGATCTGCTGGTGATCGATGCCGGTGCCGAATATCATGGTTATTCTGCGGATGTCACCCGCACCTTGCCCGTCAACGGGAAATTCTCCGAGCAGGAGAAGATCATTTATAATATTGTCCTGGAAGCACAGGAAGCAGGTATAAAAGCCTGTCTGGCCGGTGCTGAGTTCAGGGCGGCGCACAAAGCAGCGGTAGCAGTGGTCCAGAAACGCTTGTTGGAAAACGGGATCATCAAGAACCCGAACGATTTTCTCGATTATTTTTTCCACGGAACATCGCATTATCTCGGCCTGGATGTTCATGATGCCGGCAATTATGGCAAGCTTGCCGCCGGGAACATCATTACCGTTGAACCGGGTATTTATATCCCAGCCGGCTCAAAATGCGACCCGAAATGGTGGAATATTGGGGTCCGGATCGAAGATGATGTGCTGATCACCGACGGACAGCCGGAGGTGCTTTCCGGAAAGCTGCCGAAGAAAGTGGAGGAAATTGAGGCGCTTATGAAGGAAGAAAGCTTGTTCAACAAGATCAAATAGTTTTTTCCCCTGTAAAAGCGACGTTTTTCTTATTAAATTCTTGCGGAGTTCAATTAAAAAACTTACATTTGCACTCCAATTTTGAAAAATAACTGATACAATGGCTAAAAGAGGAAACAGGATCCAGGTGATCATGGAATGCACTGAGCACAAGGACAGTGGTATGCCGGGAACTTCCCGTTACATTACTACCAAGAACAAAAAGAACACGACAGAGCGTCTGGAGTTGAAGAAATACAACCCGATCCTCAAGAAAGTGACTGTGCACAAAGAAATTAAATAATCAAACGTTGAATTTTAAAGTCGGGTTTTCAAGAACTTTGAACTTTAAACTTTGAACTTTAAACTTATAATAAAATGGCAAAGAAGGTAGTTGCGACACTTAAATCAGGTAAAGGAAACAACTTTACGAAAGTGATCAAGATGGTGAAATCTCCAAAAACAGGAGCTTATTCATTCAAAGAAGAGATCGTGCACAACGATCACATCAAAGACTTTTTATCTTCTAAGTAATCTTAGAACGATCGATATCTTAAAAGCTTCTCCAAAACAAGGAGGAGCTTTTATTGTTTTCACCGGAGCGATCGGAAGTTTTTACTCCAATTCCTGGTAACTCATAACTTATAACTCATAACTTATAACTCATAACTTCCCATATGGGGATCTTCAATTTTTTTAGCAAGGAAAAAAAGGAAAGTCTGAACAAAGGACTTTTTATTACCAAGCAAAGCTTTTTCAGCAAGCTGGCGAATGCCGTGATGGGCAAAGCTACGATTGATGATGAAGTGCTTGAGAGCCTGGAAGAGATCCTGCTTACTTCCGATGTTGGTGTCGATACTTCCATGCGCATCATCGAGAAGATCAAAAAGAGAGTAGGAAAGGAGAGAAGCGTCAGCACATCCGAGCTGGACAAGATCCTGCGCGACGAGATCGCTGAACTGCTTGTTTCGAACGGACAGGAGGATAAAAAAGATTTTGAGACCCCTGCAGGCAAAAAGCCCTACGTCATTATGGTCGTAGGCGTTAACGGAGTTGGTAAAACGACCACGATCGGTAAATTGTCGCACCAGTTCCGCAATGCAGGAAAAAGCGTGGTGATCGGTGCTGCCGATACGTTCCGCGCTGCTGCAGTTGACCAGGTGAAAATATGGAGCGAGCGTACCGGTGCAACCCTCGTTTCGCAGGGAATGAATGCGGATCCGGCTTCTGTTGCGTTTGATACACTCAGCTCTGCTGTGGCGAAAAATGCAGACGTTGTTATTATTGATACCGCCGGCCGCCTTCATAATAAGGTCAACCTGATGGCCGAGCTCACCAAGATCAAGAATGTGATGAAGAAAGTGATCCCTGATGCCCCTCATGAGATCCTTCTTGTGCTGGATGCCTCCACCGGGCAAAATGCGATCGAGCAGTGCAGGCAGTTTACCGCCGCCACCGAAGTGAACGCACTTGCTTTAACGAAACTCGACGGTACAGCCAAAGGCGGCGTAGTGATCGGCATCTCCGATTCTTTTAAAATCCCTGTAAAGTATATCGGCGTGGGAGAAGGAATGGAAGATCTGCAGGTATTCAACCGCCACGAATTTGTCGACAGCCTTTTTAAGCGCTGAAAGACGGAAATCTCCTTTATTATTTTATTTTTGTAAGGATGCCCCATCCCTGCAAAGCTTTCCTCAGAATTTACTTCCTGCCCGGGATCCTGTTTTTGCTTCCTTTCATTTCCAGGGCATCTGCGAATAATCATTATTGCGATTCTTTACGGACAGAGATCAGCAAAGCCGGCAGCGATACACTAAAGGCGCAGCTCTGCCATAAGCTGGTAAATGAGCTCCTGTATACAGACATCAGTCAGGCCCTCGCAGTGGCGAACGAAGAGAACAGGTATGCGGTCAATTCAAATAATGATCAGACGCTTGCAAGATCCTTTGACGGACTTGGACTCGTGTATGAATATAAGTTTGAATACAACACTGCGCTGTCCTACTACACCAAAAGCCTCAGCCTCCGGCAAAAGAACAATGAGATCATAGAAATTGCAGCCGGTTTGGGAAATGTGGGAGTCGTTCACTTAGCGATCAGCGATTATCCGACTGCTCTTAAATTTTTACTTCAGTCGCTGGAAGTCGCGGATGAGAATAAAACGAAATTTCCCGATAACCACCGGCTGGCTTTTATACGGGCAAATGCACTCGCTAATATCGGCTTGTGTTATTTCGATATCGGTGATGCCGCAAAGGCGCTGGAATATAACAACCATGCGGTTGATGCATACACTGTTCTCGGCGACCAGCGCAATGTGATCGCCACGCTTAACACGATCGCGAATATATTGAACGACCAGAAAAAGTATCGCGATGCAATTGCGCTGCAGAAGAAAATTCTGAAAATGAACGCCGGCAATGGCGATGACCCCTTCTTTAAAATAGAGATCCTGAACAACCTCGGAACGAGATACGAGAGAGTGAATTTACCGGACAGCGCGCTTTATTATTTCAACCTGCAATTCGATATTCCGGAGCTGCAGAAGGATGAAAAACAGCTGGGAATTGCGTATCACAATGTTGGCGAAGTGAATTATCACCTCGGAAATGAAAAGCAGGGCGTGGAAAATATCCTCCGCTCGCTGGAATATTCGCTGAAAACACAAACGGTAGAGCTGGAGAGGGATAATTATGAAATTCTTTTCGATCACTATTATAAGCAAAAGAACTACGAAAAAGCACTGGAAACATACCGTCTGTTCATCGCAGCGCGCGACAGTGTGTATAACGAGGAAAACACCCGCAAAACAGTTCAGGCAGAAATGAACTATGAATTCGGTAAAAAAGAAGCGATCACCAAGGCAGAACAAGCGTCAAAAGATGCTATTGCTGAGGAGAAGCAGCAGCGCGACCGGTTGATCCGAAATGCATTTATCGCAGGCTTTTTACTTGTTTTGCTTCTGGCAGCAGTTGCTTTCCGCGGATACCGGCAGAAACAGCGGGCAAATCTACTGCTTTCGGAACAGAAAAAGGAGATCGCTGAACAGAAAGCCCAGATCGACGATAGCATCGGGTATGCAAGGTATATCCAGAGGGCGATTCTTCCTTCCGAGAGCGAGATTATATCTGCATTCAAAGATGTATTTGGCTTGTACAAACCGAAGGATGTGGTAAGCGGTGACTTTTATTGGTTTGCGCAGATTGACCGCAAAGTGCTCATTGCTGTCGCGGATTGCACCGGCCACGGCGTACCCGGTGCGTTCATGAGCCTTCTCGGTTCCGATAAGCTGAACCAGATCGTACAGGAAAAAGGAATCACAACTCCCGGACTGATCTTATCCGAGCTGAACAAAAGTGTAAAAAAGACGCTGAAGCAAAATGATAAAAATTCCGTTTCAAGAGACGGAATGGACATTGCGCTCTGTCAATTCGACCTGGAAGCGCTGAAAATGCAATATGCAGGGGCAAATCGCCCGGTTTACATTATCCGGGAAGGAATACTGACAGAATATGCTCCAACGAAAGCCGCAATCGGCGGACTTACTGAAGATCAGAAACAGTTTGAGAATTTGTCGGTCGACCTTAAGCCCGGGGATCAGATCTATCTGTTTTCTGATGGCTACGCGGATCAGTTCGGCGGTCCTTCGGCTAAGAAGTTCATGACAAAGCGCCTGAAGGAGCTTCTCCTCCGGATCTGCATGCTGCCGATGAAGGAGCAGGAAGCAATTCTTGAAAGAACATTCTCCGATTGGAAAGGTTCACTTGAGCAGCTAGATGATATCCTCATTATCGGCATTGCAATTTGATGCGCGCAACCCTTTTTTTATTATCTTTGCAGCCCGTATCCATTGTCGGACAGCGGTTGCAGGGTTAAATGAAAACGAAGACATTAAAGAAGAATAAAGTGAATGTGGTGACACTCGGCTGTTCCAAGAATATCGTGGACAGCGAAGTGTTAATGGGACAGCTGAAAGCCAATAACTTTATTGTTGAGCATGAAAGCACCGAGGACGACTCCAGCATCGTGATCATTAATACCTGCGGGTTTATTGATAATGCCAAACAGGAAAGCATTGATACCATCATCCGTTATGCAGATGCTAAAACTGCAGGACTTGTCGACAAAGTATACGTCACCGGTTGTTTGAGTGAGCGTTATAAACCGGAGCTGCAAAAGGAGATCCCGAATGTGGACGGTTATTTCGGAACGCGTGAATTACCCCGGCTGCTTAAGACACTGAAAGCCGATTACAAGCATGAACTCGTAGGCGAGCGCTTGCTGACCACTCCTCATCACTATTCCTATTTCAAAATTTCAGAAGGCTGTGACCGCCCTTGTTCATTCTGTGCTATTCCACTGATGCGGGGCAAACATATTTCCAAATCGATCGAAGATCTTGTAAAAGAAGCAAAGCATCTTGCGAAGAACGGAACAAAGGAATTAATGCTCATCGCGCAGGATCTTACATACTACGGCCTGGATATTTATAAAAAGCGGAATCTTTCCGAATTGCTTCGCCACCTGTCCGATGTGGAAGGGATCGACTGGATCCGTTTGCATTATGCATTTCCCGCCGGTTTCCCGATGGATGTGTTGGATGTGATGAACGAGCGGAAAAATATCTGCAACTATCTTGACATGCCGCTCCAGCACATCAGTGATAATATGCTGAAAAGTATGCGCCGCGGAACAACCAAGCAGAAAACGATCGACCTGGTCAACCAGATCCGCGACAAAGTTCCCGGCATCGCGATCCGGACCACGCTGATCGCCGGCTATCCCGGTGAAACGAAAAAAGATCATGAAGAAATGCTGGAGTGGGTGGAACAGACCCGTTTTGAGCGCCTCGGAATCTTCGCCTACTCGCATGAAGAAAATACACATGCATTCAGCTTAAAGGACGATGTTTCTGCGAAAGTGAAGCAAGCCAGAACAGAAGCGGTAATGGAACTTCAGATGGGTATTTCATATGATCTCAATCAGAAGAAGATTGGCAACATCTATAAAGTTCTGTTTGATAAGAAAGAAGGGGATCATTTTATCGGCCGCACCGAATTCGATTCACCGGAAGTGGATAACGAAGTATTGATCAAAGCGGACAAGGATTTTGTACGCGTCGGCGATTTTGCAAATGTGAAGATCACATCCGCCGAGGATTATGATCTTTACGGTGAGCTCTCTTGAGGTGCTCGTAATGACGTCACGCTGAATGAAGTCGAAGAGTGGTTATTCGAGAAACGTGTTTTACCACTAAGGCACTTAGAAACACTAAGAATTTCTTTTTTTTCCATTGGGCTGTCTGCGTAAGATCTCAGAGGTAGCAATAACGCTAAGAGATCACCTTGATCGGAGTTGAAGGGCGGCCGATTGCAGGGATTAATTACAATTTCCCTTCCAGCATCATTAATTTAGCTTTTAACACAGCAGCCACCGTCAGTCCATCGGTTATTTCTCCATCCTGCACCATCCGGTAAAGCTCATCAAAATGAACTTTTCTGACTTCCAGCTGTTCATCATCCTCAGGCTCAGATTCACCAAAGCTTAAATCCTGTGCAATATAGAGGATCCCAAATTCATCACTGGCAGAATTGCTTAAATGCATCTCCTGGATCTTTGTCCATTTCTTTGCAGAAATGCCGGTCTCCTCATGCAGCTCGCGTTTCGCTGATTCAAGCGGATCGATATCATGCTTTCCGCCGCCTTCCGGGATCTCCCAGGAATATTGGTCGATTGGGTAACGGTATTGTCCAACGATCCAGGTATAGTTATCCGCATCCAGTGGTAAAACTCCCAGTGCAATGTTCTTGAAATGGACCACGCCATATATCCCCGGGTTACCATTGGGATTCAATACATCATGTTTCGTTACACCGATCCAGGGCGTATCGAACACCTGCTCTGTTGTGAGCGTTTTCCAGGGGTTTTTACGTTCGTCGTTATTCATGCGGGATGTTTATATGCTGCAAATGTAAGCAAGGCCCGCTAAATTCATTAAATTTGCAGAGTCAAAAATGGCAGTAAAAAAGCATACCATTTCGTTCCGTGAAAGCGGTCAGTTTTCTTCTCTCTTCATGGACTATGTGGAGAATAAGGATACATTGCGTTCGTTTTATAGCTACCCTCCGGAGCTGGCTTCTTTCGGAAAGGCAATAGCGGACCGGAGAAAGCTGCCGGTTAACAGGAAGCTTCTTGTGCAGGTGATCCGCGAACAATACGAAGCGATGCCGGGGATCGGAACTTCTGATCATCCGGGCGTTCTGGAAAACATAGATGTGCTCGAAAATGAGAATGTATTTACCGTATGCACCGCTCATCAGCCCCTGCTTTTTACCGGGCCGCTTTATTTTATTTATAAGATCATCACGACGATCCGGCTTGCGGAACGGCTGAAAAAAGAATATCCTTCGGATCATTTTGTCCCGGTCTTCTGGATCGGATCGGAGGATCATGACCTGGAAGAGATCGGTACAGCAAACATTTTCGGACGTAAGCTGGTTTGGAACACGGATCAGCGGGGTGCGGTGGGCCGGATGAATACTGCTTCACTCGAGCCCCTGCTCAAGGAGCTGCAGCAAATGCTCGGCACTTCTGATAATGCAAAGCAGCTATCGGAGATCTTTGAACGCGCCTATACCGAGAACAAAACCATCGCAGCGGCAACGCGCAGCTTAGTAAATGAGCTTTTCGGCAGTTATCGCCTGGTCGTTATTGATGCGGATGATGCAAAGCTGAAGCAGGCTTTTTTGCCTTTTATCAAAGATGATCTCACCAATAACTCAAATTACAAGCTCGTATCAGAATCCATTACAGCACTTAAAGCGGCCGGTTACGATGCCCAGGTAAATCCGAGGGAGATCAATGTTTTCCATTTGACGGAAGCAGATCGCATCAGGATCGAGGCTGCAGATGAAACGGTGCTGAATTTAAAACCGGAAGAATATAGTACCAATGTGGTGCTTCGCCCGTTATACCAGCAGATGATCCTTCCGAATATTGCGTACGTTGGCGGTCCCGGCGAAATTGCCTACTGGCTCGAATACAAAGCGATGTTCGATCATCACGGAATATTTTTCCCGGTGCTGATGCCAAGGAACTTTGCATTGCTTACAGATGCAAAAGCGGAACAGCAGATGGAGAAATTCGGACTTTCGGCGACTGCGCTTTTTCAGGATGCTGAGTTGCTGGTAAAAGAATTCGTAGCCAAACATTCGGAGATTGATATTTCCCTGAAAGGGGAGGAGCAGACGATCCGGACGATGTTTTCTGAGCTTGCTGTAAAAGCAGCCGCTGTTGATCCGACGCTTAAAGCAAGCGTGGAAGGAGAAATGCAGAAGGCACTTGCAATGCTGAAAAATATCGAGACCAAAATGATGCGGTCCGAAAAGCAAAAACAAGAAACAAGCATCAACCAGGTTCGTAAGCTCCGAGAAAAATTTCTTCCGGAGGAAACACTGCAGGAGCGTCATGACAATTTTGCTCCTTATTATTTGAAAGCCGGAAAAAGCTTTATTCCTGAATTGAAAGAAATGTTTGATCCTTTTGAATTTAAGTTACTGATAATCGAATTATAAATGCTGCGGTCGGTCCGATCGCAGGGAAAAACCTTTTTTGTGGAAACCAAAACACAGCAAACACTTTTGGAGCAGGGACGTGAGCTTCCCCTGATGGAAGAATTCTATACCATCCAGGGAGAAGGTTTTCATTCCGGGAAGCCTGCTTATTTTATCCGCGTAGGCGGATGTGATGTAGGCTGCCATTGGTGCGACGTGAAGGAGAGCTGGAATGCCTCGCTTCATCCTTTGACAAATACGGACCTGATCGTTGAAAATGCCTCGAAATTTCCCGGAAAGGCGGTTGTTGTCACCGGCGGCGAGCCCAGCATGTACAACATGGATTACATCACCTCGAAGCTGAGGGGAAAGGGAATTGAAACATTCATTGAAACTTCGGGCGCCTATTTGCTTACCGGCACCTGGGACTGGGTTTGCCTTTCTCCCAAAAAAACAAGCGCTCCTTTAGCAGAGAACTTCCTGAAAGCCGACGAGCTCAAGATCATCGTCCACAACAAAAACGACTTCGAATGGGCCGAAAAAAACGCGGCGCTGGTTCGTCCGGGTTGTAAGCTGTTTCTGCAGCCGGAATGGAGCCGGCGAAGCGAAATGATGCCTCTGATCGTTGATTACGTGATGGCGCATCCCGAATGGAATGTTTCATTGCAGACACATAAATACATGAATATTCCTTAATTTGGAACAGTAATTGACCTTTCAGCTATCGGGCACCTGCCACCATCGAAAACTATGAAACAATTCCTATTTTTTATATTCACGCTCACACTCCTTTTTGATTTGTCTTCCTGCCGTGCACAGATGCCTCCGGGAGAATATACATCGACAAACAAAAAAGCCGTCTCCAGCTTTCAGAATGCTGAAAAGCTTTATCAGTCGGGAAAAGATGCCGATGCGGAGAAAGAGCTTCAGAAAGCAATCGAAAAAGATCCGAATTTCATCGAGCCTCATTTAATGTATGCGGAGATCTGGCAGTCGCGCAACCAACCGGAAAAAGCGATCGATGAGTATATAAAAGCAATTTCCATCAATCCGAATTTTAACCTTGGTAATTTTTATAACCTCGGAAACCTTGAGCTGGACCTCGGACGTTACGAGGATGCGAAAAAAGATTATGAACGTTTCCTGAAGAAGCCTCATAAAAATCCTGACGCACAGGACATCGCAGAAAGAAGTATTGCCAATTGCGATTTTGCAATCAATGCGATGAAGAATCCGGTTCCGTTTGACCCGAAAAACATGGGACCGGGAGTGAACTCTCCGCTGGATGAATATTTTCCCGCAGTAACCGCCGATGAACAGACCATGCTCTATACACGGAACAATCGTACCCAGATCATGCCGCTGCAGGAAGATTTCCTGGTCAGCAAAAGAACAGATAATGCCTGGGGAACCGGGATGTTGATCGGTAACGGGATCAATACGGAAGGAAATGAAGGAGCTCCTTGTTTATCTGCCGACGGGCAGGTATTGTTTTTTGTAGCTTGCCAGGAGAAAGCGGATGGTTCGTATGCTGGCGGCAGAAAGGGATTCGGAAGCTGCGACATCTTCTATTCGGAAAAGTATACAGACAAAAGCGGAGATAAATGGAGTAAGCCTTATAATCTCGGACCCACAGTCAATACAAATCACTTTGAATCACAGCCGTCATTTTCTGCGGACGGAAAATCATTGTATTTCGTAAGTAACCGTCCGGGCGGGATCGGCGAAACGGATATCTGGGTATCGCATCTGCGTGATGACGGCAGCTGGAGCGCACCGGAAAATCTCGGACCGCACATCAATACTCCCGGGAAAGAAGAGTCGGTGTTCATTCATCCGGATGGAAAAACGCTTTATTTTGGTTCCAACGGACATGTCGGAATGGGTGGATTGGACCTGTACGTTTCACGAATGGATGATAAAGGAAACTGGGGCGATCCGGTGAATCTTGGTTACCCGATCAATACCTATGGCGATGAGAACAGTATTCTCGTTTCGGCTTCCGGTAATGTGGCTTATTTTGCTTCAACCAGGGCAGGAGGGGCCGGCGGACTCGATCTTTACCAGTTTGACTTGTATGAAGGCGCACGACCGGGTAAAGTTACCTATGCAAAAGGACATGTGTTTGATGCGAAGACCAAGGCGCCGTTAGGTGCACATTTTGAGCTGATCGAGCTGGAAACCGGGACGGTGGTGATGGAATCAAATGCAAATCCGGGAAATGGCGAGTTCCTTATGTGCCTGCCGGTGGATAAGAATTATGCGCTTAATGTTTCCAACAGCGGCTACCTTTTTTACTCGGAAAATTTTTCATTGAAGCAGCTTGCTGATAAAGCAAAGCCTTACATGATGGATGTGCCGCTGCAGCCGATAGAAGTAGGGGATACCGTAGAATTAAAAAATGTGTTCTTTGAAACGGCAAAATCCGACCTGAAGCCGGAATCAAAAACAGAGCTGAATAAGCTGGTGGCATTTCTGAAAGCGAATAAAACGATGAAGGGCGAGCTCGACGGACACACCGATAATGTGGGTGATAAAAAGAGTAATCAGCTGCTGTCACAGAACCGGGCAAAAGCGGTGTATGATTATCTTGTAGCGAATGGGATCGAAGCTGTGCGCCTGAGCTATAAAGGCTTCGGAGACACCCGGCCAAAGGTTCCGAACGATTCGGATGAGCACCGGCAAATGAACCGCCGGACCGAATTTAAGGTGCTCGCCAAATAGACTTGACTTAGGGTATAGAATTTGCTATATTTGTTTAAACTAAACAGTCTTCACCTAAAAATTAACTCGCATGAAAAAACTAGTCCTTTTCGCACTCCCGCTGGCACTTTTGCTATTCGCTTTTGGTACAGATCCAATTGCCCGGGAGCACCAGATTCAGCCACAGGAACTGAACTACCTGCTTATCAACCCTGCCATCACAGTTAAACCCGTTATTATCAACGTGGGTACAACCGATGATCAGATCAAAGGTTCGTTCAAAGCAGGACCCGTAAACGATCCGAAAGGAATGGAAGTTTTCAAATCAAAAGTGGCAGGTATTGCAAAAGATAAAGATATCGTCGTTTACTGCGGATGCTGCAGCTCCGCCAACTGCCCGAATATTCATCCTGCATTGGATTACCTTTCGCAGAACGGATACACGAAAGTAAAAGTGCTGAACCTCGCGGTAGGCATTAAGGAAAACTGGGTATCACTCGGTTTCCCGATGGAAAAATAAAGATCAGGGCTTTTCAGCCATTTTTTTAATAATGCCCAGTGTGACGCTCCAATACATATTGGAATGTTCATACTGGGCTTTTGCTTTCATGTTACTTTGGGTGAAGATCAATTCTGTAAACCCGCTGGCCTCTTCCAGTCGAAATTCGAAAATGGAATAATTCTCAGGCACATCCTCTAATTCTTCGATCTTGTTCCAGCTATTGTATTTTAGAAGCTTACCCGGAATAAGCTCAAGGATCTTTCCTTTTGCATAATAGTCGTGTCCCTGAAGGGTTCCTCTGAATTCGATCGGAGATGTCTTTTCCCAGTCTGTAAAAACTTCGATCTCTCCTTCTGCCAGCCAGGTCCTGATCAGCAAAGGATCGGTGATTATTTGCCAGATACGTTCAGCACCCGCATTGATTGAAATCGTCTTTTCAAACGTTTTTCCGGCAGTCATTTTGATTTCTGAAAAGTAATATTCCCTTCTCTATTTTCTATACATTTCACATTTCACCTTACACATCTTACATCCCACGTCTTACCTATTACATCTTACCTATTTACCTCTCTCATAAAAACTCCTCCAGCACTCCTAATCCTTGGCGGACGACGGTAAATTCGCCTTCGCTGCAATCCACAACGGTGCTAGCTTCATTATTTCCGTAGCCACCGGCGATGACAATGTCGGCGACGTTCCGGTATCGCTCATAAATAAGCTCCGGATCAGTTGTATATTCCACGATCTCATCATCGTCGTGAACGGAAGTATTCATAATAGGATTTCCAAGCTGTTTGACGATCTCGCGGCAGATGGTGTTGTCGGGGATCCGGATCCCGACGGTTTTCTTTTTGCTTTTGAAAAGCTTCGGAACGCTGTTATTGGCTTCAAGTATGAATGTAAAAGGCCCGGGAAAGGCTTTTTTCATCACCTTGTAAACGCCGGTGCTGACCGGCCGGGTGAAATCGGCAAGGTGGCTCAGGTCATGACAGATGAATGAAAAATTTGCTTTTGCCGGATCGATGCCTTTGATCTTGCATACGCGTTCAACAGCTCTTTGTTTGTTGATGTCACAGCCGATCCCGTAAACAGTATCGGTCGGGTATATCACTACACCGCCATCCTGCAGGCATTTTACCACCTGCATGATCTCATTAAAATTCGGTTTGTCGGGATTGATTCTCAGCAGCATTTCGGATCAGGAAAGTTCGTTAACGAACAAAAAAAATCATACCGTCTCCGATTTGTTGCATTACGTTATTTCTTCGCGTCTGCTAAAAACTGCGCCAGGCCGATATCGGTCAACGGGTGTTTCAGCAAGGCTGTGATTGCGCTCAGCGGACAGGTTACCACATCAGCTCCGATCTGCGCACAATTGATAATGTGCATCGGGTGGCGGACAGAGGCAGCTAAGATTTCTGTCTGATAGCCATAATTATCATAGATCAGGCGGATGTCTTCGATGAGTCTCAGTCCATCCGTTGAGTTATCATCCAAACGACCGATGAAAGGAGAAACATATGTCGCGCCTGCCTTTGCAGCAAGGAGTGCCTGTCCGGCTGAAAATACCAGCGTGCAGTTCGTGCGGATCCCTTTTTTTGAAAAATATTTGATCGCTTTAACACCGTCTTTGATCATCGGCACCTTAACAACGATCTGCTTGTGCAGCTTTGCAAGCGTTTCGCCCTCTTTCACCATACCTTTGAAATCGGTAGAGATCACTTCCGCACTTACATCACCATCCACGATCTTACAAATATCCACATAGTGTTTCAGGATATTTTTTTCGCCTTTAATTCCTTCTTTGGCCATCAGGGATGGATTGGTCGTTACGCCATCCAGAACGCCGAGGTCCTGTGCTTCTTTGATCTGTTCAAGGTTTGCGGTATCGATGAAGAATTTCATAGTTCAGAATTTCAGGTTAATTAGGTGAATAATTTCGCATACAAAAATAAAAAGTTCAGGACTTGAAAAAGCGCCTGTGAATAAGTCTTGATAAGTTGGAGAACCAACCCGCGCTGTAGCTTTCTGCCGCGGAGAAAAAAAAGAAGGGAAAGCTGATCATAACACAGCGCTCAACCTGGTACCTTTGCTTGCTTCCGCACCTGGAGGATTAGAGGGAGCTGCTTGAATGAGGCCTTCCCGCGACAAAAGTAGACATTTTTTCAATAGCAAAATATCTTTGTCGCTATCTCCGGCAAAAAAATAGCTGATCATGCTTATTTCGGGCTTAAGCAGCCGTTTTGTAGTCGTTGAATTCGTTAAAAATATATAAATTTTAATAGGAGGGTATTCGTAAAACCTTTTATTCGCACTGAACAGATCCGCGTAAATCATAAAGATCCGTTTGATCCCTTGCTCTGCTGAAGCTTCGCAAAGGCGAGCACGTTCCATTCATGCACAGCATATAACACACAGATTCGGAAAATTCGTGGATTCGTTATCCGTACCGCCACAGACTCACAGATTTGTAGATTTGTAAAGATTCGTAATTTGCAGACCCCTGAAAATTCGTTATTTGTATCTATATTTGCCGCGATGAATATCTCCGTTGTTATTCCTTTAAAGGACGAAGAAGAATCACTGGCCGAGCTCTGTGAGTGGATAGAGCGCGTGATGAATGCTTCGGATTTCAGCTACGAGGTGATCCTGATCGACGACGGCTCCCGGGACAAATCCTGGAGCGTGATCGAGAGTCTTTCTGCAAAAAATTCCAATATCCGCGGGATCAAGTTCCGCAGAAATTATGGCAAGTCGGCGGCACTGAATGTTGGCTTTGAAGCCGTTCAGGGCGATGTCGTAATTACGATGGACGCGGATCTGCAGGATTCTCCCGATGAGATCCCCGAACTTTATAAAATGATAACCGTTGACGGCTTCGATCTGGTTTCAGGCTGGAAACAGAAACGCTATGATCCGATCTCCAAAACGATCCCTACAAAGCTTTTTAACTGGGCAACCCGCAGGGCCAGCGGGATTAATAATCTTCATGATTTTAACTGCGGACTGAAGGCCTATAAAAAGGAAGTAGTTAAAAACATCGAAGTGTACGGAGAAATGCACCGTTATATTCCGGTGATCGCAAAATGGGCGGGTTTTACCAGGATCGAAGAGAAAGTTGTTCAGCACCGGGAACGTAAATACGGCGTTACAAAATTCGGATTGGAACGCTTTATCAATGGCTTCCTGGATCTCATGTCGATCACCTTTGTTTCAAAGTTCGGCAAGCGCCCGATGCATATCTTCGGTTTCTGGGGCACGATCTCATTCCTTTTCGGCGGAGGTATTTCCCTTTACCTGATCATAGAAAAAGTATACAAATCGGCGTATGCGATCCCAACCCGTGATGTCACCGACAAACCTCTTTTTTATCTTGCGCTGGTCGCCATGGTCATTGGCACTCAGCTCTTTTTGGCTGGTTTTCTCGGTGAGCTGATCGCCAGAAGCTCCGGTGATCGCAACAAATACCAGGTCGAAAAGAAGATCTGAGTTTTTCACAATACCTCTTATTCCTTCATTTAACGGTTAAATTGTTTTGTTTAACTGCCGAATAATCAGTATTTTCGCTACCCCTTTCAAAAAAAAGGTTTTATTTCACTCCCCAACAGATGAAAGACTGCGTTCTCAGGTGGTTTGTATTTCTGGTGCTTTTTGCCCCGGTCTTTCCTGTTTTTTCCCAACCCGCTTATAACCAGGATTCGCTGATCTCTTCCAAGATCCGTGACCTGACCGCTTTCTGGAGGAAGTATAACGACATTTCCGTTTATCGCAGTACCTACGAACCCTTATCAGCAATTCCGCCTGTATATCTCAAAAAAGCAGTGGATTCTGTGTCTGCTGCCGATTACCGGGAAAAGGTGAATGAGGCGAAGATCGCGGCGCTGAAACAGGACATCGGTCTTGCCGGCGCAGCCAGCTATACCGAGAATTTCGATCCGGGTCCCGGAGATGACAATCTTGTTTACAGAAGGCGTTTTCAGACCGGCCTCGACTGGAACATATTGTCGGACGGCTATCTTGAGAACCGCTATCGCCAGCAGATCCTGGAAAATGAGAATACGATCGGCTCGCTGACGCCCCGGAAAAAATTCAATGGCGACGACTATATTGCGATCTCTCACCGGATCATTTACTCTTTTAATGTTCACAAGCTAAAGCTGCTGCAGCAGCGCCAGCAGATCATCGATGATAAAATTTCTATCGCGAACGAGCTCTACCTGCTGAAGCACCTGTCGCGCGTGGATCTCCTCCAGATCATGCAGCAGCAGGTGGATGTGACCAGCATGAACCTGGTTTATAAGGATTACAATGACCAGCTCGCCATGCAGCTGAATGATAAAAGCATTCCTGAAAATATCCTGCCTGTTTTTGATATCGATCTCACCAGCATTTTTTCGCTCAGCGATAATAAGTCGGTGAACGACAGCATTCTGAAGCTCAAGATCGAGAACCTCGAGCTGGCGCATAAACCAGTGAATGATATTCATCTGAATACGCAGCTGCGCTATAACTATTATGACCTGGTAAGCACCGGCAGCGCCAACAGGAATTTCCTTTCTGCGGGAATAGGTCTTTCTGTTCCGATTCCGCTAGGAATAAAAGCGAACAAAAATGTAATAAGCGCAGAGGCGAAATTGCTGGAATATGAGCAAAAGGAAAATGCATCGACGGAGCAGACGGACCTGCTGAATTATTTTTATGAGTTCCGCTACAAGCTCAAGCAATACAATAACTTTTATCAGAAGAGAAAACGCTATGAGGAGCTGATCCGCGTGGAAAGGGTCAAGGAGAAGTTCGGCGACTTTGAATTCAATCCTCTCAGCGCATTGAACCTGCTGGACGAGATGCTGGCCGTGGATATCGAAATGCTGGATCTTCAGCAGGAAATGTATCTTCAATTGCTTGATATTAACACAAAAGTTCCGGGATCGGACGTTGCAACAATGGTAAAAGGATTCACACCCGATACGGTAGCAATAGCACCGGAAAAGATCAGCAAATCGCTTTACATCTGGTCGGAAGCGCAGTCGAAATACAGCCCTCAGTACATCGAAGAATACTGCAGGCTGAACAAGATCTCCACTGCCATTATTTCCATGAGAAAGGATCAGGCAAACCGGCAGGATGCGCAGGCACTTTTTGATCGTTTGTCCGCCGCCGGTATTAAATCAGAGCTCCTGGCCGGAAATAATAAATTGCTGACAGCAAAAGATCCTGCTGCTTTTTTTGATTCGCTGGTTTCGGGCATCGACCTCAAAAAGATTTCCGCGATCCACCTCGATGTCGAGCCTCATGTGCTGAACGATTACGATACGAATAAGGAAAAATACCTGTCAATGTATCTGGAGCTGCTTAAGAAAGCAAAATCATACTGCGTGCAAAAAGGATTGAAGCTCAGTGTTTCTATTCCGGTGTTTTACCCGGAGAATACGCTTCGGGAAATTTATGCCCAGGCAGATAATGTTTACCTGATGGCATATGAACATGCCGATGCCGATTTTATCGTCCGGAAAGTAAAAGAAGAGTTTGCGATGGGAGCGGATAAAACAGTGATCGCGCTGAGAGCGAAAGATTTCAAGAACAGGACCGAATGCGAAAAGCTGATCAGTGAGCTATCGGCAACACTCAACACAGGGAGATTTGCTTTACACGACCTGGAAACATTTGTGAAGCTGGACGAACAAACCATTATACAGGGAAAATAGAAGGTGAAAAGCATTGATTTTAAGCGGAAGGATTCGGTCATCAGGGTGATGAACGAAGACACCAAGAAGCCGAAACGCAACTGGGACAGGGTGATCTATATCGTTTTCCTGTCGCTCGTCTTTTTATTCCTGGGTTACTACGTCATCAATAAGATCTTTTTTATTAAAGCGGACGGACAAGTGCTTTTTGAGAATGTCAGTATTCGCCTTACGGACGACTGCCGCATTATCAATTATTCGAAGGAAGAGGGCGATACGGTCAAGGTGGGAGATTCTCTTTTTACGTATACGCTGGACAAAGATAATCTCTGGGGCAACATGGCGCTTAATGGCGGCATTACTGCTACCAGCTACGACAGTGAATGGGACTGGATCGAAAAGGAAAAATATGCGCTGATGAAAAAGGTCGCGCTGAATAAGATCGACATCAGCGAATCACAGGCTCTGATCGACAGCTATAAATCGGAGATCCAGCGATTGCAGAATGAGGTGGTGTTGGATGTGCTGCCAAAAAATCGCCTTGACTATGTACAGAATGAGATCCTGAGGCTGAATACCGCCATCGCAAAACTCAATAGCGAGAACAATCAGCTGTACGGCCTGTTGAAGCAGCTGAACAGTATGATCAAGGCACCGCGCGTGAAAAGCACAAAGAGCGGCTCATTTGCGGGAGGAGGAAATGCAGATGATGAAAATGCAGTCAGGGTTTTTTATTCACCCATCGATGGAACGGTCACAAGAGTCTATACACATCAGTACGAAGTGGCGCTGAAGTCGGAACAGATCATGGCGATCCACAAGAATACACCGATGTATGTAAAGGGTTTCTTCGACCAGTCCGATCTGAATTATTTTAAAGAAGGGGATCTCGTCAATGTTGAATTCCCGGACGGGACCGAAAGCAAAGGGATCATCAAGCGTTTCTATTATTCCACGTATCCGTTGCCGGATGAATTTCAGAAACGTTATGAACCGACCACCCGGACAATTGCCGCGGATATTTACCCGGTTACCGATAGCGAGTACAATCACTGGAGATCATTCTACAAAATGAGCGTCTCTGTAACCAAATTCAAGTATTAAGATGCCGTTAAAAGAAAGCGCTCATAAAATAGAGGTCAGGGATAATAAGATTGAATTTGAAAATCTGTTGTTCTACATCCTGGACAATTCGTCCAGCCTGAAGATCGACCATTTGATGGGATACGATGCGATCATCATCGATGCGCGTGATGCCGAATTTGCCAGGCTGATGATCAAAAAGATCCGTACGCATTACAATCCCGAATTCTACCTGAAGCCGATCTTTCTGATCAATTACAAGGAAAGTAAGGATCCGTTCCTGAATTATCTTCACGACGGCCTGGTTTATTCATACGACCAGATCAAGGAGATCGCGGAAGTAGTGAAGCAGATCTTCTTCAAAACGACCCAGCTCGACTACCAGCTGATCCCATCCTTCGAAGCGCAAACGATGAAGAAGGTTCTGAATTTTATGTATACCAGGGACCTGAAAACACTGAAGCCTTATGTCGATCTGAATTCCATCATCGGATATACATTCCCGGAGATCTCCGTTAATTTTGACGATGCAGAAGAAGCGCAGGTGTTGGAGATCCTGGAGTGGGCGGAAAGAGAAGGATTGATCTGGCCCGACTTTCACGAGCGGATCTATCTCTGTAACCAATGCAGCAGCGGATTTCTAAGCTATCGTGAAGTGTGCCCGCATTGTAATTCCTCCAATTCAAAGTCGGAGGATCTGGTACACCATTTCCCCTGTGCTTTTATCGGACCTATCTCCGATTTCAAAAACCCGATCGACAATACGCTTACCTGTCCGAAATGTAATAAGGGACTTCGCCACATCGGCGTCGATTACGATAAGCCATCTATCATTCACCATTGCAATAACTGCGACAATAACTTCCAGGATTTCTTTGTGAAGGCCAAATGCATCTCTTGTTCGCAGGACATCGAAGTACAGTACCTGATCCCCAAGTCGATCAATATCTACAAGCTCACCAAAAAAGGGCGGGCAGCTGCTACCAACGGATTCCTTTCTTCCGGACAGGAGATCGAAGAGATCTTCGGTACGATCAACATGCCGACCTTCAAGGTGATGCTTCACTATGAGCTGGAGAGAGTAAAAGCGAACACAACGCAGAAAACGAGCATCGCATTGATCAACCTGGAGAATATTTTTGAGCTGTACAATAAGATCGGTAAAAAAGCAGAGAAGAATTTGCTGGAAGATCTTGTTAGCCTTATCCGGGAAAACATCAAGCCTTCCGATTTTATCGCTTTTGAAAATTCATCCACACTCTATCTCGGTTTGGTAAACAGCGATTCAATGCAAGCGGAACAGCAGCTGATGAACCTGAGCATTGTGATCGAAAAGATCATTCGTACCAACTTTAATGGATTTGAAGTAAAAGTGCTCTTCAAAGGAAAGATCCTTCATCCGCATTCCAAGGCGGAGGTCCAGCTCCAGGAACTTACGAAGGAGTTATTCGAGTGATGAAATTCGCTGACGAATTTTTTAACTATGTCACCGCGGTAGATGCAGCCAAGCTTTTCCGCATGTTTTGGTTTTTCTTCGTTTTTGAGTTCTTTCGTTTTTTTCTTGTCGAGATCACCACACTTCTGCTATGGAAATTCACGAGCTTTTTCCGAAAGAGCCGGATCGCCGATGCGCGCCTTACGCTTTGGGAGAAACAGCCTTTTGTCTCCGTGATCGTTCCGGGAAAGAATGAAGGGAAGCACATTTACAAGCTGGCAAATTCCTTGAAAGAGCAGACCTACCGGAACTTTGAGCTGATCATTATCGATGATGGCTCGGATGATGATACTCCCGAGATCTGCAGAAGCCTGAAAAAAAGCGGGTACATCGATGCGTATTTCAGGAACGAGGTAAGAGGAGGGAAGGCCTCTGCCGCAAACCTTGGCTTGCGGTATTCCAGCGGGCAATATGTGATCCATCTTGATGCCGATTGCTCCTATGACCGTGATGCGATCGAAAATATCCTTGTCCCTTTTTATTACGATCTGAATATCGGTGCGATTGGCGGTAACGTACAGGTTCGTAATTACAAGGAAAGCTTATGCGCAACACTCCAGGCGATAGAGTACATGGATACAATTTCCGTTGGCCGGATCGCATCCAGCGAGCTGGGGATCTACCGGGTTATTTCCGGTGCATTTGGCGCATTTAAAAAAGAAGCGCTTGACCGGCTGGGAGGATGGGACATCGGACCCGGGCTGGATGGAGACATTACCGTTAAGATCCGGAAGCTCGGTTACAAGATCCATTTTGAACCTTCGGCAGTCTGCCAGACAAGTGTTCCGGAAACCTTTAAAAAGCTCATTAAGCAGCGCCTGCGATGGGATAAATCACTTATCCGTTTTCGGCTCAGAAAGCATCGCGATGTATTTTATCCAAATGATTCTTTTCGCTGGTCGAATTTTATTTCATTTGTCGAGAATGTTACCTATAATCTTATCCTGAATATTAAATGGTACTTCTACCTGGTTGATATGGTTGTAAACTTCGGCTCTCAGCTGTTTTTTATCGTACCGATGAATATCCTCCTGTACACGGTAAACAATGTTTTGAAATTTCTCGTTTTTTCACCTTTCCGCGACAGGAAGAATGAATCAATTGCCTATTTTATGATCTA
Organism: Bacteroidia bacterium; assembly: GCA_045805205.1. GTDB lineage: Bacteria > Bacteroidota > Bacteroidia > 2-12-FULL-35-15 > 2-12-FULL-35-15 > 2-12-FULL-35-15. The sequence continues at coordinate 380,187 of JBJMLR010000005.1, read as the reverse complement.
CCTGCCGTTGATGGTTTTCTATTTCGGCTATTTTCTGCGGATTGTGCGTACAACTGCATATGTCCAGGAATTGTTCTTCAAAGCCTCCTATAAGGACAGCTGGAACCCTGCAAAATCTTCGCGTCATGCCAAGGCACTTAAGCTATAATTTTGTAACTTAGCAGAACAATGCGCTCCCTGCAAAAAATACTCCTTTTTTTCTCCCTGAGCATTGCCGTATCCTCCAACGCACAGTTAAGTGCGCCGGTGCTTTCTGCAGTCCCCGGTTATTATCCCGATTCCATTTTTGTCAGCATCACTTCTCCTGATCTGGGAGTATCGTTTCATTATACACTGAACGGCAATGAACCGACCGCATCTTCACCGGTATATTTTTCACCGCTGCTTATAAAGAGCCGCGCGGGGGATCCCAACACATTTTCAATGGTGCCTACGAATCCCTCGTTCAATTATCCGATCAATGGTTATGATACGTCGCGTGCCGACACGCGCGGCTGGCTGCCTCCGTATAGCAATGTATACAAGGCGACGATATTAAAAGTAAAAGCGTATAAAGCCGGATTTACGCCAAGTGCCACAACCGTTGCCGCTTACTTTATCGACCCGCTTCTGAATGCAAGATACTCCATGCCCGTTCTTTCAATCAGCACCGACAGTGCTAATTTCTTTTCTGATTCCACCGGCATTTATGTATATGGTCTTGACACCGTTGCGGAAGGCAATTACTCGGTCGAAGGTCCCGAAAGAATGGTCCATCTGCAGTTCTTCGAGACCGATGGCGCTGTTAAAGTATCACAGTATTGCGCAGCCAGGAATCACGGCGGGGGAGGAAGACATGCACCGCAAAAATCACTTGCTCTGATTGCAAGAGGATCTTACGGCTGTGATTCATTCGGATATCAATTCTTTCCGGATAAGGCGACGTCTGAGTTCAAAAGCATATTGCTCCGTAACGGCGGACATCGTCCTGACTGCTTTCCACGGGATGACCTGGCGGGCCGTATGGTAAGTAATCTGTCATTTGAGGTCCAGGATTCACGTTATGTTGTTGTGTTTGTAAACGGCGAATACTGGGGCATTCAAACGATCAAGGATATTTTTGATGAACATTATCTCGCCGGTAAGTATCATGTTAGCAAATCCAGCGTGACCGTGCTTGAGTTAAGCGGCAGCCTGGATGACGGTGCCCTTTCTGACAGCGTTCGTTATTACAATATGCGTGATTTTGCAGTAACGAATGACCTGACCGTTTCGGCAAATTATGCATTCATAAAAACACAAATGGATGTAGATAATTACATCGATTACATGTCGTCGGAGATCTATTTTGGAAATGGCGACTGGCCGAATAACAATGTAAAGTTCTGGCGTTATCATACATCATCCTATGTCCCGACTGCCGGAACTGGCCGTGATGGGCGCTGGCGCTGGATGCTGTACGATATTGATGCGGGCTTCGGCGGCGACTGCACAGGAATTTACCCAAGTCACAATGCGCTTTCAGATGCCGCCTCAACCACCGGTGGAAATTCAACCTTGCTGCTCAGAGCGCTGCTTGTAAGCCCGGAGTTCAGGAATCTGTTCATCAATCGTGCTGCGGATCTGCTCAATACCGAGTTCAAGCCGTCCCGGATGATCGGATTTTGCAATAACCTGAATACGGAAGTGACGCCGGAAATGCTGGAAACTGTGGATCGCTGGCGCTATCCCTCAGTGGCAACAGATCTGCTGACAAGATCAACGGAGGTGCCCTCATTAACAAAATGGAACTCGATCAACTCCGATCTGCTTGATTACATGAACAAACGCCCGGGGAAGCTGCGCAGCCATTACATGATGCAGTTCGGGTTAGCCGATACGGTTGATGTTACCGTGAATGTCTCCGATACGCTTGCCGGTCGCGTAAAGATCAGCACGCTGATAATTGATCAGAACACGATCGGAGTTGCCGGAAATCCATATCCCTGGAAGGGAAAATATTTTACGACGATCCCGGTACCTTTAAAAGCAATAGCGCGCCCGGGCTACCGTTTTGTAAACTGGCTGGGAACCTCCGTCACAAATCCCGATACCACTTTCATGCTGAGTTCGGACACTGCGTTTACAGCCGTTTTTGCAGTCGATACGAGCTTTCACGCGCTCCATTATCTGTATCTGAATGAATTGAGTGCAAAGAATCTCAGCTTCTCCGATGAATACGGCGAAAAAAATGATTGGTTCGAGATCTACAATCCGCATAATTTTGCGGTTGATGTGGACGAATATTATGTGACAGACTCTTTGGGAAACAAAACGAAATTCAGATTTCAAAGCGGTTCGGCACGGACCGTTATTCCAGCCAAAGGCTTTTTACTTGTCTGGGCCGATGAAAGCAGATCACAGGGACCGCTGCACACAAATTTCAAGCTTTCGTCATCAGGAGAAGAACTTGCTCTCATTCTGCCGGATGGAAAAACCGTGGTGGATTCGGTGATCTACGGATCGCAATCGTCCGGGAAGTCCTGGGGACGACAAGCAGATGGCGATTCACTCTGGATCGTATTCAACACACCTACGCCGGGCAGCTCGAATCATGAAGCCGTTCCGCCGATCGATGAATCCGTACCGCTCGTTGTTTATCCAAATCCTTCTTATCACAACGATAAGCTTTTTTTCAACAAACCAATCGCCTTCACGATGTATGACTACCTTGGAAGAAAAGTGATGGCGTTTGAAAAAATGATGTCAGTGAGCGTGGTCGGCTTAAATCCCGGTGTGTACTTTATCCGCACAACGGAAGGAGAGGTTTTGCGCTGGGTGAAGCTTTGATCATTTACCGAGTGCAAAGATCGCCGGTCTTTTCGAAATTTCGGGAACACTTTTTTTCCAATCACCGATCATTCTCGTTTTAATGAACTCTGTCGGGAGTGTAATGTCGCAGGCAATGCACAATTTTGTCCGGCTGTCGCAGGTGGTGATGAGGTCTTCCATCATGTGCATATTCCGGTAAGGGGTTTCGATGAACAGCTGCGTCTGATCTTTCTGAAGCGCGTTTTTTTCCAGCTCCCTGATCTTCCTGATCCTGTCTGTTCTTTCTTTCGGCAGATAACCATGGAAAGTAAAACTCTGACCGTTGAAGCCGGAACTCATCAGCGCAAGCAAAATAGAGGAGGGACCGACCAACGGAACGACCCGGATATTATGAGAATGAGCAATGCGTACAACCTCTGATCCAGGATCAGCAATACCCGGGCAACCGGCTTCGGAAATGATGCCGATGTTCTTTCCCTCGTTTATGGATTTGAGATAAGCCGAAATGACACCCGGGTCGGTGTGCTGATTCAGCGGATGCAGAATGATTTCCTGCAGAGGCTTTTTAAGGCCGGCCTTTTTGAGATAATGCCGTGCGGTTTTTTCATTCTCTACAATGTACTCGTCAGTTGAATTGATCACCGTAATGACTTTTTGAGGGATTACATCTGCAGTTTCAGCGGTGTCTCCGAGGGTAGTCGGGATGAGATACAGTATTCCTTTTTCTGGCATTAATGAAGATCTTTAGTTTTGACCGATTGAACCCGCAATAATTTCGCAGGCTTTGTCGAGCAGGATAAACACATTTTCAAATCCCTGTTCGCCGCCGAAGTAAGGATCAGGAACCGACATGTTTGAATTCGGATAAACACGGTTCAGAATAAGTTCAACTTTCTGTTCGTCTTTTTTGTTTCTCGCCATTGCGATCACATCCGAATAGTTCGAGCTATCCATCACAAAAATATGATCGAAGTTATCGTAATCGGAAACAACGAACTGTCTTGCTCTGAGCATCGATACATCCACACCGTGATTTTTAGCATTGCTTATCGTCCGCGGATCAGGCGGTTGTCCGACGTGATAATTGGATGTGCCCGCCGAGTCGATGATGAGATCCAGTTTCAGCTGCTCCGCTTTATGACGGAGTATTCCTTCCGCCAGCGGCGACCTGCAGATATTACCCAGGCACACCATTAGGATCTTCCTCATAAATGCTTAATCTTTTAACGGCTTGAATTTAAGAATATAATATGTCCCCGGCTTTTCGATGCGCTCGATGGTACCATTCAGCTGCCCTGCAAGGATCTTGATCAGCTCGAGCCCAAGCGTAGAGCTTTCATCGGAAAGTAACTTGCGGTCGTATCCTTTCCCATTGTCTCCGATGATGATGGTATATTCATCTGACAGGGTCGACTTGTGCAGCTCGATCTCGATCTTTCCGTTTTCCATGCCTTCAAATGCATACTTGAACGAGTTTGAAATAATTTCATTCAGCAGCAGTCCGAGCGGGATGATCGTATTCAGGTTGAAATGCTGAACCTCCAGATCGAGCTTGAGCTTGATAAACTTATTGATGCTGTATGTATCGATAAGATTTTCGACAAGCATGTGAATGTATTCCTTCACATTGATATTGCCATAGTCGGTTGACTTATACAGCTTTTCATGTACGAGGGAAATGGTCCTGATGCGGTTTCGGATCTCGCGGAATAATTCTGCTGCACGTGCATCGTTCACATAGTCCGATTGTATATTGATCAGGCTGTTGATGATCTGCAGATTATTTTTTACCCGGTGATGCACCTCCTTTAAGAGGATCTCATTTTCATCCCGTTGTTTGATGATTTCGGCGGTCCGCTGCTTAATAATGCTTTCAAGCCTTTCAAGATAGAGCTCATGCTTTTTCTTACGGTATTCATTATAAAGATATATTGCTGCGCCGGTGCCAATAATGCAGAAGATGATAAACCACCAGGTCGTCCAGAACGGTGCGCGGATCTGAAATTCAAATACCGTTGGTTCATTTGAAACGATTCCAGCTTTACTGGAAGCCTTTACAAGAAAACGATATTTTCCAGGGGGAAGATTGGAGTAGGTAGTGGAAGTCTGCTCGCTGAACGGGCTCCATTCTCTGTCAAACCCTTCCAGCTCATAACTGTAGCGGATATTCTCGGGCAGCGTTTTGCTGATCGCGGCAAAATCAAAGGTCAGGTGATTTTCATTATAGGCAAGCCGCGGATTGATCGGCAGGCTGAACCATCCTGAAAGTGTATCCGAATACTTTTTCCAATCGACCTTGTCATAAAATAATCTTACATCTGTGATATATACAGCCGGCACTTCCGGCTTCCGGATCAACTCTTCCCTGGGATCGAACTTGATCGCTCCTTTAACCGTTCCAAACCAAAGACAACCGTCCTGATCGGTGCAGGTTGCTCTCGAATTACATTCGATACCTTTGAACCCTTCATTCTTGCCATAGTTCCGGATGCTTTCGATTTCTCCTTTATCCGTAAGCGAAATTTTATCAAGACCTTTGTTTGTTCCTACCCAGATGTTGCCGTAGCTGTCCGTATTGATAAGGTAGACCGTACCCGAAGTAAGACCTTCGTTCGTGGTAATGCTTTTGAATGATGTACCGTTGAAGCGGGCGACACAATTATCAGTTCCTACCCAGATCGCTCCGAATTTGTCCATTATCATACATCCCGCATACACGTTGCAGAGTCCCGCAGGCTGTCCGTAATGATCTGTGATCTTTCCATCGTGATATACGAAAACACCGTTGCCCGTGCCCAGCCAGATCTTTCCATTCTTGTCCTCCAGGATCGAATAGATGTTGTCGTTGCCCAGGCCTTCGTTGCCGGTGATCTGCTGACAGTTTTTTCCGTCATAAACGAACAGGCTGTGTCCCCTGGTCCCGATCCAGATCTTACCTGATTTGTCTTCAAAAAAGACACGGATATCCTCGCAGCTGCTGAAAGGCATTTTATGAAATGTTCCGTCATACCGGATCACACCTTTTGCGGTTCCTATCCAGACATTGCCTTTACTATCCGTGTAGATCGCTCTTACCTCGGAGTTCCCGATCCCCATTTCAGGGCTAAGATTGACAACGTGTTTTCCGTCGAACCGATACACGCCATGCAAGCTCGTTCCGATCCAGATATTATTTTTTTTGTCCGCATTGATCGTAAAAATATCCTTCTCTCTGAAACCCTCCAGGTTATCAAAATACGTGAATGCCTGGCTGGTGAATTTCACCAATCCTCCGCCGCTTGTTCCGAACCAGAGATTGCCGGAACGGTCCTCAAAAATATCCTTGGCATTGTCAACAGGCAATCCATTGTTCTGATTAAAATTCGTCAGCTCATTAGCAGCAAGTTTGTAAATACCTTTATTCCGGGTAGCGATCCAGAGCTGATCTTTGTGATCGAAATGAATGTCGTTGATCTTCACATCCGGCGGTAGTGCAATGGAATCGATCTTACTGACCTTTACCTGGTAGTGCGATGGCCCAACGATCCTGATCTTGTAAAAATGAGTTTCATTTTCCACCGCCCATAAATTTCCGTCCACATCTTCTGAAAGGGATGTGATATTTCCGTTAGCTATATAATCCATGTCGGGAACGCGGAGCAGTGTTTGATTTTTCAGCACCAGCAATCCTTTGTTTGTTCCGATCCAGAGAATATTCCTGCTGTCCTTCTTATAGCAATTGATGTCGAAATAGGAAAGTGTATCGCCTGTGATCGGCAGAGGCTCTGCATTCTTTCCCGACATTTTTATGATCTGATCATCTTTCCCGATAATGGTATTCTGATTATCGTCGATAATGATAAAACGGATGGAGTGATTTGTGATCTTATTATTAATGTTCTCAACTCTTTTGAATTCACTTCCGTCGAATCGACAGAGATCACCGTTGCGGTTAGCGATAAGGATCGAATGATCTTTGTCTTCAGATACCGCTGTGATAATTGACCCGCACAATCCATCCTTTTCTTCATAGGTTTTAAACTCTTTGCCATCAAAACGGCAAAGACCGCCCCCGGATGTTCCTATCCATAAATAGCCGCGGCTGTCCTCATAGATGCAATTGATTTCTGATTGCGATAGCCCGTCGTCGAGGGAGTAATTTCTGAAATTGAACAGCTGTGCACTCGCCGGGTACCAGCAAAGCAGGATAGTGGAAATGACTATTCCCCGCTGAAGGATCTTTTTTAGAAAGGATATCTGCATAGAGTAGGTAGCAGGTTTAAAACAAAAATAGGAATCAGCATTTACTGGTTCCTATTCTCGCTTTTAGTATTTCCAAAATTATTGAATACTTATTTTCTTATTAAGCTCTTCGATATAATTTTTAAATCGCTTATCCGTATCCATGAGATTGTTTACAGTTCTGCAGGCATGGAGCACCGTTGCGTGATCTTTGCCTCCGCAATGCAGACCAATTGTTGCAAGAGATGATTTGGTCATGCTCTTCGCAAAATACATTGCGATCTGCCGCGCCTGAACTACTTCGCGCTTACGGGTTTTCGACTTCAGCAATTCGATCGGAAGGTCGAAATAATCACAAACTACTTTCTGGATATAATCAATTGAAACTTCGCGTGCTGTATTTTTTACGAACTTATCGATCATTTGTTTCGCCAGTTCCAGCGTGATCGCTTTTTTGTTCATGGAAGATTGCGCAAGAAGGGAGATCAATGCTCCTTCCAGTTCGCGAACATTTGTAGTGATGCTGTATGCGAGGTATTCGATCACTTCTTTCGGAAGATCGAGTCCGTCAGCATATACCTTTTTCTCGAGGATCGCGATACGGGTTTCAAGTCCCGGTGTCTGCAGATCGGCAGCAAGTCCCCATTTAAAGCGCGATAACAATCGCTGCTCGAATCCTTGTAATTCAACAGGAGCTTTATCTGCAGTTAATACAAGCTGCTTTCCTGTCTGGTGAAGATGGTTAAAAATGTGAAAGAACACATCCTGTGTTTTCTCTTTGCCTGCAAAATATTGTACGTCATCAATGATCAGCACATCGATCATCTGGTAGAAATGGACAAAATCATTTTGATTGTTATTTCTTACCGAATCAATGTATTGCTGAGTGAATTTTTCAGAAGAAACATACAATACTGTTTTATTCGGGAATTCATTTTTGATCTGAATTCCGATCGCGTGAGCGAGGTGCGTTTTACCGAGACCGACACCACCGTAAATCAGCAACGGATTGAATGCGGTTCCTCCCGGTTTGTTCGCAACAGCAAAACCTGCTGAGCGTGCAAGACGGTTACAATCACCTTCAACCAGGTTCTCAAATGAATAGTTCGCATTCAGCTGAGATTCTACATTTACCTTTTTTAAACCCGGAATGATGAAGGGATTACGGATGCCGTTATTGCCGATATCGACCGGCATTGACACTGAAGGATTTTTTAATTCTTTCTTGTTGTTCGTGGGAATCTTTACGGTGTATGGTTTGGAGTTGTTGTAATTATTCTCCATGATGATGCTGTATTCCAGACGGCCTTCAGCACCGAGTTCTTTGCGGATCGTTTTTTTCAGAAGGGTGATGTAATGCTCTTCCAGCCACTCGTAAAAAAACTGACTGGGAACTTGAATCGTCAACACATTTGAGCTTAACTTAATCGGCTTAATCGGTTCGAACCATGTTTTGAAACTTTGTGAACTAACATTGTCCTTTATGATCCCCAGACAATTCTCCCAGACTTTATTATACGCTTTCTCCATTCTGAAATCGGTAATTATATATGTTGAACTTTTGTGTTTAGTCTCGTTATAATGCCCTGTTTACAGGTATTACGCTTCAAATATAGATAACTTTACCAAAGATTCGCTATTTATTTGGAAAAAAAAGTTAAAAATATTTTCATATGGCTATTGACTTATTCGAAATTTTTATAGTGTACCCTTCTATGGCCTTTTTTCGCGACTTCCGCTCGAAGATATAGTCGATGCGACCGAGCCGAATTCCGGCCCAACCCACCTGAGCCACCAGCACTTCTTTCTCGTCGCTGTTCTTGTAAGATGCAGGCGTATCAAGGAATGTATGGGTATGTCCTCCCAGGATCAGATCAATATTTTTTGACTGCTTCGCCAAATCAACATCACTGATTTTTTTATTTTCGTATTTGTATCCGAGATGAGAAAGACAAATTACAAGATCACATTTTTGATCATGTTTAAGATAGTGTGCTGCTTCTGCCGCTTTCACAACCGGGTCTGAATATCGTGTATTTCCCGCAAGCTTTTTATCAACTAATCCTTCCAGTTCTATTCCCAATCCGAACACACCCACCCTGATCTCATCCTTCACAAAGATCTTGTGCGGAATTGTTTTTCCCGCCATCGGCGTGTCTGAGAAATCATAATTACAGGTGATAAAAGGAAAGCTGGCATGCGGCAGCTGTTTCACCAATCCGTCCAATCCGTTATCGAAATCGTGATTTCCGATCGTTGATGCATCATATTGCATCATGCTCATTAATTTAAACTCGAGCTCACCACCATACATGTTGAAATAAGGAGTTCCCTGGAAGACATCTCCGACATCCAGCAGCAAAACATTTTTTTCTTCCTGCCGTATTTTTTTGATCACAGCAGCTCTTCTGACCGCACCGCCCAGGCCCGCAAATTTCGGATCATTATCAGGAAAAGGATCGATATGGCTGTGAACATCATTCGTATGTAGAATAGTAATTTTTACCATCTCGTTTTTTGCCAGCACGTCAAAAGGAATGGCATTGAATGCCAGTATTCCGGTACCGGCAAATGCGCTCTTTTTAAGAAATTCTCTCCGGCTATTCATAAATGATCCTTCCATCGGTCCTGCTTTTTATAACACTTCCTTTTTTGTTTTCATCACGGATCTCATCCACGATCGCATCTCTCAGTTTGTACTGAATATCTTCCAGGCTGACCGGTGAATTAAAGAAGTTGTATTTATCACCGCCGCCGGCAAGATAATCGGAGGTGACCACCTTATAGTTTTTTGCTGGATCCAGATCTTTTCCGCCGATCTTCAGCAGAGTAATTTTTTTTCCTTTTGCTTTTATCTCGGCGCCTGAAAACGGAGCCCCGTTATTTTCTACGAGCGATTCGAAGAGCTGTTTCATTTTATCGCCTTTGATCGTCACGATAACGATCATATTCTCAAACGGCATTAATTCAAATACATTGCCCAAAGTGATCTTCCCTTTTGGAAGCTGACTTCTCAGTCCTCCGTTGTTGAGCAGACAAATATCTGCGGGTGTTCCATCTGCGGGATGATAATGTTCATTGGCCTTTTTTAAAACGGCATCCGCTACAAAATCACCAAGGCTGCTTTCCGGGAGTCCCTTCAAAAGTGCAGAATCTGAAGTTCCTAAAACCTCATTCATGATGGAATCCATTTTCGCTTTATATGGATTCACCAGCACATCCATCTCTTTTTCATCCGGGGCTTTTGCATTCAACTCGATCATCGAGCTTTCCACCTTCGAGATCTTCGGAGTTGTGGCGCATCCGTACATCAGGATAAATGCACTTGCAATAATACTTTTCCGGAGCAGGGATGTTTGCATTAGGGCGCTTTCAGAATTTTTAAAGCGTTACAATGATACCATTTTGTGCCCTCTTTTCCCATTAAAAATGCCTTAAAAAAATATCTTTTTTTTATAGGTATTATATCGGCTTTTTTTCGTATTTTCAGAGGGTTTAATCTTACAAATTCAGTACGTTTTTTATGTATGTTTCCGAAACAACCGTGCGTGTCCGTTATGCCGAGACCGACAAAATGGGATATGTTTATTACGGTAATTATACTCATTACTATGAAGTAGGAAGAGTAGAGGCGCTCCGGCAGTTAGGCAGCAGCTATAAGGAAATGGAAGACAACGGTATCATGCTTCCAGTGTACACCTGTAATATAAAATATCTCAAACCTGCATTGTATGATGATCTGCTCCTGATCAAAACGACGATAAAGGAGCTGCCTAAAGCCCGCATCACGTTCGATTATGAAGTGTATAACGAAAAAGGTGAATTACTGAACGAGGGAAATACGACGCTGGTTTTTATCGATATGAAAACCAATCGCCCGCGTCCGGCGCCGGATTCTTTCATTGAAAAGATCAAGAAATTTTTCTGACTCTAAAATTATTTTTTCTGAAAACTTGACTTTGCATTATTATTAATCGTATATTTGCGATATAAAATTAATGAATGGCTTACAGCAAAAAAGAAGAGTTTGAAAAGGAGGAAATAATCACCAGCGCGATTGCGAAAGCGCTTTCTCATCCTGCCCGGGTTGCGATCATCAGGCTGCTCGCAAAACAGGACTCCTGTATCTGCAATGATATCGTTGAGCAGCTCCCGCTATCTCAGTCTACCGTGTCCCAGCATTTGAAAGAGCTTAAAAATGCCGGGTTGATACAAGGGGAGATCGACGGACCGCGGGTTTGCTATTGCATCGATCGTGCGAACTGGAAAAAGGCAAAAGAGATCTTTTCTGAACTCTTTAATATGAAGTTCGAAGCCATGAAGAACAAATGTTGTTGAACTATTAAAACCAAAAAAATGAAACTATCGGATTTTAAGGACAGCCTCCGGGATATGTCACAGCTTCAGTTTATGCAAGTCAATGGAAAACCTGTCGACGCACATTTCCATATTACGGAAGCAGGTCTCACTACGAAGCATTTTATCGACTGCGGAGGAACTGTCAGAAAAGAAAGCAAGATCAATTTTCAACTTTATCTCGCGCAGGATCTTGAACACCGTCTTAGTCCGGAAAAGCTTCTCGGTATTATCCGGAAATCCGAAAAAGTGCTTTCTTTGGAGGATCATGAAATCGAAGTGGAGTATACTACGGATACAATTGGCCGTTATGGAATTGAATTCAACGGTTATGGTTTTCAGCTTCTGCCGCTCAGGTCCGATTGCCTGGCAAAAGACAACTGCGGAATTTCTTCCGAAAAGGAAAAAGTAAGTTTATCGGAATTGGGAACAAAATCTTCTGCGTGCTGCGCTCCTGGCAGCGGATGCTGTTAAATATAAAGCGTGTGAAAAAGATCCTCTTCGTTTGTATCGAAAATTCCAACCGCAGCCAGATGGCAGAAGCTTTCGCAAAGATTCACGGCGGGAGCAAAGTCAAAGCCTATAGCTCAGGATCGCGTCCTTCCGGAAAGGTAAATCCCAAAGCGATCGCTGCGATGAATGAGCTCGGCTACGATCTTTCCAGGCACATCTCGAAATCACTGGATGAAATTCCGCAGATAAAATACGACTATGTAATTACAATGGGTTGCGGAGATGAGTGTCCGTTCATAGCCGCTGAGAACCGTTTGGATTGGGCGCTGCCGGATCCGAAAAATATGGAACCTGATGAATTTAATAAAGTGCGGGATGAAATTAAATCAAGAGTGTTGGAACTGCTGTCGAAAATAGATTAGGTGATTCCCTCTTTTTTACCTTTTACTTTTCTCTTTCTCTTTTCCCTTTTCACCTCACGATATTCCCATCCTTCATCACCAGCTTTCTGTCAGCCATATCAGCCAGCTCCTCATTATGTGTGACGATGATAAAAGTTTGCTTCAGTTTCTCTCTGAGTGTAAAAAATAACTGATGAAGATCCTGTGCCGTTGCAGAATCTAGATTGCCGGATGGCTCATCCGCAAGAATGACAGCCGGATCATTTATGAGTGCTCTCGCCACCGCAGTTCGCTGCTGTTCTCCGCCGGATAGTGCTGTCGGCTTATGGTCCATGCGATCCGCAAGACCGAGAAATGTTAGTAGTTCCTTTGCTTTCGCTTCAGCCTGCGCAATAGGTGTGCCTGCAATGAATGCTGGAATGCATACGTTCTCCAGCGCTGTAAATTCAGGAAGAAGGTGATGGAACTGGAATACAAAACCGATGTTTTTATTCCGGAATGCCGCCAGCTTTTTTTCATTCAGCGACGCGATCTCCACATCATTGATTGAAAGAGTGCCGCGATCCGCCTTATCAAGCGTTCCCATAATATGGAGCAAAGTTGTTTTTCCCGCACCTGAAGCGCCTACGATGGAAATGATCTCGCCCCGGTTGATTTCGATGTCGACACCTTTCAGAACTCCGAGAGCGCCATAGGATTTATAGATGCCTTTTGCTTTGATCATGCTAACCTCGCTTTTTTCTGAGGTAAAGATAATCGAAATAATACAATACTTTCAGGGAAACAAGGTTCAGCTGTTTTGCATCCAGTGTATTGTTAAGGTTCTTTCCATAATTGTAAACAACGATGGTTCCTTCATCGTAAATGGAATTTTTCCAGACCAGGTTCAATGAGCTTCCCGGTGCAAATTGCCACTGGAATGTCATATCGACATTGAATGCATTGAAATTGAAATCGTGATCTCCGGCATAGCTGATGTTGTCGATCAGGTTACCCTCCTGTGAAAGCGTATAGAAGCTCTTGTAATGTCCCCCTGTCCAGTAATGCCGTCCCCGGATGCTAAGTGAAAGATTATTCCGGAAGAGGTATTTTACCGCTAAAATATTTTCTAACGTTTTAATAAAACGCAGTCCGAAAATAATGTCGTTATTTTCATCAAAGCTTACAAATCCGCGGTCGCCATCGTCCTCCGAATAGTTACTGGTAAGATTCAGCGACAACTTATCATTTACTCTTAAGTTTGGCGCAAACGTAAACCCAAAGTACGGATTATAACCGATCGTAGGAGAGATCAGTCCGGTTCGTCCGCCATAGACATTTATGCTCAAAGTAAGCTTTTTTCGATTATCACTGTTAAAACCTGCCCATGCCGTGTGCCCGGTCGGACGCACATAAATTCTGCCGGGAACTCTCGGCTCATAATAGTCTATTTCTCCCAGCGGTTCATAATTTCCTCCCAGGTAAATACTATTGAATGATTTAAAAGTTAAGTTGGTATTCAGTTCAAAATTCAGATTGTTAACGCGACTGGTCGTGAAATTTATATTTTCATTAACAGCCAGGCTCGCGTTGGAATTAAGTATACGCCCTTTCGGCTTAAATTGGAAAACGCTGATATTTCCCCCGCGATTAAGAAAGTTGGTCTCCCGCGTTATACCCATATCGTTGTTATTGAACGTGGGATTTACTCCTGCCTGGTATAGCTGCGCCTGCAGCCACCCGGAAGTTTTGTTCACGGCTAAAGCATAGGTGAAGCCAAACAGATCAGTGTACTGATTATTCACCGTATCTGTTTTCGAAAAATTATTTGTCATAGCGCCCCGGGCATCGATGCTATAAGAGTTTTTTTTGTTGTTGAGTGTTACTCCGGCGCCGGTTGTATTACTATTCCCCGCATCGTATCTCCTGTTTGTGTTCAGGTTGATCAGGTAAACCGATGAGCTGTTTTTCATTTGCTGGTCGAATACAATGATATTATAATTGGAAAAAGGCTCGGTCAGGATTTTTCGTTCATTGCCCATACTGTCTCTTGCTACTGCGTAAGTGTTGTCAAGTACAGCATTGAACAATCCTACTCCCAATCCACTTGGTGTGCGTCCTGAGACTTTTGTGGCATTCAGTAATTTTGCCTGGTCGGGATTTTTGCTGATGAACTCGGTTCCGGTAACCTGGTCATATGCATTATAAAAACCCGAAGGCTTTCTGCCTATTCTTCTCGAGTAAAAAAGCTCTCCTTTTTGAAAAAGGTCGGTTCCTTCCTGGAAAAAAGACCGCTGCTCATCATATTGCTTTTCAAATGCACTCAGGTTTTTTACCACGTTGTCACTTTGGACCTGTGAAAAGTCGGGCAGGAGTGTAGCGTCTACCGTGAAGCTTTCATTGATCCCGTATTTGAGATCGAGTCCTCCGGCAATGTTGGTTGTATAATTACTTTCACCCGGGATGTTTGCAGGATAATGGGAAGTGTAAGCTGTAATATATGGAGTAAGTGACAAGCGGATCGGCTGCTTGATGTGCTCCATTCCTTTTAAGTACCCCCAGAATTTAAATGGATTCGACTGGCCCCGCGGTAATAATCCCCATTGATCGAATTCTCCGTTTCGCTGCAGATTCCTCGTGATCTGCATTCCCCAGGTCTGCACATCCGTATTCGGGAAACGCAATGCGGAGAACGGTATCCGGATCTCGCAGCTCCAGCCGTTCGGGAGGATCTTTACCGCACTTTCCCATACGGCATTATAAAGGCCATCCGAGAACCTGCTGTCTAATTGAACTCCCGAAGCTGTTACCGTTAAATCGAATGCATCCTGCTCCGTATTATACGTGTCGAAAACCAGGCGGAAATTATCTGCACTCAGGTTATCGTCCCTGTTTCCCAATTGTCTTCCGATGCTGTCGGGATGAGTATCATAAAGCATTGCAGCGACATAAATGGAAGTATTGTCGTATACGATCCGGACTTCAGTTTTCTGAGTAGGCGCTGCGCCCCAGGCCGGAAAGTTCATTTTGAAATCAGAAATAATGTCGACGCCTTCCCAGGTTGCATCATCGAGGATCCCGTCTATTTTAGGCGTTTTTGCAGCCCGTTTGGTGAAGTACTCCTTTCTCTTTGGAATTGAATCGTTCTGTCCATAAGAAAATGAAAAAGAAAGAACGATACAAATGAAGAAAGATAGGAGTCGTTTCATAATGTACTAAGGTATTGTTTTCCCTTGGGGATAAAAGTATATTTAAATGAGCGGTAGTTCTTCCCTTTTAACGGTTTTTAACCTTTATAGATACAGAAAGCTTTCGCTGACATTCAAAGGAATGACGCCGCTATCCGTTTTCGGTTGCCAATTTTCTCTATCTTTGCCCTTCAAATCATTGTCTCATCAGTTATGGCAAAGAATACAAAATTCAGAGGCACAGGCGTGGCGATCGTTACGCCGTTTAGCAGGAATGGCCGTGTCGATTTCAAGGCACTCGGTAAACTTGTCGATTTTATTATCAAAGGCGGAGTCGAATACATCGTTGTACTGGGCACCACCGGCGAATCTGTTACATTAAGTAAAGAAGAAAAGCAATCGGTTGTATCGGCAGTGATCGATAACACCGGTAAGCGCGTTCCGGTAGTGTTGGGAATGGGCGGCAATAATACGCAGGAAATTCTCGATGGTTTTAAGAAATCATCCGACTTTAAAAACATCGATGCCATTCTTTCCGTTTCGCCGTATTATAATAAGCCGAACCAGCGCGGGATCTATCAGCACTATAAAGCAATCGCGGAAGCAACGCCGGTGCCGGTGATACTGTATAACGTACCGGGAAGGACAAGTTCAAATGTATTGCCCGATACAACGATCAGATTGGCGGAAGATTTTAAGAATATCATCGCAATAAAAGAGGCTTCAGGAAACCTGGAGCAATGCATGAAGATCATCAAGCATAAACCGAAAGAGTTTATGGTCATCTCCGGCGACGATATGATCACGCTTCCGATGATCGCGGCGGGTGCAGACGGCGTTATCTCCGTTGTTGCAAATGCATTTCCGAAAGATTTTTCAGAAATGACAAGACAGATCCTTGCGGGAAATGTGAAAGAGGCACAACGACTGCATTATAAGCTGACTGATATTATTGAGCAGCTTTTCGCAGATGGAAATCCGGCAGGAATAAAAGCCGTTCTTGAAATGAAGAAGATCTGTGATTCGACTGTGCGATTACCGCTTGTTGATGTAAACAAAAACGTGTATGCTGCTCTTGCTACAATGGTGAAGAAATACAAATAGAAAGAGAATTAAAAAAAGAAAGCTCCCTTCTTCGAAAGAAAAAGGGAGCTTTTTAATTGTGTATGCTAATGACTAGTAATACACCATTCTTCTCACTTCGGCGATGAACTTGCTGAAGCGGATCACCTGGCGGGTATAACCATATTCGTTATCGTACCATACATAGAGAACGATGTTCTTTTTGTCGGGACCGACGATCGTGGCCTGACTATCGAATACGGAAGGGCAGGGATTTCCGATGACATCGGTAGAAACCAATTCGTTCGAGTTCATATATTGGATCTGTTCAACAAGCGCTCCGTTAAGCGCTGCATCCTTCAGGATGTCATTTACTTCTTCCTTCGTTGCTTCCCGGTCGATCGTCATGCTCAGGATCGCAAGAGAAACGTTGGGCGTCGGGACACGAACGGAATTTGCTGTGAATTTTCCGGACAGCTGCGGAAGCACCTTTTTCAGTGCACTTTCAGCTCCGGTTTCTGTGATGACCATATTGAGCGCAGCAGAGCGGCCGCGACGGTATTTTTTGTGATAGTTATCCAGAAGATTCTGGTCGTTGGTGTAGGAGTGAACCGTTTCAATATGTCCGCGCTGAATTCCCAGCTTTTCATGAACCACCTGCAGAACAGGCATGATCGCGTTGGTCGTACAGGAAGCTGCAGAAAAAATGTTGTCGGCTTTTATATCAACCGTATGATGATTGACCCCATGTACAACATTCGGGATGTCTTTTGCAGGAGCGGTGAGCAGCACTTTTGCAATGCCTTTTGCCTGCATGTGACGGCTCAGCTCAGCTTTATCGCGGAAAACCCCGGTATTGTCGATCAGCAAGGCATCTTTGATCCCGTATTTTGTGTAATCCACATCTTCCGGATTTTTTGCATCGATCATGTGGACCGTATGTCCGTTGATGATCAGCGCTTTCTTTTCAAGATCCTCGATAATGGTTCCCGGAAATTGCCCGTGTACGGAATCTGTTCTGAGAAGGTCGGCGCGTTTGATGATCTCCGCATCACTGCTTCCTCTGGTAACAATTGCTTTCAGGCGAAGCTGCTCACCTTTACCGGCCTGTGCGATCAGCTCACGCGCTGCCAGTCGCCCGATCCGGCCGAATCCGAAAAGAACAACATCTTTCGGAGTGATGTTATGTTTTTTGCCTACGAATTCATTCAGCTTGTTTTTAAGGAACTCTTCAACGCTTTTAAATTTGCTGCCTTCCTGCTGCCATTCAAAAGCCAGCTTACCGATATCAACGCGGCTCGGGCAAATGTCTATTTGTGCGATCGCTTTTGCGATTGCTAATGTATCTTCCACGCTGATCACCTTTTTCACAATGTTTTTCGCATAGTGGTGAAGGTTCATGATCTCGCTCGCACTCCGGTCAACCAGCTGGTTTCTGAAAAGGATCAGCTCGATCGATTTTTCGAACCAAAGCTTTCCGATCACACCGATCAGATCGATCGCTGCTTTTTCATGGTTAATCCAGTCATTCAGCTCTGCTTCATAAGAGCCTTTCGCATGTCCTTTGGTAGGTTCCATTGTCTCCAGTGTCATATTCTTTAAAACGTGATTAAGTGATTAGGTAACTAGGTGATTAAGTAACTAGGTGATTAAGTAACTAGGTGATTAAGTAACTAGGTGATTAAGTAACTAGGTAACTAAGTAACTAGGTGATTAGGTTATTGTAAAATAATGATTATGGTTTAAAAATAAAAAAATAACCGCATAAACGTCAGTCAAACTTATTCTTAGTTTTCAACTGATGTTTATGCGGTTTGATAGCATTTCAGGAGTGCTTAGCCCAGGTACGTCTTCAGTAATTTACTCCTTGAATTATGTCTTAATCTGCGGATCGCTTTCTCTTTGATCTGGCGTACACGCTCACGGGTCAGATCGAATTTTGCTCCGATCTCTTCCAGTGTAAGTCCGTGGTTGATCCCAATCCCGAAGAAAAGCTTCACTACATCTCTTTCTCTTTCTGTCAGAGTTGAAAGTGAACGTTCGATCTCACGCTGAAGTGATTCGTTCATCAGCATGTTATCGGCACGCGGCGAATCATGATTCACAAGTACATCGAGCAGGCTGTTCTCTTCTCCATTCACAAACGGAGCATCCATTGAAACATGTCGGCCAGAAACTCTCATGGTATCGGCTACCTTATCCTGCGGCAGCTCCAGAATATCAGAAAGCTCTTCGGCACTTGGCTCCCGCTCGAACTGCTGCTCGAGCTTGGAATATGCTTTGTTGATCTTATTCAGCGATCCAACCTGGTTGAGCGGCAAACGCACGATACGCGACTGCTCTGCCAAAGCCTGGAGGATAGATTGACGGATCCACCAAACGGCGTATGAAATGAATTTAAATCCGCGTGTTTCATCAAAGCGTTTTGCGGCTTTGATCAGGCCGAGATTTCCTTCGTTTATGAGGTCGGGAAGGCTTAATCCCTGGTTTTGATATTGTTTAGCAACGGATACAACGAAACGTAAATTGGATTTTGTTAACTTCTCTAACGCAACCTGATCACCTTCCCTTATCTTCTTCGCTAAAATTACTTCCTCATCTGCTGTAATCAACTCTTCCCGCCCGATCTCCTGCAAATATTTATCCAGTGATGCACTCTCGCGGTTGGTGATTGATTTGGTTATTTTGAGTTGTCTCATTTATTTTTCTGGGTTATTTTATGTTTGATTTACCGGTGGCAAATTTATATTAAAACTCAATTACTTAACAAATATTTTGTCTTAAAATAACTTTCATAACTGACTGATTGTTAGTAATTTGTAATTAAATTAGACTGATCTGCAAATTGCTGCTATTAACACTCATTTTTTGCCGATAAACCGTTTCTATGCGGTTGAAAAACAGATCCGGAATTACATTCCGAATCCGTAATATGCTCTCATTCCATTGGGATAAATCCCCTCGATCAGCACGCCGCCTTTTTTTGTTTCCAGCGAGGACTTGATATCATCAACCGTATTGATCTTTTTCTTATCGATGCTGGTGATCACAAATCCTTCCCTGATTCCTGCGCTTAAGAGCTTACCTGCTGCAAGCTTCGTGATTTTCAGGCCGTTTTCGATATTGAGCTTTTTCATGTCCTCTTTACTGACTTCCTCGAACGAGGCACCCAGTGTTGAGATGACCTCTACCTTCGGCTTAGCTACAACATCTGTATTGCCGTTTTTGTTCTTGAGAATCACCGGAACCACTTTTTCCTGGTTATTGCGCGTAAGGGTCACATTCACCTTGTTGCCCGGCCGGTATCTGCTGATCTGCTCCTGGAGCTCAGGTACATTGTTCACGGAATAGTCGCCGATCTTGGTGATCACGTCACCTTCCTTGATCCCTGCTTCTTCCCCGGAACCGCCTTCTACAACTCCTTTCACGTAAACACCCTTGATCTCATTGATGCTTTTTTCCTTCGCAAGCTTTCCGTCAAGGTCGGAAATGCTGACCCCGATGAACGCTCTTTGCACTTCGCCGTATTCAAGCAGGTCGGCAATCACTTTCCGGGTCAGATTCACAGGAATTGCGAACGAATATCCGGTGTAGGAGCCAGTATTGGACGCGATTGCTGCATTGATCCCGACCAGCTCACCTTTTGCATTTACAAGTGCGCCACCGCTATTTCCGGGGTTTACGGCTGCATCCGTCTGCAGGTAGGATTCGATAGGGAAGATGCCTTTTTCCGCATCGGTTTCATGCATTCCGATATTTCGTCCTTTGGCACTGATGATCCCGGCTGTAACGGTTGAGTTCAGATTGAAGGGATTTCCAACTGCCAGAACCCATTCGCCTACTTTCACATTATCAGAGTTCCCGTAAGTGATGAATGGCAGATTGTTCTCCTTGATCTTCAACAGCGCGAGGTCGGTTGCTGCGTCTTTTCCGATGATCTCTGCATCATAGCTGCGTTTGTCGTTCAGCGTGATCTCTACTTTATCAGCCCCCTCTACTACGTGATTATTGGTCACAATGTAACCGTCGGCCGAAACAATAACTCCTGATCCGGTTGCTATCGGAGCTCCCTGCGACTGCCGCTGTCCGCCGAAAAAATCGAGAAAAGGGTCATAAGCCTGGCTCTGCGCCTCCATCGGGTAAGTCGTTTTTACATTCACCACCGAATGAACAGAGCTTTCTGCCGCTTCTGTAAAATCGACAGCCAGCTCGGGACCGGCAGAACCCGGTAAGCTGACATATTTAACGGGAGTTTGATAGCTGAGCTGAGATGCGACCTGCTCCCTGTCGCTGATCAGGTGGCTGACGCCAATGGAGGTAAGACCTCCGATACCTGCGATCGCGAAAATTCCTAAGATCTTTTTCATATGATTTGATTTTTGTGTTGTTGTTGTGTTTATAACTGATTTAACTGTGATAGTAACATCAAAAAATATTCCCTTCGTATTTTTGTCATTTATTTTTAACATTGTTTAACAGCGGTTTCCAAAGGTTGTTTAACTTTACACTGGATTAAGAAAAGCAGCGAAAATCAATGAGCAGATTTAAGGAAAGATCCCAGGGTTTCTTGGTCGGGATAATGGTCGGACTGATCGTTGCCGGAGGTTTTTTTATTCTTAAGCTGGATGATTATTTCAAAGAGCTGAATTTCTATAAGACACTTGCTAATTCATTTTCTTCCGAAACAAAAGAACAGCCCGTTCCCGCGAAACCACAGGAACCGGTGAACGTTGAAAAAAACAAGAAAACAGAGAAAGTAAAAAGCATTGCTGCAGTTGAAGCGGATGATGAGGACCTGAAAGTGGTGGTCCCGGATACTACAATCGCAAAAAAAGATACGCTGGTCCTGCAGAATCCGGAACTGGAGGATGGAGTTGTGATCAGGAAAGATGAGCTGCTGTCTACAAAAACACTGGAAGTCGTAAACCTTGATCCGGTTGCCAAAATGACTCAGAAAGACAGTCTCCTTCAAAAAGTAAGCGGTGTAAAAGATGACCGGTTTGGTACAAGGCAATATTTTAATCTCGAATTCTGGTCGTCGCCCCTCAATTACAAAGGCTACCGGATGAGCAAATACAAGCTGATCCTATACGGCATTGCATCGGCCGACGGACTGAAACTTTTCAAGGCGGACGATGTTGTGTATATGAAAAGCGCCGGGCTGGTCTATCGCCTGGATCCTACCGGTGATTTTAAGCCTTACGAGCGGATCACTGACGAAAACATTATAAGCAGATTAAAATGAAGCTACGCTTTTATAAATACCATGGGACCGGAAATGATTTTATTCTTGTCGATAACCGGGATCTGAAATTCAGGAATGATGATCAGGCGCTGGTGAAAAAGCTTTGTGACCGCAGATTCGGAATCGGTGCGGACGGCTTGATGCTGCTTCAATCTGCGACCGGCTATGATTTTGAGATGGTATATTATAACTCGGATGGAAATACAAGCAGCATGTGCGGCAACGGCGGCCGCTGTATCGTGGAATTTGCAAGAACACTTGGATTAGTTAAGAATAAAGCATTATTTCTCGCATCTGACGGAGAGCACGAAGCACTACTGAATACCGGAACTGTCAGCCTCAAAATGAATAATGTCGGTAAAATTGAAATGAATGCTGACTTCTGTTTTTTGGACACGGGCTCACCGCATTATGTAGCATTTGTGCATAAGATTGAGCAATACCCGGTTTTTATTGAAGGGAGAAAGATCAGGAACAGCGAACGGTTTAGAGAAAAAGGAACGAATGTCAATTTTATCGAAAAAAAGATGAATGAGCTTTTTGTCCGCACCTATGAGCGCGGCGTGGAAGATGAAACCTATTCCTGCGGGACGGGTGTAACTGCAGCGGCATTGGTAGCGTCATTAAAAGAAGTGGCGACAGCAACTGATTTTTGCGATATTATCACGCTTGGAGGAAAGCTTAAAGTGAAATTCAAAAGACATGCTGACGGTTCTTTTACCGATATCTGGCTGGAAGGCCCGGCAACTTTTGTTTACAACGGAGAAATCGAGATCTGATGAGGGGGAATGAATTGACATATCAACTTGTTCCCGACCGCGAGCTGAATGAAATTGCTTTGAAAAAAGGCGTATTCATTGCGGTCATTCATGCGACGCGGATTCCTCCGCACATCGGACTGATCATCGCAGGAAAATATCATTCTCTGTCTGTAAAAGGACAGGATCTGAATATTCCTGCGGATGCATTCGTAAGAAATTCAAATCTGCGCAAGATCCCCTGCTTGTTCATAAAGCTAAAAAGCCACAGTACTTTCAGTGATGATTACCTCAGCGAGCACTTTATAGAAAATGTTAAGCAATTCCGGAGAGTGGATGTCGGCGTTGCGACCTGCCTGAGCCCTATCCGGTTATTTTTTGAAGAAACATACGGCATTTCAATGGAAAGAGTGAATTACCTCTACGAGCTTTTGCCGGTATTGGAAGCAAAAGGGCTGATCGAATATTGTTCTTCGCTGAACATCGACAGGGATCACTATGAGCTGCCGGTATACAGTCAAAAGGAAATTGAAGCCGGCATCACGCAGGTAAGAAACGAATATCAGAATTAATGAAGCTGTCGGGTCCGAATATTATTCTCCGTGCCATCGAACCTTCGGATCTTGATGTGCTTTATCAGTGGGAAAACGATCCCGAAACCTGGAACGTAAGCAATACACAGGCACCTTATTCCCGTTTTGTGCTTGAACAGTATATTGCAAGTGCTCACCAGGATATTTATTCCGTGAAGCAGCTGCGTTTAATGATCTGCTCAACTGACGGAAAGCCGGTCGGCAGCATCGACCTTTTTGACTTCGATCCCAACCATCTCCGGGCCGGCATCGGGATCCTGGTTGCGGCGAAAGAAGACAGGCGAAAGGGGTATGCTTCCGAGGCGCTTCAGATCCTGATCAATTATTGCTTTGACATCTTGAATCTTCACCAGCTCTATTGCAATATTGCCATCGATAATGAAGCCAGTGTTTTCCTGTTTCAGAAACATGGATTTATGATCACTGGTATGAAAAAACAATGGATCCGCGAAAATGACAGGTTCAAGGATGAACTGCTTCTCCAGCGTATCAGGAATTAATGAGATCCCGCCTTCGCTATATCCTTACATTTTCGCTTTTTGCCGTCGTGGTTCTGTGCATGGTTTATTGCAGCGATTCCACAGAGAAAAAAACGACCGGCGAAACGGTATCTGCCGGCCCGACTTATCTTAACCATAGCGATAGTGCGCATTATGTTGGAATGGGGCAATGCAGGCTCTGCCACCAGGATATTTACAATTCATTTATCGAAACGGGGATGGGCAAGAGCTTCGATCATGCGAGCCGGAAAAAAAGTTCAGCAAAATTCGAAAAGCATACCGTTGTTTATGACAAGTTCCGTGACTTTTATTATCATCCGTTCTGGAATAACGACAGCCTGATGATCATGGAATTCCGCCTGGAAGGGAAAGATACGGTTTACAAGCGTGTGGAGAAGGTCGATTACATTGTCGGTTCCGGGCAGCATACCAATTCACACATTTTTAATACTAACGGGTACTTGCACCAGATGCCCATGACATTTTATACCCAGAAAGGACAATGGGATCTGCCGCCGGGTTTTGAGAACGGATTCAACACCCGCTTCTCGCGAAAGATAGGATTGGAATGCATGGCTTGTCACAATTCACTTCCCGGTTTCGTATTGGGCTCAGAGAATAAATTTGATTCGCTGCCGGAGGGGATCAGCTGCGAACGTTGTCACGGACCGGGAAGCATTCACGTGCAGCAGCGCTCAACCGGTGACCGGATCGATACTTCGAAATACATCGACTATTCAATTGTCAACCCGGGGAAGCTACCGATCGACCTGCAATTTGACGTTTGCCAGCGCTGCCATTTACAAGGAAATACTGTTTTGAAAGAGGGGAAATCGTTTTTTGATTTCCGTCCGGGAATGAAATTATCGGATTATATGAGCACGTTCCTGCCGCGTTACAAAAATGCGGATGACGAGTTCATTATGGCAAGTCACGCCGATCGCCTGAAGCAAAGCCAGTGTTTTATCAAGAGCTTCAAACCGGAAGCGGATTCCAGATCCTTGCGGCCATATAAGAATTCGCTGACCTGTGTGACCTGCCATAATCCCCATGTGAGTGTGAAGGTGACAGGCAAAGAAGTATTCAATAATGCGTGTAAGAACTGTCATCACGACAGCGGCTCGACAGAATATTCCTCGCCCGCTTTGTCGAAACTGCTTTGCACTGAATCAGCAAAGGAGCGGGCTGCAGTTGGAGATAACTGCGTTGGATGCCACATGCCCCGTTCGGGTTCAATTGATATTCCTCACGTAAGTGTCCATGATCATTTTATCAGGAAGCCGATGAAGAAGAGCGATATTGCGAAGGTGAAAGAATTCATTGGCTTGTATTCCATCAATGAAAAGGAACCCGATGCGCATACAAAAGCAAAGGCATACATCCAGCAATACGACCGGTTCGAATACAAGCAGGAATACCTGGATTCGGCGCAGGCTTATCTTTCCGACAGGACCGAAGCGGACCTGAATAAGAATCTTGATCTGCTGATCCATCTTAATTTTATCCGCAAGGACTATAAGAAAATACTCGATTATACCTCCCGGCTTGGGAAAGCACAGCTGCTCGGCACTTCATTTGGCTCCCGTTCCTGGGATAATAAAGATGCATGGACGCTCTACCGGATCGGGGAGGCGTTTTACGATGCCGGCGATTATCAAAGCGCATATGCATTTTATAAAAAAGCGGATGAGCTGTCCCCTTACGATCCGGAATTTAAAAATAAGGTAGGAGCAGCACTGATGGCGCAACAAAATATTCCGCAGGCAATCAGCGTTTTTGAGGCTACACTGCGGGAAGATCCTAAATATGTACAGGCGATCAGCAATTTAGGATATGCTTATCTTGTTTCGGGTGACCCTTTGAAAGCAGAAATGATGTATAACAGGGCGATAGCGCTGGATCCGGATTACGAGGCATTATTGATGAACATCGCCGGGCTGAACATTTATAAGAAGAACTACCCGGAAGCAAAAAAATACATCAACCGGGTTCTGAAAAAAGATCCGGCTAATGAGCAGGCAAAGCAAGTGCTGACGCAATTGAGTAATTTGAAATGACGAAAAAGAGCTCCTTCAAAAAGAAGTTTATTCTTTCTGTTCTCCTGTTACTGCTGATCGTAGGCGGAGTGGGAGGATATTACGCATACAGGACCATCTATCAATCGAATGTCGATCTGGGAGAAAAAAAATCGGTGATCATTTATATTCCGACAGGCTCGGCTTTTGACGACGTAGTAAAAATCCTCGGCGAGCATCAGATCCTTAAAAATCGCTCCACGTTTGAGTTCCTCGCGGAAAAGAAAAAATACAGAAATGCTGTTAAGCCGGGCAAATACCGGATCCTGGCGAACATGAGCAATAACGCACTGATCAATTTACTGCGTGCAGGGATCCAGGAACCGGTCATGATCAATTTTAACGGACTTCACACTTTGGATGAGCTGATGGACAGAGTAGGAAGGAGGCTCGAGGCTGATTCTGCTTCACTGCACAATGCTATTCATGACAACCGGTATCTTTCAAAATACGGCTTCACTCCTGAAAATATTCAGGCATTGTTTATCCCCAATACGTATGAGTTCAACTGGAACACTTCTGTTGATCAGTTCTTCGATCGGATCGCGAAGGAATACAAATCCTTTTGGACGGAAGACCGGAAGAACAAGGCGAAAAATATGGGTTATACGCAGAGCGAAATCATTACGCTGGCTTCTATTGTGCAGGGAGAGCAATGTTGTGACAATGAGGAGAAAAAAGTGATTGCCGGTCTTTATCTGAACCGGCTGAAACAGAACATGCCTTTACAATCGGATCCGACTGTTATTTTTGCCCTGGGAGATTTTACGATACAACGTGTTTCGACGGAGCAGACCCGCTTCAACTCGCCGTATAATACCTATGTCATTAGCGGTTTACCTCCCGGGCCGGTTGGTTTTGCGCAGGCCTCGTCCATCGATGCGGTGCTTGACCATGATACGAACGACTATATTTACATGTGTGCACAGGAAGATCTTTCCGGGAAGCATTATTTTTCCAAAACCTATGAACAGCATTGCGTTTATGCGAAAAAGTATCGCGATGCGCTGAACTCAAAGAATATTCATTAAAATTCTATATTTGCTGCCTAATTGAACAAAGATGACAAAGATCAAATTCGGAACTGACGGGTGGCGGGCCATTATCGCAAAAGATTTTACTGTTGATAACGTTGCAAGAGTTAGCATTGCTACTGCTGAATGGGTGAAAAAAAACTTCGACAAGCCATCGGTTGTGGTTGGACATGACTGCCGGTTTGCGGGCGAATTATTTGCTGAAACAACTGCAAAGGTGCTGGCGAGCGCTGGTGTCAAGGTTTACCTGGCGAAAGATTTTGTTTCTACTCCGATGATCTCTCTCGGAGCAAAAACACTGGGAGCTTCTCTCGGTGTTATCATCACTGCGTCTCACAATCCGCCGTCCTATAACGGATACAAGCTCAAGGGGCATTTTGGCGGTCCGCTGCTTCCGGCCGACATCCAAAAGATTGAAGACATTATTCCGGATGCGAATACCGTGGACGTGGAGAATATCTCGATTTCTGACCTTGTAAAAGCCGGTAAAGTGGAGTATGTTGATCTGGAGACCATGTATGTGAAGCATGTCGAAAAGAATTTCGATATGGATGCGATCCGCAATACGAAAATGAATTTTGCATACGATGCGATGTTTGGAGCAGGGCAGAATGTAATGCGCCGTTTGCTGCCGGATATAACTTTTCTTCACTGCGACTACAATCCGGGTTTTGAAGGACAGGCACCTGAACCCATTCATAAGAACCTGCTGCCATTTTCCAGTCTTATTTCCGAAAGCGGAGATATCGACTGCGGACTTGCTACGGACGGTGATGCGGACCGGATCGGGTTGTATAATGGTAAGGGAGAATTTGTGGATTCACACCACATCATCCTGTTGCTGATCAATTACCTGGTTACGCAGAAAAAATTCACCGGAAAAGTGGTAAATGCTTTTTCGGTAACGCCGCGGGTAAAGAAAATGTGTGAGTACTATGGACTGGAATACCAGGTTGTGCAGATCGGTTTCAAGCACATTGCCGGAATTATGATCTCCGAAGACGTGTTGTTGGGTGGCGAGGAGAGCGGGGGAATTGCGATCAAAGGGCATATCCCTGAACGTGACGGGATCTGGATGGGGCTGACGATCTGGGAATACATGGTAAAGTCCGGTAAAACGCTCGATGAGCTGATCGATGAAGTATACAAGATCGTCGGGGAGTTCAAATTCGAGCGCAGCGATCTGCATCTGAAAGAGGAAGTCAAAGTCAACATCGTAGAGAACTGCAAGAACAACAGGTATACTGCTTTTGGTCCCTATAAAGTTGAGCGTGTGGAAACGATCGACGGGTGGAAATACTTTTTTGGAAACGATGAGTGGCTGATGATCCGTGCTTCGGGAACAGAGCCGGTGCTGAGGAATTACGCGGAATCATCCACTACTGAAAAAGCTTTCGAGATCTTAAAAGCTGCGGAAAAAACGTTGCTGGGCTAAAATCAGAAAGCGTTGAAATGCTTTTATTCTTCGCCGGGGAAATTCAGTTCTGTAATTCCCTGAGTATAATCCAATCTTCCTTTAGTTAGCTTTGCAGCTTTTGTGTAAGGATGTTCCATCGAGCTTTTCGCTGACGTAATGTGAATAACGGTCCATCCGCGGGTTTTGAGATAATCGGATATGAGTGCCCGGTGGCAGCTCCACCAAACGGCTTCGGCACACATATATGCGGTCCTTCGCTGCAAAGCAAGCTCCTCCAGCTGAACAATGGCTGCATCAAAAACGGGCGTTTCCATGTAGTCGGCATAACCACGAAACGACGCATTCTTCCAGGCGGTATTTTTTGAATCTTTTAAAGGTTTTCTCATTCCTCCCAGTGCTTCTATGTGTTTGTAAGCAATGTTTTCTTTTTCCAGGAAGTTTTCCAGGTTAGTTCTGCTAAAGTGAGGGAGACGGCGGGACGCGGGAAAACGCCGGACGTCCACCAGCAGCTCAATGCCGAATGCCGCCAGGATTTTGAGAAAGTCGTCCGCTGTGCGGGTGGAGTGACCGATCGTCCAGATTGTTTTTTCCATATCAAAAGAAAAAGAGAAGCCATTCTTTACACGAAGAACGGCTTCAATTATTGAATAACGGGTAACAGGCTCGTCTGCCTTTTCGTTGGCCATGGAAGGAAGGCTGGGAAATATCCATGTTCCTGGTGCCCGTTGTGCCAGCCTGACAATTCAATCTAGCTGAACAGATGAAAAAAATCTGCCAGCTCAGGAATTGTTTTTCAGCTTTTTTTCAATATTCCGGTCAGGCATCCACCAGAGAATTGCGACGGAGAAGTAGAGCAAACCGGAGATCACAGGATGTACAAAGGCCATTGGGATCGCCAGTGTATACAAACCGGCTGAGATAAGGCCTTTCTTCTTTTGTTTTTGAAGCGGACCCGTTAGTTCGGGATCATGAGAATGGCTTTTCATGATGATGGAAAGCAGGATAGAGTATGCGATGCCGCAGAAATCAAGCAGCACCGCATAAGCGGCAACGGTGATCTTGTCGAAATTCGTTTCACCCATCCATGCAGTTGCAACCGGAACAAGCGACAGCCAGAACAAGAGATGGAAGTTCGCCCAGATGATCTTGCTGTTCACTTCCTTTACCGTTTGGATCAGGTGATGATGATTTCCCCAATAAATGGCGACCATAATAAAGCTGACGAGATAGCCTAACAGAACCGGGCCCAGGGGACGGATGGCTTCCCACTTTGTGCTTTCCGGAACTTTAAGTCCCAGCACCATGATGGTGATGATGATCGCGATCACGCCATCGGAAAATGCTTCGAGCCTTGTTTTAGTCATAATTGTTTTTTGATCTCGTCTGCGATAGCGTCCAGTTTATCTCTTTCAGCGATCTTTCCATATTCCGGGCTAAATTGGAATCCGAAGCCATCACCGGAGTACCGGGGAATGAGATGCAGATGTACATGGAAAACCTCCTGACCCGCAGCCTCGCCGTTTGCGATCAGGTAATTAAATCCCTCCTGTTTTATCTGACTTTTCTGAACAGCTCCCTGGATCCTGGTTGCTACTTTCATCAGGTGCGCGCTGATCAATGAATCTTCTTCAGTGATGTATGAAATGTGTTTCTTTGGAACAATGAGAAGATGCCCGGTATTGACCGGCCGGATATCCATAAAAGCAGCACAATATTCATCTTCGAATACAATACTTGACTCGAGGCTCCCTTCAAAGATCTTACAAAAAACACATATTTCTTTATCTTCTTTCATGGCATTACTCAACATGCACAACCAATCCCTTCAGGTATTCTCCCTCGGGGTGGAAAATATTCACAGAATGATCCGGCGGCTGCGATAAATGATAGAGCACTCTGACTGTTCGTCCCGCTTCGATAGCTGCAGCCATCACAGTGCTGTTGAATGTATTTTTATCGACTACCTGGGAACAGGAGAATGTAAACAGCAGTCCGCCCGGTTTGATCTGCCGGATGGCTTCATAATTCAGGCGCTTATAGCCCATGATCGCATTGTGCTTTACATTTTGATGTTTGGCAAAAGCCGGGGGATCCAGCACGATAATATCGTATGTGTTTTCACGATGCTTCAGAAAATCAAATGTATCAGCGGCGAATGACTCGTGATTTTTTATATTGTTCAATAAGATGTTGCGATCTGTGAGCTCAATGGCTTTCTTTGAAATATCAATGGAATGGACCATTTTTGCTCCTTCATTCGCAGCGTATACCGAGAATCCGCCGGTATAGCAAAACGTGTTGAGCACTGTCTTGCCTTTTGAAAGCTCGCCGAGCAGCTTACGGTTATCGCGCTGATCCAGAAAGAAACCTGTTTTCTGTCCTGCTTCCCAATCAACCTGGAACTTGTGTCCGTTTTCAAGAACAACCGTTTCCGGCGATACACCATCTTTTTTCCAGAGATAGCCGTTTACTGCTTTGATCGCAGCCTGCTTTGGCATCGTTTCTTCGCTTTTATCATAAACTGCGATGAGCTGGTCGCCCATTACTTCCCGGAGTGCTTTCACAAGCTCATCCTTGGTCAGGTGGATCCCGATCGAGTGAGACTGGAACACAGCAGTTCCGTTGTAGTAATCAATAATAAATCCGGGCAGACCGTCGCCTTCACCGAACAGGAGCCGGTAACAATTGGTAAATGGATTGTCCGTCAGGTTTAACTGCGTCCGGAACTGGTATGCTTTCCTGATCTTTTCTTTCCAGAAATTATGGTCAGGGATCACCTGCTCGAATGAAAACATCCTGATCGCAATGGAGCCGATCTGGTAGTGGCCCATACCGAGGAATTCATTCTGAGCGGAATAAACTTCCACAACATCGCCTTCTTTCAGGTCATCTGCCGGATGATCAGCGGGTAAGCTGATCTTTTTGATCGCACCGGAGAATACCCATGGATGAAAACGCTTTACGCTGTGATCTTTTCCATTTGCCAATATAATTTTGATAAATTCCATCGACACGAAATTAGGTAATTATAAGTTCAGGATGAAGCGATAGGGGAGTTTTGCATCTTCGCCCGCATAATCAACGCCCACGCGGGGACCGGCGATGATGTCTTTTTTATTTACCTTAAGTCCTCTGTCTTCGATCCAGATCTTATTGCCGGTAAGGTCAATTCCGGAATATGCCGTTGTTATTCCCAATGCCTGCGTAACGGTTCCCGGTCCGCCCGAGATCTTTTTGTAATCCCTGTCGATCTGCCCCTTCAGATCTTTTTGCGGTTCTATGTTTCGCCTTTCAAGCATCGTTTTAATACCTGTAACCGGCTTTATAGCCCGGATGAGTATGGCATGCGGCACATCCTTAAAATTAGTTACAATATTAAAAAGATGGTGGATCCCGTAGCATAAGTAAACATAGCTTACTCCGCCATCAGCGAACATGATCTCGGTTCTTTTTGTTCTCCGGTTCCCAAAAGCGTGAGAAGCTTTGTCGATCTCACCTGCATAGGCTTCTGTTTCCGTAATGATACCTGCAGTCAGCTTCCCGTTGATCTTCGTGCACAAATATTTTCCGAGCAGGTCCTTACTTAGTGCCACGACATCTTCACTTAAATAAAAATCCTTATCAAGCTTCATTCAGTCGAAGGAGGTTATGTGTGTCATACTTTAATTCGTCACGGTCCAGCATCAATTGTATCGTATGAATGATCTTGTCTTCGTGAACATCAGTAATGGAATTGACAAGCATTTTTAATTCCATCGAATGCAAAGCGAGCAGCTGCTTTATTTGTCTGCTGATATTTTCGTATTCATCCGTATGTAGGATCTTTCTTTTTTCATCAAGGCAAACATCGCATTGCTTGCAAGGATTTACGTCCGTTTCACCAAAATAGGCGAGGAGCAGTCTGCTGCGGCACATGTGCTCGCTCTCTGCATAGCCGATTACAGCCTGCATTCGTTCTGTCGCTCTTTTTTTCAGGACGGAATAGTTCTCTTTTGAAAGGTAAAGGTCTTTTGTTCCGACCCTGGGTAATAAAAAGGTCAGCTGGGGTAATTCTGTTTGCTGCGAATAACTGAGGATCTTGTGCTGCTGCAGATGGTTCAATCTTTTTATTACTTCTTCCTGCTTCAGGTTCAATTTTTTTGCCAGGTCGAATTCATTTATTTTTTCGAAATTATCGAAAAGGCCGGCGTAATTTCTCAGCAGCATCTTAATGAACGGATCGAAAGCAGGATTTGAGATCTGGAATTTATAAAGCTCATCGCGGTTGATCTCAAGCTTCACCCGCGAAGGAATAAAGACCGCATCTGAAAGTGAAATAGCTCCTTCGCGTTCTATGAATTTCAGGCTGTTGAATACAGTGATCGCCTGGAGCTTGTACTGGTCACAAAAGGCAGCGATATCGAAGCTGAAAACGCTTCCTTCACCGGATCCTGCCGGGACCTGCAGATAATTGCAAAGTGCCTGGTAAGTTTGCCTGATCTCATCCATTGTCGGAAAGCTCAGCTCGAGATTTCTTTCCAGCTCGGTCCGGTCGCCGGCGTTGTAGAGCAGCACGCCGTATGCTTTTTGCTCATCTCTGCCGGCACGGCCGGCTTCCTGGAAATATGCCTCAAGTGAATCGGGAAGGTCAAGGTGTGCTACAAAACGGACGCTGGGCTTATCGATGCCCATTCCGAATGCATTTGTGCAAACGATCACGCGGACCCGGTCATTGATCCAGTCACTTTGTTTTTTATCGCGCAGTTTCGCGTCAAGCCCTGCATGATAAAAATCCGCAGAAATATGGTGGCTTTTCAGGTAGGATGCAATCTCCTGGGTTTTCTTGCGGTTCCGCACATAAACGATCCCGGTTCCTTTTACATTGTTGGCGATCTTTACGAGTCTCGCTAATTTGTCTTCTTCATCGAGCACGATGTAGGCCAGGTTTTTACGCTCAAAGCTTTTCTGAAGAACATTATTTTTTTTGAAAAGGAGCTTTTTCTGAATGTCTTCCACAACTTCCGGGGTTGCGGTTGCGGTAAGCGCCAGAAACGTAATACCCGGAAGCAAGGTCCGCAGCGAAGCGATCTTGAGATAGCTCGGGCGAAAGTCGTAGCCCCATTGTGAAATGCAATGGGATTCATCGATTGCCACAAGATTCACCTTCATTTTTTGAAGGCGCACTTTTACAATATCAGATTCAAGACGTTCCGGCGAAAGGTATAGAAATTTGATCTTTCCGTGCACACAGTTATCAAGTGCAATATCGATCTCCCGCTTTTGCATAGCAGATGTGATCGCTATTGCCCGGATCCCTTTTTTTGTGAGGCCTTCCACCTGATCCTTCATCAGGGCGATCAGTGGGGAAACAACGATACAAATTCCGTCGTTCACAAGAGCGGGCACCTGGAAGCAGATCGATTTCCCTCCCCCGGTCGGAAGAAGTGCAAGTGTATCTTCTCCGCGGAGTACTGCGTTAATGATCTCTTCCTGAAGAGGGCGGAAAGATTTGTATCCCCAGTATTTTTCTAATATTTCGTGTATAGCAGGCATTTGCAGTGCTCACGAAGGTATTAAAATATCGCGGAAAGAGCCCGGCGGAAACGTTTAAAAGCTCCAGAGGGAGATCCTTCTCTTGTGGGGTGGCTTTGGCGGTGGTGGATTTTGGCGCATTTCCTTCAGCCAGGCAATCGCTTTTTCTTCCGATTTAAAAACCCGGTATGCAACCTTCGGCTTGTAGAACTTAAAATAGAAGTCTGCCATTAGCTGGTAGGCAAGGTTTTCGACCAGGATGGCAACAGCAAGAAAAGGTTGTTCCATTTCAATAAGCACACTGTATTCCTTTGCCTCTTTTGTGATCGTCACATAATTTTCAAAGGAGATGAGGACCGGATGTTTTGCACCGCCGGTGATCTCTTTCAAGGCGTTCTTCTCCTCGATCTTTTCTTTCACGTCGATCGTTTGTCCCTCGAGGTATTTGACATGGACAATGCCCTGGGTGCATAGAATAACGGACATGGAGGGCAATGATATCACCTTCGCGATATCCTCGTTCTTTAAGGGCATAAAAGCGGAAAAGGGGTTACACGTTAAATTTTATCCGGTGCTAAGCTAATGCTTTTCTGACGGGAAAATAATAACCGGGGACAATTTTAATGACAATCACTTGTTAGAAAATAGTTTCTCAAGCGCGAACATTTCATCCCGGAGCCGGGCGGCTTCAGCAAAATCAAATTCCTTAGCAGCTGTTTCCATTGCTTTCCGGGTTTTGTTGATGGCTTTCTGGAGCTCTTCTTTTGACATGTATTGTACAACAGGGTCAGCAGCGTAGTTGATCACCTCTGTTTCAACATACGGCCTGGAAAGATTACCTTTTGAATCTACAATTACGGTTGTCTGATCCAGGATGGATTTTTTTGATTTGTTGAGTGCTGTCGGAACGAGTCCGTTTTCAATGTTATATGCGATCTGCTTTTGCCTTCTCCGTTCCGTCTCATCGATGGTCCGCCGCATGGAATCTGTAATCTTGTCGGCATACATGATGACTTTCCCGTTGATATTTCGTGCGGCACGGCCTGCAGTCTGCGTAAGCGCCCGGTCCGACCTAAGGAATCCTTCTTTGTCTGCATCCAGGATCGCAACAAGCGAAACTTCAGGAAGGTCAAGACCCTCACGCAAGAGATTGATCCCGATGAGCACATCGAATTTTCCAAGCCGGAGGTCGCGCAGGATCTCCACCCGTTCAAGTGTATCTACTTCGGAATGAATATAACGGCAGCGGATGCCGATATTCAGCATGTATTTGTGAAGCTCTTCAGCCATCCGTTTCGTAAGTGTTGTCACCAGCACACGCTCATCCCGCTTCGCTACTTTGTCGATCTCTTCCAGGAGATCATCGATCTGGTTAATGCTTGGGCGGACCTCGATGATCGGATCAAGGAGACCGGTAGGACGAATAACCTGCTCGGCCACGATCCCTTCCGATTTGGCCAGCTCATATTCAGCCGGAGTTGCGCTTACATAAATAACCTGGTTCTGCATCGCTTCGAACTCCTCGAATTTGAGCGGACGGTTATCCATTGCAGCGGGTAAACGGAAGCCGAAATCAACCAGGTTTACTTTCCTGGACCGGTCTCCTCCGTACATCGCCCGGATCTGTGGAATGGTGACATGGCTCTCATCAATGACCATCAGATAGTCATCGGGAAAATAATCCAGCAGGCAGAATGGCCGCGATCCCGGTAAGCGCTTGTCGAAATAACGTGAATAGTTCTCAATGCCGGAGCAGTAGCCCAGTTCACGCATCATCTCAAGATCATAAGTGACACGGTCTTCCAGCCGCTTTGCTTCCAGGTGTTTCCCGATCTCCTTGAAATAATCGACCTGTCTGACCATGTCGTCCTGGATCTGGTAAATGGCGCCGCGCATGGTTTCCGGACTGGTCACGAAAATGTTGGCGGGATAAATATTCACGCTGTCCATTTTTTCAAGGCTCTTTCCTGTGCTGGTCTCGAAGTATTCGATCTCTTCGATCTCATCATCCCAGAAGGATACGCGGAGAGCATAGTCTGCATAGGCAAGATTGATATCGACCGTATCGCCTTTTACCCTGAAATTCCCTCTCAGGAAATCTTCGGTTGTGCGGGAGTAAAGACTTTCTACAAGGCGGTGAAGAAATTTATTTCTTGAAATGATCTCGCCTTTTTTGATGTGGATCACGTTGCTGCGGAATTCCACCGGGTTTCCGATACCATAGATGCATGACACCGATGATACAACGATCACATCTCTTCTGCCTGAAAGCAGCGCCGAGGTAGTGCTTAATCTCAATTTTTCGATCTCGTCATTTATCGCAAGATCTTTTTCAATATAGGTATTCGTGCTCGGGATGAATGCCTCGGGCTGATAATAATCGTAATAACTGACAAAATACTCTACGGAATTTTTCGGAAAGAACTGTTTGAATTCACCGTAAAGCTGTGCGGCGAGCGTTTTGTTATGACTGAGAACGAGCGTAGGACGCTGTGTCTGCTCAATGACATTGGCGATGGAAAAGGTTTTGCCGGATCCCGTAACGCCCAATAAGGTTTGAGCAGGCAGGTTTCCGTTGACTCCCTCTGCAAGCTGTTTAATAGCTGCGGGCTGATCGCCGGTTGGCTGAAAATCGGATACAATTTGAAATTCCATGAACTGCAAAAATACGGAAAATAAGCGGAAAACGTTGCTGCTGCTACTTCAAAATGATAATTTCCGCACGGCGATTTTGCGCTTTTCCCTTTTCAGTTTCATTGGAAGCGACGGGATTTTTTGATCCATGCGCTTTGATGGTGATTGTGTTTTTTATGTCCTGCGCTCGCAGAAAAGATCTTACCGACTCTGCTCGCTTCCTCGACACAAGCTGATTTGTGAGGAATGATCCGCTGCCGTCTGTATAGCCATCAATTTCGATCGGCTGCTTAGGATCTTCCTTAAGCTTTTTTGCGAATGCCGAAAGCATTTGTTGTTCTTCCCTGCTTAGCTCATAATTTCCTGATGGAAAGTAGACATAGGTCGTGTTTTCAAAATCAGGTCTGGCAATAACGGAATCCTTTGTGATCACAGAATCCTTTTTAACACCCGGAGGTGGATGCGCAATCACGATGGAGCCGCCCAGGTAGTTTTCAGGCGGACAAGTTTCGGTGATATGGTATAAATGTTCTTTTGCGGTTTCCTGTTTTTCAGAATTTCCTTTTCCGTTTTTTCCGTTGTCGAACATCACAGCGCCGCCTCGCGGCTTGTAAACACGGCAGGAAACAAGAAGGTTCGTAATAAATACAATCAGCGTGAAGGGAAGCAATCCGGCAAGCGACCATTTTCTTTTTAAAGGCCGCAGCTGCTCTTTACGGAATGTGCCGCAGATCTTTTCATTTCGGTGTATGGAAAGGTATTCAACGATCTCGCTTTTCGTTTTACAGGAAAAGTCGACAACATGTTTCGAGCAGCTTTCACAATAGCGTCCGCGCTCATCCTTTTTCATTTTGCTGAAATCTTCAGGGCAGGGTTCCGGAATAGAAAATCGTATTTCGCTCATTTTATCTGTTCCAGTTTTGCACGAATGACTTTCAGGTCTTCGGAAGAAAGCCAGGTTCCGTTAACGTAAACGCCTTCGATCTTTTTATAATTTTCAATGTTTTCTAAAGGATCTTCATCGAGAAGAACCAATCCGGTCCGTTCTTTTTCCCTGATCCTTCCGGAATTATATTCGTCGGCGATCACGATAGCGGGATTGCGTGTGGCGGCAAGGATGGCTTCATTGATCTTAAATCCGAGCTGGATCAGCTCTTTCATTTCGTTATGCAGTGATGGTCCGGGAACAAGCATCGGCAGCGGTAATCCTGATTCGGTGCCTGCCAGGATCCGCAAGCCTTTTTTCGCTTTCCCGCCGTAATAACTTTTTTTTGATTTGAAATTGGAACTGAGCGAGAGATCGATATCCCTGGAACTTCGTTCAGCGATCAGCGCTTGCTTATCTGAGATCATACTGTATTCCGGTTTGTCCAGGAAATCCTTTAAGGCTTTTGTTCTGATCACTTCACTGCCTGAAGCGAAAGCCGGACAATACCAGATAGAATCATTTTCGTTGAGCTTTACCTTTTTTCCGTTACTGATCCCAGTGTATCCATCAATTGTGATCATGTCCTTATACATAGAGAGGGAAGCAGGAGTGACGCCGGCCGGCAGTTCGACTGTTACTTTCATTCCGGCATTTTTCGCATAGTCCAGCAATGCGAGGAGACTTTCTTTGTTCATCGACCGGCTGCTCTTCAGAAAATCATAGCCTGCGTTTTGCTGATCAGTAACAGCCTGCCAGAAACCGGATGTGTCGGTTCCCGAAAATTCAGGTCCGCAGGTGTACAGCTCCGGGCTGAGAATATCGCCGGAGGAGATGAAGGATTTATCGCGGAGATGATATTCGTATCCGCTCATATTGCGGATCGTAGTAACGCCGTATAGCAGGTATTGCAGGCGATCCCGGTTTGTGCAGGTGAAGTGTACGTGCATATCCGTGAGGGCAGGGGCGAGCACTTTTCCTTTTCCGTCTATGATCTTCGCACCTTTCAGAGAAAACGTAAAAAAGGAAATCCGGATCTCTTTCACCCAGCCGTCTTCTACGATCACGGTGCGGTGCTTTCTCAATTTATTGTTTTCCGCATCGAGCACGGAAACATTTTTAAAAGCAATGTAACAATGATGCTCTTCGTGGATCTTTTGCCGGCTGAACTGGAGAATGAAATCGTTTAGCGCTGCTTCTTTTTCGGAAGGCTCCCGGGGTTTAGAAATTGTATTCAGCTCATCATTTTCATTCGAAACAGCAGCGGTATCCTGGGCGGCCACGGATGAGATGAGCGTCATAAAAAAGAGCAGGAAGGGGAGTAGCCTTGTCATTATGTAAATATAACGAATAGGTCAGGAAAAGTTACAGGTTCCAGATCCGCCAGGCTTCTTCTGCCTGCTGCATCAGCATGGACAAGCCGTTAACAACAGCGGCACCGTGTTTTTTTCCTTCCATCAGGAAGCGCGTTTCCGCCGGGTTATAAACAAGGTCATACAAAAGATGTGAGGGAGTGA
The DNA here is from genome assembly GCA_045805205.1 of Bacteroidia bacterium. Lineage (GTDB taxonomy): Bacteria > Bacteroidota > Bacteroidia > 2-12-FULL-35-15 > 2-12-FULL-35-15 > 2-12-FULL-35-15. Next base: position 341,528 of record JBJMLR010000005.1, on the reverse strand, counting down.
GGAACTCGTATGGGATAGCCGGCCTCGAGTCCGTTGCCGGATACATGCCAAGCGGCGTGGTATTTACAATGAGCTTGAATGCATTGATCGCATGCACATTCAGTTCCTCGTAGGTCAACAAGCGGGTGGGAGAATCAGGGCTTTTCGATCGTGTTGCAAAGAAGCATTCGATCCCGATCTCCTTCAGAACGTAATGCACTGCCTTTGAAGCACCACCGGTTCCCAGGATCAGTGCTTTTTCATGATGCATTTCCAGGAACGGTTTTATGCTTTGCCGGAATCCGAAGACGTCGGTATTGAAACCTGTTTTTTTTCCATTCCCGTCGATGCGAACGCAATTTACGGCGCCGACTTTTTTTGCAACGGGGTCCATCTCATCAAGGAAGGGAATGATCTGCTCCTTGTATGGAATTGTAACACTCAATCCTTTTAGTCCTTTTTCTTTTTCGATCAGGGGGAGCAGCTCAGAGATGCTTTCTATCGGAAAGAGCTTAAAGGCGGCATCGGTGATGTGTTCCCGCTCGAACTTACCGTTGAAGTATTTTGCAGAGAAAGAGTGGGTGAGGGGATAACCGATAAGACCGTAAGTTCGCATCAGATAATATAAGGCTGGTTAAAGAATTGTTTTTTGAACCAAAGCTCAAAAGCAGGATCGAGGAATTCAAACAATCCGTTCACCTCGTGAACGATGTCATTATTAATAAGGCTATCGCGGTTTTTGCTGACGTTCCGGGGAGTACCCAGCTGATATTGCTGCATAACCGAAGTGCTCATGAATTTGATCTCACCTTTCGTGATCGCTTTCAGCAGGTTGAGCTGCGTCGTACTGATGCTCTCGATCTCCTTTTGATAAAGGGGGCTGTTTGCCTGGATCAGTTCCTTAAGAGCGTTGTTAACTTCCGGATTACCCGCTTTTTTTGCGGTCATGTTCCAGGTGTAATGTGCAAGCTGCTGGACATACCATGAATGGTTCTTCATTAATTCGGGGATCCTGACCGCTATCGATTCTGGAATATTCTTTCCGGAGCTTTCGAAGCCTTTGCAGATGAACTTTACCCATTTGGCGGTTTCGATCTTCTGAAGCAGCATGATATCTCCGAACCGGTAAAATGGTTTCGACGGACTGTTGAAGATCTCGGCCATCATGTGACGTTTACTGCCATACAGGCAATAGGTGACGTTTTTTTGCCGCTGCCAGGAGGCCCGCATTTTTTTCTCAAGTGATGTGTAGTCCGTAAAGCTGGAAAGGTTCTGAAATTCATCCAGGCAGATGATGAAGCGGATGCCTTTCTTTTTTGCAATGAGCTCAGGAAGGTCGAGGACTTCATTGCTGTGTTTTTTCAGCTCTTTCCAGTCGAAGCTCAGGCTGAAATCAGTTTCTTCAAAACCCATGCTGAATTTTGGAATGAGCTTTTTGAAAAATTCTTTTCCGATGCTGATCCATTCCTGCCATTTGGTGGAAGAGGCTTTAAGTATTTCGCGGGCAAAAAGCTCCATGAATTCCTCTTCGCTATTCACGGAGAAGAGATCAATGATCACCGTTTTGACCTTTTTTTCCTTTTTATTAATATCATGGATCACCTTTTCAACGAGGGATGATTTCCCCCATCTGCGTGGTGATATAATGGTGGTGTTGATGCCGTGAACAAGATTGCTCCGGAGCTTTTCGGTTTCCTGTTCCCGGTTTGTAAAAGAGCTGACACTGACAGTAGTCCCGTAAATAAATGGCGAGTCTTTCATTTTTTTATACCAATTGGTATTATACCATTTGGTATTATACCCAAAGGTATAAAATATTCCGGATCTTCAAAATTATTTCTTACTGAATTTTGCTTTGAAGATCTGAAACAGAACCGGAAGGAGAGAAACGGCGACGATCCCTAGGACAACGAATTCAAAATTGTTCTTCACCACGGGGATCCCTCCAAGATAATATCCGGCGAGCGTAAGTGCTGTGACCCAGGTAATGCCGCCAATTACAGAAAAGGTGATGTAGCGGATATAGTTCATCTCTCCGACGCCGGCAACAAAAGGTGCAAACGTCCGGATGATCGGCACAAATCTCGCCATAATGATCGTTTTTCCTCCATGTTTTTCATAATAAGCATGGGTCCGGTCCAGGTATTCCTGTTTAATTATTTTCTTTAAGAAATTAATCCGGAGAACTCTGTGTCCAAAAAATCTCCCGATGAAGTAATTCACATTATCGCCAAGAATTGCAGATGCAAAAAGAAGCGGTATCAGGCACCAGACATTCAATATGCCTGTTTTGGCAATGATTGCGCCGGCCGCAAAAAGCAGGGAGTCACCGGGAAGAAAAGGAGTAGCTACAAGCCCGGTTTCGCAAAAAATAATGAGGCATAAAATAAAATAGCTGGTCGCCTGGTACTGAGCCATAATATTCTCCAGGTGTACATCAATGTGGAGAAAGAAGTCAGCAATTTCATGAAAGCTCATAGAAGACTAGTATTTCGTAACCGAAGGATCGATTTCCGTTGACCAGGCGATGATACCGCCTTTCAGATTATAGACATTGCTGTATCCGTTGGCTTCGAGCGCCTGGCAGATCGCGCCTGAGCGGGCTCCGCTGCGGCAGTGAATGACCACCTGCTTATCTTTAGCGATCTTATCCAGGTTATCCATCACTTCCCCCATAGCGATATGCTCGCCGCCGATGTTGCAGATTTCGAGTTCATGCTCTTCCCGAACGTCGATCAGCTGGAAATCGGCATTACTGTCCTTGAGTTTTTTTAATTCGCTAACGGTGATCTCTTTCATTATAATTGATTTTATTATTCACTCGGTTGTTTTAATTCAGCAGGCAAGTAACTAAAAAATGTATCGCCACGCAAGCCTAATCTCAAAGTTTCGAGCGGGATCACATCATCATAAGAGATGTTCCCGAGGTTTACATCCGCACCCAGAAGCTTCAGGAACCAAACCTGCTGCGCTTTGATCGGTGCTTCCCAAAGAATGCTGTGCTTATCTACTTTTGCGAGGATCTTATTGATCAGGAGCGTATGAGCGCTTCCATTGGCTCTGTATATACCTACATTTCCGCTTTCCCTGGCTTCTGCGATCACTTTCCATGAGCCGGCCTGTAATTCCTTATTCATCATCGAGATCCACATTGCCGGGTGGATAATGATTCCCGCTTCTTTCGAGCCAACTTCTGAAAAAACGGTAAAGTCTTTTGCAAGCGCATGGATGTATTCACACTTTTTATCGTGCGACATAACGATGGAGCCATCCGACACTTCCGCAGAGTCCAGCTTCAGCTTATCGATAAGCTTACGATAATCATCAAACATGTTCCGGACGATAAAGGATTCGAAGAGCGTTCCTCCCACATATACTTTCATCCCAGCTTCTTTGTACATGCTGATCTTTTGCTCGAGATTAGGCGTTACGAATGAAGTGCCGAAACCAAGCTTGACAATATCGGTAAGGTGTCCGCTGACCGAAAGGAAATCTTCTGCCTGGCGGATGCTCAACCCTTTGTCCATCATCATGGTCAATCCTTTGCTGCGGGGCTTTGCAGGACGTTCAGGCAAATATGGTAATGTAAAGTTCATACTATTTTTTGTAGGATTGAATAAGATCCGTAATACTTGAATTCTCTTTCAGCTGCGGAAGATATTCAAATAATTCACCGTGCTTTTCGTAATTCAGCTTCAGTGCATTCTGCAGAAAGCTCAGGGCTTCCTGCTTTTGACCGATGCTCATAAGACAAGCCGAGATCCGGTAATGAAGTTCTGCATTCTGGGGATGATGCTTGATCCCTTCGGCAAGGATCTCCAGCGAGCCGTTTTTATTTTCCTGCTCAAACAACAGGTTTGCATAGTCCAGCCAGATCTCCGAATTATCGGGATCGAGCTCGATCACCTTTTTGAAGCAGTTCTCCGCTTCCTCATAAAACTGCATCTTATGCTGAAGCTCGCCGTAGATATACCAATATTCCGAATTATTCGCTTCAATGCTCAGCGCTTTTTTTGCATAGTGCAGCGCTTCCGCCGTATTTTCCTGCGAGTCCAGCACGATCGCGATACCGATCCATGCATCTCCCATCTGGGGGTTCAGCTTGATCGCTTTATTGTAATAAACCAGCGCATGCTCCAGGTCATCCTTTTTCTCATAACATTCACCGATGTAATAATAGGTGACAGCATCCGGGTCCTCGATCTTCAGCGTTTCCCGGTAAACATCAATTGCTTCATCCAGGCGGTTCAGGTTGGCAAGCGAATTTGCCTTATTAAAATAGGCCGAGGCAAAGTTGTCCTGGATCGCGATGGAATAATCATAAGCATCAATTGCTTTTTCATACATGCCAAGGCGATTGTATGATACGCCGAGATTAAACCATGCAGTTGCGGTATAAGGGTATTTGTCTACAAAGTCAGAATAGTACTTAACGCTGTCTTCCGATTGTCCGTTCAGCTCATAACAGAAAGCGAGCTCATAAAGTGCAACTTCATTTTCAGGGTTTTCAGAAATGGCCATCTTCAGATAATAGATGGCATCATCGAATTTGGCGTTATTCTCAAATTCAAATGCAATGGCCAGGTAGATCTCATCCAGCTCTTCGGCATTTTCCGCAGCCTTTTTGTAATTTTCGATCGCCTGGTCGGTAAGTCCCATCTGGCTGTAGATCGAGCCTTTGGTCATATACAGCTCGGTATTTGAGGGCTCGATGCTCTCGACATAAGACAGAATTTCCAGGGCTTTCTGGCTCTGGTTCGTTGCCGCGCAGATCTGTGCCTTTCTCAGCAGGAATACTGCCGAAAAAGGATATTGCGCAATCCCATATTCTATGGCTGCAAGCGCACGCTTGGTATTATTCTTTTCAAAATAATAGTCGATAATATCTTCCAGCTCTTCCCCATCGAAAAAATACTGTTTGTTATTGGCAAGCATTTCTTCAAAACGGTCTACAAGCAGAAGCAAGTACCGGGCACTTTTATTGTTCTCGTTTTCACCAAAATCTTCACTGCTCATCTGTCCAAATTTATGTGTTAGGAAAAGGAACAATTCTGACCGGCAGATTGTTCTCTTTTATCCTTAGCGAAAGTACTAAAAATTGCCGATAACCGAATTATAGTTTTTAACATCGCAAAGTTGATTGTTTAGAAGTTCTTAGCAGAAAAACAATGTCAAAAACGTATCTTTGTGGGCTATTTTTTTAGATAACAAAAGACGAAGAGAAAATGACATTAATTAAATCGATTTCAGGGATAAGGGGAACAATTGGAGGGAAGCCGGGTGATGGACTGAGCCCGGTTGACGTGGTTAAATTCACCTCTGCTTTTGCAACATTTATTGCAGCTACTTCCAAAAAGAAAAAAATAAAGATCGTTGTCGGCCGTGATGCGCGCATCTCCGGCGAAATGGTCAATAATCTCGTTCTTGGATCGCTCCAGGGGATGGGTGTGGATGTGGTCGACATCGGCCTTTCTACAACGCCAACGGTTGAGATCGCGGTTCCCGAGGAAAATGCAGATGGCGGGATCATCCTCACGGCCAGCCATAATCCTAAGCAGTGGAATGCACTGAAGCTTCTGAATTCAAAAGGGGAGTTCATTTCCGAGAAGGATGGGGCGGAAGTGCTGGAGATCGCCGAAAAGGAAAGATACAGCTATGCGGATGTGAACGCGCTCGGAAAGGTCACCCGGAATGATTCTTATTTCATAAAGCACATTGAAAAAATACTGGCTTTACCGCTGGTAGATGTCGCTGCAATTAAAAAGGCTGACTTTAAAGTGGTGATCGACTGTGTGAATTCAACCGGCGGGATCGTTCTTCCCCAGCTGCTGAAATCGTTGGGAGTGAGTAAGATCGTTCAGCTTTACTGCGAGCCCAATGGCGAATTCCCTCACAATCCGGAGCCGCTGCCGGAAAATCTCAGAGAGATCTCAAAAGTGGTGAAAAAGGAAAAAGCGGACCTGGGCATTGTTGTGGACCCGGATGTCGACCGTCTCGCACTTGTCTGCGAGGATGGTGAAATGTTCGGCGAGGAATATACCCTGGTTGCAGTTGCGGAATACGTTCTCAATAAAAGAAGTCCATCCGAAAAAGCTTCCGGAAAAAAAGGAAACACCGTTTCTAATTTGTCCTCTACCCGTGCATTGCGCGATGTAACGGAAAAGCACAATGGAAAATACAGCGCATCTGCTGTGGGAGAAGTCAACGTCGTTAAAATGATGAAGGAAACAGGTGCGGTGATCGGCGGAGAAGGCAACGGCGGTATTATTCTGCCGGAGCTTCACTACGGCCGCGATGCGCTGGCAGGGATCGCCTTATTCCTTTCACATCTTGCAAAATACGGGAAAAGCTGCTCGATGCTTCGTTCCACCTATCCGGACTATCATATTTCTAAAAATAAGATCGAGCTGACGCCGGAGATCAATGTTGATGCGATCCTCGAAAATATTCAGCAGAAATATAAAAAGCAGCCGATCAATACCATCGATGGCATCAAGATCGAATTTGATAAAGAATGGGTTCATCTTCGCCGCTCGAACACCGAGCCGATCATCCGGATCTATTCGGAAAGTGAAAGCGAAACGACTGCCGATAACCTTGCTAAAAAGATCATGGCGGATATCCGTGAGTTCATCAAAGCCCAGCAGATCGCGGTCTGAACGAAGCGGATCGCTTTCCCGGATTCCTAATTATGGGCGGAATTGATTTTCAGAAGCGGACAAAGATTCGTAAATTCGTACTTTATTCTATAAAATATGAAAATTTACTTTGATAACGCGGCTACTACCGCACTCGACAAAGAGGTGCTTGATGCGATGCTTCCTTATATGACGGAGCATTTCGGAAATCCTTCGAGCGTACATTCTTTTGGAAGAAAGACCCGCGCTGCGATAGAAGGAGCCCGCAAAACCGTTGCCAAGGCCCTGAATGTTTCTCCCTCGGAGATATTTTTTACTTCCGGAGGTACAGAAGCCGATAACATGGCGATCCGCTGCGGCATTCATGACCTGGGACTGAAGCATGCGATTACCAGCAAGATTGAGCACCATGCTGTTCTTCATACACTGGAAACACTTGAGCAGGAAGGAAAGATCAAGCTGAGCTTTGTTAAAACCACTCCAAACGGACATATCGATCTCGAACACCTTGAGCAATTGCTAAAAGAGAATGACCGCACCTTCGTTTCACTCATGCATGCAAACAATGAGATCGGAAACCTGATCCCTCTGAACAAAGTTGCTGAGATCTGCGAGAAGTATAATGCCGTCTTTCATTCAGACACGGTTCAGACAATGGGACATTATCCGATGGACCTGCAGCGGACAAAGGTTAATTTTGTGACCTGCGCTGCTCATAAGTTCCACGGTCCGAAAGGCGTCGGCTTTTTATATGTGAACAGCGCTGTTAAGATCAATCCATTGATCTACGGCGGATCTCAGGAAAGAAATATGCGTGGGGGAACCGAAAACCTCTACGGGATTGTTGGTCTCGGAAAAGCGCTGGAAATAGCGATGCGTGATCTGGATCACCACATGGAGCACATCACCGGTCTCAAAAAATACATGGTTGAACAGCTCAAGGCCGCTATTCCCGGGGTTGAATTCAATGGTTCCTGCCTCGATAATTGCCTGTATACTGTCTTAAGCGTTCGCCTTCCTCATACCGATAAAGCGGAAATGCTGCTGTTCGATCTTGATATCAAAGGGATCTCCGCTTCTGGCGGAAGCGCCTGCACCTCCGGAAGCGACGTCGGTTCCCATGTATTGAGAGGCATTGGAGCGGATGTTACCCGCCCATCGGTTCGTTTTTCTTTCTGTAAATACAATACAAAAGAGGAAGTAGACTATGCCGTGGATGCTCTGAAGGAGATCTATGGAGTTAAGGTTGCCGTGAACAGCTGATCCACATTTTTTATCCGTACGAAAGCATCCTCTTTTAAAAGGATGCTTTTTTTGTTATATTTGATTGACACAAGAGATATTGTGATTTTCCGAGCAGGTATCTTTTTTGGCTTCTCCGATTCAATAAACTAACTCGTGCGAATATGATCCCAAGAACGAAACTAATCTGGGCCGTCTCTATTTTGGTCCTCGTGGCTGTTAGAGCACAGGCGCAAAGCATTGCTGTAAATGCCAGCGGCGCTGCTGCTAATTCTTCTTCCATACTGGATGTCAGCGTAAGCTCGCTCGCAACAAAAAAAGGAATGCTCATTCCGAGGATGACTTCCGCACAAAAGACTGCTATGAATCCGCTTCCGGCCGCAGCGCAAGGGCTGGTGATTTATCAGACCGATGGAGTGGAGGGCTTTTACTATAATACGAGCACTACTACGACTCCTAACTGGCTCTATCTTGTTAATTCATCCACGGGATCATGGCTCACGACAGGTAACTCAGGTACAACGGCTTCAACTGCCGCGATCGGGTCAACCGTAAATAACAACTTTATCGGAACAACTGATCTGAAGGATTTTGTGTTTGCAACCAACAACCTGGAACGAATGCGGATCCTGAGCACGGGTCACGTAGGAATCGGTGTTGTACCTGTCGGCAATAAATTGCATGTCGTTTGCACCACTGGCTCAGATAACGCCATTTTTGCGGATCATCAGTCAACAAGCACAACCGCGACTTATTATGGTGTTGGTGCAACATTGAGCGGCTTTTCGACAACGCTGGGCTATCTTGCGTATCACAACAGCAGCAACGTGCGATACGCGGTTTATGGGAATGGAGGCGATCTTGCCGGATACTTCAGCGGACTGGTCGGGATCAATTCGACACCAACCGCGCTGACAACGAACGATCTTGAAATTAGAAATAGCACAGCGGGCGCTACGGCGGTAAATGTTGGATTTCGGCAGACAACTTCCGTTACTACTTCTGGAAATACGCTTGCTAATCTGAATTTCGGTGATAATCACCAGTTGACTGCCGAAGCGCAGATCCAGGTGATTCGTGGTGCTGCCGGTGGTGCGGGAGACCTTCCGACATCAATGCTGTTTTATACAACACCCGATGCGTCTGCAACGCTGACCGAGAGAATGCGTATTACGCAAGCCGGAAATGTCGGTATCGCAAATGCGGCGCCAAGTGAAAAGCTGGATGTGACCGGAAATGTACGTTTCAGCGGGGCACTTATGCCAAACAATCTTGCGGGGACCTCCGGGCAGGTGCTTACATCGCAGGGCGCGGGCGTGGCACCGATATGGGCCGCTGCAGGATCAGGCAGCGGATGGGCGTTGACGGGAAATGCGGGAACTTCTTCGGCGGCAAATTTTATCGGAACTACCGACAACATTCCGTTTAGCATAAAAGTAAACAGCGTTTATTCCGGAAGGATCTCTGTGAGCGGTGTTGGAAATACGTCGTTCGGATATAATGCGAATAATATTTCAGGCACCACATCGGAGGTCGACAATACCGCATTCGGAGACAATGCGCTTGCGGGGAATCTTCTATTGACGCAAAACACCGCTGTCGGAAGCGGAGCAATGGCTTCACAGGCGCTTGCACAGCCGAGCGGACAATGGAATTCAGAGAATACCGCTGTGGGCTATTATGCATTGCATTCGAACGCGCCTACGGATATGTTCAATGATGGGTTCTGGAACACGGCGGTTGGAAGCGGTGCTTCCCAGAATAATACGACCGGATTTTACAACACGGCAATAGGAAGAGCTGCGCTTCAGGCTAACATTTCGGGGGATGCGAACGTTGCGATCGGCACCAACTCTATGCTTTCCAGTAACCTGTCTACTGTAAACAATAATACCGCGGTTGGAACATATACGCTGACAAGCGATCTCGCGCCTGATAACGTCGCGATAGGTTATTATGCGCTTCGGAACAGCGTATATGGTTCGCAAAACGTTGCAGTTGGCCGTGAAGCACTTGGAGTCCAAACGAGCCCGGGTGCAGGTGCTGTGTATGCCAGCAACAACGTTGCGGTGGGGTATCGTGCATTGTTTAATACGAACGGCGCTTCCGCAACAACGGGAATTAGTAATACGGGTATCGGATATTCAGCAGGATCAGTAGTTACCACGGGAACAACCAACACATATGTGGGATACAATGCAAACCCTTCGGGAGGTAATTTCAATAATTCCGGGGCATTTGGCGCAAGTGCGATTGCTCCCGGTGCGAATGACACCTATCGAATGGGAAGCGCAGCGGTAACAAGCATTGGTGGCCAGGTCGGATGGACCACGATCTCCGATAAAAGGGTAAAGATCAATGTTCAGCAGGATATTCCGGGACTTGCATTTATCCGGCAATTAAAACCGGTCAGCTACAATTACGATGTCGAACGTGAAATGCAGCTCCTCGGCATGAAACAAGAGCCGGAACAGGATAACGAAATCACAGCGATGAAATTCAGCGGCTTTCTTGCGCAGGATGTGGATGCTTCGGCACAATCGATCGGTTATGATTTCAGCGGTGTTGACCGCCCGAAAAATGCGAACGGACTTTATGGTCTTCGTTATGCTGAATTTGTTGTCCCTCTTGTTAAATCGGTTCAGGAGCTTGACGAAGAGAACCAACAGCTGAAGTCACAGATCTCTGCACTTGCTGAGGACAACAAAGAGATCAAAGAGGAGCTCGATCGGATCAGAACGCTGCTGGAGGCAAACAATAAATAGATTTACACTTTTTTATCGCTAACTTAGCGATGAAAATTATTTTAATCCGGATTGTGAAGATTACATTTTTAGGAACTGGAACATCGCAGGGAATACCCATCATCGCTTGTCCGTGCAACGTTTGTCAAAGCACCGATCCCAAAGACAAGCGGCTTCGTACTTCGATCATGATCGAGGAAAAAGGCAAGACCTTTGTGATCGATACCGGCCCGGACTTCCGTCAGCAAATGCTTCGTGAAAATGTGAAGCAGCTGGATGCTGTTATTTTTACACATGAGCATAAGGATCACACTGCCGGTTTTGATGATATCAGGGCATTCAATTTCATCAATAAAAAGAAAATGGAAGTTTATGCTTCTGCAAGGGTACAGGAAGCGATCCGCAGGGAATACGCCTATATATTCAGCGATTTCAAATACCCTGGAATCCCGGAGATCAACCTGCACCTGATCACCGGCGAACCGTTCAATGTTGAAGGAGTCACTTTTGAACCCATTGAAGTAATGCATTACAAGCTGCCGGTATTAGGTTTCCGGATCGGAGACTTTACTTATATCACTGACGCGAATTTTATTTCGGACAAAGAAAAAGATAAGATCAGGAACTCACGTGTGCTTGTTTTGAATGCGCTGCGGCGCGAGCCACACATTTCTCATTTTACGCTGGAACAGGCAATCGCTATGGTCAGGGAGCTTCAGCCTGAAAAAGCTTACTTCACACACATCAGTCACCAGCTTGGTCTTCATGCCGAAGTTCAGAAGGAGCTTCCCGAAAATATCGAGATCGCTTACGATGGACTCACGCTGAACTTGTAATGCACAACGAAATCCCATCCCATAAACTCATCCAGGGCAACATGATGCCCTGCAAAGCTGCCCGGCTCAATTTTTCGGGAGGACATGGAATGGACGACGCCCATCGTCACAACTGTTACCAGGTTTTCCTTTTCACCAGCGGGGGAGGGGAACACATGATCGATTTCAATTACTATCCGATAGAAAAGAACAGCGTTCATTTTGTGTCGGAGGGACAGGTGCATGCGTTGAATTCAGCGAAAGGAACCGATGGATATGTAGTTCTTTTCACAAAAGAAGTAGTGATCCTCAACAGCGCTGATAAGTTCCTTTTTAATGATTTCCCTGTGTTCAACAAAAGTGTTCTTCCGATCCTGAACCCGGACCTGGACACGTTCAGTGACATGGAGCACATGCTGGAGATGATGTGTTCAGAATACGGAAAGGAAAATACTTACAAGGAAAATATCCTTGGCTCCTACATCGCTATTTTGCTGATGAAATGCAAAGCGATCATTACGGAAACAAAAGAATACAAGCGCACCGACAGCGTTTCCCAGGAATTGCTTCAGCGCTTCAATAATCTCGTTGAAGAACATTTTGTAAAATATCATAAGGTAAACGAATATGCCGATCTTCTGAATGTGACTCCCAGCCATCTTAGTGAAACCATCAAAAAAGTGGCAGGTAAAACGGCCGGCGATCTGATCCATGAGCGATTGATCCTGGAAGCAAAGCGTCGCCTGCTTCACTCGTCGATCAGCGCTAAAGAGCTGGCCTATGCGCTGAATTTCAATGACCCATCCTATTTCAGCCGCTTTTTTAAGACCAATACAGGTCTTTCCCCTGAGGGCTTCCGGAAGGAAATCCGCGAAAAGTACCAGCATTGACCCTATTTGTCCATCCGGGCAATTGAAACCGAACGTATATTTGTATTCATAAATCGACCAACGAATATGAACATCTACCAAAAAACGTGTATTGCCGCAGCTGTTATTGCTGTCGGAACTGTTTCCATCAGTGAATTTATGAATTCCGCCCAGGGAAACGGGACCGGAGCTCCTGCGTCCAGGACCGGTTCTCCTTTTGATTCCGGAAATTGTACATTCTGCCACACTGGCTTTTCTGCTACTACTGATGCTGGTCTTATAACCAGCAATATTCCTGCTAGCGGCTATTTGCCGGGAGTTACCTACACGATTACCGCTTCGATCAGCGTTGCCGGCGTCAATAAATATGGCTTCGAGATCTCCCCGCAAGGTACTACCGGCGCTAAAAAAGGGACAATGATCGTCACTACGCCAACCGATATGCAGCTGATCTCATCAGCAAAGTATATGACGCATAAATCGACGGGGACAGCTGGAACCGGTGGCAGGACCTGGTCGTTTAACTGGACCGCTCCGGCTTTGGGAAGCGGAAACGTTACATTCTATGGCGCATTTGTCGCCGCAAACGGAAACGGCTCCGACACGGGTGATCACGTACATCTTTCATCAATGATGGTATCACAGGATCCGACAGCGGGAATTGCTGAGCAGGAACGCAACGACAGCTGGTCAGTGTATCCGAACCCGGCAGTTGACAAAATATTCATGAGCACGCTTGACCAGGACAATACGATCACCGCGATCACACTCAGTGATATAACCGGAAAACAAATTAAAACCCTTACAAAAAATGACCTTTCGGAAAATAACGGCCTTGATATCGGAGATCTGCAAAGCGGTATGTATGTTCTGACCATTCGCTCGGAAAAAGGCACCGCAACTAAAAAGATCATCAAAAAATAATCGTAAGCAGGCTACATTTTTTGATCGCATCCTGATCTGATCCAACAACAGCCGGCAAAACCGGCTGTTGTTCATTTAGGGAGAAATTACTTGACTTTCAGGTAATTTATGTCTTTCTTTATAATTAAATCTTCTAAACTTAATGCTACATGACAATTAAAAATTACGCGGCAGCTTTTCTCGTGTTCTCTTCACTCGTGCTTTCTGCATCCGAAGGTGGAATCATTTCCAATGCGAACAAAAATGATGTCCGCTTTATCAAGGATCCTAAGCGTAAACCGGATGTCGCTTTTCAGCAATCGTTGAGACAGGGCGCAGAATGGCAGAACTTTATGTCGGCTAACGGCACCTGGTATGTGATCTTCAACGAAGAAAATGCAAAGCCGCACCGCGCTTTCGGAAAACCGATCGCGGTATTCGGAATGGATCCGCAGTCGAGAGCGATGAATTTCATCAGCGGCAAGCTCGCCGATTTTCATATTCCGGTGTCGGAGCTTATCCTTGCTTCAAATGCAAATTCACAGCAATTTCAATATGTTCATTTCCGACAGGTGCATTCCGGCTTAAAGGTGTTAAACAGCGATGTATATGTTAAAATGACGGCTGCAGGAAAAGTGATCTCCTTCGGATGCGATGTATTCAATGATATTTCAGTTTCCACCACACCGGTGATCTCCTCCTCCGATGCCATTACTTTTGCACAGGGCGGCATTGTTGATCCTGTTACCAGCACATCGGTAAACAGCGAGCTGTTCATTCTGCCGGTACCGGAATACAAAAAGAACATTTATCACCTGGTGTACGAAGTGTATATTGAAACCAAAGATGCATCGGGTGTTCCCGCAAGATATTACACGCTTGTTGATGCAGAGAACGGGCAAATTCTTTACCGTGAAAACAAAGTGAAGCATTTCACTCCGAAGCCGTCACCTCCTCCCGCAGCATCAACGGACATTTACATCACCGGTACCGTTTATCCCACCAACCCTTACGATCCGAGCGCAGTAATGCCTTTGCGCAATTTAAAAATGACTTCGGCTTCTGTAAATTATAATACGGATAGTCTTGGTTATATCGGTTTACCAAGCTCCTCTCCGGTAAGCGTCACTTTTTCACTGGAAGGATTCTGGTCGAAAGTATTTACCGGTGGCGTGACTCCATCGTTCACTGCAACAGCGAATCCGGGAACGAATAATTTCTCGTTCACTGCTGCGAACATTCGCGAGTTGTCGGCATATTATCATGTGAACATTGTCCACGATTATATGAAAACCAAGTTTCCTGCTTTTACAGGAATGGACAGTCCGCTTCCTACCAATATTGATCTGACCTCAGGAACCTGCAATGCTTTTTACAGTGGGACTTCTATCAATTTCTATGCGCTGGGCGGAGGATGTAATTCCATGGCACAGATCGGCGATGTGATCTATCATGAATACGGGCATGGGATCAACCATACATTTTACACATCCGTTGGCGGCTCATTCGACAATGGCGGCATGGATGAAGGATATGCAGATACATGGGCGCTTGGGATCACCGGCAGCGCTATCCTGGGAATCGGAATGGATGTCGCAGATCCAACTGTTTATGTAAGACGTTATGATATCAACAAAAAAGTATATCCGCAGGATCTTGTGGGTGAAGTTCACGCTGACGGCGAGATCATTGCGGGATGCTGGTATGATACAGGTTTGAATTTCGGAGACCGGCAGATGATGATGGATCTTTATAAGGAAACATTCTATGCAGCTGTAACCGGACCAAACGGAACCGAGGGACAGGTTTATACCGATGTTTTGATCGAAGCACTTACCGATGATGACGTTCCTGCGAACGGCGGAGATAACGATATCACCAACGGAACACCGAACGACAATGCGATCGTTGATGCATTCGATATCCACGGAATCACACTGCTTTCAAACGCAGTGATCACTCATACCGCAATCCTTTCATCAACCGGTGGAGCTGCAATTCCCGTGAATGCAATGGTTTCTGTAACGTATCCATGGGCACTTACTTCTGTGAAAATGTTCTATAAGCTTAATCGCCTGGGTGTATGGAATGGTGTGGCGATGACGAATACCAGCGGGATCAATTATACGGCAAGCATTCCTGCGCAGCCGAACGGAACCGTGATCGCTTATTATCTCGGCCTGGAAGGAACAACGGGAACACTGAGCCTCGTAAAACCGGTGGCTGCGGATGAAACAAGTCCAAACCTTCCATACTATATTTTAAATGGTGTGTCGCTGATGGCGCAGGAGGATTTTGATGCAAACTTCGGAGCCTGGGGACAGGGAGTTCCTTCCGACAATGCAACTACAGGTTTATGGGTGGTGGATGCGCCAACGCCTTCTTACGGAACGTTCGGCACACCTTCTACAATTGTGCAGCCGGATGTTCAGAATACGCCGGGCGGAGTGATGTGCGCCGTTACCGGAAATGCTCCGAACGCCAGCGATGGACTCGGGACAAACGACGTGGATGGCGGAATCACAACGCTGGAATCACCCGTTTATAATCTTAGCTCCTACACGAACCCGGTCTTTACATACTATCGCTGGTTCAGCAATAACTCCGGTGCAAATCCGAATACCGACTATTGGCAGGTGCAGATCTCCAATGATGGTGGTACTTCCTGGACGGACATCGAGCATACGCTTGTTTCGGATAAAAGCTGGAGAAGGAATGCGATCCGTGTAAAGGATTATACAACGCTGAGCTCTCAGGTACTGATGCGTTTCATGGCGTCCGACAGTCTTATTCCCGGCGCTTATCTCAATGGCGGAAGTCTTGTTGAAGGTGCGGTGGACGACTTTTTCCTTTACGAAGAAGCAGCAACCGGTGTAAATGACCAGGAAAACATTACTTCCATCGGCGTTTATCCGAATCCGGCTCACAGCGTTGTAAACGTTTCTTACCAGATGGAGAATACCGAAAATGTCACCCTTATCATTACAAATAATGTCGGACAGATCGTTTATTCTGAATCGGTAAATGATAGCAGCCTGGGAAAACATTCACTTGCAATTGATACGGACCAGCTTGCTGCAGGTTTATACCTGCTGAATGTAAGAGCAGGGAAGAGAGATCATGTGCAGAAATTTTCGGTGATCCGCTAGTGCTTTTGAACGTGTCAAACTATTCAGGGCCCCGCAGTCGAAAGATCGCGGGGCTTTTTGCTAAGCCGGTTATATTCTTCATTCTTGCTTTTGCTTCAAATTTTATGTCGGCCCAGAAAGATTTTTCTTTTGGCGGAAGACTGGGAGTGATCGGCTGTTATGACTATTCGTTTTACGGTTCCGACAAGCTGTTGAAGCAGGGCATTATTCGAAAGGGGAGTGCGGGAATAAGTATTTCAAACAGGGATCACGATTTTATCCTGTTTGGAGGTGTCGGGATCAAAGGATTTAAGGTCGATGTGTATTCGCCGGAGTTCCAGGATGATTTTCTTGATGACGTAAGTGCTCACTACACGGCCATCCCGGGGAATACGGAAGATAGCCTGATCGGAGCAATAATGAATACCCGAAGCCTGAAGAGATTTGGAGACTGCTATGCTCATTATTTCCATGCAGGATTCTTCGTCAATTCAAGGTATCGGCCGGGAATCAGCTTTTACTATGGCAAAGAAGAGCATTTGCTTCATGCAGACGGGTTTATAAAATTCGAAGATCCCCAGAACGGCGACATTAATTATGTCGGTTTGCTTTGCCGCTTCTATGAAATAAAAGCCGGGTTCAGCTTTCCGTATGCAAAAATGGATGAAAAGCCGCTTGCCTTGAATTTAAATATCGGCTACAAGTGGATGGACTATGGAAATATTACCTTTGGTCAAACCGATCTCAGTGAGTATACAACCGGGCATCTAGCAAATAAATACAACAGAACCGGCAAATTCACAGTCTCACTCGTGTTCATGATCTGGTCGAACTGGGGTGATTTGTTCCACTAAAGATCGTTCAGATAATTCTCCAGCATTATCACCTGTTTCGCTTCTTTCACGTCGTGCACCCGCAGGATGGATGCTCCATTCTGAACAGCAATATGATTTAAAACAGAAGTTCCGGTGACAGAATCTTTTGTATTGATATTCAGTATTTTATTTATCATTGATTTACGGGAAAGGCCGACCATTACCGGGCAGCCGGATTTGGTAAATTCGCCGAGGTTTTTAAGAAGCTGAAAATTATGCTTTACCGTTTTTCCGAAACCAAAGCCCGGGTCGATGATCACATCCCTGACACCCATGTTCCGGAGCAATGTAAGGCGATCATTTATCCACGAAAGAACATCTGACACCACATCGTTATATACGGGATCCAGCTGCATCGTTTGCGGCGTTCCGCGGATGTGCATTAATATATAAGGGACCTTCAGCCCGGCAACTGTCCGGAACATTTCGTCGTCCATGGTTCCGCCCGAAATATCATTGATCATGTCGGCTCCCGCCTTTACCGCTTCTTTTGCAGTCCCGGCGCGGTAGGTATCCGCTGAAATAATGATCTCCGGGAAATTCTTACGGACCGACTGTATTGCCGGGATCAGCCGGCGGAGCTCTTCTTCCGGGGAAACGACCTCTGCGCCCGGGCGTGTGGAGCAGCCTCCGATATCAATGATCTCTGCACCTTCGGAGATCATTTTTTCCGCCTGCTTCAGCCAGGTTTCCTCTGTTGTATATTTCCCGCCGTCGGAAAATGAGTCCGGCGTAATATTCAGTATCCCCATGATCATCGGGGCGCGCCTTTGCTCAAAAATCCGTCGTGTTTTTTGATAAAAAACTGTATCTTGTGCCATTATTTGAATCAAAGGTATGAATAAGACGCTTTCCCAGTATAATTCCACCATTTCAGAGTGCAAAGATATTTTTATCAAGAAGAATACTGACTATGGAACAGCCTGGAGAATACTAAGATCCAAGTCGATCACCGATCAGATCTTCATCAAGGCCCAGCGCATCCGAACCATAGAAGAAACCGGCGTTCAAAAGGTGAATGAGGATCCCCGCTCAGAATACATCGGGATCATCAATTACTCGATCATGGGACTGATCCAGCTGGGTATGAAAAACGACAGCCGGATGGAGATCCCTACCGAAGAGGTCAGCAAGCTGTTTGATAAATATGCAGCGGAATCCCGGAGCCTGATGGAAAATAAGAACCACGATTACGGCGAAGCCTGGAGAGATATGCGTGTCAGCTCACTCACCGATCTGATCCTGATGAAGATCCTCCGGATCAAGCAGATTGAAGATAACAAAGGACAGACACTCATATCGGAGGGAATTGATGCGAACTTTCACGACATGATCAATTATGCTATTTTTGCACTGATAAAACTAGGCGAAGAATCATGAAGATAGTCACCACGGTAGCGCGGATACTCACCGGATTGCTGTTCATTTTTTCCGGATTTATCAAGGCCAATGATCCTCTTGGCTTCAGCTATAAGCTGGAGGAATATTTCAGCGAGGTATTCAAGATGAATTTTCTTGTGCCCGCTGCGCTTCCGCTTGCGATCATCATCTGTATTTTTGAAATGTTTGTCGGCATTACGCTGTTATTGGGTGCCCGGATCAGGTTCACGCTTTGGTCGCTGCTCCTGATGATCGTCTTCTTTACATTCCTGACTTTTTATTCGGCTTATTTTGATGTGGTGAAAGAGTGCGGCTGCTTCGGTGATTTCCTCCACCTTACGCCATGGACATCGTTCGGCAAAGATGTGTTTTTGCTCATACTGGTAATTATCCTGTTTATCGGCAGGCAATACATTCAGCCGGTAACGGGACCGCGTGTTGAAAATGTATGTGTGCTTGTGGGACTCGCCGCCAGTACCCTGTTTCCTTTGTACACTTACAACTACCTGCCAATAAAAGATTTCAGGGCGTATAAGATCGGTACCAATCTTTATGAAGCAACACATCCCCAGCTCAAATATTTCTATAAGCTCAAAAACAAAAAGACAGGGGAGGTAAAGGAATTTGAAGCCTGGCCGGAGAACTGGGACCAGGAATGGGATTATCTTGACAGCCGCACCGAACCCATCGGCGCACCCGGAGTTGTACCGATTGTCGGCTTCTCCATGGAAAACCAAAAGGGAGAGGACTATACGGATGAATTCCTTCAGAAAGAAGGGTACAAATTCATATTGGTAGAATATGATCTCGATAAGGCAAACAGGAAGGTTCAGGGTAAAATCAACGATTTTGCGGCATTGTGTAAATCGGATAATATCGAGTTCATTGCATTGACCAGCTCCGATTCTGTTAAGCAAAAGCAGTTCATCGCTGAAAATAATATTTCCTATCCGTTTTATTACAAAGGGGATGATGTTCCGCTGAAAACCATGATCCGGTCGAACCCGGGATTGATCATGCTGAACGGGCCGACTGTAGTAGCGATGTGGCATTATCACTCTTTCCCGTCATACAACGATGTAAAAGCAACCTATTTTAAGAAATAGCAGATGATTAAATTTGTTGTCAAACGATTATTTTACGGTTTCCTGGTTCTCCTCGGGGTGATCACTGTTGTTTTTCTTTTGTTCAACGTGCTTCCGGGTGATCCGGCGAGAATGATGCTCGGGCAGCGTGCCGACCAGGCTTCGATCGATGCGATCAACAAGGATCTGGGACGCGACAGGCCGTTGACAACGCAGTTCCTGATGTACCTGAACGACCTTTCGCCGATCTCCGTTCATGACCCCAATAACCGCGACCATTTTCTTTACCTCAGCAAGGAAAAATATTCATCATATGTCAAGCTGTTCCCGGTATCGAGCACCAAGATCCTCGTATTGAAATATCCTTACCTGCGCCGCTCTTACATTACAAAACGAAAAGTGTCCGACATTGTAAAAGAAACATTACCGGAAACGGCGATCCTTGCATTCGCATCCATTACATTCGGCGCTTTCTTCGGGATCCTGCTGGGGATCTTCTCAGCGATCAAAAAGAATTCCTGGTTCGATAAGATAACGCTCATCTTTGCCATCTTCGGAATGGCGCTCCCTTCGTTTTTTATGGGTTTGCTGATCGCCTGGTTCTTCGGGTTCGTGCTCCGCGATTACACAGGATTGAACAATGTCGGCTCTCTTTATTCCATTGATGATTTCGGCGATGAGCATCTTGATCTGAAAAACCTGATCCTTCCGACTGTGACGCTTGGATTGAGACCCCTCGCGATCATCATTCAGCTGACACGCAGCTCGCTGCTGGATGTGCTTTCACAGGACTATATCCGTACGGCGACAGCAAAAGGACTCGGGTTCTATAAAGTTGTATTCAAGCATGCGCTTAAGAATGCGTTGAACCCGGTTATTACGGCCATCTCAGGTTGGTTCGCAGGATTAATGGCCGGTGCGGTATTTGTGGAGATCATTTTCAACTGGAAGGGAATTGGCTTTGAAGTAGTGGATGCACTCAATAAAAACGACCTCCCGGTAGTGATGGGCGCCACACTTGTATTTGCTATCATATTCGTCGTTATCAATATAGGCGTGGACATCGTGTATGGTGTTTTAGATCCGCGTGTGAGAGTTCAGTGATCGTATTTTGATTCATGAAAAGATCGGTTTTGTTTACTTCTGCTTTATTGTTGCTTTGTGCTGTTTGCGCCGCCCAGGTTCCTGCCAGGTATTATGAATACGTCGAACAGGCGAAGAATAGCTTCAAAGCAAAGCAATTTCGTAACTCGGGGCTCCAGTATGCTTCCGCTTTCAAGGCAAACGGGGGAAAAGCATTTATGGAGGACCGTTATGATGCTGCCCGCGCATGGTCGCGGACAGGAAATAAAGATTCCGCTTTCGCACAGCTGCTGAAAGTAGCTTTCCTCTATGATTTCACTGAATATTCCCAGCTTACGTCAGAAAAGGATTTTGAGCCGCTCCATGCCGACGAACGCTGGAAGACAGTTACCGACGTTGTGAAAAGCAATATCGGTAAGGCTGATGCCCGGATGAACAAGGGGGTTGTTACACTGCTCGACAGTGTCTACAGGAACCATCACTCTTTCCGCCTGGAAGAAGTAAGTGTGAAAAACCAATACGGAGAAGGATCACCGCAGCTGGAGGAGATCAGAAAAACGATCAGGCAAAAAGATTCATTGAACATTTTAATTATCAGAGGCGTTCTCGATAAATACGGATGGCTGGGAAGAAATGTAGCCGGGTTTATTGGCAACTATACAATCGCCCTCGTCATGGAGCATGCCGATCTGAAAACTCAGGAAGAATACCTGCCTTTGATCAGGAAGGCTTTTAAGGATGGTAAGCTGGAACCTTTTGATTATGCAATGCTGGAAGACCGGGTCGCACTTCGTGAAGGGAAAAAACAAACCTACGGAAGCGTGGTCGTGAACATCGGCGGAAAAAATTATGTTGCGCCGATTGAAGATCCTGCTAATCTCGACAAAAAACGGAAAGAGGTAGGGCTGAACCGCATGAATGATTACCTGAGCGATTGGAACATCAAATGGGATCTTTCCCGCTATCAGAAAGATTTATTATTTTTAGAAAAAGAAAAGATCAGCTATTGATATGAGAAGAAAGGTCGTTGCCGGAAACTGGAAAATGAACATGAGCCTTCAGCAGGGGCTTCAGCTGGTCGATGACATTCTTCGCACAGCTGCTCCGTCGGAACAGATCCTGAAGATCATTGCGCCGCCATACATCCATCTCAGCGCTGTGCATCAGAAGATCAGCTCTAGGAACGACATAGCACTTGCAGCACAGGATTGTCATAACATGGCTGCCGGAGCTTATACGGGGGAAGTTTCCGCATCCATGGTCGCATCAGCGGGAGCTGAATTTGTGATCATCGGCCATTCTGAAAGGAGGCAATATGCGGGCGAAAACAGCGATCTCCTGGTTCAAAAAGTAAATATCGCAATTGCCAATGGTTTGTCACCGATCTTTTGCCTTGGAGAAAGTATCGAGCAACGGAATGCAAATACACATCTGGAAGCCATTCGTCTTCAGCTGAAGGAAGGTTTATTTCATCTTTCACCGGCGGATATCCGTAACGTGCTTATCGCATACGAGCCGGTATGGGCGATCGGGACAGGTGTAACCGCAACAAGCCATCAGGCGCAGGGCGTGCACCATTTCATCCGCCAGGAGATCAATAAAAAATACGGAAAGGATATTTCGGAAAACATCACGATACTTTATGGCGGCAGCTGTAACCCTCAGAATGCTGCCGAGCTGTTTGCCTGCCTGGATATCGACGGCGGCCTGATCGGCGGCGCCTCGCTGAAAGCAAACGATTTTGTTGCAATCACCAACGCCTTCTAGCTTCAATTCGATCCGACATGAATTACATTGAGTTATCGGTCAATGTCAGCCCCCGGGAAACGGGCAGCGATGTGCTCATTGCCGAGCTGTCAGATCTCGGATTTGAGAGCTTTGTTGAATCGGATGAAGGTTTCAAAGCGTACATCCGTGAAGCTGATTTTGATCGGTCCCTGGCGGAAGAAACGTTCGCACACTACAAAAATATTTTCACCATCAGCCATAGCAGCCTGGTCATCGAACAGCAAAACTGGAACAGCGAATGGGAAAGCAGCTTTCAGCCGATAACGGTCGACGGAAAATGTTATATCCATGCGCCGTTTCATAAACCGGATCCCAATTACCGGTACAATATCATGATCGAGCCAAAGATGTCGTTCGGCACCGGGCATCACGATACCACGCAGCTGATGATCCGGCAGCTAATGTTATTAAATGTTAAAAATAAATCACTGCTGGACATGGGCTGCGGAACCGGGGTGCTGGCGATCGTGGCGTCCATGCAGGGCGCTGAGCCAATAACAGCAATAGATGTGGATCAGTGGAGCTATGAAAATACGATCGAAAATCTCGGCAAAAATAATATCAACAACGTTCTTGTTCATAAAGGAGACGCGCAAATTTTGGCGGGCAAACGTTTTCATGTTATTTTAGCGAATATCAATAAAAATGTACTGCTGGCGGATATTCCGGCGTACGCTAATGCAATGGAAAAAGACGGGACGCTTCTTCTCAGCGGCTTTTTTGAGACCGATATCGCGGAGCTGAGGCCCGCCGCTGAAAAACATGGCCTGAAATATGAAGGCGCAAAAGTGAGCAACCAGTGGGCATTGCTTCACTTTACCAAACAGAATGCATAACTTATGAATCACCTGAAATACTTATATCTCCTTTTAGCACTTACTCTTTGTTCGTACCGGATAAATGCTCAGCAAAACCCTGTTAAGCAGTTCTCTGACGATCCGATCCAGTTTCTTGTTGACATGAAGACGATGTTCGATGCAACAAATATGGATAAAAAAGAGATCAAGGATTTTATGGAGGCATTTACACTCGCATGGAACAATGCGAAATGTAATGCGAACCTGAAAAAATCGGTTGTGGAGTCCTGCAACCTCATGATCAAAAAGAAGCTCCGCATCCTTCCTGAATACAAAAGCTATCTGTCCTCGGTGATGAATTTTATCAATTCCGATCAGAGTGAAAGCAACTTTCTTACGTGGGAAGAGTGTATCAATAAAATTCTGAACGGAAAAGGGATCCGTAATTTCTCCGATTACCTCGAAATGAGCGACAACCTGTTCGCTACAAATTCCTTTTATAACTCGGCGGTGATCCGGTTCAGCTCAAACAACAATAAATACATTTTTGAATATGACAGTGTTCCGAAAGTGATCTTTCCATCGATGAACCTTCGGATTGCCAATAACCAGAATGATACCGGGATTGTCTATAACACAAAAGGTGTATATTATCCGAACAAGGGAGTTTTTTACGGAGAAGGAGGAAAGGTCAACTGGAAGAGGGCGGGTTTTGAAGATAATGTAGTATGGGCCGAGCTGAGGAAATACCAGATCACGCTCAAAACAAGCGGCTTTACCGCTGATACCGTAACTTTTTACAACAAGAATTACTTCGATAAACCCCTGATCGGACAGCTTACCGAAAAAATAGTTTCCGAGAAAGAAGGAAATATCAGCTATCCGCGCTTTGAGTCGTACAGCAAGAGAATGTTCCTTCCGAATATTTCCAAAGGCGTCGATTATGACGGCGGCTTCAGTCAGCGGGGCCCTAAAGTGCTCGGTTCCGGAAGCAAGGAAGAAGATGCCCGCCTGATCTTTCACCGCGAGGGAAAAGTGTTCCTGATCATCGGTTCGAAATTAATTGCGATCACTAAAGACAAGCTTTCTGCCGAATCGGCAAATATCAAGTTCTATTTTGACAAAGACTCCATCACGCATCCGAGTGTGAACATGAAATTTACAACCGCCGACCGGAAGCTGACCCTCGTGCGTACCAGCAATGGAGTTTCAAAATCACCGTACCTGAATACCTTCCATAAAGTGGACATGTATTTTGAGCAGCTGGAATGGAAGATCGACGATCCTAAGATCGACCTGGGAATGTTGCCGGGCAACTCTTCCGAAGACGCGCTTTTTGAATCATCTTCTTATTTCCGTACCGATCGCTATGATCGTGTACAAGGAATAGATCCTGTGAACCCGCTGATCCAGATGAGGGATTATGTTAAGAAAAATGATTCCATCCGTGACTTCTATGGTGATGAATATGCACGGTATCTGAAATTCTCGCCGAATGATGTCAGGCCGAATCTCGTCCGCCTGTCGACCATGGGATTCATCAGCTATGATCCGGAAGCAGACCGGGTACACGTAAATGATAAGCTGTTTACCTATATAGCTGCGCGTGCGGCACACATTGATTATGACGTGATCCAGTTCCCTTCCGCCGTTCACGGCGATAATAATGCATCGGTGAACCTTTTGAATTATGACATGACGATCATGGGCGTTCGCCAGATCTATATGAGTGATTCTCAAAATGTGGTGATCTATCCCGCCGAGCAAAAGATCATACTGAAAAAGAACCGGGACTTTACTTTTGCCGGTATCGTACATGCCGGCCGTTTCGATTTCTTTGGAAAGGAATTCTCTTTCGACTATACGAAATTCAAAGTCGACCTTAAGAATGTGGATTCGCTCCGGATCATGGTTAAATCGAGAGAGCCGGATGCCTACGGTGAATATCCCCTGGTAAAGGTCAAAACCGTGATCGAGAATATTAATGGTGACCTTGAGATCGATAACCCCGCGAATAAATCCGGGCGAAAACCATTCCCGGCATATCCGGTGTTCCACTCTTTCAAGGAATCTTTTGCCTACTACAATAAAAAGTCAATTCAGAACGGAAGATATCCCAAAGAAAAATTCTATTTCAAGCTGGATCCTTTTACCATCGATTCACTGGATAACTTCACCAACGAGGGACTTACTTTCAAGGGTACAATGGAATCTGCCGGGATCTTTCCGACGTTTCGCGAAACACTTACCCTGCAGCCTGATTATTCACTTGGTTTCGTAACGCAAAGTCCTCCCGCCGGTTATCCGATGTACGGCGGGAAAGGAACATACAACGCTGCGATCAAGCTGAGCAACCAGGGTTTACATGGAGATGGCACTCTTAAATATGTTACGTCCGTCACGAAATCCAATGACTTTCTTTTCTTCCCCGATTCTACGCGATGTATCGCGCAGGCCTATGACGTTATCGAGCAAAAAAACAAGCCGGAGTTCCCGCAGCTTCATGGTGAAGATGACAAAATGCTGTGGCAGCCTACAAAAGATGTTATGAATGTGTGGAATCCGAAAGATAAAAAATTCCAATCCTATAACGGACAATCGCAGTTTTCCGGGCGCTTGTCCATGACGCCTAAACAGCTATATGGAAGCGGTACTGCAGACTTTTCCACAGCCAAGCTCGATGCAAAGCTGGTGAAGTTCCTTTCCAATGCTTTTGACTCCGATACCTCCAATTTCAGTTTGAAGGATCTGGATGTGAACGACCTTGCATTCAAGACAACGAATGTCAACTCTCATATCGACTTTACAAAACAGGTTGGTGAATTCAAATCAAATGGAAAAGGTACAGTTGTGGAATTCCCGGCCAACAAGTACATCTGCTACATGGATAATTTTAAATGGTATATGCAGGAGAGCCAGATCGAGCTGGGTACCAGCAAAAATGCCGTTCCGAAAAATCCGAACGAGGATCTTGACCTTGTCGGCCCGGAATTCATTTCCGTACATCCGAGCCAGGACTCCCTCCGTTTCCAGTCGCCGGCTGCGAAATTTGACCTGAAGAATAAAGTGATCACCGCTAAGGAAGTAAAATACATCAACGTTGCAGATGCCCGCATTTATCCTGATAAAGGCGATGTGATCATCGACAAGGATGCTGTTATGCGGACGTTTACAAATGCGAAGATCGTAGCCAACTCCATTACAAAATACCATAACCTTTACAATTGCACGGTGAATGTATTTGCACGTAAGAATTATGCGGGTTCCGGATTCTATGATTATGTAGACGAACTAAAGACCAAGCAGACGTTCTATTTCAGTAACGTGAGCGTTGATACGACTTTCCAGACATTTGCCGAAACGAATATTCCTGATTCCAGTAAATTCCGCCTGAGCCCGAATTTCGAATACAAAGGAAAGGTCAAGCTGAAGGCGACCAACAACTTCCTGGTATTTGACGGTACGGCACGGATCTCTCATGAATGTACTGCAGTTCCGAGGACTTGGTTCAAATTCGAATCCGAGATCGATCCGAACAACATCTACATCCCGATTTCAAAAGATCCGGTTGATATTGCCGGAAAACCGATCGCCGCTTCGATGATGGTGACCACGGATTCCACCCATTTCTATTCTGCTTTCCTTTCTCCCAAAGAAAGCTCAAATGATCCTTACGTCCTTCCGGCCGATGGATACCTGTTCTTTGACAAAGGTTCAAGGGAATACCGGATCTCCAATAAGGAAAAACTTGTTGAACGCTCGCTGCCTGGAAATTACCTCAGTCTGAATACCGCACAATGCAAAGTTTACGGTGAAGGTAAAATCAACCTGGGCGGTGATTTCGGACAGGTTCACATCGAGTCGTTCGGCAGCGCTGTTCATTTGCTGATCCCCGATTCCACCATCTTCGATATGCTGATGTCTGTTGACTTTTTTGTCGATGATGGAGTGCTCGACAAGATGTCGGATGCAATTGTTTCAAATACAGATCTGAAGCCGACCGATTTTTCGAGACCGGTTTTTGAAAAAGGAATGAGGGAAATGCTCGGTAAGGAACAAGCCGATAAATTGATCTCGCAATTGAACCTGTATGGCTCTTACAAAAAGTTTCCGGATGAGTTAAAGAAAACGATCTTCTTTACGGATGTGAAAATGAAGTGGAACAAGGATACACGCTCCTATACTTCTTACGGAAAGCTCGGGATCGGCAACATCAATAAAACACAGGTCAACAAATATGTGGATGGACGCATTGAGATCATCAAGAAAAGGGGAGGAGACATTCTGAATCTATACCTTGAGCTGGATGCGAATAATTGGTATTACTTCAATTATACCCGCGGTGTGATGCTCATGATCTCCTCGAACGATGCGTTCAACAATGTCATCAAAGAGCTGAAGCCTGAAAAGCGTCAGAAGGATGGTGATAAAGATAAAAAGGAGCCGAATTACCAGTATAACTTGACAACGCCTGCGAAGAAGACACAGTTCCTTCGCAAAACAGAAAGCGCGGAAGGACAGTGATCAACCTCTCGAACATATTCCTCCTGCTGGGCGCGTACCTGATCGGTTCGATCCCAACTGCAGTATGGATAGGAAAGTTCTTTTATAAGATCGATGTCAGAGAATATGGCAGCGGAAATGCCGGAGCGACAAATACCTTTCGCGTGCTTGGAAAAAAAGCCGGTATTCCGGTCCTCCTGATCGATGTGCTGAAAGGCTTTGCTGCCGTTTATCTCGCCGGCTTAAGTCCTTACCGTCCCGCAACCACGCTTTTTATCAATCTCCAGCTGGTGCTTGGGATCGCCTCACTTGTCGGACACATCTTCCCGCTTTTTGCTTCCTTCCGCGGAGGGAAAGGTATTGCTACTTTGCTTGGGATCGTCCTTGCGGTACATCCGTATGCTGCTTTTATTTCCATGGGAATTTTCATCGTCGTGCTGTTGATCTCCGGTTATGTTTCGCTTAGCTCGATGACCGCAGCGGTCGCTTTCCCTGTGATCGTCATCGGAGTATTTAAAACCGGTGTTCCGTCACTCATTATTTTTTCCATCCTGATCGCTATCATGGTGCTGATCACCCACCAGAAGAATATTGAACGTTTGCTCCGCAAAGAAGAATCGAAGGCCCGACTTTTAAAAAAAAAACCAAAGGAGGAACCGGCTCCGGTGGAAGTGCTTGAGGTCAAAACAGAGTAATAAATCCCCTGAATTCACGTTTCATCCGAATGAAAAAGCTGCTTTGCTTCCTCTTCCTGCTTCTTATCAGGGCTTTTTCTGTTTCAGCGCAGGCGCCGGTGAATATGACAGGGAAGATCTACGACAAGGATAACAAGCTGACAGCCCTTTCGAGATTGATGGTGATAAACAAGCGGACAAACCAGGGCAGCTTTGCCGGAACCGACGGGCAGTTTTCGATCGTCATTCTGCCTTCCGATACAGTTGTATTTTCCGCCCTCGGCTATAAGGTCCGCGCGATATGTTTTAAAGATTCGGTTGCGAAAGGCAGACTGTACGCAGAGGTCCCTATTCAGAAGCTTCAGTTTGAATTGAAGGAAATAAGTGTTTTTGCTCCCAGGAGCCTTAGCGAGATCCAGAATGATATTGACCGGCTGGGGGTAAACCGGACGTACAACACTTCCGGCGTAAATGCATTTGAAAGCCCGATCACAGCTCTCTATGAGCGATTCAGTAAATTCGAGCAGTCAAAGCGAAAGGTCGCGGAGTGGGAGAATGAAGATCTCAAACGCGATGTGTTAAAAGATCTTTTTCATCTGTATGTGAAGTTTGACATCATCGATCTGAAAGACGAGGAATTCGACGACTTTATCAAATACCTTAACTTCAGCGACGAGTTTATCAAGAGCGCCAGTCAGTTCGAGCTGGTGATGGCAATCAAAGGCAAGTACGAAAACTTTAAATACAGATGGAAGTAAAAAAGCCGCGGGATCTAAACCGCGGCCTTTTATTTTATCCTCTTCCGCCAACAACTACTCCGTACTTCACTTTAAGCTTATCATCGTATTCATCGGCATACCAGCCTACACGGTTGATCGTGGCTGCAGCTTCTTTCTGCTCCAATCCATCACATTCGCGGATCAGCTTCACATAGATCCAGTTCTCAAACTTGACGAACGCTACGCCGTAGAGCGTATAGTTGATCTCCAGTAATTCCTGGAAGAACGCCTGCTGATTAGCGGGAGGCACTTCCATAACCGGTGCTAATACCTGGAAATAAGATCTGTTCTCCTGCTCGATGTACCATATGTCGATCCACACTGCTGCAGATCCTTTTTTCAAGCTCCATTGCCCTGGTTTCTCGCCGCGGCAAAGTGACGGATCGACGCCAAGGTCCGCGATGCATTTATCCACCATGTCATAGTATAACTGAAGATTTTCCATTTTCTAAAGATTTTTGGGTTTAACACAATTATTTTTCTTCATAACAAATATAGAATTTTCATGTAATTATCCAAGTATTTACCGGATAATTTAAGGTTACCATTCTACTTTCGCGGCCTGAGGTGGTCCTATGCCATCAGCAGACCGAAACAGATGAAAAAATTATGGAACGAAGCGCCGCTTGTACGATTGATCATTCCCTTTCTTAGCGGTATTGCCATAGAATCCGGCACAGGTATAGATTCATACGGCTGTTCTCTCATTCTCGCAGTCCTGATGATTGCTTTTTCAGGAATGACGTTGCTTCAGCGGTTATACCCGGCTTATAAGAACGCCTGGATCGCCGGGGTGCTCATATCCGGCTCGGTATTCCTTCTGGCCGTTCATCTGACGTTTTTAAAGAAAGAGAATCTCGCACCGGGCCATTTCTCTCAATTAACGGATGGGAAGGAGGATCTCTTTATCGGAAGTATCCTGGAATCTCCTGTTGAAAAAGAGCGATCGGTAAAAACGGTCATCCGGATCAGGAAAATATATCATTCGGGAAAATGGCTGAACACCACGGGAAAAGCACTTGCCTATTTTGAAAAAAGCGAGAAATCGCTGATGCTTGATTACGGCGATGACATTATTATTTCAGCAAATCCGGAAATGATCCCTCTTCCCGCAAATCCCTATGAATTCAATTACCGGGAGTTCCTTGCCGGTCACAAGATCTATCAGCAGGTATACGTGAACACCAATGCCTGGAAAAAGCTCGGCAGCAATTCCGGAAATTTCTTTTTCCGGTGGTCGCTCAGTTGCCGCAATTATCTTTTGCATTGCCTTGAGACCCAGGGATTGAAAGGCGATGAGCTTGCCGTAGGAGCCGCTCTGATGCTTGGTTATACCGACAAGCTGGATGCGGATATTATGACCGCTTATGCCGGAACCGGTGCGCTTCATGTCCTTTCTGTTTCCGGACTACATGCAGCTATCGTTTATATCGTTTTCAGCTGGCTGCTTGGCTTTTTGGATAAATTCAAGCATGGTGCTGTAATAAAAGCAGGATTGCTGATCCTTCTTCTTTGGTTCTATGCAGCACTCACAGGACTATCGCCATCAGTGCTGCGGGCGGCAGCGATGTTTAGTTTTATCGTTATTGCGAAAACATTCCGGAAACAGTCGACCATTTACAATACGCTTGCTGCTTCTGCGATCCTCATCCTGATCATTGATCCATTCCTGCTGAAAGATGTGGGATTTCAGCTTTCTTACATTGCTGTTGTCGGAATCGTGTGGCTTCAGCCGATGATCAGCTCCTGGTTCGATCCGGACAACTGGCTGCTGGAACAGGTTTGGTCCATCACTGCTGTGTCGATCGCGGCACAGCTTGCAACCTTTCCGCTCGGACTGTATTATTTTCATCAATTTCCCAATTACTTCCTGTTATCGAACCTGGTCGTCATACCACTTTCAACCCTGATCATATACACAGGCATAGCGTTGTTCATGAGCGCTTCAATCCCGCTGTTCGTAAAGTATTTAGCCCTGGCGTTCGGCTGGATGATCTGGCTGCTTAATTTTTCTGTCAAATGGATCGGCGGACTTCCCTTTGCTGTCGTGAACAGTATTTCCTTCCACATGACCGAGATGGTGCTCGTTTATGCGCTGATCATTTCCCTTGTATTTTTTGTCAGCAGGCGGCAATATATTTATTTTCTTTCTTCGCTGATATTGATCGTATTCATATTGTTCGTTGAAACAGGTCTGCGGTTTGAAAGACTGCACCGGCGGGAGCTGGTGGTTTATGATATCAGGAACAGAAGCGGAATGGATCTGACCAGCGGTACAGCTAACCTGTTTTGCGCCGACAGCTCATTGATAGCTGATAACAAGGCTTTGACAATGCACATAAAGCCGAACTGGACAGAAAAGGGCGTAACTGAAGATAAACGTCTTGTTTTGAATAAAGATCAACTGCACATCTTCACGTTAGCAGGAAAAAAGATCGCCTTTTTGCGAAGTGTACCGCGGAATCTTCCGGACCGGCCTTTGAAAGTGGATTATCTTATTATTGCAGCCGGTGCCTCTTCGGACATAGAAACAGTGGAGCGACACTTCTCACCCGGATTGATCATCCTCGACTCTTCGAATAAATTGGCGATGGTGAAGCGCTGGAAAAACGAATTTGTAAAAAGAGATCAGAAATATTATTCAGTCGCCGGGCAAGGCGTTTTCGTGGCAGACCTGCGATAATTATTTCAGGATGTCTTTCATCACTTTCCCGTCGGAGCTTGGCATGGAGAAGCCCATCAGCTCGGCGACAGTGGCCGAAATATCGATCTGCTCATAAGGAAGCGTACAGACGTAATTCTTTTTTATATCGGGACCGATTGCAAAGAACTCGATGTGCCGGCACCCATCACAACCGTCTCCATGTGATACAAATCCATCAAGATGGCCGGCGGTATGGCGTCCGTGGTCATTTGTAACGATCATCGTTGTCCGGTCCTTATAGAACGGATCCGACTGGATCTGGTTCCAGATCTCGTAAATATAATTGTCGGTATCCAGGATTCCCTGGAGATATCCGAGTGAATCAGCGGCATGGCCGGAAGCATCGGGTTGCTTGAAATTAACAATAGCCAGTCTCACATGGAAAGAAGAGAGCTTCTTTTTTACTTCTTTAAAAGTAACGCTGTCTTCGCGGAAACCGCTGCCGAGGCCATTTACACCACAATCGGTGAGCGGACGGCAAATGCCTTTCCAGGATGGATCAGTACAATCGGAAAGTACTTCGAGCTTATCTTTTGTAGCAATTACCCAGGCTTCCCCTTTCGGCCGCTGATAAGATTTTTGCCAGTATTGAAAGATGGAAGGCCGGGCCGGATATTCCAATCCGGAGTTATTTATATTCTGATAAAGACCGGTACACATTGCGGTATGACCGGGGACGGTAGAAGTTGTTCCGTTGTTATAAAAACTGGAGCACATCGTTCCTTGTGCTAAAAGTGCATTCCGGTGGGGGATATATTGACGTGTCGCTTCGCCCCAGGTTTCGGTATAGCGGGCACCGTCAACTACAATGATGATCAGGTTGCGGTTCTCCCGGAAGCTTGCAGGCAGGTCCCTGCTGCATCCACAATAGAGGAGCAAAACGCCCAGACCGGTAAAGAAAATAAAAAAGAAAAAACGGATTTTCATGTTAAACAAATTTAATAAAAATGCTGCACTTTTCAAAGACGGAAAAAAGACGCAAAGGGTTGCGAAAAAGAATAGTAATTTTAAGTCCTGAACTAATCACAAAACAATCGTGAAATTTAATATCGGCGACGAAGTAAGCTTTTTGAACGAAAAAGGGAAAGGGGTTGTTTGCGCCGTGCTTAACAAAAAAATGGTTTCGGTAAGGGTGGAGGATGGCTTTGAATTTCCGTATGCGATTTCAGAGCTCGTTTTGCTGAAAGCTGCAGTGGTTATTCCTCCTGAACCGATAGTTGAAAAGCCTGTTATAGATGTTTCAAAACTTCTCCAGAAAAAAAATCATCCGGAGCGTCCGAAACGCTCAAAGCCGCATTCGCATGGAATGCAGGAGCTGGAGGTCAATCTTCATATTGAAGAATTAATGGATAACTACTCCGGGATGAGCAATGCCGAGATCGTGCGGGTACAGCTCCGGCATTTTACCCAGGCGCTGGATAAGGCGATCAGCGGTCATTATAAAAAGCTTGTTGTAATTCATGGAGTAGGGAATGGGAGGCTGAAGCAGGAAGTGCGCAGTATCCTGGACGCTGAGAATATCCGCTATCACGATGCATCCTATGCACGCTATGGATTTGGCGCCACAGAGGTGATCATCAGCTGAGCCATCGCTGTTACTCTTAATTTACTACCTTTGCAGCGCAGGCCGTTCTATCGCCGCGGGTTTAGGCTCGTGGAGGAAAGTCCGGGCAACACAGAGCATTCCGCTTCCTAACGGGAAGGACCTGCAGCACATGCTGCAGGGACAGAAAGTGCCACAGAAAATTACAGCCTTTCTTTGCTTCGGCTTTGAAAGGTGATGGTGAAAACGTGAGGTAAGAGCTCACGATAGCGGTTGGCGACAGTCGTTATGGGTAAACCTCGGAAGTTGAAAGACCAAATAAACCGGAGCTACAGGGCTGCTCGCTCGATCCGGAGGGTAGGTTGCTAGAGCCATTCAGCGATGGATGGCCCAGATAAATGATAGAACTCGACAGAACCCGGCTTACAGGCCTGCTTTTTTTAGCTTTCTTAGAATGAGAAATATATTTTTCCTCTTACTCACCTTCCTTGCCGCAACGCCGGCTTCTTTTGCTCAGAAGAAAAGAGACCGGGCAGAGGCAAATATCATGATGCTCAAAGAAGGTGCATTGTTTGTGCGCCTGCGGACCTCCGAATTACAAATAAATGCGCTGAAGAGCGCCGGTAAAAAAGAAGAAGCAGAAAAGCTCGCAGCATCGCAGGATGCAACAAACAAAATGATCATGGCTGCTTTCAAAAAAAACTTCACGTTCTGTAAAGTGTATTTTTTTTATTCGAACAATTCAGCCGATATCACCTCCGGGAACTGCAAAGGAAAGATCTTCGATGCGGATATGAACCTCTTTATGAATGCTCCCTGCGATAAATTTCTGGTCGGAGAATTCGATAAAAGCGAAACGAACGGCATCGATGCATTCGTTATAAAAGACAAAAATTACGAGCAGCTGCATGCGCCGTTTCCATATCTGGTAAGGCTTAACCAGGCTTTCGTTACCACCAGGTCTGATGAAGAAATTGTAAAGGTTCTGAACGAACGCTTATATGAATTCTATAATAAATAAGCTGCATTGTGCTGTACTATCAGATTTATTCGTATCTTTGCGGCAGTTTTAGTCAAAAGGGATTTTGCTGAGACGAATGAATGACTGAATTACCCCGATACGATCGGGATGCCGATATCGCCCGGATGCCTTTATGGCGGGCTTCTTTAAGAGAATCAGTTGTCTGTTCAACTCACCTACACTTCCTCGTAAGTTGACAACTGAGTATTAATTTAAAAATCATTTTAATGAACAAATTTGAAGCGTTAGGGCTTGGCAATTCTATTGTCAAAGCCGTAACAGAATTGGGTTTTGAAAACCCTACACCGATCCAGGAAAAAGTAATTCCTGCATTATTGACCGGAAACACGGACCTTGTTGCACTTGCACAAACCGGAACAGGCAAAACTGCGGGCTTCGGTCTTCCGCTGATCTCGCTTATTGATTTTCGTTCGAAGGATACACAAGCTGTGATCCTTTGTCCGACACGTGAGCTGTGCATGCAGATCACACGCGACCTTCAGAGCTACACCAAATACATGGAAGGAGCGAACATCGTTGCGATCTACGGCGGTGCGAGCATCGATAACCAATCGCGTGATATCAAGCGCGGCGCGCAGATCGTAGTCGCTACACCCGGACGGATGTGCGACATGATCGATCGCCGGAGAGTTAATCTGAACAGCGTGCGTTATGCCGTTCTCGATGAAGCGGATGAAATGCTGAACATGGGATTCAAGGAAGACCTCGATACCATTCTTTCAGAAACACCGGAAGAAAAAAACACATGGCTTTTTTCTGCAACCATGCCGGATGAAGTATTGCGTATCTCAAAGAATTATATGACCAACCCTGTGGAGATCACAGCAGGTGTTAAGAACCAGGGAAATGAGAACATTGAACACATCTATTATGTAGTTCATGCCCGCGATAAATATGCGGCTCTCAAGCGCATTGCAGATTCCAACCCGGATATTTTTGCGATCGTATTTTGCCGCACGCGTATTGAAACACAGGAGATCGCAGATTCCCTGATCAAGGACGGATATGCTGCAGATTCACTGCACGGCGACCTTTCGCAGGCACAGCGCGATCATGTAATGAAGCGCTACCGTTCGCGTTCACTCCAGATGCTGGTTGCAACAGATGTTGCGGCACGCGGTATCGATGTGAATGATGTAACGCACGTGATCAACTACAACCTTCCCGATGAGATCGAGAATTACACACACCGCTCAGGACGTACAGCACGTGCAGGTAAAAAAGGTGTTTCCATCTGCATCATCAATATGAAGGAAGTTGGAAAGATCAAGATCATCGAACGCATCATCAAGAAAAAATTCACCGCCGGCGTTCTGCCGACAGGCTTTGAAGCTTGTGAAAAACAGCTGTTCAGCCTGGTGAAAAAAGTGCACGATGTGGAAGTGAACGAGATTGCGATCGAGGCATACATGCCAAAGATCTATGCAGAGCTTAGCGACCTGAGCAAGGAAGATATCATCAAGCGTTTTGCTTCTATGGAATTCAACCGTTTCCTTGAATATTACAAGAATGCGCCTGATCTGAATGCGCACGGTGGTCGTGACAAGGAACGTTCTAACCCAGGAGTTACAAAGCTCTTCATCAACCTTGGTGAATTGGATGCACTCGACAGGAATTCAATGAAGGAATACATTTCAGAAGTTTCCGGTGTACCGATGGACTCGATCATCAGTGCAGAGATCAAAAGCAGCTTCTCATTCATAGAAGTGAAAACAGAAGCCGCTGAAGTGATCCAGGGAACATTCAAGAATGCACGATACAACAATCGTAATGTCCGCATCGAATCACGTGGTGCCAGCACAGGACAATCATCAGGAGGTTACGAAAAACGTTCGTACGGAGGAAGTGAACGCAAAGGTGGCTACGGCAATCGTGGCGACAGGGGCGGTTACAAAGGAGGAAAATCCTACGGTGACCGTTCAGGTCGCAGCGGATCTTACGAAAAAAAGAGCTACGGTGACCGTGAAAAATCGTATTCGAAATCAAATGATGGCAGCAGCTACGAAAAGAAAAGCTTCAGCGACCGTGAGCGATCGAACTCAAGGTCGGGTGGGGGATATGAGAAGAAAGCAGGCGGCGATCAGGAGAAGTCCTATACTAAAAGTGATTCAGACAGAAAGAGTAAATTCGCCCGTGAAAAGCGTCCGAGAAAACAATTCTAGTCAACGATAACAAAATGAAAAGCCCCGCTTCTGCTGAAACGGGGCTTTCTTTTTTTTGAAAGTATTACTTCTTTGCAGGAGCCGCTTTCGGGTCCAGCATCAGCCTGTTCATGGCCATCATTTGTTCCATGGTGCGCTGCATCCCGTCATTGGATCCGTCCAGGAAGATCACGTTCCCTTTGCCATATTCAGCAAAATTCTTGATCGCTTCTGTCCACATGCTGAACAGGATCACTGAGGTATCCATATTCGCCTGCTGCATTTCCTTTGCAGCCATGCTCATTCCTTTTGCTACTTCTTCACGGAACAAAGCAACACCTTGTCCGCGCAGCTGTGCCGCCAGTCTTTCCGCTTCCGCAGCGATCTTGATAGCATTACCTTCCGCTTCCGCAGCTTTTGTCTTCGTGATCAGCAAAGCCTGACCTTCGTTTTCCGCTGCAGCTTTCAGGTTACTCGATGCAACTACCTGCGCCATCGACTTGATGATCGCATCATCAAAGGTAATGTCGTTCAGCTGGAGATCCAGCAGGTGATAGCCCCATGTTTCAAGCGTGTTGTCGATCTGTTCCTTTACATCTTCTACGATCTCCTTACGAAGCGACAGTACTTCTGCCTGGCGCTTGGTGGCAACAAAACCGCGGATCGAGCCTTCGATGGTTCTTACCAGGGCCTGCATCAGGTTGCGATCGTCGATGAACTTGAATGCGACATTCTTGATGCTCTCTTCGTTTGTGTTCACCACAGCATAAAGAAGCATGGCCTTGAAATACACATTGGCCTGGTCGACAGTGATCGCCTGGAACTCGAGCTCAACGGAGCGGTTCTGGATCGAAACTCTTTTGAAGATCGTTTCAATGAAAGGAACCTTCATATTCAGTCCGGGAGTCAGGATGCGGCGGTACTTACCGAATACGGTAACTACTGCGATCGTCCCTTGCGACACGGTCACAAAGGACAGAAATAGTATAAGCAATACAAATACTAATAAGATAATGGATACTGCGGGCATAGTGTTAGATTTTTTGGTTCCTTGCAAATGTATGTAAACTGAACCAATACGCGGGCAAGGGTTGATAAAAGAAAACCCGCTGATGAAGTTCCTTGGGGTGAACCTTTACTTCCTTTTTTACCAAACGGGTGTCACTAAAAGTCTTTCAAAAACAAAACCCCTTGATTTTCAAGGGGTTTGTTGTTGATAAGTGGTCGCGAAGGGATTCAAACCCCTAGCCTTCTGATCCGTAGTCAGACGCTCTATTCAGTTGAGCTACGCAACCATGCGCTTTTTTGAAAAGCGATGCAAATATACATAAAATACCTCATCCGAAAAGCAACACGGGAAATTTTCTTTTTGTAATTTCAGCATCGAATAACACGAACATTATGAACGAATTTTATGCCTGGAAACCGGGATACCTTGAACCGGTCACCGGAATCGCTGGCTGCACGATCGGTTTTATCATATACTGGTTTCTTGCGCTGAGTCCAAAGATCAAAGCATCCTTCTTTGCTAAAAACAATGCTGAAACGGCATGGATCAGGTTTGTTTTCTTCCAGAAAATGGCCGGCGTTGTCTTTTGCGGGATCGTGCCCGGAATCGTATGCCTTTCACTGCTTCCGTATTCACTTGCGGACTATGGATTGAAGCTGGGAGACTGGGGAATGTCGCTGAAATGGGGCGGGATCATGTGCATCCTTATTTTTATCATTAATTATTTCGCAACCAGGAACCCCGAAAATCTGAAAAACTATCCGCAAATGCGCCTGATGGAGTGGGGAACGAAGCGCATTGTAACCAATTCCTTCGCCTGGACCGCATACCTGCTTGCCTATGAATTTATGTTCAGGGGACTTTTGCTGATCAGCTGCTATCATGCGCTTGGCTTCTGGCCGGCTGTTGCTGTGAACCTCTCGCTTTATTCTGCAACGCACATCCCAAAAGGATTGAACGAGACCATTGGCGCCATTCCATACGGCTTGCTGCTCTGCTATGTAACGATCGCAAGCGGCAGTATCGCTGTTTCATTCGTTACGCACCTGGCGCTTGCACTGAGCAATGATTATTTTTCGGTACATCACAGCAGGGAAATGAAATTCATTCGCTAAATTTGATAAAATTCTACTCCTTGACTAAGAGAATCACCTTATTGCTGATTGCATCTGTATTCCTTTCTGTGCTCACCTTTGCACAGGATACACCGGTTCCGCTTGGTTCATCGGGCGATGCGGCCCCTCTTAAAAAGCAGTATTATTTTTTTAGTCCGCGTGTTTCCATTACTGTTCCGCATCCAATGGCGAACAGGTCATTTAAGAAGTGTTTTGTAGGTGTTTATGAAATCAGCGGCGGCCTCAATGTATACCTCTACAAAGGTTTGTTTATCGGCGGAATGTACAAGAACGGCCTCATGAAGATCACTGAAAACAAGATCGCTGATTACAACGCGAGCCTTGCATACAATAATGTTTCGGGTAAGATCGGCGGAGATTTTTATGTCGGGGAAATGAACAAGATCATCTTTTCGGCATCCGCAGCATACGGCCATAACTGGTCAGAATACCAGGGCTTAAAGCATCTCGACGGAGAGCCTGCACCCAAGTACACATCCTACACCACTAATTTCATCGAACCGGAGGTGAATCTTTATTTTCTTATCGAATCAAATTTTGCGATCGGCGCAACACTCGGATACACGATCCAGGATGCACATTTTGATCCTTACGACCTTTCCCTGAATCAATATACTCAGTTCAACAGCCACACAGCTGTTTCAACCAAATTCCTGAGCTTTGGCTTTGGTTTTTACTACAGTATGTTAAGAAAAAAACAAGCGCAGAGCTGAAAGTTTTATACCTGCTCTTTTTGCTTTCCTGCAACATCCTTTTTTCTATATTTGCAGCCTTAATTGAGTACCTGAAAGATGAAGACCCGACTACTCTGGAGTGCTTTGCTTTCTT
The DNA here is from genome assembly GCA_045805205.1 of Bacteroidia bacterium. GTDB lineage: Bacteria > Bacteroidota > Bacteroidia > 2-12-FULL-35-15 > 2-12-FULL-35-15 > 2-12-FULL-35-15. The sequence continues at coordinate 301,843 of JBJMLR010000005.1, read as the reverse complement.
CAGCGCTTTTGTTTATGTCTTCCTGCGTAAGCAGCAAAAAATATAAAGCTCTGGAGACCGCAAAGATTTCTACCGATAAAGAAAATAACGATTACCGGGACCACCTGAAACGTTCTGCTATTGTGAGCGATTCTCTCAAAATGGTCATTGTCCAAAAGGACTCTGTCATCGATTCCCTGAATCTTAAGATCGCCGATCTCCAGGCGAAAAAGGAAAAGCCTAAAGCTTCCGTTGTGGCCAAAAAGGCGAGCAGCCTTACAAAGGATCAGGAATATGACAAAAAATCGCAATTCATATACAACTTCGCAGCTTATATTGAATGGCCGGTATTGTATAACGGAACCGACTTTGTGATCGGTGTTGAAGGGGATGACGACGTGATCAAAAAAATTGCAACGGTCATTGGAAATAAGAAGGTCGGGGGGAAAAAAGTACGCGTTGAAAAATACGATAAAGTGACAAAATACCACATGGTATACGTTACCAGTTCCCGGGACGCACTTTTTTCTTCGATCAAAAACGACGTAAAAAAAAATAAGACCGTCATCATCGCCGACGGAGAAGCTTTTGCAAACTCCGGGGCCAATATCTGTTTTACCCTGGATGATGATAAAGTTCGCTATACCATCAATAAGCCTTCTATCGAAAAGGTCGGACTCAAGGTGAGCCAGGAGCTCATGCGGTTCTCGGAATGATCATACCGGAAAATATCCGTAAATTTCTTATTCCGGCATGCAGGAAAGCTCTTGATCAGCGGGTCGGGGCGGCCCGCAATTATCTTGATACGGTGAACGAATCCGTGAACGATGAAACCAAAAGCACTGCCGGCGATAAGCATGAAACCGGGAGAGCCATGGCACAGATCGAGCAGGAGAAGGCTCAAAAGCAGCTGAACGAAGCGACCAGGATGCAGGACGAATTCCTGCGTTTGAGCACCAGCTCGGGCTCGGCAAGCAACATCATTTCGATCTCTTCCATCGTGCTGACCGACAAGCAGCATTTTTTTATCTCGGTACCGCTAGGTTCCGTTCAAACCGATTACGGTACCTTCCAGGTAATATCTCCGGTTTCCCCGATCGGCAAAATGATGCTTGGAAGAAGGGAAGGGGAGAAGCTGGAATTTAACGGCAATACGTTTGTCATCGAAAAAGTGCTCTGAATCTTTCTTTTTCGGATTAAACTTTTTTTGGAAACCGCCGTCTTATCACCAAATCAATTTTTATGATCATGAACCGCAAGACCCTTTGTTTTTCGATACTCTTTGCAGGTATCACCAACATCTCCATCTCCGGCAATGAACCCGATTCTCTCGGACTTCCCGGTGATAACCTGGATCTCCAGGGAGTTCTTGAACTTTTCAAAAAGTCCGCTTCACCCGAAGAGTTTGAAAAAGCACTCAACACACCGGACAACCAGGTTAATAATCTGGATCTCAATAACGATGATAAAACTGATTATATCCGGGTCGTGGACCATTTTGAAAATGGTGCGCACGCATTGGTTTTGCAGGTCCCTGTAAATGAATCGGAGGCGCAGGACGTGGCAGTTATCGAGATCGAAAAAACAGGTGATGAAACAGCCGACGCGCAGATCGTGGGTGATGAAGATTTTTACGGAAAAGATTATATTATTGAAGCCGGCGAAGGAACTCCTCCGCCGCCACCGTCGATGGCCGCAAATCGTTCGGTTGTAATTGTTAACGTATGGGCCTGGCCATGTGTCCGTTTTGTATATGCTCCGGCTTACGTCATTTGGATCTCGCCCTGGCACTGGCATTATTATCCGGTATGGTGGACGCCGTGGGAGCCTGTGCTCTGGCACGTCCATCACATGCGCGTGATCCGCTATCATCATCCGTACTGGCACAGGGTATATACTCACCGCGTTGTGAAGGCACATTCGGTTTATGCTCCGCATCGCACTGTTTCCGCAACCGTTTATGCACATCGTTCCCCTGTAATGAAACAGAATCCCGGACCGGCCAGAAAAGCAAACCGTCAGCAAAACGGACAGCAAAAAGCAGCGCGCCAGAATAATCCGAACAAAATGGCAAAACCCCATAACAGGCCGCAGGGTGGGGGAATGAAACCAGCCAGGGCAGGCAAAGGCGGAGGCGGAAGAGGCAGGCGGTAGATTGTTAATAAAGAAAGTAGTCGTTCGGGGTCAATTCTTTTATATTTGTTAGAAGCAATTCACCATGGACAATCTGAATTATGAAAGCCGTGTGTGTATTACAACTAACCGCTAAAATTTAAAAAATGAAAAAACTCACTTCATTGCTCGGCCTTTTATTTATGATGATGGTCGGGATTTCAACAGCGAGCGCCCAGGAACTGAGAGCCTCCAACGGAAGCAGCACCGGAAAAATCGACTCGGATGGCACTATTCGCAATGGCTCCGGAAGCAGCGTAGGGAAGATCGATAATGACGGAACGATCCGGAACAGCTCGGGAAGCAGCATTGGCAAAATCGATTCTGACGGAACGATCCGGAATGGTTCAGGAAGCAGCATCGGAAAAGTAGATTCCGACGGAACTGTTCGTAACAGCTCCGGAAGCAGCATTGGCAAGATCGACTCGGACGGAACTGTCAGAAACAGTTCCGGAAGCAGCATCGGAAGTGCCAGCGGCGTTTCCAAAGAAGAAGCCGCTGTCGTCTTTTTCTTTTTCGATTTCTAAAAAAAATTGATCCACATCAAATTGCAAGCGCCCGAAACCTAATTTCGGGCATTTTTTTTATTCACATTCATCTTCAAAAATTTGTTTTCACTTTTTTCCGGCTTAAATTAGTGCTTCTCTAAACCCAACTAATTATTACGCCTGATGAAAAAAGTACTTTTACTTTCCGCAGCAATGCTGACCGGCATTGCAACCTACAGTCAAAAAGAAAAAGAAGAAATGAATACGCAAACAGGTGTTATCACCTGTGATCATTTCGGTATCACCCGTCCGCTTCGTGAGCTTGCCGCAGAGCACCCGATGACGGAGGAACGCCTTAACGAGCTTCGCCGTGAAAACATCCGGGAATCAAAGGACCGCGATAAGCGCGAACCTCAGAAATTTAAGTTTTCAGCAGAAAAGGACGGAGCTGCTTACGGAAATGATCCTTCCTTTATCCAGAATAAACCCGGAACAGAGCCGAATAAAGCACCTATAATGAATATTGCCGGACAAAATGCTACCGGTTTCCGTCCGATGGATCCTACAGGAGCAGCCGGAACCACTTATTATGTTCAGGCAATTAACTCTACTACTTATCGCGTATACAATAAAACAACCGGCGCTACGGTGCTTACCGGAACGCTTGGAAATCTCTGGTCGCCGGCGACACCGAACGACGGCGATCCGATCGTGATGTATGACCGTTATGCTGACAGATGGTTCATCAGCCAGTTCGGCTCCTCCGGGAACAAGATCTATATCGCGATCTCAACAACAAATGATCCTACCGGATCATACTATACCTATACATTCACATCGCCTCAGTTCCCTGACTATTTGAAGTTTTCAATTTGGGTTGACGGATACTATATGACTTCCAACCAGGGAACTCAAAAGGTTTTTGCATTTGAAAGAACCGCCATGCTTGCAGGAAGTCCGACAGCAAAAGTTGTTTATACCAATTTCACACCTCCGACCGGCGGCGGATTTTTCTGTCCTATGCCCGGAGATGCTGATGGCAACGGCGGTTTGCCGGCAGCGGGAACACCTTGTCCGATCTTTACCTATTCGGATAACGCATGGGGTGCCGGAATTACAGACGCGATCCATGTTTATCACATGGCTGTAAATTGGGTTCCTGCAACTCCAACTGCTACGATCACTTCAGTCGCAACACTTGCAACTGCCGCGTTTGACGCTTCATACAGTGCAACCTGGGACGATGTTTCCCAGCCCGGAACAACTCAAAAGCTCGACGGGATCGGCGGAGTGCTTCAATTTCGCGCACAATGGAGGAAATGGTCAACATACAGAACTACGGTTGTGACCTGGCCGGTTAAAGTCAGTGCTACACAGCGAAGCCTGATGTGGGCAGAGCTTCGTCAGGACGTTTCGACCGGTGTGTGGAGCATTTACCAGCAGGGCCTCTACGCGCCGGATACAAAAACAAGATGGCTCGGAAGCATTGCCATGGATGACAATGGCGGGATCGCGCTTTGCTATGCGCGTGCATCAACTACTGCCGGAGACTACATGAGCTTGTATTATACAGGAAGGAAATCCTGTGATCCACTCAACACCTTACCGATCACAGAGCAGCTGGCGATCGCAGGAACAGGAGCACAAACCGGCGGCGTTAACCGTGACGGAGATTACTCTCAAACATCACTCGATCCGGATGGCATCACGTTCTGGAACACCGCCGAATACATGGGCGGACCAACCGGCGGAACAGCAGCGCGTACACGTGTATATTCTTTCCAGCTTCCAACCTGTGCGGCGGTAACACCTGTTGCAGCTTTCAGCGGAACGCCAACAACAGTATGTGCCGGAGGAACCGTAAATTTTACCGACCTGAGCACAAACAGTCCCACTTCATGGTCCTGGACGTTCCCGGGAGGAACACCTTCCTCATCTACATCGCAGAACCCTTCTGTAGTATACAGTACTCCGGGAACCTATAACGTAACGCTTATGGCGACGAATGGCGCCGGAAGCAATTCGGTTACGCAAACCGGATACATCACAGTAAATGCTGTTCCGGCTACGCCGACGTTGAGCAGCAGCTCTCCCGACTGTGTCGGTCAAACGATCAGTCTAACCGGTCCGACAGTTGCCGGTGCTACTTATAGCTGGACCGGACCATCATCATTCACTTCTGCATTACAGAACCCGACACGTCCGGGCGCTACTGTTGCGATGGCAGGTACATACAGCCTCACGGTTACCGTTGGCGGATGCACAAGCGCTGCAGGAACCACTTCGGTAGTTATCAATACTGTTCCGTCAACACCTACAGCTTCCAACACCGGACCATACTGTGCCGGTTCGACGATCAGCTTAAGTACACCAACCGTTGCCGGAGCTTCGTATAGCTGGACCGGACCGGGTGGCTATACTTCCACAACTCAGAACCCGACTATCACTTCCTCGACAACTGCAATGAGCGGAACATATTCTGTAACCATTACCAATGCCAGTGGCTGTACGAGCGCTGCCGGTACTACTTCGGTTACGGTAAATGCGATTCCTTCGACTCCGACAGCGAGCAGTACTTCCCCGTATTGTTCCGGTTCAACGATCTCGCTGAGCACGCCAACAGCAGCGGGTGCAACTTATAGCTGGACGGGTCCCGGAGGATATACTGCAACAACTCAAAATCCAACCCGCCCTGCATCCACAGTAGCGATGTCGGGAACATATTCCGTAACCATAACGGTAGCAGGATGCGCAAGCGCTGCGGGAACCACGAGCGTTGTTGTAAATCCAACACCGGCAACACCTACGGCATCCAGCACCGGTCCTTATTGTGCAGGAACGACGATCTCGCTGAGCACGCCAACCGTTGCAGGTGCCGCATACAGCTGGACCGGTCCTTCTGCTTTCAGCTCGTCACTGCAGAATCCGACGCGGCCTTCTGCTACAACTGCGATGTCAGGAACTTACTCGGTGACCGTTACGAACGGCGGATGTACAAGTCTGGCCGGAACTGTGTCAGTGACTGTAAATGCGCTGCCTTCAACACCAACTGCCAGCAGCAGCTCACCTGATTGCACCGGACAAACCATCAGCCTGACAACGCCAACGATTGCAGGTGCTGTTTATAGCTGGACCGGTCCTTCTTCCTATAGCTCGGCTGTTCAGAATCCCACAATTCCCGGCGCAACAACTGCGATGGCGGGAACATACAGTGTCACCGTAACGGTGGCTGGCTGTACCAGTCTTGCCGGCACAACCGCAATTATAGTGAATACAACTCCGGTAACACCAACTGCGTCCAGCACCGGACCATATTGCTCCGGATCGGCGATTTCGCTGAGCACGCCGACAGCAGGAGGCTCAACATATAGCTGGACCGGACCGGGTGGTTTCACTTCTACATTGCAAAATCCGACGATCGCTTCGTCCACAACAGCAATGTCGGGAACATATTCGGTAACGGTTACAAGCGGAGCGGGCTGTACAAGCGCGGCCGGTACAACAGCTGTTACCGTAAATCCAACGCCGTCGATGACTGCACCTTCAAACGCAACCTATTGTAATGGAGACGCCGCTTCTGCATCTTCTTTCAGTAGTGTTCCTGCAGGAGCTATTTATTCCTGGACGAACTCCAACACAGCAATCGGGCTGGGGGCAAGCGGTACAGGAAATGTGCCTGCATTCACTGCGACAAATACCGGTACAAGTCCGATCTCCGGTACAATTACGATCACTCCTTCAATAGGAAGCTGTAACGGAACACCTGTGACGTACACGATCACCGTGAATCCAACTCCGGCTACACCAACCGTTACACAGGCTGGATTAGTGCTGACATCCAGCTCTGCCACAGGTAATCAGTGGTATCTGAACGGAGTGATCATATCGGGCGCGACCAGTCAGACGTATACGGTTACAACAAATGGTAACTATACGGTTGATGTAACAACAGGCGGATGTCCTTCTGCACCGTCAGCTGTAGTAACGGTCATAAACGTTGGAATTGAAGATGCAAACAACATTTTCGGATTATCGATATACCCGAACCCGAACGATGGAAACTTTAACGTCACATTCAGCGCATTGTCAAGATCAAACTACACGCTTGCGCTCTACAATGCATTAGGGCAGATCGTTTACAAGGAAGAAATTAAAGATCACTCGGGAACCTACACAAAGAAATTCAGTGTAACCGAGTACGGAAAAGGAACCTACACGATCACGCTTACCAATTCAGACAATGAAACGGTGAAACGGATCATCGTCTACTAAGCTAAAAAGAGCTGAAAAGAAAGAGAAGCCGCGGGTGTGAATCCCGCGGCTTTTTTATTGGATAATGAAACTTTTTACACCGCTGATCTTTCTGTTGCTGATCCTCGCGAAATACATTCCGGGGGCAAGTTTTGTATCGACGGAATAAGATCTGTTTCCCTGGAGATTTTGCCCGAATACTTTCTTCCCGTTAACATCAATGATCTCGAGGGCGAGCACCTCCGATGCAAAATGGGAATCTTTTAGTTGAATAGTAAATGTTCCGTTGTTCGCAGTAGGAAAAAGATCGATCCCCAGTTCTGATGATCTGCTTTCTTTAATACCGGCCAATGCATCCAGGTTGGTTTCCCAGATGCCGCGGCCAAATGTGGAGATATAAGCTTTGTTCAATACGCTATTGAATTCTATGTCCGTCACGATCACATTCGGAAGTCCGGCGCTCTGGCTGATCCAGGTGTTGGATGTTTCGTCCAGCATATAAACGCCCAGGTCTGTAGCGGCCATCACTTTATTGTATCCCGGAATTGTTTTGATACAGTTCACGGGAATATTCGGAAGGTTATAGGAGATATTCTGCCAGGTTGCGCCTGCATCGGTTGTGCGATATACTTTTTCGCCGGCTTCAAATCCCGAAAGACTGACGTACGCCTTGCTGGCGCTTAATTGGTCAACATCGATGCTTGTGAAATACAAAGTATCGGGAAGACCGGCAGTGACCTCTGTCCAGCTCGTTCCGGCATCGTTACTATAATACATACCCGATGGCGAGTTGAATTCAAACCGGATCCTTCTCGCTGCATAAACTACATTACTGTTTGAATTGGCAACAGCCAGCGCACAGGTTTCATTATCATTGATTCCGTTGGATGGGAGAGGAGTAAGCGCCGACCAGGTGAAACCGCCATCAGTTGATTTGTTTACATTGGTGAATCCCGCATATAACGTCCCGTAGTTATTATAGTCGGCAACAATAGGGGAGGTCCATTCACCGGCTTCGCTGTTCACATTTACAGTGGCTCCCACATCTGTAACTCCGCCGTCGTTGGAAACATAAAAATTTCCGTATTGGCTCGCACCGATCACCACCATATCATCAACAGGATCGAGATAATTATCCATTCCGTCACCACCGAAGATGGTGTTCCATGAAGTTCCGTCATAATAGAATGTTGCATTGTCCTGTGCACCGGCAACAAGTCTGCCGGTTGCATTCCTCGAGCTCGACAGCCGGTAAAATGAAGTGATATTCATTCCGTCGCTTACCGTTGTCCAGTTTGTCGGCCAGGGGCTTCCGCTGCCGGCTGCCGCCCATGTCTGGGACGTTATAGTGCTTGTCTTATATAATCCGCCATCACTGCAGACGAAAACATCTCCGGATAAAGGATTGGTTTCGATAAAATGAATATCGCCGTGAATGGTGGGACCGTAATATAAGGTCCAGTGACTGACCGGATCGAACGTGTTCGCACCATCGGTAGAGGCCCAGATGTTCACTCCGCCGACATACACGATATTCTTATTTGTTCTGTTGACGGTAAATCCGAGATCGTAAGTTCCTTGTCCGCCGGGTGACGATCCGTCTCCGCCCTCCAGAAGATTTGCGCCCGGATTAATGTAAGTCCAGGATGCACCGGCATTGGTCGATTTATAAATGCCATAGCCACCTTCCTGGTCATCCACGGTCATCGCATAAATGTAATTATTATCAGAAGGTGCAATGGCGAGCTTGATCCGCTGAACAACGCCTGTCCCGGGAATTCCCGTCGGAAGCATGGTCCAGCTCGCACCAAAATTAGTCGATTTGTAAATTGCAGCATAGCCTCTTCCTGATCCGGCAAGCCAACCTGACGTTGCATAGATCGTATTCGGATTTACCGGATCCTGCACCAGGTCCCAGCAAAGCGAATCCAATACTTTTGTCCAGGTCGTTCCGGCGTTTGAGGAGGTATACATTCCGCTCACGCCGCAGGCTACAAGGTTATTGCTGTTCGTCGGATTGATCAGTACTTTCCGGATCAGCGAAGCATCTCCATCTGTAAGCAGAAAGCTTAGACCGGTAGGGTTCCAGCTCAATCCCCCGTCGGTAGTTTTGTAAACGCCCAGGCCATAATGTGTATTCCGCTTTCGTCCGTCGATATTGAGCGCTACATCGATGTATTCAAAATCGCAGACAGAAATATACATCGTGTTCGTATTTGCCGGGTCGATCACAATATCGCTGATCCGTTCGATCGGAAGATTATCTGTAAGCGGTGTCCAGGAAGCTCCGTCATTGGTCGTTTTCCAAAGCCCGCCTTGCGCAACACCACAGAAATAAGTATTCGGATCTGTCGGATGGAACGCAATGCAATTGATCCTTCCGATCCCGTTCTGCATATAGCCGGTCAGGTTTCCGGGAAGGAAATACGGTCCGAATGGAGACCATGCAGCTGATGAAAATGCAGATGATGAAGGGACGGCGCTTTTCTGACTTGCCGCTTTTACTGCTTCACCAATGTAAATGGCGGGATCGGCAAGCTCGCCATGACCATCGGTTTTGTATTGCATATCGTTTTCCCAGCGCTTGTAATATTTCCAGTGCCGGGTCTTCTTCAGATCATGCGTTCTGGCAAATTCATCGAACTGCCGCTGCATCTCAACAAAGGTGAGCTTTTTCTCGGGTTGCCGGCGGATAAAGCGCTGAGCATAGGATTGATGAAAAAAGAAAAATAATAAAACCAGGATGGAACGACTGAAAGTTTTCATTGCCGTGGGGGATTTGCGTTTGTGAAGTAAAGATAAGCAATACAGGGGAATCTTTCATTCCGCTGAATTTCTTAACTTCGGGAGGAATTAAAATATACTCATATGCGGAACAAGACAATCACCTTTATGGTAGTCGCTGCGGCGATCATTTTTCTGGCAAGCTGCTCGGGGAAAAAGGTGAACTACATCGCTCGCGTTAAATTGGCCAGCCTGAATGCAGAAGACCTCTTCAATAAGTGGAAAGCGTATGACGTGATGTTCGACTCCCAGGAGCTGAAGAATGATACTTCAAAGAGCAATGCTCAACAACTGTTTTTGAAAGGTGTGGATCAGTACAAAAACAAAAAGAACATTCCGGAAGCGATCAGCTTATTCAAAAAAGCAATTTTGTCCTCCCCGAACGCAAAATTCTATTACGAGCTCGGGAATGCTTTACTGGATTCGAAAAGCGGGAAATCTGCATATGACGATGCGGCAAAGGCGTATGAAGTGTCAGAATACCTTGGATTTAAACCGCTTTCGATGGTCTACTACAAGGAAGCCTGCGCCGAATACATGACCAAACCTGAAAAAAACTGGGGGACGATAAACTATCTGAGGCAAGCATTCAACGCCGGATTCTCTGATACAACCACGTTAAATAACGACGATAAGATCAGCTCGCTGACTAAAACAGATGAATACAGGAGCTTACTGTTTGAAGTTGCTTCCCATGGATTTTCACAGGACCCAACAGACCTTTTTGCATTATACATCAATTCATTTCCGGTGGCATCGCAGCCGTTTGAAATTCCATTGGAGAATGTCGGATCTTATGGGAGCCAGTCGATCAGCTACGATTTTGCAAAGTTCGTCCCGGAAATGCAGAATACCAGCTTCGGTCGTGAAACCTCACACGATTTTTTCGCAATTGCAAAAGTTGCGGAAACACCGCAATACGTGGCTGTGATTTATGCGTCGGTAAATTACTACGGCGAGGAGATGGAGCCTGTATCATCAAAGCTGGTGACGTACGATAAAGAAGGTAATATTATTTCCAGTAAGCTTTTTGCGGCGCAATTCAGTGCCGACAAAGTAAAACGTGGCCGTCTCGACAAGAACGAATTGATATTGGAAGATTATACACGAGTCTGGAAAAAGCCGATCGATGAAGTACCTTTTGATGAAAATGAAGTGGAGCAATATGATCTCATAGCAAAAGCACAATACCTGCTGGACGATTCAGGAAAGATCGTTGAACAATCTGTTCCCGCAAATTATTCTGATTCGGTTATCCCTGCAAAAAACTCCTCGCGTTAATCCAAAGACTTTATGAAAAAAACACTGTTCTTTTTGCTTGTGGCTTCCGTTATCGGCTGTACTCCGAAAGTAGAAACGGTATACAAGGATGTTGAAACCATTCGCGCAAGCGATCTGTACAATGTGGATTCGGTAGTATCGTTCATGGACCGCTTTGGCGATCGCAATAAGGAAATGGCAGAATCCTATGTTGCTCAATCCCTCACCGCCGAGGCGAACGATCCGCTGCATGCGCTCTATTGTATCAAAAGGTCCGTAACGCTTTGTCCTACGCGCGAAGGATATAAAGCGCTGGCTGCCGCATTGGATAAAGCGGGAAATTATAAAGAGCTCCGGGACGTATGTTCTCTTCTTACAAGTCAGGCAGCAAAAAAAGTGAACGACCAGTATGAATACTATTATCCGTTTGGAGAGCCGGATACGGAAACGTACGGGGACCTGCTCCTTAGCATGCTTCTGGCAGATAATTACCTTTCCGGTTACGACATATACAAAGCGAAAGATCTAAAGCTGGATATTAAAGCAATAAAGGAAAGGATCTTCGCAGATAAGCGCGTGAAGATCGATATGAGCAGCGATGAAGGGAAGGAAATGCTGAGGATGTTCATGACGGAGGAGGAGCTCGATGCTTATGCAAAGCTTGAAACCACGTTCCGGGATTATTTGTCATCGATTAAAGATGCGTCTCCTGTTTTCGAAATCGGCTTAAACGATGTAAATAAGTTTCATTATGAAGATTTTAACGGAATGAATGAATCGGAGGAGGATTACGACTACAATGTCAGCGAAACAAAAACTACGGCAATCTACCGGCGATACCTTCAGGAAAACGTGGATAACCCGGATGGCTGGCCTTCATACAATCTGACCCATTTTATTGATATCAATGAGCATGTAAAAGCGGTTATTTATGCGGTCGATAGTTCTGAAACCGCCTGTCCGATCAATATGCGCCACATTTATCACCGGCTTGTTACTTACGATGATAAAGCAAAGATCATTGATTCAAAGATCGTCGCCTGTCAGCTCGGCGAGAAAGCCATGACCGCAAGCTTTAACCAGGATAAATTTTCCGTGACCGAATACAAGCGCAACTGGAAAAAGCCATACATAAAATTGCCCTGGGGAAATGATTTTGATAATGACCTCTTAGGTACGGATCAACTGAAAACCACAAGCTACCACATTACCCCGGACGGAAAGATCGAAGAAGCTGCTATTTAAGCAGGGTTTGCCATTTGATCATAAACTCAGCAATCAGCAGGTTCGGGATCCAGCTGAGCCAGGCCACGGTCACATACATTTCCTTTCCGTGCAGATCACAGAAATAAGGTAAAGCCATTACCAGCAGGCGCAGACTGATCGCTGAAAGCGTAAGCGCATAGCTGCGATACATAAATGCAAGGTGTTTCCTGAGATCTTTTTGGATCACGCGGCGATACGCCAGAAAGGTAAAAAGCCACCAGAGTATCGCCGTAAGCAAAAAAGAAAGCCGTGCCCAGAAACCGCCGTTAGCGTGCAGCGCCATGACCAAGCCGGAAGGAGCGCAGATAAACAGCACCAATATCACGTAGATTTTGCCGAGAATCCTATGGATCTTCGGTTTTTGAAAGATCAGGAAACGGGAAAACTGGAATCCACCGGTCAGCAGAACGATCAGGCTAAAGCTGATGTGAGTATAAAATGCGGCCCGCCAGTAAAAATGGTGGAGAACGGATTGTTTTGTAAGAAGAAGATCCACGTCATACCGGAAGCTGAAATAAGGGAGCGTTTTTATCAGCATCAGGAAGCTGAAAAAGATCGTCATCAGGATGAACAAGGCGAAAAGTAACCGGGCGGCTTGTGTTTTCATATGTCTTTCTCCGGAGCGCAAGATGTGATCAGATCCGAAAACCCATTACCAGCACGTCGTCCAATTGTTCCAATTCCCCTTTCCAGGCTTCGAAAAAATTCAGAATGCTCTGCTTTTGCTCCTGCATCGGAGCAGTACTGATACGAAGCAGGAACTCACAAAATTTTCTTTTCATAAGCTTTTTGCCTTGCGGGCCGCCAAACTGATCGGTAATTCCATCTGTAAAGAGATAAATGCAATCTTCTTTCTGAAGCTGGATCTTTTGTCCCCCGAAAACTTTCTCCATGTTCAGCTTTCCGCCAACAGGGAACTTGCTTGGAGTATATTCGATGATCTCACCGTTTCTTACAATGACGAGTGGCCGGTTTGCGCCGGAATAATGAAGTACTTTTTTCTCTGCATGAAGAGAACAGAACGCGATATCCATTCCATCCCGGTTCTCGGTTTCCTGGTCCTGCCTCAAAGCCTTTATCACTCTTCTGTCGAGTTCAGCGAGCGCATCGTGCGGCGTGGTGACTTGCTTTTCACTTACAATATGTCCCAGCAGATTCGATCCGATCATGCTCATCAGAGCCCCCGGAACTCCATGCCCGGTGCAATCCGCGCAGGCAAAAAGCAGGTACTCATCGAAAGCGTGGAGCCAGTAAAAATCTCCGCTGATAACATCTTTTGGCTGATATAAGACAAACGATTCCGGGTGTATTTGGAGCAGGGATTCTTCAGCAGGAAGAATTGCGCGCTGGATCTTCTTTGCGTAATTGATGCTGTCGGTGATGTCTTTATTCTTTTCCCGGATGATCTGCTCGCTGGCCTTTTGCTGTGTAATATCCAGGTTGAAGATCCTGATCACACCATGATCAGGAAGATATTTTCCGCGCTGTGTATATACTTTGTCTTCATAGCTGATCTCAACAGAATATTGGTCGATCTCTTTGCTTCTGAACTGCTCATACCGGTCTCTCAGCGGCTTTAACATTTCATGACCGAACTGCTGCAGAAAAAAATCTTTAAAATTCTGAAGACAGGCAGGATTGAAATAAGTTACATTGCCGTCCAGATCCAGCTCAATGATAGGGCTCGGATTCTGTTCCGGGAAAGAAGCCAGTCGCGTGAGGCTTTTTTCGATCTCCTTGCGCTTCGTGATATCATGACAGTATACCCTGATGAATTCACTATTTTCGATGAAGTAGATCTTTTGTTCGAAGATCACATCATCAACGACGATCTCACACTGAAAGTCACTCTTTCCCGAAAGGCGGCTGCGAAGTACCGCAAAGACCGGGTGATCCTGATTTTTTAATTTAATATCAGGGAAATACCGGAGTGCCGCGGGATTCGTGTAGCTGACCAGACCGCTCTGGATGTCCACTTCGATCACCGGATTCGGATTCTGCTCAGGGAACAATGCGAGATTCGCAAGCTTTTTCTCAACCTGCTTTTGTTCGGTTACATCGGTAGAGTAGACCCGGACCAGCTCGCTGTTCTGAATGAAATAGATCTTTTGCTCGAAAATACTTTTGCCAACGGTCACTTCGCAGTTGAAATCGGAACGTTTATCCAGTCTGTCCAGCAGCGTTTGAAAAAGCGGGTGCCGACTGTTCTTTTCAGCAAGATCAGGGAAATAACGGAGCGCTGCGGGGTTGGAATAGGTGATCAGTCCGGATTCCATGTTGATCTCAATGACCGGATTGGGGTTTTGTTCAGGGAAGGACGCCAGGCGTCCAATATCGGTTTGTGTGTGTTCCAAGTGAAGTTTTATCCGGGACTAAGATAAACGAATATTTCAGAGCGGCGGATGCCGGAGCCCGTCAAAAATTTGCTCAGATCCCTGTAAATTCCGATCCGCTTTCAATTAAGAATTTGGTTTAAAACCAAGTGATTTTTGGGATGTTTTTGCGTAAAATAAATGTCTTATAATTAATATTATGTTAAGTATAAGTTTTAGTTTAATACATTATTTATCAAATAATTATGAACAGTAACTCTATCAATAATTTACTACTAATATACCCAGCTTCTATGCTATTATTCACTATCTTTCAAAACCCTTAAAATGCATTCATATGAAAGTTAAAAATCTAATCCACTTCAATTTTATCAACGTGACGATCAATAATAACTTATCCCATCCCGGTAAACTAAGGGTCGCTGCACAACCCTGGGCGACCGTCAACAGGTTGCTGAAAAGACTGCAAGCCGGTAAATAAAAAAAAACGACAGGTTTTAGGCCTGTCGTTCTATAATTAAGATATCCGGATCTACTTCGGTGTGTTGTTCTTCAGCTTCTCGTTGATCGCATTCAATTTGTCCGTTTGCTGTGTTCTCGCATAGATCACTTTCAGCGCTTTCATTGTATTCCTGTCTGTAGGATTAATCTCCAATGCTTTTTCCAGCACAGGAATGGCTTTATTGAATTCTGCAGCCGCTTTATCGTTGGCCTCTTTGTATTTCGCATTATCAGTGATCATGTCAGCCTTTTTGCTCAACGCAACACCTTTGTTGTTGTATAAGGCGCCGAGATTGTATAACGCATCAAAATAGTTCGGTTTCAGATCGATAGCCTTCTTATAATCCGCTTCAGCAGCTTCTACCTGCTGATCATAATCTTTCGGCTTTTCAAGATCCTTGCCTTGTGCATCTTTAGGATTTGCGATGTTATCATGAAGATTTCCGCGGACCATGTACAAATTCGCATCGGTTGGTTTTGCGGTCAATGCAATATTCAGGTTGTTAAGCGCCTCCTGGCTTTTATTGGTTGCAAGAAAGTAATTTGTCTCGGTGATCACCAGGTTGATGTCGTTAGGATAAGCGGCACGGCCTTTCTTCAGTACATCCATTGCGCCTGCGCTGTCCTTCGCCATAAGATAAACGTTTACCAGCGAGGAATATGTATTTCCGTATCCTTGTTTGTTATCGATCATTTTCTGGTAATATTCCTTCGCCTTATCATACATACCGGCGCGCTCCGCTACCAATGCACAGTTTTGAAGACTGGACGTATCTTTCGCTCCGTTGATCTCATACGCTTTTTCAAATGATGGCAGGGCATCCGCATATTTTTTTGCATTGTAATCGGCGCGGGCCTTATTATCATAGTGGCTCGCAATAGTTGTGGTGTAGGTCGCAAGGTCGCCGGTATAATTTCCTTTTGTGTCAAGCGCTTTGCCAGCCACAACTCCCGCATACGCCTGTGCCAGCGGATCTGAAGAAACTGCCTGGTAAGCTGCCAGGATCCTCTTATTCGGATCTGCAACCGTTGCCGCTAGCTTCTCCGACTCCAGGCGAAGATTATTATCAAAAATAGTCAGGTAAACCTGGGCCTTGATCGTTTGGGTCTTTGCCTGGTCTTTTGTATCCGGATGGATGGCCGCCGCATCGATATTTTCTTTCGCTTTATTCAGCGATTCAATATCTTTTGATTCTGAAAAATCGCGGAGATAATTCTTTGCATTCACAACCTTAGCGGTCTGAGCGGTCACTCCGTTGATTACGCCTATTGCAGCGATCAGCACGAGGGCTATTTTTTTCATAATTATTTTTTTAAAAATTTAGTTTTCCGGGGTATCAATTTCCTTGCCATCATTCCCCGCTGTTTCATCAGACGCTGCATTGTCATCATTTCCATATTCAGAAGGCAGTTCGGCCGATGGAATTTCGTTTTCCTCAATGCCTTCTTCAATGTCGACTTTTGTTACCGCGGCAATGTCATCGCCTTCTTTCAGGTTGATCAGTCGCACACCCTGTGTTGCGCGGCCGATGAGTCTCAGGTCCGCGACCGACAAGCGGATCACGATTCCCGACTTATTGATGATCATCAGGTCGTTTTTATCGGTAACTCCTTTGATTGCGATCAGGTTTCCTGTTTTTTCAGTGATATTGATCGTTTTAACGCCTTTTCCGCCCCGGTTGGTCACTCTGTATTCGTCGATATCTGATCGCTTGCCATACCCTTTTTCTGCTACAACCATCACATTGGTCTGATTATCCGGTATCGCGATCATTCCGATTACTTCATTTCCTTTCATTTCACCTAGGTTGATCCCGCGAACTCCCGAAGCATTTCTTCCCATCGGGCGCACGGTAGATTCGTTAAAGCGGACCACTTTTCCTTCTTTGGATGCAAGCATGATCTCATTGGTTCCGCTGGTCAGCAGTGCCTCCAGCAAAACATCGCCGTCACGGACCGTGATCGCATTGATACCATTTGCACGCGGACGTGAATAGGCTTCCAGTGTGGTCTTTTTAATGATCCCGTTCCGGGTACACATGATAATATAGTTATTATTGATGTACTCCTGATCCTCCAGGTTCTTTACATTGATGTATGCTTTCACCTTGTCATCGCTTGGAATATTGATCAGGTTTTGGATCGCCCGTCCTTTCGACTGGCGGTTTCCTTCCGGAACTTCAAATGCACGCATCCAGAAGCAGCGCCCCTGTTCCGTAAATAGCAATAAGTAGTTATGTGTGGATGCTGTAAAAAGGTGCTCGATAAAGTCATCATCGCGGGTATTGCTCCCTTTTGCACCTTTGCCTCCCCTGCCCTGCGTACGGTATTCGACAAGCGGCGTACGTTTGATATAGCCCATGTGAGAGATCGTGATCACCACATCTTCGTCAGCGATCATATCTTCCATACGGAAGTCGCCGGAAGCATACACCAGCTCGGTTCTGCGCTCATCACCGTATTTTTCGCGTATTTCAGTAAGCTCTTCCTTAATGATTACCATTCTCATCATTTCGTCATCCAGCACTTCTTTTAAAAATTTGATCAGCTCCATTAATGAATCGTACTCCTCGCGGATCTTATCTCTTTCAAGTCCGGTAAGTACTCTTAATCTCATTTCGAGAATGGCTTTTGCCTGGATCTCGCTCAACCCGAATTTGCTCATCAGTCCGTCCTGAGCGTCCTGTGGCGTTGCCGCTTCGCGGATCAGCTTGATCACTTCATCCAGGTGATCCAATGCGATCAGGTAACCCTGGAGGATATGGGCGCGCTTCTCAGCCTGTGCGAGATCGTATTTCGTTCTGCGGACCACCACCTCATGGCGGTGACTCACAAAATGAGTGATCATATCCTTCAGATTCAACATCATCGGGCGTCCGCCAACCAGCGCGATGTTATTCACGCTGAAAGAAGTCTGGAGCTCGGTATATTTGAAAAGGTTATTGAGCACAACGTTAGTGATCGCGTCCCGCTTGATCTCATAAACGATCCGCATTCCGTCACGATCCGATTCATCGCGGATATCCGAAATTCCTTCGATCTTCTTTTCGTTGATCAGCTCGGCGGTCTTGCGGATCATTTCGGCTTTATTGATCTGAAAAGGGATCTCATTGACAATGATCTTTTCTTTTCCGCCATCCGTTTCGATATTGGTTTTGGCACGCATCACAATACGACCGCGGCCGGTAGTGAACGCATCACGAACACCTTCGTATCCGTATATAATTCCTCCCGTCGGAAAATCAGGAGCTTTCACATATTTCATCAGTCCTTCCAGATCAATATCCTTGTTGTCGATGTATGCAATCGTTGCATCAATGATCTCGGTCAGGTTATGTGGCGGCATGTTGGTTGCCATGCCCACGGCAATACCGGATGCTCCGTTTATGAGCAAATTCGGGATCCGTGTCGGTAAAACGGTTGGTTCTTCCAGTGAGTCGTCAAAATTCGGCCGGAAATCAACGGTATCTTTTTCGATGTCGCTGAGCATTTCTTCTGCGATCTTTTTCAGGCGGGCTTCAGTATAGCGCATTGCAGCCGGACTGTCGCCGTCGATCGAACCATAATTCCCCTGCCCGTCAACCAGCGGATAACGAAGGCTCCAATCCTGGGCCATACGAACCATCGCATCATAAACGGATGTATCACCATGCGGGTGATATTTACCGAGGACCTCTCCCACAATACGGGCAGATTTTTTGTACGGACGATTCGACATGACGCCCAGATCGAGCATTCCGAACAATACCCGGCGGTGCACCGGCTTAAATCCATCGCGTACATCAGGAAGGGCGCGCGATACAATGACCGACATCGAGTAATCGATGTAGGCCGATTTCATTTCCTCTTCAATGTTGATCTGGATAATTTTTTCTCCGTCTGCCATAATTTCGTTTTTCCGTGTTTAGTGTCTTATTTTTTCTTCTTTTTCCAGAAGAATTGTCATGTATTCTTTTTAGCACAATAATTGCTAATTCCCTTGTGTTTTTAAGAGGTTCGAAAATACTTATTCCACCCCATATAAAACGGTTTTCAACGGTTAAATTATCAACATATTAACAGTTTTATTGTTGATAAATTCAAAGTGCCCGCTCCGCCGAAAACAAAATCTGTAAGTACTTTTGAGAATACGCTCCAAACAGTTATATTTGTTAGGAACAAGTAACATTGGAGCGCATAAAAACGTTTAAGTTAATATATAAATAGATCAATTATGGAAGCTAAATTTTCACCCAGGGTAAAGGATGTAATTACCTATAGCAGGGAAGAAGCGTTGAGATTAGGACATGATTACATCGGTACCGAGCACTTGTTATTAGGGATCATCCGCGAAGGTGAAGGAACTGCTGTCCGTCTCCTGAAATCGCTGAATGTCGATCTTCAGGAGCTGCGTAAAACCATTGAACAATCCATCGGCACAGGGAATCACAAAGTGAGTAACCTGGCAAATATCCCATTAATGAAGCAGGCAGAAAGAGCACTCAAGATCACTTATCTGGAAGCAAAACTCTTTAAAAGTGCCGTAATCGGTACGGAACACCTGATCCTTTCCATCCTGAAAGACGAGGACAATGTGGCGACAAAATCGCTCCAGAAGTTCAAAGTGGATTATGATGTGATGAAAAGCGAATTAGAGTTGTCGAAAACCGATCCTAAGGCTGAATTCCCCGGTACTCCATCCGATGATGACGGTGACGAGGATTCATTCAGCGCAAGCAGCACCAAAAAACCGGTCGATAGCAAATCAAAAACACCGGTGCTTGATAATTTCGGACGCGATTTGACCAAAGCAGCGGAAGAAGGAAAACTTGATCCGATCGTAGGCCGCGAAAAAGAAATTGAACGCGTTTCCCAGATCCTTTCAAGAAGGAAAAAGAACAACCCGATCCTGATCGGTGAGCCGGGTGTTGGTAAATCAGCTATTGCGGAGGGCCTTGCGCTTCGCATCGTTCAAAGAAAAGTATCCCGTGTTTTATTTGGAAAGCGCGTTGTAACGCTCGATCTGGCTTCGCTGGTTGCAGGTACAAAATACCGCGGACAGTTTGAAGAGCGGATGAAAGCCGTAATGAATGAGCTCGAAAAATCACCGGATGTGATCCTTTTCATTGATGAGATCCACACGATCATTGGTGCCGGCGGTGCATCCGGCTCGCTGGATGCATCCAATATGTTCAAGCCCGCCCTTGCACGCGGAGAGATCCAGTGTATCGGTGCCACTACGCTTGATGAATATCGCCAGTATATTGAAAAAGACGGCGCGCTCGAAAGACGATTCCAGAAAGTAATTGTTGAACCTGCAACACAGGAGGAAACTTTACAGATCCTCAATAATATCAAATCGAAATACGAAGATCACCACAATGTGACCTATACAGAGGAAGCTCTGAAAGCATGTGTTCAGCTGACTGCGCGTTATATTACCGACCGCCATCTTCCGGACAAAGCGATCGATGCATTGGATGAAGCCGGTTCACGTGTTCACATTACAAATATTAATGTGCCGAAGAACATCGTCGAGATCGAAAAGAAATTAGAGGATATCAAAGAAGAGAAAAACAAGGTGGTCCGCTCCCAGAAGTATGAAGAGGCCGCACGCCTCCGCGATACGGAAAGAACATTGCTGGAACAGCTTGAAGTTGCTAAAAAAGCCTGGGAAGAGGAAAGCAAGACCCACCGCGAAATGGTAACGGAAGATAATGTTGCTGAAGTGGTAGCGATGATGACAGGAGTTCCTGTTCAGCGTGTTGCTCAGAATGAAGGCGACAAGCTGGTTAAAATGGCGGAGCAGCTTCAGGGCAAAGTGATCGGACAGGAAGAAGCAGTTAAGAAGGTTGTGAAAGCGATCCAGCGTAACCGCGCCGGATTGAAAGATCCGAACAAACCCATCGGTTCGTTTATTTT
The DNA here is from genome assembly GCA_045805205.1 of Bacteroidia bacterium. Classification (GTDB taxonomy): domain Bacteria; phylum Bacteroidota; class Bacteroidia; order 2-12-FULL-35-15; family 2-12-FULL-35-15; genus 2-12-FULL-35-15. The sequence goes on along the minus strand of JBJMLR010000005.1, from coordinate 280,908 downwards.
CCTGGGTCCGACCGGTGTCGGTAAAACACAATTAGCAAAAATTCTTTCGAAATATTTGTTTGATAATGATGATGCACTGATCCGCATCGACATGAGTGAATACATGGAGAAATTTGCTGTATCCCGTCTCGTAGGAGCGCCTCCGGGATATGTCGGATACGAAGAAGGCGGTCAGCTTACTGAAAAAGTACGTCGTCGCCCGTATGCGGTCGTTCTCCTGGATGAGATCGAAAAAGCGCACCCGGATGTATTTAACCTGCTGCTGCAGGCACTGGATGACGGAATGATGACCGACAGTCTCGGTCGCAAGATCGATTTCAAGAATACGATCATTATCATGACCTCGAACATCGGGGCACGGCAGCTGAAAGATTTCGGACAAGGTGTCGGTTTTTCTACCTCTTCGAAGAAGGACCAGGAAGAGGATCACTCAAAAGGTGTGATTGAAGGAGCTTTGAAAAAAGCATTTGCTCCTGAATTCCTGAACCGGATCGATGACGTAGTGATGTTCAACTCGCTTACCCGTGATGATATTCATAAGATCATTGATATCGAGCTTAACAGTCTTTACGGACGGATCCTCGGACTTGGCTATGCCATCAAAGTTTCCGATGAAGCGAAAGATTTCATTTCCGAAAAAGGATATGATGTTCAATTCGGTGCCCGTCCGCTGAAGCGCGCGATCCAGAAGTACCTGGAAGATCCGCTGGCAGAAGAGATCATTAAATCAAACTTAAGTGAAGGCGATGTGATCGATGTTGATTTTGACAAGGACAAACAAGAGATCAGGATCAAGATCAATAAGCCTAAAGAATCCAAGCCTAAGAAAAGTAAAAAAGAAGAATAACAAAAAAGCCCCGGGTCTATCCCTTAATTACGCAAGTCTAGGGTGAAAGGGCAAAAAAACAAGAAGGACGCTGGTTTCAGCGTCCTTTTCTTGTTTAAAAAGTGGCCGTGAGCAATTTTATATTTGGGTACTAACCACAAACCCAACACTTATGGACCCAGAGAATTCACTTGAAAATCAAAAATTACAGGAAGAAATTGAGAAGTTACGGCGTGAAAATGCTGAATTAAAGAAGCCATTTTGGAAGACCACGGCTTTTTATGCAACATTCATCCCATTAATTTTCTCTATTTGTTTGAATATTAGACAATCAAGGCAGTTTGATGCTGAACTAGCTCAAAAGATAGAAGGATTGAACATAGAGAAGGGGAAATTAGAAGTAGAAAACGGGAGATTAGAATTAGAAATACAGCAATATGAGGATGGCACAGCTGTAACTGGGGAAGCCAGAGAAAAGGCAAAAAAAGATTTAAGCCAATTAGACTCTATCATAACACAGGATGAGGATTTCTTAGCTTCGCATCAGGTGAGTTTAATGAAGGAGCAATCGGAATATGATGGTATTGCAGAATCAAAGAAGAATAGTCCTACGTCAATAGCGCTTAAACAGAATATTGGGATTGACAAGCAAGCGATTGAAGACCTAAAAGAAAGATTGGAAGAAGGCAGAGCAAGACGTTCTGAGCTAGAGAAAATAATTAACGGTAAATAAGAGTGTCATTTTGTTTGTTTCGTTTTATCTGAGAAAGCTACTTTCTTTTGACCAGTTTCTGGTCCGTTTCCACCCTTGGTAGCTCCAGCTTTAACTGAAACAGTAGGTGCATTAGTTCCATCGCTTCCCTGGTCATCAGCCATTTGATTAAGTTCTACATCACTAATAGGGTCACCGAGCACTTGGGATTTAGAAGTGTCCTTTAATTGTTTGGTAGCAGTAGCAGGTTCCTTGTCCAGAAAGTTATTAATTGACTCTTGGAGGAATTTGCGAATGTATAGTCTGAGTTTATCTTCTGTAAGCATCGGTTCTGTTTCTAATAAATAGGAGAAAAATTTTCTTTTTCGATTATCAAGTAACTCTGCCATTGCTGGTCTCTATAAGTGTCTAGAATGGTTTATTTCCTCTTGATATTTCTTATATTTGCTTGTAAATCAGCATATTTTCAGACATGTCGAACATCGAAAAAATACTCGAAAATGTAAACCTTCCAAAACAGCTTTTGGATAAGAGCGAAGCTCTTTTGAAAACATTATTCGGCCCTTCATTTAATGAAGCGGGTGAAATGATAGCTGACCAGGTTAGATTACGCCGTTTCACAAATCAAATAAAGATATTCTCAAAAGCTGTAGGGAAATTGGAACAAAACAAGATTGACCCCAATAAGGTAAATTTAAAGGTCTTGGCTCCTTTGATTGAATATAGCTCACTCGAAGAAGAAGATAGTCTGCAGGATAAGTGGTCAAATCTGATTGCTCATATACTTGGAGGCGATAAGGACATAGTTTTTCAGCAAAATTGTATATCAATACTTAATAAGTTATCTTCTTCAGAAGCTAAACTCCTAGATGAGCTTCACGAGAGGCTTTGTCAACGGAGGAATAAGCGACATGCTGACGATGTAGTAAAGCACACTGCGAGACTTTCAGCTGGTGTGCGATATTGGTCAACACCACCGAGTACCCCAGAAGGATATAGATTAAGTTATTTTTCTTTTAACGTTTTTAGATTATCAAAAGAACTGAAAGTATCTAGGTCAGAATTAGAATTTGGTATTTCGAATTTAATTTCGCTTGGACTACTCATGTGGGAAACGGACGTTCAAGTACAAGCTGAAAAAAGCTTGGGTGACCCGGAAGATACTGATATTGATGTGAACGTAGATGTTTCCAATACTGATAATTTTACCTTCACGTCAATTGGGGATAGATTTGTAAAAATTTGCAAAGAATAACCATAGGAATGAACAAGAAGAAGGCAATCGAAATTCTGAAGAAACAAAAGGAAAAGCTTCCAAAAGATGATACATGGGTATTCCAAACGGCATCTTACATAAAAGATTTCTTTGGCGAGGATTCAGTTGAATTCAACTTCATCAGCCAGTTTACATTTACTGTTGTAGCACATTCCGGCACCACCGATGATGTAATGCGACATGAGGTATTCAGCAGAAGGGATAAGGCGCTCAGGTATTTGGATAATTGTATTGAAATAATTGAAACAAAAGGGCTTCATAAAAAGGAGAACAAGTACATTGCCTATATCAAGGAACCAGCCAATCTCTTTAAAATAGTTGGAGCCATTTGTACAACTGCCGCTTCAATCGGATTGGCTATATACTTGGCAAAAAGGTAGTGCTTATGGCTTACCTGCTCCCTTTTTAGGAATCGCCTTGGCTACTTTTGCAGCAGCTTTCGGGAGTTTCAGACCAGTAAAATGTTTTCTCAGAGCGGCAGGATAAACCATGGAATTGGCATCTTCGTCAATATACCTTTGAATCCACTTCCTATCTCTTCCTAGGAGATTAATAACGAAAATCGCTCCTCCGTATTTAAATCTGAATAAAAGTTCGTTTTCGGTTTCCGCATAGGTAAGGTCGCATTCAATGCCCTTTAACCGAGTAATATCAGTTCCACGAGGTATTTGATAAAACTGGTCTGAAGTCTTGGAAGTTGAAATAAAAGGCCAGTCAGCATTATCCTGAGCAAGGAGGTATCTCTTTAAATCGGTAAAATCATATTCGTCATAAAGCTCCGGCTGAGATTGATGTAGGGCTTCCATTCCCACTTTCAATAGAAACTTAACAGTTGCAGCTTCGCTGTCTTTATTAAAGCCTGGAACGACAACTTGGAAAGTTTTTCCATCAGGGTGTACATTCACGACATCCTCTTTCTTCAATCCTTTCAAATAAATGAAATTCTTTCCTTTTTCTGGCATTGCGGACATTTTAAGATGGCCTGTAGAACCTGAACCAGGTTTTCCTTTCTTGGTAGAGATATTCATTCTAGACCGCTCATACCCCAATATTGTATTTGGAATCGCTTTGGCTTCGAATTTTGAGAAACGGTTATTGCAACCTCTACAGATTGCTCTTTTGTCCAGGATGTAAAGCTTATTTCCTAGGGATTCTGAAACAATGTGTTCTATTGAATCTTCCGTCGTTGCTTTACCACAAAAGATGCAGGAGGTGGTCTTAGCCTTAGCTACTTTTGCCATTTTTATATTTTTTTGTAGGATTCAAACCAGATGTTAGCCATGTGTCTTATTGAAAAAACAGGGATTGGGGTTTTGCTGGCAATTTCAGCACTTTTGTCGCCTAATGCAACAAGTAATTTTTCACCCAGCGTTCCAACAAGTGTTACCGGCTCACAGGAAAAGAATAAATACATTTCAAATATATCGGCAGTGACATCCCCTTTTGTAATTTGAGCTGCCACTTTATTTGCCATTAACTTCAATTGTCCAGCCTCATCAATAGGATAAGGTAATTGACCTTGCCCACCTCTAATAAGTCTTTGCACTAAGTCAGTTGTGTCTTGGTCAATCGACTGCTTGAGATATGGTTCCAGCTGTTTGTAGGTTCTTGAACCAGGTCTAATCGACCTGTTTACTTCATCCACAAAGTTGTTCTTGCAATGGTTATAGAGACTGTCATAAGAATCAGAAATACCAAGCTTTAGTTCAAAGCGCAGTACTATTGAAATAATAGCTGGAGTCATTTTTCTTTTTTCTGACTATTTATATTAAATCGAAATTTTTCTATAATTAGATATCACTTAAAAATGGCACGTTTGACCATAAGAATATGGTTCTACAGCTTTATCATATGGCTGGAAAGGAAACGTATTATTCCTAAAAATAAAATATGGTAATTACGAGCTAATATCCTTAAGTGCTTTTTGTATTACTGCCTTTATTTTAAGTTGATTATCAATTTCACTCACTTTACTTTTAAATTCATTGAGATAGGTTTCATTTGCCAGACCAATCATACTAACAGTATCTCTGCGTTCTTCAAGTTTTTCAACTTTATTAAAAATCCAAAAAAGCTCTCCCGTATACTTCAATTTGAAGGGTTCCATATCCATTATGAACATATCATTAAGTCGAACTAATTCAGCCCTAGAATAGTTTTTAGATTTAAAATAAATTGCCGAATTCGAATACGATTCAATATCGCCTACTTGTGATATTTTTCTTTGAATTAAGAATTCAACTATATGTTCTTTTAATTTATTATTATGAAGTGCGGAAGTCGCATGATATACCAAAAGCATTTGACACTTCTCCTTTTCTATCTCTGGGAAAAATATATCCTTTGATTTGTCATCATCAGAAGCATGACGCTCTATAATCATTCCTATTTCTTCAGCCATTTTACCAATTAATAAAATTTATAAATCCGTCTGCAACAACCGTTGTAGTCAACAAACCAATTGTCGCCCAAATGACGTAGGTCCAAAATTTATAGAAGTTCAGTTTGTGGACCCGCTTTCCTATTCCAATGATTGTCTTTGGCCGAAAAATGCAAATTGCAAAAGCGAATAGCGACACGTAAAAAACCTTAGCAGAACCCTTATCTCGAACTACTGTTGTTTTAGCTTTAATTGTTTCGGGAACATAATCTGACTGTAGTTTCAAAACCAGAAGTAACGCAGAATCCTTGTTCGCAGGAGTCAAGCCCTTCTCTATGAGACACTGAGCTTCCTTTTTTAGTTCTAGCTTATAGCTTTCCGTTTTTGTACTTTCAACATTAATATTAGCACCAGCAATTAAGATTGCAAAACCAGAAATAAGTCCAACAACGAAAATGGCGAAATTTGACCAAATTCTTAATGCCGTTGGTGCCCTATGTTCCCTTAACCAGCGGTCTATTAGAGATTTTATTTTAAATTGAATTTCCGCATCCAAACAAAGAATGCTGTATTGAAATTCTGGCTCATCATCGCCAGTACTGGTATTTATAATAAGGTCGAATTCATTGTCGCCATCGCCTTGCGTTGAACGGATATATAGTTGCACAGGCGATAGAGATGGGTTTGCGTCAACATAATTAAGTAAACCTTCAATATCGTCTGCCTGATAGCTGTTTCCATCCGAGAAAGTAATCTCCGCTAGTTTATCAATGTCATCAAATTCCTTGCGAAGTCTCGAAATTCTTTTTTGTAGGTCAATGTTGGGATTGTTTTCCTCTTCCATTTGCCGTTTGGCAGTAGTGTCAATATGCTTTTCAAGAGCATCTTTTAACTTGATATCAATTTCGGTGAAAAGCTTATCCAGCGACTCAAGGGCTGAGTGGCCTAGCAGCCAAGGGCCTTTAATTTTATTTTCTGCAGATATGTATAGTCGTGCCATTTTTTATCCCCAGTTATTATTTTTACGCCAATTGGCAAGCCAAAGGGTCTCGGCTTCTTTTACTTTTTCAGATAATTCATTTTCTAACTCATGTGGAACGTGCATTATTGGAGATTCAGGGTCTATTATTTTCTGAATCCGTATTAACGCAAATCCTAGACCTTCAAAAACGATTTCTTTTTCGACCTCATTAATTAGGGAATTGTAATCTTCTTGAAGTTCCGCCCTGCTTGAATATTCCTTATCAAACGCACTATCATATCTCCTAGTGGTTTCGATGATTGCCTTATGCATTAATTCGATAATCTCATGAACCCTTACCTCATCGGGCCAGTAAATTTTCAAATCCGTAACGGTTTTTCTTAGCTCTGATTTCAACAAATCCAGCTTTAAACCTGCATCTTCAAGCTTTCGGTGATAATAAACAACTTCCGTACTAGCCGCTTTGTTGGCTTCCTTGTCGTAATCATCTGGTACTGCGGGACGAAAAAAAGGAAGGCTTTTGTTCCAATATCTCCAAGCAATGGCAGAATACTCTGCCTCAATCGCATATTTCATCATCTTGTCGCAAGTGGACAAAACTTCTCCCTTAAGTCTATCTCTTACGATAGTCTTTCTGTTACGTTCTTGGTAAACGACATTTCCGATAAATACAAAAGCAGCTACCCCTACAGGAATAAAATCCTTAAGAGATATGTGGACATCGCCGTCCCAAATAAACAGAAGCATTTATTTACTGGTCGGAAGAAGATTTGTTATCAGTAGGCTTTTTAACTAAATCGTCATTGATATACGGTTTAGCATTTTGCTTATTGACAGTTTGGTCACCAAATCTCTCGGAGTATCCTTTCTGGGATTCATTAATGTTTGCTTGACCTTTCTCAATTTTATTATTATTTGAGGATTGGTCGTTACCCTTGTTTAGGTCCTTTGGCTCGTTGTCCTGGGTCATTTTGTTTGTTTTTAGAGTGTTCAAACAAAAGTACTTTCGCTCACGGCCACTTTTCAAAAAATAACGTTTCGTAAAAAATTGATTTTCAGGCCTCTATGAGATTGGATTTATTATCCGTTTCCACACGGGTATAAACGGATATACACGTTTATCACACGACTCTGGTGAACGAATACTCCTAGATTTGCCGCATGGAAGAGCTCCTAGTCACTATTTCATAAATCGCTTTTAATAGCTACTTTAGTTTCGGCTGTCAGCTAGCGCAAATTAGGCAGCTGAAGAACGGTAATTATTATTGGTGATTTTCGAATCACAACTGTTAAACTAGCTCACGTCAGTACTCGCAAAATTTAACAGTTTTCTTCTATTGAGTCCCGATTCGAATGTGGTCGGGACTTTTTTATTTCTTTTTAAGCTTGTTGGGATTGTCAGTCGTATAGGAATTAACCTTCCTGTTGAACCAAATTGTTGAATCGCCTTCCTTGAGTTCTTCTACAAGCCTTCTTGCAGTCCTTTCGCTAGTGAATAGCTTTTCTGCAAGTTCTGCAGGAGACCCTGTTTTTGATGCCAGGATGAGCTTTCTGACTTGCTCTATCTTTTCTCGGTATTCTGCTCTTTTCATTTCGGTTTAAAACTGCCAAGTTAAACTCATATAACGGAAGCAAATTGGACACTTTTGCCACTCTGTGACATTTATATCCAATGCTTCCATTAATGGTTTTGGAGTAGAAAACCTTTAATGGGGAAATATGAAGCTAAAATAACACTTATTTCAGCTTATCAAAACCTTCAGAGAAGAATTCTTTCAAGTCCACACCTAGAGCTTTTGCCACTCTAACAAGACTCATGAACCTAATATCTTCTCCTCTTTCAATCCTGGAATAATAGCTCAAGGTATAATCGTTGTCGTAAGCGAAAGTCTCCTGAGACGTATATCCAGCTTTTACTCTAAAATGTTTAATTCTTTTTGCAAGTGCTTGAACCTCTTTAGGTTTTACTTTTTTTGGTTCTGCCTTTTTCTTTGCCATAGACGCTTGATTTTCAAGCATCTATATTATAAGTTTAGCACCGTTTATATTAGCACTATTAAGTATAGCACTAATTAGTATTATTGGCAAATATAAATTAATTTAGCTGCACAAACCAAAAAAAGATAAAATCATGAAAAAACTATTTTTTACGGTGTCACTGTGCATAGCCTCAGTGGTACTTATCTGCTGTAATGGCAGTAAAGCAAACAATGAAACACCATCGACAGTTTCTAATGTAACTGAAACGTCAACGGAACTCGACACGAATCTTGACAAATATCTTGGTCTTTATGTTTTCGGAAATAACTTCGGTTCTTACTCAATTGGTAAGTTTCCTGAAAACACCAAGGTAAAAAGTGCTGTTGGAAGCAACTATATGCCTATAGACAAAAAGTTTATCGGGAAGTACTTTCTAGTAAATGATAAATTTAGCTATGAGACAACAAAAGTAGCTGAGTATGCAGGCGGTTATATTGCACCACAAACAGGAGAAATCATTGTTGGTGTTGCTCAAGATGGCTCAATCACTATCCAGCACTATGACAATTACGGAAAGACAGGAGCGATAATGGATTTCAATGTTGGAGAAGCCCAAGTTTATGGAAAATTTATTTCCAGAGCAGATGGAAAGTACAATCTGTCTCTGAACAATGCTATTTATGAATTAAAGTAATGTGCAAACCAAGAGATTTATTTGTACCAGTTGATATTTTCGCCATCAGTGGAGCTAATTCACTCCTTGAAGGAGGAAAGATTCCACTGATAGGCTATTATGTTGGTAGGTTACGATATCTCCAAAACGGGAATTGTTGTGTTCCTATCGAGGTGTGTTTTCATTTTGGTCGTGAAAAGAAGGACTTATTTTTCTTTGAAAATCAACGAATGGTTTTTCAATCCGTGACGGTTAACACAATCGAGTGGCAATACATGGGTGAAATATATTCCAAATGTGCTCAAATAAAAGAAATAAGTCCTCAAGTGTTCATTGACAATGTTGTTTGTGCATATGTAGTAAAGGAATTAGGTTTTTAAAAAGTGGCCGTGAGAGAACATAGCTTTGCGTTGTTTCACTTTTAATAAATACACATGGCAAACTTTAACTATGCATTCATTTGGGGGCCAGTAGGTACTTTTATTGTCGGCTATTTTCTTTGGAGAGTACAAAAAGACAGAGTAAAACTTCATTACTTCTTAACTGAAACTGAGTCCTTTGTTGCTACTGATTCATATCTAAAATTCTACTCTGTTAAGATACTGAGTGCTGGGAATAAAATGATAGAAGCAATTGACGTTGATATTTCATTTTGCGATGGCAAGATAGACCGTATAACCGATGACAAAAAAATTAGAGATTTAGTAAAATCTGACGAGAAGGTTAATTTTAAAATTGACCGATTAAATCCCAAAGACAGTCTCAGTTTTACTATTACAATAAGGGAATCTAAAAAAGGCGCTGCGAAGCCAGAAGTAAGCATCAGCGGGAAGGGAGCTACTGCAGTTGATAAAACCACGTCTCAAGGAAAGTCAAAAATTCCTGGCATTGGTTGGGCAGTTATAGGCTTCATAGCTTGTGCTGTGTATATTATAGGGTTAGAGAACATCCTTAGCACATCAAATGATACCGACACTGGTGGTCAGCCAGAAAGGATTCAAAAAATCTTTTGCATTTTAAATAAAGCAAAACTCTCAAGCGAATTCGTAACAATTGTAAATGCGCATGACGATTTAAGTTACGTTGGAACAGCGTTTCATTTAACTCACGAATATTTGAAAGACACAATTCCTGACAAGAGATATATAGACGGCCTGAAGTTAATTTCCCAATCGAATGATATCGCCAACACATCTAAGGGGACAGTTTATTATCTGCTATACAAAATCTATAAAAAGGAAAAGAATGTTGTTCTGGCGGACGAATACTTACAAAAATGCAAAAATGAAACACCAGTCATGTACGAAAAATTTATGGAGCAGGATGCTGACTATGATTTAGAAAGTTTACAAAAGGCATTACAAAGTCAAACAAATTAAATATTATGGGAAAACAAATTAAGACTGATAAAGAAAAGATTCTCGAAGATGATGATTGGGTTAATTGCTACATCTGCGAAAAGATATATCTGCGTAGGCGTGAAACAATGAGGTATTGTAATACTTGTGGAAGAGGATTCTGCGAAGGTGAACATGGAACGTTTTCAGGCCGTGGACCTGCCCATTGCATAGTATGTACACCATCTTTGAAACCATAAGTAATATGAATCCACTAGAAAGAATACGTCGTTGGTATACTGCCTTACCAGAAGATATTCAAAATGAAATAGCAACGCTAGCAGGTCATCTTCATCCAAACATTGATATTGCCTACGAAACTGGAATGGAAAACAAAGTGAAGATGTTCAAAGACTATATGGATTCTTTGGGATTAAGCGGTAGAGAAGTTACAAAAAGAACTCTGTGGCTTACAAGACTTCTCTCATTTTCATTTTCAGGAAGGGCAACGGAGCAGGATTGGGCAAATACGATGGACCTCCACTTAGATATGTTAAGTTCTTTCAGGGATGAAGGGAATGATGAAATGGTTGAATTCTCGCAAAGCTTACTTCAAAATATTCCAAAACTAAAGGAGACTTGGGTAAAGATTTGTGACGATTGGCACTCTTTAAATGCGACTTATCTAACCGACAAACAGGTTACTGAATGGTATCTTGACCAAATAAGGAGTCATAGGGGCTAAATCATCTAATCTCTACCAGCTGGGAGATTGATATTTCAAATTCCTTCGCAATTTTCCTTAACATGTTGATAGAAGAATTCACGGCTCCAGTTTCTATCCGCTCAATCTGAGTGTTATTAGACTTCACTCTCCTGGCCAGCTCTCGCTGTGACAAATTCTTCGCTTCTCGTAATTTGAGAATCTTTTGTCCTAGTTTTTTCAAGTAAACTTCATCTTTCATAACCAAATATAAAAATATTTTAGCAAATATGAAACTTATTTGGCTCATTTGCGTATAATCATTTGTCAGCGGTTAATTTTTTGCTGATTTGCTTTCCTACACATGACTCATTTCCTTGGCACTAGGACAATGAGGTTAACCCTTAACTACAGTTTTTGTATTTAACGCTCACCAAGGTGGTGTGCTATTGTTTAACCTTTAAAATCAATTCTATGTGTCATGAAAACAAATGTAAAAATGTGTCCCATCTGTGGGAACCCCGTCAGTCAAGAGTTTATTGCCCAATTCGAGCTCTCAATTAAAAAGGACCTTGAAGAGCAATATATCCTAAAGCAATCCGAGTTCTCTAAGAAACTAGAGAGAGCACGTGCCGAAGTTCGTGCCCAAGTCCAGGATGAATCACTCCTTCAGATTAAGGAAAAGGACAAGCTAGTCGCCGACCTGAAGGAACAACTCATAAAAGTGAGCCAGAAGCTTGAGAATTCATCTCAGCAGCTCAAAGGCGAGGTCCAGGAACTTGAACTGGAAGCAATCCTCGCCTCTACATTCCCAACCGATTTTATTGAGCCCGTGGGCAAAGGAATCCGAGGTGCGGATTGTACCCAGTACGTAAGCACCAAGAGCGGAGTTGTAATTGGAAAGATACTTTTCGAGAGCAAACGAGTCCGTTCCTTTTCAGAAGGCTGGATTGACAAGCTCAAGAAAGATAACCTTCAGGCGAAGTGTGACCTCACCGTTATTGTGACATCCACAATGCCGAAGGAAATCACAGGGAAATTCGGAATTATGAATGGGGTCTGGATTTGCTTATTTGAACCTGAAGCCATAAGACAGCTTGCGCTGGTGCTTCGCTATGGATTGCTGAAGGTTTATCAAGTGAATCAGAATCATCATTCGAGCAAGAGCAAGTCGGAAAAGCTATTCCAATACCTTACAAGCGAGGAATTCAAGCGTTTATTCGAAAACGTGCTTGAAGGATTCAAAGTTCTGGAGCAATCGTTCCAGGATGAAAGAAAAAAGTTGACAGCGTACTGGAAGCTACGTGAGACACAGCTTCAGGAGATGCTGACAAACACATTGGAGCTTTATAGCTCAATGAAAGGGATTTCGCCCGAAATCCAGGATATATCAACGCTTGACGATTTCAGACAAGCAAGTTAAATCAGAAATTTTATTGCAATAAATCAAGGAACCATAGGGTTCGTGGGATTTTTATGCCTTTTATTTTAAGTGCCAATTAAATAAGAGAGCTGTTATCTCAAGAAGTGGAAAGAAACTGTAGGAGTTTCTTTTCCCTTCCTTGTTATGATAATTATTAACTCAAAAAAACTAACGCTATGCAAACATATACTCTAAACACACTTTTACAATTCTTTGAAGCCCAACAACTGGAAGGCTACGAAGCAATTGAAATAATAATCGGAATCCTTGAAATAGAAGACATGCCTGATGAAGATAAAAAAGACGCTATTCTTTATACTCTCAGAAAGCACGGGATGAATGAATTGACGCATAAAGGTGGGCGCTTCGAACCGACAGAAAAGACCAACACGATTCCTGTTAAACCATATAAACCACTCTTAGAAATAAAGCATGACTGGTGCTATATGGTTCAGGTTGTTTCAATTGATTTGCTAAGCGGAACAATACTCGTAGAGATACCCCTGAATTAAAACTTATAAACAATAATTCTTTTTATCCAAACCCTATAACCTATCAATATTGAAAGCAATCCAATTTATCCAAGAACTCGTGAAGACAGCAATGTCAAATATGAAAATCACTCCATATGGAGGAGCTGTGCCCATCCTTAGAAAAATTAAGGAGTTTGGGATTCCGCAGGTCATTCGTGGGTGCCTGGGCAAGAGGAAAGAGCAATCTCGGTACGAGTATGAGGACATTTTTATTGCCTGGATATTGACAACCCTATGTGGCGGAACCCGACTGGACCATATTACAAAGCTGAAGAAGAAGCTGAGTATTATTCCAGGTCTGAAGCTGCCAAGCCACGATACTCTTGGCAGAGTCATGAAACAGCTAGCAACCGATTCCGGTTCCCGTGGTATAGTTAATAAACGTAGCAAGGCCAATCTTAAAATCAATACTTCTGTCTACAACGATAACCTTGCCATGAACAGGATGCTTGTAAAGGCGACAAAACGGATTGGAGCGTTACAAGAAGGAAGAGCTTATACATTGGATATTGACGCAACGTTTATTGCCACACAATGTAGGGGAGCCGAATCAAAGCATAAAAAGCATGGAAAGCACGGCTTTGTTCCAATGGTATGCTTGATTGGCAGCTTACCAGTATACATCAGTCTCAGAAAAGGAGATTCTGGAGCCCGATTTATGCTTCTGGAAGCGTTGAACACTTGCCTAGACTTACTTGCTGAATCAAATATAAAGGTCAGCCGTGTTGTTAGCGATGCTGCCGGATACTCAAGGGTGGTGACCGAAATGTTGGAGAAGCGAGGAATAAAATTCGTTATGCGTTTTCCAGTGTCCGGGCCAATGGCTGGTTTCAAAAAGAACTTGTTAAACGCTGACTGGAGAAAAGCTGAAATCAAAACAGCAAATGATGTTTGGGATTGCGAGATTGCTGATGTTAACTATCAAATGTATTATCCCAAATACAAGGCACAAGAAACAATGCCATTAAGAGTCGTTGCGATGCGATTTCCTACAGGTAAAACCATCATCGAAAATGAGAGCTTGGATGACCGAATTCAGATGAATAGAATGAGGGAAAAAATGCATGTGCTCGAAAAAACAAAGCGTTTAAAACAGCCTGGAAAGAAATACACAGAAATACATTGGAAGAGAATAGGTGGATATACCTATAAATTTTACGTCACAAATGACTTCAAGAAATCCTCTGAGGAGATTATCTACGAATATAATAAGCGTGGTGATGCAGAACGTAAGTTCTCCTATATGAAGAATGATTTCGCCTGGAGACTTCCACCATTCATGTGGATGAATGAAAATAATGTCTTCCTAATTGTGGCCTCACTTGCCAATAATATCTTTGTCGGCATGCTGAGACTTTTAAAGAAGAAAATTCCAAATCATATCAATTTGAAATCACGACTGAAGAACTTTCAATTCACTTTTATCAACGTTGCATGTGTTTACGTCGATAGGAGGTATCTCTTCTTTGATAGCGACATTGACTACCAGGAAGTGATGTAGTTCCAGTTCACTAGATAATATTCACAAATCACTAACAACTTGGAAATCAACGATTTTTCACTATATCTTTGTTCTCTAATCTTACCAAAAAAAATGGGAAGAGAATATAACCCGATAGTGAGGATACATGACCCTGCTTACCTAACTGTGCATTCCAAGGTGATGAAGGAAATGGGAATGGAACATAAAAGTTCATCATCCTTAATCTATGCATGCCTGGACCTCCGTGGTGCATTGGAACTGATTGAGTACGGAATTTTACTGGCTTCCGTTGATTTTCAGATGAGGCAGAGAATCTCAGAACTTACTGCTCCGAAAAATGGACTTGAAGTCGCAAATAAAGAGCTAAAGAGCTTGAAGTCGAAGTTTCAGTATTTCTACCAGGCAGTATGTGAAATATGCAATGTCCCAGGAACTTACTTCGATATGAAAAAATCCAGAGACCTGCAGTACCGGCTGAGCCAGTACCTCCACACCTATACCAGAACACAGGAAGAGATAACTTTCGGGTCAGAGTTTATGAATGCAGCGGCGGTCGTTATTGATGAAACGCTGAAATTCATTGATGATTCGTTACGTGACGGGGAATCGTATACACTGCAGTGTATCGAGATTGCTAAAATCCCGGCTGAGGACAAACTGTTGCTCGAGGAGTGGAAGAACTCCACCAAAATGACTTACGAAGAGCTGAAAGAAAGACTTCAAAAGAACGCAGATGTCAGAATCGCCAGGGAATCTGTCTAGGCATTCTCTGAAAAAGCAAAAGGAGTCCGATTTGGACTCCTTTTTTGTGCTTCAACCCCAACTTGCGTAATTAAGGGTCTATCTCGGGGCTTTTTGTTTTCAAAACAGTTTATTAGTCTCTTTGTGAGTCGTCTTTCTTATCGTCTGCAAGCAGATCGCCATTTTCAGCGTATTCGAGAACAAAGGTGCTCTCCCCTTTCAGCACTTCGATCTTATATGTGGTCTCCTTTTCCTTTTCAACTTTTTCAGCCGACTCCATTTTATACGCACTGAGCTCACCATATTTTTTCTGAATTTCTTTTAAAATATTCTTAGGCAGCTCCGATGGTTTAATATAGGTTGAGGTTTGCAGCCATTTGCCATCTTTATCAAAATACGCGGAGAACTCCGTTTTTCCAACCGAAAAGTTCGCTTCATATTTGTCATAGTCGATCTCCCAGGTTGTTTTTTCCGCGATGGAAAATTTGGCTTTGTAAGCGTCAACCACCACCGTTGGTACAATGTCCGGGGAGATTTTCTGTGCAGATGCAGATAAGATCGTCAGAAACGCAGGAAGAAACAGGATCAATTTTTTCATAGCCGGAATATTATTGATTTATGACGCAAATTAGCTATAAATTTGCAAACCGTCTCTATGCAAGACCCGATTCCCAAACATGATCCATTCGGCGCGCTGCGCATCCGGGAATTTGTTTTGTTCCTGATCACCCGTTTTTTTCTTACGATGGCGATCCAGATGCAAAGCATGATCGTTCAGCTGCAGATCTACGATATCACAAAAGATAAGCTCTCTCTCGGAATGATAGGGCTTTCCGAAGCGATTCCTTTTATTATCGTTTCGCTTTTTTCGGGACACGTGGCAGATGTAGTGAGCCGAAAGCTGATCATTGTCGTTTCCATTTCTCTCCTGATCCTCTCTACTTCTGCCCTGCTTTTATTTTCTATGCAAGGAGTTACGATCATTCAACATTACGGCACATTGCCCATTTACTTTGTCTTTTGCTTCATTGGAGTGGTCAGAGGCTTTATCTCTGCAGCTTTTCCGGCTTTTATGTCGCAGATCGTTCCGCGTGAACTATATGCAAATTCGGCGACCTGGAACAGCAGTACGTGGCATGTAGGTGCGGTGCTCGGTCCCATGCTGGGAGGATTGCTTTGTATTATCAGCTTCTCCGTAGCCTATGCCGTCAATGTTGTTTTCATCATTTTGTCAATCGCCTCCTTCATTTTTATCGCTTCCAAGCCTGTTCCTCCGAAGGAGAAAAAGGAATCACTGAAAGAAAGTCTTTCGGGTGGATTGAAATTTGTTTTCAGCAACCAGCTTATTCTTGGCGCTTTATCGCTGGACCTGTTTGCCGTTTTGTTCGGTGGCGCTATTGCGATGCTCCCTGCTTACGCCGATGAGATCCTCCATGCAGGCAAAATGGAGGTCGGGCTCCTGCGTGCTGCACCGGCATTGGGAGCGATCTTTACAGCGATCATCGTAGCTTACCGTCCGATCACCAAAAACGCGGGCCGTCACCTATTGGTGAATGTAGCCTTGTTCGGAGCCGCCACCATCTGTTTTGCCGTTTCCGCTAATTTGTACCTGTCTTTCTTTTTTCTTTTTCTCACGGGCGCATTCGACAATGTGAGCGTGGTGGTAAGACATACGACCCTTCAGCTGGCCACGCCGGATAATATGCGTGGACGGGTTTCTGCCGTGAACAGTATATTTATCGGCTCTTCCAACGAGATCGGCGCTTTTGAATCGGGAGTAACGGCAAGTATGATGGGGCTTGTTCCGTCTGTTGTTTTTGGTGGTATTATGACGATCCTGATCGTGGCGGCCACCGCAAAGATCGCTCCCAAGCTGAGAAAGCTGAATCTGAATTCGATCAGGTAAAAATTATCCCTCGGGTGTTCTCCAGTTTAAAAATAATGTAGTTCGTGATTTGTTAATGTTTATAAGTCCGACCTGCGCTCCTCTTACTGTTTCCGCTTTGTTGATCAGACCAATCTGCAGGCCTTTGACAGTATCTGCTTTATTTATCAGCCCTATTTCCAGTCCCCGGGTATCACAGAGATCCACATTCACGAAACCGATCTTGAGTCCATTCACCTCATACGTTGTATTTATTATCGGGGAAACGGCGACACCATTTACTTTTCCATTGAACAGCGTCAGCCCCAGTGAAAGCCCGTTTATAACCTGCTTATCCCTGGTTTGCCGGACAAATCCTCCATCGTCAAGCCCCAGGAACGGCGTCAGCCAGCCTTTTCCCAGGATCTCGAAATTCAAGCCATTGCATTGCTGTGAAAAGAGCTTGGGTGGATTCCATGCTCCTATCGCGAGTCCGTTGATCCTTTTGGCTTTTGCAGGAGTCAGACATATGATATTTCGTATGGTCTTATTTTCCTGGGCGACTGAATTTGCCGGAGTAAAGAAAATGCTCAGCGCCAGGAACCCGATTTTATAAAAAGTCATGCAGTTCATTTTATTTAGTTCTGCTAAGCTTTCTGCGAAAGCAAGCCGGAGCGGAACAGATCCTTCCTGCGTCAGGATAAGTTCTGCTAAGCTTTCTGCGAAAGCAAGCCGGAGCGGAACAGATCCTTCCTGCGTCAGGATAAGTTCTGCTAAGCTTTCTGCGAAAGCAAGCCGGAGTGGAATAGATCCTTCCTGCGTCAGGATAAGTTCTGCTAAGCTTTCTGCGAAAGCAAGCAGAACTAACTTTTTTTATCGCCTCTTCGCATTGAATCCGAAGGAGGCACCCATCCTGATCCCGTCTTTATTGGGAACTACATATACGTTTACCGGAATATTCAACTTACCGGATTTAAACGTTTTTCCAACTGCGACAATGAAGCCTGCCTGCAGCTCGTAATTTCCGCGGCTGTCTACACGCTCTTCGATATGGTACGGATTAGCAACTGTTGAATCCTTCCATTCATCTTCAAGGTGCCATGCATTCCCGTCATCATAATATCCGTTCGCTTTATTCACTAATCCGAATGTTGGACCAAATGCCACTTCCCAGCCGTGCTTGTTATTTCTGAATCCGTTCATAACGGTCAGGCTGGGGATGAATATATTCTGATTGAAACCGGTGACCGTCGGAAGAAATTCAAACAATGCCTGGTAATTCCCTTCATTGAGGTACTGCACTTCGAACTGATAACCGAACTGGAACATCACCGGGTAGGAATTATAACCTCCTTCACTTCTCGGAGCCTGCAGCCTCTCCCCTGCTTCACCCATGAAATAGGCAAATCCGCTTCTCGGTCCGGAAAGATTCACGCTGGACTGGTCAGGGTTCGTTGCAGCGCTTTCATAGTTGTTCTTTTTTGTCAGGTACGTGAACAATGGCTCCTCCACTGCCTTGCCAAACATCCTACCCATCGAAAGACGAACCATGGACTGAAGCTCTTTCGGGAGATTCAGGTATTCGTCGACTCTCGTTTTTTCGATCGTGCCGGTCTTTACATCTACCATCCGGAAGGTCAGAATAATTGTTTCTCCGAGCAATTCAGCACTCCCGGTGAACATTTTATCGGAGCTGATGGTCTTCCCCACTTCGAGCAGGCAGATCTTGCCATAGCAGTTACTGATATTAAGCTTGTTCTTCTCTACTACATATGAAACATCGTAGCGATCCATTACTTCGAACGTATCGAGCTTTTCCAACTCGATCCGTACCATATTGCCCATCTCGATCGGATCAATGTTCAGGCCTTTGCTGTCGATGTTCAGCACCGTAACACTAGGCTTGCTGGTTGTTTTTTCCAGCTGCTGGGCATTGATCCCGAGGGAAAATAGCATGAGCAAGACGAACAATGACCATTTGCGGACATCCAGAAGCGAAGCATAGAGCCCGAATGTTTCGCGGCAGTATTTTTCAAGCACATTCAGATTCAGAAACAGTAATAAATTTTCTGTGGAGATCTTTTCTTTCGGAAAGCTGAACAGCCATGGCTCAGGTTTCACTGGTTTGTTTTCGTGTTTCATGATGAAATTTAATTTTGGTGTTTTGTGAATTGGCGCCGGAGACTAATACATCTGCTGATAAAGCTTCAACGCTTCTTGTTCATTGTGATGACGCTTAACCTTCAGGGTAATGGAGGTAACTACTGAGGCAACGCCAAGTCCGCCGACCAGGATCGAAGCAAGTTTTTCGTCATTTAAGCCGGTTCCGCTTGAATTATCTTCGATAGCAAGTGCAGCAATGCCGAGCGGAAAAATAAGAAATCCGGCATATTGTCCTCTCGCCTGCTTTTTAGCTGTCCTCAGCAGGTCGGTGATCCGTTCATTATTGAGGCTTAACAGGATATCGTGCATCTCATGATTCCCGATGACACGATTGCCATAAAGGAATTTTGTTTTTCCATATTGCTGCATCGGGTAATAGCTGGTATTGGACGGGGGTGCAATCACCGGTGTTATAACAGCCGGCTCTGCCGGAGCTTCATACCCGAACTCTTCTTTTGTTCCATTGGCAAACTGAACGGAAGCAATATCATTCTTCAGATCGGAATATGTCGGACCGGAAAGATTTTCCTGCTTTTTATAGCTAACGGTGGTTGCTGAGATCTCCGTCACTTTTGCGGAAAGTCGTCCACCGTTGCGATAGTTGATCGTATCCTGCGAAAAGCTTGTATTTCCAAGCACGCCGGCAAAAACGATGACCAGGATTTTATTTAAGATCGTTTTCATGTTGAATGGTTTTTAAAGCGGTTATTATCTCTTTCGGTAGTTGAATCCCACAAGTAAGCTCAGCTTGGCACCGGTCTCATACTTCTTTTGCACGATCTTTCCATGCTCGTCAACTCCTTTTCCCACTTTTCCAACGGAAGGAATGAAAGCCAGGTTAATGGGGAAGTACACCTTATCGGATTTGAACGACCAGCCGGAAGCGATGACCACGCCAAAGCTCGAGGAGGTATTGTAATACCCGTCGGGACCTTTGTACCCGTATACTGCAGCAGTGGGGCCGGCTCCAAATTCGATTCCTTTCTTTGAGCGAATGCCGATCAGAGCAGACGCTGACGGAATGAATTTACCCATGTCCAGACCTCCGATCAGCGGAACGAACTCAACAACCGCTGAGATCCCGGTAACGGTAGTGAACAGGCGCTTTTCAACTTGCCAGCCGAACTGTGAGTAAACATTACGCTTGCCTTCAGCGGCCAGCGCGTCGGCAAATAAGCCGGGACCTACGTATGTCATTCCAAGGCGCGGTCCACCGTATTTACGGGCTTCCGGCATGAATTCATCTTCGTCATTTTCCTGAACTGTTGGAGCTTTGTTTTCAGCTGCCTGCACTTTGAATTCAACCGGCTTTACGTTCTCGCCCTGATCACGATAATAGGTTGCGATCCTGTTCATGGGCAGGCTCTTCTTTTCGTCCATGCCGGAACGCTGGATATGATAATACATCACTCCTCCGGTGATCTGGTCGATCTTGCCGTGAATACTGTCGCCAACAATATTGATGATCAGATCGGAATTCGGGCGGGCGACGACAGGACCGACTTTCTGAACCTGCGGTGCAGTGCCGGCTGTTGTCGAGATATCTGCCGGGGACGAGGTGGGTTGCTGGTTAAAGACATCTTTTGCGCCGTTCTCATACTTCACCATAAATACCCTGGACTTTTCCTCAGAATAAGTGGGTCCATCGGGGTTATCAGATTTTTTGAATTTAATTTCCGAAGGTGTTACTTCTATCACCTTTACGGATTTTTCGTCGCCGTTCTTCATTGTGATAATGTCCTGCGCATGGCAGGCAGCCGCAGAGAGGATCGCTGCTGAAATAAAAGGAGTCAATTTCATGATTTCTTGGTTTAGGGTTTTTATTTGTTTTAGTTAAAGAGTTCCAGTACGGATGCTATTGCACTTTTGTCGCCGGCGAAGCTGATCAGCATTGCGATGACAAGCAGGATAATGATGCAACCCAGCACAGCTTTTGTTTTTGAAGCCTTTTCGATGGTTTCTGTATAGTTTTCCATGGTCAGATGTTAAAGTATTTTTGTGACGTATTGATGAAGCAAAACTACAGCAGTAATGAAGGAGGGTGAAACGGATATCCGGGTCATGACAAGGCATTACTGGTACGCTTCCGCATATTACTATGCATTCATAATAAAAAAAGCAGGTGGATTTGCAGTTTTCGCAACCGGATTTCATACATTTATTAAAAATTGCAAAAAGAAGTCTGATCAATTAGTAATAAATACGAATCATTTATGGCAAAAAAAGTCCTGGAATCGGCTCAAACCCAGTTGATGCAGCGCATAAAGGAGACTTTGCCCGGTAACATCTCCTTTGTTGACGAACTGGCTGATCTGTTGCAGATCAGTAATGACAGCGCTTACCGCAGAATCCGGGGCGAAACTGCTTTAAGTATCGAGGAGCTTTCCCTGCTTTGCAAACATTTCCGTATTTCATTCGACTCCTTCATCAGCAACAGCGACGACAGTTATGTAAGCTTTTCCCATCACCAGCTGAGCAGCCATATCAATACGTTCACGGAATATCTTCAGAACATGAACCGCGACCTCGACCAGGTGCTGAAATTCCCTGACAATGAGCGCCAGGTATTTTTTGCTGCGGAGGATGTTCCGGTATTCCAGCATTTTGCGCATCCTTATCTCACCGCGTTCAAGATCTTTTACTGGAACAAGTCCATTTTGAACGCAAAAGGATTCGAGGACAAAAAATTTGAAGCGGGGAATATTAATAAGGAGATGATGGACCTTGCTTATGCTATTTATGACAAATACGCGCGGATCAACTCCGTTGAGATCTGGTCGGACGATACCGTTAACAGCACTTTAAAGCAGATCGAGTTTTACTGGGATGCCGGCGCATTTAAGAACAAGGAAGATGCGCTGAGGGTTTGCGGGGAAGTGAAAGCGATGATGGAACGGATCAGCAACCAGGCGGAGCAAAACCGGAAATTGGATCATAGCGGAAAACCGGCCGGCTCAGAGAATAACTATGCGCTGTATCACAGCGATGTGATGATCGGGAACAATTGTGTGCTTTCAGTGCTGGGCGGACAAAAGGGAACTTACATCTCCTACCATACGTTCAATTTTATGCTGACCACGAATCCGGGCTTCTGCAATGAAACGGATCTCTGGATGAAGAACCTGATAAAGAAATCAAACCTGATCAGCGGTGTAGCCGAAAAGCTGCGCTACCGCTATTTTAAAATGACGGATGAGATGCTGGATAAGCTGGTGAATAAGATCAAGAATGACTAGTGCAGAGCTTAAAAGTTTTCTCGACTCGAAATACGATCAGTTCAACCGCCCGGATTTCATCGGTCCCGATCCTGTGTCGATCCCGCATCAGTTCAGTTTAAAGGAAGACATAGAGATCTCAGGGCTTTTAGCTGCTACTATTGCATGGGGACAACGCATCACGATCATCAACAATGCAAACAAAATGATGAAGCTGATGGGCAATAGTCCATATGATTTCATTATGAGCGCTTCTGAAAAGGATCTGAAGCGATTCGATTCGTTTGTTCACCGGACGTTCAACGGAACCGACATGATCTTTTTCCTGCGATCACTCCGCAATATCTACTCGGTACACAAGGGCCTGGAAAGCGCTTTTGATCAAAAGGAATGCAAAGCGGCGATCATGAATTTCAGATCGCTCTTTTTTTCCATCGAACATCCCAAACGAACCGAAAAGCATGTTTCCAACCCGGAGGAAAATTCATCTGCAAAGCGACTGTGCATGTATCTGAGGTGGATGGTAAGAAAAGACAAGCGGGGTGTTGATTTTGGAATCTGGGATTCCCGGCTCAAACCGGCTGCGCTGATGTGTCCGCTGGACGTCCACACCGGGAATGTCGGGCGGGCGCTGGGCTTGCTGAAAAGAACACAAAATGACTGGAAGTCCGTCGAAGAGCTTACCGCATCACTGCGCAAGCTGGATCCAAAAGATCCTGTGAAGTATGACTTTTCTTTGTTCGGACTTGGGGTATTTGAAAATTTTACGGGAACGCGCTGAGTATACCGGGCAGCAAAGCATTTTAAAAGCTGCTCGCCGTGAAGGAACGAAACGAAACGTTTCTTTTTCGTTTGGACTTAAACAATTGAGAAAAAGTACTATATTTGTGCTTTAATGAGCTTCACCTATCCTGCATTCCTCTTTGCACTTTCTGCGATAGCGATCCCCATCATCATTCATCTTTTTAACTTCCGGAAATTCAAGACGGTTTACTTTAGCAATGTCCGCTTCCTGAAAGAAGTTAAGCAGGAAACACAGGCTAAATCAAAGTTAAAACACCTGCTGGTTTTGGCAGCAAGAATACTCGCGATAACGTTTCTCGTTCTGGCGTTTGCACAACCCTATTTCCCGCTCGAAAATAAAAAAGTGATCGTTGGCGAAAAGGCCGTCAGCATTTTTGTCGATAACTCCTTCAGCATGGAAGCGGTAAACAAGAATGGAACGCTGCTGGATGAAGCTAAAAAGAAGGCGCTGGAAATCCTTTCGGCATATAAGCCTACAGATAGGTTTCAGCTGCTGACCAATGATTTTGAAGGAAAACACCAGCGTCTGGTCGGCAAAGAAGAGTTCATGGATCTGCTGGATGAAGTGAAGATCACACCCGCCAGCCGCGGCGTCCGCGAGATCATTTCACGGCAGAGCGATCTGCTCGGCCAGGCAGAAAGCAAGAACCGTACTGCATTTATCCTTTCCGATTTTCAGAAAAGCCGGGCCGACCTATCCCCGGTAAAGAACGATTCGACCATACGGTTTAATCTTATTCCACTGGTTGCTGCGGAAAAAAGCAATGTATATATCGATACCTGCTGGTTTGAAACTCCGGTAAGGCAATACGGACAAGTGGAGAAGCTGCACGTAAGGATCCGGAACGTATCCGAAAAAGTGCTGGAAAACAATTCGATCAAGCTTTTCATAAACGATATCCAGAAGACACCGGCCGGCTTCAGCGTCGACAAAGATGCTGAAACGGAGGTTGTATTGTCATTCGCTTCAAAAGAAACGGGGATCCAGCATTGCCGGATCGAGATCCAGGACTACCCGGTAACATTTGACGACAAGTTTTATTTTAGCTTTGAGGTAGCTAAAAATATCCCGGTACTCTGTATCAGCGCCGGTGCAGAAACACAGAGCCCTTATCTTAATAAGCTATTTGGTGAAGATTCGCTCTTTGCGCTAAGCAATGCATTTGAAAATAAGCTGGATTATTCCTCCCTTTCCGCAAACAGGCTGATCGTACTGAACGAATTGAAAAACATTTCTTCCGGGCTTTCACAGGAATTAAAACGCTTTATGGACAACGGAGGCAGTGTGCTGGTATTCCCGGGAGCTGAAAGTGATCTGAATTCGTATAAGGAATTCCAGGTGCTTTCCCATGCGGATCAATACGAAAAGCTGGACACCGCCAATTCCAAGGTCGACAAGATCAACCTGGAGCACCCGGTCTATAAAGATGTTTTTGATAAGAAGAGCTTTAATGCGAGCAATCTTGATCTGCCAAAGGTCAGCATGCATTATTCGATGTCAAAAGCAACGCGAAGCAATGGAGAATATCTTTTGAAGCTGCAGAACGGTGATGATTTCATGAGCGCTTATGAGGTCGGAAAAGGAACGCTGTACCTGAGCGCTGTGGGCTTATCGGACGGGTTCGGCAATTTTCCAAAGCATGCGATCTTTGTTCCTACACTATACAAGATCGGGATATACAGCCAATCTTCATCGCGCTTGTTCTATACGATCGGAAATGATGAGGCGATCGAATGCAATACCGTGCTGACCGGAGAGCAGGTATTCCACATCCGCGGTGTCAAAAGTCCATTCGATATCATACCCGAGCACAGATCACTCGATTCAAAGACCCTGATCATGGTGCATGACCAGGTGAAAAATGCAGGTAATTATGAAGTGTTTGCGAACCAGTCCCTGGTAACAGGAGCGTCCTTTAATTTCAACAGGAAGGAGTCGGATCTTACCTGTTATTCCCAGGATGAACTAAAGCAAGAGATAGCAAAATTTAACTTACTGAATTTCAATGTCCTTGAAAATACAGATCAAAATCTTTCAGTTTCCCTGAAGGAGCTGGAACAGGGAAAAAAATTGTGGAAACTTTGCTTACTGCTCGCACTGTTCTTTTTGGCTGCCGAGGTACTTTTGCTGAGGTTTATGAAGGGCTGAACACGAGTAACGAATTTATACGAATATATTAATCCCAAGGAATGAATATACTTATCAAATCGGCACACATCATCGACTCCCAGTCGGATCACCATGGGAAAGTGATGGATGTATTGATCGAAAACGGAATTATCCGGTCGATCAAAACGAAGATCAATCCTGAAAAGCATGTGAAGGTCATCGAATCCGAAGGACTTTATCTCTCCACCGGCTGGGTAGATATGCAGGTGAATTTCTGCGATCCGGGCTTTGAGCAAAAGGAGGATCTTGAAACGGGCCTGGAGGCAGCTGCGGCAGGCGGCTATACAGGTGTGGCCGTTGTTCCCTCGACAAATCCGACCATCCATTCGAAAGCGGAAGTTTTGTATATACGCAACAAAACACAGGATTCCATGGTAGATGTTTACCCGATCGGGACGCTTTCGCACAAGCAGGAAGGACAGGATATTTCAGAAATGTATGATATGCACCGGGCCGGCGCGATCGCATTCTCAGATGATAAAAAACCGGTGAGCAATGCAGGACTGCTGATGCGGGCTCTCCTCTACTCCCGGAACTTCGGCGGTCTCATTATCACACATTGTGATGAAAAAAGTATTTCGGGGGACGGAAAGGTCAATGAAGGCGTTACCTCCACGATGCTTGGACTGAAAGGAATCCCGGCCCTCGCCGAGGAAATGATGGTTTCAAGAAACATTTTTCTGGCAGAATATACCCGCTCCCCTATCCACATTGCAAACATCTCTACCGAAGGATCAGTGGAGCTTGTCCGCCAGGCAAAAGCAAAAGGACTGGCGGTTACGGCATCAGTTACGGCGTATAACATCGGGCTTGACGATAGCGAGCTCAAGAGCTTTGACAGCAATTACAAGCTCAATCCGCCGCTGCGGACCCGGACAGATGCTGAGGCACTGAAGAAAGGGATCTCTGACGGTACGATCGATGTGATCTCCTGTGACCACCGGCCCCAGGATATTGAATCCAAGGATGTAGAATTCGATCACGCTTCGAACGGAATGATCGGTCTCGAAAGCGCATTCGGGCTGATCAACAGCCATCGCGGCCGGTTGCGGCTTGAAACGATCATCCAGACCATGACGATAAATCCGAGAAAAGTGCTGGGACTCCCGCAGGTAGTTATTCAGGAAGGCCAACCGGCAACGATCACGCTTTTCGATCCGGACAAGGAATGGATCTTCAGCAAGGAGCACATCCGCTCAAAATCGCAAAACACCCCGTTTATCGGCACAAAGTTCAAAGGCCGGGTCATCGGGATCATCAACAAAAAACAGCTCCATCTCAATAAGCACTAAAATCAGGTCTTGTTTTGCGGATTAATTATTTTTTGTAGTTTAGCCCTTGGAAATTTTATACTTCGTACTAACCACTCATTTAAACGAAACAAAATGTTTTTAAAGAAAAAATCACTGGCAATAACAAGTGCATTGTTCATTACAGTAAGCATGGGCTTTGTAGGCTGCGGTAACGATACTCCCAAAGATGATCAGGTTACGCCTCCTGCCGGAGATACAGTTCAGGCTGAAGCAGAAACACAGGAAGTAACCTATTCTCTTCCTTCACCTTTGCAGATCGCATCTATCTTTAAAAAATCCGGACTTAAATATAAAGCGGGTATCACAAGCGAGCTGAAAGATCCGGCAAAATATACCAGCAATCTTTCAAAAGCTGTTAATTTAGGCGTGTACAGCGCTGACCTGTCATATGCAGTATTGAACAAGCAGAACCAGGAAGCGATGAATTATATGAAGCTCAGCCGTCAGCTTGCTGATAACCTGGGCATGGGAACTGTATTTGAGCAGGGAAATCTTTCTACCCGTTTTGAGAAGAACCTGAGCAACGAGGATTCACTTGCATACATTATTGCTGAATTACAGATGGTAACCGATATGTACCTCGACGAAAACGATCAGCAGCAGATTACATCGATCGTGTTCTCCGGAGCATGGATCGAAAGTATGTACATCGGTTCGAAAGTATATGAAAAAGGAAAGGATAAATCACTCAACAATAAGCTTGCTGAGCAGATGACGATCCTTGGAAGCATTATCAATGCACTGAAAGCAGAGGAAAAGAAAGATTCCGGTATCACCGGCCTGATCGCTGATCTGCAATCGGTGAAGGATATTTATGACCAGCTTCCTTCTGTGAAGAACAATCCGGGCGCCAGCGAAGACACCGAAAAAGAACTTAGCCTGACCGACGATGAAGTGACACAGCTTACCACTAAGATCGAAGCGATCAGAACAAAATTCATCAATGGATAATTATTATTAAACACATTTAATTTACTTGTTATGAAAAAAGCATTTTACATAAGTTTAGTAGGAATGATCTTCATTTTTGGATTTACTACTATTCAAACCGGCGACAATTGCGATAAAAAGACCTTAACGGCAAATTGCAAAAAGAAGCTGGATCCCTTCAAATATGACAGCCAGAAATTCACAAAGATTAATTACACCAAAAAGGCGCAGAACCTCGAGGTGGAAGTTCCGATCTTTATCGGTGAGAAGTATCGCCTGGTGTTCAATACGTCGGCTTTGCCAAAAGGCATAAGGATCAACGTTTATACAAAAGATAAAGAAGCTAAAAAAAGAGATGCTATCTACTCAAACAAAGATGCAAAAGCGGATGAAAAGGAGTTCGTTTTTGATGCACCGCGTGCCAGGAAAATGTTTGTGGACTATGATGTTCCTGCCGACAGCAGCGGCCAGAAGACGAGCGGATGCATGATCTTCATGGTCGGATATAAATAAAAATGATCAAAAGAAGCTCCTTCTTTTCAGTATTGATTATGGTTAGTGCACTGTTGTGTACTAACCATAATATTTTTGGGCAGTGCAAGGCCAAAAATATCATGAAGAGCTGCAAGCCCAACGTTCCTAAGCCATACAAGTATGATTCCTATGTAGTAACGGAGTTTACCTTTGATGATAAAGAGAAGAAGCAGGAAGTGATGTTCACTGCGTTCAATGGAATGAAATACCGCCTGATTTTCTGTTCGTCCGGATTTGAAGAACCCGTTAAAATGGATATCTGGGATAAATCGAACCGCATTAAAAAAGGACGGAACAAAGTTTACGACAGCTCCCAGGGAGTCGATAATAATTTCTGGTCGTTCCAACCTCCCAAAGCCGGTAATTACTTTATTGAATATACGGTTCCGAAAAGCGCGGACGGTAAGGTAAAAACGGGATGCGTTGTTCTGTTAATCGGATATGCGGGTAAGGAAGAGGAGGAATAAAAATGAAGCGATCCCTACTTTTTACCTTGTTCCTGTTGTTAACACTTTGCTCTTTCCCGCAGTATAAGATCTCGGATATCATCGATGAAAATAAAGTAAAGATTGAAAAGCCTTATAAGTATGACGGGTTCCTGATGAAGGAATTTAACATCGGGCTGATCAACCTGAGCATCCCGCTTGAATTTGTTGCATTCAAGGGACAAAAATACAAGCTGATCTTCTGCTCTTCCACCTTCGAGGAAGAAGTGCTGGTAAGCATCTATGACAAGTCAGCACCTAATGTAAAGCTTGCAGAGAAGACCATTAATAAAGATAACCGTGAGTGGTTATACGAACCACCGAAAGAAGGGGCTTACTCCATCGTCTACGAGGTACCTCCGAGCAATACAGATGTGGAGCATAAAGCCTGCATGGTGATGCTCATCGGCTTCAGGGATTAGCGTCAGTTAAAGCTGAGTTCCTCCTCCTGCTTCATCCGGCTGTTCTCTATTATGATCCGGTATTTCTCTTTCGGATATTTTCCAAGATCGATCAGCTTCGAGTGTTCTCCTTTCCCGACAGTATCCTTTACTGTTAACACGATCCCGCCTTCACTGTTAACAATGCTGAAATGCATTTCGGAATTCACAGAAGTAAAATATACCACTTTTACGATGCGGCGTACCGGGTCCGTGTAAACGCTCACATCTTCCGACCGGGTTTCTTCACCCTGGGATGTCTGCGCGAAAGAACTGCATTGCAATGCCACGGCAACTAAAATCAGGAACAGCTTTTTCATGGTCTTCTTTTTTATATTCAATAAAAAATCCATGCCCGGAAAATCAACGGAACCTTGTATATTCAGCGATTAAATCTATATTTGCAACCCTAATTCCTGCGTCCGTTTGTTTGGATGTTTGGACAAAATAAAAATGATGATACGAATTACCCTACCCGATGGTTCTGTGCGTGAATACGCAAAAGGAACCACAGCGCTGCAAATCGCACAGTCGATCTCCGAAGGTTTAGCAAGAAACGTTTTAGCCGCCAAAGTGAACGGTGAGGTCTGGGATGCTACGCGCCCGATCAACGAAGATTCAAAGCTGGTTTTGCTGACCATTAACGATACAGAAGGGAAATCCACATTGTGGCATTCTTCTGCGCACCTGATGGCTGAGGCGATCGAAGCGATCTACCCGGGAACGAAGTTTGCGATCGGTCCGCCGGTTGAGAACGGATTCTACTATGACATTGATCTTGGAGGTAAGACCATAACACCGGAGGACTTCAAGAAGATCGAGGATAAAATGCTGGAGCTTGCGCGCCAGGGAAATGAATATAAGCGTTCGGAAGTTTCCAAAGCAGATGCGATCCGGTATTTCAAAGAAAAAAACGATGAATATAAGCTGGAACTGATCGATGGTCTGGAAGACGGGCAGATCACGTTCTACCAGCAGGGGAACTTTACGGATCTCTGCCGCGGACCGCATATTCCGAACACCAGCTTCATTAAGGCTGCGAAGATCATGAATGTGGCCGGAGCCTACTGGCGCGGTGACGAGAAGAATAAAATGCTGACCCGCATTTATGCGATCACATTTACAAAACAGAAAGATCTTGCGGATTACCTGGTGTTACTGGAGGAGGCGAAAAAACGCGACCACCGGAAACTTGGGAAAGAGCTGGAACTATTCGCTTTTTCCGAAAAAGTAGGAATGGGTCTGCCGCTATGGTTACCCAAGGGAGCGGCGTTGCGCGAGCGGCTTGTCCAGTTCCTTCAGAAGCAGCAATTGAAAAGCGGCTATCTGCCGGTGATCACTCCGCATATCGGGAATAAGAACCTGTATATCACTTCGGGGCACTATGAAAAGTACGGAGCCGACTCATTTCAGCCGATCCGCACACCACATGAGGGAGAAGAATTTTTCCTCAAACCGATGAACTGTCCGCATCACTGCGAGATCTATAAAACCAGTCCGCGTTCCTACAAGGACCTTCCGATCCGTTTTGCGGAATTCGGAACGGTTTACCGGTATGAGCAGGCAGGAGAATTGCATGGACTGACTCGCGTTAGAGGCTTTACCCAGGATGACGCTCACTTATTCTGCCGTCCGGATCAGGTAAAAGAAGAATTCTGCAAGGTGATCGACCTGGTTCTGTACGTGTTTAATGCGTTGGATTTCAAGGATTACACAGCACAGATCTCGCTGCGTGATCCGGAAAATAAGACCAAGTATATCGGATCGGATGAAAACTGGGTGTTGGCCGAGCAGGCGATTATTGAGTCTGCAAAGGAAAAAGGCCTGAAAACAGTGGTAGAGCTGGGAGAAGCAGCATTTTATGGTCCAAAGCTCGATTTTATGGTCCGGGATGCGATCGGCCGGAAATGGCAATTAGGCACCATCCAGGTGGATTACAACCTTCCGGAGCGTTTTGAGCTGGAATATACCGGGGCGGATAATATGAAACACCGGCCGGTAATGATCCACAGGGCTCCTTTCGGTTCCCTGGAGCGTTTTGTAGCAGTTCTGATCGAGCATTGTGCAGGAAAATTCCCGTTATGGCTGACTCCTGACCAGGTGGCGGTGCTGCCGATCAGCGAAAAATATAACGATTACGCAAAAAAAGTTTTAGAATCGCTAAAAAATTACGATATTCGCGGGCTCATTGACGACCGGAACGAGAAGATCGGCAAGAAGATCAGGGATACGGAGTTGCAGAAAGTACCGTACATGCTGATCGTTGGTGAGAAGGAAGAGGCGGAAAATCGCGTTTCCGTAAGGAAGCAAGGCGACGGAGATCTTGGAAGCTTTTCGTTCGAGGAATTTGCCAGGATCATCAATACAGAAATTGAGAACAGGTTCAATAAATAGAGTATTAACAAAATTAGGAGGAACAAGCTATAGCAGCTCCATTTAACAACAACAGGTTTAATAAACCAGCTCCCGGAAAATTCGTTAAGCCGGGCACATCAACCGGAACAAGCACCACAGGTCCAATCGACCGTCGTTTCGGAAGAGGAGGAAGAGTAAGAAAAGAAGAACTGCATGCGATCAACGAGCGCATCCGTGCCCGGGAAGTCCGGGTGATCTTCGATGGCGTTGAGCCGGGGATTTATCCGATCGACAAAGCGCTGGAGATTGCAAGGGAAGCCGGTCTTGACCTGGTGGAAATTTCTCCGAATGCAGTTCCTCCTGTTTGTAAAGTAGTTGATTATAAAAAGTTCTTATACGATCAGAAGAAAAAGCAGAAAGAGCTGAAAGCGAAGGCACAGAAGACGGTGATCAAAGAGATCCGTTTCGGTCCGCAGACAGATGAGCATGATTTCGGATTCAAAAAGAATCACGCGATCAAGTTCCTGCAGGAAGGTTCAAAAGTAAAGGCCTTCGTATTTTTCAAAGGGCGTTCGATCCTTTTCAAGGAACAAGGTGAGATCCTGCTGATGCGCTTTGTGAATGAACTGGAAGAGTATGGAAAACCGGAGCAAATGCCGGTTCTTGAAGGCAAGAAAATGATCATGGTGATTGCACCGAAGAAAAAGTAAACCGTAGACAAAAACAAATAAATAAAAGTACAATGCCAAAAATGAAAACGCATTCCGGAGCGAAAAAAAGATTTTCGATGACCGGAACAGGGAAAGTGAAGAGAAAGCATGCTTTCAAGAGCCACATCCTGACAAAGAAGACCACCAAACAGAAGCGTGCCCTTACAGGTACTACACTGGTTGATGTTACGGATCTTTCAAGAGTAAAAGCAATGCTTACCATCGGGAAATAGTTGTAAGGGATGAATTATTAGTGATAAGCTAAAAAGCAATCGCTTAATAAGTCACAATTTGTAACTATCACCAAAAAGAAGAACACAGTTTAATTAATAATAACCAGGTACTCAGTATTAAGCCTCTTTTAACTGTAAGAGCGCTGACGCCAAAAAACAAAACAAAATGCCAAGATCGGTTAACTCGGTGGCTTCAAGAGCCAGAAGAAAAAAAATCCTCAAACAAACCAAAGGGTATTGGGGCGCAAGAAAGAACGTTCTCACAATCGCCAAGAACGTACTTGAAAAAGGTTTAACTTATGCATATCGCGACAGAAAGCAGAAGAAGCGTAACTTCCGTGCGATCTGGATCCAGCGTATCAACGCAGGGGTTCGTCCTTATGGAATGTCTTATTCTCAATTCATGGGTAAGGTTCACGAAAAGAATATCACGCTGAACCGTAAGGTTCTTGCTGATCTTGCTATGAACAACCCGGAAGCTTTTAAAGCGGTTGTAGAGTCAGTAAAATAATTCATTTAGTTACTTAATGCTACGGCAAAAAAGGCTTCGCAACACGCGAGGCCTTTTTTGTTTAAATTTACTTCGTGGGCAAACGCTACTCTTTCCTGCTTTCTTTGGTCTTAGGGCTATTCCTGTGCCTGTTTGCAATGCTTTCCTATTACAACCGGATCGCGACTGACGATTACTATTTTATCTGGGATGTCCGCAATCATGGGATAATCAACGGGGTTACTTCTCAATACATGGAATGGTGCGGAAGAATTGCAGCTACACTTTCAATGGATATTTTTTACAGGTTATTTGACGTAAACCCTCTTCCCTACTCTCTTTTGGCTATCGCTTCCTTACTGCTGCTGTTTTTCGGTCTCGCAAAAAACCTGTGGCTGGTCGCCGAAAAGCTTGCAATAGAACTTTCGGCAAAAGAACGAATGCTGCTCGCAGGCTGCATGTCAGCACTTCTCTTTTTTCTAAGCATCGATACCGGCGAATCCTGGTTCTGGTTCTGCAGCTACAGCACTTATCTCTGGAGCATCATTGCATTTGTGTGGGGAGTTTATTTTCTGTTTGAAACGCGCCATACGTTGTTTTCCTATCCGTGCATTGCGATCTGCTTCCTGTACATTGGAAGCGCATCGGAGATCTATTCGGCGATCTACGGACTGATCTTCACAATTTTCCTTTTTATTCAATACCGAAAAAATAAAAAGCTCGAAAGAAAATACCTGTTCGCTTATTCCATCCTGGCCATTTCTTTTATCACTTTCCTCGTCGCTCCCGGTAATTATTTGCGCGACGGGCTTTTCCCGGAGCGCCACTTCCTTTATTCCTTTTTCATTACAGCAAAATCTCTTGTAAAATTCACGGTACTGTATCTGCCTTTCAGACTACCGTATATCCTGATATTTGCGCTGCCGTTTCTTGTTGTCGGCTATAACACTCCAAAGCTGACAAAAGAGATGAGCTTCGGCACGTTCTTCTGGCGCTGCAGCTTTGCTTTTGCTGGATTGCTCCTGATATTTTTCTTTCTTACGGCCTATGTTATGGTGGAAACAGGTCCGCCGAGAGTTTGGTTCCTGCTCTCGTTCCTGCTCACGATCTATTGCGCTTCCATTTGCTTTTATGCCGGAAACAGCCTTTCACCTTCTACGTTTTTTGTAAAGCTGGCAATGTACCTGAGTACGACTGGCGGCATAATAGCAATGATCTGGCTGACGACGGTCCAGCAACCGATCGCATCAACCTATTCAAAAGCATGGGACAAGCGCGCAGAGAACCTCCTGGAGCTGAACCGGCAATTGCCTGCAGACACGCTGATCCGGATCGAGCCGCTGCCTCCTGCCGGTATGCTCTATTCTGCCGAGATTGCTGCCGACACCAACCATTTTACAAACCGTGAGCTCCGTCTCGGCTACAACCTTAGGTACCATGTAGCAGTTAATCGATAAAACCTTAATTTTACGCCGAATAAACTATCCTTATGACCAAAGTATTACTTGCCACTGAAAAGCCTTTTTCGAAAGCTGCCAGTGAAGGGATCAAAAAGATCCTTGCTGAAGCCGGATATGAAACGATCCTGCTAGAAAATTACACGAACGCTGCAGATCTTGTGAATGCAGTATCAGACGTGGATGCGATGATCATCCGCAGCGATAAAGCGACAAAAGAAGTGATCGAAGCAGGTAAAAACCTGAAGCTGATCGTTCGTGCCGGAGCCGGATATGATAACATTGATCTCACGGCAGCAACTGCACGCGGGATCGTAGCGATGAATACTCCCGGACAGAATTCCAATGCAGTCGCGGAATTAACCTTTGGAATGCTGGTCTTCATGGCAAGAGGGAATTTCAAAGGCACTTCGGGCACGGAGCTGAAAGGCAAAAAGATCGGGATCCATGCGTATGGAAATGTCGGAAAAAATGTGGCGCGGATTGCGAAAGGCTTTGATATGGAAGTGTATGCTTTCGATCCCTTCGTTTCAAAAGAAGCGATCGAGAAAGACGGGATCAAAGGAGTGAACAGCGTTGAAGAGCTTTACAGCACTTGTCATTATATTTCATTGAACCTTCCGGCGACAGACAAAACAAAGAATTCCATTAATTTCGAATTGCTTTCAAAAATGCCGAATGGCGCAACAGTCGTCAATACTGCGAGAAAAGAAGTGATCAATGAAGCAGAACTTAAAAAGGTATTTGAGGCCCGTCCTGATTTCAAATATGTTTCCGATGTGATGCCGGATAACCATGCGGATCTTCTGAAATTCGAAAGCAGGTATTACTGTACTCCGAAAAAACAAGGCGCAGAAACATCTGAAGCGAATGTGAATGCGGGTTTGGCAGCAGCAAACCAGATCGTTAAGTTTTTTAAGAACGGAGACAAGATGTTTCAGGTTAATAAGTAAAAAGTTTCACCACTAAGACACTAAGGCCCACTGAGACTTGATGCCTAAGTGGTAAAGTAACATAGCAGAGGTTAAATAAGTAAAAAAATCACCACTAAGACACGCAGGACAATAAGGCTCAAAAGACTTAATGTTTCTCCATGAACTTAGTGCCTAAGTGGTAAAAAAATAATGGCGACAGTAATACCTTTCCGGGGAATCAGACCCGCAAAAGACAAAGTGCATCTTGTGGCTTCCCGCTCAGTAGACGGCTACAATACAGCTGAGCTGCATAGTAAGCTTGCGAGCAACCCCTACTCTTTTCTACATGTGATCAGCCCGGATTTCAGCGATGGCAAGCGCTCCAGGCCGGGCTCCACGGAACGCCTTCAGAAGACGAAGACAAAATACCAGAAATTTGTGGAAGAAGGAGTCTTTGTGGAAGATAAGGAAGCAGGATATTATATTTATCAGCAGCTGAAAGATGGCAATGTGTATACGGGAATTATCGGCTGCAGCAGCATCGATGATTATTTTAACGGTGTGATCAAGATCCATGAGCAGACACTGACGGACCGGGAAGAAAAGCTGATGCATTACCTTGAGGTATGTGATTTTAATGCAGAACCTGTGCTGTTCAGCTATCCGAATGACATGATCATTGATGAGGTCACAGAAAAGCTGATCCAATCGGAACCGGTATATGATTTTACCACAACCGATCGTGTGCGTCATAAGCTGTGGCCCGTGTTCGACAAAAAAACGGTTGCGCTTATCTCCGAGCGTTTCTCCAGGATCCCGGCGATCTATATTGCTGACGGACATCATCGTTCCGCTTCATCAGGCTTATTAGGTAAATTACGCCGTCAGCAGAATCCGAAATACACCGGCAAAGAACCTTTCAACTTTTATCTTGGCGTTTTCTTTCCTGAAACGCAGCTGAAAATTTTCGATTTCAACCGTGTTGTCAGAGACCTGAATGGCTTGTCGGAAGAGGAATTTCTGAAAAAGCTCTCCGACAAATTCATCGTTACAGAGAAAGGCGAAACAGAATATCGCCCTTCTAAAAAACATAATTTCAGTCTTTACCTCGAGGGGAAATGGTATTCGCTCGACGCAAAAAAAGAGATCATCCACAATGAAGAGCCTGTCGGAAGCCTTGATGCATCCATTCTTACAGAGCACATCCTTGCTCCTGTTCTTGATATCCATGATCTGAAAACCGACAAGCGGATCGGCTTTGTCTCGGGGATCAAAGGAATGAAGGAGCTGAAGCACCAGGTGGACAAGTGGAACTTCAAAGCCGCATTTGGTCTGTACCCGGTCGAAATGGAACAACTGAAGCATATTGCCGATACGAATAATATCATGCCTCCCAAAACGACATGGGTAGAACCGAAAATGAGGAGCGGGCTGGTGATCTATTCACTCAGCGAATAACCGATCGAAAAGAATTTTACGAATGCGCAATTGTTTATTTCCGCTCCTGATGGTATTCGCCGGATGTGTAAAAAACACTGGCCCATCTGCTGAAAACCATAAAGATACGTTGTCTTACCAGCTTTTGGCCGGTGAAATCATTACTACAAATAAAATAATCAGCCCCGGCTGGACGTCAAAACTAAAACTGGCAACCGAATGCCGATTCGATTCTCTTTCGACTTTTGAAATTTCGGGAGAATGGAAGGTTAATGATTCGATCAATGCCTTGATCATCCGCAATTATAGCCCAGGGTATGTTCTGCCGATCTATGAATATCTTTTAACGTTCCATAAAAAAGAGCATTTAATTGATCTTTTTTTAGTTAAGGAGGACATTGGCTTTTGCGGACAATCATATAGCTATTTCGACTATATGCTTTTGGATGATCATCAGATTAGTCTTCGAAATCATGGTGTAAGGCCTTTGCCAAATCCACCGGGTTTTGAAGGCAGCCGAAACGATAGTGTTTTTTCAAAAACAATATTATATATAGCAGATAACGGCTTAATTGAACAAAAAGAAAATGTCGATTAAAGACAACCTCCATAGGATCAACTCTTCTCTTCCGCCCGATGTTAAGTTAGTGGCGGTCTCTAAAACGTACGGCTCCGACAAGATCATGGAAGCCTACAATGCCGGCCAGCGCATTTTTGGAGAGAATAAAGTCCAGGAAATGATCGGAAAATATGAACAGCTTCCGAAAGACATTGAATGGCACCTGATCGGTCATTTACAAACGAACAAAGTAAAATACATTGCGCCTTTTGTTTCATTGATCCATTCGGTCGACAGTCTGAAATTGCTGATCGAGATCGATAAGCAGGCAAAAAAGAACAATCGGGTCGTTTCCTGTCTTTTGCAGGTGCACATCGCTTCCGAGGAAACAAAATACGGATTATATTTAAATGAAATACAGTCGATTATAGAATCCAATGAAGCTAAAAGTTTAAATAATATCCGGATCATCGGCCTGATGGGAATGGCGAGCAACGTTTCCGATAAAAAACAGATCGCATTGGAATTCAAAACCTTAAAAGACGAATTCCTCAAATATCCTGATTTTACTGTATTATGTATGGGTATGAGCTCTGATTACCTTATTGCGATTGAAAATGGAAGCACAATGATCCGTGTAGGCACCGCCATCTTTGGAGAAAGAAACTATTCAGAGGGCTAACATCTTTCGCCCATCCCGGGAAATTTGTCGATATCTGGACGAAAAAAAGCGATATATGAAAAAAAATTTGCTTTTGTATTTAATTTTGATCTATCTTTGCATAATTAATTAAAAATCAAATTACATTACAATGAAAACAGGTACAGTAAAATTCTTTAACGAAGCAAAAGGTTTCGGATTCATTAAAGATGAAACAGGTCAGGAGATCTTTGTTCACGCAACAGGATTAGAAGACAAGATCAAAGAAAACGACACAGTTACTTTTGATGTTGCTGAAGGCAAAAAAGGTCTTAATGCTGTGAAAGTGAAGAAAGTTTAATATAACTTTATACTTTGCTTTAATAAAAAAGCCTGCTCAATAGAGCAGGCTTTTTTATTAAAGATCATTCTGACAGTTTTATTCGCCTGATTTCTTGGTTGAGTCAGGAGCAGCGGTTGCAGCAGGCTTCGGCGCCGGTTTCGCTTTCTTCTTATTCTTCCAGGTTCCTGTGAAGTTGTATGAATGCTGGATCTTACCTTTCTTGCGCAGGATCGCAGTGCCTTCGATATTATCGCCGCTCAAGGTGCCTTCCCAGGAAAAGCGTGTATTGTCGTTGTCTTTTGCTTCAATGGTGAATTTATAGGTCACCGGGGTAGTTGTGGAATCAACTTCATAATCGTAATCTGTCTGCATAAAGCCCTCATTTGAAAGTGTTGTTGATTTGGCTTTGCAGACCGGCTGAAAACTAAAATCCTCTTTGATCGGATCAGGCTTTTTCTTTCCCTCTTTCTCTTCGTTAAGTGTTATCGAATAGATTCTTCCATCGAATGGACTTTTTTTCTTTTTCTCCGCCTGCGCAAATGCCGAAGTAGTGCCCAGCGCGATCAGTGCGATAAGTGTGATCTTTTTGAAGTTCATTTTTTCGTTAGGGTTTAGTTTTCAATTGCTTTTACTGGTGAGCGGCGATCTTGTCGGACATATACTGGCCCGATTTCAATTTACCGACGATCTTCGAGAAGCAGTCGATCGTGTAGTTCACATCTTCCATCGAATGCGACGCTGTCGGGATCAGGCGAAGAATAATAACGCCTTTCGGAACAACAGGATATACTACCATCGAGCAGAAAATATTAAAGTTTTCACGCAGATCCAGGATCAGGTTGGTCGCTTCCGGAATAGAGCCATTCATATATACAGGAGTGACCGGGGAGTTCGTCAGCCCAATCTCAAACCCTGCTTTTTTAAGGCCGCTCTGCAGCGCATTCGTGATCTCCCATAATTTATCCTTGTATTCCGGGTGAGTCCTCATCAGTTCAAGACGCTTCAGAGCACCTGCCACCAAAGGCAAAGGCAGCGATTTCGCAAAGATCTGGGAACGCATATTGTAGCGCAGGTATTCCACGATCTGCTCTTCACTTGAAATAAATCCGCCGATCAGCGCAAACGATTTTGCGAACGTGCCGAAATAAATATCGATCCCATCCTGGCAATTCTGCTCCTGCCCTGTTCCGCCACCGGTTTTACCCATTGTTCCGCAGCCATGTGCATCATCAACAAAGAGGCGGAACTTATATTTTTTCTTCAGATCAACGATCTCCTTGAGCTTTCCCTGGCGGCCGCTCATTCCGAACACACCTTCTGTGATCACCAGGATCGATCCATTTTGAGCCTCGGCCAGCTTGGTCGCGCGCTGAAGCTGCTTTTCGCAATCTTCGATATCATTGTGCTTAAAAACATAGCGTTTCCCCATGTGAAGGCGCACTCCATCCAAAATGCAGGCATGAGACTCCGCGTCGTAAACAATTACATCATGACGGTCAACCAGGCAATCGATCGCGGAAACCATTGCCTGGTAACCGAAGTTACAGAGAATGGTGCTTTCCTTCTGCACAAATGCAGAAAGCTCATTTTCGAGCTGCTCATGCAGGTCGGAATTTCCGCTCATCATCCTCGCTCCCATTGGCATTGCGAAGCCATATGCAGCCGCTGCATCAGCATCTGCTTTGCGGACCTCCGGGTGATTCGCCAATCCTAAATAGTTATTCAGGCTCCAGTTCAGACGTTCTTTCCCGCGGAACGTCATACGAGGAGCAATATCTCCCGTCAGCTTCGGAAAAGTAAAATAGCCATGCGATTCTTTTGCATGCATCCCGATCGGGCCTCGGTTCGCGTTGATCTTTTCAAATAAATCCTTCATATGTATAATAAATGGTTGTTTTAATAGTTTTAGCCAGGTCCGCTCACATGTTCAGGGCGTGAGCGAAATTAGTAGTTTGACCGGTATTTTCAAAAGGTTTTAATTAACAAAGTAATTAAAGTTTTACAGCATCAATTCAGTCAAAAATCGTATATTTGTCGTCCTTTTATGTTAAAAAGAAGATCGTATATCACCCTTGGTCTGATCGTTTCTGTGTTGCTTTTTTCATGCAATACGAAGGAACGTACCTACGACCTGAGCAATAATGGCAAAAAGAAAAAGTTCGATGTAACCGTCGGAAAATTCAATAAGCTGGTCAAAAGCGGTGACATGGATGCAAAATATGCCGCTGCTGTCAGGTATTTCGATAAAGAAGAATATACAAAAGCCCTGACCTTATTTGAAGAGTTAATGGGTGTTTACAGGGGAACCGCCAAAGCGGAAGAAGTGCATTACTATTATGCTTACTGCAGCTATAACCTGGAAGATTACATCGTTGCAGGTTACCAGTTCCGCCAGTTCGTGAGGAATTTTCCTACCAGCAAGCATACGGAAGAATGCGCATATATGAATGCTTATTGCTTTTATCTGAATTCACCGGAATACAGTCTTGACCAGATCGACACCAAGCTTGCGATCAAGGAATTCATGCGTTTCACACAGCAATATCCCCAGAGTGCGCATATCCCCGACTGCAACAGGTTACTGGATGAGCTCAGGGCAAAGCTGGAACGTAAATCGTACGAGAACGCGATGCTCTATTATAATACCAGCGATTACAGAGCAGCTGCAACCGCATTTGAGAATCATCTGAAGGATTTTCCTGATACCAAACATGTAGAAGAGCTGAATTACCTGATCATCCGTTCTTACTACCTGCTGGCGGTGAACAGCATTGAGAACAAAAAGCAGGAGCGATTTAAAGCTGCAGTGGATCATTACCTGAAGTTCGTAGACACATATCCCAAAAGCGAATACATAAAGCAGGCGGAAATGGTATATGAAAGCGCTCTTAAAAGTTTAGAAAAGTATAATAAACCATCATAAAAAATCAACAATGGACTACAAAAAGACAAATGCGGATCTGACCACAACAACACGCGATCTCAGAAGCCTGGATGGCAAAACCGGCAATATCTATGAGAGCATTGCGATCATTTCCAAGCGTGCGAACCAGATCAGTGCCGAGATGAAAGAAGAGCTGACCAACAAGCTTGCAGAATTCGCATCCAACACTGATAACCTGGAAGAAATTTTTGAAAACCGTGAGCAGATCGAGATCTCTAAATATTATGAGCGTTTGCCGAAGCCTTCGCTGATCGCAATCCAGGAATTTTTCGATAATAAGATCTATTATCGTAACCCGGTTGTAAGCACAGAGGAGACCAAATAGTTTCATTCCCTTTTTGAAAACAGTTCGTGTCCGCTAACTGGCGGATGACGAACTGTTTTTTTACCGCCATGTTAAAGAACCGGAACATACTCATTGGAGTTACCGCAAGCATAGCTGCCTATAAAACTGCTTTCCTTGTCCGTCTTCTCGTTAAGCAAGGCGCAAATGTAAAGGTCATCATGACCGATGCATCCACCGGATTTATTACCCCCCTTACGCTTTCCACACTGTCGAAAAACCCGGTGCTGATCGATTTTGTTAAGAACAAGCAAGGAGAGTGGACAAATCATGTTGAGCTCGGATTATGGGCCGATGTCTTCGTCATAGCACCAGCCTCTGCAAATACACTGGCAAAAATGGCGGCCGGCATTTGCGATAATCTTTTGCTGGCGACTTACCTTTCCGCGAAATGTGATGTGTATGTTGCTCCGGCCATGGATCTCGACATGTTCAGGCATAAAACAACAACAGATAATCTTAAACGGCTAAGATCCTTCGGTAACAAGGTGATCCAGCCGGGAACCGGTGAGCTGGCCAGCGGACTGTATGGCGAAGGACGGATGGCGGAACCTGAAGAGATTGTTGCTTTCCTTGAAAAAGAGCTCTCAAAAAATCTTCCGCTTTACGGAAAAAGAGCGCTGGTAACCGCCGGTCCTACTTATGAAGCAATTGACCCTGTCCGGTTTATCGGGAATCATTCTACCGGGAAAATGGGATTTGCTATTGCAGAAGCGCTGGCCATGCAAGGTGCGGAAGTGACGCTTGTCTGCGGACCTAATGCCCTCAAAACGGTTCAGCCCGGAATACGTCGGGTCGATGTTACATCCGCCGATGAATTGTTCGATGCTTCCGTAAAAGCATTTAAGAATTGTGATATTGCAGTGCTTTCGGCAGCAGTGGCGGATTACAAACCTGCAAAAACCGCAAAGCAAAAAATCAAAAAAACAGAAGCTGCAAAGAATATCGAGCTTGTTCCGACAAAAGATACGCTCGCGGAGCTTGGAAAGTTGAAAAAGTCGAAACAGGTCCTGGTCGGATTTGCACTGGAGACGGAGAACGAGATCGAAAATGCAAAAGCCAAGATCCGGAAGAAAAATCTCGACCTCATTATCCTGAATTCACTGAACGACAAAGGCGCCGGCTTCCGGACCGATACAAATAAGATCACTGCCATCAGCAGGAGCAATAAAATCACTAAATTTGAGTTAAAGAGCAAGGAAAATGTTGCCCGCGACATTGTTAAATTGATCCTTCATATTAAAACGAAATAAGTGCGCAGAATATTTACTATCATCCTCCTCTTTGCCTCTCTCTCGGCCAGCTTTGCACAAGAACTGAACTGCCAGGTGCAGGTTCTTTCCTCGCAGATCGCGGGAACCGACAAACGGGTATTTGAGTCCATGCAAACTGCAATTTATGAGTTCATGAACACCCGTAAATGGACGAATGAAAATTTCAAGATCGAGGAGCGCATCGACTGCAGTATCCTGATCAATATCACGGAGAAACTGGGGAATGATGAATACAAAGGAACATTACAGATCCAGTCGCGCCGGCCCGTGTATAAAACTTCTTATAACACGGCTTTACTGAATTTCAACGACAATGATATCGTTTTTAAGTTCC
The DNA here is from genome assembly GCA_045805205.1 of Bacteroidia bacterium. Taxonomy (GTDB): domain Bacteria; phylum Bacteroidota; class Bacteroidia; order 2-12-FULL-35-15; family 2-12-FULL-35-15; genus 2-12-FULL-35-15. Next base: position 237,908 of record JBJMLR010000005.1, on the reverse strand, counting down.
TTGCCGATCAGCCGCTGGAATACCAGGAAAATACATATACGTCGAACATTTCATCCGTCCTGGCCTTTTATGCTTATTATGTGATCGGGCTCGATTATGATTCCTTTTCACCGAGCGGAGGAACGACCTACTTTCAAAAGGCGCTCGGTGTGGTAAACAATGCGCAGGGTTCCGGCTATGAGGGTTGGAAAGCTTTCGACAGCGATAAAAACCGGTACTGGCTCATCAATAATATCCTGGATGCAACGTTCGTCGGACTCCGGGAAACGATGTATAACTACCACCGCAAGGGATTGGATGTGATGTATGAAAATAAAGATGCAGGCAGGGCAGCTATTCTCGAAAGCCTTCAGAACCTTAAAAAAGTACACCAGGTAAAACCTCTTTCGTTCAGCATGCAGGTCTTCTTCATCGCCAAAAATGATGAGATCGTGAATATTTTCTCCGGAGGCTTTTCGGATGAAAAAGCACAGGTTGTGCAGCTGCTGAATGAGATCGATCCCACCAATAGTAACAAGTACGCGAAGATCACAGCGAGCAATTAATTACAAATAACGAATCTTTACCAATTTACAAATCTGTGCGGCGATTGCTTCGTAATTGTCATCCGATGCCTGATCCGCGTTCCAATAATACATAGCACAGAAAACCCGAACTCTCTATTCATGTGTTTGTCATTTCGAATCCCGGCTAGGGTGAGAATCTTTTTAAAGATGCGATTTCTCTCCGCCAGCCGGCGGATCGAAAATGACAATTAAAGAGGATTCGTTGCCTGCATTGCTATAATTTTTAGCATGTTAATTACTTTTTAGCACTTCAATTCTGAATCACTTATTATTGCTTTAAATTTAGTCCCATGTTAAAGCAGCTATCCGTCCAGAACTACGCCCTTATTGATAAATTGGAAGTAGACCTTTCAAATGGTTTAACAATCATCACCGGTGAAACTGGCGCCGGAAAATCCATTATCCTGGGCGCACTCGGGTTAGTGGCCGGGAACCGCGCAGATACACAGTCTTTGCAGGACAAGCAAAAGAAGTGCGTGGTAGAAGCCACTTTTGATATAAAAGGATATTCTTTAAAAAGATTTTTCAAAGAAAACGAGCTTGATCACGACAACGTTACAACGATCAGGAGGGAGATCAACCCGGAAGGAAAATCCCGTGCATTCATCAACGATACACCTGTTAATCTTAACCAGCTCAAAGAACTTGCGGAGTACCTTATCGATGTTCACTCGCAACACCAGACGCTGACGTTGAACGGGAGCGTCTTTCAGCTTTCCGTTGTTGATTCATTTGCAGGCAACGCTTCTGCTTTGGAGGAATACACAGAAGGATATACCAGATACAAAGCTTTACAGAAACAACTGAAAGAGCTCACCGAAAAAGAAGCCCAGGCAAAAAAAGATCTGGATTATTTTCAATTTCAGTTCAATGAGCTGGAGGATGCTAATCTGAAAAATATCCGGCAGGTGGAAATGGAACAGGAGCTCGAAACGCTCAATAATGCGGAAGAGATCAAGCTCAATCTGTCGAAAGCTGCAAACGGCCTGACCGGCGGGGAACAGAACCTGCTTTCATCGTTGAATGAGATCCGCACAGCACTGGCAGCCATGGCGAAATTCAAGCCGGAGATCAATGAATTGAGTGTCCGGATCAACAGCTCTTATATCGAGCTGAAAGACATTTCAAATGAGCTGGAGGCGCTGGAAGAGGGAATTGTTTACGATCCCTCCCGCATCGAAGTGTTGAATAATCTGCTGGATGCCGTTTATCGCCTTCAGCAAAAACATGGTGTAAAAACAGTGTCCGATCTGATCACGATCAAAGAGGACCTTAGCGACAAACTGCTTGATTTTAATTCGCTGGAAGCTGAGATCGAAAAAGTAAACAAGGAACTGGAAACGCTGCATACTGTATTGCTGGCTGCCGCGAAAAAGATCAGTGCATCGCGCAAAAAAGCGATCCCGCTGATCGAAAAAGAGATTGCCTCCCTCCTCTCCTCTTTATCGATGCCAAATGCACAATTAAAGATCGACCAGGCTGCTACGGAAGAACTGTCGGCAAGCGGCATGGACAAAGTGAATTTTCTTTTTGCAGCAAATAAGGGAAGCGAATTCAGGGATCTGAGCAAGGTGGCTTCCGGCGGAGAGCTATCACGATTGATGCTGAGCATTAAATCGCTGATCGCACAGAAAACAGCTTTGCCCACTATTATTTTTGATGAGATCGATACGGGTGTTTCAGGTGATGTTGCCGACAAAGTAGGAAGCATCATGGGAACCATGTCAAAAGGCATGCAGGTGATTACCATTACCCACCTGCCGCAGATTGCCAGCAAAGGAGAAAGCCATCTGTTTGTATATAAAGAAGATAAAGGCGGCAAAACCTATAGCAATATCCGTAAATTAAATGCGGAGGAACGCGTCCAGGAGATCGCAAAGATGCTGAGTACCGGCACTCCTACCGCGGCTGCGATCAGTAATGCAAAAGAGCTCTTAAAGAGTTAATTGTTATATTTGTCCGGTACAAATTCGCTGAATCTTACAAATTTAAAATCCGACATATGTCTTACAATCTATTAAAAGGGAAACGAGGAATTATTACCGGCGCTTTGGACGAGAACTCTATCGCCTGGAAAGTCGCTGAAAAAGCACATGAACAGGGCGCTACATTCGTTCTGACAAATGCTCCCATCGCAATGCGCATGGGCGAGATCAAAAAGCTGGCTGAAAAGACAAATTCACAGATCATTCCGGCAGATGCGACCAACGTTGATGAATTGACCAAGCTTTTTACCGACTCTCAACAAGTACTGGGCGGAAAGATCGACTTTGTGCTTCATTCCATCGGGATGAGCGTCAATATCCGCAAGAACATTCCCTATACCGAATCGAACTATGATTATTTCATGAAAGGGATCGATGTTTCTGCAATGTCTTTCCATAAAATGCTCGCCGTCGCAAAAAAGCTGGATGCGATCAGCGAATGGGGAAGTGTGGTAGCGCTTACCTACATGGCTGCGCAGCGTACCTACCCGTTTTACACTGATATGGCTGATATCAAAGCGATGCTCGAATCGATTGCCAGGAGCTTTGGATATCACTACGGACTGGAGAAAAAAGTAAGGATCAATACGGTCTCCCAGTCTCCTACCAAAACTACCGCGGGAACGGGGATCAAAGGCTTCGGCGACTTCTATGACTATGCCAATTCCATTGCGCCGCTTGGCAATGCAAGTGCCGAAGATTGTGCTAACTATTGCATCACCCTTTTTTCGGATCTTACCCGCATGGTAACCATGCAGAACCTCTTCCACGACGGAGGATATTCTACAACCGGCGTGAGCATGGAAGTCATGACAAAGCTGGGAGTTGAATAGTTCAAAGTTGAAAATCATACAGTGCAAAGGAGTTCGAAAGGACTCCTTTTTTATGTTGTATCTTTAAATAAAAACGCGGTTATATTTTTAAATGCGGCAATTACTCCTCTTCTTCCTGTGTTTCCTTTTCCTGAATGGGTTTTCGCGTGAAAAAAAAATCATTGTCGCTGGACTTGTTACTGATTGCAAGACAAAAACAGGTATCGATTCCATTCCGGTCAAATTGATCCGGGGAGATGGGAAGTCTATGGTTGTATATACGGATAAAAAAGGACGGTATCAGTTTAAAATCACTTCCCAACGTTTACCACTTGCCTGTATCATCATTGCTAATTGGCGGGAAAACAGCTCCGGCAACGGAGGCTACGGGAGGGAAAGAAAAAATGTGATCATAGCAGATAGCTTAGGAATCAAATATCAAAGAGATTTTTGTTTGCTAAATTGGGAAAATGCGGAGACTCGCGAATTTCCAATATTTTACTTTAGCATAAATACCAGTTCATCCCTTATTCCATCGAATGTTGATCCTTTTGAAGAGCTAACGGAAATACTCCTGGATAATCCGTCCTTTGTAATCAAAATCGACGGTCATTCCAGCTCCGGCGAAATTGACGGAAAAAGATTATCCTGGCAACGGGCAGCATTCATCAGGAAACAACTTCTTGCGAAGGGGATCGAGACCGGCAGATTGGTGATCGCAGGTCGCGCCGACTCTATTCCGGCAAAAAAAACAACCGGCGAACAGTTTGGATATGATGAAAATCCCGAAGCAAGGCAGCGTGTGACAATATCCGTTTATCGGAAAGATTTTCTTTCCATTACGCAACGGCATCATATAATCACAGGTATGGTCACTGACTGTAAATTCAAGGAAACCATCCCGGAATGTGTCGTTAAGCTTATAGGCAGCGATGGCAGCAGTATTGAAACAAAGACGGATGCCAGTGGATCTTACCTTTTTGATAGTAGCCAGGTAAATACATGGACCCAATATGTCGTTGTAACACAAGCCGGAAATAATATAAAGACAACCGCGGCACCCAGGGGTTTTCTGAACTCATCTGACAAGGTCAAATTGAATATCACCCTGGACTCCCCGCTAAAAACCATTGTGGATTTTTGTCTCGCTCCGCTTACAATATGCACTATGGCACCGCCGACGAATTACTTCAGGAAGAACAGCTGCACCGAGTATTATTTTGAGGATACTCTTAATGACCCGGAAGACGAAATTTTGTTCACATACCAGTTAATGAGCGATAACCCTAACTTGGTTTTTGAAGTTGCCAGCCATGCAAGCATCGATGAGACGGATCCCCAAACGCTTTCGCAAAAAAGGGGGGAATTCATCAAATCGATTCTTGTCAAAAAAGGCATAGATCCCAGGCGGCTCATTGTTAAGGCTTACGGTGCAAGCCGACCCGCTGACACGAGCTGGATGTATCCGACCGATAAAGAAAAAAACAGTAAAGGATCTAAAGAATTCGTTGCAGTAAAAAGCCGAAGAGTTGATTTTTACGTTCTGCGAAAGGACTTCCATCCATCGAATCAGATTATGATACCCGCAAAACCGGTTGCTGAAGATGAACTGGAAGGCGAATAAAAAAGGAGCCTCTCAGCTCCTCTTCTTTTCACCTTTTCCGTTCCGTTAATTCCTTCCAACATACTTCAGATGCACCACGTGCGATCTTACAGCACTTAATACGGTAGGAAATTCAAGATAGGTAATGCCAAACTGCTCGCAGGTCTCACGAACAAGCTCAGAGATCTTTGGATAGTGAATATGAGAGATCCGCGGGAATAAATGGTGCTCCACCTGGTAATTCAGTCCGCCTGTGAACCAGGAAACGACTTTGCTTTTTGTCGCAAAATTCGCTGTGGTCTGGATCTGGTGAACTGCCCACTCCGTTTCTACTTTGTGATTACTGGAGGTTGGTGTTTCAAAAGAAGCGTCCTCAACAATGTGTGCCAGCTGGAATACCACTGCAATTACAAATCCGCAGACGAATGCAACAATGGAATAACCTACGATCGTCTTAACGAATCCTTCGGTCATGATCGGCAAGACAAGAGCAATGAATACATAGAAAAGCTTTCCTGCCCAGAAGATAATGTGCTCTTTCATATCCATTTTACGGAAAGGCGTCTCCCCGATCTTACCGGTGAAATACTTTTTGAAATCCTGCACATATACCCACAAAAGATAAGTAACGCCATAAAGCACCACCCAGTAAACATGCTGAAAACGGTGATACCAGTATTTCTCCTGGTCGTCATGAACACGGATCCAGGGCTTGATATCGATATCATCATCCATTCCTTCGATGTTGGTGAATGAATGGTGATTCACGTTGTGCTTGTATTTCCAGAGGTATACACTACCGCCCATGAGATTGAGCGAGTAGCCCATGAGTTCATTTACCCATGTTTTGGTTGAAAAGCTCCCATGAGCGCCATCGTGCATTACGTTGAAGCCGATCCCCGCAAGGGTAATCCCCAGGAGGATGCAAAAGAGCACCGAAAGCCAGGCGTTGGGATGAAAAAACACGAGTACCGTGTAAAAGGAAATGGCTGCAACAGCCAGTAATATTGTCTTAACGTATAGTTTATAATTCCCTGTTTCCTTGATGTTATTTGACTTGAAATAACCGTCTACCTTCTCTTTCAGGGCGTTAAAAAATACGCTGTTCTTGTTGTCAAAGCTTACTCTCTGCATTCTGGGTAAATTGTGTGTGTTTTAATGCACATAAAGGTAATCATTAAATGCTGTTTTTGTTTGTTAATTAATTAAAAATCAACTGTTAAAAACTTTTTTTTGCCTTTACCGACCATGTGAAAATAAATTCAGCCACAGTATCACCGGTTTCGTCTACACCAATCGACTTTAGGTCTGCTATGAGTCCTTCGCCGCTGCTTTTGGCACGGGACACAATTTCTTCAATTTTTTTTCCATCCAGGCATGTAAAAGTGATCTTCCCGACCGCTTTTTTGAAATATACCGCTTCATTTTTTACGATGAGCATGCTTACAGCCGGCTCGGAACCGTAAACATGGTTCAGCACCAGCAACCCCGTACTCATTTCCGCGGCCATCGCCTGGCAGGCAAAGTACATGGAGCGAAAAGGGTTTTGCGTGAGCCATTTGAATTTTATCGTCGTGACGGCTTGGGCATCGTCGAGCTGTTTCACCCTGATCCCCGCAATAAAGCCCATGGGAAGCGATCTCAGCAGGTAAAGCCTGAAGAGAAAGGAGTTGTTAACGAGCTTTTGAAATTTATTGACAGACATTTGTGGTAGTTCCGGGCAAGGGCGGCCAGTTGAAATCGAAATTTAACCCGGGAAAGTCTCCCCTGCTTTATTCATCGCCTCGATGAAAGCATTGGGATCAACTCCGGTGACAATGTTATTCTTATTGAAATAATGCAGCAGGTTCTCGGTCGGCATATTGCCGGTCAGCTTATCCGCAGCCATCGGGCAACCGCCATATCCTTTGATCGCGCTGTCAAACCTTCTGCATCCTGCTTCATACGCTGCGTGCACCTTTTGTTCCCAGGTATCCGGTGTCGTATGCAGATGCGCCCCGATCTCCACGCCGGGGAATTCCGGGATCAGTTTCTTGAAAAGATAAGTAATGTTTTCCGGGTTGGAAACACCGATCGTATCCGAAAGCGCAATGATCTTTACCCCCATTCCGGCAAGCAGCTGCGTCCATTTGACGGCTACATCACTGCTCCATTCATCGCCGTATGGATTTCCAAAAGCCATGGAAATGTATACTACCAGTTCCTTTTTGTTCCGGACGCAAAGGTCCTGGATCTCTTCTACCCTTTGCAGCGACTCCGATATTGACGAGTTCGTGTTTCTCTGCTGAAAGGTTTCCGAAATAGAAAAGGGAAAACCGAGATATGTGATCTCATCGAACTCTACCGCATCTTCAGCGCCTCTCACGTTCGCGATGATCGCCAACAGCTTCGAGCTTGTTTTGTCGAGATCAAGCAGGTCCAGCACCTGCGCCGTATCGCGCATCTGTGGAATCGCTTTCGGAGAGACAAAGCTTCCGAAGTCGACGGTATGAAAGCCGCATCTTAAAATGGAGTTGATGTACGCCGCTTTCTTTTCGGTTTCGATAAAATCATGGATGCCTTGCATGGCGTCCCGGGGGCATTCTACTAGTTTCATACTCAACAAAGCTAATGTTTTTTAACCGCAGAGAACGCGAAGGCTCAACAAAGGGCCACAGAGAAGGGTTGAAAATATAGCTCTGCGGTACCCATTATTTTTCTCTTTTTCTCAGCGGTTATTTTTTATTTTATCGCGAAGCTAAAATCCTTTTGTTTATCTTCTTCACGATTCCCGGCCCCTCATAAATGAATCCGGTGTAAACCTGTACGAGGCTCGCTCCTGCATTCAGCATCGCGATCGCATCATCGCCGTTATGAATTCCTCCTACTCCAATGATCGGAAATGCCTTATCCGATCTTTCACTGATGTAGCGAACAACATCGGCAGAACGTTTGGTCAACGGCTTACCGCTCAGCCCGCCGGCTCCGATGGCTTTAAGTCTTGCGTCGCCGGTTTTCAGACCGGTTCTGCTGATCGTTGTATTTGTTGCGATCAGCCCGTCGATCTTTGTTTCTTTTACGATAACAATGATATCATCCAGTTGTTCGTTCGTAAGGTCCGGGGCGATCTTCAGGAGAATGGGCTTCGGAGACTTTTTTTGAGCGTTCAGCTCTTTTACACGCAGCAGCAGCTTTGTAAGCGGCTCCTTGTCTTGTAACTCGCGCAGGCCAGGCGTATTGGGAGAGCTGACATTCACCACAAAATAATCCACATGATCAAAAAGCGCTTCAAAGCATTTCTCATAATCAAGGACCGCTTCTTCGTTCGGTGTTACTTTGTTCTTCCCGATATTACCGCCGATGATGATCTTTGTCTTTCTCTTTTTTAATCGTTCCGCTGCAGCTTCCACTCCACCGTTGTTAAATCCCATCCGGTTGATCAGCGCTTCATCTTCCGGCAGGCGGAACATTCGCGGTTTCTCATTTCCAGGCTGAGGTTTCGGTGTAAGTGTCCCGATCTCGATAAATCCAAAACCGTAGTATCCCAGTTCATCAAAGAGCTTCGCATCCTTATCAAAACCGGCAGCCAGTCCGACGGGATTCGGAAAGGTCAAGCCGAAGAGCTTTCTTTCCAGTCTTTTGTCATCGATGACGTATATACTTCGGATCAGGGCGGGAATTCCCGGAATGAAGCAAAAGAATTTTATAGTACGGAAAACGATATGATGAATTCGCTCAGGCTGAACAAGGAAAAAAAGGGGCTTAATAATTCTTTTGTACATATATTCTTCAACGACTTTTGAGTTCGACTACGGATTCTTTAAAACAAAGAATCCTGTCTTGTCATCTTTACCTGAGATCCCTCGCAAACCCGGGATGAGTTCGACTACGGATTCTTTAAAACAAAGAATCCTGTCTTGTCATCTTTACATGAGATCCCTCGCAAACCCGGGATGAGTTCGACTACGGATTCTTTAAAACAAAGAATCCTGTCTTGTCATCTTTACCTGAGATCCCTCGCAAACTCGGGATGAGTTCGACTACGGATTCTTTAAAACAAAGAATCCTGTTTTGTCATCGTTACCTGAGATCCCTCGCAAACTCGGGATGAGTTCGACTACGGATTCTTTAAAACAAAGAATCCTGTCTCACTCACTTCTTTTTTTGTGGAGCGCAATTCTCAGCGGCAGATTTCGCTTCCTCAAGGCCGAGCGCAGCTGCGATCTGAAAATCCTTGCAGAAACTATTGTCTTTCGCATCCTGGTTGGCTACTCCTCTTTTATAATAAGCAAGTCCATCCTTCGGCCGGATGCGGATGGCTTCTCCGTAATCATACGTAGCAGAACGAAAGTTCTCCATTCCCTCGCAAGCCGCGGCACGCTGCATATACGCATCGTAATGGTTCGGCGATTGGCGGATCACACAGGAGAAATCGGCAAAAGCAAGCTTGTAATTTGAAGCGGCGTTGTAAGCCAGCCCGCGCTGGTATAGAATTGTTACCGTGTCCGGATTTATTTTCAGGGCCTTGTTATAATCCTTCACCGCAAGGTCGTATTTCTTCATGGCAACATGGCACTCCGCACGTTTCATGTATGGCTGGATCGAATCACCATTCAGCTGGATCGCCGCGGTATAATCAGCGATAGCGCCGGCGTAATCCTTCGCCTCCATCTTACTATCTCCCGATGTCACAAAAGTGGTGCTCATTCCGGAGCAGGCATTCGACTCATATAACTCTTTCGCTTTTTCATCCTTCAGCACTTTCGCTTTGCGCAGGTCCATGCAGCCTTTGTCTTTTGAACCTTTTGCAATGAGGATCATCCCCCGCTCACGCAATGCTTCTGCATATTTCGGATCGATGGTAATTGCTTTTTCAAAGTCGGCAAGCGCTTCATCCTGCCTGCCAAGCCCGGCAAGGCTCATTCCATGTCCGAAATAAGGAACCGCATAATCATGATTGTAAACAAATCCGTCAGGCATATCGGAAGTCGATCTCTGGTACTCATTCATCGTTCCGTACTTCTTCAGCTTGTTCAGGTATTCGGTTGTTACCGGGTCATTTACTTTGATCGCATTTGCAAAATCCACTTCCGCAGCAGCATAGTTCATCGCAGCGAGTTTAGCGTTTCCATTTTGAATGATCACGGGAAGACTTTGCGAATTGGCAGCCAGGGAAGCTGAAAAAATTGCAAGACTTAAAAAGAAGCTTCGTTTCATATTGATTATCTAACCATTAGTTTTTGAGTTATCTTTCCTTCGTTTGTTTCAAGCTCAATAAGATAAGCGCCGGGAACAATTTCCAGTCCATTCACAAAAAAGTTTTTTGAACCCTGCTGAAAGTCGCCAGAATAGATCGTCTGCACCTCTTTGCCAAGCATATCAAACAGCTTGAGGCTTCCGCTTGTGTTCTTTCCGAAATTGACCGGAATACAGGTAATTCCATGAGATGGATTCGGATACGCCGGCAGGAAGGTATGCTGATCTGTGATCTCGGATACTGCAGCCGGACCGGTTACGATGAACTCAAAAGTACCTGCCGGTGCCGGCATCGGACGTACCTGCTGCTTACCCGAAACGGCAACCGCTTTGATATAGTAAAATACACGCGTTCCTGGAGAATAAGGCGGAATGTAGCCGGTCCAGGTATTATTGGTAACACTTGTAAGCGTCATCGGTACACTCGTAAAGCCCAGCGTTGTGTCATTCGTATAATAAAGCGTTGCCGCAGCGATACCCGACCTATGCTGGATCCTTGCATCTACCTGGTAAGGAGTAGTTGTATTTGTGGTGTTCGGGAGGTTTTGGTGGACGATCAGCAGCGGATCTGAAACGCCTACTGCGTTTGTGATGCAATGCAGCGAACCGCTTGCTGAAATGGTTGAATTCGAATTGATCCCCACGATCTTGTATCCCGGCATTGCCTGCTGCCAGATGCGCATAGCCGTCGTATCGTACTCAGTGTAGTATTGCGGGATGATGACCGTTTTATTGATGATCGTTGCATTTGCATAGGTAAGATAGCTTCCGCCGGCATCAGGATAGGTGTAACCCATGGTTTGATCCGGAGGCTGAGGAATGCGGACCACTTTGTAAGGAGTTCCGAATACGGAGTTATAGTTCGCAAGAATATAAGCAATATTAGCCTCGATCTGCGGCCCGTCCGAAACACCAGCAGGATATTCGCCGATCAGTAATGTTTCCTCGTTCAGCAGTTTCATATGCATATCGATATGATGAATTCCATCATATGGAAGTGTCGGCATTTTAATATAACGGCTGATCCCCATGAAATTTTTCATGATGGTATCGATCTGCGCCGAGCTCCAGCTTGTGTTTTCGTTCAGGACAAGCTCGGAAGAAAATGCAGTTCCAAGACCGTCTGTCATATAGTTCCCGCCGGTATGCACCAGGAGATTAGGACCGGTGGTTGTTTCATACAAGGGAAGATTCAGCGCACGGCACAAGGAGCGTGGAACCGTATCATCCTTTGTACGTGTCGGACGATTATATTTCCAGTCCACCTGGATCAATGAATCCACATCATTTATATAGCATGAATTTGAAGAGTAATCACGGGTCCACACACTATTGCAAGGCGCATAGAGGTAATGAACATTCGTGAGCGGAACCCCTCCGGCTGTCAGGTAATTCTTTACTGAAGTTGAATCCGTGCTTCCTGTACATGTAGAGCCGCATACGATGTATACTTGTGTTTCCTGTCGTGCAGCACGTACGATCTCGCGGAGCACCGACTGGTAGCTGGTCCAGGTAATGGTCAACGCCTGGTGCTCCTCCCATTGTGCATAATTACGGACCGGTCCCGCAGGAGGCAATGTAGAGCTGGATTTCGTTTCGTAGGTTGCTGCCTGCCAATCCGAACGTTTCATTTGCTGCAGCTCCTCTTGCGAAAAACCAACCGGAAGGCCGGGTGAATCCTGCGCAAAACTACTGATAAAAGTAAATGCGGTCAGTAAAGAAGTAAAAGCGAAGAACTTGTAATTTTTGATCATGGTCGGGGCGATTTCAAAGGCTTAAATTAGATAATATTTCGGCATCTTCAAATTATTTTTGCGGCAGTGCAACCTTCCTCCCAACGCTTCGATCTGACAGGGAGAATTTATGCTTATCTTGCAAAAAATATTGTCAATGAAAAGATTTTTATTGCTCGCTTTTATTCAGCTTCTCTGCCTGTCTGCATTTGCCACTCACATCGTTGGAGGTGATATCACTTTAAAAAACCTCGGATCAAATAACTTTGAGGTTACGCTGCGGTTTTACCGCGACTGTAGTCCCGGTACAGCGGCATTCGATAATCCGATCACGCTGGGCGCCTACGACCTGGTTACAAATGCGGAAGCCTTTCAGTTCAACCTGCCGCTGATCTCTCAAACTGTTCTGACATTAGGTGATACCTGTTTCACGCCGACCGGGATCTGCGTTGAAGAAGGAGTTTTCCGCGATACGATCAACCTTCCGAACAACCCTGACGGTTATTATTTCAGCTGGCAGCGCTGCTGCCGCAACAATATCATTCAAAACATCACCTTGCCGGGAAGCGCCGGAATGGTTTTTTACTGCGAGTTCCCGAATCCTGCAATCGTTAATTCCAGCCCGGTATTCGGTTCTTATCCGAATGCCTATTTTTGTGCGGGACAGCCGAATACGCAGGATTTTTCGGCAATTGATGCCGATGGTGATTCACTCGCCTATTTTTTAGTTACGCCACTTAACGGAAACGCAAGTTCCGGTACTCCCATCCCGACGCCTTCTGCAGGTCCCTATTCAAACATCAACTGGCAATCGCCTTACAGCGCAACCGATATGGTCGGCGGCACACCTGTTATGTCGATCAACCCTGTAACCGGGATCCTGGTAGCAGCGCCAAGCGCTTTTGGAGTTTATGTATTTGCAGTAGTGGTGGAAGAATATCGCGGCGGTGTAAAGATCGGAGAAGTTCGGAGAGATATCCAGTATTCGGTGATCTCATGCAATACTAACCAGCCGCCGGTCTTCAGCTTGCCTACATTAGCATCTTATACCGTGGTTGCCGGCGACTCCCTGTGCATCCCTATCCAGGCGAGTGACATCAATTCTGATTGGGTCGGACTGAGCGGAACTTCGGAGCTTTTTACCAATCCGGGTACGCAGGCATACACTTCATTTTCACCGGACAGCGCTATCGGAAGCGTTCAATCGTCGCTTTGCTTTTACTCAAAATGCGAGCACATCCGCGACCAGGCGTACAATGCTACGTTCTATGCGAGAGACTATTCCTGCTACGGGACCAATGTGGTTCCTTACCCGGTGTCGATCAAAGTCATCTCTCCTGTTGACGGACAGCTGGACAAGATCATTCCGAATGTATTTACGCCCAATGGTGACGGCCAGAACGAACTGTTTAAGGTGAATGCAAAGAATATTATTGATTGCTTCGATAAGTTTGATATCAAGGTTTACGGCCGCTGGGGTGAGCTGTTGTATGAATCCGACTCCTTTTTCTTTAAATGGGATGGAAAAAGCAAGCAAGGAAAAGCGATGTCTGACGGCACTTATTTCTATATCATTGAAGGCAGCTTCAAGGATGTACCGTTCACCTATAAAGGAAGCGTTCAGCTGATCAGGTAATAATTCAGGTATGAAGAAAATAATCTCTTTCCTTTCTGTTCTCCTTTGCTTTTCATTTGCGCCGGCGGAAAGCGGTGATTGTACGGTTAAGTATAACGGCATTTACGCCATCAGGCTTGACAATGAACATTCGGCTATTCTTCGCTTTTATGCTGACGGAACGGTGCTTGCGTCAACATCTGTTAACGACTACTTCGACGTATTCACCTGGTTCCAGAAAGACAATAAGGACATGGTCCTCACGGGAACCTATAAGATCAAAAAATGCGGGATCAAATTCGAAGTAAGCGGGCAAACCGGTGAACAAAAATATGAGGGCATGATCACCGGGGATAAGATCGACATGGAGCTGAAGGATGAAGCTTCAAAAAAAACGGTAAAACGTACCTATACATTTTACGCGCTGTAATTCATCGCGGGATGCGGACCGCAAACCCGACACTGATAAACAGATCCGTTGAATTTTCATTCAGGGAGATCCCGCCTGAGCAATCCAGCTTAAAATTATCGCTTACTCTGTAACCGCCGCCAATGTCGAAATAGCTTTCCGGCAATTCGCCATGAGCGAAGTTTCCAAACGTTTCCACGAAAACTTCAAAATGCCTGGTAGCGGCAGCACCCACCGTCCAGGTATAAAAATAAGCAGGCACCGCTGAACCGCTTGTCCAGTCCATTCCAAGGTTATAGCCCATCGAGAACCTTTTTGACAGTGTATGTGCCATCGTAAAACAGAATGAAGGAAGCACTTCATTCTTCCGGATGAATTGCTCATCTCCGAAGGGAAGCTGCAAATGCCCGATAAATGCGGTTTTAGGCAATATTCCGCTCTCCTCACAAACGGCAATTTTGGTACCGATCACAAAAGGACTGAAACCTTCCACACCGGCATGAAGGCCTGGTCCTTCAACAAGGCTCTTTTCATATTCACCAACTTCGAGACGAAGCTCTGCCTGCTTAAAAACTCCGATCCGCAAAAGCGAGGTGGCATAATTATATGATTGCTCCCGGTAATGGCCTCCGATGTCGTCGAAGCGGTCGTTCGTATACAAAACACCTGTTTCCAGCTGTATTAATCCCGGTGCAACAACGGAAGCGCATTCCGTCTGATCAGGACGATCGGTTTCAATGGGTTCCTGCGAATAAGCACAGCAAGAGAATGCAAAAAGGATAAGTAGGACGATATTTTTCATAGAGCAAACGTAACAATTTTTTAGATAAGTCTAAAAAAAAGTTGAGAATAACAAAAAAATAATTAACTTTGCAGTACAAAAACATGCCAGATGATCTCGTTCACCGAAGAAAATTATTTAAAAACAATTTATAAGCTAATCGAAAAGCATGGAGAGGCCGTTTCCACGAATGCCATTGCTGAGCGTATGAATACAAAGGCGGCGTCGGTGACGGACATGATCAAGAAGCTCGCGGGAAAGAAGCTGATCAATTACCAGAAATACCAGGGAGTTACGCTGACCGCCAAAGGAGAAAAGGTTGCACTGAACATTATCCGGAAGCACCGTTTGTGGGAAATGTTCCTGCTCGAAAAGCTGGATTTCAAATGGGATGAAGTCCACGAGGTGGCGGAACAGCTGGAGCACATCGATTCGGATAAGCTGATCGCTCAGATCGATAAGTTCCTCAATTACCCGAAAACCGATCCTCACGGAGATCCGATCCCGGACGCAAGCGGAAAGATCAGCCAGACGAAATCAAAAAGCATTGCGAGCTTTAAGAAGAACGACACACTGGTAATGACCGGCGTTGTGGATCACAGCCCGGCGTTCCTTCAGTACCTCGACAGGACCGGTCTCGCATTGGGCAACGAGATCAAAATAAAAGAAGTCGTTGAATTTGACCGTTCGCTCCAGATCGTGGTCAACAAAAAGGCCGGTATTTTTATCAGTAATGAAGTCGCGAAAAACATCCTTGCCACAAAGAAATAATCATGAACTCCAATAAATCATTATCAGAAGTACATTCCAGCATCGAGGCGGGAAGCAAAACAGGGTTCTGGAAAAAACTTTTTGCCTTCATGGGCCCTGCATACCTTGTTAGCGTCGGTTACATGGATCCGGGAAACTGGGCCACAGACATTGCAGGAGGCAGCCAGTTCGGCTACAAATTGCTTTGGGTGCTTCTCATGAGCAACCTCATGGCTTTGCTGCTGCAGAGCCTGAGCGCTAAGCTGGGGCTTGTACGCGGACTCGATCTTGCGCAGGCATCCAGAAGATCTTATCCGCCGATCGTTAATTTCTGCAACTGGCTCCTGGCGGAGATTGCTATTGCAGCCTGCGACCTTGCTGAAGTGATCGGGATGGCGATCGGACTGCAGCTGTTATTTCACCTTCCCCTGCTGGCAGGTGTTTCCATTTCAGTAGCCGATACGATTCTCCTGCTGGTGCTTCAGCGATATGGAATGCGAAAGATGGAGGCATTCATTATTGCGCTGATCGCCACTATCGGTGTCGCATTTATTGTTGAGCTTGTTTTTGCAAAGCCCGATGGGATCGAGCTGGTAAAAGGGTTTATTCCTTCGCTTCCGGGAGATACAGCGCTCTATATTGCTATCGGGATCATTGGCGCGACCGTGATGCCGCATAACCTTTACCTGCATTCCTCACTGGTGCAAACGAGAAAGATCGAGCGCAGCATCGCCGGAGTGCGGGAAGCGATCAAGTATAATTTTATCGATACCGTTATCGCGCTGAACATGGCGCTGTTCGTGAATGCAGCGATCCTGATCCTTGCAGCGGCAGCTTTTTACTCTTCCGGACATAATGAGGTTTCAGAGATCCAGGATGCACATAAACTGCTCAGCGACATTTTCGGAAAGGTTGCTCCTGCCCTGTTCGCGATCGCACTGATCGCGGCCGGACAAAGCTCTACGCTTACCGGAACCTTGTCAGGACAGATCGTGATGGAAGGATATCTTAACCTGAGGATACAACCCTGGCTGAGGCGATTAATTACGCGGCTTATTGCCATCATTCCTGCATTTCTTGTGATCTGGCTGATGGGAGAAGGTGCAACCGGACAACTTCTGATCCTGAGCCAGGTAGTACTGAGTCTCCAGCTGGGCTTTGCGGTCATTCCCCTGATCCATCTGACCAGCGACAAGAAACAAATGGGTGAATTTGCCAACAAATTGTGGGTGAAGATCTCCGCATGGCTGATCGCGGGAATCATTGTCGTTTTGAATGCAAAGCTTGTTGTGGAAACGCTGAGAAAGTGGATCAGTGAATCGGCGAACCCGACGGTCTATTTTTTTACGGTCATTCCACTGGTAGTCGGCGCCGGCTTGCTGCTGCTTTATATTACGCTCAGCCCGATCATCCGCAAAGTCAAGGAGAAAGCGACTTACGCACCGGATGGTCTGCCGCGTAAGCTGGACATTGGCAAAGAACAACGCTATAACCGTATTGCCGTTACGGTAGATTTCAGCAGCAGCGATAGTGTCGCGATCAGCAGTGCTTTTGCACAAGGAGGAAAAGATGCACGTTATGTGCTTATTCACATTGTTGAAACGGCCGGCGCGCTGATGATGGGGCATGAAATTGAGGACCATGAGACCGAATCGGACAAGCTGAACCTTGAAAAATACAAAGAGCAGCTTGAAGAGCAAGGTTACAATGTGGAGCTGAAGCTGGGATTCGGAAATCCTAAAAAAGGCATCCCGGAGATCGTTAATAATGTACAGGTGGATCTCCTGGTGATGGGTGCACATGGCCACCGGGGCTTCAAGGATCTTTTGTTCGGGACCACGCTGGACGAGGTACGGCACAATGTAAAAGTGCCCGTGCTGATCGTGAACTAACAGGCTGAGCTGTTTGTCTTTTTATTTTAGATATCCCGGACATGAATCACTGAAGAAGCGATTTGTATATTTGCGGCAGTTTGTAATCAGAAGATGAGCACGGAAAACAATATCAATATCAAGAACAGGCAGGCGAGCTTTGAATATTCATTCATCGACAAGTATGTTGCGGGAATCCAGCTCAGCGGTACGGAGATCAAATCCATCCGTGAAGGAAAAGCGAATATCAATGATGCGTTCTGCGTTTTTAATTACCATGAATTGTTCATCCGTAACATGCAGGTCTCAGCCTACTTCAACGGCACTTATAACAATGTGCCTGAAAAGCGCGACCGGAAGCTGCTTCTGAATCGTCAGGAACTAAGCAAGCTGCAGGGAAAGCTGAAGGACCAGGGGTTGACGGTGATCCCGCTGCGCCTTTTCATAAACGAGAAAGGATTCGCCAAGCTGGAGATCGCACTGGCAAAAGGAAAAAAATTGTTTGATAAACGGGCGGATATTAAGAAGAAGGATACAGAGCGGGAAATTGCTAGAAGATTAAAATAAAATAATAGCTCGCGGAAAATCGGGATTCCTGGGATCTTCCACACTTCAAAAAAAAATCCCGGCATAACCGGGATCACTTTTCACTTTATATCTCACTTTTCACCTTTTACTTTTCCTCTTATTTCTTCTTAGGCTTCTCGCTTCCGGAGAATTCGTATTTCTTTTTTTCGACTCCGTTCTTGCTTTGTGAAACAGTTCCTTCAACATCATAATTGATCACGGTCGCTTCCCAGTGGTAGTCCGCCTTATCCTTCGACCAATCCCCTTCCAGCGTTACCATGTGCATTTCTGTTTCGTCTTCCGTATAGGTGGAATCCAGCGTTACACGGTAAGGTACGGGATCCAGCGACAGCTTTTCATACATCAGGTCCGCTTCGATCTTACCGCCTTTGATCATGAGCAATGTAGGCTGTGCCTTGCCTCTGCCAGTAGATTTTATCTCATAAAACTGAACATTGAATTTTCTTCCTTCGAGGAATTTATTCTTATCGGTTTTTTTCTGGCTGAAACCGGTTGTGCTGATGAACAGCATCAGGGCGAAAGCGGTTGTGCTTAAAACGGACTTCTTCATTTTCTGTTGTTAAATTGTTTTGTACCCGGCTCCCGGCAATTATTTTGCCAAAATTTGAATGCGTTGTAAAACTATGCTTTATCTTTGTTTTTTAAAAATTTTTGTAATGAATATTCCGAACAGGGTGCTGTATTATGGAGTGATCCTTCCGATTTCGCTGCTGCCCTTTCCCTTGCTATACGGACTTTCCAACTTCACTTACCTGGTTCTTTATAAAATGATCGGGTATCGTAAAAAAGTGGTTTTTGGAAATATTCAGCGTTCTTTTCCGGATAAAAGTCCGAAGGAACACATGGAGATCTGCGATGCATTTTACCGGCATTTCTGCGACCTGATCCTGGAAAGCCTGAAAACATTCACTATTTCCGAAAAGCAGGTCAAAAAACGCATTGTCTGCAAAAACCCGGAGCTGATCGACCGCTATTATGATCAGAAAAAAAGTGTGATCATCGCCGGCGGACACCTGGCCAACTGGGAGATCTTTGCAGTAGGTGTGGATGCGATGATCAAGCATAAGACCATCGGCATCTACAAGCCGCTTTCGAACAAGTATTTCGATGAGAAGATGCGCAGAACGCGCAGCAAATATGGCTTATACATGATCTCAACGAAGATCGTTAAGCAGGTTTTTGAACAAGAAAAAAACAATCTCACCGCCACTATTTTTGCAATCGACCAGAGCCCGTCCAATCCGAACAACTGTCACTGGATGACCTTTCTGAACCAGGATACCGGCGTATTGTTCGGAACCGAGAAGTTCGCAAAAGAATATGACCAGCCGGTGTTATATGGCCGGATCAACAAGGAAAAGCGCGGATATTACAGCTTTGAATTCGCTGAAACGTTTGAGCATCCGAAAGAAACCGCCCAGGGAGAAATTACAGAGCTGGTGACGCGGATGCTGGAAAAAGACATTATCAAACATCCGCAATACTGGCTGTGGAGCCACAAGAGATGGAAACATAAAAGGCCGGAAGGCAAGTGATGCATGATAGGTAATATATAATATGTAATATGTAATAGGTAATAGGTAACATTTTAAA
Organism: Bacteroidia bacterium; assembly: GCA_045805205.1. Taxonomy (GTDB): domain Bacteria; phylum Bacteroidota; class Bacteroidia; order 2-12-FULL-35-15; family 2-12-FULL-35-15; genus 2-12-FULL-35-15. Next base: position 218,367 of record JBJMLR010000005.1, on the reverse strand, counting down.
AAGAAAACACAACACAAACACTATGAAAATTAAGCACGCATTCATCACAGGCATGATTCTTTTAGCAGCCTGTAAAACCACAAAAACGACTACAGAATCAAAGCCAGTCACGGAAACCAAGCCGGAGCCGACACCTCTCAACTGCGGAACATCCACTGCAAGCTTTGCCGATGTAAAAGCGATCGTTGAGCAAAACTGCACCAGCTGTCATCATGACCTCGCAAATTATAACGATATCAAAGACATTGCAGCAAAAGGGGAATTCCTGGGAACGATCAAGCACCAGATGGGATATCCTGAAATGCCGAAAAATGCTGACCAGCTTCCTCAGTCGACCATCGATAAGGTGGAATGCTGGATAAAGAACGGAATGAAACAATAAATGGACGGAACGCCGCTCGCAGAAAGAATGAGGCCCACCAGCCTCGATAACTACATCGGACAAAAGCACATTGTCGGTGAAGGCGCCATTTTGCGAAATGCGATCCAATCGAATCTTTTGCCATCCATTATTCTCTGGGGACCGCCGGGAGTCGGAAAAACAACGCTTGCGAATATCATTGCACACCAGCTCAAGCGGCCCTTTTACGCACTCAGCGCTATTAACAGCGGCGTGAAGGACATCCGCGAAGTGATCGATAAATCGAAAAGCACAGGACTGTTCAGCCAGGGCAACCCGATCCTTTTCATTGACGAGATCCATCGCTTCAGCAAATCACAGCAGGATTCCCTGCTTGGCGCCGTTGAAAAAGGAACGGTAACGCTTATCGGCGCAACAACGGAAAATCCTTCATTCGAGGTAATTTCCGCCCTTCTGTCGCGATGCCAGGTGTATATCCTTAAACATCTGGAAAAAGAAGATCTTCTTGAAATGCTCGACCTGGCGATCCGGACGGATGTCGTACTGAAAACAAAAAAGATCATTCTAAGTGAAACAGAGGCGCTGCTGAGGCTTTCGGGCGGTGACGGAAGAAAGCTCCTGAATGTTTTTGAACTGGTGGTGAATGCGATCGGTGGAAATGAAGTGGAGATCACCAATGAAAAAGTGAATAAGATCGTCCAGCAGAACATTGCGAAGTATGACAAGGCGGGCGAAAACCATTATGATATTATTTCTGCTTTTATCAAATCGATCCGCGGCAGCGATCCGAATGCGGCAGTGTATTGGCTGGCACGGATGATCGAAGGCGGCGAGGACCCGCTGTTCATCGCGCGGCGGCTCGTGATCCTCGCTTCAGAAGATATCGGGAACGCAAATCCGACGGCGCTGGTGATCGCGAATAATTGTTTCCAGGCGGTCAACGTGATCGGCTACCCGGAATCCCGGATCATTCTTTCACAGGCGGTAACTTATCTTGCCGCATCCGCAAAAAGTAATGCTGCTTATGCTGCTATTGGCGCAGCTTCGGAAGCGGTAAGGCAATCGGGCGATCTTCCGGTGCCACTGCACCTGCGGAATGCGCCTACAAAGCTGATGAAAGATATTGGCTACGGCGTCAATTATGAGTATTCACACGGTTATGCAAACAATTTCTCCGCACAGGAATATCTTCCTGATACACTGAGCGGCTCTAAGTTCTATGATCCGGGAAATAATGCCCGCGAAAGCGAAATGAGAGAATACCTGAAAAAACTTTGGGGAAAGAAATACAACTACTGATCGTTTTCCTCGGCTGCAACCACCGGATCGAAAACAAAAAAGTGTGCAAGGCCGACAACCAGTCCGCCTAAAGTTTGCTCAACCACCTGCCAGGCCACATCCAAAACGAGGTTATCAAGCTTGTTGCCGGTGCTGAAGGAAACCCCGACAACCGTAGAAAATATAAAAATGCCGAAACCCAATGCAGCGCCTGAAATGGCTCCTTTCGCAAACGGCTTGCGCTTAAAATACTGATCAAGAAGTTTTACTTCAATGGCTTTTGCAGAAACAAAACCGATCACAAGGTATACGAATACTGCAAAAACGAGGAAGATTTCCTTGGGATAATTAAGACGGTTAAAATCGGTAAGACACACTCCATGCCATACATAGAACAGTATGAACATCACCACCGAGGAAGATAACCATGAAACCAGGAAGCGTTTAGAGAGCATAGTCGTTTAAAAATAACACTGCAAAAATAGCCATTTTTTGCTGTCGGCCAGCATTTGTACGTGTTTTTAACGTTTCGGGTTCCGATATCTCGTATTTTTTTATTATTTTTAGCGAGGTATCAAACCGCTCAAACGGCAATAACCATGAGAAGAATCTTCCTTTTTGCATTGACCGCCTCCCTCCTGCTCAGCTCCTGCCGGAAAGAAATGGATAAGCCGTCCTGGGACAGTGAATTGCTGGCTCCCCTTGTGGACGCTTCTCTTGATGTCGGTAATCTTTTGCCGGATTCTCTGCTCCAGGCGAATCCCGACAGCTCGCTCAAGATCGTTTATAATAATGAGCTGTATAAAATCGACATGGATACCTTATTCGATATCGGCGACACAACTATTCATAACGGTTATGCGCTGCCGGTCCCTGCCACGCTGAATCCCGGCCAGGTCATTCCTTTTCCCTCATCATCATCCACGACCTATAACCTGAACGGCATCGAGCTCAGGAAGGTGATTATCAAATCCGGAACAGTTAATTTCAAGGTAAAAAGTAAGATCCGCGAGGTGACCACTTATGTCTATTCGATCCCGGGTGCAACCCTTGGGGGTGTTCCTTTCTCGAAAAACATTATCGTTCCGGCACGCACAGCCGGCGGTCCGGGCATGTACAACCAAACCTTCGATCTTTCCGGCTATACCTTTGATCTCACGGGTCCGACAGGCAGCGAGGTAAATACGATCTATACGAATCTTTCAGCGATGGTAAGCACTTCGGCACCGGATACGGTGCTTGTGAATCCCGCGGATAGTCTGGTGATCGACAACACCTTCTCCTCTATTGTTCCATACTATGCCCTGGGTTATTTCGGAAGCAATACCTATAACTTCGGTCCCAGCTTCAGTAATTTCAGCTTATTCGATCGCATTGTGGATGGAACGATCCAGCTGGAAGATGTTAATTTCAATTTTAATATTACCAACCCGATCGGGATGGATACGCGCATTTATGTGAACAGCATCAGCTCTGTGAACACACGCACCGGCAGCACGATCAATCTCAGCAACAGCCTCGTCGGATCACCGATAAATATCAACCGCGCCGCCGAAAGTGCCGGAATGGTATATCCGACGTATGCGAATTTTCCGCTGACCACTTCCAACTCCAATATCAAACCGATGATCGAGAACCTCCCGGATAAGTTCGGTTATAATATCCAGGTCATCACCAACCCGCTGGGCAATGTTTCCGGCTCCAACGACTTCATTTATTCCGATAAGCTTTTGAAAGCATCGCTGGACATGGAGATTCCGCTTTCCCTTGTGGCGAATGATCTCACGCTTGCAGATACGCTGGCGATGAACATCAGCCATGGCGACCAGTCGGATGCTATTCACAACGGAACCATTACTTTGTTTGCTGACAATGGTTTTCCGTTCGACGCAAAAGTTCAGATGTACCTTCTTAACAGCAGCAATGTAGCGATGGATTCGATCTTCGGCTATGCCAACACAATTGTAGAAGCACCTATTAACTCCAGCTTTCGCGTGATCGCCAAAAAAAGGACGAAGATCACGATACCTGTTTCCGAGAGCCGGATGGACCTGCTTTATGATACCAAGAAGATCGCGATCAAAGTGATCTTTAACACGAGCGCACAGCCTAATTACGTTAAGATCTACAGTGATTATTCGATCGATCTGAAGCTTGTAGGCGATTTTAATTACACCATCCACTTGCAGTAATGTTTTTGAAAAAGATACTTTTTATTTCGCTTATACTTTTTTCAGGGTTCCGGCTGCGATCGCAGATCGCTGTTGTATTTTCGGATGAGTTTCCTGATTCTTCCCGGACACGCGTCGGGCTGACAGGCGACTACGGGATCAATTCCACGGCGCTCACGGGTGAATTCGTTTCCACTTTCTATAAGGGCGGGTTTATCGATAAAGAGAAGAAAGACCGCGTTCTCGACAGGGCCCGGAACCTGAATGTGCTTGGCGCAGACCTGAATTATGGTGTGTTTGCTGCTTTTAAGCCCGATTCTCTTTTCCACAAAAAGAATGTAAGCTTATTTTTCAGCCTGCGGGACCGCGCCCATTTCGACATGCAGTTTTCGAAGGATATGTACAAGGTTGGATTTTACGGGAATGCATCTTACGCCGGCGAGGTTGCTAACTTCAATGAATTCAGCATGAACCTGCTGCGTTACCAGCAGCTGCAGATCGGATTATTTTCCTCAAGGTATGACAGCACTGCCCGCTGGGGAATTGCGGTCTCCATTCTGAAAGGAGAGCAGTATGTTTCTGTATTTGCCGACAAAGCGGAACTGTATACTTCTGTGGATGGACAATATATCGACTTTAATACGAATATGCAGGTGGTGCAGTCGGATACCTCGAAAAAAGGAATCGGTGCATTCAACGGTGTCGGGGCGAGTGTTGACATTTACTTCGAGGCGCCATTTAAAACGAGGTTCGGGGAGTCGAAATTACGTGTCTCCGTCTCCGATATCGGCGCGATCAAATTTAACAACCAGTCGCTTTACCTGAACCAGGATTCGCTTTTCCGTTATTCCGGCTTTCATGTGAACAGCATTTATGATCTGCAGGATTCTACCTTTGCAAAAAATTCACAGGATAGCATTATCAGCGCGATCGCCCCTTTCCGGAAACAAAGCTACTCCGCTACACTTCCATCAGTGCTCAACCTGACCTATGAAACGCAATTCGGCAGCCGTTTCCTGATGACCGAAGGAATACGATATGTTTTTAACGGAAATTATCATTTGCTGATGTACCTGAAAGGACACTTCATGATCACACCGAAATTCCATGCAACTGCAACATTCGGATATGGTGGTTATGGAAAATTCAATTATGGTGTCGGTGTATTTGCCAGTCTTGGCAAAGGGCTTTTTGTTTATGCCGGCAGCAACAACCTGGAAGGATTCATTGCACCTAAAAAAGCCTGCGGACAAGGTGCATATTTGTCGCTCGTAAAAAATTTCAAATAAAAACTATGTCTTTAAGTACTATCAAAAATATCGAACATCTTAACAGCGGCAATTTTTTCCTGATCGCCGGACCTTGTGCAGTTGAAACGGAAGAGATCTGTTTTGAGATCGCTGAGAAAGTGAAAACCGTTACCGGTAAGCTGGGCATTCCGTATATTTTCAAAGCATCCTATAAAAAAGCAAATCGTTCACGGCTGGATTCCTTTACCGGAATTGGTGATGAGAAGGGACTCGAGATCATTGCAAAAGTTGGTAAGCACTTCAACCTGCCGACACTTACCGACATCCATACCAATGAGGAGGCGGCAATGGCTGCCAAATATGTGGATGTACTGCAGATCCCGGCCTTTTTGTGCCGGCAGACGGATCTGCTTGTAGCAGCAGCTCAAACGGGTAAACATGTAAACATAAAAAAAGGACAATTCCTTTCTGCCGAATCAATGAAATTTGCTGTTGATAAAGTGAGAGAATCGGGCAACTCGAATATTATGCTGACGGAACGGGGAACCTTCCTCGGCTACCAGGATCTGGTGGTAGATTTCAGAGGCATTCCTGAAATGCAGAAAAATAACGTTCCTGTGGTAATGGATATCACCCATTCGCTGCAGCAGCCTAACCAGACAAGCGGTGTTACCGGCGGAAAACCCGAGCTGATCGGAACGATCGCAAAGGCGGCAATTGCCGTTGGAGCCGACGGCATTTTCCTGGAAACACATCCCAATCCGGCAAAGGCAAAATCCGATGGTGCCAACATGCTGCACCTTGATCACTTCGAAAAGCTAATGAACGACCTGGTAAAGATCCGCCAGGCAATAAAATAAGTCATGAAAAAGATCGCATTGTTGCTCCTGCCTGTATTTGTGCTCTTTATTCCCACCGCGTCGGATGCACAAATGGTCAAGTTCCGGAAAGTGATCGGGAACACCGGCTACGATCAGGGAATGTCGGCCATTCAAACCCTGGATACCGGGTATGTTGCTGTCGGCTCAACCAGCAGCTCAGGCGCAGGAAGCACGGATGTATTTTTTGTAAAAACCGATTCGATGGGTGTCGTTAAAGGTAATCTTACCTTCGGCGGTGCGAACATTGATCGGGCAACCTGCGTAAGGCAGACTGCCGACAGCGGATTCGTCATCTGTGGCTATAGCAACAGCTTCGGGCCCGGAGGTTACGATATCTATGTGATCAAATTGAATAAATATTATCAGCGGGTATGGGAAAAAGCCTATGGCGGTGACGACTGGGATTTTGCAAATGCGATCCGGCAGACCAGCGACGGCGGTTATATCATCTGCGGGTCAACATACAGCTTCGGGAACGGTGATCAGGATTTTTACCTGATCAAAACAGACGCAAACGGCGACACTACCTGGACAAAAACATTCGGCGGGATAAAAGAAGACGTCGCCAGGTCCGTTGTTCAGACAAGCGATGGCGGATATGTGGTAACCGGCTATACGATGAGCATGGGCGACCTGAATGGAGACTGCTATACGATCCGGACCGATCCGGCCGGAGATACGCTCTGGACCAATCGTTATGGGGGAAGCGGTGTTGACAAAGGAAACGGCGTTATTGAAGAAACTACGGGCGGCAATATCATGATCGCCGGAGAAGCGACAACCGGCACCAATACCGATGGAACCGTGATCGTACTTTCTCCGTCCGGTGCATATCTGACCAACTATACGTTTCCTTCAGGTCCTTCTTACGACAATTTCAATTCGATCTCAGAAACGCCCCAGGGAAGATTTGCAATGGTGGGGAATACAAATAGTCTCGGACTGAATGGCGATCTTCAATTTTTGATCCTGGATAACACGCTGAATTATTTCAGCTCAACAACCTTCGGAACAATTAAAAATGATTATGGCTATTCCGCTGAGCCGACCATGGACAAAGGATATATCATTTGCGGAACGACCAACGGATTTAATAATTTCCTGGATGACCTGTACCTGATCAAAACGGACAGCATGGGACTGGCAAACGGGACCGGAAGTGAAACGTTCTTCTACACCGGCATCAGCGGCCCTGTTGCAGAAACGGCTGAAAATTCATTGTTTTATCCTAATCCTGCAGAAGATCATATATACATAGAAACCGACGGTAATGAAAAAAATGCTCTTATAACGGTGATGGACATTGCCGGAAAAAAGCTTCTTGAACGCTCTGCTGATGTGTTTGCCGGTACTCCTTTTTATATGGAGTTTCCTGAGCTCAGCAACGGCGTTTATTTTATTACACTGAGCGGCAAGACTGTAACGACATCCAAACTGATCATCAACAAATAATAATCACAACAATAAAAAATTATGGGACGAGTATTTGAAAAAAGAAAGCATAAGATGTTTGCCCGTTATGATAAGATGGCAAAAGGCTTCACCCGGGCGGGAAAAGAGATCGCGATCGCCGTTAAGCTTGGCGGCGCTGATCCGAATGGGAATTCACGGCTTCGGGTAGCGATCCAGAACGCGAAAGGGATCAACATGCCGAAGGACCGCATCGATGCAGCAGTCAACCGGGCTTCTTTAAAAGATGAAAAAGGACTGGAGGAAGTTGTATATGAAGGTAAAGGACCTTTCGGGATCGGGATCCTGATCGAAACAGCGACCGACAATCCTACACGCACCGTGGCCAACGTACGCATGAATTTTAACCGCTATGGCGGAGAGCTGGGAAAGACGGGCTCCCTGGATTATCTCTTCGAACGAAAAGGTGTATTCCGCATCAAAAATGAAGGGCTCAGCATGGATGAGCTGGAGCTCGATCTGATCGACTTCGGCGCGGATGAGCTTGAAAGCGATGAAGATGAAATCGTGATCTATACGGCGTTTACCGACTTCGGAAAAATGCAGAAAGCGCTGGAAGAGAAAAAGCTGAATATCATCAGCTCGGAGCTGGAGCGCATCCCTACTTCCACTGTAGAATTAACCGACGCGCAGATCGCTGAGGTAATGATACTGGTTGAGAAGCTGGAAGAAGATGATGATGTGCAAAACGTTTACACGAATATGAAGTAACTTCATTTAAATTGAGCGCCTTCGCGAAGCTTCAGCAGAGCAAAGGATAATACGGAAAACAGATCGTCACAGATCTGTTTTTTTTATTCCCCGAGGTGATACAGTGTCAGTCCTGCGATCGGGCTTTCAACGATCGTTTTGACAGCGACACCTTTTTTTGCAGCAACGGCGCGGAAAATATTGCTGTAGTAGAATGCAACGGAGCCTGTGCAGCTCAGCTGATGCTGCCGGTAATCCTCAAACCTGCATACGTGTTTATCGAAGAAGCTTTCAAAGCAGGCAGCAACCATATCGATAATGAATTGCTCCTTCAGGTTCTGATAAATAAACTTACTGAACGAAGCGAGGAATCGATTCGGGAAGGGCTGCTTGTAAACAGCATCAAGAATAAGATCTCTCGTTAATTTAAATCGTTCCTCGAAACGTTTTGAAAGCTCTGGGGGCACTTCCCCATTCAGGTAGGCGCTGATGAATGTCTTGCCCAGGTGTGCGCCGCTGCCTTCGTCTCCCAGCACATATCCCAGTGAAGCGGTATTGGCAACTATGTTTTTTCCGTCGTACAAACAAGAATTCATACCGGTTCCAAGGATCGCAGCAATTCCTTTGTGGCTTCCGCATAAAGCGCGGGCAGCGCCCAGCATATCGGTTTCAACCGTGACCACGGCAGCCGGAAATTTCTTAAGCAGCGCATCCCTGACGATCTGCCGCTTCTCCTCCGCTCTGCAACCTGCACCGTAAAAAAAGATCTCGTCAGCTTTCGCTTCTTTCATTACATTATGCATCTGGGGGAAAAGCCGCGCTTTGATCACCTGCTCGGCAATCTCATCACTGCCCTGAAAATAGGGATTGATCCCCTGGGTGCTGAACTGATGGATCTGCCTGTTCTCATCAATTAGTCTCCAATCGGTTTTAGTTGAGCCACTATCTGCAATGAGGATCATGCAGCGAATGTAGCGAATGTCCGGGATAAAATGAATTTTACCGGCATCTGTGACAATGTCTTTTCTTCCTGTGCTGAATCAAAACGTTGCAGAAATACCTGCATAGATCATGCGTCCGATCGAAGGAATAATACCCGGTCCGGGATATTCTGTGGTCCGCAGGGTAAAATAATGTTCGTCGGTGAGATTGTTCACGCCCAGTTTTAACTGGTATTTCTGCTTGATCTTATACGAACCTGAAATATCGATCAGCTGATATGCGGGAATGACGCCCGACAGTGCATCGGCTGCAAATACTGCATTGGAAGGGTCTCCGAAAGAAGATGAAACATAAGAATACTGAATGTTCGCGGAGAAATTCTTCCGCCTGTAATTCAAACCGACACGCTCGATGTTCTCCGGAGCATATTCTACTTTATTCCGGGCAAAATCACCGGTGATGTAGCGCGCATCCACATACGCAAATGAATTGTAAACACTCAGGCGGCCGAGGCTTGAAACGGGGATCAGTCCGTCGAGCACGTTGATCTCTACGTAAGATTCAACTCCTTTATGCTCCGAGCTGCCGGTATTGGTGCGAAAAGCATAAGATGCAGTATCGGTTGTTTTGTAAATGGTGCCGATGCGGTTCTTGTAATTGATATAGAATACGCCAAGGTCGAAATTCAGAATATTCTTCACACTGCCTCTGAACCCTATGTCTGCATTGTCAGCGGAAACATCTTTCAGATCCGGATCTATCTTCGCGATGGTTCCGAACGGTGTCAGATCGGAGTACGTAACCGGGCGATAGCTCTGACTGTAGTTTGCGTACAAGTTGGTCTTATCCGAAGTGTTGAACTGGAGTCCGGCTCCTGCGAGCAGGAAGGTTCGCGTTTTTCGCTGCATGCGGGAATAAACGTAAGGATCATCGCTGTCTTCCGCTTCATTCTCATCGTAGCCATCAGCGACCGTTTGAAGATATTCATATCTCAGTCCGGGAGTAACGCTTAACCGCTTGCCGATCCTGAAAATATTCTCGACAAAGGGAGCCGCATTCGTGTTGTAAAAATTCATTTCTCCTCCCCAGGCCGAAGTAAGCGTGTAGTCAAGATCACTTCCTGTTGTTCCTTCAGCACCATGCTGGCGTTTCAGGAAGGAATAGGCATATCGAACGCCGAACGCAAGTGTTTGCTGCTGTTTCCCGAGGTAATAATTCGTGAGGAAGCGAAATTCATTCGTGGTGCTTCTGAAATATTCGTGCTCGATCTCCCTTGGAACATAAGCAAGATCGGGTGTGATCGTATCCTTTGCCTCCGGTCCCCCATCTTCATTTCGCCAGACGAGATCACGCTGACTGTATAAAAAAGAGGATTTCAGGCTGAAAGAAGTCCGGTTGTTCACTTTGCACGAAATATTCAGCGCAATGATGTTCCACGGGCTCTGCAGCCAGTTTCTGCTCCTGAGCGATTGCTGCGGATCAGCTTTAAAGAGTGAATCCGTAAGTCCACCCGGCATGTGGATCGTATTGCGAAGCGCCGAGTATTCCAGGCCTACTTTCAGTTTTTCCGTGACCGCATATTTGATGCTTGCGAAGCCCGAAAGCTGGCGCGATTCGGAATTATTCCTCCATCCGCCAAAGTAGCGGAACTGGAGAAAACCATAATACTGAAGCTTCTTTGCCGTTCCCCCGATCGAGGTAAAGCTGTTGAACATGCTGTTGCTTCCGGCTGTCTGCGATGCAGTGACTTCAACCGGTTTTGCCGCACCGTCTTTTAGTTCATAATTGATCATCCCTCCTATTTGCGGACCAAATGCGAGTGAAGAGGCGCCTCTCAAAAAGGAGATATTTTTAACCGCTTCCATGGGTGGAACATAGTAGGCCTCGTTGTATCCGAAGATATCTGCGGAAATGTTATAGCCGTTCTGCCGGGTGTTCGTTTCAATGCTTTGATACGGATTGAGTCCGCGAAAAGCAATTCCGTTGGCTGTAAAACCGCCGCTTTCGGTTTCAATGATATTCAGGCCCGGGATACGTCCGATGATCTGGCGGGTGTTGTTGATCGCTTTGTTGGCATCAAGGCTGTCGATAACAAGTATTTCATTTTTTTTACCCGCATAAATGATCTGCTCATCCACATCTTTCATCCGGCCGATACCATTCATCTCATGGTAGGAAATAATATCGATAACCTTCAGATTTTTAATGGAATCCTGGTTTTGTGCTTTGCAAACGAGAAACGTATTAACTATCAGGAGTGTAAAAATTGCCCTTTTCATATAAGCTTTTTAAAATATTTAGAATAGTTCTAAATAACGTGTCAAAAGTATACAGGACATGGATAAGCGACAATACCTAATAAGTGGTATTCCGAAAAAATACCCTGAATCGGGTATCAGCAAAATTGACAAAAAAGGGAATATTAATTTCCTGCAAAAAGGAAATGGTTCGGAGAAATCAGGTTCTCGCGAACGGCAAAGAGAACGAGGCCGGCAGTATTATTCACACCGAGCTTGTTCATGATGTTCTTCCGATGTGTGGTAACCGTATGGGTGCTAAGGAAAAGCTTATCCGCAACTTCTTTATTAGAATATCCTTCAGCGATCAGCTTAATGATCTCCATTTCGCGTTCGCTGATATTGAGGCCCTGGCAGCTGTATTCGTTTGCCGTTGTTTTTGACTCAAGCACAGCGCTGGCGATCTTTCCGCACATAAAATTCTCTCCTTTCGCAGTTTTGTAGATCGCTTCCACGATCTCATCCTGATCGCAGTCTTTCAAAAGATGGCTGGTAACGCCGGTATTCATTGCTTTTGCGATATTCGAATTGCTTTGTACATCTGTAATGGCCAGTAAGCGGGCATTCGGGTATTTTTTTACCACCTGTGAAAGGCTTTCAAGGCTGTAATTAGCGGAAGTATAATCGATAATGATAAGATCAGGCTGATAGAATTTGCTTTGATTGACCAGGTCCGAAGTGCTAAGTGCTTCTGAAAGCAAAGTAAAATCAGTATTTTCCTGCAGCACGATCGCCAGGCCTTTACGGCTGAGAAAATGACTGTCTGCAATGATTATCTTGATCTTTGGCACGGCGTTCTTATTTAGACTGATTTTAAATAATAATCAAAAGTACGAATTGAAACCGTACCGGCAAGCATTATTTCGGTTTTTTTTAAGGTGCTTATAAACAGCTCTGGTCACACGGCAGTGCTTTCCCCTTCGATGGCGGGAACGGTGTTTGGAAACTGGCTCTTTGCCTCTTGCAGCAGCATATCCACGTCCTTATAACGCGCCGAGTAATGGCCGATCATGAGCTTTTTGACCCCGGCTTTTTGTGCCAGCATTCCTGCCTGGAGCGCCGTGGTATGATGTGTTAATTTAGCGCGTTCGAGCATCTCATGCAAAAACGTGGCTTCATGATACAGGAGATCCACTCCCTTCACCAGCCCGGCGATCCTTTCATCGTACAGCGTATCTGAGCAGAATGCATAACTGCGGGGTTTGGGCGAAGGAGTTACAAGATGTGCATTCGGGATCTTTTCCCCCGAAGCGGTAACCAGGTCGCTTCCTTTTTTTATCGCGATGATCTGTTCTACGTTAAGGTCGTGCTCATGGATCACTTCCCTGGAAATATTCGGAGCGGGTAATTTTTCGGAAAAGAGGAAGCCGCAGCAGGGGATCCGGTGGTTCAATACGATCGTGCTTACGGAAACTTTCTCGTCCTCGAAGATCACTTCTTTATCAACATAATTATGCGGATGATAAAGGATCTTATAATTCAGAAAGCTTTGTGAATGCCGGAGCTGAACGGTAATGATCTCTTCCAGCTCAGCCGGACAGAAAAGATGAAGATCACGGGTACGCCCGAGCAGGTGCATGCTGGAAAGAAGCCCCATTACGCCAAGGTAATGATCACCGTGCAGGTGGCTGATAAAAATATGATTGATCCGCTGAAACTTCAATTTGAATTTCCTCAGCTGGATCTGAGTGGCCTCACCGCAATCCACCAAAAAAAAACGCTCAGCTATATTCAGCAGCTGAGCGGTGGGATTACGTGTGGATGTTGGGGTTGCACTGCTGCAACCGAGAATTGTCAATTCGAAATTCTGCATTTACTTGCCCGCAACGATCATTCTTTTTGTGATCGTTCTGTCTCCATTGGTGATCGAATAGATATAAACTCCCGGAGCAAATGAATTTGCGCCGATCTTAATGGTGTTCACACCTTTATCTGCTTTAAAGCTATTGCCATAAACAACCGCGCCAAGCATATTGTATACCTTAAATTCCACATTTGCGGAACTCACAGAAGAGAAACGGATCTGGGTATTTTCAGCGAATGGGTTCGGATTGTTCTGATCAACGTCAAAAGTGTTCAGATTAAGTGTTTCAACACCTGCAGGATCGATCACAATGCTTCTGTACTGCTTGTTATCAATTCCCTGTGTAAAGGGAGTACCTACTACCGGAAAGGTAAGATGTCCGATCGCATGAACGATCACCTCGTGATTCCAGGCAACGGTAGGCGTTCCTGAGATCAGAACACAGCCATTGGTGGAAGCAGGAAAATTACAGGACGCCGGTACGCAGGTATAGCTCAGTCCCGGTGCAAGGCTATCCACGCTTCCGATCTCAACCGAGGTCAGACCGGTTCCCGGAGGCGCTCCAAAGCTGGACGGGTCGGATGGAATTTTGATGCTCATCACCTGGCTGTATGGAACACCTACGGTTCCAATGGCTAACCCCGTAGTACTATCAGGGCAGATCCCATAGGGCTGAGACGCCGGAATACAGGAAATGTCAGGTGTGCATTGTGCAAAGGAATTCATTCCAAAACCTGCAGCAAACACAAGAGCGAAGAGTAGTTTTTTTATCATGAGATCAATAGTAATATTTAATAAGTAATACTTAAGCGTGAACAGAAAGCATTTCTTTTGCCTCTTCCACTGTATTCGTGATGTTCAGAATGGTATCCAGCTGAGAGATCGAGATCAGTTTTTTCACCGGCTCCTGCAGACCTGTCAGCACAAACAGACCCTGGCTGTTCTTGCAAAGGCGGTTTGCCACGAGGATAGCGCTCAATCCGGAAGAATCGCAATAGCGGGTATCCGTGAGGTCGATGATGATATTCTTCGCACCATCGGTGCTCAATACCACCAGCTCCGATTTCAGGGATGGTGCAAGGTTACTGTCCAACTTCTCTGCAGCCAGCTTAATGACTGTATATTTCTCTGCTTTTTCTATCTGAAAACTCATAATTAATTGAATATTTTAACAAATATAGGGACTTTTTGCGGTACAACGCAAGTAGAAACGGGTAAAGCGATAAATTGTTGAAAAATCCGGTTTTAAGCCCTTCCGGCAAGCAGGAACAGCACGGCCATCCTAACGGCAACGCCATTTTCCACCTGTTCCAGGATAATGCTCTGAGAGCTGTCGGCAACATCGCTGGTGATCTCCACGCCCCTGTTGATCGGTCCGGGGTGCATCACTACAATTTTCCGGGAAAGCGAATCAAGGAGCTCTTTATTGAGTCCATAAAGCATGGTATACTCACGCAGTGAAGGGAAATATTTGATATCCTGGCGCTCCAGCTGAATGCGGAGCATATTCGCTACATCACACCATTCAAGCGCTTTTCGCAGATCATGCTCTACTTTTACTCCCAGGCTGCTTACATATTTCGGCATCAGCGTAGTCGGTCCGCAAACCATTACTTCAGCGCCCAGCTTCTGAAGACAAAAAATATTCGAAAGCGCAACACGTGAGTGAAGAATATCGCCCACGATCGCTACCTTTTTTCCTTTTATGCTTCCCAGCTTCTCCCGGATCGAGAAAGCATCAAGCAATGCCTGCGTGGGATGCTCATGCGCGCCGTCGCCGGCATTTACAATTTTCGCATCGATATGCTTCGACAAAAATACCGCTGCTCCGGGGTTCGGATGGCGCATGACCACCATATCGACCTTCATCGCAAGAATATTGTTAACCGTATCGATGAGTGTTTCTCCTTTTTTTACCGATGATGAAGCGGATGCGAAATTGATCACATCTGCGCTGAGGCGCTTCTCCGCTAATTCAAAGGATAATTTCGTACGGGTGGAGTTTTCAAAAAATAAATTGGCAATGGTGATATCGCGGAGCGAAGGAACTTTTTTGATCGGGCGGTTAATGACTTCCTTAAAATTTTCAGCGGTATTTAAAATGAGGTGGATATCGTCCGCCGTCAGCTCTTTGATCCCGAGAAGATGTTTTGTACTTAATTTGGTCATTCTTTTTTGTGTTTGAGTGTTTTTGTGTTTGAGTGTTAGTGTAAAAGCTCGTTTGGACGGTACTTAAACACCTGAACTCATTAACACTTTATACACCCAATAGTGTTACTTTATCCGCTCCGTCGGTTTCCTTCCACTCTACTTTTACTTTTTCAGAAGCGATTGAATCAATGGTCCTGCCTGTATATTTTGCCTGGATCGGCAAATGCCTGCTAAGCCTGCGGTCGATCAGCACCAGCAGCTCCACATCATTCGGCCGCCCGAACGCCAGCATTGCATCGAGTCCGGCACGGATCGTGCGGCCGGTGAACAATACATCATCCACCATCACAACATTTTTCCCTTCAATGATGAAGTCGATATTGGTTTTATTGGGAACCAGCTCCTTCTGACGGAAGTCATCACGATAAAAAGTGATGTCAAGACTTCCGCACTTAATGTCTTTTTTCTTTAAGATCTCCTGGAGCTTTTTGTGGATCCGTGATGCAAGGAAAGTTCCCCGGGGCTGGAGCCCGATGATCACTGTATCAGAAAAGTCGTTGTGGATTTCAATAAGCTGGTAACAAAGCCGGGTAACGGTAATCTCGAATTGCTTACTGTCTAAAATGATCCTAGGCTTCATATTAGGGCTCAAATATACAAAGAAAAACCTCTGTCTCCAATTAAAAGCAAAAAAGCCCGCCGGTGTTGACGACAGGCTTTCCTTCTAAAAGATCTTTTACTGTTTCACAATCCGTTTCGCAGTATGATGCGCTCCTGAATCAAAACGGACAAGATACAGGCCGGAGCTCAATCCATCCATTGGGATCTCCGTCCTTCCTTTACGCATGCTGCGGGTTTCGATCGTTTCACCGAGCACATTTTCAATTCTTAAAATGCCATCCCGGTCTGAACTTACCGTAATAAAAGAACTAAAAGGGTTTGGATACACCTCTATATTCAGATCGTTGCTGTGCTCTGCGATGCCATCACAAAGTGCAACCTGGGCGCCATCTGTTGCCGATGCGCTGCATCCCGCAGAATCAGTATATGTATAGGTGATCATATACGTGGTGATCACAGATCCCGGTGTAAACATGTTCGCGCTGACACCCGGACCGGAATAAGTTCCTCCGGCAGGCAGACCTCCGGTGAGCGGTGTTGCCGGATCATCGGCACAATATGTCAGCAAATTCAATGTAACGATCGGCGCTGCATTAACAGAAAGCGTTGTCACCGTTACGCTGTCGCAACCGTACACCGAATGCAGGCTGTCCGTATAGGTTCCCGCTGTATTCTGCCATGCACCTGCGAGATAAATACTATCGCTGGAACAGATTGAAAACGCTTTTACATCATAATACAAAGGATGTACAGCAAGCACTGTCACAACAATACTATCACATCCGGAAATGGTGGCATACGTATTCGAGTAGCTTCCCGGCAGTGATTCATAGCTTCCGCCGATCAAAGCGCTATCACCCTGGCAGATATTTGTGCTGAGGTTAACAATATAGTTGGGCGCAACGATCAGCGTATGCGCATAGATACTATCGCAGCCGAGGTATGTTGTATAACTCTGCATGTAAGTGGAATCCGCTGTTTCATATACACCGAAGATCAGCGCGCTATCACCCTGGCAGATCGTGGTGCTTTGATTGAAATGATAAGAAGGATTCAGCGAGAGTGTAAAATCGATCGTGCTGTCGCAGCCGCTTACCGTTGGTAATACATATGTGTACACTCCGGCCGCGCTTTGATAGGCTCCATTGATCATCAGACTGTCGCCGGCGCAAATGATCCCGGATGCGGTAGAGTAATATGCAGGAGAAACATTCAGCGAAAGATACACCAGTGAATCACAGGAATGTACCGAGGAAAATGTGCTGGAGTAAAATCCCGGAGCGGTTAACGAACTTGCTCCAAACAGTAATGTATCTCCCTGGCAGATCGTCTGGGAAATGTAATTAACGAATGTCGGATGAACGGTCAGCGGAATATCCATCGTGCTGTCGTTACCGCAAGTTCCTGTCACAACACATTGATACAGGTATCCGTTCATGGAAGCGGCGGCACCGGAGATGTTCAGTGTACCGGTCGTTACTCCCGAATACGGCGAAGTATTGCTGAGTGCCGAGTATCCGCTGCCGGTATTGACATACCACTGGAAGCTGATCCCTGTTCCAACAGCAGCTACCGGGATCGAAACGCTGTTCCCTTCACAAACCTGTGCTGCAGGAGGAGCTGCGGTGATTGCAGTTGCTGTGTTCACGGACAATGTAACGACATTGGTGGTGATCGGCGGACTGCAGTTTCCGCTGATGATGCATTGGTAAGTATAGCCGTTCAACGCCATTGCAGCATTTGCATAAAGTGTTCCTGTGGTATCGCCGGAATAGGGTGATCCGGGAATGATATCTGAAAAGCCGGCGCCGCTATTGACTTGCCATTGGTAGCTGAGACCGGTACCGCTCGTAACGACACCGAACGAAGCAACAGAACCTTCACATGCTATATCATCTGAAGGCTGCAACACGATCGATTGTGCAATGTTGACCTTTAGAATTGCAACACCGCTCGTGTCGTCCGGTGCACAGCCGTTTGTAACGATACAGCGATAATAATAATTATTAAAACCAGCCGGCGTTGCGGTAAGGACAAGCGTTGCAGTAGTAACTCCGGAGTAAGTTCCGCCGTTTGCAAGGTTGATAAATCCTGCTCCCTGGTCTACCTGCCATTGATAATTCAGCGAGGGTCCGCTTGCCGCGATCGTAAATGATGTATCCGTATTTGCACAAACAACGGCATTATGCGGTTGCATCGTAACAACGGGTGGTGTGCAGGCTGCAAACGCGCCGGAAGTGATCAGTAATGAAAAAATAAAAGAGGTAAGGATTCTCATATAGTGAATTTGGTGAACAAAAATAACGAATTACAGCCGAACACCGATGATGCACACATCGTCAATTTGCTCAAGCACTCCCCGCCAGGATTCAAAGCGTTCATCAAGAATACGCTTCTGCTCCTGCATGGGCCTGGAATTAATGCTCAGCAGCAGTTCCTGGAGCTGCCTGTATTTGAATTTTTTTCCGGCCGGACCTCCGAACTGATCAGCATAGCCATCAGTAAAGAGATAAAGACAATCTCCTTCCAGGAACGGGATCACGTGATTTGTAAAAGGAGTTCTGTCGTCGAACTTTCCGATCGGCTGTTTGTCGGCAGTGATCTCCTGCATTTTCCCCTCACGCAGCAGCCAGAACGGATTATTAGCTCCCGCCCACTCTATTTGCTTGTTATGCGGATCGATGCAGCAAAGTGAAATATCCATTCCATCCTTGATCTCTTCTTCCGTGTATTGCACGTCTTTATGTACAAAGGTTCCTTCCACCAGTTCGGTGAGCTTATTTAAGATGTCCGAAGGTTTTTCAAGACCGAATTCATGTACCGCTTTATTCAGGCAGTTGTTTCCAACCATGCTGACCATGGCTCCCGGAACACCGTGACCCGTGCAATCGGCCGCTGCAATAAGAATTTTGCGATCGACGATCTCCATCCAGTAAAAATCTCCCGATACAATGTCTTTTGGTTTGAAAAGCACGAATGAATCGTTCAGGATCTCATTGACAAATTTTTCAGGCGGTAATATTGCGGTTTGGATCCGCTTTGCGTAACGGAAGCTCTGCTCGATTTCATTCAGAGCAGCTTTCAGCTCCACATTCTTCAGGCGAAAGATCTCTTTCTCCTGGTTTGCAGATTCCACCTTGTACTGATTTTTCAGCTGTTCTACTTTACGCATTACGTCCTGGCTGTGCACTTCTTCCTTGTGCTGATGGAAGCGCCTGAAGTGCTCATATGCTTTTTTAATGTTGCCTTCTTTTTCATAGATCGCGGCAAGCACCTGGTGCGCCTCATACAGCTTGATATTGACCTTGAGCTTTTCGGCATATTCAGCTGCAAGCCGCCCGTATTGCGAGCCCATTTCCAGGTCGCCGGTAGCGAGGCAAAGCTCGGCCAGGCGAATATAATTGGTAATGGCGGGACTCTGCATTCCGCTCTGGAGCCGCATCCTGAGACTGTTTTCCTGGTTCTCAGCGGAACGGAGATAATCTTTTGTTTTAAAATAATACAAGCCGATATCGCTCAAGATCTTCGACTCCAGCACCGTATTATTTTGTCCCTCGATGACCTTCAGCGATTGCAGCAAATGAGTGATCGCATCGTCCCATCTTTCGAGGTTCATGTATAGAATACCCAGGCCGTTCAGCAGCCGTCCCTGCAGTTCATCATTCTCTCCGGTAAATTTCAACCCTTCATTATAGTATTCCTGTGCGCTGTCAAAATTCTTCAGCTCGATGCTGATCTCCGCCGCCTGGTAAAAAGCAACTGCTTTGAAATAACCATAGATCTCATTCGAATTCACATGAGGAAGCAGCTGCAGCGCGGCTTGAACATGTGCCTGTGCTTTGTCCATCTGACCCATGGAACGGAAGGTTGTGCAATAGATCGTTTCACAGGCAAGCTGCCCGCCTTTATTATCAAGCTTCTTAAAAATCCCGTTGGCTATTTCCAGGCTGGCAACTGCATTTTTAAAATCGGAAGCGTAAATGGAGAGCATCGAAGCGGCGAAAGTCTGCGCTGCGGCATTGAATTCAGAAACGTGATTTGCCTTCGCTGCCCATTCCACTATTTCCTTCCGCTCGGGCGTGCTCATGAGCACCATTTTACGGACCATGGTGTGATAGAACTCCTCTGCGTTCTTCAGCGGATCGATACTTTTCAGTAATTCTAAGGTAGACGGAGAGCTCATGCTGACTCAAATATAGCAATTTGATCCAACAAAAATTCACTCAGAGCTTGATAATGCGAAGGACAATGTTTTCATTGCCGGAAGAACTGATGTGCAGGAGATAAATTCCCGCCCCTATGCTTTCCATAGGAATAACCTCTGGCATATTACCTTGTGGCCGGGTAAACTCGGTGTATTTTACAATCTGACCGGCGACATCATACATCGCGATCTGGTAGACATCGCTTTTCATTTTTGAAAAATCAAGACTGAGTTCATTGTCAACCGGATTGGGATACGCGTACAAGCCGGATCCGGGATTATTCTCTCCGATACCGGAAAGAGAAAGGATATTCGGTTGCTGAAAACCTTTTGTAAGGATATTTGCCGGGGATGCATAAGTGTCGGTAACCGGCTCTCCGATCGTCCAGGAAACGGAGCCTGAAGCGGAAATAAAATGGTCACCGGCCGATGCGATCACATCGGGTGAAGTTGATTGAGCGTCCGTTATTTTACTGATAAGCAGGCTCAGGAATATACATATGAAAAAAAAAATTAATCTCATTCCTGTCCGCTCTTTAACTGTTGTATTTCTTTTTTGAGATCTTCAATCATTTTCTGCTGTTCCTGAACGGCTTTGACAAGAGGCACGACGAATTCGGCATAACGCAGCCCATAATAGTCTTCTGAATTCTTCGGCTTATCCACCCCACTGAAATCAAATCCTGATTCATTGGCAGCTTTCTCCACTTCCTGGGCGATGAATCCCGTTTGAAGCATTGCGCCTTTCAGATTCTCGCTCTCGTTCAGTCGCAGGCTGTCCGGAGTTTTAAAGTAAGAAGCGATCGCGTCCATATCCAAATGATAAGTAACGGGACGAAGCTTTGTAATAAATTCCAATCCCGGAACGTTTTCTGAAACATCTTTTTTGAAGCGCTGATCAGAAATGTTTGTCCAGTTGGTGAATCCACCGATGGATGTAACAGCATTATTCCCGATGCGAACCTGGTTTGATCCAGTGATCTGAGAATTATATCCCAGTGCAGTCGAATTTGAGAAAACCGCTCCGCTGCCAAATGCACCAAGTCCTAATGCGGTATTGCAGCTTCCCGTTGTATTGAATAACAAGGATGCGTCTCCGAAAGCAGTGTTAGAATTCCCTGTTGTGTTAGAATAAAGCCCTCTCCATCCATACGCACTGTTCTCATTCCCCGTACTATTATTTAAAAGTGCTTCCTCACCGGTTGCTGTATTGAACCAGCCATTTGTATTGTAGTAAAGAGCAGAAGCGCCAACCGCAGTGTTAAAACGACCGCTTATATTTGCTCCTAAAGTAAATGTGCCTACTGCGGTGTTATAGATCCCATCAGTATTGCTGCCAAGCGATGATGCACCTACTGCAGTATTCACAAATCCGGTTGTATTGCGGGTCAAAGCTTCAATTCCAACCGCGGTGTTCTGATGACCGGAAGTATTATCGTGCATCGCGTGCCATCCAAAAGCACTATTACTGTGGCCGCTGGTATTCATATACAGAGAACCCACTCCAACCGCGGTGTTTACAAATCCATATGTGTTGCTGTACATTGCGTTGCAGCCGACAGCAGTATTGTCATTTCCGACACTATTTGAAAAAAGGACCTTTGATCCCACGGCCGTATTTTGCGTTCCATGATACGGGGCGGCGCTTCCAATTCCATTGTTGTAAAGCGCCGAATCACCGACAGCGACCAGGTTGCTGTGCCCCCAATTATTGAATAAAGAGAATGCGCCGATGGCAACATTGGAGTGTCCGGCATAATTATAAACAAGTGCGCGGTTACCCATCGCGACATTATTGTTCCCGCTATTGTACTGCAGAACCGCGGCACCAAGAGATGAATTGAAATTCCCGGTTGTGTTTCCGAGCATGGCGTATTCTCCTACCGCCGTGTTTCCATAACCGGAGGTCGTGGAGTTAAGCGCATGAGATCCGAATGCAGTATTATTGACTCCTGAAGTAATTGACGCCCCGCTGTTAAAACCGAGAAAAGTATTAAAAGAATACTGATCTATGTGACCAGCCTTCTGATTGTTCACTCTAAAATTCAAAGGGACGTTATCCGTTGTTCCAAGAAAATTCACGGAATCAACCAGCCCTGAATTTCCGTTCACGTCCCATCCGTTTGCGCCCGGAGCTGCTGCCCATGATGCGAGTCCGACGGAGTCAGACGTCAGCACCTTTCCGAAGCCGGGAGCTCCGCCGGTTATTTTGATCTGCCCGTTGATCTCCAGCTTGGCAGAAGGTGCACTCACTCCTATTCCTACATTCGCGTTGTGTCCCAGAACAAGGCTGTTGCTGGCCGTTACCGAAGCAAGCGCGCCAATTGCGGTTGCGTTGGTGAGTCCGTCGGCACCGCCTGAAGCAGATCCGATGTAAGTGTTCTTAGTTCCTGTAGTGATCGTTTTCCCCGCCCAATAACCTACAGCTGTATTTGCTCCGCCTGAAACTTCACTGAACAACGCCGACTCTCCTATCGCGGTGTTATTATACCCCCCGCCGCCCGAATGAAGCGCTTCCCAGCCAAACGCACAGTTCGAGCCGCTGGAACTGTTTGCTTTTAATGCTTCAAAACCAACGGCTGTATTATGCCCGCTCCCGTTTGATAACATACAGTTCACACCAATGGCAACATTCTGTGTAGTGTTATTTGCATAGAGTGAATATGCTCCAACCGCCACATTACTCGATCCGGAATACGCACCATGCAGCGCATTATGTCCAAGTGCTGTGTTCTCAAAAGCAACAGTTGCGGAATAAAGCGCATCTTGTCCAACAGCTGTGTTATTACTCCCTGAGGTATTGGAGTACAATGCATTTACGCCAACTGCAGCATTTTGAAATCCTGTCGTATTTTTATTCAGCGCATTGATCCCGATCGCAGTATTCTTATAGCCGCTGGTGTTTTTTAACAACGCCTGCCATCCGAAGCCTGAGTTTAATGTCCCGCTTGTCAGGCTATTTCCTGCCAGCAGACCAAAAAATGAATTTGAATTATCGACCCTGCCGGCTTTTTGATTATTCATCTTAAAATTCAGGGGAACATTATCCGTGGTTCCGAGAAAATTCACGGTGTCTGCCAGGCCCGAATTTCCGGTCAGCGCCCAGCCAACCGTACCTGTAGGACCGGTTGCTCCCGTGGGACCAGGAGCACCCGCACCGGTCGGGCCGATCGGACCCGTGCTTCCCGTACTTCCTGTCGGACCTGCAACACCGTCCGCGCCGGTCGGGCCGGCGATCCCGTCTGCTCCCGTAGGACCAACGGAACCGGTGGCGCCCGTCGCACCGGTGGGTCCGATTGCGGAAGACCCTGCATTAGCGGCATACAATGCATACGGAACACTGAGTAATTGTGAAGTTCCCATACTGATATAGCCGCCGCCAAAATCTATTTCCTGCTCGATGAATTTATTTCCGCTTCCCCAGTTGATGCTGCTGAAAGTTCCAACCGATGGCGTACCCATACCAATATCAATACTGAATAAACCAAAAGCATTTGTAGTGACATTGTGCGTTTCCATGTACACCACAGTTCCGCTTGCAGAAATGTCATGAACCAGGATCCGAACGTTCAGCGGGGTACTGGTAAGTTCATTGCCGGATGCATCCCGCGCGATCGCCTGGTATTTGAATGCCTGGGGAGGAGCTTGCGCAAGTGCCCCTTTGCAAAAAAGCAGATAGATGGCTGTAAAAAGAAGTAGCTGTTTCCCCATGGCCGGTTTTTAGCAATCAGTAAGTCGCTTAAAAATTCAAGCCATTAAATAGCCTGATACCCTGCAAATACTATTGAACAACGATCTCTTCCCGGGAAATGAGTTTTCCTCCATGGAAAATTCTCAGGACATAAATACCTTTTTGTGCAAGGCGCACCTCGGTATGATCTGCTGATGTATTTGAGCGGTAAATGATGTTACCCGACATGTCACAAATTTCCAATTGATCATACTTCATTCCGGGAGCGGAAATTGAAAAGACCCCGTTATTCGGATTGGGACTGATCGATATCGATTCTTTTTCAGAAGTAGTGACACCGGTGGTCAATGCCGGTTGATATTCCCACAGATCTTTTTTCATTTGGCTCACAGAATCCCGCCCGCATCCGACGTATGCTTTTGTGCCGATAACACAGGCAAATGCCAGCCACCGCTGCCCGATGCCGGGATCAGGCAGGGAGCTCCAGGTATTACTGAGCTGATCCCATTTCCAGAAATCAGTATAAAATACCGGACCGCCATTCTTATCTTTTCCTAACAAAATATATCCGCTGTTTCCAATCGCAAAGGCAGGAGCATGGTATCTTCCCGGGCCGGGCAGATCTGCTTTTTGCGTCCAGGTATCGGTTGCCTGATCCCATTCCCACAGGTCCTGCCTGGACGGATAAGTAGCGTATGAGCTGAATTGGTCTTCCCCTGTTCCGACGTACGCCTTATTTCCGATCACAAAACTCGCCGCTCCCTGGCGGGCAGTGCCGCCGAAGTCGGATTTGCGGGTCCAGCTGTCTGTTGCCGGATCCCATTCCCAGAAATCCTTCAGCTCCGTCAAGGCCAAATCATCCCATCCTGTTCCGATATATCCTTTTGAGTTGACCGAAAAACCAACTGCATGATGCCTTGCAATACCCGGGAAATCTGCCTTTCGCGTCCAGCTATCGGTAGCCTGATCCCATTCCCAAAAATCCGTTAGGCTATGTGTCCCGTCAAAACCAACACCGATATATCCTTTTGTCCCGATTGAAAAACCACTGGCGAAGTAGCGGGCAACGCCGGGGAAATCTGCTTTCCGAATCCATGTATCTGTTGCCTGATCCCATTCCCAGAACTCCGCCAATATAAAGCTGTTATTATGCCCGGTAACGGTATAACATTTGGTCCCAATGCAGAAACAAACTGTGCCATCCATTTCGGTACCAATGTCCGCTTTTCTGGTCCAGCCGCCTTGCGCATGAATAAGCTGAGAACAGAGAAAAAAGCTGACAGCGATTAAGGTCAAGGGCTTGAATATAAAACCAGGTAAGGCTTGAGGGAGGCAGGATACCGACTTTCGCATGGAGTGTTTTTTTAATGAACATTTTATTTCATTAAAAATTCAGGCCATACGAGTGGATCTGTTTATTTCCGTAGATGGAAACGCAAGGGCTGACTCAGTGCATTAGATCCCTCACTTCGTTCGGGATTGCATTATCTGGCGTTCGTTATTTGACTAGGTCAAATTCTCACGCCGATAATGCAAATATCCCTTCGGCAAGCTCAGGGTAGGCTGACTCATTTGCATTATATTCTAACGCCTATAATGCAAATATCGTCGATCTGTTCCAGGCTACCCATCCAGCTTGTAATGGCTTTATCAAGCAGAATCCTTTGCTCCTGCATGCTCTTGTCGCCGATGATCACAAGCAACTCCTGGAGCTGTTTGTATTTGAATTTTTTACCTTTTTCTCCTCCGAACTGATCCGCATAACCATCGGTAAAAATGTAGAGACAATCATCCTTTTCAAGCTTTACAGCATGCGTTGTAAACGGCTTGCGATTATCAAATGCCCCGACCGGCTGCTTGTCGGGTGATATACTCCGGAGCACTCCCTTTCTTACGATCCACAGCGGATTATTTGCTCCGGCCCATTTTAATTCATTTGTCTCCGGATCAAAACAGCAAAGTGAAATATCCATTCCGTCTTTCAGCTCATTTTCAGATTTTGCAAAGGTCTCCTCCACCAGCTCTGTCAGCTTATCCAGCACTTTTGCCGGTTCCGTTAATTTGAATTCGCGGACGGCGCGGTTCAATGCATTGTGCCCGACAACACTAACCATTGCACCCGGTACACCATGTCCGGTGCAGTCCACCGCAGCAAAAAGGATCTTTCCTGCGGCCTCTTCGAACCAGTAAAAGTCGCCACTGACAATATCCTTAGGCTTAAAGAGAACAAATGATTCCGGCAGCAGCCGGCGGACAAATTTATCCGGCGGCAGGATTGCATTCTGGATCCGTTGCGCATAAGTAATGCTATCATGCACTTCCCGGTTCTTTTCTTCAATGATGACTTTCTGGCGCGTGATCTCAATATTCGCTTTCTGCTTTTCGCGGTAGCTGCGGAGAATATAAAGGGCAAAGACCAGAAGGATCAGCGCAAACACGCTCACAGCAACAATGATCACGCGCTGCTTCAGCTTTTCTTCTCTTGCAAGCGCGTCTTTCTTTTCCTGTTCTTTTTCATTTTCAAGGATCTTCTTATCATATTCAAAACGAAGCTCGGAGCGGGCAAGATCCTCTTGCTTGCTTTCATTGAATACGGAATCCTTCAGCTCTGAACAGCGTTTTTGATATTGAAATGCTTCCGCATTGCTCCCCAGTTGATTGCAGATTTCGGCCATGTTGCAATATGCCTGTGAGAGCTCTTTCTGTGCTCCGATCTTCTCTGCGATCTCCGACGCTTCTTTGTAATACTCCAGTGATCGCTTGTTATCCCCGCGCAGATAATAGGTTTCACCCAGTCCTTTGCTGACCTGTACCACTCCGAAGCCGTCCTGCTGGCTCCTGCACAGTTCCAGCGCCTCGTTGAACAGCTTTTCTGCATTGCTGTTCAGCCATTGATGACATTCCTCTTTGGACATTCCTTTGAAACGAGGAAAAAATTGCAGGCTGTCGACCGGTAACTTGTCGAGTGCATTATACAGGCTCCCCAGGTTATTCAGTGAAGTTGCCAGTCCGATCTTATTGTCACCTTTCCGCCGCACCGCTAGTCCGGCAAGGTGATAGGAATAGGCTTTATTGTAAACCTTATGATTGTAATAGAGGTTTCCGAGGTTATTGTACATCATCGCAATGCTGGGTTCCCGGTTGACCTCGATATTCAGGCGCAGCGACCGAAGCTCATAGGACAATGCCTTTTCATAGTTTCCCTGGTAATCATATATGTTGCCGATGTTGGTACAGGCAACTGCGATCCCCATTTTATTTTCCTGCTCTTCGTATATTTTAAGGCACTTGAAATAATAAAACAGAGCCTGGGGATAATTGCTCATGTAATCATAATTGTAGCCTACATCGTTGGATGCTCTTGCAACATCCAGCTTTATCTCTGTGTTCTCCGGATCCCGGGAAAGCCTCCGCTCCTGTACGGCCATTGCTTTCAGGTACCAGGTAAGCGCGGCAGGGTAATCATTTTCGGCGCTGATCGCATCCCCTTTGAGCGTGTATGCACGTGCAAGTCCTTTCTGAAAACCGATCTTCGCGGCGAGACCGGCCGCTTTGTCCGCATAACTGATGGACATGGAAATCTCATTATAGCTGGCTGCCCAGTTGCTGATCTTATTCAGGAGCTTTACGTGGCTGGTATCTTCCTTTTGCGAAGGAAGCAAATTGACCAGCGAGTCGAGGTCGGCATGCTGTGCGCTGAGCGATAGGGAAACGGAAAGAAAAAAAATGAAAAGGAGTGATCGCGGGGCGCAAATTTTCATACCTGTAAATATAATTCTTTTTGTGATGTTGTTTCATGCATGAATAGACACATGAAGTATAAAGTTGCGAAAGGAAATGGAACGGTTTGGGATAAGTCCGGCTACGCTGCGCTAGCGGTAACCTGATCGATCAATGAGAAGATCCTTCGCTGCGCTCAGGATAAGTCCGGCTACGCTGCGCTAGCAATAACCTGATCGATCAAATGAAAAGATCCTTCGCTATGCCCAGGGTAAGTCCGGCTACGCTGCGCTAGCAATAACCTGATCGATCAAATGAGAAGATCCTTCGCTGCACTCAGGATAAGTCCGGCTACGCTGCGCTAGCCGGACTAAAATAAAAAAGCGCTCCACAGTACGAGGAGCGCTTTTTCCTAAAAACCATGGCGTTTGATTTTTAGATTCTGTTCCGTGCGTAAACGGAACAAAATATTATTGAATACCGGTACGCTGGTATTATTCGGACTTCTTGTTCTTTTCAGACTCTTCCATATCTGCTTTCAGATTGGAGAGTACATCCATATCACCAAGTGTTGTTTTTTCAACACTGTCCTTTACTTTCTTTACAGCTTTTTTAGCTTCTTCACCGGCAGCTTTCTTTTCAGCAGCAGCTGAATTTCTTTCTGCAGCGGTGATCTCTTCATTCACTTTGCTGTGAGAAACGATGATCTTTTTGCCATCCTTGTTGAACTCAAGTACTTTGAAATCCAGTACTTCTTCCGCTTTCGCAGATGTTCCGTCAGCTTTCATGAGGTGACGTGTAGGGCAGAAAGCTTCAACACCATAAGGCATAGAAACGATCGCACCTTTTTCCATCACATTCAGGATTGTGCCTTTGTGTACAGAGTTCTCAGTGAAAATGGTTTCGAATACATCCCATGGATTTTCTTCCAGCTGTTTGTGTCCGAGGCTCAGGCGGCGGTTATCACCGTCGATCTCAAGAACAACAACATCGATCTTCTCACCGATCTTGGTGAATTCAGATGGATGCTTGATCTTTTTGGACCAGGAAAGGTCAGAGATATGGATCAATCCGTCAACACCTTCTTCCAGCTCAACGAAGATACCGAAGTTAGTGAAGTTACGGACAGTCGCAGTATGACGGCTTCCTTTGGTATATTTAGTAATTACATTGCTCCATGGATCAGGCATCAGTTGCTTGATACCAAGCGACATTTTGCGTTCTTCACGGTCAAGTGTCAGGATCACAGCTTCTACTTCATCGCCGACTTTCAGGAAGTCATGTGCGGTGCGCAGGTGCTGGCTCCAGCTCATTTCAGATACGTGGATCAGACCTTCAACTCCCTGTGCGATCTCAACGAAAGCACCGTAGTCAGCGATCACAACCACTTTTCCTTTTACCTTATCTCCGATCGCAAGATCAGACTTCAGGTTATCCCAAGGGTGCGGAGATAGCTGCTTCAGACCAAGAGCGATACGCTTCTTCTCGTTATCGAAATCAAGGATAACAACGTTGATCTTCTGGTCAAGCTTAACGATCTCTTCCGGGTGATTGATACGGCCCCAGGAAAGGTCGGTGATGTGAACAAGTCCGTCAACACCGCCAAGATCGATAAATACTCCATAAGAAGTAATGTTCTTAACGGTTCCTTCAAGAACCTGTCCTTTTTCAAGCTTGGAGATGATCTCTTTCTTCTGCTGCTCGAGTTCTGCTTCGATAAGCGCCTTGTGAGAAACAACAACGTTCTTGAACTCATTGTTGATCTTCACAACTTTGAATTCCATTGTTTTTCCTACATAGATATCGTAATCACGGATAGGCTTCACATCGATCTGTGAACCCGGCAAGAATGCCTCGATACCGAATACATCAGCGATAAGACCACCTTTTGTACGGCATTTAACATATCCTTTGATAATTTCGTCATTTGCAAGCGCCTGGTTAACACGCTCCCATGATTTCATGGCACGTGCTGTTTTGTGGGAAAGGATGAGCTGACCGCTCTTGTCTTCCTGGCTTTCCACATATACTTCTACAGTGTCCCCAACTTTCAGGTCCGGATTGTAACGGAACTCTGTCAATTGAACCACTCCATCGGATTTGTAACCGATGTTCACTACTACTTCTTTGTTGTTCTTAGCAACTACTTTACCGTCAATGATCTCATTAGCGGCTACTGATTTAAGGGTTTTCTCATACATTGAGTCGAGCTTCTCACGCTCTTCTTTCGTGTATCCTGATCCTTTTTTTCCGACTGCATTCCAGTCGAATGCTTCTAACTCCACCGGAGCTGTTACTGTTTCTGCCATTTTGTTAATTCCCCCGAAAAACGGGGCGGCTGTTTTGTTTGTATTCAATCGATTGATTTACAATGCAATTGAAGAGGTTAATACTAAATTTTGTTTACACCTTTTATTAAAGGGACACAAAGATAATAAAATTACGGGACATGGCAAGCAGAATTGCAACTTTTTTCGTGTACCCGTCGGGGCCACTTAAAACAACTTTATATAAACTATATATATAATTGTTAGTCAATATTATATAAAAAATATTTATTTACGTGAAAAAGTTGTAAATTTGAAAGGACAAAACCCGGAAACATGAAACGAATCTGCCTGCTTTTTGCGCTTCTGATCTCCCTTTTTTTCAAAGGTTTTTCTCAGATGGATCCTGTCGGAAACATTATCGCATTTCATCCTTCCGTAGGAAATTCTGTTGATCTGAAAGAAAAACAAACATTCGGGATCTTCAAAGAATACAATGATTCGCTATTCGAGTCAGCACAGCTTTTAAAATACAACGACTCCACCTTTACGATCGCTGTAAAGGTCAAAGATCGTAATTCATTCGAGGTTCCCGCCACCAAAGCACAGCTGAATGAGATCTATCATGCCATCGACAGGATTCAGCCTGCTGAAGATGTCGATTATGTTGACAAAAAAACGCTGGAGCAGGAAGAACGCGCAAAACGCGAAAGAAGAGCCGAGGTCTGGTCCAACATCGGCCAAGCCACTATGCAGGGCGTGATCGTTTTCCTGGAAGTCAGCCTTACCCTGCTCACCTGGAATAATTAGCCTTTCTCAAATTTCGAGAGCCATTTCATCGCATTTTCTTCTGTATCAAAGAGCCTGAAAGGCACAATCTGCGTCTTGTAGAACATATTGAAAAAGTTCACCATCAGTCTTATCGAAAGATTACTGCTGATGATCGCAGAAGCGATAAAGAATCTTTCTCCATGCTTTGCCGCATAATCCCTTGCTTCTTTGGTCATCTGAACCGTTCCTCTTGCATCAATGATCTGCAATACTTTGTTGTCCGGCCCGATCCCCATTTCCGCATATGCCCTGAAACAGGCTTCCACTTCTTTCAGGTCAAGATCCGCATTTTCATCCGGCGATAGCCACAATATTCCATTCCGGTCAAGCCGGATCACCGAGTATTTTGTCCGGATAGTAGTCTCCCTCGCAGTCATGCTGCAAATCTATTCCAAAAAGTGAATTTATCAAACCCTTCCCCTTCTTTATCGTAAAATAAAACAGGTCTGAACTCATTCCAACCGCTGCTCCGGCAAATCTTTTTAGTGGATCAGAAAGAAGATAAAATTTTATGTCATGGTTTTATTACTTTTGCAGCCTCATTACAAACTTATGAATCAAGACCTGATCGTTAAAAGATCTACATTACCCGGCGCCGGAAAGGGCCTTTTCGCAAAAAGAGAGATCAAAAAAGGAGAACGCTTCATCGAATACCTCGGCGAAGTCATCACCGAAGGCGAGCTCAATCGCAGAGCCAACCGTAATGTATACGGCTATTCATTTTACATTAACCGTTACCGGGTCATTGATGCCTACTACACGCCGAAAGAGCTGGCCAGGTATGCTAATGATGCACACGGCCTCCGGCGCAAGAAAGGGATAAAGAACAATTGTTCTTATGTGATCTACAATCACCGCTGCTGGATCATGGCGGAACGAACGCTCAAGCCCGGTGAGGAGATCTTTGTAAGCTATGGCGCATCCTACTGGAGCGATATCCGGTATAACCTCCATCTTCAGAAAGAAAAAAGCAAGCAAAAAAGAAAAGCACGATAATTTTCTTACATTTACAGTGAGGTCAATTCTCCCTGTATGAAAAAAAATCTCCTTTTTCTTTTTGTACTTTCTTTCCTCCTTTCAATTCCCGGCCTGGCTCAAAAGAATACGCAGGGCAATATCGACAGCCTGGAAATTCTCCTGAGGAATCCCGCAAAAGACACCGCCCGGATCAGCGCGCTCCTGCATCTTTGTTCCATATACCAGCAGACAGATCCCACCAAATGCAACCGGTATCTTACGGAAGCAAATACGCTTGCCAATGAGCTGAACGATCCAAAATGGATCGCTGAATCTACCTATTCCCAAGGCTTATACGAATACAGCAAAGGTAATTTCGCGGCCGCGAAAAAAGATTACCAGGCGGCCCTTGCCCTGTTCGAGCAAATAAAAGATCAGCGCAAGATCGGTCTGATCATCTATAATATCGGCGTATTGGAAGTGTATACGGGGAATTATCCCGCTGCAAACGAGCGCTTTTTTGCAGCGCTAAGGATCTATGAACCGTTGGGCGATAAAAACCTGATCAGCAATTGCTACACTGCTATCGGAAATGTTTACGGACGAGAAGGAAACAGCGCAAAAGAGCTGGAATTTCACCTCAAGGCGCTTAAAATACGCCGGGAAATGAATGACAAGTACGGGCTCTCCGCCAGCTATATCAACATCGGGAACGCTTACGCAAGAAGGGAATTATATGATACGGCACTGACCTATTATTTTAACGGGCTGAAGCTGGCCGAAGAGATCAGGAACCAGAAGTGGATGCTGAACGCGCTCGGAAATATCGGAACGATCTACGGCGAGCAGAGGAAATATGACGATGCTCTTAAGTATCTTTCCAAAGGTCTTTCTATCGCAGAAAACATCGGCGACAAAAAATCCCTTTGCACATTTAACAACAGCATCGGACAATATTATGCCGAGACAGGGAAATACGCCATCGCAAAAGGCTATTTCGAGAAAGCGCTTGAGATCGGAAAGTTGACCGGGAATAAGGAGGAGATCAAAACTTCCTACAAGGACCTTGCTGAGTTTTCGCAGCGGCAAGGTGATTACAAGGCGGCATATGATTATCAGATCCTCTACACCAATACAAAGGACAGCATGTTGAATGAGTCGAACAGCGCCCAGATCATTGAGATGCAGGCAAAGTACGACAGTGAGAAGCAAGAGCAGAAGATCGAGCTGCTGAACAAAGAGAATGAAATAAAGGATGCAAAGACGCGCCAGCAGCAGATCATGATCTGGGCCATCGGCAGCGGCCTGTTTGTGGTGATGCTCCTGGCATTTTTTATTTTCCGGCAGTTCAGGGAAAAACAGCGTGCCAACCGGGCGCTGCAATCTGCTTATGTTGAGATCGAAGAAAAGAACAAAGACATTACCGACAGCATCAATTATGCAAAGCGGATCCAGGCTGCCATCCTTCCTTCTGCTGACCTTATCCGTCAGCATCTTCCGGGGTCTTTTATTCTTTACAGACCGAAGGATATTGTGAGCGGTGATTTTTACTGGTTTGCTGAGAAAAACGACCGGCTGATCATCGCCATCGCGGATTGCACCGGGCATGGCGTTCCCGGAGCATTCATGAGCATGGTAGGAAATGATCTCCTGACACAGATCGTGATTGAAAAAGCGATCACAAGTCCGAATCTCATCCTTACTCATTTACACGAAGGCGTAATGAATTCACTCAAGCAGAATACGAGCTCAAGTGAAACCAAGGATGGGATGGACATCGCGATCGTTTCATTCGATAAAAATAACAAGCATATTGTTTCCTACGCAGGAGCGCTCCGTCCGCTTTGGCTCGTCAAAAAAGGAAGCGCGGAGATCACAGAATATAAAGCTGATAAACATTCCATCGGGGGAGCTTACTCCGAAGAAAAAAGGAGCTTTACGGAACACCTGCTTCAGCTCGATCCCGGCGACACTTTCTATCTGAGTACCGACGGCTATGCCGATCAGTTTGGCGGTGAGCAGGGAAAGAAGATGATGACAAAGAACATGAAAGAACTCCTGACCGGGATCCAGCAGTATGCTGCAGAAGAACAGAAAAAAGTGCTCGAAGATCATTTTAACCGATGGAAAATGAACCGCGAACAGGTTGATGACGTGCTTGTTTTCGGCGTACGCATTTAAGAATGAAATCTGAAAAAACAACAGAGATCCCTGAGAATGGAGAGCTCGCGGCATTCGATAAGAAGCTGTTCTACACGCTTTCCATTCCCCATCTGCTCGCCGATATTGTCCTGATCCTCTTTTCCTTTTTCGCAGGCAATCAGCTTTTCTCAAAAGAAGGTCTCTTCTTCCATGTGCAGCCCTGGCAGAATGTAGCGATGTATTCGATCGTAACGCTTACGGTGCCGTGGTACCTGGGATATATCTACGTCCGAAATTCCGCATACTACGGTTCAAACGTGATGCGCTTGTTCCGGTGGACATTCGTCCTCATGACGATCATGATCCTCATCCACCTGGTCCGCCTGGTGTTCCTGAACGATATTATGGGTGACCATCCCACCGGGCCCAACGGCTTTACCGCTGTGTTTGCAGTCTTTCTGCTTGTCCTTGGTCCGATGATGTGCATGGGTGGTGCATTACAGGCGAGGAATGAATTTTCAGAAGCAGGTGAAGATCACAACCGGTTTGATGCGTACAAAATGGGCGAAAGCAGCGGCGCATTTATCATGATCGTGCTTGGCGTTGCGTTCATGATCTATTTTCTTGGTGTGTTGCCCCAGGATTCCGGTCCATGGGTAGTTGTGGTGGCGTTTCTCGGCGGACCGCTTGCTGCGGTGATCGTGTTCGCGCTTTTTGTACTGCTGATGCAATTGCTGGACAAGATCGGCGCATACAAATATTTACGGCTCCTGGCGCTCTACACCTTTCCGTTCTTCATTATTTCGGTCCTGGTTTTCTGGTCGGGTGTTGCGATCTATTTCCTGCATAATGATTTCGGGAATGCAGGCGGAAAGATCTCTAAAGGCGCAATGCTTTTTACCGTATGTATTTCGGGATTGGTTCCATTCCGGGTGATTATGCTTTTCAATGCACCGGTTCGCTTATCCAACCTGGTGATGGGATTCGCATCGCTCGGCTATTTCTTTTTCCAGATGATACAGATGACGGGATAGTCACCGGCAACTTGCGCTATCAGGCGTAAACTTCTTTTTTCGAGGATTTCAGCGTATTCATCAGCAGCGATGCAATGGTCATCGGTCCCACACCGCCCGGAACCGGAGTAATGTAGGAGGCTTTTGCGGCAACTTCATCATATTTTACGTCGCCGAGCAGCTTGAATCCGCTTTTAGTTTTGTCGGACGCTACTCTCGTAATTCCAACATCGATCACCACTACTCCGTCTTTCACCATATCCGCGGTAACAAATTCCGCTTTGCCCAGCGCAACGA
Organism: Bacteroidia bacterium; assembly: GCA_045805205.1. Lineage (GTDB taxonomy): Bacteria > Bacteroidota > Bacteroidia > 2-12-FULL-35-15 > 2-12-FULL-35-15 > 2-12-FULL-35-15. Next base: position 183,329 of record JBJMLR010000005.1, on the reverse strand, counting down.
TGAGAATATCTGCTTTCAGCGTAAATTCTTTCAGGTTCGCCGTACGGCTGTGGCACATCGTAACGGTGCAATTTCCCGGACTTGTATTTCTAGCCATGAGAATACTCATCGGCGATCCTACAATGTGACTTCTCCCGATCACAACACAGTGCTTTCCTGCTGTCTCGATCTTGTATCGCTCCAGCAATTGCAGGATGCCATAGGGTGTTGCAGGAAGATAGGTCGGTAGGTTCAGAGCCATTCTTCCGATGTTCTGCGGGTGGAACCCATCCACATCTTTATGCGGAGCGATCGCTTCCACGATCTTGTGCTCGTTTATATGTTTGGGCAGGGGAAGCTGAACGATATAACCATCAATCGCAGTATCCGCGTTCAATCCGGCAATAATATGAAGCAACTCCTCCTCTGTGGTGTTGGCTTCCAGCTTTACAAGCGTTGAATGGAATCCGATCTTTTCACATGCTTTGACCTTTGCTCCCACGTATGTTTCGCTGGCACCGTCGCTACCCACCAATACCGCGGCAAGATGCGGAGTTTTGCCGCCGTTCGCCTTGATCTTTTTTACTTCTTCAGCGATCTCGTCCTGGATCTGCTGTGAAATAAGTTTTCCGTCTAAGAGTTGTGTCATAATGCCATTGGTCATTGGGAGATTGGTCATTGGGGCTGCCCTGAAACGATCTTTGATCCAATCGATTTTATATATGCGTTTAACTTTTTGTGAATTACCTTTAATTTCCGGACTAACTCTGCATACTGTTCTTCCTCAATCAAATTTCTCCTCTTTGCTTTTTCTAACCATCCTTTTGCTTCGAGCAAGGAGCCTCGCGAGTAAAAACAAAACTGCCTGTTCTCCTTATAGAAATATCTGCCGTAGCCTTCAGCGATATCAGCTGAAATCGAATCCGCGGACCTGACGAACTGCTTCCCTATCGTGTCTTTTGTAAAATAATTCCATTTTACAACGACTTCCAAAATTTTTTCCTCCCATGCAAGACATTCACTGCCAATTCCCAATGACTACATCCGCCCCATTCCCGGCATATTCTTCATTTGCTGCATCATTTTCGCCATATTCTCCTTATTGCCCATCATCTTCATCATTTTGCGCGTATCGTCGAACTGCTTCACGAGCCGGTTCACATCCTGAACGGTTGTTCCGCTTCCTTTTGCGATACGTTCACGGCGCTTGCCATTGAGTGAATCCGGGTTTTCCCGCTCATGCGGTGTCATGGAATGAATGATCGCTTCGATACTTTTGAATGCGTTGTCGTCGATATCCACATTCTTCAGAGCTTTTCCCACACCCGGGATCATCCCCACAAGGTCCTTAATGTTCCCCATCTTTTTTATCTGCTGAAGCTGTGCAAGGAAATCATTAAATGTAAACTGGTTCTTCGCTATCTTTTTCTGAAGCTTACGCGCTTCCTCTGCATCATATTGCTCCTGCGCACGTTCCACGAGTGTGACCACATCGCCCATTCCCAAAATACGGTCGGCCATACGGCTTGGATGGAACACATCGATCGCATCCATCTTCTCCCCGGTTCCCACAAATTTGATCGGCTTGCTGACAACCGAAAGAATAGATAATGCGGCACCGCCACGGGTATCACCATCCAGCTTGGTAAGCACAACTCCATCGAAGTCCAGGCGGTCGTTGAATGTCTTGGCCGTATTCACTGCATCCTGGCCGGTCATGGCATCCACAACAAACAGGATCTCATCCGGGGTGACCGCATTTTTTACTGCTGCGATCTCATTCATCATCTGCTCGTCAACAGCTAAACGACCGGCGGTATCGATGATCACGACCGAGTTCCCATTTGATTTAGCATATGCAATTCCTTTTGTTGCGATCGAAACGGCATCCTTATCATCACGATCGGAGAATACATCCACACCGACCTGTTCTCCTAAAACATGCAGCTGGTCGATTGCAGCCGGACGATAAATATCACAGGCAACCAGCAACGGTTTTTTACCTCTCCTTGTCTTCAGGTGATTGGCAAGCTTCCCGGAAAATGTGGTTTTACCCGAACCCTGTAAACCGCTCATCAGGATCACCGTCGGATTTCCGCCCAGCTTGATATCCTTGCTTTCTCCGCCCATAAGCGCAGAGAGCTCATCGTGTGTGATCTTTGTAAGGAGCTGCCCGGGTGAGATGGAGGTCAGCACGTTTTGTCCCAACGCTTTCTCCCTGACCGTATCTGTAAATTGCTTGGCTACCTTGTAATTAACATCGGCATCCAGCAAAGCTTTCCGGATCTCTTTCACGGTCTCCGAAACATTGATCTCGGTGATCTTTCCATGACCTTTCAGAACTTTAAAGGCCCTTTCTAACTTATCGCTTAAATTATCGAACATCTTTTGGATTTATAGGGTAGCAAATTTAACAAAAAACAGCTTTAAGCCGAATAAAAAAGCGCCCCGGAATTTCTTTCGGGGCGCTCCATTCATTTTTCATTTTTAATTCGTTAATCCCTGTGTATTTGACCAGTTACCGGTTCCAACCTGAACGTAGCTTCCGGTGCTTGGATCAGCACGATACAGTCCTGTTCCTTCTGCAATGTAAAGCATTCCACTGTAGGTAGTCATCGCCCAGGTGTTTGTCCATGACGCGGCGCCTAATTGTGTATAGCTACCATTTGTAGGATCCACTTTATACAATCTTGAATTCTCAACCAGGTACAGCCACGTGCCCAACGTTGTGAGCGCCTTGGTACCTGTCCAGCTGGCTCCGCCTAACTGCACGTAGGTTCCGCTCGTGGGGTCTACGCGATAAAGTCTGGAGTTCTCGACAAGATAAAGCATATTATTATAAGAGGTCAGTCCTTCGGTTCCGACCCAGTTTCCTGTTCCTATCTGTACATAACTGCCATTCGAAGGATCTACTTTGTATAAGTGTGAATTTTCAACGATATACAAGTAGCTGTTTAATGATGTCATCGCATCGGTATTGGTCCAAACAGCTCCGCCAAGCTGCACATAAGTACCATAGTTTTTATCGATCCGGTATAACCTTGAATTTTCAACAGCGTAGATCAAGCCGGACAAGCTTGTCATTGCTTCGGTTCCGGTCCAAACGGGAGAACCTACATGTGAGTATGCACCCGTTGTATTGTCAACCGCGTAAAACTTGCTGTTTTCAATCATATACAATTCCTCTGTTGGAACACTTGGCTGTGGATACATGTAATAAAGTGTTTGCATGTCGCCCAGTGAAAGTCCGACTCTTTGCACGGTGTAAGTTGTATTATCCAGTTTCGTAAGTGTCGGACCTCCATTGCCACTGAAGAAATCCGATCCATACAGCATTACAGAATTAAAATCAAAACCTGTACTGAAATCAAAACCATCGGTTCCCAATTCCAGGTAGGTTTTGAAATTATTTTCAGCTCCGGACTGGATATTTCCCCAATGCACAACAACATTTGCATCTCTGTCGGCTCTCGTTTGCTCGTGCCAAACACCGGCTGCATGCGCCATTTCATGTATTGCGTTACCGGTGCTGCAGTCAGTACCAAGATCGATGAATTGCTGCCCTCCTATCATACCAACCATTGATGCACACCCCCCGGCAGGCCGGAAGGTAACATAATTGGACTGTGAAGTTCTGGCGATCCACTTTACCGAAGTATTCATGTTGTAGTGTGCGATCGCATCAGATACTCTCGACTGATTAGGAAGGGTCGGATCGATCGTATAATAGATCGTATTGGAAGGCCAGCGATAAGCTAAATTGCTTCTGCCTGTGCCTTTCTGGCTTCTCAGCTGCTCATCGGATAAAATAATATCGCCCTCCATTACATGGCGGCCGTTAACATCTTTGTAATGAATCGCTGTGCCGTTAACATAAGCAACCTTGTCTTCTCCTGTTTTTCCAGGTTCAGCTAACTCCGGCATCATGCAGCCGCATTCTGCTGAAGAATCACCGGAAACCGGCGACAGTTTTTGTTCCTTTTTACAACCGGCAAGCGAGATCGCTAAAACCGGAACCATCCATTTCCAATTTGTTTTTTTCATAAATGATATATTGTTAAGTGATTAATACGGAAAGAACATTCTTTCCCACGAAACAAAATAACACCCTGTCAGACAAAAAACACAGGACAAATGAGGCGGTAAACCGGAGCCGGATCAACCGATTGACTACCAGTAGAATGCACCTTAAAATTGACTTTTATCAATAAAAAAGCCGACAAATCTGCCGGAGCCGAAATAAGAGACCCCTACAGTCTTAAACAGTAGGGGTCTACAATGCAAAAACAGATCTGCTATTTGTACTATTTCGCTTTCATCTTATTATTCTTCGCTTCATGCGTTATTTCAGCCATTCCCAATGCCTCCATCAGCGGCGGAACATACACCCCGAATCTTCCCCGGAGTCCTTTTTTTAAGCCATACCATCCGCCAGCCGGGTTCTTAGCTGATCGTCCCCATGCTTCAACAGTTCCTTCCTTTGCCGGTTTTTGCTCATCCGCTCCGCCAAGATCCATCCAATCGCCGTGCTTCTTCAGCATTGTTTGTAAGTCCTTCAGGCAGCGCGCATCATACAGCAAGGTTGTTTTGCCAACGACACATACGATCACTTCTTTTCCATCCTTTTCATCGCGGTACATTTCGTATTCCGCGGTTCCGGGAGGTGTTTTCAGCTTCCAGGGATTTTCTTTGGTTCCTTTTTCCTTTGCCATAGATCTTGATAAGTTGGGTATATTTCAATTCAGGTATCCAGGCGAATATAAGCAATTCTGATAAGAAAATACCGGCGGGTCCGGCAAAGAATGCTCACTCAGATCTTTGCACGGTTGGTTTGAAAAAGGAAAGAGCTGACCGAGTTGAAACGAAGGAAGATCTCCGCGCCTCCCCTGCCTTTTGATGGAGAGATCAAACGGGAAATCGTGTAATCGTAACTGATACCAATTGCATACCGCTCATACTCCAGGGTCCCCATGAACAGCAATGCGTCCGCGCTGCGATATCCTGCGCCGATGGATACGGCTGAACGCTTTTTAGTCCCGGTGTATTTGGAATCATCCGCAAGATAGTATTTGAATGAAAGCGCTGTCAGGATCTCCGTCGACGTATTCTGACGTGTACCGACAATCGAAGGAAGGATCGCGATGTTCGTGTTCGGGACTTCGAATAGCAGGTCAGCATGCAGTATGTATTTGATGCTTAAGCGATCATTGCTATTAGCAACAAATTGTAAATACGGACGATTAACATGAAACACAGAAAAGCCCAGGTTAGAGCGTACCTGGTTGTTTCCCCCGACGATCTCATTATTGCGCTTGAAGCCCCACATGATCCCGGCCGAAAGATCAGGGTAGGAAAAATTCCGGAGCGGCGAATTTTCACCGGAACTGATCGACTGGCTATATCCGCCTTTTCCGTCATACTGGTCCGGGAAACTCAGCTTATCGATCTCAAGGTGGCGCTGCACGATGCCGCCCAGCAACCCGACTGAAAGGGTGTTCTTCTCGTCCACCGGTACAAATGTCGCAAGTGCAAGATTTCCCTGCGTTAATCCCATGTTGCCGTTCCCGGCCCTGTCAGATGTAACGGATAGTCCTGCAGCAAACCTGCTGAACCCTTTTTTATAAACCCTGGTCAGTTTGTTCCGCGTTCCGTTCTTTTGCCAGTCGCTTGTTTTGAAGCGGATCTCTACTCCGGTATTATATGTTTTGTAAGGAACTGCTACACTGCGCCACTGATCGCGATAGATCATAGAAGCACGGACCGCATAAAGTGTCCCTGTTAAGGCGGGATTAACAAGACATGGAGTTTCGCTGTATTGTGAAAAGTGAAGATCCTGCGCGATCAAAAGGTCAGCGGTGCAAACACTCAAAATAAATATGATTTTTTTCATGTTTCGTCTTTTACTGAATGAGCGTGATGTTCCCTTTTCTTCTCACTTCCGATCCATTGACTGTTGCATTGATAAAATACACGAATACTGCAGGGTCCATTGTCTTACCCTTGAATTTCCCATTCCACTCAAAATTCACATCATCGGATTCAAATACTTTTTCTCCCCAACGGTCATAAATAAGCATCTGGAAGTCTGTGGTACAGTCTGCCCAGCCCTGGAGCAGAAAAACATCATTCTTGCCATCGCCATTTGGAGAAAATGCATCGGGGACCTGAAGTGTTTCGAGACCGGGACAAGGATGTTCCACGGAGACTTTCACACAGGCCGTGTCATTGCATCCACCGTTATCCGTAACCGTAACGCAGTATACAGTTTGCTCCGAAGGAGAAACATAGATCGTATTAGTTGTTTCACCCGTACTCCACAGATAGGTTCCTCCACCGGTTGCAGTAAGCATTGCAGACGTACCGTTGATGATCGTAACATCAGGGCCTGCATTCGCGTTGGGACCCATCGTTGCTGCAATCGAAACAGAAGTTGTATCCATGCATCCATCGTTTTGATCGGTCACAATAACAGTATATGTTCCAGCGCTCAACCCTACGATCGTTGGCGTTGTTTGTCCTGAAGGGCTCCAACTGTAGGTAAAAGGACCTACGCCCCCGCTGACTGCAACTGATGCAGTCCCTAAGCTATTACAATCGGCATTTGTTTGATTTGTTGAAAGAGAATAACCACCATTGTTCAGGATTGTCACGGTATCGGAAAGTATATGCACCGGGCAAGCACCATCCGTGACATTCACGATGTAGGTTCCCGCCAGCAGGCCTGTTATCGAGGTGCCGCTGGAAGGAGGGCTGGTATTCCAGCTATATGTAAATGGCGGAGTTCCGCCTGTGACGATGGCAGTTGCTGCGCCAAGCGAGTCGCAGGAAGTGTTTACAGCGCTGGTGGTAATGGTTCCCGCGCAATTGATCATTCCGGTTGGGGTTAGTGACGACAAAAAATTGATCCCGGAGATATACAGTATTCCTGAGTTACTTAGCGCGAGATCAGTGATCGTATCCGGCATTGCGTATGAATTGACGAGCACAAGTGAAGTATCATATTGTTCAACCACGTTCAGATGACCGAGGAAAAGATTACCACAATCGTCTGAAGCAATTCCGCCCCAGTATATCAACGTGGAATCACCGCCAGCCGGAAATGCAATGGGTTTTGCTGTAAGCAGCGTACCTGATGCTGCATTCCATTTTTTCAAAACGTAGCTGTCGTAACTATAAACGTAATTTCCCGTTGTTGTGAGTCCATTGTATGAATTCGTTCCGGTGCTTACACCCGGAATTCCAAAATATTGCAGACTGGTTGCTTCAATAAAACCATAGTTGGTACTGACAGACCACGTAGTGGGTGACAATCCCGGGAGCGGTAGTTTCGTGAGCTTATTGTTAAAGACCAGATCGGATGAAGACTTGGCTGACATCTGAAAGCAATTGCCCGAATTATCCAGCGCCAGCGAAACAACATCATGGTGGGGATCTCCGGGGAGAATATAGGTGACCGGTGTAAGCACAACCAGTTCGGTATCCAGCATGCAGGTTTGATAGGAAGGTGTGGAGATTCCGCCGCCCGCTATTACTGCCTGCCGGTTACAGCGATCAAAAGAGATCCGCCACATTTCGATGAAATTAGGATCACCCGAAAAAGTAGCCAGTACATTTGCGCTGGCATCGATCTTCACGATGCGCGCTCCAACTCCGGTAGGATCAAAACCTTCCGTGATAAAAATGTTATTGGTATTGCGATCGACTGCGAAATCACCGTAAAAAAAACCGGGTGTCGCATAGCTCCAGATAAGAGTTCCGGCGGGACTATACTTCAATACTTCCGACGCGGTGCTGGCACCCTCACCGTGAACATAAACATTGCCGTTACTGTCATAGTCGACATCGTAAGCCCGTGATGATATGCTGAAAGCCGGTACAGTGGTCCAGGGGTCGATAATGACTGTTCGATTCCCCGGATAGCTTTCTAGCGAAAAAAAGATGGAATTCTTTTCCTTGCGGAAGGAGCTTTTTACCGGCTGCCTGTTATCCCCGAACCAGGACACCGGCGCGTGATCGACAATTGTTCCCATATCACTCTTGATCTCGATATTACCTGAAGCAGAAAGGGTGCTTTCTTCACCCGCGTAATTCATCCTGATCAGGGACGGATCTGCGCCCGGGTGAAGAACAAAGCTGTATTTTATACCGACGGAATCAACAGGGAATTCAAAAACGAGATCGATCATGGGATAGATATCGACATAGGTCAGTTTCGAATATGCAAGGGCAGTGATCGCGCCTTTTCCTCTCCCGGGTATGCAATACGAATAATAGCTGGGCAACTTTTGATCAGGATTAACGGCATGATCTTCATTAACCCCTTCGAACCTGAGACAATGGTAACGCTCGGTCTTTTTCCGCATTGACCGTTCGCGTTCTTCCTCTTTTTTTTCTGAACGTTCTTTTGCAAGTGCCTCCTCTTTCTCCTCCTTCATCATTTTTTCAGTCACCGCACTTTCATGCTTCACAACCGTATATCCGCTTGCGGTGAAGAAGTATTCTACGTTATCCGTGGCTGAATAGAAAAGGACCTTTTCCTTCGAAGGAAGCTCACGTTTATCAAACTGACCTTTATTCTCAACAAAGCACTTTTGCTGAAACATCGCCTTGCTGATCCAGTCGGGTTGAGCGTTAAGTAAGGGAGATAACGATAACACGACAATGAGTAATGTAGCTTTTCTCATAATCACAGTAAATGTTGACGGGGATGTTGTCAGGAGCCTATTGCAGAGCAAACTCGGCTTGTTCTACGCAGTGCAAACCCTAAGGTTGCCGAATAAAATCACTTTTTCTTCCGGCACTTCAGCAGGCTCTGGCTCACGCCGATCTGGTCCACCTGCTCCACTACTTCAAACCCTGCTTTGTTAACACTCTGCAGGAATACATCGGAGTGGTACATCTGGCTGTTGCCGTTTGCTATTGCGGTAAAATAAAGCGAGGTCTGCTGGAGAGAAAAAGCTGCTGCTTCAAAACGCTGCTTGTTCCAGAACGGCTCGAGAATAAAAACAAAGCCATCTTCATTGAGTGCTTCGTAACAGCGCTCCAGGATAGAAACGATCTCCTTTTCGGAAAAACAATCGAGGAACTGGCTCATCCAGATCGCATCATGGCCTTTCGGAAGCTTTTGCGTTTCATCCAGGATGTTTGTTCCATGAAATGACAGCCGGTCGCTCAGGCCATGCTTTTCAATATTCGCCATCGCCATATTGACTTGTCCGGGAAGATCCACAATGGTAATGTGAACATCACTATCGAATTTTGCACAGGCGATCGACCACTTTCCGGTATTGCCGCCGATATCCAGCAGCTTCTTCGGCTTATTTTTGAAAACCATCGGCAGAACCAATGGAAATGCGTCATCAGAATAGAAGTGATCAAAACCGAACCAGGATTTTTGGGCAAATTCAGGTAAATGAGCAAGCGCTTCGTAGACCGTTTTCCAATCGCCAAAAACTTTTAAGCCTTCGGGCTTCTCATTTTTGATCGAGTCTTCGAGGTTATAAAGTCCGCGATAACAAACATCCTGCACAAAATCCATGTTCACCCGCGTCATCTGGTCGTTCAGAATAAAATGGCCTGTTTTGGAAAGTGTATAGCGATTGTTATCATCGATCAGAACTGTACCAATACCCAAAGCGGATTCCAGCAATACACGGACACCATAATGCGGGAGCTTTACCCTGGCGACGATCTCTTCAAGCGTTAACCCCTTTCTTCCTGATTCCTGGATCGCATCCATGATCCCGCTGTCGCGCAAAACGCGGGTCGACTGAAACACCATCGGGGCGTGTGCGATCCACTGTGCGAACTCTATCGCTTCAAGGGCCGTTCTCTTTTCTTTCTTGAAAAATTCCATATCTGACAAAGATAGGATTTGCGGTCAAATTAGGAAATCCGCGCTGAACTTTTGTGGAATATCTTAATTTAGCGGTATGAAATACTTCCTGCTGCTCCTTGCAATGATCTGCTGCTGTACTGTTCCTGCACAAGAAAGGACAATTGTCAGGGGGAAATACCTGAAAAAGAACCTCTATCTGAATAATAATCTCTCTGCGGACGGAAAAGGATTCTGTACCGACAGCGTCCATGTTAACGGCAAAAGAGTTTTTATTCAGCCTTCCGCCGCTTATGCTATTCCACTGGATTCGATGGGATTCATGGAAATGGACAGCATTTATGTGGAGATCTTCCATAAAGCGGGCTGCAAGCCAACGGTTTTACAACCGGAAATAATCAATCCCAAAAGTACTTTTGATATTGTTTCGATCAATGTGAACAGTGACGGCATTCTTCAATGGACAACCAGTAACGAGATCGCCAGGCTTCCTTTCATCGTGGAGCAGTTTCGCTGGAATAAATGGATCAAGATCGGAGAAGTTGAAGGAAAAGGCGGATTTGAGACGAATGCTTACGAGTTTACTGAGACAATGGTGCATTCCGGTGAAAATAAGTTCCGCGTAAAGCAGGTGACCAGCAGCGGACCGCGCAGCTCTCCTACTGCAACGTATCTGTCAATTGCAAAAGCACCGGAAATAAAAGCTTATCATGTCGCAAAAGGCGGTTCATTGGAATTTGACAAAGAAACGATGTATGAAGTATACGATGGCATGGGGAACATTGCAAAAAAAGGGAGAGGAAAAACAATTTCCTGCAAGGACCTGAAGCCCGGTAGCTACTATCTGAACTACGATAACCTGCAAACGGAATTCATTATTTACTGATCCTTGAAAAAATTTCTGTTACCTGTATTCGCACTCATTTCTATTTCTTGTCGGGCACAGAAGATCGAGCTGAATGGCACTTACCAGGGCAAGAACATGTATATCCAGAATTCTTATGCCGGCACAGCGCTTTGCACTGAAAAGGTCCTTGTCAACGGAACAGAAGTATCAATAGCGCAGGAGTCCGCTTATGAGATCCATCTCGACTCAATGCATTTTAAAACCGGCGATCCCCTGAAGATCGAGATCTATCACAAACCGGATTGCATCCCGAAAGTTCTGAATGACAATTCCACTCCGAAAAAAGGATTTTATATCGAATCCATTAAAATTGACACCGTGGATGGATCCGGGATTCTGAAATGGGTGGTTACTGAGGATCGCGATTGTATCGACTTTGAGATCCAGCAGTTCCGGTGGAATAAATGGATCACGATCGACACCGTCCCCAATAAACACATGGACGGAAAAACCGAATACTCCTGGAAAATACCCCTGCATTCAGGAAAAAATGAAGTACGGCTGTATCAGAAGAATGATTGCATTTCCCGGACAGCCGAATGTAGCAACGCCAAAGATCAGGTGCGGACGATCAGCTATTGCGGAAACGGAATTAAGTTTAATACGGAAACCGACTACGAAGTATATGATCAGTATGGAACAGCGAAAATGAAAGGACATGCGGCATACATCTCATTCGAAGATCTAGAGAAAGGCCAATACTTCCTTAATTACGATGACAAAATGGGGGAATTCATTGTTTCGCGGAATAAATCAGGAAATAAGGAAACCGGGAAGATCAGGTCCGGGAGCAAAAGTGTAAAAGTCGAAAAATAGACTACTTCAGGTCGAACATGCTGTTCACGCCAATCGTCCGTTCCACATTGAATCCTTCTGCAAAATCGTAGCCGGCATCACGGCCGAAAACCGTCATTTTTCCTTTTACGAGATCGAAGAAATTCTTAACCGTGATCGGCGATTCCGGCTCTTTGGATTCCGGATCATAAAACTGGGATTTGAAAGCGCGGATCGCTTCCATTTTCTTTTCTATAAAGGGTGTAACATCCACCACGAAATCCGGTTTCAGCTGATGATCCTGAATGTAGTGATACACGGCTTTTGGCCGCCAGTGCTGCTGCTTGAAGCCATCGTAAGCGGTTTCTACTTTGATCAGGCCGCTATAAAAGCAGGAATCCGACACCAGCTTTGCAGCGCGGCCGTGATCAGGGTGACGATCAGAAACGGCATTGCAAAGAACTATTTCAGGCTGGTATTCGCGGATTTTTTTAATGATCGCAAGCTGATGATCTTTGTCATTCTTAAAAAAGCCATCTGCCATTTTCAGGTTATCACGAACGCTGATCCCAAGTATTTTTGCCGCGGCAGCAGCCTCCTGCAAACGTAGTTCCCCGCTTCCGCGTGTTCCAAGCTCCCCGATGGTCAGATCCAGGATCCCGCATTTTTTTCCCATCGCCATGTGTTTCAGCAGGGTGCCGGCAACGCAAAGGTCCACATCATCCGGATGTACGCCGATGGCAAGAATATCCAACTTATGTTTTGGAGAAAGCGGACTGAATAAGGATGCTTCTGAATTAGCGGTCATTAATTTGCCTGCTGTTTTATTTTAATTTTCTTATGCACAAATTCTTTTCTTACGAGAATAAGATTGCTTCGTTCGCTGAAGCTACCCCGCAATGACGCGCGCTAGCTGAGATTTTCTTCCGTATTCTTCACTGATTTACGGTTCTCGTCTCCCTTTTTACTTTTCACTTTTTATCTGTTCCCTTGATCCAGTTGACGATCTTGTCGCACATCGGAACCTCTTCTGAATAGGCAATATCAACAAGGTTTCCGGTTTCATCGATCAGGTACTTCTGAAAGTTCCACTTAACAGAAGAGTCTACTTTGCCGTTCAATTCTTTGGAAGTCAGCCAGCGATAAACAGGATCCATTCCATCTCCTTTTACCTCGATCTTTTCCATCATCTGGAAACTAACACCGTAATTTTTTGTACAAAACTCCTTGATCTCTGTGTTTGTTCCCGGCTCCTGCCTTGCAAAATCGTTTGAGGGGAAGCCGAGGATCACGAAATTCTGATCCTTGAACGTTTTATAAAGCTCCTCCAGGTCCTTGTACTGTGGCGTAAACCCGCATTTGGAAGCCGTATTTACGATCATTACTTTTTTTCCCTTAAGATCGGAAAAATTAAAATCCTGTCCGTCAATGGTCTTTGCTTTCAGATCATAGAATTGTTTCGATGCTTCCGGTGAAGCAGCGGTGGTAGGCACTGTAGTTTTACAGGCAACAAATAGCACTATGATCGCGGCGAGCTTTAGTTTCATACTGGATAAGGTTAAATTGTCTACTCAATTGTCTACTGACAACTGTTGATCAAATGTACGAAAAACAAGCGGAAACTGTTTTTGTTGCTTTAAAATTTGTTCTGCCATGTCATTTTGAGCCTTATCTTTACCAAACAAATGCCGGGGTCACATATAAAACATCTTTTCATCAAGGAGCTGAAGCTCGAAATGCGCAATAAGTATGCGCTGGGCGGAATTCTTCTTTATGTGGTCTCGACGGTTTTTGTCAGTTATCTTTCCTTCAAAAAGATCGTTACGCCTGCCACCTGGAATGCTTTGTTCTGGATCATCCTGCTTTTTGCATCCATCAATGCCGTCGCAAAGAGCTTTATCGGTGAATCACGCGGCCGTTTGCTCTACCTTTATACACTGGTAAGTCCCCAGGCAGTGATCATTTCACGCATCCTCTATAATTCCCTGCTTCTTTTGGTGCTATCGGGATTATGCCTGGGAGCTTATACCCTATTTATCGGGAATATTATCCAGGATCTGCCTCTTTTCCTGGTGACGCTGTTCTGCGGAACTGTTGGATTTTCATCGCTGCTGACCATGGTATCGGCCATCGCTTCAAAAGCGGGAAACAACTTCACGCTGATGGCGATCCTGAGCTTTCCGATCATGATCCCCCTGCTGATGGTCCTCATCAAACTGTCGAAAAATGCGATCGATGGATTGGAGCGCTGGGACCTGAACTATCTGGCTGTTCTGTTGTTTTTAAATGTGATCATCACCGCACTTTCCTATCTCTTATTTCGCTACCTTTGGCGCGATTAGCCGGCATTATGAAATGAAGACGCTTTTATCTATAGTAATCTATATCGGACTGACGGTCGCAGTGGTTTATTTCTGTAAGAAACGGAAAATCGGTTTCGATCTCGGACTTCTTATTTCCATCTTTTTCTCGCCTGTTCCGGCCTTTTTATTTGCAATTCTGAATTTCGAACAGAAAACAATTTCGCTGATCGGTAAAACGCTCGCTGTCTTGTCGCTTCTTTATGTAGTCCTGGCTGGATTCCTTGTACCTGTGCCTGCCCAGCCCATTCTTCATGAAACGATCCGAAATCTCTACTTTCATGTTCCTATGTGGTTTTCCATGATGACCATATTGTTTGTGTCCTTGTATTACAGCATAAAATACCTCAGAGACAATGACATGCAAAGTGATATTATTGCAAATCAGGCAGCAAACGCCGGAATGCTGGTTGGTACACTCGGCCTTATCACCGGCTCACTCTGGGCCAGATACACCTGGGGTGCCTGGTGGGTTGCTGATACAAAGCTGAATGGCGCAGCGATCACGATGCTGATCTACATCGCATATTTTGTTCTCCGCGGCTCAATCGATGAAGAACAAAAAAGAGCACGCATTTCTGCTGTCTACAATATTTTTGCATATGTGCTGCTGATCGTCTTCCTGATGATCCTTCCCCGGATGAATGATTCACTTCATCCCGGTAACGGTGGAAATCCGGGTTTTAACAGCTACGATCTCGACAATCATATGCGGATGGTCTTTTACCCTGCTGTGATCGGCTGGATCCTTCTTACTGTGTGGATCTTTACACTAAGGGTAAGAATTGAAAAACTTAACAGAAGAAAATTGTTCAATGAATAAATTCAGAAAAATAATCTTGTCGATACTGTTGCTTGCAGTGGCAGGAACCTGCTTCGCACAGGATAGTAATCCGCCGGTGGAAATGGCAACGGGTCTTTACCAAAGTGGAAAGATCTATGTCGTGGTAGCCGTGATGGGGATCATTTTTATCGGGATCGCCGCTTACCTGGTGATATTGGACAGGAAGATCAGCAGATTGGAAAAGAAAAATTAATGTGCAAATGTGCAAATTCGTAATTAGTAGATTCATAAAGACCCTTTTGATCCGCGTTCCAATAACACACAGCATAAACACAGGTTGCAAATTTGTAGACATCCGTAATTAGTAGATTCATAAAGATCCGTTATCCGTAACATGAAAAAAATTCACATACTCGGCATCATCATCATCGCAGTTGCGATCGGTGCCATCTTCACAACACTGAACAACACCAGTACCTATGCAAGCTTTGCAGAAGCGGCAAAAGAACCGGACAGTGAGTTTCACGTTGTCGGAAAGCTGATCAAAAACGACAGTCTTCGTCCGCAGAGCTATGACCCGAAATCAGACGCCAATATTTTCAGCTTTTACATGGCCGACAATAAGGGAACCGAGTGCAAAGTGATCCTTCACAAAACCAAGCCGCAGGATTTTGACCGCTCCGAGCAGATCGTGCTGATCGGAAAAATGCAGGGACAGCAGTTTGATGCATCTGATATCCTGATGAAATGTCCGTCAAAATACAACGGGAGCAGCCCGCAGCCGGTGACTGCAGAAAACAACTAATTTCAGAGCTGGGGAATTTAGAATTAATATTCATTACAGAACTGCAAATCAAATTCTAAAAATCCACAAACAAGAACATGGAATTCGTTGGAGAACATCTTGCAATCGGAAAAATCGGAAATACTTTTGTCATCCTTTCCTTCGTTTTTGCGCTGCTGGCTTCCATTTCCTATTTTTTCGCTTCGCGTGAAAATGACGAAGCTCTTTCCTGGAAAAAAATCGCACGTATTTCTTTCCGGCTTCACAGCCTGAGTGTTTTCGGTATTCTCGGAACGCTTTTCGTGATGCTCTGGAATCATTATTTCGAGTACCAGTATGTTTGGCAGCACAGCAACCGCGAGATGCCGATGCGCTACATCCTCTCCTGCTTCTGGGAAGGACAGGAAGGAAGCTTCCTGCTCTGGACGTTCTGGCATTGTGTGATCGGATTGATATTGCAGCGTACGGCAAAAGAATGGGAAGCACCTGTCATGACCACGATCGCGCTGGTGCAGGTATTCCTTGCTTCCATGCTGCTCGGGATCAACATTTCGGATTACCATCTCGGCAGTAATCCTTTTACCATTCTCATCAGGGAGAACCCGGATTTTAAAAACTTCCCTTTCTTTCAAATACCGGATTACTTACAGAAGATCGAACATGTTCCCGGTTTTTCTCCAAGAGGCCTGAATCCGCTCCTGCAGAATTACTGGATGACCATCCATCCTCCTACCCTGTTCCTCGGCTTTGCACTTACCGTTGTTCCGTTCGCTTACGCGATTGCCGGGTTATGGAAGAAGAAGTTTAACGAATGGCTCAAGCCGGCTTTATCCTGGACCTTTGCAGGCGTCGCCGTTCTTGGTGTCGGGATCCTGATGGGCGGTGCCTGGGCATATGAAGCACTCAGCTTCGGCGGCTTCTGGGCCTGGGACCCGGTTGAGAATGCGTCGCTGGTTCCCTGGCTGACATTGGTTGGAGCGGCTCACCTCATGCTCATCAACCGGAATAAGGGACAGTCGCTTTTCACTGCATTCTTTTTAGCGATCCTCACGTTTATCCTGATCCTTTACTCTACGTTCCTGACCAGGAGCGGGATCCTCGGCGAAACCTCCGTTCATGCATTTACCGATCTGGGCATGTCCGGACAATTGCTCGTATACCTGTTCTTCTTTATGCTGATCAGCATTGTGCTGCTGTTCGCACGCTGGAAACACTTTCCAAGAGTTACTGAAGAAGAAGGCGTATGGTCAAGAGAATTCTGGATGTTTGTCGGAGCTGTTGTCCTCCTTGTTTCGTCGTTCCAGATCATGTTCTATACCTCGATTCCCGTATGGAACAAGATCTTTGGCATGAACAAAGCTCCGCTTAAAGAAGTGATCAAATTTTACAATAACTGGCAATTGCCTTTCGCATTTGTTGTAACGCTGCTGATCGCTGTCGGACAATTCTTCAAGTATAAAAACACGGATGTAAAAGAGTTTTATAAAAGGATCGCTGTGCCGTTTGTTATTTCTATTGTGCTTGCGATCGGGTTTGCATTCCTCATCGGCTTCCATAACCGGTATTATTCGATCTTACTTTTTTCATCCATTTTTGCTGTCGTCGCCAACTTTCATTACATGATCCGGGTGCTGCGCGGGAAGATCAGAAAAGCCGGAGCTTCTATCGCTCACATCGGTTTTGGACTGGTGCTTCTTGGTGCACTGGTTTCTACTTCTAAAAAAGATATTTTCTCTTTCAATACTTCGGGAACCAGCATCGAAAGCCTTTCAAAGGATATTTCGGGAAGCGAGAATTCACTTCTTACAGAAGGCGACACACTCAACATGGGCCCTTACTGGGTGACTTTTACAGGAAGAAGAAAAGAAGGGATCAATGTATTCTTTGATGTGGACTACTTTACCCGTGATGAGCATGGAAACTATAAAAAGGAATTCAGCCTCGCTCCCCGGTTACAGCTCAACCCGAGAATGGGTAATGTTGCGGAACCTGACACACGTCATTTTCCGACGTTCGACGTATACACGCACGTAACGTACGCACTGGTTGATTTTCAAAAGAAAGACAAAGATTCAACCGATGATTATGGCGCTCCTTCGGATCATTCCCTGAAAAAAGGGGACAGCCTTTATTCGGCAAAATCGCTTATTATCTTCGACTCTCTTTCTACCGCATTTGACCGTTCAGCCTACAAGCTGGAACCGAATGACATAGCGGTGATGGCACATATGCGTGCGCTGGTGATGGAATTCAATAACACGACAAAGAAGCTGCAGGCAAAAACAACCTACCCTGCAACCCCAGTATACGTGATCCATAACAATACGGTAAGAGCCATTCCGGATACGATAAATGAACTCGGGATCCGCCTCAACTTCTGGGAGATCAATCCGCAGGATGGCAAGATCAAGATCTCGATGCAGGAGAAGAAAGAAAATGAAAAGGACTTCATCGTCATGCAGGCGATAAAATTCCCTTATATCAATATTCTCTGGATCGGCTGTATCGTCATGGCGATCGGTACAATTCTGTCTATTCTCGAACGTCTGCGCAGACAGAAATAAAACATGGCAAAAAAGGAAAATATCGTCCTGGTCGGCGCGGGCAACCTCGCCACGCATCTCGGTATTGCTTTGAAAAGATCAGGCCATCAGATCATACAGGTATACAGCCCGGGCGGAAAAACAGCCAGGCTCCTGGCGAAAACGCTTGGTGCAGAAAGTACCGGTGAGATCAAAAAGATCAGGAAAGATGCAACCCTCTATATTATTGCGGTAAAGGACGACGCGATCGAAACGGTATCGGGGGAGCTTCACCTGAAGGACCAGGTTGTCGTTCATACCTCCGGAAGCGTTAAAATGAATGTTTTAAAGAAGTCCTCGAAGAACATCGGTGTACTTTATCCGCTTCAGACGTTTTCAAAAAGCCAAAAGACAGATTTCAAAAACGTACCGCTTTGCCTGGAATCCAACAGTGAAGCTGCTGCCGGACTTCTCGCAAAAGTTGCCGGAAGCATCAGCGGACATATTCAGGCCGTAAGCTCGGAACAGCGAAGGGCACTTCACCTTTCCGCTGTATTTGCCTGCAACTTCAGCAATCACATGTATCGTATTGCTGAATTGATCCTCAGCTCAGAAAAAATGTCCTTCGATCTGTTGAAACCGCTCATCATGGAAACGGCTGAAAAAGTTCAGAATGCTTCTCCTTCAGTAATGCAAACAGGACCGGCGGCCCGCGGAGACTTAAAAACGATCAAAGCTCATCTTAAGCTGCTGAAGCACGACAAAAAGCTCCGCTCGATCTACCAGCTTCTCTCTGCAAGCATTATCGAAACTGATAAAAAATTGTAATTTAGCAGAGATGGAAAATTTCAAAAGCCGGCTGGATCGCGTTAAAGCATTTATTTTTGATGTGGATGGCGTGCTCACTAACGGCTCTGTTACACTGATGCCCGACGGAGAGCAGGTCCGCGTAATGAATATCAAAGATGGCTATGCACTTCAGCTGGCTGTGAAAAAAGGTTACAAGGTTGCGATCATCTCCGGCGGCAGATCGGAAATGGTTCGTAAACGATTGAATGGCCTTGGAATTACCGACGTTTACCTTGGCACAGAATCCAAGATCGATCAGTACAACGAATTTATTTCCATTTACGATATCAAGCCGGAAGAGGTTTTGTACATGGGAGATGATCTGCCCGACTATGAAGTTATGCAGCGGATCGGGATCCCGACCTGCCCTGCCGATTCCGCACCGGAGATCAAGGATATTTCTATATACATTTCCGATAAAAAAGGCGGTGAAGGTGCTGTCCGCGATGTGATCGAACAGGTCATGCGTTTGCATGGCCATTGGTTTAACAAAGAAGGGTTTGTTTGGTAAACAGTTAAAACGAGATCTAAACCGTTAAATGTTCTTTTGATAAAATGATTGCCTTCCTAAGATTGATAAGAGTTCAAAACCTGCTCATTATTGCTTTCACGCAATATGTGGTTCGCTGGTTCCTGGTCTTTCCGTTGATCCAGGTAAACAGCACGTACTATGAGCTTCAGTTGAGCAACCTCCAGTTTTTTTTGCTGGTGCTTTCTACGGTGATGATCGCCGCCGCAGGCTATATTATCAATGATTATTTTGATGTCCGCATTGACAAGGTCAATAAACCGGAGCGCCTGGTGATCGATAAAGGCATTAAGCGCCGCGTCGCCATTGGCGCACATACGGTCATTAATTTTTTAGCGATCCTGATCGCGTTCTATGTTTCCTGGAGCATCGGCTTCTGGCGACTGACACTTGTACACTTCATTTGTGCCGGCGGATTGTGGTTCTACTCCACCACTTTCAAAAGGCAGTTCCTCGTTGGCAACATCGTTATCGCCTTGTTTACTTCTCTTGTACCACTGATCGTGGTCGTTTATGAGCTGCTTCCTGCCTATCGCAGGTACTTGCCTATCCAGGAGGACCTGAGCTTCCACTCTGTATGGGAGTATGTGTTTGCACTTTCCTTTTTCGCATTTATTACTACCCTGCTTCGTGAGATCATTAAAGATATCGAAGACATGGAGGGTGACCGGGAATATGGCTGTAAAACGATGCCGATCGTGATCGGTGTAAAAGCTTCAAAAGGTATTGCGATCTTTATTACGTTCTGTACCATCCTTTGTCTTGGAGCGATCCAGCGGGAATTCCTGCTGATCGACGACATAAAGTCCTTTGTGTATTTCTGTATCGCGCTTCAGCTTCCGCTCTTGTTCCTGATCTTCCGGATCCGGGCAGCGCAGACAAAAAAAGATTTTCGCTTTGCCGGAAACTTTTCAAAATTCATTATGCTGATGGGCATCTGCTACCTGCTGGTGTTCGGCTGGTCCATTCTTCACGACTACCTGCATGCAATTTGACGATCTGAAAAAATATAAATTCATTCTCGCTTCCAAATCCCCGAGAAGGCAATATCTCCTGAAAGAATTGGGTCTCGAATTCGAGGTCCGCACGAAAGAAGTGGATGAAAGCTTTCCGCCTGAACTGAAGGCACAGGAGATTCCTTTATTCCTTTGCGAAAAAAAAGCAGATGCATTTGACGAAGAGCTGAACGATGATACGATCGTTATCACTGCGGATACGGTTGTTTGGATCAACGGACAGGTGTTGAATAAACCCGAAGACTTCAATGATGCTGTCCGCATGCTGAAATTGCTATCCGGCAAAATGCACGAAGTGTATACCGGTGTTTGTCTCCGGTCAAAGACAAAGAAACGATCATTCTACGCAGTCACAAAAGTTTTCTTCAAAGAGCTTACACAGCAGGAGATCGAGCATTATGTTACTACCTGCAAGCCTTATGATAAAGCTGGAGCCTACGGAGCCCAGGAATGGGTCGGTTATGTCGGCATCGATAAGATCGAAGGCACCTATTTTAATGTGATGGGACTGCCCCTCCGCGAATTATATGAAGAGCTTCTGAAATTCTGAGCTAGTTCCCCAGCTTGATCACAAAGCCAATATTGATCCCTGCAGCAAAAAGCTTTGTTTTTTCGTAATCAGACTTCAGATTGATCACGTTTACATACTTCTCGCCGCGAAGATCCTTCGCAGCTACATCTGTTACGCCGATATTCGTGTACAACTGTGTTTTGAAAGAAAGTCTCTCGTTCATTGCTATTGCCAGTCCCGCAGCGAAATGCAGTGATAGCCCGTACCGGCTGTAGCGATCAGTGTATTTTGAATCGTGAAACTCCACATGGTAGTCATAGTAGGAATTGTTCTGGGAAATTGCAGCAAAATAAGGATTGCCGGTATCATACTTACCCATGTTCTCGATACTTCCTTTTTCAGAGCTTTCCGTGTTTGCG
The DNA here is from genome assembly GCA_045805205.1 of Bacteroidia bacterium. Classification (GTDB taxonomy): domain Bacteria; phylum Bacteroidota; class Bacteroidia; order 2-12-FULL-35-15; family 2-12-FULL-35-15; genus 2-12-FULL-35-15. The sequence continues at coordinate 162,060 of JBJMLR010000005.1, read as the reverse complement.
AGAAAGTGATTCACCACCCCGATATCGATCACACCGTCGTAGGTTTGCGACTTCCCGAAAATAAAATGCAGGTTAACCGGAATATCGATCGTACCGATCTTATTCTCATACTTCATATCGGAATCGATCCATTCATCATACAGGTTACCATCCTTGTCCGTCTGGCTGAAATTCTCAATCAGGCCTTTCTGGTAGATCAGCTGGTGATAAGTGGAATAACCGACTCCCAGCGACAAGCCAACACCGCTGTTGTGGATATAGCGGGTATAAAGCAGATCCAGGTTAAATCCGTTCTTGTCGTCAACCGTTTTATATTTATCTTCTGTGATATTTTTATTCTTGATCTTTCCGGCACTGGGACCGCAAGACACCGATAGTTCCTGTTTCACCTGGTACTGCTGTGCGATGCCTGCAGTTGCGATAAAACATAATGCTGTAATGATCAGGAGTGCTTTTTTCATGTTGCTTTTTTTCAATAAAAAAAGGACCCGAAAGTCCTTTTTTCAGAATTCATATTTTATTTTTTATTATTAACTCACTACTTTCTTCACCAGGTCGGCAGCTTCCTGCAAGGCGATTGCAGAATACACTTTCAGTCCTGATTCGTCGATGATCTTTTTCGCTTCTACGGCATTGGTTCCCTGCAAGCGAATGATAATAGGAACTTTAATGGATCCCATATTCTTGTATGCATCCACGATCCCCTGCGCAACACGGTCACAGCGAACGATACCACCGAAGATGTTCACCAGGATCGCTTTTACATTCGGATCTTTCAGGATGATCCGGAAAGCCTGTTCAACGCGTGCTGCGTTGGCTGTTCCTCCTACGTCCAGGAAGTTTGCAGGCTCACCGCCCGATAATTTGATAATGTCCATGGTTGCCATTGCCAGTCCGGCTCCGTTCACCATACAACCTACGTTTCCATCCAGCTTCACATAATTCAGATCATGCTCTCCGGCTTCCACTTCAGTAGGATCTTCTTCTGTTTTATCGCGCAAAGCAGCCAGGTCAGGATGACGGAAAAGTGAATTTCCATCCAGGGAAACCTTCGAGTCCACTGCTATGATCTTATTATCGGAAGTTTTAAGAACAGGATTGATCTCGAACATCGAAGAATCGGTTGATTCATATGCCTTGTAAAGCGCCGCCACAAATTTTGTCATCTGCTTGAATGCCTCGCCGGATAGTCCGAGATTGAATGCTACTTTGCGGCACTGAAAATCGCGTAATCCCACTTTAGGATCGATCTCCTCCTTGAAGATCAGGTGAGGTGTGTCGTGCGCTACCGTTTCGATATCCATTCCGCCTTCGGTAGAGTACATAATGATGTTACGGCCCTTAGCGCGATCGAGCAGAACGCTCACATAAAATTCTTTAGTAGGCGTTTCACCCGGATAATAAACATCCTGCGCGATCAGCACTTTATTTACGGTTTTTCCTTTTGCGCTCGTCTGAGCCGTTACGAGGTTTTTTCCGAGAATATTCGAAGAGATCGATTTTACATCATCCAGTGATTTTGCCAGCTGGATCCCGCGCTGCTCCGTACCGAGAATTTTCCCTTTACCGCGGCCACCGGCATGAACTTGCGATTTCACCACCCACCAGCCGGTTCCGGTCTGCTTTTGAAGTTCTTTTGCAGCTTCTACGGCTCCTTCCGGGCTGTCCGCAACAATACCTTCCTGGATCGCAACACCAAAACCTTTCAATACTGCTTTCCCTTGATATTCGTGTATATTCATAAAATGAGTTTTAGATAATAGGTTCTCAAAAGTATGTTTTTTATTGAGATTATCAAATTAGTTTTTTGCACATGTCCGATCAGGCAGGCTTTCTTTCATTAATCGGATACAGATTGAGCTCACTGCGAAGAATTTGATGATCAAAAAGTAGATTCCGGCTTCCGGCGAAGTCGTTCGGTTCCCGGCTATAATTTGATGATCAAAAACCAGATCCCGGTTTCCGGCTAAGTCCGCTGCGGAGAATTAGTGATCAAAAAGTAGATCCCGGCGGAGCCATTCGGAGAATTCAAGATTAAAAACCAGATCCCGGCTTCCGGCGAAGTCCGCTGCGGAGAATTCAAAAAGTAGATCCCGGCGGAGCCATTCGGAGAATTCAAGATTAAAAACCAGATCCCGGCTTCCGGCTAAGTCCGCTTCGGAGAATTAGTGATCAAAAAGTAGATCCCGGCGGAGCCGGGATATGTCCGGCTAAGCTCCTGCGGAGCTAAGCCGGACAAAAAAAATCCCTCACCAGTTGAATGATGAGGGATCCTTGATTCCGGTATAGGAATATTATTTTTCTGCTTTCTTGTAACGGCTGCGGAATTTATCCACGCGTCCTGCTGTGTCGACAAGCTTCACTTTACCTGTATAGAAAGGGTGCGACATGTGAGAGATCTCCAGTTTTACAACCGGGTACTCATTACCATCTGTCCACTTGATCGTTTCTTTGGACTCAACGCAAGATTTTGTCAAAAATGCGTAGTCATTGCTCAAATCCTTGAAAACTACAAAACGATAGTTTTCTGGGTGTATTCCTGGTTTCATCTTATTTTGTTTTTATCCACCTTAGCCCTCGCGTTAGTGGGTTTTTAAATTTTGGATTGCAAATATACAAATTTATCGGGAAAAGGCAATGGATTTTACTAAAATTTTAGTGTTACTCCGCATTTCCTTACCTTTGAAGTATGAAAAAGAGCTTTTTTAAGTTCCTCGCCGCCATCAATAAGGCCGTATTGCCCAAATATTACAAACGTGATCTGAAAGGTCTCAAAAAATGGGAAATGGCCATTGTAGGCTACAAGTACTGGGTCACCTGCCATGCGCTTGACTAATCGGTGATCTCCTGGATCCAGGCATCTTTGACCCCCGCGTCCCTCGCAACCTTTAGCTTCTCCATTGCTTCTTCCTTGGTCTTCAGCTTGAACATGAAGATGTAATTGTAATTCTTCGGACCCGAGTAAACCCAATCCGTTGTTTTATAGCCTCTCGCAACGAACCGCTGCGCTTCCGCTACGGCAAGATCACGATAAAAATAGGTTCCGATCACTACATAATATCCTTTCGGCGGATGAATTCCTCCATCATCCTTGAACTCGGATGTTTTTCCCGAAACGATCAGCGCACCGTTCTCAAAACGTTTATTCGGACTTTCATCTGCCACCGCCGCATTCTGATTGCCGGTCGGAGCACCGCTGTTATTCTGAGGCTGTGACTGATTCTGATTCTGTCCCTGCTGATTATTATTCTGCGGCACTACCTGCTGGTTATTATTGACCGGCGGCTGATTCTGATTCTGGTATTGGACCGGTGTCTGCTGCTGGGTCTTCATTTGCTCCATCTGCCTGCTCAGCTGATCCACCTTATCACCGAGCTGCCTTTCCTTGGTCCTGCTGATCTCGAGCTCGTCCTGCAAGCTATCCAGCTTACTTTCGTACATCGCATTTTTAAGCTGCTTATCATCTTTCCTTTCTTCCTCCGCTTTCTTTCGGCCAAACCTGAAATTGATCATCAGTTCGTGCGCCATGCCGGAATATTTACCGATGCTGCCGGTAATAATATCATAAGAATAACCCACGGAAAGCTGCTTGTGCACGGCAAAGCCTACATTCGCACTTACAGCATAAGCGCTCTTATACGCCGCGCCGATCCAGAATTTATTGCGCCACTCGAAGTTAATGCCGGCATCATATTGAAAAGGTGTATTCGGAATAAAACGAATGATCGCACAGGGAGTAATATACATGCCTTTCTCCTTTGAGAGCGGCAAGCTGTATTTCAGCGATCCCATGTAATGACGCACCTGCGAATAGGTGGATCTGACATTGCTTGTGTCTGCATAATTCACTTTGTTTCCAATGAGCTGCGGAACTGCAAAACCAAATTCCAGCTCTTTCCATACCAGGCCTAAACCTGCATTTCCATTGAAGATCACTTTGCTCTGCTTGTCTGTAAAAAGCGTCGGATCATTCGATGTTTCCGTTATCGCTTTCGAAAAATCAACCGTATGTTCCACCACTCCAAGTGAAACACCGAAGCGCAAATGCATGTCGTCATTGATGTTCACACGGTAAGAATAATACACTTCCCCACCGGTCCGGTTCGTGATCCCCTTTTTATCGCTGACAAGCATGATCCCCAATCCGACTTTCTTATCGACGATATTTCCATCGAGACTTGCAAGGTTAAGCTGCGGCGCACCATTGATATCGGTCCATTGCGCCCTGCTGATCACCATCGCATTAGTAGCGTCATCTTTTCCGGTAAACGCCGGATTAAAAAGCATCGGCTTGAAAAAAGTATGACTGTACATTCCCACCTGCTGCGCATGGAGCGAAGCAGAGATCAGCAGAAATATATAAAATACCTTTTTCATTATTTTCTCAGGATATCGATCGATCCTTTTACGATGCGTGATGATTTGTCAAAGCGCAGAACATAAAAATACGTTCCGTCAGGCAGATCCGCGCCGTTATAAGTGCCGGCCCAATCGTTGTTATAGCCTTTTTTCTCATACACCTGATCGCCGTAAATATTATAGACCAGCACTTCATTATCCGGAAAATTCTGAATGTTCTGGATGTACCAGAAATCATTTGTTCCGTCGCCGTTCGGTGTAAACAGGTTGGAAACTATTCCATTGAATATCGGCAGCGTAACTGTTACGACAATATCATCACTGTTCACACAGCCATTAATGTCGGTCACGAAAAGTGTATAGGTAGTAGTGGTAGCGGGTGTTGCAACCGGGGTAAAGATATTCGGATTATTCAATGTTGCGCCCGGCGACCAGAAAGGAATTCCGCTTCCAACCCCATTGAACGCAGCCGTTTGCCCAAGCAGGATCGTTGTATCGTTTCCCGCAAAAACAGCGAACGGAGCAAAAACACTCACTGTAACCGCTGTAGCCGTATCGATAGCACAGGAGCCGCTTTGCACGATGGCAGCATACATTGTCGTTGTGGTGAGACCGGAGTACAATTGCGTTGTCGTTGTATTCGCGATCGGCGTCCAGGTCACTCCCCCATCGGTTGAAGAGATCCATCCCAATACGCTGCCGACGTTACCGGTCAGCAGTAAAGAGTCATTGTTGATCCCGGGACAAACGCTCGTGCTCGCAGAGATCGTTCCCGCAACGGTATTGGGCGCTACATCCACAATTTCAATATTCGCGGTATCAGCCGGACAGCCACCGCTTTGAACGATCACCGTATACCAGGTTGTCGTAGGAAGCGTCGTATAGTTTTCAGTCGGAGTCGTATTGGCGATCGACGTCCAGCTGGCACCGGATGTTGTCGACGAGATCCAGCCGGTGATCGAGCCGGTATATCCTGCAAGCGTTAAGGTTCCTGTTGCCGGAACTCCGCAGAATAAACCGCCGCCGGTGATCGTGCCGGCCACTGTGGGAGGACTAACCGTCATTACGACATCAGCGGTTGAATCCGGCGGACATGTTCCGCTTTGCACGATCGCATGGTAATAAGTGGTTACCGGTAAATTGAAATAAGATTGCAAAGGTGTAGTATTCGCGATCGGCGTCCAGGGAGGGCCACCTGTAGTGGAAGATGACCAGCCGATCACGGATCCTGTATACCCTGAAAGCGTAAGAATTCCGGCATTCGCTGTTGAACAGACCGATGCCGCTCCGCTGATGGAACCCGGGACCGTTGCAGGTGATACCGTAAATGAAACCTGTGTGGATGTATCGGTCGGACAAGTCGGTCCATTCTGAACGATCGCCCAATACAATGTACTCGTTGTAATATTCAAATAGCTCTCCACCGGCGTGGTATTCGCGATCGTGGACCATGTTGCACCGCCGTTAGTCGAAGACTGCCAGTACAGGATATTTCCGGTGTAGCCTGCCAGCGTTATACTTCCTGGACCGGTGCCCGCACAAAACGTTCCTCCCCCGCTTAATGTTCCACCCACGCTGGCCGGATAAATGGTAATACATACAGTGGTTGAAGTATCCGGCGGGAATAACCCGTTTTGTACAACGGCTTGATAGCAGGTCGTTTGAGCCAGGTTAAAATAGGTCTGGTTAGCGGTTGTATTTGCGATGGTGCTCCAGGTAATACCGCCGTCGGTAGAACTTTGCCAGTTAAGAATTGAGCCTGTATACCCGGAAACAGTAACGAAACCGGAATTAGTTGTGGAGCAATAGGTAGCAGCACCTGCTGTTGTCCCTCCTACCGATTGAGCCCGTGTGCTGGAAAGAAAAAAAACAGAAACAAAAAGAAGAAAGACCTTCCGGGTAGCTTGTTTCATAATTGACACCTGTCAAATTTTATACGAATGTAAGGGAATTTAGTTCAAGCAAAAAAGAAAATTCCCCAAAGGTTGATTTGGGGAATTTTCAGTTTTAATCGTTACTCTATTTAACGATCGTTACGTGCCCGATGTATTTATGAAAGCGCCCCTGGTTATCCTTCAGGCTCACCTTCCAGACATAAACATCAATTTGCGCGATCTCACTTCCGCCGTTCGCCCTTCCGTCCCATCCTTTTCCATATTCATCCTGCTGATAGATCATATTTCCCCAGCGATCAAAGATCATCATGGTAAATGTATTAAAATCAAAACCGATTCCTTTCGGAAGGAACACGTCATTCACTCCGTCTCCATCGGGAGTGAATGCATTTGGCGCATAGAACACAAAATCATCGAGCACATCTACAACAGATTGTGCCGTATCATAGCATCCGAAGTTATTCATTACGATCAGCGTCACAACGTTAGATCCGGCTCCCGGGTATTGGTAGACAGGGTTCTGAGCGGAAGAGGTATCCGCTGTTGTACTTTGATCTCCAAAATCCCAGCTCCAGCTCGTGATCGTTACAGTGGACTGATCGATGAACGAAACAAACGGTGACAGTGATGATACGGGGTTTGGTGTTGCGGTGAAGGCTGCAACCGGCAACGGATTCACTGTTACATAATCGATGCTGTCGATCAATGTAGTACATCCGGCCGCAGTCGTAATTGTCAATGAAACATCGTACGTTCCTGGATAGAAATAGGTATTGCTGGTGTTCGCACCCGAACCGGTATTTCCATCTCCGAAATCCCATGCATAGGAAACGCCGTTATTACTTCCGCCGACAAAAGTTACCGTCAGCGGCTGACAACCCAGTGTCGGTAATCCCTGCAGTATCCCGATCGAGCCGGGATTGATCTGCACAGTAGACGTATCGCTTGCAGGCGCTGAACATCCGTCCGAAACCGTAACGATATAATTCGTCACACCCGGTGGTGTTAGCGTTTGCGAAGCATTTGTACTTCCGTTGTCCCATGAATACGTATAGCCTACACCGGTTCCGCCGCTTCCTGTTGCCCAGATCAGCGCGGGATCTCCCGCACATACCGCAGTATCGGACGCAACCACATTCAACGGTGGTTTTACAAACACGGTCATATCGAATGGACCGGCGCTGCAGCCGTTATTATCCAGTACCAATGCAGTATACATGATTGTCGATGGCGGATTGACCAGGTGAGGACCGCCTCCGCTGAATCCTGCTCCGGAAGCTCCGACCCAGAAATAGTTGTACGCAGGAACACCACCGGACGCCGTTGCATAAACGGAAGTGGTATCACCATAGCAGATCGTATCGTTGAGGCTCACAAAAAGCTGAAGCAACGGCGGCTGGTTGACAGTTACAACTCCTGTTGCCGAACAGCCGTTCGCGTCAGTAACGATCACACTGTAGGTGCCTGCTGTAAGCGACGTTGCTGTAGAATTGACCTGTGTACCCGGATTCCAATCATACGTAAGCGGAGCCGTTCCGGTACCCGGCGTAACAACAACCGTCGCGGAACCTGTATTTCCGCTGAAGCACAGAACTGAAGCCGATGTCATCGTATCGATCACCGGGCCGGAAAGGTCATTCACAACATAATTCTGAGTGACTGTACATCCGTGTGAGTCGGTGACAATTACGCTGTATGTTCCGGCAAGAAGTCCGCTTGCAGTCGGTGTCGTTTGCAGGGACGCATCATTCCATTGATATACATACGGGCTGGTTCCGCCGGCAGGTGTGATCGTTGCTGATCCGTTTGCCTGGCTGCAGGTTGCGGAAACCAGGCTGTTTGCATCCGTTAACAGCGGAGGTTGCGTGATGCCCCAGCTTTGGTTCGTGCTGCAGCCGTTCTGATCGGTAACCGTTAAGGTGTAAGTTCCGGGAGCCAGGCCGGTCGCGATCGGTGAGCTTCCGCCGGACGGGGTCCACGCGAAGGTATAAAAAGGAGTTCCGCCTGTTTCACTGGTCGTAATGCTTCCATCAGCATCCCCAAAGCAGGTAATGTTTGTAACAGTACTGCTGGTGATTGCGAGTGTACCCGGCTGTGCGATGATCGTAAGCGAATCGACAGCAGTACATCCGTTAGCATCGGTGATCACTACGTTGAAGTTACCGGCACACAATCCGGTAGCAGTTGTTACAGTCTGTGCTGCAGGATCGCTCCAGAGATAAGCCAATGCCCCGGTGCCGCCGTTTGCAGAGATCGTAGCGCTTCCGTTACAAGCACCGAAACAGCTGACATTGTTAATAGCGGTGATCGCATGGTTGATAGCAGGAGGCTCCAGGATCGTAACCGAGATCGACGAAACGCATCCCGCTGCATCCGTTACAGTCATTGTATTCACACCGCCAGCCAGGTTGGTCGGGTTCTGAACAGTTTGTCCGCCCGGGGTCCAAAGTATATTATAAGGTGTTACTCCGCCGCTGATCGTTGTTGTCGCTGTTCCGTTCGTTAAACCGAAACAAAGCAGATCTGTATGGGAAACGACAGCAAGAGTCGGAGCGGTAATATCATTAATATTCGCAACTGCTGTTACAACGCAGCCATTCGCGTCCATCACGTCGACGCTGTAAGTGCCTGCGGGAATACTATCGGCACAAGATGCTTGTGTTACTGAAGGATCATTCCAGATGTAAGTATAGGGCCCGAGCCCGCCGCTTGGTGTAGCACATGCAGCACCATTCGATTGTCCGCAGTTTGATGGTATTGTGCTGATCGCAACAGTCACCGGCGTGAACGATTGCACCAACGTAACACTTCCGCTTGCTGTACATCCGTGAGAATCGGTTACGGCTCCGGTGTTCACACCCGGACAAAGCGTTATCGGATTATAGATGGTCAGTAAGCTGGGAGTCCAAAGAAAAGTATATGGCGGTGTTCCGCCGGAAAATGCAATCGTTCCGGTCCCGTCGCATGATCCGAAACAGTTTATATCTGTTCCGGTTACCGTTGCAATCAGCTGAGGCGGTTGTGTAATAGTCGCGGTGGCGATTGCCGTACAGCCTTTCGAATCCGTTACAGTACAGGAATAGGTTCCTGCGCAAAGCGATGATGCGGTTGCGGTGCTTCCGCCGGAAGGAGACCAGCTATAGGAATAAGGCGGTGTTCCACCTCCCGGTGTTACCTGCGCAAACCCTGTACATACACCATAGCAGGTAAGATTACCCGACGATGTAACGGTATTTGTAAGAACTGTCGGCTGCGTGATCACTGCAACGCCTTGCGAAGGACATCCGTTTGCATCCGCTACCGTAACTGTGAAGCTTCCTGCGCATAATCCGGTCGCGGTTGCTGTTGTTTGCGCCGCCGGATTATTCCACAAATAAGTATATGGAGGAGTTCCGCTGCTCACCGTTGCAGTAGCTGTTCCATTGCAGGCACCGTTGCACGATACATTTACCGATGTGACGGAAGTACTCAGCGTAGGCGGATTTGTCAGCGTTACCGAAACGATCTGTGTACATCCATGTGAGTCGGTCACAGTACAGGAATAGGTTCCGGCGCTTAAACCTGTAACAACGCCGGTTGTAGGGCTTCCGGGACTAGTCCACAAATAAGTATAAGGGGAAGTCCCTCCCACCGCGCTTGCGGTGGCTGTTCCATTTGCCGTCCCGAAACAAAGCGGGTTCGTTTTTACAGCGTTGGCCACAAGCGGAGTCGGCTGTGTGATCGTGACGTTTGCTGAGGCCACACAACCGTGTGCATCAGTACATATTACCGAATAAATGCCTGCGACCAGGTTATTCGCGGTCGGCGTAGTCTGGCCGTTGCTCCACAAATAGGTAAATGGTCCCGTACCCCCGGTTACAGCAACCGTAGCATTTCCGGTGTTTCCTCCGTTACAACCTACATTCGTAAATGAAACGATCGAAGCAGACGGTCCTGCAATGCTTGGAATCGTAACTGCCGCAGATGCGGTGCAAAGATTAAGGTCGGTGATCGTTACCGTATATGTTCCTGCTAATAATCCGGTCGCATTCGGGCCGGTCTGTCCGTTTGACCATAACCATGTATAAGGCGCAAAACCACCGGAGCCACTGACTGTAGCAGACCCGTTCGCTAATCCGCAATTCGCTCCAACAGGAACTGATGAGATCGAAAGCGCGGGAGGCTGCGTAATATTGGCGGTTCCCGTCACCGTACATCCGTGAGAATCGCTTACGGTCACTGTATAGGTGCCGACAGACAAGGAGCTGATGGAAGGCGTTGTAAATGCACCCGGCATCCAGAGATAAGTATAAGGGCCTGTCCCTCCTCCCGGTGTCGCCGTTGCTGTACCTGAGCTTCCTCCGAAACATCCTACGTTCGTAAATGTAGGACCAACTGTCAATACCGGCGGCTGTGTGATAACCCGTGTTGCCGTTGATGTACAGCCGTGTGAATCAGTCACCGTCACGGTGTACGTTCCCGGCCCGAGCCCTGTGGCTGTTGCGCCGGTTCCACCCGATGGTGCCCACGAATAAGTAAACGGAGGAACTGCGGGTCCGGACATCGATACCGTTGCACTTCCGTTTGCGGCACCGAAACAGCTGACATTCGTAAACGCACTGATAGCCGCTGTTCCACCCGGGTTAGCAATCACAGTGAGCGTTCCTGTTTTCGGACAGCCTACTGCATCATGCACTGTATAAGTATAAACGCCCGCTGTCAAACCGCTTGCTGTAGGCCCGGTTCCGCCGGAAGGCGACCATATATAGGTATATGGAAGCACTCCGCCGCTTGGTGTTACTGTCGCAGAACCGAGCGCTGCTGTGCAAATCGTCGGTGATACGGATGTGGTCGTTGTAAAGCCGCCGACCGTGATACAGAAGGAATACGTTTGACTTCCCTGGAACGGACAGTTATTATCCTTGCAGGTAACGGTAAAACAATGCGGTGTCGCGCTTACATCTGCCAGGGTTGGCGTCCAGGTGAAAACACCGGTCGGACGTGATCCTGTTCCGGGATTAAATGACGCTCCTGCGATCCCGGCATTCCAGGTAAGTGTAACGATCTGCGGTGCGTCGGGATCGAAAGAAGGAATATTAAAGCTGATGGGAACACCGGCACAGGCATTCATCGTGTACACACCGGTATTGTTTATTCCATTCAGATAAGGATTACTGTTAGTGCAGGTTACGGTGGTCAGCTCAATGTCACGTTCAACACTGCCGACAAAAACTCCCCCACGATAAGTGGATACAAGAACGGCAAAGACCGTGACCTGGACCAGTGTCGGTGTCATACACATATCACCGGTTGTCGAATTGAATGTAACGGGTGGAGCTGATCCAAGCGGCTGCGTTGCCGAATAAGGTATAAGGTAAGTAACGGTAGTTGTCGCAGTTGTTTTAGGAGTGATCAGCGAGTAAACCATAGCATCTCCGTCGGGATCAACTGCGCCGTTATTGAAGCAATAAGGCTGTCCGACACAGACAAACGGAACGGGACGGTTTGTAAAAGTCGGCGAGTTGTCACAAGGGAAAGCGAGGTTATTCAGCTTTGCCTCGATGTACATATTCTGTGCACTCGGGGAAACGATCGTAGTAATACCCGCATTGCGGGCGGAAACAGTATATGACATCACCCAGTCGGAACAAGGCGGCAGTGTAACGGTTGCCCGGTAAATGTATTCCTGCACACCCGGGAAGGTTCCGCCGGCGCATACGGTTGCCATTGTCGGACAGATAGGAGTCACTTCGATACCTGTTCCGGCAATCTTATTCAGGGTCGCATTGAAGTTCTGGCCGCAGGTTACCGACTTAAAATTCAGCGAAACTGTGGTTGGTGCAGCAATTCCGGAACAGTCACGATACAGTGCAAGACTGATAACGTATTGATTTCCGCCGATACACTGGTAGGTGATATCACCGCCTTCAACGTGAGAAGCACGTGCGAACGGACTGAATCCAACCAGGAAAATAAGGGTAAGACAAGACAACCTGAGTTTAGAGCGTAGGTTTTTTTTCATACAGAGAGCGTTTAAATTTTGATAAATTTAAAACCAGCCTGGTATGTGAACTGGGAGTAGTTGGGCTAATATAGGCTACAGATGCAGAAAATCAGCATCTTAGTTGCATAAGATCTGAACACAAAGTGCTCAAAACTTAGCAGTCGAAACCATATTTCCATACGAACCTCACAATTACTTCTATGAACGCTGGTATTTATACTTCCAATGACAAAAGTCAATTTTTACTCTTTTTTCGACAAAAATCAGACGGAACCTCATTTTCCGTCTTTTTTTAGTAAAATCCGCCGCTTGTCATTTTTTCTGAGTCGTTTCAGATTTTTATTGCTTATTTCGTGAAGCTAACAGCAAAATCATGAAAAAATACTCAATACTCGTTACCGCGGCACTCTGTTTTAATCTGGGGGTTTCAGCGCAAGCTGATAAGGAAAAGGAAAAAAAATGGGATGTGTCAAGTCCCAAAGGCACGTATAAAGATGTTGAATTCAGCACCAACGAAGGGACCTGGGTGAGCCTGGACGTAAGTCCGGACGGTCAGAATATCGTTTTTGATCTGCTGGGAGATATTTACCTGCTTCCTGTTACGGGCGGAAATGCAAAAATGTTACGAAATGGTTTTCCTTATGAAGTTCAGCCTCGCTTCAGCCCGGACGGCAAAATGATCTCATTCACCAGCGATGCGGGCGGTGGAGATAACATCTGGACAATGAATGCCGATGGCACGAATGCAAAGCAGGTCACCAATGAAAATTTCAGGTTATTGAATAATGCGGTATGGACACCGGACGGACAATACCTGATCGCCCGGAAACATTTTACTTCCACCCGATCCATGGGCGCTGGTGAAATGTGGATGTACCACATCAGCGGCGGTGAAGGAATTGAGCTTACGATCAAAAAGAATGCGCAGCAGGACGCCGGCGAGCCTTGTGCTTCGGCGGATGGAAAATATCTCTATTATAGTGAAGATATGTACCCGGGCGGAATGTTCCTTTACAACAAAAACCCGAATGCACAGATCTATGTGATCAAACGTTATGATCGTACAACCGGCGAAACCGAAGTTATCACCGGCGGTCCGGGTGGCGCGGTTCGTCCGCAGATATCAAAAGACGGAAAAACGCTTGCTTTCGTGAGAAGAGTTCACGAAGCCTCTGTCCTTTACCTGCGAAATATGGAAACCGGAGAGGAATGGCCGGTGTACGACAAGCTGAGCAAAGATCAGCAGGAAGCCTGGGCGATCTTTGGATTGTATCCGAATTTTAACTGGCTCGATGCAACTCATATTATTATCTGGGCAAACGGAAAGCTCTGGAACATCGATACAAAAACATCTGCCGCGACAGAAATTCCATTCACGGTGAATGCAAAACACCGGATCACGGACGCTTTGCATTTCCGCCAGGAAGTAGCGCCGGAAAAGTTTACGGTCAAGGTTATCCGGAATGCAAGTACCTCTCCGGATGAAAAAACAGTAGTCTTTAATTCAGCAGGATATTTGTGGAAAAAAGATCTTCCTTCCGGAACACCGGCCAGGCTGACCACTACAACCGATTTTGAATTTGAGCCTTCATTCTCTCCAGCCGGCGATGAAATTGTTTACACCGTCTGGAACGATGAGAACATGGGATCGATCTGGAAGATGAGCCTGAAAGATAAAAAGCCGGTGAGGCTTTCGACGGAAAAAGGAATTTACAGGACTCCCCGCTTTTCTGCCGATGGCAAGTGGATCGTTTATCAGAAAGAAGATGGAAATGATCATATGGGTTTTACATTCTGCGTCGACCCCGGGATCTATATCATGGAAAATAAACCGGGCGCAGCTCCTCGGCTGCTTTCCAAAGATGGTTTTGATCCGCAATTCATCGGTAACGACCGCGTATTATACCAGTCGGCGGAAAGTGAAGACAAAACTTACAAAAGCATTGGTGTTGACGGAAAAGATCCGAGAACACATTTTACCTCCAAATATGCGACCTCGGTGGCAGTAAGTCCCGATGGAAACTGGGTTGCATTCATTGAATTGTTCAAAGCGTATATCGCTGCGTTTCCGAAAACCGGTAAACCGCTTGAGCTTTCCGCTAAAATGGAATCGGTGCCGGTTGCCCAGATCGCGAAAGATGCTGGCTTAAACCTTCACTGGAGCAAGGACAGCAAGAAGATCCACTGGACCTACAGCGATGAATATTTTACCAATGAAATAAAAAATCGCTTTACGTTCCTGGCGGGGTCACCGGAAAAAATCCCGGCGATCGATACGGTCGGAATAAAGATCGGGTTAGAACTGCCGACAGATAAGCCAAAGGGAAAGCTCGCGCTGATCAATGCAAGGATCATCACAATGAAAGGTGATGAAGTGATTGAAAAAGGAACGATCATCGTGAATGAAAATAAGATCGAAGCGATTGGAAAAGCGGAAGAAGTTCAGGTACCTGCGGGAGTGAAAGTGATCGACTGTGCAGGAAAAACGATCATGCCGGGAATGGTAGATGTGCATTCTCATCTTAACACCTGGAGAGTTGGTCCAAGTCCGCAAAAGCAATGGAGCTATTATGCAAATCTTGCATTCGGCGTCACTACTACACATGATCCGTCATCTACTTCCGAGATGGTATTCTCTCAATCGGAAATGGTGAAAGCGGGATACATGGTTGGGCCGAGGATCTATTCCACCGGTACGATCCTGTATGGTGCCGAGGGAGATTTTAAAGCGGTGATCAATAGCTATGATGATGCACGTTCTGCAATTGCAAGAACGAAAGCATTCGGTGCATTCTCCGTTAAGAGTTACAACCAGCCGCGCCGTGAGCAGCGCCAGCAGGTAATACAAGCTGCACGTGATCTCCAGATCCAGGTTGTGCCGGAAGGCGGATCAACATTCTTTCATAATATGAGCGAGATCCTCGACGGACATACCGGAATCGAGCACAATATTCCTGTCGCGGACCTGAGCAACGATGTGATCAAATTGTGGAGCGCCAGCAAAACCGGCTATACTCCTACTCTCATTGTTACCTATGGAGCGATCAACGGAGAAGATTACTGGTACCAGAAAACAAATGTATGGGAGAACAAGCGGCTCCTTAATTTCTATCCGCGCGGCATCATCGATTCAAGATCGCGTCACCGTACAATGATCCCTGATTCCGAATACGAGAACGGTTTTATTGCCGTGTCACGGTCCTGCAAAAAACTTGCAGACGCAGGAGTAAAAGTAAACCTGGGATCCCACGGACAGATCCAGGGCATTGGCGCACACTGGGAATTGTGGATGCTTCAGATGGGCGGTATGACCCCGTTGCAGGCGATCCGCTGCGCAACTCAAAATGGCGCAGACTATATCGGAATGGGAGACCAAATCGGTTCTTTGGAAAAAGGAAAACTGGCCGACCTGGTTGTCATGGACAAAAATCCGCTTGAAAATATCCGGAACACGGAATCGATCAGGTATGTGATGGTGAATGGAAGGATCTATGATGCGGAAACAATGAACCAGATCGGGAACTATGACGTGAAGCGGGGAAAATTTTATTGGGAAAATGAAAAGTACAATTCGAATTTCCCATGGCACGAAGAAACCGATAGCTTCATGGAAGGATGCGGGGTGGATTAAGAAAGGAGCGAAAAGGGAAATGTGAAATGAAAAAAGGGGAAAAGTAAAAAGTAAAAAGTGAATATCGAACAACTTCAAAAACTATGTAAAAGTCTGCCGGGTGTTACCGAAGACATTAAGTGGGGACATGACCTTTGCTTTTCGATCGGCGGAAAAATGTTTTGCATAACCGGATTGGAAACTCCTTTAAAAGTGTCGTTGAAAGTACGGGACGAAGAATTTGAGGAGCTTTGCAGCACTCCGGGAATTGTGATCGCTCCGTATGTGGGCCGCTATAAGTGGATCCTGGTTGAAGACGCAGAAGTATGGAACAAAAAACAGTGGGAGCAATATATAAAGCAATCCTATGAGCTGATCAGAGCACAGCTTCCGAAAAAGAAGCAGGAGGAGATCGCAAAAAGTAAAAAGAGGTGAACGTCCTGAACAAAATAGCCGGCGCACCGGTGAGCAAAAGCGAGGAACCCCAAAGCTGCTAAAAAGGGAAAAGTGAAAAGTAAAATGTGAAAGGTAAAAGGTGAAAGGTAAAAAGAGACGTTTGCTGAAAATATTACATATTAAATATTACCTATTACATCTCACACGTACTTCCTGATCTTGCTTACCAGCACATCGATCATGATCGGCTTGGATAAATAGCTGTCACAACCTGCTTCAAGACATTTTTCTTTATCGCCTTTCATTGCATGTGCCGTGAGCGCAATGATCGGAGTTCTTTCGAGCTTAGCCTCCGCTTCATGAAAACGAATGATCTGTGTTGCAGCTAAACCATCCAGCACCGGCATCTGAATATCCATTATGATCAAGCTGATCTTTCTGCCTGTTTTATAAATGTCGACTGCCTCTTGTCCATTCCTGGCGGGGATTACCTCAAAACCGGCTTTTTCAAGGATCAACTTTGTCAGGCGCTGGTTGATCAGATTATCTTCGACCAGCAATAAAACATCTTTGGTCTCCGGAGAAGGCTGATTTTCATCGCCGGTTACTTTAATAGCAACAGATGCAGGTCTGTACGGAAGCTCGAAATAAAAAGTGGAGCCTTTTCCTTTCAATGATTCCACCCAGATCTTCCCACCCATTTTTTCAATGAGCTTCTTTGAGATCGTTAATCCCAGTCCGCTTCCGCCATGTTCCCGGGTGCTCGATGCATCTGCCTGACCGAACATCTCGAAGATCTTGGAATGATCTTTTTCACGGATCCCGATCCCCGAATCTTTCACATAAAATTGCAGCGTTTCTATATCCTTCAGCTTTACGCCGAATTCGATCTCACCTTCATTTGTGAACTTCAGGGCATTGCTCAATAAGTTATTGAACACCTGCTGAAGACGCGTTGGATCCAGGAACATGCGATCCGACAGGCCGGCAGGATATTTTCTGCGGATGTGAATTTTATTTCCTGAACGCATAACAGCTCCTTTGATCGACTGCTCCATGGAACTCATCAACTCATCAAGCGAAACAGGGAGGCTCTCGATCATCAGCTGCCCTGCTTCTATCTTGGAAAGGTCCAGGATATCGCTGATCAGTGAAAGAAGCAGCTTTCCGCTCTCTCTCAGTGTTTCAAGATAACTGCGATGCTCCGCCGGCACGTTCTCCTGCAGCATCAGGTCCACATAGCCGATGATCGTATTCATCGGCGTGCGGATCTCGTGGCTCATATTCGCAAGGAATTCCGATTTCGCTTTATCCGACTCTTCAGCTTTCCGCCGTGCATTGCGCATTTCTTCCTCCACTTTCTTCCGTTCAAAGAACGTGGGAATATCATAAACAATGTTCTTATTGTAAGATAGGCTGACACCGGCTTTGAATTTATCAACGTGCTCCTGGATGCGGTGCGGTGGCGACATGATGAATGTACAGTGTGCATCTCCTTTCGCTTTGCAGGTGACTTCAACTGCTGTAAGCGGCATTCCAAAGCTTTCCTCGCACCAGCCGGAAGAATAGCCGGAGTTCATCACACATACCGATGTTTTCGAAACTTTGCCCGAACGCATCCAGGAATCCGCTTCAAATGAAAACGGATGGCGGTAGATCATGTAAAAATTATCATCCGGCGAAGGCTGGCTCTCCGGAAGAATATCGACATAGGCCCAGCCCGAGTATGCAAAGTGCACAGGTCCCGCAGAGAGCTTTGCGATCGGATCGCTGAGGTTCATCTTCTGATGGAAGTTCTTTGCATCGTTCATTCCGATCACGTGAGCGATATCAAAAAGAAAATTCTTTCCGATCGCCATCGCTTCCTTTTCTCCCCTGTCGGAGTATAGCTGCTGGATCGTCGATAGAAAATCGTTGGAAAGCGCTGAAGCCCGGACCAATACATAACGCTGGTCATTGATCTCGATGGTGCCCCGGGTCGGATCCATTTTCAGATAGCGAAAATATTCTCCGACGGTTTTTTGCGCTTCGTCAAATAAAGGCTTTATCGATGCGGGAACCGATACGGTATCTCCGATTACGCCAAAGTCGCGCCGGAGAATAGCATTTTCCTTTTCCAGCTGCTCGATACGTGCCTGTAATTCTTCTATCTTCGGGGAGTCGCTCATCTCTTCAAAATCTGGAGCAAATGTAGAAAATTAGGGGATATGAAAAAAAAGTAAATGTGCGCTTTACTTACTCTTGTGTACTTTTCGGCTAAAATCCAAACAAGTCTCCCTGGACTCCTTTTTTGCTGAACCCGATCGCCGGAGCCGGAATTTTCAGGTAACCGATCGAATAAAATAAAGTCTTCAGAAAAGCGGAACGGGTGTGGATCCGCGTCAGATCAACATCCAAAGAAAGGTAGTACTGGCGATAGCGTTCAAACCTTACCTGGTTTCCTTCCCCGTCAATGTACGGCGGATTAAAATCTCCACCCGTCATTCCATTTGCACCATATCCAAAAGCAATGTTCAGCCATCCCGGAAATTTTGTTCCGCTTGCAAGGAATGAAGCGGGATTCACAGAAAGCCAGTACGTTTGTCCGTTGTAATCCTTAAGAATATTCTCCTGCAGATTACTGCCGAGCATTTCGGGGCGGTAGGATGCAAATTCGCTCGGACGGAAAGAAAATTTCAGTACGATGCGCTGATCGTTCCACGCGAGCTCCTGTCCGACCACAAGCAAGGACCCGGCAGTATTTGCCGCAAAATCGCCCCAGGAAAAACCCCATTCCGATGAAAATCCATCCAGGATCTCGATCGTACTCTGGTAAACAGAACCGATCATTCCGCCAAACCAGATCCCCTTTTTGCGATCCATTCCTGTCCACCGGTTCAGGCCCAGCCCTACTCTTCCAATGTAGTAGGATGTGGTCATGTGTCCGGCCTTATCCATTTGCAGCCACTCCCGGTTGTCATCAAATGAATGAAAGGACGAACGCGGATAATCCTTATACCACAAAGCATTCAGTGCGACCAGCGATCCCCCGTACAAAACGGCTTCGGTTCCGGTAACCAGGGCAAAACGTTTTTTATCGAACTGACGGGGATGATACATCAAAGGATCGCCGGAGCGGCTGATCTCATACAAAAGCGTTGAGTCTGTTGTTGCGGCGGGTAAATGGCTCACCGAATCCTGCTGCGCAGCCGCAGAAAACGCAACAGCGGTATATAAAAAAGCAGCAA
Organism: Bacteroidia bacterium; assembly: GCA_045805205.1. GTDB lineage: Bacteria > Bacteroidota > Bacteroidia > 2-12-FULL-35-15 > 2-12-FULL-35-15 > 2-12-FULL-35-15. Next base: position 142,590 of record JBJMLR010000005.1, on the reverse strand, counting down.
AGATCTTTTTGAAAAGCACGATTAAAGATAATAAGAATGCAGTAAACAGCGCTTATTCCTGCCGGAAATAGCTCAAAGCTGAAAGATCTACGAGGTGAACATCATGGTAATAGAAATTCAGTATCTCTTTATAACTATACTTCAGATCCGCCATTCTCATCGCGCCTTCCTGGCAAAGCCCTACTCCATGACCGTAGCCGCGGCCTTCAAAGATGACCGATTCTCCCTGCTGCTCTATGGAAAAGTAAGTCGACTTCAGCTGGAAGTCCGCACGAATTGTTTTCAATGGGATCTTCAGGTCCTTATCTGTAAAAAAAATAGCTCTGCCGTTACCCTGTGTAAAACTGGTCGCATCGAAAAACTTCAGGCTGTCATCCACCGGGTATTTATGTTTCAGCTGAAGATACGCTTTCCAATCCTCGGTCGGAATGGCGCGTTTCCAGTGCGCATGCGGCTGATGCAGGCAGAATGTATCTTTAACGGACTTCAGGTAGGATGTTGAAACCGCCCATACATCCTGTGATGCAACGGTTTCTCCGCCGCAATTGGAATGAAAAGCCGCTGTGATCAGGTTCAGATCATTATCCACCACCACCTGTCCTTTGGTTGCATCAACACTTTTCCGGATCTCGCTGTCGACGGTCCGGCTGAGATAGGCCTGGCAATGAACATCATCACATACCTGGAAGCCCTCCGGCGAGTGCCGGTTGATATGTGCCAGCAGATACGTCCTGCAGAGGATCGCCTGTAGTTTATAATACTCCGGACTCGTTTTCGAGCCGGATTCCGATTCCACCACGCCGCCGATGTATTTTTCAATGTCAACTTTATTGACGATCTGGAGCTGCTTGTGATCAGCGGTCAGTCCGACATATATATCGTCTTCATATGTTCTCACTTTACTCTCCGCCACTACCGATTTGATCTTAAATACTCCATCGGCCTGCTGCGAGATCAATTTGACCGCGCCGAACTTCCCCAATGTTTTTTCGAATGATTTGAGAACGATGGAATCATTCTCAAGCGTCAGCTGAAAAATACCCGAAGCATCCGTTTCCGTCAGCAGGCTGCCATCGCCATAGATACGGTATGAGCCGGTGACGGGTGATACGATAAACGAGGTGATCACTTTTGTTGTCAGGATGCGCACACTGATCGATGTTCCGAAAACTGAAAACGGAATGAGGAAAGCCAGGAGCGGGGGCAGAATTCGTTTCATCAGGCTTTAAGATAAGAGAGCATCAGTTTTGCTGTAACGGCGGAAGCTCCTGTGCCTCCCAGCTTTTTTTTCAAAGCGTCAAAATCGCCGAGCATCTTTTCGCGGGCCGGACCGCTCAGGATCTTATCAAGCTCCTTTTTAAGATTGTTCTCATTCAATTCATCCTGGATCAGCTCTTTGACGATCTCGCGGTCCATGATCAGGTTTACCAGTGAAATGTATTTTACTTTGATGAGCCGCTTCGCGATGAGATAGGAAATTTTTCCTCCTTTGTAACAAACCACTTCCGGTATACCGAAAAGCGCAGTTTCAAGTGTTGCGGTACCCGAGGTAACCAGTGCAGCCCGGGAATGCTTTAGAAGGCCATAGGTTTGTCCGAAAACAACCGGCACGTCATAGCCTTCCATAAATTCCATGTAATATTCTTTCGGCTGCGACGGAGCTCCGGCGACAACAAACTGGAGATCCGGATACTGTTTTTTCATCGAAAGCATCAGGGGCAGCATCACGGAGATCTCCTGCTTGCGGCTTCCCGGAAGCAATGCTACAACCGGCTTCGTACCATCTACCGGGATCCCGTCGCCGGCTGCGACATCCTGTGATACAGCATCCAGCAAAGGATGTCCAACGAAATCCACCTTGTAATCAAAACGCGCATAGAACTCCTCTTCAAACGGAAGGATCACAAACATCTTATCAACGATCTTTTTTATCTTGTGCACTCTCCCCTGCTTCCATGCCCAAACCTGTGGAGAGATATAATAAAACACCCTGATCCCATTCTCTTTTGCAAATTCGGCGATACGGAGATTAAAGCCGGGATAATCCACAAGGATCAGAACATCGGGGCGATGTTCCAGCAGATCTTTTTTGCACAGGTCGATATTTTTGAAGATCGTGCGGATGTTCATCAGCACTTCCGTAAAGCCCATGAAAGCAAGATCCCTGTAATGCTTCACCAGCTCGGCTCCCTGTGCTTTCATGAGATCTCCTCCCCAGCAGCGGAAAGCAGCCCCGGGATCCAGGATTTTCAGCTCTTTCATCAGGTTGGATGCATGAAGATCACCGGATGCTTCACCGGCTATGATGTAATACTTCATTATCCGATCTTCAGGTAATTGGTGAAAAAGGTCAGGAACACAATCACTCCCGCCCAAATGAATGTCGAGATCAATACGCCTTTAAGACCATTGTATCTTTCCTTTTTCTGGTAGATATAAAACGGGATCAGATTAGTTGCAACGCAGAGACTCACATTCATTTTTTTCAGACCGGAGTTATACACAAGCAAATAGTAGATCGTATAGACAACGACCGGTGTCAGAATTCCAAACACCAATCCGATCCATGTCCTGTCCCAATTAAAATTTTTCATGATACAACATCTTTAGAGTTTCCATTTCGCGATCGCTTTGATCGAATCATGCGCCGTCATGTCGAATTGCGTAGGCACAACTGAAACGTAGTTATTTTCCAGCGCCCAGACATCCGTGTCCTTCTGGCCCTTATCGAAATTATCGAATTTGCCGGTCAGCCAGAAATAAGGTTTTCCTCCCGGATCTTTTCGTTCGTCGAGCTCTTCTATCCAGTTCGCTTTGGCCTGCCGGCAAACCCGGATCCCTTTGATCTCGTCGTGCTTCAGGCGAGGAATATTTACATTCAGACAAACGCCTTTCGGCAATCCTTCCTTCAATACTTTTTGCGAGATCGTCTTTACTATTTTTTTTGCAGCGGTAAAATCCGCATCGATCGATTCATCCAGCAAAGAAAAACCAATGGCGTTAACGCTCTCAATTGCTCCTTCAACCGCAGCCGACATTGTTCCGGAATAAATAACGTTGATCGACATGTTGGATCCGTGGTTGATCCCTGAAACGACAAGATCCGGCTTTCTTTTAAGTAATTTATTGATCGCGATCTTCACACAGTCCACCGGTGTTCCGGTGCAGCTGTACTCCTCTTGTACTCCGTACACGTTTATTTTATTGATCCTCAGGGTAGAATTAATGGTAATCGCATGTCCCATTCCCGATTGCGGTTTATCCGGAGCGATCACCACCACATCTCCCAGCGTTCGCATCACATCTACGAGCGCAGCAATGCCCGGTGCAGTAACACCATCGTCATTGGTAACAAGGATCAAAGGTCGTTTTGTTTTCATTCTTACAAAAGTACTGACGAAAGCCCAATCTGCGCGTTTTCCGGTAATATTGCATTCACAGCCTATTGTTAATAAAAGCGGTCAAAAACAATTGTCAAAGCAGGACGTTTACTAATTTTACTGAGAATGAAAACAGTAGTCATTATCGGAGGCGGCTTCAGCGGCATGTTAACCGCTGAACGGCTTTTGAACAGGAGCGCGGAAGTTTCCGTGACCGTTTTGAATACTGCACATCCTGCGGGGAAAGGCATTGCTTATGATACGGATCATTCCGAGTATCTTCTCAACGTGCCGGCAGCAAAAATGAGCGCTTTCCATGATCAGCCGGAACATTTTATTACCTGGCTCCGGTCAAAGCCCGAATACGCCGCCCTGCATCAGGAAGAGTTCGTTCCGCGCAGCATTTTTGGAAAATACCTGGAGAAGGTATTCGAAAACACGTTACGCTCCGCACGCTTTCAACTTGTAAATGCCAAGGCCACCGGCATCACATCGGGGAATAAACACGATGTGACGCTTGACAACGGAAGTACCGTTTCGGCTGATTTTGTTGTTCTTGCGACCGGGAATTATCTTCCGGCCCGGCCAAAAGGAATCAAGAGTTCGCTGGATGAGATCTCCGGCTATTTCCCCAACCCCTGGGACCGCGCCGCTGTTTCGGATCCCGGAAATGCAGAAACGGTAATGCTTATCGGGACAGGGCTAACGATGGTGGATTGCTTCCTCGGACTGGAGAAAAACGGTTACAGCGGAAAAATTCTCATCAACTCACCAAGAGGATATCTTCCTGCTTCCCATACCGATTCGGGTACATATCCGGATTTTTACAAGGAACTGAACGGGTCCGATCTGCTTTCTATTTTCCGGATCGTCCGCAGGCATATCATCACGGCTAAAAAGCAAGGGATTCCATGGCAGGCCGTTATCGATGCTGTCCGTCCTTATGCCGCAAAGATCTGGCTGGATCTTCCTATGAAAGAAAAGCAGCAATTCATTTCTCACATCCGTCATATCTGGGGCGTCGCACGGCACCGCCTCCCTCCCGCTATCCATCACGCTATCAGCAAAGGAATCGAAAGCGGAAAAGCGGAGCTGCTCGCGGGAAGGATAAAAGAGATTGCTGCGAAAAGAGATCACTTTGAGGTGAGCATCATTGCAAAAGCAGATCAGAAGGAGATTAAATACACGGTTGAGAGGATCATTAACTGCACCGGTCCGCGCCTCAATTTCAGCGAGCCGCCGGATCTCCTGATAGAACAACTGCAGAAAACCGGCTTCATTGTTCCCCATGAATTGAAAATGGGAATAAAAGCAAGTCCCAAAGGAAACATCATACAGTCGGACGGAAAGGCTTCGCTTACGGCATTTGCGATCGGTTCCCTGCTCAGGGGTGTTCTCTGGGAAACGACTGCTGTACCGGAGATCCGTATGCAGGCAGAAAAAATTGCGAAAAGCATTTGCAGCACGGGTAGCTAATTAATTTGTAATTTTGCACCGATGAAAAGCTTTAACATTCCTGATTTTTATAAAAGCCCGGTGATCTCGAAAGTAAAAGAGATCAGGAAGGTTTCCGACCCGAGAAAAAAAGACTTTTCACCAACCGTCCTGGATTTCGGGCCGGTCCGGTTTCACATTGCCCGCCATTTTGGTTTTTGCTACGGTGTGGAAAATGCGATTGAAATTTCATACAAAGCAGTTGAAGAAAATCCCGGCAGAAAGATCTTTTTGCTGAGCCAGATGATCCACAATCCCGATGTGAACAATGATCTTCTCAGCCGTGGCGTACGTTTTCTGATGGATACATCCGGCAGACAGATCATTCCCTTCTCGGAGCTGGCAAAAGATGATATTGTCATCATTCCCGCATTCGGCACCACGCTCCGGATCGAAGAGGAACTGGCTTCGCGCGGACTGGAAGTAAGAAAATACGATACCACCTGCCCCTTCGTTGAGCGTGTCTGGAAAAAATCTGAAAAGCTCGGAGAGGATAAATACAGCATTATTATTCATGGAAAGCACAACCATGAAGAAACGAGAGCGACATTCTCAAGAAGCGAAAAAAGTGCGCCCAGCATCATTGTAAAAGATATCAGCGAATCGCGGATCCTCGGCGAATATATACTCGGGAATAAAACGATCGCTGAGCTTAAGCAGATTTTCAGCGACAAGCTTTCAGAAAATTTTGATCCGGAAACACACCTTGAGCGGATCGGCGTGATCAACCAGACAACTATGCTTGCAACGGAAACACAGGAAATTGCCGACTATTTCAAGCAGGTAATGATCCAAAAGTACGGCGAGGAAAATCTGAAACAGCATTTTGCGGATACGCGTGATACACTTTGCTATGCGACCAATGAGAACCAGGAAGCCACTTACGGACTCCTGAAAAACAGCGCGGATCTTGCTATCGTTGTCGGCGGATATAACAGCTCCAATACCTCTCACATCGTTGAGCTCTGCGAGCAAAAGCTTCCGACCTATTTTATTTCTTCTGCGAAGGAGATCCTTTCGGAGAAACTGATCAATCATTTCGACTACTTACATCAAAAGCATCTACAATCGAGTGATTATCTGCCGCAAAAAACAGTAACGGATATTATCCTCACCAGCGGTGCTTCCTGCCCTGACTCTATTGTTGACGAAGTGCTGCAGAAAATCCTTTCTTTCTTTCCGGGCAGCAAAGCAACCAGCGAAGTGCTCGGCCGGCTGAACTAAATAAAAAAGGCGTCCCGATGAAAGAACGCCTTTTCATATACTCATTTATCTTATTTCGTCACGGCCAGCTTTCGCAGCACAACAGCTCCGTCTGCAATGATCTTACAGGTATAGATGCCGGCCGCAAGTTCGTGTGTGTCAACAACCAGCTTACCTGCGGCGGAATGCTGTTCGCGGGAAACTTCCTTCACAAGCCTTCCCTGCAGATCATAGAGCTGATAAACGATGTTATTTACGCCAAACGGAATATCATAATTGATAAGTGCAATGCCTGATGTCGGATTCGGGTAGAACTCCCCGAAAAGATCGTTCAGCACGGATTCGTGCACGCCTGCTCCCGACACCGGCGGCATTTTTACAATACCGATATTGATCATCAGATCCTCGGTTTCACGATAACGATAGGTTGACCATGCGCTTCCAAGGATCTCAAATTCACGATAGGAAAACGGACCGACCTGGTTCTGTCCAAGTGTCAATCCATCTCCATTCATCTTCCATGCAATATACAGTCCGCCGGAATTGATCACCAGCGGAGTAGCTAACGTTTGTGTGTTCCAAGCAGCCGTCATCACCGACGTCGGAGGAATATAGATCGAGTCCAGTCGTGTGCCCGCAGAACCCAGAAAACCATTATCATCAAATACCTGCATAGAATATCCGTTAGCCAATGGATTCGCAACAATATATTCATACAAGTCGGTTAGCTTACAAGGATAAAAAGGAGGTACGTAATAAATTGCGGCTCCGCCCGAGCCTCCTGTCCAGTTGAGCCCTCCAAATCCTGCTTCTGCTCCATTGTCATACGATAAGCGGATGGATGCGGTAGTCGTATCAACAACAACCAGCTCCTGGATCTTCTGATCATTGCTTGGTGTCGCATCGCCCGTGAGCTGTGTCTGCGAAGCATAGCGGTATGTTCCCGGGACCGTCGGATTGAAAGGATTGGTCATGGTGATCGTTTCCGTTTGCGCTGGAACCGAAGGTGCGCTGGTCTTATTATCGGATACGATGATGGTACCGCTTGCATTCAGCACCCGCGAATATACGTTATAGCCCGGAAGATTCTGATTACCGGTATTCTTTACGGTGGTCACCATCGTAAACGGATTACCGTTCTGCGACAGGAACACGCCGCCGGTTTCTGTATTTTCATTGTAGATCGTGGAGGCATCGTTTACAACATACGTGGTTGCACTCGGATAAGAATACTTCACCGCATAACTGGTCGGCGGTAGTACCCCGTACGAATGCGGTAGTCCGATGGTACCGGAATTATTTTCGATCCCGATCGAAATGCCGGAACCCGCCGTTGGTGCCCCGGTCTGATCACGGTATTGAAAAGTGATCGAGCTGTCGACACCGCTCAAAATGATCTGGAAGGAATTGCTTCCGGAACCCAATGGCGCAGCAGGATCATAGAAAGGAACGTTCAGCCAGGAAAGTACCAATGTGTCGTTCGCGGGGTTAGTATATCTCCAGCATTCGGCCGCATTTGCCGGATCAAAGAGCAGATCCGTTGCCATGACCGCTAAAAAATCCTGTGCACCGGTCGATGTCGGAATTCCCGGGAATGGCGCCGAAATTTGTCCGCTTGTAAATCCAAGATACCCGTTTGATCCAACCCAGAACTGGGTCACATCATACCAGTAATAATGAAAAGGAAAGCCGATCGGAAATGACCCGATCGTGTTATCGTCCGCCAGGAACCGTACCTGCTGGACACCCGGAAGCGGTAAAATATCGATCCAGTTATAAACGGGTCCTGTTGGATCGTTGCTGTCCTTCCAGACATAGCCGTAAGCATCGGGACCTCCGGTGGTCTGTGCCCTGAGCGAAGTGAAAGCAACTATGCAGACCGAAAAAAGTGTAGCGATTTTTTTCATGCGGTGTATTTTTTTATCAGGTGTGGAATGCCGATATGTATCTCAGCTGGCCATCAAGATCTTATCAGGTCCTTTCAAGAGTACATTTTTTTTATAACAAATATATCAAAATTCAGGAGAATGAAAAACCTGCTCCTTACCTTTGCGGCAATGAAACGGATCCTCTTCCTATTATTATTTTCCACTGCCGCCGGAGGTTTTGCACAAAGGTCGTGCCCGGTGGATAACAATACTTTCAAAGCAGGAGAGCTTTGTACATATAAGATCTTTTACAACTGGGGTGCGATCTGGATGGAAGCAGGCGAAGCCAGTTTCGGCGTCGGCCTCGAAAATCTCGCGGGACGGAATGTATTTCATTTTGTCGGGCTGGGCGCAACTTATCCCAAATACGATTGGTTCCACAAAGTACGTGACCGCTACGAATCATTCGCTGATACCGCCACGCTGAAACCTTTGCGTTTTAAAAGAGATGTAAAAGAAGGCGGAACCGTTACCTATGATGATTATGTTTTCAATCAGAAAAGATCAAAAGTATACACATCATCCACACGCGGCAGAAAAGGACCTTTCCTTGATTCATTGAACATTACCTCCTGCACAAACGATGTGATGACGGCGATCTTCTATGTGCGTTGTCTTGATTTTTCAAAATACAAAGTGAGGGATACAATTCCGATAACCTTTGTTCTGGACGGCGAGATCTTCCCTTCTTACGTGAGATACCTGGGAAAAGAAACGATCAAAACGCCTGCTCTCGGCAAGGTCCGCTGTATTAAATTCAGTCCGAAGCTGATCGAGGGAACGATCTTTAAAGGCGGTGAAGGAATGACGGTTTGGGTAACGGACGATGAGAACAAAATGCCAGTGTATGTTGAAACGCCGATATTGGTTGGAACAATCAAAGTGTATATTTCAAAATTCGTCGGCCTTCGCAACCCGGTCAACTGTCTTGTTCCTGAAACTAAAACGGCCCCACCTCAAAAGAAGTAGGGCCGCAGTAGATCGTTTAGAGAGACGATTATTTCACAATGAGCTTTTGATTGAACACCTTATCGTTTGCAGAAGCGGTAACGAGATATACTCCGGGGCTTAATCGATTTCCATCCGAGTTGATCGTAAATAAAAAACCTCCGTTTTCCATCAACTCCACCTTCGAATAGATCTCACGGCCAAGCATATCATAAACGACAACCAGCAGGTTATCCGCTTTGAAACCTTGCAGGCTCACATAAGTATCTGAAGAAACCTGGTTGGGATTAGGGAAAACTTTGAAATCCGGATTTTCTGATGGAATTGCCGCATCCTGTGCAAACAAAGAAGAGCCTGTGAGTAAAGCAGCAATAAATAGGAATTTTCTGACCTGGTTCATATTCAGTTATTTAATGTTGATATAACAAATAGAACCTAATTATTTTACAAAAGCAAAACTGTAAACGCGTAATTATCAACATCTTCCTGTGTGTTATTGCTTCTGTTTTCCATGAACGGCGGCTTTCTTTCGACAAACAATATAATAGACCCAATGAATAGATAAAAGACTACCGGATTTAAATTTAACTTTGTTGAATAAACACATGTCCGCAGGTTTTTCTTTATTAGGTGAGTCCGTTGCCCTTGGAACAACAGTATCCTGGAGCATTGGAATTTTTCCTTTTACTGAGGCTGCACGTCGGCTTGGACCGGCACAGCTGAATCATATCCGCCTTGTTTTTGCCGTCATTTTACTCACGGTCCTCTCGCTTGTTTTTCTGCCGGTCACATTCAGCGGTCTGTTCTTTTCTCCTTTGCCGGAACACTGGCTCTGGTTCGGACTTTCAGGCATCATCGGACTTGCTTTGGGCGACTATTTCGGTTTTACTTCTTTCGCTGTTCTGGGGCCGCGCATCGGAAGTATTTTCAGTACGCTTGCGCCGACCGCAGCATTACTGGCCGGATTTTTCATCATCGGCGAACGAATTAACTTCATTGGAATTATTGGGATCCTGGTCACTATTTCCGGGGTCATCTGGCTCACGCTCACACGAAGCGCAAAATCCGAAATGCAGGATCATGAATATGGTAATGTGGGCAAAGGAATTATTTACGGGGTACTTTCGGCAGTTTGCCAGGGTGTCGGTGTAGTGCTTGCCAACAAAGGTTTTCAGTCGCAGATCGATCATCATGACCTTTCTCCTTTTCATGCTACCTGGATCAGGATGATCTGCGCTACGACGATCATCTGGCTGATCACACTTTCACAGGGAAGGATCAAAACGATCACCGGACCGGCATTTCAAAATAAAAATAAAGGATTAGCCTATGCGCTTGGCGGAACTATTTTCGGTCCTGTGATCGGTGTAAGCTTATCGATGTATTCTGTTTCATTGCTGCACGATAAACCATCGGTAGCGCAAACCATCTTCTCGTTGATGCCGGTAGTTGTGTTGCCGCTTTCGTGGTTGTTCTATAAAGAAACGATTACCCTTAAATCAGTGTTGGGCGCATTGGTAGCGATAGCAGGTGTGATGATCCTGATCTGGAGAGAAGCGATCCTGAACGCCTTTATTTAGGCATCTTTTTGTGTCGGCCATGTTTCTTACCGGTTGAGCCGGAATTAGGATCGATCACCGGCAGCTTAGAGATCATTATCCCTTCGGTGAGGTATTCAGCATTCTGCTCAAGCGTAAAATCGACAACGATCTGTTTTCCCGGCGCGACCGGAATCCCTTTCATTATTTTTTTTACATAGCCAAGATACTCAACGCTGATGTCCACCTTGGTAAATTCGCCCGGGATCTTCAACGTGTACTTTCCATCGATGTCAGTTGTAGCTATTGCAACCTGCTTGTCTCCCACCATCGCAACTACATTTGCAAACGCAAGCGCCTCGTTATTGGACCGGTCATGCACTTCCCCTTTAACCTGTACCGTATCCGATGGAACGCTTTTCAGAATAGCCATTTTCAGCTTATAAATACTGCTGGCTTTTGCAGCGTCAATACTAAATAAGGTCGATCCAAAACAAAACACAGCCGCAACAAAGAATCTTTTCAGGATCCCAAAATGATTCTGCTGAAGATGCCTTGAAAAATGTTCTTCCTGCAGCAGCCGGATCGGAACATGTCCGCACAACCCGTCATTACTTTCCCCGTAAGCCGCTCTGATCTCCGCCAGCGAGGAATTGCTGAAATCACGGACCTCTTTCTGACAGGAAAAACAGAATTTTCCTTTTTCAGAAATTGTCATATTCTCCCAACCTTCATGACAAGGTTCATCGATGGCAAGAAATCCTAAGCCGGCTTTCATATAATATTTTAATTTTTTCACCAATTATCTAGTTCCCGATCTCCGGCACGTACTCTACGTCACCCATCAACATCTCGCTTTCATATTTCATTCCGAAGTTCACGTTCATAACAGACTGCTTCAAAACCGCAACCACCTTCCCTTTTACAACGTTGTCCTTATAACCGACGTAGCTTGCTTTCACATCCACTTTAGGATATTTTTTGGAGATCTTAACGGAATATTTTCCATCTGCATCGGTATGGGTGCTCGCAATGACCTTATCATCAGCCAAAATAAAAACGGAAGCAAACGCAATTGTTTCTTTCGAATCCGCATCTTTGATTACCCCTGTAACCTTCATACTATCGGTTATGCCGGCATCTCTCAGAAACGACAGTTTAAGCTTATACACCGTACTTGCTTTCGCAGCATCGATGGTAAAAAGGCTTGCACCAAAGCAGAATAATACTGCAAAGAAAAAACGCCTGACAGTTCCCGAATGAAGCCGCCTCAGCTGATGGTCTTCAAACTGATCTTTAAGCAGCTTCGCAGGAACCCTTCCGCACATATCCCCATTGTTCACTTCATAGATGGTTTTGACCGTTTCAATGTCCGAGTGTTCGAAGTCATAAACATCCTTCTTACAGGAAAAGCAGAACTTTCCTTTTTCGGAAAGATGCATACCTGACCAGCTTTCGTGACAGGGTGTTTTAATGGAGAGATAACCGGACATATTTATTTTTTTTAGAATCGGACCGCCAAAAAGACGCGGGGACCTGGCTGATTCCATAATAAATTTACAGATATTTGCACTGAAATCAAAAGAAAGATGGAAAATACGGACGACCTGAAAAGGTATTTCAATTCAAAAGAATACGCAACGGCTATTGTCGGGCTGGATGGCGTTTCAACACCTGCCGCACCTTCGGAAGATAAGATCAGCGCACTGATTTCGTTGCTTACTGATCCTGCCAACAAAGATGTTAAGGAAGAAACACTCGTTACATTAAAAAAAGAAAAAGGAGGCGACGAAGTTTTACTTCTCGCAATTGCAAGCAACAAGGCGAAAGCAGTAAGGTCAACATTGGTAGCGGCTTGCTGGGAATCGGAGATCAACTTCAGCAAATACCTGCCGTTCTTCTTACTGCTGGCGCTTGATGATGATTACCTGATCTCCCTGGAAGCAATCACTGTTATTGAACAGATGGAAGGTCCTTTCAACGATGCGGACGTAAATGCCGCGATAAAAAAGATCAAAGATTTTAAGAAGAACATCAGCTCCGAACGACAGGTGCTGCTCAACGATCTTGTTGTAACGCTCGAAACATTCATTCAAAATTAACAAAGATGAAACTGAACGACTCAAATGTGACCATCATGGTTGCGAATATGGACAGATCCATCAGCTTTTACGAAAGTATCGGATTAACGACAAAACAACGCTGGGGAGATCATTACGCAATGCTCACAGGTCCGGGCATTACGCTGGGAATCCATCCGGGAGGCGATAAGAACAGCGGTTCGGGAACTGTTTCTCTCGGATTCATGATCGATGATTTTGATGCGGGAAAAGCACATCTCGACAAGCTTGGGATCAAATATGAAGCGCAGGCAGATGGAAAATCGGGGCTGTATATTCACTTCAAAGATCCCGACGGCACGATCCTGTATTACGTGAAGCCACAGTGGTAATCACTTTTTCTTGTAATATTTCATGGCTTCCGGCAGGAAAGCTTTAATGTCTGCAATACGGGTCTCATCGCTCGGGTGAGTGCTCAGGATCTCAGGCGGAGCATTTCCTCCGCTCGCTTTTGCCATTCTTTCCCAGAAGGCAACCGCTTCGTTGGGATCATAACCAGCCAGGGCCATAAAGATCAGGCCCATTTTATCCGCTTCACTTTCATGTGTGCGGGAATATTTCAACATTCCAAGCTGAGAGGTCACACCATACGATTGCAGAAAGATATCCTGTGTAGCCTGCGGCTTTTGTGACAACGCTACCGATAAAGCAGCGCCGCCCAGCTCGACCAGGAGCCCCTGGCTCATGCGTTCATTTCCGTGACGTGCAACCGCATGGGCGATCTCATGTCCCATTACACAGGCCAGCGCAGGCTCGGTTTGCGTCACCGGCAGCAATCCCGAATACACCACTACTTTTCCGCCTGGCATACACCATGCGTTTATTTCTTTTGAGTTAACCAGGTTGAACTCCCACTGATATCCATCCAACCGGTTGGAAAGTCCTTTTTCTTTCATAAATGTTTCCACCGCTTTCTGCAATTTTGCTCCCAGATTTTTCACCATCTGGGCATTCAGGTCAGAAGCAGGTTCAGGGGGATTCTTGGACAGGAATTCTTTGTAGCTCGTCAGACTCATGCTGATCATCTGGCTCTCATCAACAAGATTTACCTGGCGGCGGCCGGTGATGGGCACCCGCTGACAAGCGATCGTAGTCATTGTAAAAAGTGCGATGAGGCAAATTACTTTTTTCATAGAAATGGTCTGATTTATTATTCCGGGTAAACAAACATGCCAGCTATTCGATCTCAGCTGTAATTCCACGTTCCAGTAAGGCGGTACACATGGGCTCCAGGAATTCATAGCTTCCCTTTTTTACCGAGCAGCGTCCTTTGTAATGAACAAGAAAGGTGCATTGCTCCGCTTGTATGGGATCATGTTTGCAGATCTTGATCAGCGATTCGATCACATGATCAAACGTATTGAAATCGTCATTATATACTACCAGCTGCTTGTCTTCCACAGCAACTTCGTCCGGCGCCAGGAGGACATCCAGATCGGTATCCAGTTCATGTTCTTTATCAAAATTCCAGGTATTCATTTTATTGGCCGGAAAGTGTTTTTGCTTCTTCAACGCTGATCTTAGCTCCATTGTTGTATGCTACTATAAAAGCATCTGTGATTTCCGCTTCCTGCGCAACCTCCCCTTTTACCCGGTTCGCTTCCTCATAGCTTTTGTAAACGCCGACTGTATAGATCGTAAGTCCGTTCTCATCCTTATAATTCTTGATGCCTTTTTTTGCGATCTTCAGAAACTTGTTCGCGATATCCAGCGGTACCTCGTCTTTGAACGCACCGATCTGCACTTTATAAACTACTCCCGAGTCGACTTCCATCTTATTGCTTGCATCCACTGCGGCTTTCAGCTCATCGCTCACTACCGGTGTCGTCGCGGTAACTTCAGCAGGCCGCGAATTTGTGCCGGAAGATGCCGGTGTTGTTGTCCCGGACGGAGCCGACGAAGTCGAAGTCGGATTTGATGGTGTTCCGGTCGATGCAGCCGGACGATTACCCGAAGGTGGTGAGCCCGATGCGGTTCCGGCAGCAGGACGACTCGCAGCCCTTCCTGATGATGCACTAAAAGTCGGAAGCTTGTTTACCTCCGCTCCTGTCGGGAATACAGCCAATCCATCCGCGATCAGTTTTTCCGCCTCCGGAACTGAAATTCGTTTTCCATTGTTGTATGCAGTAACGAATGCATCTTTTATCCCGGCATCCACAACCATATTTTTTGCTTCAACCGCTCTTGCAACGTTATTATAAATACCTGTGTTGTAACGTAGATTTCCGTTCGGCGCGATCTCCGTATACAATGGCTGAACATTGAAAAGCTTTGCCGGCGACACCGGCTGGGAGAATACACCCACCTGCACGGTCAGGAATAAGCCCGTCACCGTTGAAACATTGGTCGTGTTTGCTGGTGTAGCCTGGTTCACCACCGGCGGTGTTGAGTTGGTTGCCGACGGGTTTGATGTCGTTGTATTCGAAGGAACAGTAGTATTCGAGGCCACCGGAGGATTTGAATCGGTTGACGAAGAAGTCGCAGCCAGCGTGTTTGCCGGCAGGTTTTCCCCAAGCATTTTCATCGCATCGATCATCGGGATCCGTTTTCCATTCAGAAAGGCAACAACAAATGCATCCTTATATCCGAGTGCACGGATCTCCTCTTTTACCTTATCGGCGGTTGCAAACGTTGCAAATAGACCGGCGGTGTAGCGGGTGAATCCTTGCGGAGTTGTTTCACCGGTGATCGGAGAAATGCCTTTGAAAAGATCCTGCGGGATCGGGTTGCGGAACGCACCGATCTGGACTTTAAAGATCAATCCTTCCGGCAATTTTTCATTTACCGGGATCGGCTTGCTTGCCGAATAAACCGGGCGTGTCGTTTTAACAAAAACATCAGCCACTTTAGCCGCAGAAGAATTCGACGACGGATTCGTACTTGTGTTATCCGGTGTTTTTACTGTATTTGCTGCTGACGCATCGCTGGTGTTAGTAGTATGATCCGGTGTTGCAGTATTGTCAGGAGCTTTATTGGTATTTGTTACAGCCGCATCAGTTGTTTTTGCCGTATTACCAGGATCCGTTGCAGCTGTTGTGTTATCAGGTGTTTTCACGGTGCCGGTTGTAACAGCGTCATTTGTTTTCGACGTATTACCAGGATCCATTGCAGCGGTTGTGTTATCAGGACTTTTTACGGTGCCGGTTGTAACTGCGTCGTTTGTTTTTGCCGTATTACCAGGATCCGTTGAAGCTGCTGTGTTATCAGGTGTTTTCACGGTGCCTGTTGTAACTGCGTCGTTTGTCTTCGTCGTATTATCTGTTGCAGATGTATTATCCGGCGCTTTTGTCGTATTTGAAGCTAAAGCATCATTGGTCTTTGTGCTGTTATCTGGTGTTGCTGAAGTGTTATCGGGTGTTTTAGTTGCATTGCCAGGAGTTTTGGTTGTATTGACCGCAACAGCGTCACTTGTCTTGGAGGAATTATCCGGCGTTGCTGAACCGGTCGTTCCGGTTGAATTGTCGGGTGCTTTTGCCGGATTGATAACCAGCCCGGGTGCATACTTTTTATAGATCGATTCTGCCTTCTGTTGTTTTTCAAGGGCCTTCATTTCATTTTTGTAAGCCTCGTCCAGGTCTGTCTCCTTTTCGTAATAAACCGAAGTTTTATCTGCTGACGTTCTTGAATCCTCTGCGCGCTTAAAATAAATAGCTGCTTCATCTTTCAGCATCTCCGCCATGGAAATATCATCGGCAGTATTGCCTTTGGTTGCATCGGCGTATTGATCCAGCGCATTCTGATTATTCGCATATTCAACTTTATTCGCACCGGCTACAACTGCAGCTGATTCCAGCTTTTTAGCCTGTGCCTGCTGATCGAGCTTCTCAGCTTCAGCATAAGCCGCACTTTTTTCGGAAGCGCTTCCTTCTGCCGCTTTATTTTTCAGCTCCGAGGAACGCGCAGTAAGATCCTCCGCTTCTTTGGTCAAACCGGCCGCTTTGGCAGCATCGCCCGAAGCAGAAGGCGATGAATAAGTGAATGATTTTTCTGAGGAGCTGCCGGCAGCATTCGGTTCAGTGATATTATCCGGATCCGTATTGCCAGGAGTATTATCCGTGCTGCTGACCGCATCGTTTGATTTCGCGGTATTATCTGCCGTCGAGGAATTGTCAGGAGTTTTTACCGTATTTGCAGCCGCTGCGTCGTTCGTTTTGGCTGTATGATCCGGTGCAGCTGCGGTATTGTCAGATGTCTTAGAATTATTTACCGCTAACGCATCATTGGTTTTCGAAGTATTATCAGGAGGCACCGACGTATTATCCGGTGTTTTCACAGTACCGGTCGCAGAAGCATCGTTTGTTTTTGCTGTATTATCAGGGGTCTTGCCCGTGTTCGTTGCCAGAGCAGGATTCAGAAGTAATTCCGCTTCTTTCCGTTTGTCGGCCGAGGTTTTTTCCTCTTCCTTAATTTTCACATCAAGCAATGCTTTCATTTCCGGATCGTCGGTTGAAGCCAGCTCCGACTTCTTTTTAGCGATATCCTCATCCAATGCTTTGCTCCATGCATTCAATGCATCCGCTTTCGCCTTGTCGCGCTCTCCTGCATCCTGAACAGCACCCGCAGCAGCAACATCATCGCTGAATTTTTTATTGATCGCGGCAGTGGTTGCCGGTGAGATTGCAGATGAAGCAGTGTTATCAGGAGTTGCAGATGTATTGTCAGGCACTGCTGCAGTTGTGCCTGCAGTAGTGGCTCCTGCTTTCACCAGTTTTTCCTCGCTGGCAATAGCGGTATTTTCAGACTTCTGCTTGTCCTTTTGTTCTTTTTCCAAAGCGGCAATGTCCGCGTTCAGCTGCTTCTTCCGGTCTTTATCCTTTTCTGTTTTTACGGCTTCCTTCTTTCCGGCAAGCTCGGCTTTGATGGCGTCGTTCCATTGTTTATATACCTGCGCTCTTCTTGTTTCACGATCCAGCTCGTTTGTTATTTTATCTGCGGCAGCGATCTCATCAGAATATTTTTTTGAATAATCCGGTTTCTCCGCAACGGTCGTGTTATCAGGTTCGGTCGTATTACCGGAGCTTGATGTGTTATCCGGTGTTTTAGCAGTGCCGGAAGCAACAGCATCATTTGCTTTCGAAGCATTATCAGGTGTTTTTGATGAACCCGTCAGTGCAGCATCACCTGTTTTTGCAGTATTATCCGTAGCTGCGGATGATGTATTGCCCGGGATTTTACCTGTATTTACTGCAACAGCATCATTGGTTTTGGCTGTGTTATCCGGAGTTTTGGATGATGAAGTATTATCAGCAACAACCGGTGCATTCTTGATGGTATTAACGTTCGCTTCCAGGGCGGCTTTATCTACGCGAGCGACATCTGCTGCGGCTTTCTCACTTGTACCGGTTTTCGCCTGGTCAACTACATTTGCAACGAGCTTCGTTTCGTTAACGGCACCGTCATAATCTTTCTGAAGCCTCGCGATCTTCTGCTCATTCTGAGCGAGATCATTTTTACTTGATTCGGTATCGAGCTTAAGCCCGGCAACCTGATCGAGCAAGCCCTGCTTTACTTTGTCATTCCTTTCCTTATCAGCATCCGCCTGTGTTGTAATGATCAGGGCTTCATTGTCTTTTATCTCCTGGCGGATATCTTCAGAAGCCTGGATTGCTTTGTCCAGCTCACGCTTTTTATTATCCACATCCATTTTCAGGCTGTTGGCAAGTGTCGGATTGTTATTCTGCTCGGCGAGCTGTTCCAGTTTTTTCTGCTGGTCCTCCAGCTTCGTAAACACAGCCGGATCGGCGTTCTTTGATTTTACGGCGGCTTCGAGGTCTTTTGCATATTGCATTGAAAGCTCCGCCTCCTGATCTTTCGCAGCCGCTTTGAATTCCAGTCGTTTTGCCAGATTGAATGCGGCAACCGTTTCACTGTTAAGATCGTCTGCCTCCTTGCCGGCTTGCTCAGCCTCTTCCATAGCGGCTTCTTTTTTCTGTGCATCCGTCATTTTATTTGCATCCGCCATCAACTGCGCAGCTTCTTTTGCTTTATTCTGCGCGAGATCGTTCTTCTCACTGGCCATAGTATAGGCAATGTCCACCTGCTCGCGAAGATCCTTTGCTTCTGCTGCGGCCTCATCCGCATCGGCGTATCCTATCTTCACAATATCGTTATTGCTGAGCTTTGTCGGCGATGTTGGATTGCCTTTAACTGCCGTACTTCCGGCCTGTCCGGTTGTATCTTTGTCTTTTACAGCGCCTGAAGCCGTTGCTGTGCCTGCATCGCCGGCATTCACGTCCATTTTAGACTTCTCTTTAATAAAATTGAGCGCAAGCATATAGCTCGCATCGTCCAGCACTTCATCAAACATATTTTTAATGATCAGCTTATCGGTACCCAATTCATAGCTGATCTCCTGTTTCATCGGGCGGAAAGCATATTGCACGGGAACTTCAACAACATCTGATTGTGTTGCAAAGCCGGTTGCTTCAACAGTAAAAAGGAATTTCCCGCCATTCGGGATATTGATCAGGTATACGCCATTAGCAGCTTTTGAATTGAAGATCCCGAGGATCACATTATCGTTGAGATCTTTTACTGTGATCTTCACATCAAGCGCCTGGTTATCGCGGTTCTTAACCACAGCTCCCTTGATGATCGCCACATCGATCGGCTTGCGTTCCACGTTAATATGGTAAACCGCTGTTTTTCCTGTTTTGCTCGCACGGGCGGATGAGAAGAATGCTTCTTTTTCGTCCTCATTTGTTACGTAAAGGATATCATCATCCGGTGTATTGATAGGGAAATCAAGGTTAACCGGCTTATTCCATGTATTCGTTTCTTCGTTGAGCGTTGTTTTGAAAATATCATAACCGCCCATGGAGTTATGACCTTTTGAGCAGAAATAAAGCACTTTCCCATTCGGGTGAAGGAAAGGGAAATCTTCGTCATATTCAGTGTTTACAGGATATCCCAGGGTCTGAGGCTTACTCCATTCACCGTTGGGCAGTTTCCGGATGACGTAAATATCCTTGCCCTGCTCAGCGTCTTCCCCATAGCTGGAAAAGAAAACCTGGTTGTTGTTCGAGGCGAGATAAATGATGGATTTTTCCTTTTTCTTTTTATCGAGCGAAGTTTTAAAAACATCTTCATCAGGCTTCACGAGAAGCTTTCCTCCGATGTCGGAAATATCATACGAGCGAAAAAAATCTGCCCGGCTCATTTCTTTTTTATCGATCACAACAAGATCCGTCAGATTCCGCAGCAGCTTCTTTCCATTTTTACACATCTCGATCTGTCGGTCCACCATCAGCTTTTCTGCTTTTGCGGCAGATGCTACACTCTTATAAGCCTGATATTGCTTGATCGCATCATCGAAACGATAATTGAGGTGGTATGCCCTGGCCAGGTAGAAGAGTGCTTCTTTATCGACACCGGGTTTACCTGCCGCGAACTCCAGGAATGGTATGGGTTTTTCTTTATCGTCGCTGGCATAAAGCATACAAACGCCGAGACGGTAATTGTAATTCGGATCTTTGGGATAGATACTTGCGAGCTGCGAATACAGCGGATAGGCTTCTTCAAACTCGTCATCATCGAAAAGCTTGGCGGCCTGGGTTTTGAGCTCCTCTTCGGAAGCAAAGGTAGATTGGGCGCGGACGGACGAAATGCCCGAAGCACAAAACAACAGCAGTAGGAATATAAACCTTAAATGCCTGATCATATTGGGAGTTCCGCTTTTACCGGAAGAAAAATATGCTTCAAATAATGAATACCAAAATGGTGATTTACAACGCATTGCAACACTGAAAAAGGCATTATTAACCACGTTAACACACAAATTTAAGTCTTTTTATTGATTGATGCTATTATTGAGTAAATTCCATAGCCGCGGTAATTTAACCTTCATAAAATAAAGGACCGGGGATCGACGTTTATTATGCGCATCTTTTATCTTTGCAACATGAAATTGAAAAAGCTTATTCCGCTGCTTCTTTTGCTTTTTCCGCTTATTTTTTCGTCCTGCAAAAAGGATGATCTCATTGTGGATTCCAGCGCCAAGCTTGCGTTTTCAACTGACTCCGTTCTCTTTGATACCGTTTTTCATTATGCCGGATCAACCACCAAAGTATTCCGGATCTACAATCCGCACGATCAGCCGATCAATATCAGCAAAGCGTACCTTGCAGGTGGTCCGGGATCTGCTTTCAAGCTTAACATCGACGGAGCTTCCACCACAACATCAAATCCTGTTCTGCATGACATCGAGATCCTCGGCGGCGACAGCATGTATGTGTTTGTCCAGGTTTTTGTGAACCCCGCAGGGAGCCTGCCTGTGCTGGTGAAAGATTCCATTATTTTTGAAACGAACGGAAATATACAGGACGTAAAGCTTACCGCGATCGGCCAGGATGTTTACTTACATAAACCTTTGCCGGGTAAGTTCTATTCCATTATGTCATCCTGGTCTTTCGGAAGTCCGGATACCATATTGCCGGTCGATAAGCCCCACCTTGTGTTCGGATATGTCGTTGTGGATTCGGCTCACCGGGTGATCATTCCAGCCGGCGCAAAATTCTATATGCATAACCATGCTGTGCTGTGGGTTTACCGCGACGGAACATTGGAGATCCAGGGAGCCAAAGGAAATGAAGTAACGTTCCAGGGCGATCGCCTTGAGCCGGAATATAAAGAAGTGCCCGGACAATGGGGTAAAATATGGCTTTCGCCGCTGAGTAAAAATAATATTGTCAATTACGCCATTATTAAGAACGGCGGCATCGGAATTCAGGCTGATACCATCGCTAATACAACTCCCACACTGCGGCTTTCAAACACGATCATTAAGAACATGTCGGCAGCAGCTTTATTCGGACAAGGCGCAACCATCCGGTCAGTGAATTGTGTTTTTGCAAATTGCGGACAGTTTATCGCAGCGCTGACTATCGGCGGAAGATATAAGTTCGATCAATGCACGTTTGCAAATTACTGGAACGGAGATGCATCACGCACAACTCCTTCCATCATTATGGGCAACTATTATCTGTCGTCAGGCGGCGCTTATGTGATCCGGAATCTCGACAGCTGCTATTTCGGAAATTGCATCATCGATGGAAATATCGCTGAAGAGATCGGTATGGATTCTTCGGTGTACGGCGGTAATTTCAAATACAAGTTTGATCATTGCATTTTAAAAACAACGCGCAATACAAGTGATCCGCATTATGTGGCAATAGCGCCAAACGGGAACCTAGATTTTTACGACATCAGCAACAATGATTACCGGTTAGCATCCGTATCTGCGGCGATCGACAAAGGCGACAGTACCATCGGATTGGTTGCTCCGCGAGATCTGAAAGATGATTTCCGCCCGAATCCGTCTACCGGGATTCCGGATCTTGGAGCTTACGAACATTATCCATAAAATTAATGATCGAAATAAAAAAGGCGCTGTTTCCAGCGCCTTTTCTTTTTGATCCAATGATCGATCACAGGAACCGCACGCTTGCTTTTCGCGAATTCTTATTTTTGAAAATCCCTTTGTATTGAAGATTCAACTCGAATCCACCAACGGATTTTGTAGTTGGAGTAAGCGAAGAAGCGGTCACGTCATATGCAGCACCAATGGAAAACTCTTTAATATCGTAGCGGAACGTTACATAGATTGCATCGCGGAAGCGGTAGAATACACCGAAGTAAACGGCTTTGTCAGTTTGGTTATCGGTATATCTCGATGCTTCTTCCAACACGTACTTTACATTCAAGCCCCCGTTCAGCAGCAATGAAGATCCCTGCTGATAAGCAATGATACTCGGCAATAGCGTTGTGTTGCTCGTTTCACTCAGCTTATAGCCGATGTTCCACTGAACTCCGATTTTCGGATACAATCTTTCATTCCTTCCAAGCACACTTACGCGAGGCGCTGTAAAATGATGGAAGGAAAAACCAAGCGCACTTCTGAACAAGTGATCAGTACGGAAATTCCAGACGATACCCGTCGACATATCCATGTAGCCGCCGCCGCCGCCAGGCTCCGCTGTTCCGAAGCTTGGATCGTAAGTTCCTGAAACCGGATTGTACTGGCTATCCCATTTCGCTCCACCCAACGCAACGGACTTAATGTTATATCCAATTGTGTATCCCAGCGTGATGTTATGCTTTTGTCTTCCGCCGATGAACTTGGTAAATGACGCAACAGCATTGTATGACTGCGTTTTGTAATGAAGCGGGCCATCATTGTCGGAGCTGATGTTCAATCCCGCTGCAAAAAAATCGTCGCTCAGCATGCGCTTCTTGAAAATGGGTCCGTCAAGAGCGATATTAAATGTTTTGTAAGGATTGGTCACCGTGAACCACTGCATCCGGTACAATGTGTAAACTCTGATATCGGCATTATGCGCGCCGCAGTTGCCCGGATTCGCATTCAGCGGAGCAGCATAGAACTGAGAATAGTGCCAATCCTGGGCACATGCAGAACCAACAGAAAGAAGTAATGCGGCTGTATAAAATATCTTTTTCATAATTTCTCTTCGTTAGAATTATTTTGCCAGGATGATGCTTCCGTGTTCTTTCGCTGTGTCTCCGTTACAGAAGGTCACTTCCAGCCGGTAAACGAATACGCCGTCGTTCATCGGGATCCCCAGCAGTTTGCCGTCCCAGGCTTTGTCCGGATCAGTGGTATCGAATACTTTCTCCCCGATCCTGTCATAGATCTTCAGATTGATATAATCGATCCCCTTACCATGCACCTGGATCACATCATTGATCCCATCGCCATTCGGTGAGAAGGCGGTCGGCATATAGTAAGTGAAATTCTGAGTGACAACAACAGTAATGGTGTCTGAATCCGTACAACCAGCCGGACTGGTATAAGTCACGTAGTAATCCGTTGTTTGCGGCGGATTCACGGTTGTTGCAGAACAGTTACTGCAGCCAAGCCCGGTGGTTGGCCCCCAGGAATACGTTCCATCTGCAGGACTTGCATACAAGGTTGTTTCTTCGCAGGCATTGATGGTGGTATTTCCTGTAATGGTAACGGTAACAGGCACACCTACCTGGATGTAGCCGGTCATCGTGAGCGTATCCGATCCGTTTGCGTTCGACACGATCAGTGTAACATCATAGTTTCCATTCGCCGGATAACAAATGTTCGTCGGGTTCTGTGAGGTGGAAGACGGTGTAGATGAGCCGGGGAAAGACCAGGACCAGGATGTAGGCGAGTTCGTACTCAGATCGCTGAAGTTCACACATGCGGGGGTACTGCAGAAAACGGTCTGGTTCGCTGCAAAGTTCGCAACAGGAGGATTACATGTGTTGACGGTTACCACTGCTACAGCAGAAGCGGTACATCCTGCAGCAGTTCCGGTTACGGTATACGAGGTGGTAGAAGCCGGTGAAGCTGTCACCGTTGCTCCTGAGCCGGTAACACCTGCCGACCAGCTGTAGCTTGTTGCACCGGCTGCCGTGAGTGTTGCGGACTGGCCGGAACAAATCACCGCAGAATTAACTGTTACGGTCGGTGCCGCATTGATGGTGATGGTTGCAGTTGCAGAAGCTGCAGCACAGCCTCCGGAAGCAGGGATCGAATTGGTAACGGTGTATGTTCCGGCGGTA
Source organism: Bacteroidia bacterium (assembly GCA_045805205.1). GTDB lineage: Bacteria > Bacteroidota > Bacteroidia > 2-12-FULL-35-15 > 2-12-FULL-35-15 > 2-12-FULL-35-15. The sequence goes on along the minus strand of JBJMLR010000005.1, from coordinate 118,429 downwards.
CTTGAAGCAAGTGTGACCTGCCCGGTAGCCGCGTTGATCACGAGTCCGGCAGTAGAAGAAAACGTACCTGCCACTCCACCGCCACTGAATGACGGTGCCGGATCGGGATCATTCTGGCAATAAGGTCCGGCATAACTGAAAGTTGCCACCGGAGGATCATTGATCGTGATCGTTGCCGTGCTTGTGCCGGTCGGACAAGCTCCTGAGCCCGCAACCGTATTTGTTACTGTATAAGTACCGGCGGTGCTCGCCGAAAGATCTACGATTCCTGTGGAAGAATTAATACTTAAACCTGCTGTAGATGTAAATGTTCCGGCAGTTCCGGTAAGTGTCGGTGAAGGATCGGTGCCTGTTGTACAGTATGGTCCGGCATAGCTAAATGTCGCATCCGGCGGCGCCTCGATAGTAATGGTAGCAGTAGCTGTTGCAGCAGGGCATCCACCTGACGCAGCGATCGTATTTGTGACCGTGTAGGTTCCGGGTGTCGATGCAGACAGATCCACCTGCCCGGTTGCGGTGCTGACAAAAACAAGTCCGGCTGTTGAGCTGAAAGCACCGGCTGTTCCTCCACCGCTAAATGTTGGCGAAGGATCGGCAGCAGTCTGGCAATAAGGACTTCCGGTATATCCGAATGTCGCGATCGGGTTGCTGGTGATGGTCACGGAAGCGGTGGCAGTTCCCGGACAAGGTCCCGGCGTTGTATAAGTAACGGTGTAAGTTCCAAGCGTGGTGCTTCCTGCGTTGATCTCGCCGGTTGAAGTGCTCACGAATGAAAGGCCGGCAGGGCTTGCTGAAAAAGTTCCTCCGGCTGTACCGGTGATCGTCGGAACCGGATTTGCGCCGGTGTTACAGAATGTTGAAGAAGAATAACTGAATGCGGCACTCTGAACAGCATTGATGGTGATCGAAGAGGTTGCAGTAACGGCAGGACATCCGCCGGTTGCTGTGATCGTGTTTGTGACGGTATAAGTTCCGGGGGTGCTTGCAGAAAGATCCACCTGCCCGGTTGCAGCACTTATAAAAACAAGTCCGGCAGCTGAAGTAAATGTTCCTGCAACTCCTCCTCCGCTGAATGTTGGAGAAGGGTCCGCAGCACTTGCACAATAAGGGGTTCCGGTATAGCTGAAGGTGGCGACAGAAGGCTGGGTGATTGTAATATTCACTCCGTTATCAGTTCCGATAATTGCCGGTGTCGAGCTGATCACGCGGATCCGATAACCCGAACCGGTTGGTGTTCCGCATGGGATCGTTCCTGCGATGGTTCCTGCATTTGCAGTACTTACCAATGTTCCCAGTGTAACCGGAGCGGCGAAGCTGCCGGCAGCATCGGAGAGCTGTGCTGTATAAACATTGCCAGCAGTGAATGTGCCTGTGCTGGTAAACGGAACGCTGACGGAACTACAAGCGCAAAACGGACTTCCTGTGATCGTGCCGGTGGTGATCGAGTTACTTGCGGGAGTCGATAAGGTCATATCATCCAGCGCGAAAGAAGGATCGCTACCTAGTCCATCATCGTTGTTGATCCAGTGATATGCAATCTTCAGTGTTGCTATGTTGTCGCAGCTTGCAGGAAGAACCATTGAAAATGCAGTCCACTTGCCCTGCGTTGATGGACAGATCGGAGTTACAGCAGGTGTTGTAAGCGTGTTCCAGGTCGCTCCGTTGTTAGTGGAATACTCGACGTATCCGTAGTCATTACCCGGATCGCCATTTGCGATATAGTTAAAAGCGAGTGTGATCGTTGTTTTTCCGACAGTGTTGATCGTAGGTGATTCCGAGCGAATATCTGAATCAGTACAGCCGCCGAAGCATCCTCCGGCATCGAATGCCGCTCCGATATCGCCGATGGTTGTCGACCCTACGTGAAGCGTTGCAAGAGTTGCGGTAGCACTTGCGGGAGCGCAGCCGGATCCGCAGATCGTTGGTGTGTGTCCGTTTTCCGCACAGCTCACATACCAGATATTAGGTGCGAAGCCAAGGTGTCCCGGGCCGGTGCTGCTGGTCCATGGGCCATTCGGGCCGACATAGGTAGCCGCATCACAATCGGAAGGACAACCGTTATTAAAATTCTCTGTCCAGAATACCTGGGCATTGGAAGAAGATGAAAAGGCAAAAAAGAGCAGCGAAAAAAATAATGCCCGCTTCATCACATACTTCTTCACAGAAAGTCTGCAACTGTAATTGTGTTCCATAAAATAATTGTTTGTGCGGAAGTGTTATCCAATTTGTCACCAAGTTATGAATTAATACGAAAAATTCAAATTTTGGACGTTCAGAAAAAGTGAATGTTCATAAGAAGCTTCGGGAGTGCCGGAAGAATATAGCTGATAACTAATACAATACCGTTTTTCGCATAACGGAACGTCCGTCATTTACGGCTTTAATGAAGTAAACTCCTTTCGACCAGCCGGAAACGGGAACGTCGAAATGTCTTTGAAAACAGGAAGAGCTGAAAAGCAAACGTCCGGTTACATCATAGATCTCCAGGCTGATCTTTTCCGAATGAAATTCGCTGAACTCAATGTGTAAATTATCGTTATCGGAATAAGAACCTGTGATCTGAAAATCAAGCGGCAAAAAGGAAAGCGGGATCACCTGGCTGTATGTATAATTTCCATTGTAATCCGTTTGCTTCAGACGATAATAGGTTATGCCATAAAATGGGTCTTCATCAACTGCGCGATAAGAATTTATCTCAACGGCACTCCCAGAACCGTCTACAGTTGTGAAGACCACAAAGTTTGAAGCGTCCTGCGAACGCTCCAGGGAGAAATAATCATTATTTGTTTCGCTGGCAGTGGACCACTCCAGTAAGTTTTTCTTTCCCTCATTTTTTCCGGTGAAGCTCAGGAGTTCGATCGGAAGAGGAACAACATTAGAATGCGCAATACCGAATTGAGAAAAAGAACTCAAACCGTACCGCAATGCATAGCCGCTTGCAAGGGTACGCCCCGGCGACATGGATGAAGGGCGTGTTGCGCCGGCTCCTCCATTTGTCCAATCAGCACCTGTAAGCGAAGCAGAGATCCGCTTCAATATTCCAAATTCATCATCGAGCAGCCCGGAAAAGCCCAGGATATATGCTTGTATATCATAGGAACCTGCTGCCGGCTGATTATCCGGATCAAGGAACCAAACTCCTTCTGTGCAAACGTGATCGTAAGTAACACCGGCCTCCGAAGGCTCGGTTGCGATCATAGAAGCATCAGTGTGATTGGTCAGAGCGCCGAAATATCCGTCGATATAAGTAAAGCCTCCTCCGCTTAAGCCGTTGTCCAGCATGACAATATAGTGTGATGAAGAAGCGTCGCCGAGGGGAAAATCGTAATTCGCTACAGCACCGGAAAGGATAGGCCTGCGAAGATTTCCGTTAATATAGCTCAATGCATAATTGGTATTTCCTGTTCCGGCAGCTACACAATTCGCTGCAGAATTATTCATAATGATCTTATTCGTTGAAGTATTTATAACACCCAGATAAAGTGTCATTATGCCGGTCACGGTCACATTATTACTTAAATTAAAAACAGGTGCATTGCCGGTCGGAGCCAGATCAAAATTTCCGCTTACCGTGATCGCGTTTACAGCGCTTGCGATACCGCCGGCGGTTCCAGGGTTAGTGATCGAAAGATTGTTACAAATAACAGTACTGCCATTTCCGATGGATGCAGTAAATCCATTATTCGTATTCACTTTCAGATTATAATAGGTAATGGAAGGAATGGTTTGATTTGCAGCAATGGTATTGATCCCTGTTGCAAAGTAAGTAGTGCCGGTGTTTTCGTTGAATGAAGAATTCGTGAGTGTTGGTGCTACGTCTTCAATCTGCAGAGTTCCTGTTGACTGGTTGATCGTTCCGATCTGCGAAAAAGCCGAATACACTGTCAGGTTGTATGTATTCATGCTGAGTGTTGATCCGGTTGCAATGCTTAGCTTGCGTATTGTAATACTGTTGCTTAATGAATAGCTGCAACAGTTTCCAGACAAAGCGAAATCAGCGGTAGTAAAATCTCCGGTCCCGCCGATAGTCGAAGCAGCAGGAGGTGTTAAAGAAATATAATTCGATCCGTTGTTTGTGATCGTCCCATCGTTAGAAATGTTTCCAAGAATTGTAAGCGTGCCCGTATATCCGCTTCCTGTGGTAACTGAAGCGCCAGCGGCAATGACTATACTTTTGCAGCTCGCGTTGGAAGCGCCCGTCAGAACCGGATAATTACTGAGACCCGTTGGAATCGAAACATTATTATAGGTAGATGGAACGACACCGGTCGACCAATTGGCCGCTGTGAACCAATCGTTGCTCGTATTGCCATTCCAAACTGCGGCAGTGGTAGTTGTATTGTTCGTGAAGCGGTAACGCGCAACCGCAGACGTGGTAAAGCCGGGAACTCCTGGATAAGTGGAACATGATAATCCGTCGATCTGGCAGGTGGATGCGTTGCTAGCTCCTGCCGTAGAAGAACCCCAGTTATTTGAGCAGGAAATTACAGAGCGGTTGTTATAGTCTGTATTTGAACTCCCCCGAAGCCCTACCTGGCAAGCATAGGTGTCAAAGACTGCATAAGATGCGTCATAGGTGTTCAGTTCAATTGCATTCGTTCCTTCTGTCAGAGTTATCTGGAGATCAAACCGGCTTGATTTTCCAACCACTTTCATATTCAGCCATTCCACCATAAATACCCGGTTCGGGCAGCTACCTGTAGTATTATACTTTAAAGATGAACCAACGGCTTTTCCTACAAGGTTTCCTGCAAAACAGGCAATCACTCCAGCCATAGCAGTGGAAGAAGAAATCGGTGTGTACTCGGTAGTAGCAGGATCGGTGGTCCCAAACCAGATGAAACCATTAGTGCTGATGCCGACGGTTGTATAATCGATACCATTAAAATTAAAAGTAAATCCAATGGGCTTATTTTGATAGATGGCGTCGTTCAACGAGGCTCCTGTTCCGGTGGCCAGCGTGGTTCCTCCAGCCATTGCTACGTCGGCAGGAGACGACGCATATGAAAAAGTATAAGTGCTGCTTACCTGCGAAAATAAAGAAGAAGATAGCAGAAAAAAAACAGCAAAACATACTCCCTTGAATTTATTCATTCGAACAAATGCATTGAGCGGGTGGTGGCCGGGTGTATGTTTCGCTGTCATCTAAACTAATTGCTCTACAAATTTCAAGGAAAACGAATTGAAATCCTGACCAAAATCAATTCATTATACTAAGTCAAATTGCATATATAGTTACATTTCTATATATTTGGTAATATATTCAGCACATTTTTATCCTTTTTCATGATCGCATCCGCCGAGCTCCATAAACTTATTCGTTCACTGACCCAGACGGAAAAACGGTTTTTTAAGGTTTTTGCTTCCCGGCATGTGATCGGTGAACAGAATAATTATGTGCTCATCTTCGACAAGATCGCCGGACAAAAAGAGTACAATGAAGAAGCGATAAAAATTGAGTTCAAGGGAAAACCATTCATGGATCGTTTTCCTGCGGTAAAGAATTATCTCCATCAGCTGATCCTGAAAAGCATGCGCAGCTATCACTCTGGCTCCACCATCGATCTTGAGCTGAAGGAAATGCTGAGTGATATCGAGTTCCTCTATCACAAAGGTCTTTACAAACAATGTGAGCGCCTCCATGCAAAAGCTGAAAAGCTGGCGATAGAAACAGACAAGAAGAACCGGTTGCTCGAAATCCTGGAATGGAAAGCAAAGCTCCTGCAGGTAACTAACCGGGATTCTGAATTCAGGCATTTTCACAAGGAAGTCTTTCGCGAAGAAGAACGCATTCTGAATACCATCCTTCGAAGTCTTGAATTAAAAAGTGAAGTTCTGGATATTTTTGCGCTGATCCGAAAACAAGGATTCGCAAGATCAAAAACCGATCTGCAGCTCATCCACAAAGTGATCCGGAAGTATGAAAAATACAATTATGAAAAACTGGATTTCAACGACAAATATTATCTGAACTATATCCGGACCATTTATTTTACCTCTTCGGGGGAGGATGAGAAAGGAATGTTCTACACAAAGAAAAATGTCGACCTGCTGGAATCCATTCCGGTGAAGCTGCTTGAAGAAGAATTCGAACGGTATATCGTTTCCCTGAATAACCTTGTAGTCAACCTTATCCACCTCCGGAAAACAAACGAGATCTATCCGTATATCGAAAAGATCCGTTCCCTTGCAACGCGTAATATCCGGGAGAACGTGCTGCTCTGGGCAACTTCCTACAAGCTGATCCTTGGTGTCATCATCCAGTCGGGGGATTTTGATGAAGCGGAAAAGATGATCCCCGAGGTAACTGCCGGCGTCGAATTATACCACGATAAGATCCCGGCTACAGATGTGGTGCTGTTTAAATACAACCTGGCGATCGTTTATTTTGCAGGAAAGAAATATTCTCAATCCATCAAAACGCTCAACGAGATCATTAATGATAATGACCTTGCGCTGCGCGACGATATTCAGGGTTTTGCGCGCCTCATCCGCCTGATCGTGTTCTGGGAAAAGGGCGAGCTGGAACTCCTTCCCTATGCAGCGATCTCCGCTTACCGATTCATCTATAAGCGAAAGAAACTTTACAAGTTCGAAAGCCTGGTGCTGCAGTTCATTAAGGAAAAGGTTCCCAACATCAATACCGCTTCCAGGCAGCGCTCCGCATTTACAGAGCTGAAAGGAAAACTGGAGCAGCTCATGCATGATCCGCTGGAGAAAAAAGCACTGGAGTATTTTGATTTTATCAGCTGGGTGGAAAGCAAGATCAGCAGAAAAGACTTCAAAGCCGTTGCGATGGAAAAGCTGGAAAAGAGTTCGCTTAGCTTACGGACAAAGCAAGATCGGTGATCAGCTTGATCACAAAGTCAAGCTGCTGCTCGCGGGTAAGCTCCGAGTTATCCAGCACAATTGCATCTTCGGCCTGCGTAAGCGGATTTTCTTTACGATGTGTATCCTCATGATCCCTGCGGATGAGGTTTGCTTTCACTTCTGCAAAAGGAACATGCTGGCCCTTTGCTGAATATTCGTCGAAGCGGCGCTGTGTGCGGACATCCGTATCCGCGGTCATGAAGAGCTTCAATTCCGCATCCGGAAAAACGTTCGTGCCGATATCGCGGCCATCCATCACGATGCCTTTTTCTTTGCCCAGCTTGCGCTGAAGTGCGATCATCTTTACACGTACTTCATGTACTGCACTTACGGCGCTAACGTTATCAGACACATCCATCATACGGATCTCTTTTTCAACATTCTCGCCGTTCATGAATGTCTCATTCGATTTGGTAATGGGATTGAACTGGAAGCTGAGGTTGATCTCATCCAGGAGCTTGACGATCTCACTTTCCTGGAAGCTGTGATCCTTGATAACGCCTTTCCGCAGCGCGAGCAGCGTTACGCAGCGGTACATGGCTCCGGAGTCCACATAAGCATATCCTAATTTAGCAGCGAGTGCTTTTGCCAGCGTGCTTTTTCCGCAGGAAGAATATCCATCAATTGCAATGGTGATCTTTGTCATAAAGAGCCGATGTTCTCTCTGACAATATTACTCAAAAAATTCGGGAATTGAAATTATTGAACGGGAACCGATGCCTGTTTTTTTCCATAAAAGCTGTTCAGATCACAGCTGATGGAAAAATTATTGGATGGTCCGGCAATGTGATAGATCGCGCGGCCATAGCTGAAGTGAAATTTATAGACCCGGAAGCCAAAACCAAAGGAGAAACCGGTAGCACCACGTTTATCAGGGATCTGCAGCTCTTTTCTTCTTTGGTAATTGTAGCCGGCACGAAGGAAGAAGTTTTTTGTAATGATGAATTCTCCTCCCACGACTACGTGCCGCATGAACTTATCGCCCCAGATCTTGTATTTGTTCTGCTTGATCGGTTCCCCTGTCAGCGGATCTTCTGTCAGCGGCGGATTAGCCGGATCAATATAGGTCAGGTCCCATTTCTGCAGATCTTCATAGATAATGGATACGCGGAACGGAACGTGTTTCGGTTTTTTAGAGATTCCTACCTGGATCTCAAACGGAAGCTTTTCTTTGTTTCCTTCCACATAGGGTTTCCACTGGCGGCCTAGATTTTTGATCACCACGGCGGCAGTGAAGCCGTGTGCCGGACGCACATACGTCGCACCGAGATCGATCGCTGAGCCAAAAGAGGTGTAGGAAGCTAAATGGGAATAGATGGTTTTGAGCGTGACGCCTACTGTCAGATTTGTATCCAGGATGGACCTCGCATAGGCCAGATTAAAGCTCATTTCACTGGCTCCGAAATTGCCGAGCTTACTGCCAACTTCATCGGTAAGATCAAACTTTCCGTAATCCAGGTAATGGATCCCGGCGCTGACATTCCCAACATTGTTGATGTGCTTTGCATACGCGAAGTAGCCGTAATTTACATCGTCAAAATAATTCACGTAGCTCAAAGCAATATTATTGCTCATAGAATCCGACAGCAGGGAAGGATTGATAAGCGAAACGTTCAGATCGTTATCCTTAACGGAGATCAGGTTGCCGCCCAGCGATGAAACGCGGGCAGAAATGGGCAGGTTCAGAAATTCATAGGTATTATTGCCGCCGGCCTGGGAAAATCCGGCCAGTACAGACAAAAGGCCGGGCAGCAGGAGGAGCAGTTTTCTGAGCTTCATATTCACAAATGTAACGAAATATCCGGCTCAATAACGGCAGAATAAACGGTTTATTGCTTTCAAAAGAAACCGGAAGAAACTATTTCTTTTTCTCCTCGTCCTTCACCGAAAGATCGATGGGATTATCCACTTTTTCCTTAAGCAATGCCAGCTTAATTACATCGATCATTTTCTCGACATAATGAAACTTCAGGTTCCTGATATAGTCCAGCTTAATGTCCTCGATGTCTTTTTTATTGTCGACGCTCAGGATGATCTCTTTGATACCTGCACGTTTTGCCGCAAGGATCTTTTCCTTGATCCCGCCCACGGCAAGCACTCTTCCGCGCAGCGTGATCTCGCCGGTCATGGCCAGGTTCCTTTTCACTTTACGCTGCGTGAACGCGGAAGCGATGGCAGTAAGCATGGTAATACCGGCGCTGGGTCCGTCCTTGGGCGTTGCTCCTTCCGGAACGTGAATGTGGACATTCCATTTATCGAACACCTCCTGCTTGAGTCCGAGCATGTCGCTGTGTGCTTTAATATACTCCAGCGCGATCACCGCCGATTCTTTCATCACTTCTCCCAGGTTTCCGGTTAGTGTAAGCTTTCCGCTTCCTTTCGTAATGCTCGCCTCAATAAAAAGAATGTCGCCGCCGACGCTGGTCCATGCAAGTCCGGTTACAACGCCTGCAACATCATTACCCTGGTAACGGTCCTTTGCATGAGCCGGCCCGAGGATCTTCGCAAGGTCGGCGAGTGAAACATTCACGTTGTATTTCTGGTCCATGGCAATTGACTTCGCTGCATTTCTGACCACTTTTGCGATCACTTTTTCCATTCCGCGAACACCGCTTTCCCTGGTATAATCTTCGATGATGTGCTCCACTACTTCTTTGCTGAGGATCAGCTGATCCTTTTTCAAACCCTGTTCGTCCAGCTGTTTCGGAAGCAAATGGCGCTTCGCGATCTCCATTTTCTCTTCCAGTGTATAACCGGTGATCTCGATCACCTCCATGCGATCACGCAGCGCAGGCTGGATGCTGCTGAGGGAATTCGCAGTAGCGATAAAGAGCACGTTTGACAGATCATAATCGAGCTCCACGTAATTGTCATAAAAGGCCGAGTTTTGTTCCGGGTCCAGCACTTCCAGCAAAGCGGATGAAGGATCACCATGGAAGTCATTACCGACTTTATCGATCTCATCCAGGATAAAAACAGGATTGGATGACCCTGCTTTCTTTATACTCTGAAGGATCCTTCCCGGCATAGCTCCGATATATGTTTTGCGGTGACCGCGGATCTCGGCCTCATCTCTCAGGCCGCCCAGGCTCATGCGAATGTATTTTCTGCTAAGACTCTCCGCAATACTTTTTCCGAGTGAAGTTTTTCCGACTCCGGGAGGACCGTAAAGACAAATGATCGGCGATTTCATATTGCCTTTCAGTTTCAATACTGCCAGGTGTTCCAGGATGCGCTCCTTTACCTTTTCCATTCCGAAATGATCCTTATTGAGTACTTTCTCAGCACGTTTCAGATCAAAATTATCAGTTGTCACGTGGTCCCAGGGGAGATCCAGCAATACTTCGAGGTAATTGGTCTGGATCGAATATTCCGCTGCATTGGGATTCATCCGTTCCAATTTTCCGATCGCTTTTTCAAATGCTTCGGCAACATCTTTCGACCATTTTTTCTCGCGTGCCCGGGATTTCATTTCAAGAATATCCTGTGTAAAGCTATTTTCTCCGAGCTCTTCCTGGATGGTCTTCATTTGCTGGTGAAGGAAATAGTCGCGCTGCTGCTTATCAAGATCGACCTTTACCTTGCTTTGGATCTGGTTCTTCAGCTCCAGCATTTGCAGCTCGCGGGTAAGATTTGCAAGCACAAGTGTTGCTCTTTCCTTGAGATCGATCACTTCGAGCATCTTCTGCTTTTCTTCCACGGTCGCATTCATGTTGGAAGAAATAAAATTGATCAGGAAGGAAGGGCTCTCGATATTTTTCAGCGCAAAGCCGGCTTCGCTCGGAATGTGCGGGCTTTGCTTGACGATCTGCAGCGCGAGGTCCTTCAGGGAAGAGACCAATGCATCGAACTCGCGGTCATCTTTTCCCGGCCTGCTTTCTGCAAATGCACTGATCAGCGCCTTCATGTATGGCTGCGTCTGACGAATCTCTTTCAGCTCAAAACGTTTTTTTCCCTGGATGATCACCGTCGTGTTCCCATCAGGCATCCGCAGCATCTTGATGATCTGCGCCACGGTCCCGATCCTGTTAAGATCTTCAACAGTAGGATCTTCGATCGAATCATTTTTTTGGGAAACGACACCGATGATCTTACTGCCCTTGTAAGCATCTTTCACCAGGTTAATGGATTTGTCGCGGCCAACGGTGATCGGAATTACGACACCGGGAAAAAGTACCGTGTTACGGAGAGGTAAAATTGACAGTTCATCAGGCAGCTTCTCGGAGTTCATCTGATCCTCATCTTCTGAGGAAAGCAATGGAATGAACTCTGTGTCTTCATCCATCATGTTATCCTTAAGCATTGGCACTAAGCCGTTTAAGTCGAAATTATCGGTCATATTGTGAAAAAGATCTTTGTTCTTATTTAAAAATGCGGTTTAAACGGTTCAATCGGTATGCCAAGGAAGTGTTCTGGACAATCTGACAGACCTTAACTAAATTACGGATAAAGGTATAGCTGGGCTGGTAACTTCGTTCAACATTGAAATTCGGGGGTTGACTGTGCATTTTCCTGGTTTATTCTTAAACGGAAAGAGAGCAAAAAGGAACAGGCATCAGGAGCTTTTACGATCGGGCCTTAATAAATAATAGACATGAATACAGGCGATCGCAACATTCGTTATGATGATCGGGATCGAAAAATTAAGAAGGCATCCGTAGATAATAAACAAAATTGCGCCAATTCCATTCACCATCCGAAGCGTACGGAGATTCTTCATCAGGAAAGAGGTCAGCACAACCGCCGAAGCCAGATATCCAATTATTTCCGAATACGATAGTTCGAATTTCATGCGTGGAATTACTTACGGTATTTTTCAGTCAGGGTAAAAACATGCGCAAGAATTTCCTGCTCGATCTCATTAAAGACCACTCCCCTCCTTTCCATTACTTTCGTGGCGACCTCAAATGCATCTTTCGTTTTATACGTTGTAAACCCAGCTGCGCCACCCCATGAAAAGGAAGGAATAAAATTTCTCGGAAAGCCCGCTCCAAAAATATTCGCGTTCACTCCCACCACGGTTCCGGTATTGAACATCGTATTGATACCACATTTGCTGTGGTCTCCCATGATCAGTCCGCAGAATGTAAGACCGGTATTTACAAAACGCTCCTTCTCATAATTCCAGAGCTTCACTTCAGCATAATTATTCTTAAGGTTGGAATTGTTGCTGTCTGCGCCGATGTTACACCATTCACCCAAAACAGAATTACCGAGGAAGCCATCGTGGCCTTTGTTGGAATACCCGATGATCACGGAATTATTAACCTCTCCTCCTACTTTGCTGTACGGACCGACTGTGGTGGGGCCATAAATTTTTGCGCCGAGCTTCAGGCCGGCATGCTCACATAAAGCAAGTGGTCCGCGCACAATGGAGCCTTCCATGATCTCAGCATCTTTCCCGATATAGATCGGACCTGTTGATGCATTCAAAATAGCGCATTCCACTTTTGCTCCTTCTTCAACGAAAATATTCTCGACGCCGATCACCTGGTTGGTCGGACTCAATGCAAGCGACTTGCGACCTTTTGTGATCAGCTCAAAATCCGCTTTGATCGCGTCTCCATTTTTAGAAAAAATGTCCCAGGAATTTTCGATGCGCATCGCCTGTGCATGTGATTCAAATCTTGTCAGCTCGATGGAAGGCTCGAATGCTTTTTCATTCCCGGTGTTCGCGGCAATTAACACTTCACCGGTCATGAGTCCTTGTCCCGGCTTAAGCGTTGAGATCTCTTCCACAAGCTTCGCATTCGGACAAAATGAGCCATTGATCCAGATATTGTCTTTATCTATCGCAAATTCCAGCGGAAATTTTTTTCCGAGATATGCTTCCGTACGGAAGGACATTTTTGCTTCCAGCATCTTTTCCCACTTTTCACGGATCGTGAGAATTCCTATGCGGATCTCCGCAACGGGACGGGTAAAAGTGAGCGGGAGCAAATTGTTCCTTGTGTTATCTTCGAAAAGGATGTAATTCATCTTTTGGTGATTAGGTGACTGGGTAACTGAGTGACTGAGTAACTAAGTGACTGGTGACTAGGAAGCTTTAGGCTCCGCCGGTTTATTCAGCATTGTGATATACGTATCGATCTGCCGCAAAAAATATTTTATAGTTTTTGTGTTATCGGAATCGATCATCAGGTCGTGGATATCAAATCCTTCTTCGTCAAACTTTCCGACCTTAAATTTTGCTTTCGAAAGAGCGGCGATGTATTTCAGCGCAAAATGATCCTGAATATTCAGATCGATCAGCAGGTCATATTCTTCATCGATAAAATTCCGGATGATAGTGGAATTGGGTTTTCCGAGCCAGCTCAGCTCTTTCAAAGAGAAAAAATCGTATTCCAGCTTCGAATACGTTAAAGCAGGAATCTCTTTTGTGCTGAAAAAGCCCAGCACCTTTACCTTCTTCAGGTGCTCCCGCAGGTAAACCACGTATCGCTTTACAATTTCGTAATCGTCTGTATTCGTCGCATCAAAAATGATCCCTACGGTTTTGATCTGTTCAAAACTGAACCTATTGGGCTTCCGTTCCCTGGGCGCCATTTTTAATTCCTGCTGCAATGAACGATCCGCGATGGACTGTTTGATCTTACTTATAGCTCCCATTTATTCCTGCGTTGAAGGATCAGATTTCTCTCCGGTCGAAGTGATATTAACCATTACTGTATCATCTTAATAAAGTCATCTTCCGAAATGACCGGCACTCCTAATTTTTCCGCCTTTTTCAATTTTTCAGGTCCCATATTCTCTCCAGCCAGCACATAGCTTGTTTTACCCGAAATGGATCCCGCATTTTTTCCGCCGTTTTGTTCAATCGCTTTCTTGATATCGTCGCGCGAAAACTTGCTGAACACACCGGAAACAACAAACGTTTTATCTTTAAGCTTCTCGCTGGTATTAGTAAGCTGTTCTTCTGAGAGCCTGAATTGAATTCCTTTTGTTTTTAATCGCTCAAGGATGATCTGGTTTTTCTCATCTCCGAAGAATTCGATGATCGTTTGTGCTGTCCGTTCACCAATATCTCCCACTTCCAGTAATTGCTCCATAGTCGCTTTTCTGAGCGCATCCAGGTCCTTAAAATAATAAGCGAGCTTCTTTGCTGTTGTTTCACCGATGTGGCGGATCCCGATTGCAAACAGCACTCTTTCAAAAGGAACATTCCTGGAATCTTCAATTCCCTGGAGCAGATTGTTCGCACTTTTATCGGCCATCCGTTCGATGTTCAGCAATTGTTCTTTTTTCAGATCGTAGAGATCGGCGATGTTCCGGATCAGGCCCGCATCATAAAGCTGCGCGATGGTTTCGGCACCAAGACTATCTATGTTCATTGCACGGCGCGAAACATAGTGCTCCATCTTTCCTTTTACCTGCGGCGGGCAGCCCGCTTCATTCGGGCAGTAGTGATTGGCTTCTCCTTCGTTCCGGACAAGCACTGTTCCGCATTCCGGACAATTTTGAATGTATTGGGTGGGTAACGCAGTGGAAGGTCTTTTGCTTTCGTCCACACCGATGATCTTCGGAATGATCTCACCACCTTTTTCCACAAAAACAGAATCACCGATCCTCACATCGAGCTTTTCTATGATATCCGCATTATGCAGAGAGGCCCTTTTTACAGTAGTTCCAGCCAGCTGAACCGGTTTCAGGTTTGCGACAGGCGTGATAGCGCCGGTCCGGCCAACCTGGTATGAAATGCTTTCCAGTATGGTCAAAACGCGGGCAGCCTTGAATTTGTATGCGATCGCCCAGCGCGGAGATTTTGCTGTAAAGCCGAGCGTCCGCTGATGATCATAGGAGTTGATCTTGATCACCACACCATCTGTTTCCACATCCAGTGTGTGGCGCTTTGTGTCCCATTTTTCAAGATATGCAATTACGCCGTCCACCGAAGAAAATTTCTCCATGTCGGCCGACACTTTAAAACCCCAGCTTCGTGCAGCGGCAAGGCTATCATAATGTGAAGCGAAGGGCAGATCTTCTCCCAATACGGAATACAGATAGCAGTCGAGATTCCGCTCTGCGACCGCTTTTGAGTCCTGCTGCTTGAGTGTTCCTGAAGTAGCGTTACGGGGATTCTTCAGCTGCTTCTCGAAGATCTCTTCTTCGTCATATCCTTCTTCGGTCAGCTGTTTCCTTATCTCCTCATTGATCCTCAGGAATTCTTTTTTCGGCATGAAGATCTCTCCGCGGATCTCAAACTCCCGGGGGTGACCGGTTCCTCTTAATGTCAACGGAATGCTGCTGATCGTTTTTACATTCGCAGTAACATCATCTCCTTTTTCCCCGTCGCCGCGTGTGACGGCCTGCGTGAGCTTACCATCGATATAGGTAAGGGAAATTGAAACGCCGTCGTATTTTAATTCGCAGACATACTCATAGGCACTGACGCCGGCTTTTTTCACACGTTCATCAAAATCGCGCAGCTCTTCTTCGTTATATGTATTCGAAAGAGAAAGCATGGGATATTTATGCTTTACGCTTTTGAACTCCTTTGTGACTTGTCCGCCGACACGTTGGGACGGCGACTGTGGCGACAAATATTCGGGATGCTCTTTTTCAAGCCGGATCAGCTCTTCGAGCATTTTATCAAATTCGAAATCGCTGATCGTTGGATTGGAAAGAACGTAATAAGCGTAATTGTGCTCTTCCAGCTCCCGCGATAATTTTTCAATTTTATTTTTTATTGATTCACTCATAAGCTACTTCTGCTCACCGGCACTGTTATCTTTAAAATCTTCGTTCAAAATAAAATAAAAAGGGAAGGTCATCCGCACCCTTGCTAACTGATCATTGTGTTTCCCCGGATACCATTTGATCAGCTGCAAAACACGGATCGCCTCCTGGTCGCAGCCGCCGCCAACCGATTTCTCGACACCGATATTGGTCATCATTCCGCTTGGTTCAACAACAAAGCTGAGCAGCACTGTTCCCTGAATATTGGAAAGCTGGGCCTGCCGCGGATATTCAAGATTCTCCTTAATGAAATCCTGCAGCGCATAATTTCCTTTTCCATACGCGGGAAGCTGAACGTTAGAAGTATATACAACTGACGAGGTATCCACTTTTTCATTTTCAAGGTATTTGATCTTATCATAACCGCGGCGTTTGACAAGTTTCGGATATTTTTTTGGATCGAAGTCAAATGTTACCGACCATGGCGTGCTCACATACTGTCCCTCTTTGATTGCCGGAACCCACTTATACAGGCGGAAGATCCTGATCGCTTCCTGGTCGATCTCCTTGTCTCCATGCATTGCCAGTGCCAGCGAGGAAACGGAGCTGTCCTTATTTACGATAAAGTTGATCGTCACTTTTTCATAGTAGCCATTTTTGAGCGCTTTTTCAGGGTAGATCAGCTCCTGCTCAAACACGCGCCTGAACTCTTCTTTTCCACCGATATTGGTTGGAAAAGCATCCACTGTAAAACCGTTTTGCGCATGGGTTCCCTGTGAGCAAAATAGCGCTGTGAGAAGTATAAAAACGAGCCTGCGATTCATCTTAAATGTATTAAATATTACCCCGCAATATACGATTATTATCGCTTAGGTCTTTGAACAACTTTACATTTTTAAAGCCTTTTTTTTCAAGCAGGTGTTGAGTTTCCGGGCCGAGTGAGCTGTTCACTTCAAAGTAAAGACTGCCATTTTTTCTCAATGCGCGGATCGCAATGTCAGCGATCCTACGATAAAACAGCAGCGGATCTTTTCCGGCAACGAACAGCGCCAGGTGAGGTTCATAGTCGAGGACGTTCTTCGCCATCGCATTTTTTTCAGACACGGTTATATACGGCGGATTACTGACAATGATATCAAGTGCCGCCGGCGGAGAAAAATCCGGATCGAGAATGTCAGCGGTGAAATAGTTGATCCCGGCATTGTGTTTCTCGCTGTTCCTGCGTGCAACATCGATCGCGTCGTGAGAGATGTCCAGAGCAAGCACCTCTGAACCGGTCAGCTCCTTTGCAAGTGTAACGGCAATACAGCCGCTTCCTGTGCCGATATCCAGGATCTTCAGATGTTCTTTACCTCTGTTTTCACGGATGATCAGATCGGCAAGCTCTTCCGTTTCCGGGCGGGGGATCAGCACGTGCCCGTTCACAATGAACTTTCGCCTGTAAAAATCAGCCTCCCCCAGAATGTACTGAATGGGCTTTTGCTGCTTCAGATCTTTCACCGCGAAATTGAATTTCAGAAGCTCCGATTCGCTGACAGTCTGATCACTTTTCAGCATCAGCTGCGTCCTGTTCAGGTTAAGAAACGCTTCAAAACACCATGAAATGATCGTATTCAGCTCCGCTTCACCGTAAAGTTCTTTCAATTCCTGTTTGAAAAAACGGATAATATCGCCGATCCTGTTTGAAGCAATTTTCATACATTCGCAAAGGTAATAATTGTACAACACAGATCTGTGAATACACCTGAAAGCTATATGAAACGCTGCCTGGAACTGGCAGTCAAAGGACTGGGCCACACGGCACCGAATCCGATGGTCGGCTGTGTGATCGTACATAAGGGCGAAATTATCGGTGAAGGCTACCACGAGGAATACGGACAGGCACATGCAGAAGTGAATGCGATCCATTCGGTGAAAGACAAATCATTATTGGCAGAATCCACGCTGTATGTAAACCTTGAACCCTGTGCACATTATGGAAAAACTCCTCCCTGCGCGGATCTTATCGTAGAAAATAAAATTCCATCCGTTGTGATCGGAAGCATTGATTCGAATCTAAAGGTGAGCGGGAAAGGCGTGGAAAAGCTGATGAAGGCAGGCATCGATGTGAAAGTGGGGCTCCTGGAAGAGCAATGCCGCGACCTTAACAAACGTTTTTACATTTTTCACGAAAAGAAAAGACCTTATATCATTCTGAAATGGGCGCAGACTGCGGACGGGTTCATCGATGTGAAAAGAAAAGAAGAAAGCACTTCCAAACCTATACAGATCAGCAATTCCGATTCTAAAAAGCTCCTCCATCTCTGGAGAAGCCAGGAGCAGGCGATCATGATCGGGACCAACACGGCGCTGCTGGATAACCCTCAATTGACGGTCCGCGAAGTGAAAGGCAAGAATCCGCTGAGGGTCACGATCGATAAATGGCTGAGAATTCCTAAGCATTTTCATCTGTACGATAAAAGCGCTCCGACACTCATTTTTACTTCTTCCGAAGGTGAAGCGATCAGCAATGTGGAGTTCAAGCGGATCGATTTTGAGAAGGCAGTGATCCCCCAGGTTTTGCATGAGCTGTATGAAAGAGGAATCAGCTCGGTAATGGTGGAAGGAGGAGAACATTTACTCAATAGCTTTATCGACAGCGGACTTTGGGATTCCGCAAGGGTGTTCATTTCTGATAAAACCATCGGGAAAGGTGTTCCGGCGCCGGTAATGACGGTTAAAGCTTCCGTAAAGGAGAACATCAGCGGCGACAAATTACTCTTTTACCAAAACACGGCTCATCTCAGCTTAAAGTAAAGATCCACGGTAGTTCCATTATCCGAAAAGAAGGTTGCATCCGCTAGTTTCTTCATGAACATCACCCCGCTTCCGTATGGCTTCAGCGTAAGCGCTCCGGGAAGCTCCGTGAATCTTGCGTAGTCAAAACCATGCCCCTCGTCCTTAATGGTAAAGCAGATCCACTGATCGCGCTTGAATTGCATTAATACACGCACTTTTTTATTGAGATCGAACTTATTTCCATGGATGATCGCATTGGAAAGCGCTTCGTTTACGGAGATCCAGATAGAGCTGTAAATGCTCACCGGCAACCTCATTTGCCTGCGGATCCTTCTTAACAATACCTCCATGGCGTCAATACTTTTCAGGCTCGATTGAAAAACAAACAGCTGAACATTACGATTGACTTGCAAACCTGATATAAGATCGCTCATGCTTCCCCCTCTTTTTTTGTTACCTGGTTTTACCGCACTACAGCGAAATAGATACCGAAAAAAAGCGGGAATATTCCAATCTTAAGCAAGAGATCAGCTATTCAAATAGCTAATTATCAATAAATTACATTGAAAATAAATTAAATCCCAAAAGGAATATTAATTTTTATAAAGATCGAAACACATTTCAAGACATGTTCCATTGAGGGAGTATTCTACTTTATCGGCGATCCTGCTGATCAGGAAAACACCGCGTCCTCCGGGCTCACCGATGCGGCCGGAGCTGGTCGGATCAGGAACAGATTCCGGATCAAAACCGCTGCCTTCATCTTTAACGGACAGGCAAATGAACCGGTCATACTTACTTTCAAGCGAGATCCTTACTTTTTTGGCAGGATCAAATTTATTGCCATGCCGGATCGCATTGGAAACAGCTTCGTTAAGTGCCAGCCAGATATCGTTGCATAATTCTTCGGAAATGTCATATTCATTCCTGATCCGGGCGATCAGTTCATCAACCACTCCTACATTTTCGAGGTTGGATTCCAATACTAATTTTTGAACCACTGGTTCTATATCAATGGAGGCGAGCAGCATCTGGGAAATTTTAGCTAAAATATATTTTTCCCCTGAAAAAACAAACAATTTTTGCGCCTGCCCGCTGCAAAAAAACAGCTTATCTTAGCAGTCGAAATGCTATTTGAAGACACTTATTTGACCTTACTCCAGCCATCAGAAGGCGTTTTTAAGGACAGGGGGAGTAAGTTTTTGAGTTTCGCGATCCCGGTTTCCTCGGAAGAGGAAGTAAAAAAAGAGCTTCAGCGGCTTAGAAAAGAACACCCTTCCGCCAATCATCATTGCTATGCGTTCCGCATCGGGGCCGACAAAAACGCGTTCCGGTTCAATGATGACGGAGAGCCTGCTAATTCAGCCGGCCGGCCCATCTTCGGACAGATCCAGTCGAAGGACCTTACCAATGTATTGATCGTTGTGGCCAGGTATTTTGGCGGCACGCTGCTCGGTGTAAGCGGATTGATCAACGCCTACAGATCCGCTGCGGCCGATGCCATTCAAAACGGGAAGATCATTGAAAAAACCGTGAACGATGTTTATGCCTTGCAATTTGAATACCTGCGTTTGAATGAGGTAATGAAGATCATCAAAGACAATGACCTTAAGGTATTATCACAGCGGCTTGAGCTGAGCTGCGAGATCGAATTTTCCGTAAGAAAGGGCCTGTCAGTGCCAATCTACGATACTTTTCAAAAGCTTCCGGATCTTAAGATCAGCTTCCTCAGGACAGAATAATTTTGTCCCCGAGGACGTCGAGTTTTTCATAATGAGCGCAGAGAAATTCGTACATTCGCACCCGTAAATTATGCGTATGGAATTATTAAAAGAAATGTGTGCGATTCATGCTCCGTCCGGAAATGAACGGGGTATGACAAAGTTCCTGTTGAATTACATCGACACGCACAAAAAAAGCTGGAAGGTAAAACCCAAGGTCCTATACGGCGACGGTTTCCAGGATTGTATCGTATTGGTATTCGGAAAGCCGCGCACTGCAATGTTCGCTCATATTGACAGCATCGGGTTCACCGTTCGCTACGGCAAGCAGCTCGTGAAGATCGGCGGGCCGAGAACGGTAAGCGGAATGCAGCTGATCGGGGAAGACAGCAAAGGAAAAGCGGAAGCAAAGCTGAAGGTTGCCGAAAACGGCTCATTAAGCTATGAATGCAAGCGCGAGCTGGAACGCGGTACGGAATTGACTTTCAAGCCGAACTGGAGAGAAACGAAAGAGTTCATTCAATGCTGCTATATGGATAACCGTCTCGGCGTTTGGAACGCTTTACAGGTAGCTGAAACACTGAAGGACGGTATCATTGTGTTCTCCTGCTTTGAAGAGCACGGTGGTGGCGCGGTATCTTACATTCAACGGTTCATTCACGATAAATACAAAGTAAAGCAGGCACTGATCTCCGATATCACTTGGGTGACTGAAGGCGTGACCCATGGAAAGGGTGTCGCGATTTCGATGCGTGACAGCCTGATCCCGAGAAGAAGCTATGTGGAAAGGATCATTGGCATTGCAAAAAAATCGACTATTCCTTACCAGCTCGAGGTAGAAGGCTCGGGAGGCAGCGATGCCAAAGAACTTCAGATGAGCGAGAATCCGTGGGACTGGTGCTTCGTAGGTGCGCCGGAGGACAATGTACATTCACCGGATGAAAAAGTTCACAAGCGTGATGTGGACGCGATGGTGAAAATGTACAAACTGCTGATGGAGAAATTGTAATCAGGCGGAGTTGATCTAATTGGATCAGATCATATTCTTCTGCTTGAACAACGCACCTTTCAGGATATTGTACTTCAGGGAGATCTCAGCTCCTCCGTTATACTTGCTGACTTTCTTATAAGACGATACATTGACATCATAAGAAACACCTATAAAAAAATCGCCGACACTGAAATAGACCGCCGGTATGATTGCATCCCCTACCCTGTAATGAACTCCGATTGACAGCGCGGACTCCGTGATCAACCCGGTGATCTTCGTATCGTCCTTGATCCGGTAGCGAAGCGCACAACCGACAGTGATCTCGGTTGCTTTTCCCTGTTGAAAATAAATTGCGGATGGCAGAAAGGAAAGCTTGCTGGCCGATTTGTCGAGATATCCTGAAACATTCACGACGAGCTTACCATACAACTTCTCAGGCACGGAGAGAAACTTCATTGATGGCTGGTTCATGTGAAAATACGAAACGCCGACATCCAGTTTTCTTTTTTCATTCCGCTCAAAATTCACTTTACCATTGGACCACTGATAGTAGAGCCCTGCACCCAGATCAAAATAATTAATTGATACGTCCCCGATAGGTTCTCCGTTCGCAGCCGCATTATTGAAGCCCGTTCCATCGTACTGATTTCCCCAGCTGAGTCCGGAAAGATCCAGTTTCTTCTGTGCTCCTCCGAAAGACATTCCCATTGAGAACTTGCTTTCCTTACTGACGGGAAGAATCGCTGCGAGACAAAGATTGGCCTGCGTTAATCCGAAGTGAGAATCTCCGGCTTTATCGCTGAAGAAATTTATTCCGGCTCCGATGTGGGCCTTCTTTTCATTTTTATCAAACAGCGGCATATCACAGGAAGCGGCGACGGTGTTGAACGCATTTCCCATTGCCTGCCACTGATTCTTATAGTTTACGATCGCACGGATGTAACCGCTGTACACACCGGTTGCAGCAGGGTTAAGCAACTGCGGTGTTTCATTGAACTGGGAAAAATGGATATCCTGCGCAGAGACCGACGAAGCTCCCGCACAAAATAGTATGAGTAATTTTCTTCTGAAATTCATAAACAAATTCTAACGCACCAGCGTAATGTTTCCTTTACGCTGAACCTGGGTACCATCGGGCATCACACCGGACACGCGATAAGCAAAGACACCCGGATTACAAGGTTGTCCCTGGAATGTTCCATCCCATCCAACCGACCGGTCATCCGTATGGAACACTTGCTGACCCCAGCGATTGAAGATCTCAAAGTCGAGCTTATCGACACTTCCGAGAACGAACAAAAGATCGTTGTTGTTATCGCCATTGGGAGAGAACGCGGTAGGAATTCCGATCTCCATGCCTCCCTGAGGCTCATCCGTTTTACGGAAAACAGCAATGACATTGTCACCGGTTGTGAATGTCACTTGCGCGGAATCACTTACCGAACTTGGTGTTGGCGTGTGATTGGACATTTGCCAGTGATCAAAAACATAAGGTGCGTTTGCTTTGGCCTTTAGCTTTGTAGCAATTCCGCCGAAATAGCTTCCGGAATAAATGTACGATGAAGGCGTAATGCTGTTGATCTTGATCGTTCCGGCACCGGCAGGCGATACATCGAACGTAACGGTGTAAGGACCGGTAAGTGAATAACAATCGATCATTCCCTGCGTCATCGCAGCACACCGATCTGTAATGTTTGTTCTGAATGCAGCAGTATTGGCTTTCCAGCCGGCATAAGAGCCGCCCCATTTTGCACAATGGCGTGCCATTTCCGGATCGATCGTCGAGATCATTCCATCGTAGATCGGAAGTACATTCGTACAATTCAATGTGGTATTCATCAGGTCGATGTAGCGTGCTTCATAGTACTGCTTGAAATCAGGATTTGCCATGAGGGCCTGCAGGATAAGCGCGTGACCTTGTCCGCCCGGATCCGGTAGTGCATCTACATTGCATGGATCCGCGTTAGGGCCGGTGACGGGAATTCCC
The DNA here is from genome assembly GCA_045805205.1 of Bacteroidia bacterium. Classification (GTDB taxonomy): domain Bacteria; phylum Bacteroidota; class Bacteroidia; order 2-12-FULL-35-15; family 2-12-FULL-35-15; genus 2-12-FULL-35-15. The sequence goes on along the minus strand of JBJMLR010000005.1, from coordinate 95,406 downwards.
GTGTAATTAATATAATGGCCCATGATCGCATCCAGATCCCAAAGTGTATAGCGCCACTTCTTTTTTTGTCCGGCAGGATCAAGTCCTCTCCACCATGCAGTGTTCCAGTTCAGCCAGTCGGAAGTAACCAGCCAGGAATTGTAAACGAAATAATCGACAAAGCTGTGAATATTGAACAAGCTGTCCACGTAAGCATAATTAGCCGGGATCGCCATGTTATTAGAAGTGATATAGCTTGAAAGTGCGTTCCAGTCGGTTTGTGCCTGTGCACCGCCATAGGCGCTCCAGGTGCCGCCCCAGGTCTGCAGGAACTGAACATTGGGATCATCCTGGTTATAGTAATAGCTTGTAAAATCCGTATCGTCTACTTTTTCACGCACGTCATATACACCCCAGTATTGTCCGTTCATGAACATAATTGCGGGAGCCCAGCTTCTTTCGTCAAGATCCAGGTGACCAAGCTGAGACAGGTTCTGTGCAAATGCATCGCGAATATGACAAGGAAGAGAAGGAACACCCTGCGGGTAATTATCGTTGGCTGCAGCTTTGAAGATAATACGCTGAAAAGACTTTCGCGTTTTAGTTGGAAAGACTTTATAATTGAGCGCATAATTATAGCCGAATTCGTCGCGTGAGATAAAATCGATCCCGCGCTGATTATATGCCCAGGAGTCGTTCCCGTGCTCGTTTGCTTCTCCTTCCGTTTCTGCAACCTGCACATTCGAAGCGTCGAAATATTCCAGCCCGGTTTCAGCAACTATCGAACTTCCGTTGAGGAGATCATCTGTAAGATCACCAAAAACGGAGATCACCGGAACCGTATGAGTTTCATTAATGAAATAAGTATTGCTTTCGACAAAGCTGGGCGGCACCAACGGATCGGAGCTGAATGCACGGGCACGGAGAACCGTGGTTGCGCTGATGCTCACAGGCGCGGAATAGGTCGGTGACGAAGTAGTCGGAATCGATCCGTCGATCGTATAATGAATGGTGATGCCCGTGCCTGCAGCGGTAATTGTGATGTTTTGCGAACCTGAATAAAAACCGGCTGCTACGCTCATTACGGGACGTGCTGCATAATCCATCATCGCACCGCTGTTGGACGCATTCGGTGTAGGAGTTAAGAACACGCTCCAGGTTGCAGCGCCGTTGGTCGTTCTTCCGCGGGAATGGCCGGCTTGCGTCGGGTTCAGCGTCATCGAATCCAGGATCATCCCTGAGGGATCAGCGAAGCAAAGTCCTTCCGGTTTCGTTTGAGTGAACTTAATTCCAGCATGCACATTTCCTCCTGAAACAGTATTTCTTCCGGAACCCCAGATCCTCAACAGTCCACCGGCATTGATCGTGACGCCTGCAGGAATGGGCCATTTTGTCGGATTTGAAAGTTTATCGCTGAGATAATAACCCGTCAGCGTCACCGGCGAAGCACCCGCATTGTAGAGCTCTATCCAGTCCGGCGTATCGCCGTAGTTGTCGACGATCGACATATTTGAGCAGGAATATTCATTGATCATTACCTGTGCATTTGCGCGAGGAACAACAATAAAATATGCTGCAGCAATAAGAAAAATCCGGAGGTAATTTTTCAGGACCATGCAATATGGGGTTTAGAGATTGAAAATCTTGTCCTAAGATAAGAACTTTCCCCTGATTTTCAAAAGATTATATCAACTTTGAGGTGTTGATATCCGAAAGAAAAGCAAAGCACCCCTGTTAATGAACAGAGGCGCTGTTTTTATCCCCGCCGGGAAGCTTGATGCTCACCCCGATCCCGATATTAAAACCATTTCCTTTTAAATGGTAGGACCAATTGTTATTGTCATTCAGATCATCATCCGAATTATTGTGAAAGCTGATGCTCTTATAATTATAGCCAAGGTAACCGATGTGGAATGCAACACCTATCATTTGTGATTTTCCGAAATAGATCTTCGGGCACAGCAAAATTCCATAATACATTCCATTGTCCTTTCCTCCCGCATTTCCATTGTCCTGTTGTCCGATGCACGCCTCGTTCGGATTATTCTGCCAGTATTTGAAATTAGAATAACCCATTGTCAGGCAGATCGGCATGTCGAATCGTTTCGCTTTTACGAGGTGGAAATTAACATCCAGGCCAAAATCAATTCCCCTGACCTTCGGTTTGTATGAATAGTATTTCCAGTCGGGGAAACAAAAAACGGTATCGTGCTGCTGCTCCTCGATATAATTAGAATAGGAAAACCGGGCTCCGATACCCAGCCAGTTCCTTACTCCATACTCACCACGGAGTCCATAGATCGTTGAGCCTGCACCGTCGGTCGTATCATTTTTTACCCTTTTGGTGGCAATGGAAGTTCCGTTCCAATATTGCTGATCCGATTCCTGGTGGATCTTCGTTCCATACACGGCAAAGCCGATATTCGGATCAATGGTTATGGTGCCTTTGTGGAATGCCTTTTCAGTTTGTGCATTGACCATACTGAAAGAGCAGCATGCAGCAAGAAGGAGTAGTTTTTTAATTTTCATATATGGATTTAATTATTTCCAGATTGTTAAAATGATCGAAGCGAACACGATCCCGACGATGTGATAACCGGCATCGATCAGGGTAAGTTTCATAGAACGCATTCCATACCAATTATTAATTGCAAGTACGGTGGCGGTAAAACAAACACTAAAAAATAAACCGACCTTGATCGCCGATACACAATCAGGAGTTCCAAGGATCCAGATGATAAATGCCATTGCAAAAACGATCACGATCTCCGCTAAAAAAGTATACAAAAAAACGATCTTGCTTCCGTTCTGCATTTGCTCCGGCTTGAGCCCGATGAGCTGAACCCACTGTTTTCTAAAGAGCATGGAGTACCAAAGCGCTCCGATAATAAAATAGATCAGGGCAGATACCAGGATCGCGAGGTAATTTGTTTGGTGCAGAAATGTCTGAAACATGGCCTATAGATGTTTTAAGTGGAACATAGTTTATTTGCATTATAAAAATAGATCATTTTGCGATTTTCCGCACTGCCTCGCGGAAAGTATATCGACAAGGTTATTAACAAAAGAAAATGTAGTTTTACGAACCGTTATAAATAAGCACATATAGTAAGAATGAGCAAGCTAAGGATCGTATTTATGGGGACGCCGGAATTTGCGGTGGAATCACTGGATATTCTTGTGAAGAACAACTATGACATTGCCGGCGTGGTCACTGTTCCGGATAAGCCTGCGGGACGCGGACAGCAGGTACAGGAATCCGCTGTAAAAAAGTATGCCCGGGAAAAGCAGCTGAATATACTTCAGCCCGAAAAATTAAAAGATCCTGCTTTTCTGGATGAATTAAAAATGCTGAATGCGGATCTTCAAATCGTGGTTGCCTTCCGGATGCTTCCGGAGGTAGTCTGGAAAATGCCCCGGCTTGGAACGTTCAACCTGCATGGCTCGCTTTTACCGCAGTATCGTGGCGCCGCACCAATCAACCGGGCGGTGATCAACGGAGAAACGGAAACGGGTGTGAGCACTTTTTTTCTTCAGCAGGAGATCGATACAGGTAAAATTATTTTCAGGGAGAAGACACCGATCGGCGAAAATGAAACGGCCGGCGAGATTCATGACCGCCTCATGCACATCGGAGCGAAGCTCGTTTTGAAAACAGTGCGGGCCATCGAAGAAAACAGCTACCCGCAAATTGACCAGGCAGAGCTGATCGCGAACGGAGAAAAAGAAAAGCATGCACCGAAAATATTCAAGGAGGATTGTCGGATCGATTGGTCGAAAAATATAAGTGAGATCCATAACCTGATCCGTGGATTGAGCCCCTACCCTGCTGCGTGGACACTATTCATTTCTCCGGACGGGAAGGAATACCCTGTCAAGATCTTCAGGACGATGAAGGAAAAAAGCGATCATGCTCAACCCGAAGGGATGCTCTTCAATGACTCCAAAACACAATTAAGGATCGCTGCGAAGGACGGTTATATTATAGTAGACGAGCTGCAGCTTGCAGGAAAAAAGAAGATGTCCGCGGCTGATTTTTTAAGGGGATTTCCATTGAATGAAGGCTGGAAAGCGATCTGAAAAAACAGGAATTTGAAACTTCGACTGTATTGGTTTCACTGGTTTTTAGGTCGTTACGCCCCTACAACGTACTGATAAGTATCTATTCATTGGTCAAAAATCCTGAAATACAGATATAAGTACCCTTTCAGCCACAGTTATTAACAAAAACACGATTTATCAACAATTTTCCATTTTTTTCGCTCTAAATGTTGCACAGATAGTGAATCGCACTAATTTTGTTTCAGTAATTAATGTTAAACCCTTATTAAAAACTAAATCAAATGAACAAAGCAGAATTAGTTGACGCAATCTCCGCTGAGGCGAAATTGACAAAAGCAGATGCTCAGAGAGCACTGGATTCATTCGTAAACGCTACAACAAAGGCACTGAAAAAAGGTGACCGTGTTGCTTTAGTTGGTTTCGGATCTTTCTCAGTATCTAAGAGAGCTGCAAGAACAGGACGTAACCCACAGACTGGAAAAGCAATCAAAATTGCTGCTAAAAAAGTTGCTAAGTTCAAAGCTGGCGCTGAATTAGCTAAAGCAGTTAACAAGTAGTCGTTGACTAACTGAAACAAAAGATCCCCTTCGCAATGCGAAGGGGATTTTTTATTTTCATCCACCGCTATTATTATCTTTGTGCCCGATTATTCAATAATACAGAATGCCGTTATTGCACGGTATAAACATTAATACCCGAACACTAATATGAGCAAGCAAGAAAAGATAAGCAGCTTTGATCCGAACGGACTCGGTGATGCGAACAATGGGATCTACGGATTGCCTTTCACAACCGAAGAAGCAGAAGTGGTGATCCTTCCTGTTCCCTGGGAGGTAACCGTTTCATACAGCGCAGGCACCGCGTTGGGTCCGCAGGTAGTTTACAATGCATCTTACCAGGTGGATCTTTTTGATCCGAAAATTCCCGATGCATGGAAGATCGGCATTGCAATGGATGAGATCAATGATGATATCTCCAGCAGAAGTGAAAGCTTCCGCAGGAAAGCAGAAAACTATATCGAGCTGCTCCAGGAAGGTGAAGACCCATCTTCCAATGCTGAAATGGATAATATCCGGAAGCAGATCAACCAGGAATGCGTGAAGATGAACAATTTTGTGAAAGATCGTTCCCTGCATTTCCTGGATCAGAATAAAATTGTTGCCCTGCTCGGCGGCGATCACAGCACACCGCTGGGACTGATGCAGGCGCTTTCCGAAAAGCATGATTCATTCGCGGTCCTGCAGATCGATGCACATGCCGATCTCCGTGATGCTTATGAAGGCTTTGAATTTTCCCATGCCTCCATTATGTACAATGCGATCAAGATCCCGCAAGTATCGAAGCTGGTGCAGGTCGGGATCCGTGATTATTGCCAGGCAGAATATGACATTATCAAAACACCGGGTGGAAAAGTAACCACCTTTTTTGACCGCGATATCAAACATCGTCAGCTCGAGGGAACAACCTGGGCGACGATCTGCAATGATATTATCGCACAGCTGCCGGACAAGATCTATCTCAGCTTCGATATCGACGGGCTTGATCCAAAGCTCTGTCCGAATACAGGAACTCCTGTTGCAGGAGGCTTCGAGTTCGAGCAGATCCTGATGTTAATTGAGAAGATCGTCGATTCAGGTAAAAAGATTATTTCATTCGATATCAATGAAATTGCACCGGGCGGCGATGAGTGGGATGCAAATGTAGGTGCACGTTTACTGTATCGTATTTCCAATCTTGCTGCGAGGTCGAACGGAAAAGTATAGCGTTCACAACTATGTACGATCCGTCGGTCGGACAAAAAAGGCAACCCGGTAACTTAAATGAGATTGCTTCGGTCGTTCCTCCCACGCAATGACGCATAAAATTGAAATGTCAAAAGAACTGATAAATTATCTTACCCAATTTGTTTCGGACGCGCGGCTCGCAAAGTTCGAGCAGGTGCTGAATTTCCGTACACGTCACCTGACGATCGCGCTGGAAGATATCTATCAGCCGCATAATGCGAGCGCGGTCCTGCGCTCCTGCGATATTTTCGGGATCCAGGACATTCACATCATCGAAACAAAGAACGCTTATACGGTCAATAAGGATATTGCACTCGGATCTGCAAAATGGCTCACGCTGAATAAATACAGGAAGGCAGAAAATAATTCCCTTGACTGTATTCAGAAGCTGAAAGCAAAGGGATACCGCATCGTTGCAACTACTCCGCATGAAAAGGATTGCAAGCTGGAAGACCTTTCGGTGGACAAGCCGCTTGCTTTATTCTTCGGAACGGAGCTCACCGGAATTTCGGATACGGTCCGCGCTCATGCCGACGAGTTTGTCAGGATCCCGATGTACGGATTTACCGAAAGCTTTAATATATCGGTATGCGCCGCATTATGCATGCATTCACTGAAAGAAAAGCTGCACACTTCCGCTGCCGGCTGGAAGCTGCAAGAAGAGGAAAAGCAGGAGATCATGCTAAAATGGCTGAGGAACTCGATCTCGAAGGTTGAGCTCATCGAAAAAGATTATTTAGAAAAAAGAAAGTGATTTTCTCACTATTCAGGTCTGAGGACACAGCATTGTTTTGCTAAAACAAAGACATCAGCAACTAAGAGTAATTCAATAAAATTATGTAGGTTTGTATCAGAAACTATTAAACTAACAATATCAATTACTATGGGAAAAGGCGACAAAAAATCCAAAAAAGGTAAGTTATTCATGGGCTCTTTCGGGGTTTCAAGACCAAGTAAAACAGCCAGGCTGAGAAAAAAGAGAAAAGCCGGCCCTGCAAAAAAAGCAGCAGCACCTAAAAAGGCCGCAGCACCAAAAAAAGCAGCAGCTCCAAAAAAGGCAGCAAAGAAAGATTAATAAAGTCTATAAAGGAATGAGAGCCTCTGCTTTGCGGGGGCTTTTATTTTTACGATCAGGGCGCCAGCCGCTCGATCTTCCAGCTGTTTCCTTCCAGCGTATACAGCAACCGGTCGTGTAAACGGCTCGGTCTTCCCTGCCAGAATTCAATTGCATTCGCTTTGAGCAGATAGCCTCCCCAATACGGCGGGCGCGGGACTTCACCGGGATATTTTTCAGAAAGCTTTTTATATTCTTCGTCCAATACTTCTCTGCTGCGGATCACCTTGCTTTGATTCGATGTCCAGGCTCCCAATTTGCTTTCACGCGGACGGCTCCTGAAATAATCATCCGATTCGGCCACGCTTTGTTTCGAGAGCACACCTTCTATTCTCACCTGGCGCTCGAGCTCCGGCCAGAAGAACAGCAAGGCAGCATTCGGATTTTTAACGATCTCCGTTCCCTTGCGACTGTTATAGTTCGTATAGAAAACAAAACCGTTCTTATCGAAATTCCGCAGAAGAACAATGCGTGCTGAAGGCTTGCCGCTGGTATCCGCCGTAGCAAGTGTCATCGCATTCGGTTCATTCACTTTTGCATCGACCGCTTCCCTGAACCATTTCTCGAATTGAACAATGGCATCGGCATTCACCTCTTTTTTATCGAGTGAATGCTTTGAAAAATCGTGGCGAAGCGCATTGATATGTGATCGGAGTTCATCCATTTGAAGGCTAAGTTACAATTTTTCCGCCCTTCGACTCCGCTCAGGTTGACGAAAAAAATCAGCTTTCAGCTGTCACCAGCTCATTGAGTTTTTGAAGCAGGCGCTTTGAAGTGTCATTGAAATATCTTTTTTGCTTATAGGCGACGATCCAGCGAATGCCGCTGATGGTATTTGTCAGAAATAGCTCATCTGCACCCAGCAATACATTCTGCATCACCGAGATCTCATAAACTGCGATCTTATTGGCTTGTGCGATCTCGATTATTTTCTTGCGCATTACTCCGTTCACACAACCGTCGTCGACCGGCGGCGTGTACAATACGCCGTTTTTCACGGCAAACAAATTAGAGCTGATGCTTTCGATGATATGGTGCTTATCATTCAGCAGCAAACATTCATCCAGCTGATTTTGCTTCTTGAAGATTCCAGCCAGCACGTATATGCCGCTGTTGGCAGACTTGATAGATGAAAGCGCGTTCTGGGTCTTTTTAAACTCCGTATACAGATCAACGGTATATCCTTTGGAGTTCAGCACATAATTTTTCTCTTCCAGCGGATATGCTTCAATAAGAAATGAGATCCCGTTATCGTCGGGCGCATAAAACCCGCCATTATTACGATATACAGAGAGGCGAACCCTTCCATCCGAAGTGATGTTATTTTTCTGAGCGAGCTCAAGAATTGCATGCTCCAGAAAAAGCTCATTCAGACTTTCCGCCGGTTCCATTTTCAGCAATTGCATTCCTGCATACAAACGCTGTAAATGCTCTTTCAAAAAGCGCGGATTGTAATTTGCGATCCGGACGGTTTCAAATAAAGCATCACCGTACCGGAACGAACGGTTCTGAGCCGTCACCACCGGTGCATCGGAAGGAATGAAGTTTCCGTTGTGATTGATGTAGTTCATTTTAGGTGACTGGGTGATTAGGTGACTAAGTGACCAGGTAACTAGGTGAGCTGATCCAACAGCAATTTGAGTGAACTATTCGCTTCTATAAGAATTCCCTTTACTCCTGCTTTTTCAGCAGCTTCCACATCTCTGTCTTTGTCACCGATGAAATAACTCTTTCGGGGATCGATGTTGAAACGGGCAAGCGCTTTTTCCACAAACAGCGAATCCGGCTTGCGGCAAATGCACCTTCCTGTGTCAGGATGATGAACGCAATAATATATTTCGGACAGCCTTACTCCTGCTTTTGTCATTTCATTCTGTAAAAAAGAATGAATGGTCTCAACGTCTTCCTGGGTATACAGATCTTTTCCTATTCCGCTCTGGTTGGAAATAACGACAAGAAGAAAACCTTTTTCCTGTAGTATTCTCAGTGTTTCCATCACGTCCGGAAGGATCACAAAATCTTCCAGGCGATGTGTGTAGCCGCGTTCCACGTTGATCACACCGTCACGGTCGAGAAAGATCGCCTTATTCATATCCTGCCTGTGATCTGATCAATGAAGATGGTAACAAGCGAAGGCTTGAAAAGGATCGTAAGCACCAGACCATATACGGCGCCCCAGATGTGAGCATCGTGAGCAATCCCCGTATTTCCGCGCTTTCCAAGATAATATTCGATCCCGATGTAAACGAAACCCCAGATATAAGCCGGCATCTGAACGGGGAAATAAATGAACCCGATCTTCGCAGTCGGGAACATGAGAACATAAGCAAATATCAAGGCGGAAACTGCACCTGATGCGCCAAGCGAATTATAGAAGCTATCCTCTTTGTGTCTTTCGTAAGAGTACACGGAAGACATGATCAAACCGCCCACATAGAGGATCAGGAAGAAAACAATTGACTTTTCGTGAAAATAATACCGGTAGCCTGCTTCCACGTCCTGCCCGAACATATATAAAGCAAGCATATTGAAGATCAAATGAAGCCAGTCCGCATGGATCAGCCCATGCGAAAGGAAACGGTACCACTCGCGGTGATGACGGATCGAATAAGGGTTGAACATCAGCTTACCCTTGAGACCATAATTATCCATCGCTATAATGGATGTAATAACAGTTATCGCCAGAATGATATACGTGATCATATTTGTAAAGATACGAAAAAGGTGACTAGGATTATTGGGTGATTAGGTGATTAGGTGACTGGGTAACTAGGTGATTAGGTGACTGGGTGACTAAGTCGCTCACTTTATATTATCCAGGTAAGAACCTTTCGTATGTTCTGCGGATTTGTTCTTCGGAATGGAAAGGCTCACCCAATCTGCGTTCTTCAGGTGCTTGGCGAGGTAAACAATCTGGCCGACATGATAAGCGTAATGAGCGGTTTGACGTGTCAGCGCCTGCATGACCGTAAGTCCTTCGCCGCGGATCGTTACTGTTTTCATTAAATCTTCCGGCCGAAGGGATTCCAGCGTATCCATAAATACCTTCCAGCCTTTGTCCCACGACTCCAGCAGCTCCTTTTTCGATTCCTTGCCTTCAATGAATTCTCCGTCACGGTTGCGCGCCGGTTTTTCGCCATCGGTTGTCAGGAAATCCGTCCACCGGGAGATCATGTTCCCGCTCATGTGCTTAATGATCACCGCTATGCTGTTGGATTCGCTGTCCGGAACATAGTGAAAAGCCCCGTCGCTGCCGAGCTGAGCAAAAGACTTTTCTGCAAGGGCGCGGTAGTTTTTGAAAACGCCGATGGTGTTCTCAAGAAAATGTTGTTCAAAATTCATCGTTGTTTGTATTTTGGTTTAAGGATAAGCCGGAGCGACTGATCGAATGTAACATAGCTCCATGCCCAGTTGATAAAAGCAAATAAGCGGTTCTTTCCTCCGACCAATGACATGAGGTGAACGGACATCCACATCAGCCAGGCGAAAAACCCGGCAAATTTCCATCTCGGAAAATCAGCGACCGCTTTATTTCTGCCGATCGTTGCCATGGAGCCAAGATCTTTATAGGAGAATTCTGTCAGGCTGCCGCCGCTGAACATTTTCTTGAAATTTTTAGCGAGGTTCTTTGCCTGCTGAATCGCTACCTGCGCTACCTGCGGATGGCCATTCGGATATTTTTCTTCCGTCATGTAAGCAATGTCGCCGACAGCAAATACATTTTCATAGCCTTTCACACGATTGAACCTGTCGACAGAAATACGATTCCCTTTTCCAACTGCTTCTTCTCTTAAACCTTCTATTTTGTTACCGGTAACACCGGCGGCCCAGACGACCGTTTTTGTATGGATCTCTTTTCCCCCGTCCAGCGATACTTTTTCACCGTCATAGTCTTTCACACGTGCATTCAGAAAAACATTCACGCCCATTTTACGCAGGTATTCTTCCGCTTTCGAAGAAGCATTCTCCGACATCACATTGAGTATCTTTCCTGAACCTTCCAGGAGATACACCTGCATCATTTTAAAATCAAGCTCGGGATAATCTTTCGGAAGAATGCACCGCTTCATTTCAGAAAGCGTTCCCGCCACTTCCACTCCGGTAGCGCCTCCGCCGACCACCACAATATTCATAAGGGCTTTTTTACGTTCACGGTCGGTTTCCGAAAGAGCATCTTCATAATTCTGAAGGATCGTGTTCCGCAAGGCCAGTGCTTCCGAAACGGACTTCATGGGATAAGCAAGATCCATCAGCTTCGTATTCCCAAAGAAATTTGTATCAGCGCCGATCGCAATCACGAGATAGTGGTAGTCGACCACACCGATGCTCGTTTCCAGCTGATTTTTTTCCGTGTCGATCCTGTTTACTTCACAAACGCGAAAATGAACATTTTTACTTTTCTGAAAGATCTTCCGGAACGGAAAAGAGATGGTGCTTGGCTCGAGGCCCGCTGTTGCAACCTGGTAAAACAAAGGCTGAAACTGGTGGTAATTGTTCTTGTCGATCAAAACCACCTGGTAGTTGCTGTTAGAAAGTGAACGGACGAGCTGAAGCCCGGCAAAACCGCCGCCAATGACCACGATCCTCTTCTGGTTGGATTGAGCAATATTTGCTTTCATATAGGAATGCTTTTATGGAATAAATATGAAAAACATGCCAGAGGGTGACTCTTTCAATACAACAATATCAGCAGGTTAATGTTGGGAGAAATGTAAAAAAGCACCGCTTTTGCGATGCTTTTCCGGTTACTTATTCTGGAATCCTTCCGGTTTTAAGCTGAGGTCTTTCGTGATCTCAAACTTAAAAGAGCTTTTGTCGAGGATCGTGATCTTTTCGTTCACTGCCTGGAAGCCATTCGCTTCCACACTCACATCATACGTGCCTGGTGAAAGCACCATCACATAACGGCCTGTATTGGGATTGGGAACATATGTGCCGACCATCTCCTTTGTCTTGTTATCATTTACGGTAATAAAAACATCCGTAAAATTCAGCTTCTGCGTTGAATCTGCCGACATGATATCGCCTTTCACAACGGAATACTGCGGCTCCACTTCGTTCAGGGTAACGCGATAAATATCCAGGTCCCCGAGTCCGCCGTCACGCACAGCTGCAATATAACCGAAGCGCCCGTTGCTTGACATACGGAAGTTGTAATTGTCTTCCGGAGTATTGATCGGGTAACCCAGGTTCTTAGGATTGCTGAACTGCTTGGTCTCGTCGCTGTATTCTGCTTTGAAGATATCGTATCCACCCATGGTAGTATGACCGTTCGAGCTGAAGAATAAGGTTTTGCCATCAGCAGTGATATTCGGGAAATCTTCGTCATACGGTGTATTGATGTCGCCTCCGAGGTTTTGAGCAGGCCCCCACGTACCATTGGGAAGCTTGCGGCTCACATAAAGATCTGTACCGCCTTTTCCACCTTCACGGTTACTGGCAAAATAAAGCATGTTTCCGTCGGCGCTTACGCAAGCAGCGATCTCTTCGGCTTTTGCCGAATTAATGTTCGCATCCAGCTTATCCGCGGGCTTAAAGCTTTTATTCTTATCGGTTGATGTGCTGTAGATATCACCAACGCCTTTTGAATTTGTATAGTAAAGAAGCATGATGTCGCCGGTTGCGGAAAGACCGATGATCTCCTGCTCTCCTTCTTTTTTGGCGATCGGCGGACCGATGTTCTTTGCTTTTACAAAGGCCCCGTCGATCACCTTGGAAACATAGATCGCAGCGGGATAGGTCCCGTCTTCTTTGACTTGTTCAGCGCCTTCATCAGGACGGCGCGTGTTGAACATGATAAAGGATTCATCGGCAGGAACGAATGGATAGTAGTCGGCATACGGAGAATTCACATTTGCGCCGAGGTTCTCAAACTTAACATCTACCGGAAATTTCATCAGCTCTTTTGCATTGATGCAGTACTGGATCTCGCGATCGACGTCGGCGAGGTTATCTGCGTTTCCGCGGCCGGTCTGCTTGAAGCTGCTGTATGCTTTGATCGCATCGTCGAAGCGGTAAGCATAGTGATAGGCTCTTCCCAGAAGGTACATCGCATTCGGATCGAATTTCGGCTTCCGTGTTAATACTTCCAGGTATGGGATCGCTTTTGCTTTGTTGATATTGGTATTCAGGTAGCAGACGGCAATATTATAATTGTATTTGTCTGTTTTTGTCTCATCCAGCAGCGCGAGGTACTCATCCAGCGCACCTTCGTAATTGCCGCTGTTGAATTTTTGTTCGGCCGCAAAAGGATCCGGTTTTTTTTCATCCTGGGCATACGTGGAGTCAAAAGACGATAATAATAATGCGATTACGGAAAAAATGAATACTCTTAATTTCATCGTGCTGTCTGTGTTTTTTAATTTGGACGACAAAGATAAAAAAAAGCAACGAATAGCGTCTTTTTATAGACGAACAGATTTCCCGACCGGTTGATCAGGGAATGAGAATGATGCTTACGCGGCGGTTCTTATCCTGTCCTTCTTTGGTATCATTGGAAGCGACCGGTAATGAGCTTCCGTAGCCAGTGGAAATGATCTTTCCTTTAAAGCCGGGGAGCTTTGAAAGAATGTAGGTTTTGACAGCATTGGCGCGTTTTTCAGATAGCTGCTGGTTATAGGACTCCAGGCCGGTGTTATCGGTGTGTCCTTCCACGACGATCCTTGAAGGCTTAAAATCTTTCGCTTTCACGATCATGCTGTCGAGATCGTTTTTTGCACCCGGGAGAAGGGAATATTTATCAAAATCGAACAAGGCGGCACTTTTCAAGTTTAGCTGCTTTCCGGAGCCGATGGCAGCGACAGCATCGATATCAGCCCCGGGCCAGGAACCTTTGCAGTCGGTTTTGAGATCGACGAGCTTCACGTAATGAAATACTTCGCCGGGCTTAACCGAATCTCCGATGTTCACCGCCACGGTTCCGCCGCCGATCGCACCTACATCGGTCCATTTGCGGCCGTCCTTAGAAACATAGAGTTGTGTGGTTTCAACATATTTTCCTACTTCAAACACATAAAGATCTTCGCCTGCAATGTTAACAAGCGCATTATCGGTAAAGCGAAGCACCAGTGAGCCTCCGCAGCCGAGGGAAACAAAGTTTGATGCAACGCCGGCAAAATCACAGCGGCCAAGCGCGAGTGTTGAATCGCAGGCTTCGGTCACTGCATCCGGATCGCCGCGCATAAAATCAACCACTTCATCGGCAAAGGAGATATCGCCCTGGGGCAAAAAAATGCTTCCGCCGCGACCGTTTGAATAGGTTTTTCCGGCTTCCTGGGCGGAAAGCGAAAGAGCAGCGAGGAACAGCACTATGGATATTATTCGTTTCAAAAGCAACATGATTTATCTCTGCAAAGTAAAGTATTATTTTTTACGAGGCATACACATCGAAAAACGGGCCAGGGTGGAAAGGGAAAAGAAAAAAGGGAAATAAAAAATAAGGAAGAAGGAAAACAGACGAAACAGGGGAGCGATCAGAATCGTCCGCAAAGATGCGGGTGATAGCGTTTCTTACGCTTCGGAAGCCAGGTATTCAATCGTTTTTTAACATTGAAGCTGCGCTCCGTCATACTTGGTGTGCGGCGTTTTGCTTTGCCGACGGAACTTGCGCCACCGGCGGTGGAATGCGGGGCCGACTTCTGCGAAGTGTTGATCCCTGCGACCAGTAGAGGCTCGTCAGCTTTAGGGGAATTGAGCTCATAACGCATGTGAAATCCGTTCTCGAGCGTTGGCTCAATGTTTCCCTGGGTCATTTGCTGCGTTTGAGGCGCATTTTGCTCAGCGTAAGGATTGGATTGAATGAAATCGTGTGCGTCATTGTTTCCCGCATTATTATCGGGGGAATCGCCGATAAGTGTAACACCGGCCTGGTTATCCTGGCTTGGCTGTGCAGCAAGTGCAAGCCCGGTCAGAGTAAACACGGAAAAGAAACAATATTTGAACTTCATTGATCGCACAAGAATATCAAATTCGCGTTCAGTAAAATTAACATTTTTTTACGGAAAAGTCAAGTTCAGAGATCATTTATTCCCAACCTGTTATAAACAAAAGCAGTGAGACAATATTTCCTTCTGAAAAATTTGATTAATTTAAAATTTACATTAGCTTTATCTGATATTTACATTGCTTCATGAACACCCCCACGCTCCGTTCATTTGCTCTTCTGCTTTTCCTTGGCAGTTTTTGGGTTTCCTGTTCTAATAACAGGCCGAAAGACCGACCGGTAGTTCAGCAAACTCCGGAATCTCCTGCAAATGTTGCTGAAATGCCTGCGCCTCCACCGGTTGATATCGGAAAAATGAAAGCGAGAATCTATGAGGTCAAAGACAGCGTTTCGGGAAAGTCGCTCGGATGGGGATATGATATTATTTTTGAGGGAGGCGGAAAGGTACATCAGCCGACGATTCCGGGGCTTCCTGGTTTCCAGTATTTCAAAACGGAGGGAAAAGCAAAAAAAACTGCCGATTTCGCTCTTGCGAAGATCCGTCACTATGGCGGTCTTACCGGCATCACAACAGAAGAACTTGACAGCTTAGACGTAATAAAATAAAAAAGCATGATAAAAAAGCTACTCCTCGCATTTACGATCATCAGCTCAGTTTCGACGTATGCACAGACCTACGTCATGAGCAACTCCACGATCACTACCTGCTCAGGGACGTTCCTGGATCCGGGCGGTCCCGGAAATTATGCCGATAACTCCAATTTTGTCGAAACATTTTGTTCGGGAACTTCCAATTGCGTCAGCATTACTTTTACATCATTCAGCATCGAAGACGGTTTCGATTTCCTGGCGATCTATGACGGTCCGAACACCAGCTCACCGCAGGTTGCAGGGAGTCCGTTTACAGGAGCAGTAAGTCCGGGCACAGTAACCTGTTCATCCGGCTGCCTCACCATCGCATTTCAATCTGATTTCAGCATCAATGATATCGGCTGGAGCGGAGTGATCTCCTGTGTGACGTGTCCTCCTCCCCCGCCGCCGCCCAATACATTATATGGGTGGACACAGCGCGCCAGTGTTCCTGCCGGCGGTCGTCACCGTGCGGTCGCACTTACGATCGGGAACCGCGGGTATGCCGGACTCGGGCATATCAATGCAATTACGGACATATTGTATGACGACTGGTGGGAATATGATCCGGGAACCAACAGCTGGACGCAGAAAGCGAGCTTTCCTCCGGGCCCGCGCATGCACGCTGCTGCATTTGCGATCGGAAATTACGGATACGTGGGAACCGGCCGCGACAATGCATATGTTGAACAAAACGATCTTTACCGGTATGATCCGACCACCAACAGCTGGACGATAATGGCTCCGCTGCCGGCCTCCGGAAGGCGGGGTGCCGTTGGTTTTGCAATCAACGGAAAAGGCTATCTCGGAACCGGCTCTTATTCCAATGATTTTTATTGTTATGATCCCGTTTCCAATTCCTGGACAGCTATCGCTCCGTGGCCGGGAAGCGCAAGGATCTCATCTGTCGCGTTCAGCATCGGCTCAAAAGGATACATGGGAACCGGTGACGACGGCGGACCTAACGGAGATTTTTATTGTTATGATCCGGTGACGAACACCTGGACACCAAAGGCCAGTATGCCTGGACTTCCGCGCATGGAAGGCGGCGGCTTCAGCATCAGGGGAAAAGGATTTATCGGCTGCGGATGTGATTACCAGAGCGGAACTAATTATAAAGATTTCTGGCAATATGATCCTGTCGGTAATAACTGGGTTCAGATAAACGACTTCAGCGGATCCGCAAGAAGATATCCGGCCTGTTTCGCGATCGGATCAAGAGGATACTGCGTTTTCGGGACCAGCGGAACAAATTATAACGATCTCTGGGAATACGGAAATTTCATCGCCGCAGGAGTTGATGAAAATAACGCCGCGACTGTAATCAGTGCTTATCCGAATCCCTTTGCAGACAGAATCACTTTCAGCTTCCCGGACCAGGTCATTTTTTCGCCTGATGCAAGCATGGTGATCATGGATATTTCCGGAAAGGTGGTGAAAGAGATTCACAATATCAAAACACATGAGCTCAAAATTGAAAGAGAGAACCTGCAAAAAGGGATGTACTTCTATGAGTTCAAAAACAACAGCACACAAACAACAGGTAAATTCATCGCCTTATGAGAAAACTACTCCTTCTTATTTCTTTCGCAACGATCTGCGGAGGAATCACGGCACAGAATATCTGGAACAAAAGAGCTTCCTGCGGCGGTTCCAAACGAGAGCGCAGTGTCAGCTTTTCTATTGCCAGCAGGGGGTACATCGGCCTGGGTCAGGACACGCTGAACCTGATGCTGAAGGACCTGTGGGAATATGATCCTGCAACCAACAGCTGGACACAGAAAGCGAACTTTCCGGGTGCTGCCCGCAGAGATGCTGCCAGCTTTGTGATTGGGACAAAAGCGTATGTGGGAACCGGAATGGACAATGCGGATGCATTTATCGGATCCGCGCTTCCTGATTTTTATCAATATGATCCTGGAACGAATATGTGGACAGCAAAAGCGAACTGGCCGGGAAATTCAGGAATGGGAACTTATTACACCTGTGGATTTGCGGCAGCCGGAAAAGGCTATTTCTGCTGCGGAAAGGACGGACCGTCAAATTATAACAACAATTTATGGCGCTATGATCCGGTTGCAAACTCCTGGCTTCAGATGACAGACATGCCGGGAGCGAAACGTTACGGCGCGGTCGCTTTTGTGATCGGCAACTATGCCTACTTCGGAACCGGTACGGATGAGAACGTTCTTGTGAGTGACTTTTATCGTTATGATGTGATCAATGATCTTTGGTCCTCCCTGAATAATTTTCCTGGTACCGGGCGGTATTCATGCAGCTCTTTTGTTGTTGCCGGAAAGGGATATATTCTCCTCGGTACAGATGGCGGATATAAAGATGAGCTCTGGCAGTACGACCAAACGATCGATTATTGGTTCCCAAAGGCGAACTTACCGGGAGGAGCAAGAAGATCAGCAGGAGCATTTGCGATCGGATCCAAAGGCTACGCCGGGACCGGTAAAGGCCTTACCGGAACGCGACGTGATTTCTGGGAATACCTGCCGTCGATTCCCCTGGGTATCGAAGAGCATTCGGACGATGTGTTCTCCAATGTTTATCCGAATCCGATCACGGATCAGGCAACTGTTGTCATCAACAGCATGATCTTCGATCACGATAAAAATCTTTTTTATGATATCATGGATATGAACGGGAAGGTCGTTAATTCTGAAAAAATTAATTCTGCTTCCTTTACGATCGGAAAAAACCAGCTGTCAAAAGGATATTACCTCCTGAGCATCCGCTCTTCTGAAAAGAGGCTCGCTGCTAAGAAAATCGTTATTCAGTGATGAAACTGTGAAGATCAAAAACAAACATTACTCTCAAAATCGTTAATTATACAATAAACTATATGAAGCATTACATCCGCTACTCTGTACTTTGTATCCTGATCAGCTTTGCAGGTCTCCCGAAACTTTCTGCACAGGGCTGGTGGTTCAGGAAAGCTGATTTCAACCAGACCTCACGTACCGCTGCTGTGGGATTCTGCGTAGGAACCGGCGGATTTGTCGGAACAGGATACGACAGCTCCAGCTACAAAAGAAACTTCGGCGCATACAATCCTTCAACCGATACCTGGACTTCCATAACCAGCATGGGCGGAGCAACAGGTTCCGGACTTTCGCGTGATGCTGCTTCCTGCTTCGTGATCGGAACAAAGGCGTATGTTGCCTGCGGACAAAATTCAAATCCCTTCAATCTCGATCTTTGGGAATATGATGCCGGCACCGATGTGTGGACACAGAAAGCAAATTTTGCGGGAACTGCAAGGCGCTCCGCTGCCGGTTTTTCGCTGGGCGGCAAAGGATATATCACCTGCGGACAGGATGCTGCCGGATTCAAAAATGATCTCTGGCAATATGATCCGACAACCAATTCATGGTCGGCAAAAGCAAGCTACCCGGGAACGGCAAGAAGACTGCCGGTTGCTTTTACAATTGGGACGAAAGCATACGTTGGTACCGGCGATGACGGAGTATTCAAAGGCGACTTTTATAAATATGATGCTACCGCAAACGCCTGGTTCACCGTTGCAAGCTATGGCGGCACTCCCCGCTATGGCGCGACTTGCTTTGTGATCGGAACGGATGCTTATGTAGGAACCGGATACGACAATACGCTTTCTAACAGAAAAGATTTCTGGAAGTATAATTCATTAACGAATGTATGGTCGGCCGTAAAAGATTTTTCAGGAACTGCACGCTCGAATGCGGTCGGATTCACCATCGGAAGCTTCGGGTATGTCGCTACCGGCTATGATTCATTAACAACAAAAGATCTGTGGGTGTATGATCCTAACTCCAACGGAATTGATGAGATCAATAAATTCAAAGAGAGCGCAAAGATCTATCCTAATCCAATGTCAGAGCAGGCCACCTTATCATTTGATCCTGCCTGTCTGAATTCGTTCGGCAGAATTTCATTTTCATTGTATGATATCAATGGCCGGAAGGTACGTTCGGTGAACGAGTTGAAATCGTCTGAAACTACCCTGAGCCGGGATGACCTGAACAGCGGTGTTTACATTTACCAGTTTCTCGGCGATGGAATTCCACTTGCTTCGGGAAGAATTGTTGTAACAAGGTAGTCCGGTGACTAAGTGACCGGGTAACCGGGTGAGTTTACTCCAGGTGATCGATGATGCCTTTATCGAAGGGAGTCCAGACTCCGATCCTGACGCCTGCTGCAACCAGTGCATTTCCTGTCCACACATTGCATGTTTTGAACAAGCTGTAGGTTCCCTTTGCCTCGTAAAACGTATCCTGCGAGGTATATCCCTTGTGATCGATGTGTACCGGCATTTTGTTTTTCCACCGGAAGGACATCAGGATGTAACGCTTAATATTTTCATATTGTTCTTTTGAAAGAACGAGACGTTTGCACAACAGGCCGGTTTCAGGTTTTTTATATTTATAAGTTACATGCATGGCGGTGGAGCTTAATGCAAACGCTGCATTAAAAGCGGTTGAAAATTTCAGATCCGCCCAGGTCGGCGTATTCAGAAAGAAGCCTTTGTCGCCCCATCCGATTGCAATGTAATTAAATCCATCATAAACATCTTCGAAATCGGAATACGGAAAAAGCTTTTCCCAGTCCGCCTGCCTGTTTTTCAACGGAAGCACAAGATCGGTATGCACCCCGTTTGAAAGAACAAAGATCTCTACACCTTCATTTTCGGCGGCGTTGACATAAGAAGCATTCAGCTTCCAGTATGGCATCAGCCACGCCAGCAAAAGATAGATCAGAATAAAAGCAATAACCCCGGTCATGGTTCGGAAAAGATAACGGATCGACTTGCGAACAACCTTCATATTGAATCAAAGGTAAGATAACGCTGAATTAAAAGCTTTTGATATATGTCAAAAAAGGAAAAAGAGAAAGGTCCAAATAACTATCTTAGTGCATGAAATTCCCGGTCTCCTACTCCACTCTTTCCGCAGATGCATTGCTGCAGCTCGTAATTGAGAAGTACGGACTTTCGTCGCAATCGTCCATCACCTTCCTTAAAAGAGGCTTTAATGATACTTACCGGATCGATTCGGGAAATGAAAAATTCATTTTCCGCGTCTATAAGCATAATTGGAGAAGTCACGAAAGCATCAAAACGGAATTACAGCTCATCGAATACCTTCGGTCAAACGGCATCGCTATCTCTTACGCCCTTCCCGGTGACACCGCTTCGCTGATCCAGGAGATTGATGCACCGGAAGGAACGCGGTATGCAGTACTGTTTTCATACGCAGAAGGAACTCTTATACGAAAACTGAACAAAGAGCAGAGTTTTCAATTCGGTGCGGAGACTGCAAAAATGCATGTGCTTACAACCGGTAAAAACTTCGGAGAAACAGCCCGGGACTACTCAATTGAAGCGCAATTTGAAAAAACGCTCGGCATTTTGAAACCCGTATTGAAAGATCATGAAGATGCCTTCGATTACCTGGCTGAATTGCAAAATGAGTTCCTTGATCAGTTCGGAAAGATCAATAAAAATGAGCTGATACAAGGAATCTGTCACGGCGACCTGCAATCCGAGAACGTTCATATTTCAGGTGATCAATTTACATTTTTCGACCTGGACTTTTTCGGAAAGGGAAGTCTCGTTTATGACATTGGCGTATTTTGCTGGTATGACCACAAAAACAAACCGAAAGAGATCATCGATGCGTTCATTGCAGGATATCAAAGCAGGCGAGCGCTTACAGATACAGAATTACAGCTTATTCCCTGGTTCAGCACACTTCGGGCTTTGTTCCAGATGACACTGTATTGTGAAATTTCCGATGGCAAACAGCTCTCCTTATGGCCAGCTCAACAGGTAGCGGAATTCATAAAGAAGGTTGAAAAATGGCATAAGGGCAACCGGAGATCATAAGCCGGGATTACTTCAACACCAGCTTTCTCGTCGCCAAACCTTTCGAGTTCCGAAGCGACAATAAATAGATCCCTTTTCCCTGTGTGGAAATGTCGATCGTACTCTCAGAGCGGCCGGCGAAGGAATCATACTTTCTTTCATAGACCTTTCTGCCGACCACATCCGTGATCTCAACGAAAACATCATCCGCTATTTTCGATTGGAACGAAAGATTAACTATTCCATCGCCGGGATTAGGATACACGGAATAAGCAATTCCGTTCTCCCCGATCTCGTCGATGCCGACCCAGGGTGTAGAGGTTGCCGAACAGATCCCGAACGTATCGCTTACCGTTACCGTGATCGTTAACGCTGCACCCGGAAGCACAAAATAATTTCCTGTTGCGCCGGGAATTGCCGTTCCGCTGTAGTACCATTGATTTCCTGATGCGGCACTGGAATACAGTGTATCGTTGCTGAATGTGATCGTCGGCACCGGAATAGCAGGCAGTACTTCGATGTGTGTCGAGTCCGATGTAAGCGCACAACCATACGAATCGGTAACCGTTACGGAAAAAGTGCCCGTAGTATTCACCGTGATCTGAGAGGATGTTTGCCCGGTGGGTGCCCACAGATAAGTTGCGCCATAGGTGGCAGCGAGCACAACCGACTGACCCGCACAGATCGTATCGTTCTTATTCAGGGATACAACCGGCTGCAACGCAGGACTGACAGCAATATAGCTATACTTCGTTATGGAATCCGTTCCGAACGAATTGGTCACAACCAGCGTTACGTTATGATACAGCCCCGGCGTATTGTAGGTCACAACCGGGTTCTGCAAAGTGGATGTCGCAGGTGTTCCTCCGGGAAACCGCCACAACCAGGAAGTCGGAGCATTTGTAGTACTATCGGAATACTGAACATTAAACCCGGGACAGCCGCTCAGGGTATCACCTGTAAAATTTGCATACGGCTTTGGTGAAGAGGGATCATGAATGCTTGTTTCCCAAAGCCCGCGGCCGAATGTTGCCGCACGCAATTTATTCGTTCCGTAATGGATCTCCAGCTCATCAACAGTAACATTCGGGAGACCGTTGCTGAACGGCATCCAGGAAGTAAGATCGTTGTCGAGATAATAAACACCAAGATCTGTTCCGATGTAGATCCCGTCATTGGTACCTGTTTGGCTCACAATGCAATTCACAGGAATATTCGGAAGACTTCCGGAAAGGTTTGTCCAGTTCGCGCCGCCATCGATTGACTTGTACACTTTATTTGCTGCGGTGTAACCTGAGCGGGTGATCCAGATCATGTTGGGATCTGTTTCCGAGATCTCAAGCGAAGTCAGCGCATCGCCGCCCGCTAAAGGGAATGTGACCGTGGTCCATGAAACTCCTCCGTTCGTTGTCTTCCAGATCGAAGCATTTGTTCCTGCATAAATGCAAAGCGGATTCGATTTCGAAACTTCCAGAATCTCTAAACCGCTTGAAGTAAAAGAAGAGATCGGCGTCCAGGAGTTACCGCGGTTGGTCGACTTCCAGACATTCTGAAAACCGGCATACAATGTTGATGGAGTCACGGGATCCTGGCACCAAGGCGTTACCCATACTCCCGGCTCGGTGATATTATTAATAATGTCGACGAAGGTTCCGCCGCCGTCAGAGGAACGAAGAATCGCGCCATTCTGATATTCGGTGTACATATAGTTCGTTGTGCTCCAATCAATGAAACATTCCATGCCGTCTCCTCCGCTCACTTCGCTGAACGAACCAGCGTTATATAAATTACAGCCATTGTCCTGCCAGCCCTGAATGACCATGTTCGGATTGGTCACTGAGTTTCCCAACCGGTACATCTCCCCGATCTGAAGGCTGTTGCTGATATCGGTGTAGGAGATGCCGCTGTCCGGCGAGCGATAAATACCTCCGTCGCACACAACATACATGTTACTGCCGGAAGGATCATACACGATATTATGTATATCGGCATGCACGTAAGGCAATCCTCCATCACCCCACCAGTGCGCCACACAGTTCCAGTTTGCACCCTGATCGTAAGACTTCCACACATTCACTCCACCAACAGTGACTTCATCCGCGTCCCACGGCGCGACAGCAATGCTGAGTGTATACCAGCCGTTTCCACCGCTGTCGCTGCCGGTATAGTCGTAGCCAAGGAGATTGGGATAAGTTGATTTCAGCGTAAAATTCACACCTGAATTGGTCGACAGGTAAAGTCCTTTGTATCCGCTGTCGCTCGCGTTAGAAAAAAGTGCATAAACATAATTCGGATTTGCAGGGCTCACGGCAATTGCAACACGGTTGACCGTCGCGCCTGACGGAAGACCGCCGCCTACGGAAATTGCGGTAAAGGTGAGACCGGTATTTGCGGACCTGTAAAAACCATTAGCTGATGCGGCATATACGATCGTCGGATCTCCCGGCTTAAACTCCATGTCCTTGATCGGTCCGGCGGTCAGCATCCGCGTCCATGTCATTCCTGCATCGGTGCTTCTGAAAACTCCGTTGCTTGTTCCTGCGAAGATCATGTTCGCGTTATTCGGATTGATCAGCAGCCGGTTTACATTTTTTGCCTGAGGTACCAGCCAGTTCAAGCCGGTGATATTCCAGGTTGCGCCGCCGTCAACCGACTTTAAAACGCCAACTCCGTATGAATCCGAAGCATCCACATCCCCGGTTCCAATGTACATTACATTCGGATTTGAAGGGTCGATAGCTATTGCGCTCACACCGAGCGTGGGAAGATTATCAGTATTGGTTGACCAGGTCGTTCCACCGTCGGTCGTTTTCCACAAGCCGCCATTGGGCGCACCCAGGAACATAATATTCGGATCCGACGGATGGAATGCGACGCAATTCACGCGACCTGCACCACCGTTCGCAGAAACTCCGAAAGAACCCAGTGGTACCCAGTTCCCCCCGATCAGCATTGGTGTTTTTACACTGTGATCAGCGATCATCGCTGTGCGAAGCTCATTTGTCTTGTTCAGGAGACTCCTGTCCCCACTCGGGTAAACACGTGGCTCCACATAATTTTCCCACCGCTTGTACATCACATAGCCTTCGTTCTCTTTTTCAGTCTTTGCACGGAAAGTAAAAAAGCTTTTGAATTTCTCCTTTTTTTCTTCCCGCTCCCAGTACTGATTAAATGAATGCTTTACATCATAAAAGTTAACGTTGGGATCCTGCAATTTTTTTACCCAGTCCTGGGAATAAAAACGAACCGGCAAAAAAGCCAGGATGATGAGGGGGGAGATCTTACGTAGCATTTAAAATCTTCTTTTGAATAAGGGGATGATCTGTGCAAAAAAGCAGGTACAAGGTACAATTTCGAATGCGTTAATCAAACAAAATTCAGACTATAATTAGCATTCAATCGACGAATCAGCAGCTCGGATTCATCAAAGTTCAGCGTTTGCTGACCGTCGCTGGCTGCTTCTTCCGGTTTTTCATGTACTTCATAGATCACACCATCGGCGCCTGACATCATAGCAGCCAATGCGATGACGGGAACATGTTCACGGATGCCGATTCCATGTGACGGATCTGCAATGACCGGCAGATGCGTTTTTTCCTTAAGGATCGGGATCGCGTTTATATCGAAGGTGTTGCGGTAAGCTGTCTCGTAGGTCCGGATTCCCCGTTCGCAAAGAATGAGCTTTTCGTTTCCATTGGAAAAAATATACTCAGCCGATTGAAGGAGCTCATCGATCGTACCGCTCATTCCCCGCTTGATCAGCACGGGCTTATCCACTTTCCCCAATTCATCCAGCAGATTAAAGTTCTGGGAATTCCTCGCGCCTACCTGGAAAACATCCACATAATCGATCATATCGGCAATTTGTGATACCTGCATCACTTCGGTGATGATCTTAATTCCGTGTTCCCGGCAGATCCTGTTGAACATTTTCAGCCCTTCCAATCCCATTCCGCGAAAAGCATAAGGTGAGCTCCTTGGCTTGAATACACCGCCGCGCATGATCCGGACATTATTCTTCAGGAGATGCCGCACGATCTTTTCCACCTGCTCCTCACTTTCAATGCTGCAAGGGCCGGCCATTAAAGTGAAATTCTCCCCGCCGATCACAACGTCATCGCCGAGATTGATTTCAGTGGAGCTTACTTTCCATTTTTTTGAAACCAATTTATAGCTGTCCGACACTCGATGAACATCCTTTACCCCGTCGAGCTTCCCGATCCGGCGAATGTCGAATTCATTCTTCCCGATACAAACCAGGTAATTTCCCTTTTGCGTTTTTACGTCAGTAACTTTGTATCCCATGGAATTAACTTCCCGGATCACTTTTTCTTTTGCACCTGATGTGATCTCTTTTTCAAGCTGTATGATCATTGTAAAATCTCCTTTTGTAAAATTGAGTTTATAAATTCCGTAATTGCTTTTCCCTGGCCGCCTTTTCCGACGGCTTCGATGAATGCGCTCCCGATTATTGCGCCGTTAGCATATTCACAGACCTTGTTGAACGACTTATGATCCGAAATGCCGAAGCCCGCAAGCACAGGATTCTTTAATTTCATTTCCCTGATCCGATTAAAATAAGCTTCCTGTTCAGCGCTGATCCCATTCCGGGAACCAGTCGTGCTGCCGGATGCAACCATATAGATAAAGCTGTCCGAACAATCGTCGATCATTCGGATCCTCTCTTCTGTTGTTTGAGGTGTGATCAAAAAGATATTCTTCAATCCGTTCTGTTCAAACAACAGTTTATGGTCAGTCAAAAACTCCGGGAGCGGCAGGTCGGGAACAATCAGTCCGGAGATACCCAGTCTGAACGCTTTTTCGCAGAACTTCCCGATCCCATATTGAAGGATCGGATTCAGATAGCTCATCAGGATCAGGGGCGTTTCCGTTTTTTCCATTTTCTCCAGCTGCTGAAATAACACGCGAATGCTCATCCCGTTTTCGAGCGCACGCTGACTGCTTTGCTGAATGGTTGGTCCATCGGCCAGCGGATCTGAAAAAGGAATTCCAATTTCGATCAGGTCTGCGCTGTTCGCTATCAGCTGATCGATGGTTGGCACTGTATCTTCCAGGTTCGGGAAACCGGCGGTAAAGTATACCGACAGAATATTTTTATTCTTTTCCGAGAATAGCTTGTCGATCTTATTCATGGTTGAGGTAAGTTATATATGTTGCAAGATCTTTGTCTCCTCTTCCGGAAAGGTTCACCACAATTACTTCGTCCCTACCCGCTTTCATTTTTTCCAGGTAAGCCAATGCATGTGCGCTTTCCAGTGCGGGAATTATTCCTTCCATTTCGCAAAGCAGCATCGCGGCGCATACTGCTTCACTGTCCGTTGCCGATACAAATGTTGCCCTGCCGGTTTCTTTCAGATGAGCAAGCTGCGGTCCGACGCCCGGATAATCAAGTCCGGCTGAAATGCTGTACGGTTCGACGATCTGTCCATCTTCAGTTTGCATCAGCAGCGTTTTGCTTCCATGAATAATACCCGGCTTGCCGAGCACACTTGTGGCGGCAGAGTGTCCTGAGCCGATCCCT
This sequence comes from Bacteroidia bacterium, assembly GCA_045805205.1. GTDB lineage: Bacteria > Bacteroidota > Bacteroidia > 2-12-FULL-35-15 > 2-12-FULL-35-15 > 2-12-FULL-35-15. The sequence continues at coordinate 68,502 of JBJMLR010000005.1, read as the reverse complement.
TTTCCGGCGGCTTCAACTGCTATCAGTTCAACATCTTCATCATTCAGAAAATGATAAAAAGCTCCTGCGGCATTGCTTCCTCCGCCAACACAGGCAATGACTTTATCCGGAAGCTCAGAACCTGTTTTTTCCAGCAGCTGCTTCCTGATCTCTTCTGAAATAATACTCTGGAACCGGGCAACCATATCCGGATACGGATGCGGCCCGACCACCGAGCCAATGATGTAATACGTATCGGCGGGGTTGTTGATCCAATCGCGGATCGCTTCATTCGTTGCATCTTTCAGTGTCTGGCTGCCGCTTCTTGCAGCGACAACTTCAGCGCCGAGCAATTTCATCCGCGCAACGTTCGGAGCCTGCCGCTCCATATCAACAGCCCCCATATACACAATGCATTTTAGTCCCATCAGGGCACAAACGGTTGCGGTTGCAACACCATGTTGTCCTGCGCCGGTTTCCGCAATGATCCGGGTTTTCCCAAGACGTTTTGCGAGCAGGATCTGTCCGACCGTATTATTGATCTTGTGCGCGCCGGTGTGATTGAGGTCCTCTCTTTTCAAAAAAACAGTACAGCCGTATCTTTCCGAGAGCCGCTTTGCAAGGTACAAGGGAGAAGGCCGCCCGACGTAATCCCGAAGCAAGCTATCCATTTCATCACGGAATCCTTTTTCGGAAATGATCCTGAGATAATTTTCCTTCAGCTCTTCTACGTTCGGAAAAAGCATTTCGGGTATGTAGGCGCCGCCGTAGTTTCCGTAGCAGCCTTTTTCATCTACCTGGTAGTTGATCATAAGAGTGTTGTTGGTTGTTGTTGACTTTTTTGCCGGTTGTCTGCGGTAAAACCGAACCGAGTAATTCGATATCCTTGATGCCAGGCGATCGTTCAAACTTGCTGTTCAGATCAAAGCCGGCAAAACCGGGGATCCGGGGTCTGAAATTGGAAATTTCTTCTGCACCTACCCCGCCGCTCAGCAGGAACGGAACGCTCCCGTCGTAACCATTGAGCAGCTCACGGTCAAAGGCTTGACCGCTTCCTCCGTGCAGATCCGTTTTCGTATCAAAAAGAAAATAGCTGCAGCTTTCGGAATATGGCGCCAGTGTTTTGAAATCAAAATTCTCATCGATCCCGAACGCCTTGATAACGCCAACGAGGTGACTCATCACTTCGCATAATGCCGGACTTTCATTTCCGTGTAATTGTACCAGGTCAAGCCCGTGCTCCCCGATCATATCGATGATGTAAGAAGGGGCTGCATTGACGAACACACCTGCTTTTTTTATTGACGAATGGATTGGAGGAATGATCAGCTGATCGCCTGCGAAACGAGGTGAGCCCGGATGGAAGATAAATCCCATCATGTCGGGTTTTAATGCGGCGATATGTTTAATATTCTCAGGGTCCTTAAGACCGCATATTTTAATTTTCATTTCAATTTTTTCACCATTATAAAATCGTTCATAAAATAACCTTGTCCGATGTCGAAATCAGCGACATCCTTAATTACAAATCCGTTTTTGAAATAAAAATTAATGGCTTTGTAATTCTTTCTGTTCACTGTCAGCTCGATACACCAGGGCTCTTTTAATTGCGATAGCATATGATTGAAAAAAGTTGTTCCTAATCCTTTTCGCTGCTCATTCATTAAAACGTAGAATTTGTGCAGAAAGTAGTTCTTTCCATCCTTTGTGCTGATAGAAATATATCCAAGCGGTTTACCGTTATCGTATAACAGCGTAAACTCATGTCCTTCCGACATTTGCTTTTTCAGGCTTTCGCGGGAATACATGTTCTGAAGCATGTATTCTATTTGTTCCATCGTGATGACCGTGACATAATGCTTTTTCCAGATACTTTCGGCTAATTCATAGATCAAAGCAATGTCCTGCTCGCCTGCTTTCTTAAACTCTATCATATTGAAAACTTTTAATTGTCTTTAATTCCCTGATAAACTGAGCGCAGGCTTGTTCCGGCCGGCTGTTCCTCATAAATTTTTCTCCCATCAGAAATCCGCGGTAGCCGGCTTCCCTCAATTCTTCAACAGTCGCTGCTGAGTCCAATCCGCTTTCCGATATCCTGACAAAATTTTCAGGGATCAAACCGGCCAGCTCAAAAGATCTTTTCACATCGACATCGAAGGTTTTCAGATCGCGGTTATTAACGCCTACGGCATCTACGAATTCATTAATTGCCGCCAGGTCTTTTTCTTCACGGATCTCGAGCAATACTTCCAATCCAAGCGAATGCGCAAGGGTAGCAAATTCCCTGATTTTCGCCGGAGACAATACACCTGCAAGGAGTAAGATCGCATCAGCACCGATGGATTTTGCCTCGATCACCTGGTATTCGTCAATGATAAAATCCTTCCGGAGGATGGGACAATAATTGAATTTTCTCGCAACGGTCAGGTCATCATTTTTTCCGCCGAAGAACTCCTGGTCGGTAAGTATGCTCAGCGCGCTTGCTCCTGCCTGCATGTACCCGATCGATGTCCGTTCCACATCCGCATATTGATTGATCACTCCTTTCGAAGGCGATCTCCTCTTAAATTCGGCGATGATCCCGCTTTTGTCTCCGCGGCACAGGTATTCCTTAAATGAAACCGGCTGTGACTGAAAATAAACGGAACGTTCCAGGAGCTTTACCGGGAATAATTCTTTTTGTTCCGTAACCGCTTTCTTCTTCGCGGAAATTATCTTATCAAGTATATTCATTTTAATTTTTCGTCAATTGTTTAAAAATCTTCAGCGCCTTTTTCGATTCCAATGCTTCTCTTGCTTCTGCAATACAGTCTTCGATTCTCTTCTCCGGAGAAACACAGCTGATGGCAACGGCAGCATTGATGCAAACTGCGTCGCTCTGAGCTTTAGTCGCATTACCTTCCAGAACAGCCATGAATATCTCAACGGCTTTCTGAAGGCTCGCACCGCCGGACAGATCAATTTGTTTTAATTTTTCGAATCCAAGAGATGCCGGCTCGATCAGCCTCTCTGAAGACCGCGTGATCATTTTAAAATCAGAGGTCAGTGAGATCTCATCATACCCGTCGACGGAATGCACGATCACGTAGCGAGTGCCGGTTTCCTGGAGCAGGTAATTATATAGTCTTGCTGTTTCGAGATTATACACGCCCAGCAACTGAAATTCCGGTGAGGATGGATTCACAATTGGTCCAAGCATATTGAAAAAAGTCCTTACACCAAGCTCCTTTCTCGATGCCGCCACATTTTTCATGGAAGGATGAAAGAGCGGCGCATGTAGAAAACAAAGTCCCGCTGTTTCAAGCTGATCGGACAGCACCGAAGCATCATTTGTGAATTTATATCCCACTGCTTCGAGCAGATTGGAAGAACCGCTTACAGAAGAAACTCCGTAGTTTCCATGCTTCGCTACTTTGTATCCCGCGGCGGCTGTGACAAAGCACGATAAGGTTGAAATGTTGAACGTATTCTTTCCGTCTCCGCCGGTACCGACGATATCAATGGTGTTTTTCCCGAGATCGATCTTTTCGCATTGCTGCATCATCGCCTCGCGGAAACCGGAAAGCTCCTCGACAGTTATCGGGCGCATCAGGTAAACCGACATAAATGCAGCGATCTCGGAAGCATTGTATTTATTTGAAGTAATGCCGAGAAGAACTTCTTTTGCCTGTTTGCCGTTCAGCGAACCATTCTCAAGCAATAGGTGTACTATTTCTTTCATTTGCTGACCCAGTTTTCGATCATTTTCAATCCATGCTCTGTCAGAACACTTTCAGGATGGAACTGAACTCCTTTTACATCATAGGTTCGGTGTTTTATCGCCATGATATTTCCCTCATGATCTATGGCGGTGATCTCCAGCTCTGCCGGAAGATCCGATCTGTTTACGACCCAGGAATGATAGCGTCCGACATTCAGCTTTGACGGAATATCAGTGAAAATCGAATCTTTCGAAATGACCTCTACCGGTGTCGCAACTCCATGATAGACCTGTTGGAGATTGCTGATAGAACCGCCAAAAGCCTCTGCAATTGCCTGTTGTCCCAGGCAGACTCCAAGAATACTTTTCGACGAGGCGTACTTTCGGATGACATCAAGCAGGATCCCGGCTTCAGATGGAACTCCGGGTCCGGGAGAAAGCAGGATCTTGTCGAATTTCCCCGCTTCCTCAAGCGTAATTTTATCGTTGCGATGAACTTCGATCTCCGCATCACTCACCTTTTCGAGGTAGTGAACGAGGTTGTAGGTAAAGCTATCGTAATTATCGAATACCAGAATTTTCATATCGTTACTTAAATTTCTTCGGCCATTTTTATTGCCGTTTTTAAAGCGGCCAGCTTATTATTCACCTCGTTCAATTCGCTGATTTCATCCGACGATTCTACAACGCCTGCCCCTGCCTGGTAAAACAAACGGTTGTTCTTGCTGAGAAAAGAACGGATCATGATCGCGCTATTAAATGTACCATCAAATCCCATAAATCCAATGCAGCCGCCGTAAAAACTTCTGCTTTTGTTCTCATATTTATCGATCAGCTGCATCGCCCTGTATTTTGGCGCTCCGCTTAAGGTTCCGGCTGGGAACGTATCCCCTATCAGCCTTACAATGGTTCTGTCTTCTTTTACCTTTCCCGAAACATTGGAAACCAGATGAACGACATGAGAATAAAATTTCACCTCACGAAAACTTTCCAATTCCACATCGGTACAATTTTTTCCGAGATCATTTCTCGCCAGGTCAACGAGCATGACATGCTCTGCATTCTCTTTCGGATCCGATCTCAGCTTTTCTGCGATCGCCTGGTCCGCTTCATCGTTCCCGGTCCGCCTGAACGTTCCCGCGATCGGATGAATAAAGCACTTCCCGTTCCTGACCACCAGCTGAGCTTCCGGTGATGAGCCGAAGAGCTTGAAATTTCCAAGATCAAAATAAAACAGGTAAGGAGAAGGATTTATCGAGCGCAATGCACGATACACATTGAACTCGTCGCCCGTAAAAGCTTTCGAAAATTCCCTTGAGAGCACCACCTGGAACACATCTCCTCTTTTGCAATGTTTTTTCCCGCTGGAAATAAGACCGGCAAATTCTTCATCGGAATAATTGCTTTCTTCATTTCCAGCGGAGGAAAAGCGATAAGACGCGAAATTCTTTTTACTTATCAGCGCTTCAATTGCTGCTGTTCCTTCCGGCTCATTAAAGGAATTTTCATAGATCACCAGCACATCCCTGAAATGGTCAATCGCGATCACGTATTGATACAGGTCATATTTTAGATCCGGGATCCGTTTGTTTTCAGCAACAGGTGCATTTATCCTGATATCTTCAAAATGACGAACCGCATCATAGGTGATATAGCCGAAAAGCCCGCTTACTCCTTTTTCAGGATCGGTAATTCTGAATTGTCTCATAAATGCATCGATCTCACCGGAAACGGACAGTCCATCCGAAACCGGCTTTCGCTCTGATGAGCCGTCAGGAAAAGCCAGGAAAAGCGTCTCCGACTCCAGCTTCAAACCGGCAAAGGGCTTGATGCAGATAAATGACGAGCTGTTTTCCGGCTCGTTCTGATCAGCACTTTCCAGCAGAATGCTGTTCGGAAAATGATCCCTGAGCTTGAGATAGATGCTTACCGGCGTTACCGTGTCGGCCAATAGCTTTTTGTATGTTGTTGTAATTCTGAATTCCATGTTTTGGTGCATAAAAAAAACGCCTGTTCAAATGAGAACAGGCGCTTTGTATATCTTGTAATTATAAAATAATCCTATGCCGTTCTCCAAGAGGACGACCACCACCACATGTTATTTAATAATTGCTTTTTCATTTTTACCGGGACAAATATACAACGGTTTAAAAACAAAAAGCAAATTTATTTTCAATATCCGTTTAAATCCGTGGCGGAGCATCACCTTACAATTCAATGTCAGCAAGCTTTTAAACTTTTTTTTATTTATTTAAATCCGAAGGAAAAACGGTGCCGTACATGATAAAAAGTCAAATCTTAAACCACAACACTATGAAAAAAATCATGTTACTGGCAGGCATCGCCTGCTTCACGTTCGCAACAGCGAATGCATCTACTCCCACAAAATCAGTTTTAACAATAGTAAAGCCGGCCGATTGGATGAAATCTGCAGAGGGAACCTGGGATGGAATGCATGATGGAAAAAAAGTCTGGTACAAGCTCAACATGAAAGATGCAAGTCTTTGGTGGAGCATGGACGGAAAAAAGTGGGAAGCGGTAAAGGATGGCATGTGGCAGGACAAGGACGGGAAATGGCTGAAGATCGTTGATGCCAAGATGCTGAAATGGTCGGCCGATGGCGGCAAAACATGGTCCGATGTTCCTGAATGGAAATGGGAAGGCAACAGCGGAACATGGTACAAGTTCGATAAGGATTGGACCTTGTGGACCATGAATGGAATGAAATAATTTGTGAAATAAAAACAGGCCGGCTTCTTCTGTTCGAAGGAGCCGGCTTTAATAAAGGGAAATGAGAAGAAAGAAAATTATTTCGAAGCGATCAGCTTCTCCAGGATGGCTGTGGTTTTTCTCCAGTCAAATTTTTCTGTAGCGAACTGGTAACCGTTCATTGCGATCATTTTTGATTTGCCTTCGTTCGTGAGCAGATCGATGATATGGCGTGCATATTGTTCCGGTGTATCCGCTACCAGGATCTGCTCGCCGGGTTTTGCGCCAAGCGCATTGTTAGCCAGCGAGGATGTGATACAGGGCAGCTGCATAGCCATTGCCTCCAGCAATTTATTCTGCAAGCCGATGCTGATCTGCATCGGAGCCACAAGAATGCGTGACCTTGCAAAATTCTCGCGGATGTCATCTACCCAGCCGCTCACGATCACACGGTCGCTTGCAAGCGCCAGAACCGCATCACTCGGAGACGCACCGGAGATCAGCAAACGTACACCCGGCATTTTGCTCCACACGTAAGGCATTACTTTTTCCACGAGGTATTCAGCGCTTTCAATATTCGGCGGATAATTCATGTTCCCATTGAAAAGCAACTCATATTTCTTCTGCAGCTGCAAAGGCTTAAAAAATGTTGTGTCGACTCCGTTCGGAACTACCACAATTTTCTGGCGGTCGGGATGAGGTATAAAGCTCCGGTCCTGCTCTGAAATGATCGTGCGATGATTGAAAAAAGAAAAGATCTTTCTTTCATAACGGATCAGCCGGCGGTATTCCATCGCCAAAAAAGGTTTCATGTAAAACGGATCCGTCAGCTTTCTCCGCTCGATCCCTTTTGAGAATACATCCATGTAGTCAAGCGTTTTCGGAATGCCCGGATATTTCTTTACATATTCCGCTGTGCGGATGAGCTGGCAATAAATATGATCGGGTTTGTGCTTTTCGATCAGCTCATCTGCTTTTTTCTGGGCTTTCGAAAAATAGAAATAGCCAACCTGGAATGGCTTTCCGCTGAAAAAAGAACGGAGCAGGTTACAGAAGATCGTGAAACGGGAAAATTTTATAATGGAGATCGCACGGCAATATTTCTTCAGCTCGTTCTCAGCATTTTTATCCAGGGTGCTATCGTTCAATGCAAGCAGAATGATCTGGTGCTTCAGTGAAAGCTCCTTCAGCTGATTGAACGCACGAAGCTTGTCTCCTTTTTCAAGAGGATACGGTACACGGGATAATATGACCAGGAGCTTCATTTTTTTACTAAGGACCGGTAAAACCCGGAAAGTTCTTCGCAGATGAGGCGATTATCGTATTTGGTCTCCGCAAGCTTGCGTGCATTCCGCCCGATCGAATCACAGAAAGCCGGATCATTCAGGCATTTTGCAATCTGCTCCGAAAACTCTTTTTCCGTATTCGCGATCAGCAGGTCTTTTCCATCCGTATAGTTGATCCCCTCTGCTCCTACTGCAGTTGAAATGATCGTCTTCCCTAACGCCATCCCTTCGATGATCTTAACCCGCATTCCACCGCCGGAATGCAGCGGCACGATCATTATTTCATTTGAGTTGATGAAACGGTGCGAATCCTGAACTTCGCCCTCCACGATCACATTATCCTGTTTCAGCTCTTTCAGCCAAACGGGCATATTTCTTCCTGCCAGGTGTAAATTAACGCTTCTGTGCTCTTTAACTATTCCCGGCCAGATATCGTCCAGGAACCATTTGATGCCATCGGCATTAGGCCTCCAGTCCATTGCGCCGATGTGGAAAATGGTATTTTTCACCAGGGAGCTGCGGTCCTCCTTATATTTTTCAAGATCGATACCGAAGGGAATATGAATGATCGGAATGTGGCAGCCGAGTTTCCTGAATGCATCGCTATCCACTTCAGTGATCGTTGCGATGGCATCATAGCGGTTCAGCATTCCAAGCTCATATCGCTTAAGCCGCTTCGCCAGCAGCTTCAGATACGCACGCTTCAGAAAACGCTCACAATCATCCGTCAGTCTTTCCCAGATCATAAACTCCACGTTCTGTGAGCGAAGCACGATCTTTGCCTTGCTGTGCTTGCGGATCACAGCTACATATGGCGCCACCCAAAGCGTTTCGAGGTGAACGATATCGAATTCTGTCTTACTGAGAATATCGAGAAGCGTCTTTTCAAACGCTGTCGAATAAAAACGACTGATATTATATGATTCCGAAGTGAACAGGTTGACGAAGGCGCCCAGCGGCTTAACGGTGGTATCAATAAATACGGAGTGATAATTTGTTTTTTTACGATAGTCCGCATCGAGATCCTCATCGCGGATAAAATGCTTTGGAGTATTCACGGCAAGTACATGGACCTCATTCCCGGAGGCGATGAGTCCCTGCGTAAGGATATTCATCGCAATACTACCGCCGTCTTTAGGGGGAAAAGGGACCTTGCTGCAGATCTGTAAGATTTTCATAGAGAGCTCATTTACTCACAGCAAAGGCCGGTCAGCACTGCTGTCACACAAATATAACAAATAGATCAACCCGAAAGAGCTATTTCATATTTAACGCCGAATGCTTACTTTTGAGGCTACTATTGAAATAATGAGCGGTACTGATAAGTTCTTGATAACAGGGTTTTCCGGGTTCGTGAGCAGGCATTTTCTCGAGTACCTGGAAAATAATGGCATAGCGGCTGAGATTCTCGGTGTTGACATTTCCGATATTCCATTTTCGACAGCGAGCTACAAACATGTCAGATGTTCATTCCGTCATGTTGACCTGTTGAACAAAGCAAATGTGGAGGAGATCATCTCTTCCTTTAAACCCGACTATGTACTTCACCTGGCTTCGTATAGCAGCGTTGCTATGAGCTGGAAAAAACCGGTGGAGAGCTTTGCAAACAATACGAATATTTTCCTGAACCTGATCGAAAGCATCCGTATCGCAGGGATCAAGTGCCGTGTGCTTTCCATTGGCTCTTCCGAAGAATACGGGAACATGGAGAATGGAGCCGATCATCTTCGCGAGGATGACAGCCTGCACCCGATCAGCCCTTATGCGGTGGCGAGGGTTTCCCAGGAAATGCTTTCAAAAGTTTATACCGACAGTTACGGAATGGACATTATTATGACGCGTTCTTTCAACCATATCGGTGCTTACCAGAAAGATATTTTTGTTATCCCTTCATTTGCACGGCAGCTGATCGCAATGAAAAATGATCCTTCGCTGAAAAAAGAGCTTTCGACCGGCGACACGAGTATTGTCAGAGATTTTGTGGATGTCCGCGCGGTAGTGGAAGCGTACTACCTGCTTTTCAAAAAAGGAAAAAAAGGTGAGGTCTATAATATTTGCAACGGCACGGGTACTTCATTGAATGAAGTGATCGGAATGATGGCGTCCATACTTGATATTTCCGTGAGCCGGAGGATCGATCCGGCGCTGGTCCGCCCGAATGATAACAAGGTGATCATCGGGTCCAATTCGAAGATCAAAAGGGATACGGGCTGGGAAAACCGGTATTCATTGGAGCAAAGCCTCAAGGACATTATTTCCTACTACCAGGCAAATTAGCTCAGGCTCCCGTTCGTTTATTCCTGCTCAACCGCGCGAAGATCTTTTTGAACGGATCGACATAAGCATTCATATCGAACAGGGTGCTGTCGGAAGTTGCTTTTACCGTCAGAAAAATTCCGATCGGCAGCAGAATTACCGTCGCCATCCACATTCCCGCCCAGGCAGGCATTTCCCCTTCCTTTGCAAGCTTTTCACCGGTAATGGACAAAATGTGAAAGGTAATAAAGAAGATCACGGACACGACCACCGGCATTCCTAATCCGCCTTTCCGGATGATGGCACCCAGCGGGGCTCCGATAAAGAACAGGACGAGGCATGCGATCGATAAAGTGAATTTCCGGTGCCACTCAATATTGCAGCGTGCGATCGAATATTCTTCATTCACAAGATCCGCATCCATTCCTTCTGCAGTACCTTTTGCATTCCGCGCCATGTTCGTTGCCGCTTCAATAATGCTGAGCTGTTGCTGCTTCGACAGCTTTTTGAAATAATCCGGTTCCGTTGCTTTGATCTTATTAGAGTCGATCTGGTTCAGATAATGGACCGTTTTGCTGTAATAAGAGCTGTTTAGATTCCTGGCGAACTCATTTCTCCGCTTTTCATTTTTATCGCTCAGGGAATCGGCGGTGAGGTTCAGCTGTGCCAGCGACATCATCTGGTAATTGCTTTTGAACAGATCTTCGTTCGTGCGGCTCATTTTGAATTCGGAAAGGTCAAAACGGATCGTGCGCTCTTCGAATTTATCGCGGATCAGGGGATGCGTTTCCGCATCCTTTGGATTATCGTTTACATCTTTGTAACTCACGCCGTCTTTCAACGTCAGCACCAGCATCATTTTATCCTTTGTCTCCTCCATGGTTCCCGACTTTGCACTCAGGACCACGTCATTCCCTTTCATGGAACGATGATCATAGATCATAATGTCATGGAGCGTCTTTCCGTCTTTCCCTTTTTTGTCGATCCGGATGCTGAAGCCCTGGATACTGTTATTGAACACCCCTTCTTTAAAAAGCAGCGCGGGCTTCGATTCTCTTACATCCCATAACAATGCTCCTGCTTTGAGATTCGTGTACGGAAGAATATTGTTGGAGAAGTAGAAGGCTGCAATAGAGAGTCCGATCGTTGTGACGATAAGCGGCGTCATTACTTTCTGCAGCGACATGCCCGAGCTTTTCATTGCGGTGAGCTCAAAATGCTCGCCCAGGTTTCCGAAGGTCATTAGGGATGAAAGCAGGATGGCCAGGGGAAGCGCCATCGGGATCGTTGTCAGGGAAAAATAAAAGAACAGCTCCGACAAAGTACCGGCACCGATCCCCTTTCCCACGAAATCATCAATATACTTGAAGATGAACATCATGAAGAAAACGAACATCGCGATGAAAAAGGTCATGATGAAGGGACCGATATACGATTTCAGGATGAACTTGTAAAGCGTCTTCATGTACCCGCAAATATAACAATTACCATGCTATAATGCGTCCTGTAATTGTTAAGGAATGCAAACACTGCGCCAGCCGATTTATTTTATTATTTTTGCTTTCAATATGATAAGCACTAAGAAAGTCGTAGTGGTTCTGCCAGCTTACAATGCTGCGCTTACACTCGAAAAAACATATAAAGAGATTCCTTTTGATATCGTTGACGAAGTAGTTCTTGTCGACGACATGAGTAAAGATGATACCGTGGAAGTGGGCAAGCGTATCGGCATCCGGCACATCATCCGCCATGAAAAGAATACGGGCTATGGCGGGAACCAGAAATCATGCTACAACAAAGCGCTGGAGCTGGGCGGTGACATTGTGATCATGCTTCATCCGGATTATCAGTACACTCCTCTCCTGATCCAGTCCATGGCGCATATTATTGCAAATGATCTTTATCCGGTCGTATTCGGATCCAGGATCCTTGGAAAAGGAGCGCGCAAAGGCGGAATGCCGATGTATAAATATATTTTCAACCGCTGCCTCACACTCGCGCAGAATATTCTTATCGGGCAGAAGCTTTCCGAATATCACACTGGCTACCGTGCATTTTCGAGGGAAGTGCTCGAAACCGTGAATTACGAAGCCAACAATGACGATTTTGTATTCGACAATGAAATGATCTCCCAGGTGTTCATGGCCGGATTCGAGATCGCGGAGATTACTTGTCCCACAAAATATTTCCCGGAAGCATCCTCGATCAATTTCCGCAGAAGCGCGAAATATGGAATGGGTGTTTTACGGGTTTCGTTCGCTCACTTTTTTTATAAGATGGGATTGAATAAGAATATCCGCTACAAGACGAAGAAGTAAGTTTCTATCATTTTCCGCCATTGCGAATGAAGACGAGTGAAAGTAATGACTCTACCTGAGAACATTCTTCGGCTCCCTCACCAAAAAAATAAATCCATTCTTCCGGTAGAGCTCCTTCGTAAACGGATAATAGTGCTCCACATCATCCAGATCCGTGATCTTGGCCACATAGTAAACGGGCTTATCAATATCACCATGGTCCTGCCAATCAATATTCAGGCTGTTCACATTCGCCGGCGGCTTTTTAGCGGAATAAAATAAGTGTGCATAGCTTTTATAGATGATGGTCTGCACATAGCAATCTTTATCCGACAGGTATTGATAAAATTCAATTGCAGCACCCTGTGAATATTTTTCGATCCGCGGAACCACCAGCAGTGAAGCCGTGCTGATCGTGAACAGGCTGAAAAGGAATATGCCGATGATCCCGGCTTTCATTTTTCCTTTCCGGATCACAAACAGCATGGCGATCGTTCCGGCAATAAAGATCACGCCGATCAGCCATTCAAAACCCGACCAGGAAACATTCGCCTTCAGGTTTTCTTCTGCAAACTTATCCTGGATCATTCCTGAATCAATGATCGCCTGCTTGTAATGATCGATGACCGGAAGCGCCGAAACGGCTATGCCCAGCAGTGAAGAAATAACGATCAGCAGGATGCCCGTGCTTTTTTTCCATTGTATTTCTCCGTTGATCAGCTTATAGATTGCATACGCGCCGAGGAAGCTTAAGGGAAAATAGCACAGTGAGGAATAATGAACGATCTTGGTTTTGACAATGCTGAACAGGATCAGCACTACCCAGAACAGGATCATCATCCACAATTTGAAATGCTTCTGGTAAGGAGTATCGAACTGATTTTTCCGGAAAGCCCTCAGCGCAAATACCGACAATGGGAAGCAGCCGACCAGCAGAACGACCCAATGGTAGATGAACGGTCCGCCATGGCCCGCATCCTGCGTGTTAAATAGCCGCACCTGGTAGACAAAGAATTCTTTTATCACACCGGCATTTCCGGTGAGCGCCAGCATCAGGAACCAGATCCCTCCTACTCCTGCTACGGCGAGCGCATATAAAATAATTTGCTTAATGGAAATGATCTTCTGAAAGCGTTTCAGTGCCCAATACACCGCAAAGCATAATCCGAACACCAGTGCGGCAACGGGGCCCTTGGTGAGAATTCCAAGGCCAATGAACAGCGCCGACAATAACAGAGAGCGGTTGCTCTCCTGGTTGGTAAACTGGATGAACTGGCAGATCCCCGAAAAGATAAACAGGTTGAACCATGGATCGATAATACCTGATTTGAAATAAAAATGCGGCAGAAAAGAACCCGCATACACCAGCACCCAGAAAAAGCCGAAACGGTCATCAAACAATTTTCTCCCGCAATTGTAAAGCACGGTTAATGTGAATGCGCCGCAGACCGCATTGGGCAGGCGGGCAGCGAATTCATTTACTCCGAAAATATTCATTGAAAGAGCCTGCATCCAGATAAAAAGAGGAGGCTTTTCCCAAAACGGCTGGTAATTGATCTTAACAGAAAAATAATTCCCGGATGCGATCATCTCCCGAGCGCACTCTGCAAAATTGATCTCATCCCAGTCGAAAAGGTGAACAGCCCCCAGGAAAGGAACAAACAGCAATAAGGCTGCAACGAAGATCAGTAGGCTATTCCGGGTTGCTTTATTCATTTCTAAAAAGAGAGATCAGGGAACGGTCCAGCGTCGGATATTCCCTGCGCTGGAAAAACCAATATATGATACAGGTGACCACCACACCGACTATGGAGCCTGCGTATACATCCTGGAAGAAGTGCTGCGATAGATACACACGGGAATACCCGACGAGCAATGCCAGGAAAAAAAGCAAAAGCTTATAGAACCGGTTCTTTACGATCAGTGCCAGTGAAAAATAAAGCGCAAAGGCACAAGTGGTGTGGCCGGAAGGAAAGCTGTTATTTTCCCAGTTTTCAACGCCGGGAACGAAATAAAGATCGTGAACTCCCTGGAAAAATTTTTTCGGACGAACAACGTCGGCGAATAAAGTATGCTTCAGCAGCTGTGTGAACAATGCAGAAATAATATTTGACACCGCCACGATGACCGCATACCGGTACTTCACGGTGAGAAGGATAATAAAAACCAATACTACGATGGGGCCTTCACCAAGGTTGGTGACCAATGTAAAGAAATGATCAAAAAAAAGATCGTGGAAATTATTGATGTAAAGATGTATTTCCGCTTTGGTTTCGACGGCCATCAGGACCGTGCCGAACAGCAGGAATACAGCATAAGGCAGCAGAAACGCGAGATTTGCTTTTACGATACTCTTCAAAATCCGGCAAAGATCAAATGGAACCTAACACACCCAGAAGCTTATTGACCTGGCTATCCCAGAGCAGCTTGGAAGTCTGCTGATCGGAAAGCTCATCAGCAAAATCAGTGATGATCAGCGATATGTCGCCGGTAAGTTCATCGCGTTCGATGCGGAACTCAAAATAGGTCCCTTCGGGCTTGTCGACCCAGCGCAGGCGAATGTATTTTTCTTCCTTGAAGCCGAGCAGCTTTGCTCTTTGCTCACTGCCATCCCAAAAGAAGGTGAAATAGCCGTCGCGGATATTCACATCATCGGCAAACCATTCGGAAAGCCCGCTTGGAGTGGAGATCAGCTCATAAAGGATCCCGGCTGAGGTACGGATAACATATTCCAGCTCGAATTTTCCTTTCGCCTCTTTGCGCGGACTTTTTTTATCGAGCTCATCTTCCGGAATGGAAAGCGAAGCGATCGGGTTCACAAAGGTCTTGATCAGCTTGGGAACTTTCGGTCCCTGTTTCTTTTTCCTGGTGCTCTGGATCAGCTGCTCGATCAGCTCATCGTGAACGATTTCCGGCTCATCATCGTCATTCTTCGATTTCGGCTTTCTTCCGGCCCGTGACTTCGGACCTTTTGAAGGCTTTACATCTGCATCCAGGAGCAGATCATCATCGCCGGATCTTTTTTTACCGGCTTTACCTTTCTCTGCTTTACCTGGTTTAGCAGCCTTTGCGGGCTTTTCAGGCTTCGCTCCTTTTTTTCCTTTTACAATGATCACTTCGATCTTGCCGGACTTTTTCAGAGGCGCTGCAGCTTTAGGATCTTTTTTGGCGAGCTTTGCTGCTGTCTTTTTCAGTGGCTCCGCCTTTTTTATCGCTTTTACTGGCTTTACAGACTTTTTGACCGGTTTTACGGTCTTCTTTGAAGGCTTGGAGGACGTTTTAGGTGCAATCTTTTTAGCAACCGGCTTCTTTTTCGCCGCCGCTTTCACAACTTTCTTCACAGGCTTGGACTTCTTACTCGCAGCTTTTTTAGCAGGTTTTGCAGATTTCTTCACAGGCTTCGCCTTCGCCTTTTTCGGGGCTTTTTTGGCGCTGGCCGGCTTTACAGCCTTCTTCACCTTTTTAGGGGCTTTCTTGCTTTTGCTCATTGCGAGTGGTTCATATTCAATAATCCCCGCAATATATAAAAAATTCCATTGCTGTCAATAGCCTTTAACGCTTAGCGGTAAATGCGCTATTTTAGCGGTGGATTTTTTAAAAAAAAATAATATAAAATATTGAAAATGAGTCTATTATGAATTAATTTTGAGCAATTGGACCGGAAATCAGTCCGGCGAATCCCGCGGTTTTTATAAACGACCGCCGGTTTAAGCTCAAACAAGCGCATTTTTCATTGCATAAGCCATAAGATCAGCATTGTTCTTCAAAGACATTTTTTCAAGGATACGCGAGCGGTAAGTACTAATGGTGGCAACACTTAACGACAATTGCTTTGCGATCTCAGAAACCGTTTTACCTGAAGCAAGAAGCACTGTCGTTTGAAGCTCACGATTCGAAAGCAGCTCGTGTGGCTTTTTATTCAGCGGATTATCCAGTTGTTCGGCCATTTGCTCGGCAATTGCAGGGGTAATGTATTTTTTCCCCGAAAGAACTTTGTTTATCGCATCAATAAGCATTTCTCCTGCAGCATCCTTAGTAATATATGCAGCAGCACCGGTCCGTATCGCGCGTATTCCCATATATTCCTCCGGGTGCATGCTAAGTATGATCACCGGCAGGTGCACTTCTTCTGCTTTTAGCTGATCCAGCACCTCCAGCCCGTCCCTTCCCGGCATGTTGATGTCCATCACCACGAGATCCCAGTTTCCTTCCGCTATCTTTTTAAATACTTCTATACCACTCGATGCCTGCCCGATCTTTGCGTCTTTATGTTCATTTTGGATCAATAATCGTAGTCCTTCGCGGACAACTGCATGATCATCCGCTATCAGTATCGATAGCACTTTTTCTTTTTCCATGGGAGTGAAAAATTTAAATTGGTACAGTGATTTCTATCTTTGTTCCTTGATCTTTTTTACTGGTGATCTTCAGATTGCCATTTATGATCTCGACCCGGTTCTTTATGCTGATCAGGCCAATTCCCGATGTTTTGTTATCAGCAATGCTCTTTCCCATCCCGACCCCGTTGTCCTCAACTGTCAAAGTAATGTTCCGTCCATTCGTCAGCTTTATAGCTGCATGGCTTGCTTTCGAGTGCTTGATAATATTAGTGACAAGCTCCTGGGCGATCCGGAACAGCATGATTTCAATATGCCCGTCAAGCGGTCTTGAAATATCTGTTTTAAACGCAATTTTCACAGGACCGGCCGATCTGCAAATATTCTCAAGGGAAACCACCAGACCATATTTCTTCAACATATGGGGCGATATGTTATGAGATATCGTCCGGACTTCTTTCACGGCATCTACGACGGCGGTAGTCATCTTTGATATCTGCCTTGACAGCACTTTATCTTTTTCCCTGTAGGATACTTCCAGGTTTTTTAATTGTAAGCTGATCCCCGTAAGGATCTGGCCCAATCCATCGTGAAGCTCTTTTGAAAGCCTTTCGCGCTCATTTTCCTGGCCAAGTATTTCCGAAAGGCATTTTTCATTCTGAATTTTTTTGAGCTCACTGATCTCGTGAATGATCCCGTAGAGACGTTTGATCTTATTGTCCGAATCAAATTCAAAGATGCCTTCTCCGAATATGTGCCGGACTTTTCCGGCCGGAGTTACAATCCGGCAGAAAAAGGAATAGCTGCTCAGCGACACCAGCGAAGCTTCGACTATTTTTTTTACGCGATCCAGATCTTCAGGGTGGACAGAGGAGAGAAATGAGCTGAGTGAAGAATCAAACCCGCGGGCGCTGATGCCAAGAATTCTATATGATTCTTCGGACCATACTGTCTTGCCCGTTTCAAAGTCGAATTCCCAATGTCCGATGTGGCCGACCTTTTGAACTTCCCTGAGGATCTTTTTCATTCCCAGGATTTGATTTTTCAGTTCTGTGATCTTCGAACCCGTTGCTGATTTTTTCATTGGAGTGTTTCGTATCTTATGCAAATCTATCCGAAGAAAGATGAAGAGGATATGATACACGTCAGCATTCGATATGATTAAAATCAGTTTTTAAGCCCAATCTAATTTTCTGTTCTTTAGATTCCATTGCTTACCGGTTTAAAGCTTCTCCCTGGAGGTTCTGCTCTTCCAGCGTCCAGTCATCTGTCAAAGTTGTTTCAAGCCAGATCTTTCCGGAATTACGGAGAAGCTGAACTTCCAGTCCGTAAACATCCCGAAAACGGCCGGCTAGATCCCTGACCGTCATACCGGGTATGATCGTAACCACACCCGCTTTACGGATTGTCCGGCATTCGTTCAGCGTCTTCGCTGCGCTGACCGGATCTGCAATCCCAATCCTCTTTCCGTTTCCATCACTCTTCGGAAAGAACTCCAGCTTCAGGTAAGGAAACAGGGCGCTGAATTCCTGCTGAATTGCGTGAATCTCTCTGCTGTCATTGACTGTTATTTTCATTTTCAGAAATGTTTTTTTATTTGAATTTTCCGAACAAGAAACCCAGCACAAAGGCCAGGAGCACCGAAGTCACTGTTGCATCGATCCGGCCCCAATATGACAACAGCACAGTTCCAATGATCACGACGAAGATCAGGATCGCCTGAAGCATCACTCTCCACATGTTGGGCGCTGTATATGCATCAACAAAACCTTTAAGGATCGTTTTTAGAAAGCTTCCTTTGCCGCGATGATGAATTGCCGGACTTACAAGCCCCAGCAATTCATCATCTGACATTTCATTCGCCATGATCTTTCTTTTGATTGCCTGTACGTCCATGTCTTCTGTCTTGAGATTATGTTTTAAAAGAAAATTACCAGCAGGTCCAGCACCAAAGCGATGGCCGCGCCGATGTATATAGCACGCATCGGAGCAATAGAAAGGATGAGTGCAAGCAGGATCGTACTCGGGAATGCCACAGCCGCCAGTTTCACCCAGCTATCCATGATCCCTGTTGCAGCGGCTATCCCGCCGATGATCCCGGCCACTAATAAGATGACCGGTGTAATTCCTAAACGATTTTCTTCGGCCTGCTTCCAAAACGCTGAAGGCTCTGCAATTTCTTTCGTTTTTTCAACTCTGATTGATTTTACTTTCAGGTGTGTGTTTGTTAACGTCTCCATTGTGTTGTGTTTTAAATTGATTATTTAATATTTGCAAGAATATGATCGATGCTGAGAATATTCCAGTGAACCGGTGCGAGTAAAAGAAACACCAGCATTGCCAGTCGCGGGAATACATGCTTCATGTCCCACATGGGTGTGGCAGCACTAAATGCGATGGATGCAACAAGTAAATTAGCGCCCAGCAGGCAAAGGGCGACAGGCTCACATAAGCCCAACACAAGCATTGAGCCTCCTATAAGTTCTGTAAGCGAAGTAAACCAGGTACCGGCAGTCGTTAAAAATGCCGGGATCCCCTTACTGGCAAATGCACCTCCGTAAGTCTCGATAATGTTATGAACCTTCACTCTGAATATTGCGTCATAACCCTGGAAAAGAAAAAGCAAGCCTAAGATCACTCTTACTATAAGTGCTGCAATTGCTTCGTTGTATTGTGCCGTTACTTCCATTTGTTAATTTTTACGTAACAAAAGTAGCCTGGAAACAACGGCTGTGGAATGACCTGCATCAGGGGCAGATATGATTATGGTCAGGTAAAAGAAAAGGATCGGTTTGCTCTGCCCGGATGAGCAAAAAGAAAATTACAATAAAACCAGATGATTTTAATATTACCGGAAATGCAGGATTGGAATCCTGTGATTTAGTTCTTCATTTTCGAAAGCTTATCGTAATTGTTGATGGTAATATTGCCACCTTTTATATCGATAAGTCCATCGTCTTTAAAATCACTGAGTGTCCGGATAACTGTCTCGGTAGCCGTACCTACCATATTAGCGATATCTTCACGGGTAATATTCATGCTGAATTTCGGATCACCGTCTTTTTTGAACTTATCCGAAAGCTTAACTAATGCTTCTGCAACGCGCTTTCTTACGGAATTGTACGCGAGCTCCACAAGGTGCTTTTCTTTTTCCCGAAGGTTATTTGAAAGGATCCCGATGAACTTGCGGGAAACCACCGAGTTCTTATATAACAGATCGAAGAAATCGTCTTTAGGAAGCATGTAGATTTCGGAGTCTTCGATCGCTGCAGCAGAGCTTCCATATTTTTCTTCCTGCAATAATGCAGAATACCCGAAGAAGTCGCCTTCATTATATAATTCGGTGATCAATTCTTTTCCTGATTCGCTCGATTGGAATACTTTGATCTTTCCTTTGTTGATGAAATAAATGCCTTTCGGATAATTTCCCTCTGAATAGATCTCATCTTTCTTCCGATACGATCTTACTTCTCTCGATTCCGAAAGTTTCCGCAGCGACTCGATGCCTTTTGCCTGGTTCAGGAATTCATCGATGCCCTGCATGTCCTTTGTAAATTCCTTTCGGAGTGCTTCCGTTTTTTTCAGGCGGACCTCGATGGCATTCAGCAGCTCAACATCATCAAACGGTTTTGTGATATAATCATCCGCTCCCATTTCCATTCCTCTTCGCTGGTCGCTCCGTTCAGCCTTTGCCGTCAGAAAAATAAAAGGGATCCCTGCCGTTTCCTCATTTTTGGATAACAAATGCAAAGCGCCATGCCCGTCGAGCACGGGCATCATAATATCGCAAATGATCAGGTCCGGCTTGCTTTTTTGAGCCAGCTCAACTCCTTCTTTACCATTCTTTGCGGTAATTACATCATAGTTGGCCAGCGTAAGGATCTCCGCAGTATTTTCACGAACATCCTTGTTATCTTCAATGATCAGGATCTTCTTCATACTATCTCTTGATATCTATAATAAATCTTGTTCCTTTATTTTCCTCGCTTTTAACATCGATGGAGCCATTCATCAGCTCGACATACTTGGCGACGATATTGAGCCCTAAGCCGGTTCCCTGTATGTGAGTCGCATTGTTCCCCCGGAAGAACCGTTCGAAAAGATGTTTCTGATCCTGTTTTGAAATTCCCATACCTGAATCAGCAACGGAGAGCTCTATATTTTTTTCAGTCACTATTGCCCCGATACTGATCTTTCCTCCGTTAGGTGAGAATTTGATCGCGTTGGAGATGAGATTAAAAAGCACATTGCGTAATAGCTTTTTGTCGGCAGAGGCCGTTTCAGGTCCTGAATAAATAAATTCCAGTTGCTGATCCGGTGTGACCATAGCCTTCATTTCAGCAACAATGTCCGCTAAGAAAATTTTCAAGTCCAGCTCCTCAGGCATATTCTCCAACTTACCCTCTTCCAGCTTACTTACGGAAAGGAAGTCATTGAGGATATCGGTAAGGTTATTGATAGAATTCTTGATCTTGCTGACATGTTTCGTCTGATTCTCCCTGTCATTATTTTCTCCGTATTTCTGAACCAGCGACAGCGATGACATCATGGTGGTCAACGGTGTCCGGAACTCGTGCGAAGCCATGGACACGAAACGGGATTTGAGCTCGTTCAGATCCTTTTCCTTTTCCAAAGCATTATTAAGGTCTCTTTTGGTCTTCTCGAGCTCTTTAATTGCTTCTTCCAGGATGAGCGTCCTGTTTTTCACCTGCTTTTCGAGATCTATCGAATAATTCTTCAGGTTTTCCTCGGCCTGCTTACGTATTGTAATGTCTATAATAAATGCGATGACGAATTTCTCGTCGCCGGTCAAATAAGGACTGAGACTGATCTCCAGCGGAAACTCAGTCCCGTCTTTCTTCAATCCGTTCAGGTCCAGCCCCGATCCCATGGAACGTGCATGCGGGTTCGCTACGAATTTATCCCGGTGGCCTATGTGACGTTCCTTTAAGCGATTGGGAATAAGAACTTCTATTCTTTTACCGATGAGTTCATCTCTTTCGTAGCCAAAGAGTTTCTCCGCTGCGGGATTTGTGCGGGTGATTTCGCCTTTACCATTAGCAACGAGAATACCTTCGGTGGCATACAGAAAAAGGGCTTCAATACCTTCTTTACTATCCATTTTACCGTTTAGAATATTGTTCATTGCTAAAATAGACTTTTTAGAAGAGCAAAGGTAAAAGGGGCATCTTTTTATAAACATGACGAAGATCATGTCGTTTTATGATTTAGCTCATCGTTTCATGCATCTCTTCAAAAGAACTTTGAGCTATCAAACCAAAACTCCCAACAATGGCAATCACCAAAAACACGATCGCATATACAGGCGGCAAAACGTCAGCTGACAATAACCCTGCTGAAAGATCCGGAGAGGATCTTGATCGGTTATCCGACAACGGCAAGAAACAGGATGTATACCATTCGTTCTGCGAAATTATGAAATCGATAACAGGCAGGAACCACGGCGGACAAATATAGCGGGAGCGGGAGTTGAACCCGGGATCTTGGGGTTATGAATTCGCAATTTAACCCGCCGTGCCAAGCCAGACAGGTGCAACGATCTGGTTAATTCGTTGATTTTTGTCTGACCACCAGCCTTGACAATTTATTTCCTAACGGAGGAGGCATGGTGTCCCCCAAAAGAAATCCCCAGGGCTTTAATTGCTCGATATTATCAAAAATAACTTTAATGATCGCAATAAGTGGGATCGACAGGAACATTCCCGGCACACCCCAGAGCGCTCCGCCGGCAAGAACAACGATAATAGAAACAAGTGCATTTATCTTGACTTTAGAAGCTACGACCTTCGGGATAATATAATGATTATCGATGAACTGAATAATCACATAAACCAGGAGAACGAGCAGACAATAAGATGCAGATGAACCCGTAGCCAATGCAATCATCATTGGAAGAGCAACTGCGATAAGTCCGCCGATATAAGGGATCACATTCACAATGGCTCCGACAACACCCAACAGGATCGCAAAATCGATTCCGAGGATCAGCAGTGCCGCTGAATTCAGCGCGGCAACAATACCGGCTTCCAGAAGTAAACCTACCAGATAGCTTTGAATGATCTTTTTGGTCGCGGCAAGGATGATGTTGACGTCCTTCCGGCTCTCGGACACAAAAAGCTTGTGAATGAATTCCAGCAAAAGAGGCTGATAGAACAGGATCATAAAAACGTACACCGGAATGAGAACAATAACTACCAGCATGTTGCCCATGCTAATTATTGTCTGCCCGATTGCAGCGCTTGTTCCATCCAGTATATCGACTTTTTGCGAGACCACTATTCCATTTATCTTACGAAGGCTTATATTGAAATTGTGTGAAATCCAGATAACAGCCTGATCGGTCAGCCGGTTTAATTTCTCCAGTAGTAATGGAACGGAATCACTGAGCTGAATCATTTGCCGGGAAAGTATTGTAATAAGAAGTATGGTCACGCCTATCATAAATAGTAATGCGATTGCAATGGCCAGGGTCCTGTTCATACCTCTCCTGGTGAGAAAATTTACCGCGGGACTCAGCACAATAGCAATGATAGTAGCATAAATGACCGGCAAAAGGATATGCTGAGCAATGTATAACATGCTGATAAAAGCCGACAACCCGATAAAAATGAGTGATGCTTTCGCATAAAAGGGAAGCTTAAGATCTTTCATCGTCAGTGCTGCTTTTTTTATTGGACAGAAAGTCCAGGATACGCAAGAATCCTGATCTTACATTACTTGCGTTTTTTGAAACAATGCTGGTAACAGCCACTTGCAAAAAGCTTCCGAATAATTGTTTCAAAGGATTATTCGTGGACCCTGCCACTACGCTTTTTGACAGGTGACCTGCTGCAAGGCTCAGCGCAGTGTTCAGCAAATCCCCATTCAGTTCCCGGTCGCTTGTCAGATCACGGAGTGTTTTCTTGATCAGGTTAACAGGCTTTAAGCTCTCGTATACCATTATTAGCTCTTTCTTGAGCAAAACGCTTTCGTTTGCCTGAAGAACCTTCAATTCAGAGATCCGCGCTTTAAGAATATCTGAGGGTGTGCTCATGCTCTTCATCGGAGAACTTGTGAGATGATTGCATTGCTGAAATACTTGCTGATCCGGTCATGCATAACAAACCATACGATGATTCCTGCTATGGCATAAAAAGCAGCGACGCAGAAAAATCCATAGTGAAGTTTGCCAAGAAGATCACCTAACCAAAAGGAGATGCCTATATTGAATATAACAGTAAACATGGAAAACAGCAAAATTGCGATGCTGCGGGAAACGAAAACGGAACTCATCCCGGCAGTTTTATCCAGCGCGGCCAGCTTTAGAAGCTCAAGACTGGTTTTTCCGTAAGCTTCCGCTCTTTCAACCGACGGTTCAATAAAATTCGTGTTTCCTTCCATATTAAACGGCGTTCTCATTGTGTCCTTTTTGAGCGGTATCCTTTTGAACTGCGTCAAATTTTTCGGCAAGGACGTTCAACAGTGATTCAAGCTTTGACTTTAGCTCCTCAGCCGTATCAGCACCCTGGGCTGCTATTTTCTTTCTTGTTTCTGATCCTTTGTCCGGTGCGAATAGGATCCCAAGTAAAGCACCGGCGGCTATTCCTGCCAGCAATCCGACAACTATTTTTCCTGAGCTCATGATTTGGTCGATTAGTGTTTGGTTTATAATTGTAAATATGCGATACATCTGCGCCCTGGTTGTTGCACGATCTCTCAATTATGTTACATTATTCACACATCCAACGGAACAGCCTGGTACCGCAGGTTTCTCTTATAAAAGCAAAAGATGTGTCACAAAACAGGATCATTGGAGGTCCGTGCTCTGTGACACACCGGAATACATTGATCATAGAGGCCGGGAGCCTCTGATGACCCTGAGTAAAACAGCGATGATTGCTATAACCAGAAGAACGTGAATGATTCCGCCGGTATTAAATCCAAGGAACCCGATGGCCCAGATAATAATAAGAATAAGCGCGATTACGTATAAAAGATTTCCCATGTTATTTTTGTTAGCAATGATTAATTAATCAGATAGCTATTGATATCTTTAGTCGACGAAGGATGAGTACCTGTTTCGCCGGGGTTATTTTCCTTTTGAGGCGAGCCGGTTCTTTTTATCTTCTTTCTTTTTTTTGCTTTATCAGCATGAGCGTTTTTTTTGGTCTTATCGGCATCCTCGTCCCGTTGTACGTGAAGAAGGATATTACTTTTATTTATCATTTATCAGTGTTTAAAAATGAATGGCTAATCCGAAGGTGGAAAGCCCCGTTGAAAGGTCAAGGAACAATCCCGCTTTTTGATTCATGTGATATTCTGTTCCAATGTGCGCATCCAGGTACAGCGGGCTTGCGTCCTGGTAGATATGCTTGTCGCCATAATAACCGTTTTCCCAGGTCACAGTACGAAATACGAATCCCGCAGAGGCAGCCGCATAAAAATCCCATTTAGGATTTGCATGAAATAGCTGATCAAAATAATAAGTTCCTTTTATGCCCACAGGCACTGCAGTAGCACGATAGGAATACATGTGATAGGATTCATCTCCATTCGGTTTACCGGGATCTCCCCAATAGTAGTAATTCCGGTAAGAGTACATTCCCACAAAAGGAGCAAGCGTAAAATTTCTTGCGATATCGATTTCATAATTTATGATACCTACGGGTATCGGATGGCCGATATAACCGTAGTAGCCGATGCCGGCACCAAGGTTAAGCGTATTACCGAATTTCTCGCGTGAGGGAGTGTCTTGTGCATTGGTCAATACCGAAATTGTCATGAATATGCATAACAGAAGAAGTGTTTTTTTCATTTTTAATTTTTTTGAATTGTTTTTAGAATTATGTTTTAGTTTAATTACCACCGCAGGCAGTACAAATGGCGACTTCCATACGCCGGACAACAGGATTTGTTTCCCGCTTATCAGAAGGGATTTTCAAGCTTAAGACTTTATTTATAGAACGCATATCCCACAGTTCCCTGGAACCATACATTTTTGTAACGGGGGGTACTGGAAGTTCCATCACCGTTGTTGTTCTGGATATCCCAGCCCAATCTTGCACCCAGTGTAATGTGTTTCAGGTTGATATCGATTCCGCCCACAACCCCAAAAATGTTTTTCCGGACATTATCATTTTGAAACTCTTGTTCCTGCGCGTAACTGCTGGAAGAATTGGAGAACACATCCCGTTTGTGAAGCAGAAAAGAATACTGTGGACCGGCCACAAGTGTGAAGAACTCACTCGGCTTAAAAGCAAATTGCAACGGAATATCCAGGTAGGTTGTGGTCCTCGTAAAATTATAGTTGCTGCCGAGCATCATTCCGCTTGCGCGGAAGCCTTTCTGTGAAATAAGTACTTCAGGCTGTAGTCCAAAGTACTTTCCAAATGGAATTTTCACTCCTGCTCCTGCCGCCGGCCCGAATTTCGCGTCAGCCCGGAACTGATCACCGGATTCATCGTAGATATTAGAGTAGTTGATCCCTCCTTTTAATTCGAACTGGACCTTTTCACGGTTATCAGTTTCACTCGATTCCTGTGCAAAGCCAATGCCCACGATGGACATAAGGAGTGAGGTAATAATTGCAGTTTTTTTCATGGTCGTTTATATAAAAAATTAATTAGTTAACGTTGTTTTTTGTCAGGTCCTTTATTGCTTGTCCCAGCTCGTCCATATCATGACTGAACTCTCGTTTAAAAGCCTCCCATTTTTCATGATCCTCCTTTTTGCTTCCTAAGATCCTTTTCCTGAGGGTGGTATTCTTTTCCTCCAGCCTTGTCAGCTCTGTCTGGTAGTCAGCCTGGGCTTTTTCATTCAGGTTTCGCGTATTCTCTTTCAGCCGGGAAATGCTTCTTTCATTCGCAGCGATTTTCTCTTCTGACTCCAGCTTGAATTTGTCCGTCTGTTCGTCAAATACCTTTTCTGCTCTGTCCAATTCAATAGAGGCCGCATTAACATTTGCCTGAGCATCATTCATTTTCTCTTCCGAAGAGCTGCATCCTGTTAAAATACGTGTTGTTGTCAATGCTATAAGCGCATAAATGCAAAGTGATTTTTTCATTGGGTTTGTTTTAGTTTAAATTATCTTCTTCTTTAATTATAATGATGAGATCAGCGTTCGGATCTCATCCTTCGTTTTGCCAAGCTTTACCTGTAGTTTATCCAGCATTTCATCCTGTTTGTCTCCCGGCAGCAAGACATTATTCCCGGTAAGCATTGCAAATTTTTGTTTCAGGTTGTCTTTTGTTTCATTCCAGTTATTTTTTATTTCTGTAGTGTTTGCCATGGTTTCTTATTTTAAGGAGATTAATATTTACAGGACAAAGGTGATCCGATTAAGGTGTTATAGTGTTATACAGCTTCCTTAATAAGTTGCATGATTCACACATGTTTAAAAATGGAAAGTCTCCATCCGTTTAGCGGATGGAGACTTTATAGAGCAACGTTCTTAATTAATTGAAACCAGCTTCCCCGATTGAATAATCTTCTTATCATATACCAGCTGGTAGAAGTAGATCCCTGCCGGTAACGTAGCGGTATTGATAATCGTTTCCTGATCTGCAATAGCTTTATGCAAGACTTCTTCTCCAAGTATATTGTAGATTCTGAAGTCGCTGCTGCCGGATAGAAGCATATCTTTTACAGCAATTGTAAGAGAAGTACTGAAAGGATTAGGATAAAGTTCAATTTTAGGTGCTTCTGTATAGTTGCTGATCCCCACAGTAGCACAATTCGTTGGAAGTGGCGAAGCTACAGCATTGATTGCCGCGGTACTCATTGCTCCCGATGTAGTAAGTGCTCTTCCATTAAGAACAACGCCTGTGTTAATTGCACCTAAAGCGCCATTATTGCAGATGATTGTTCCGTTGAAAATGGAGTAGTTGTTTATACTCACTGCTCCTTCGATCTTCCAGTATATATTTTTCGACTGAGCCCCGTTAATTAGTTTTATATTGGAGTAAGTGCTGGTGGAAAACGCACCGTTAACCTGCATAACGAATACAGCGCCTGTATTGCCGCGCGCATCCAGATAAAGTGTATCTGTAAGTACTGTTGCTGCATTCAGAAGATATGTATGCGGTGTTAACACAAGATTATTTCCGAACTGTGCTGGATATAACAGCTCAATATCATAGGGCAATGTATTTACATAAGTGTATGCTGTGGCAAGGTCCGCAGCACACTGTGCAGTAGATCCATCCGGTATCGTATGAAGGGTTCCTGCAATAAAAGCCGGGTTATAACCGGATGGTGAGCTGCTGTTGCTTCCGACATCGCCTGTGATATACGTTATGCCTGAATTTGAAAGAGCCCCTATTGACGTAAAAACAGCGTAGCAGGCAGAAACACCCAGATCTGGTGCCAAAGGCCCCGTGAGGACTGCACTTCCGCAACCGCTGGGTGTGTATCCCAGAATACCATTCACGGTAACAGCTCCCGTTGTGGAAAGGGCGCGCCCTTCCAGGGTATCGTTGATGCTCATGTTGATCGCTGCATTATTTGCGATAATAGTGCCTCTCATAGTGCTTGCCGAAGCAATGCTTACCAGGCCTTCCACTTTCCAGAATACGTTGCATGCCAGCGCTCCGTTTATCAGTTTGATCTTTGAATCTGCATTGGCTGAAAAAGGTCCCTGGATCTGAAAAATGAATACTGCATTTGGATCTCCCAATGCATTTAAAGTAAGATCAAGGTTCAGAGTGGTTGCCCCTGTGATGGAATACACACCAGGGTTAAGCGTTGTTCCGTTTCCTAATAATGGTGCAGGGAAAAAAGCCGGTACTACGGCGTTTAACTGGTTGTAGGCGACGAGCAGATCGGCCGCACATTGCGCGCTCGTTCCATCAGCATCATGCATCCCCCCATTTACATTACCGAAAGATGTGCTGGAGCCATTATTGGTACCCACATTTCCTGTTAACTGTGAGATCCCGGAATTGCTGACAGCTCCATTTGTCGAGAAAAGAACGAAGTCGGCGGCTGTTCCGAGTGCCGGTGCCTGAGCGTTAATAGTTCCGGATGTTAAAAGCAGAAGAGCTGCTGTTAAAGTAGAAAGTAGTTTATTTTTCATTTGTTTTTTTTTAATTATTATACTGCAAAGATGCGCCTCATTGTTGCCGGAAGTGTTACATCTCGTGCTCTATAACTTACACGATTCACACATTAAAAAAAGCGCTGCCTTTTTACAGACAGCGCTTTGAACGTCAGGACTCAAATTTTATTCCTTTACAATCGTGTTGCCCGCCATTACAACAGCACCATTTCTTGCAAGCGCTTTTCCATCCAGCGTAGCACCTGTATTAAAGGTGATGGATTGCATTGCCAGAACATTCCCCTTGAAGACAGAAGTAGTTCCAAACGTTGCAGAGGTGCCGACCTGCCAGAAAATATTGCCCGCCTGCGCGCCTCCGCTCAGGATGACCTGGCGTCCGGATGTCGTCGTCAGCGTGGAAGCGATCTGGATAATAAAGATCGCATTCGCATTTCCCTTTGCATCAAACGTCACATCGCCGGAAGATACCGCCAGTGAGGAAGTTGATTTATAAAGTCCCGGGGTAAGGGTTCTTCCGCCGATGTTCCCGGAAATAGTAACAATATCGGTAGCCGTGCGGCCTGCAGCATCATCATAAGCAACGGTAAGGTCTGATTTTGCCTGGTTGGCGCTCACATCATTAACATGTTGTGTTCCTACAAGGATCCCCGGAGGAAAGCCGCTCACCGAGGAGCCGGGACTTAAACCGAGATCGCCTGTAATGTTAGTGGCATTCGTATTACTCACAGATGATCCTGCGAGGACTGCGAATGTTGATGCTCCTGCCAGCGGGACGGTCGGCTGAATGGTTGTTTGAATCGGATAGGCAGCAACCGGTGTACCGCTCGGCTGCGGTTCGTTCTTATCTTTTTTGCAGGCCGCGAACGCCACGATAGACATTACAGCCAGGATAGATAAATTTTTCATTTTCGTTCTCATTTCTTTATTCTTAATTATTGTCCGCTTCTGGCGGTCAGTTGTGAATTTTTCACGGTGCAAAGATGCGGCACCTGTAGCGGGCGACTGCTATACAATTGTATGCAATACTTACATGATTCACATACTCCTTCTTCCGATGGAAGGTCACTTCTTTAGCTCTATTCTTCCTGTTTTGACGAGGTCGACGTGAAATGTTTGTCCGGGCTGGTCCGGCAAACTCAGAACAGCGTTTACATTCAGGGAATAATCGTAGGTATCATTATTTGTTATGACATCAAGCAAGGTCCTGCTGATCTTTTTGGGGTTGATCTCTACCGGAAGATCTACGATCGTTGTTCCATAAGGAAGAATATCGATTCCGGGAGCATATCTTCCACTGACTTTTCCCTGTCCGCGCAAAGTGATGTAATACTTCATACCGGTCACGTGAAGATCGATCGGTCCGTTGTTCGTGACCCTGATCTTTACTTTTGCTTTAATGGACTTTAAATGCACGTTATTGTACTTGATCTCTATGATCTCCAGCTCAGGAGGCTGCGGAATTTGTAGCCTCTTTGATTTGGTAATGAGCACATCATTGTTGCCCAGAAATGTCGAGTAATCCACCAGAATGATGATCGCATAGGTGGTACGATCCTTCTTCATCCTTTCAGATTTGAAGTCGTTCATGATCTTCCTGTAAGGTATTTTTAATGAAATTACCATACTGTCCGAAGAATTTCCGGGTAAGGATATCCCTGTGTATTCTTTACTTTCAATATATATTTTACCGAAAAAAGAGACCGAGTATCTTAATGTATCAATACGGATATGGAGGCAGGATCTGTTGGTAACCGAGAATAAAGAGCTTAGATAGCAAGTGTCATTTTTGATAAGCATACTGATCTCGCCAACCTGCTCCACGGAAGGCGTGAAATGCGCTGTAATTTTCTTACGAAGAAAATAGCCTGTTGAAACCAATACAGTAAGAAAGAGGAGCAGGACAATGCTTATCCTTTTAATTTTACTCAATCTACATTCTTTCCATATACCAGCTCAGCTCTTTTTCCATTTTTTTATACCGGAAAATAGCCGAGATGATCTGCTGCAAACGCATAAAAGCAGTTTCACTCTTTACAACATAATCAAAAGCTTTGTGATGCATGCAATTGACCGCCACATCGATCTTATCCTGGGAAGAAAGCATGATCACCGGTATATCTCCGTTGTACTTTTTTATTTTGTCAAGCGTTTTCATGCCATCCATCGCGTTTTTATTGATCCCGTCAAGATGATAATCCAGGATGATTATATCCGGATTTTCGGACAGCTGCTCAAGGCAAAGCTCGCCGGTGGGAAAAGTCCGTATTTTAAAAAGTGAATATTGAAGAAATTCAATTTCCAGTGATTTCAGAAACACCGCGTCATCGTCTACTAAGAAAAGTTTAATTTTGGTTTCGTTGTTCATGTTTTATGTTCTTGGGAGTGTTTTAAATTTCCTCTGAGTTCCTCACAGGCCTGGAGACAAATATGTTCCAGCTGAAGGACCATTTGCAGGAGTTCATCTGATCTTTCCGTTGCACCGGCTTTCTCGTGGATTAGTTTTGTCATGGTTTCATATTCTGCGCTTATTCCCATTATTGAAAAGGATGGCAACATCTTATGCGCTGCTGCCCGCAGTGAGATCCAGTCGCTGTGCTCCAATGCTTGCTTCATCGTTTCGAGCAAAAGCGGTGTTTGTTCAAGATAGATAGTGATCATGTCTGCCATCAGCGCAGGCTTGGATCTCGTACGCTTTGCCAGTTGTGTAAGATCGACATACATTGTCTTCTCCTTCGGAAGATCAATCAGCACTGAACTTTTTTTCTGTTCCGGCTTTTTAAGATGCTTAAGGAGCTTGCTGTAAAGTAATTTATCATCGATTGGCTTGGAGATATAGTCATTCATTCCGGCAGCCATGCATTTTTCAATGTCAACCGTGGTAACATCTGCGGTAAGTGCAATAATCGGCAGTTTTGAATTCAGCTTATTACGGATATATTCAGTGGTCTCAAATCCATTCATCTCCGGCATCTGAAGATCCATGAGAATAATATCATAGGTATTTTTGTTCAATTGCTCCAGCGCTATTTTACCATTAGCTGCAATATCCATCTCGAAGCCAAACTCCTCGAGCAAGGTTCTCATGAGGAGTTGATTGAGCGGGATGTCTTCGACAACGAGGATTTTCACGTTCTTTATCCCGTCAACCAGTTCTACCCCGGGGTCAGTCTCGACGTCAACTTTTGAATTTGTTTTCAGGAATTCGAGGACAAATGAAAAGGTCGACCCATGTCCTACTCTGCTTTGCACGTTTGTACTGCCTCCCTGGCCTTCTACCAATTGTTTTACAATGGCCAGCCCAAGGCCTGTTCCTCCGTAAATCCTGGAGGTCCCGCTGGTGGCTTGTTGAAAATCATCAAATATGTTCCCGAGCTTGCTTTCCGGGATCCCAATACCAGTATCCTTTACTGAAAATTCGATACAAACAAATTCATCTTCCTCCATGATCATCTTTACGCTTACCGTAATTCTTCCCTTGGACGTAAATTTGACAGCATTGCCGACCAGGTTAAGAATGATCTGATGCAGGCGAACAGGGTCGCCAACCAGTACCTCCGGAATTGTATTGTCGTACTCCTTTATTAATTCGAGGTTTTTTTCCTGGATCTTTGTTTCAAATAAATGCAGCATTGCGGAAATCGAGAAGGACAGTTTGAACGGAACACGTGCAAACGTCATTTTTCCCGCATCCACTTTCGCAAGATCCAGAATGTCGTTTATAAGCACGATCAAAGCGTCACCCGATAGTTTGATCGCATTGATGTATTCACGTTGTTTCAGGCTAAGTTCTGTTTTCAGAACCACTTTGGTAAACCCGATGATCGCATTCATCGGAGTCCGGATCTCATGGCTCATATTGGAAAGGAACTGCTGTTTTGATTTTACCGCAGCTTCTGCAATCAGCGTAGCATTCTCTGCTTTGCTTTTAGCTTCCTCCGCAATTTCTGTCGCTAATTCAGCGAAGACCTTCGCCTCCAGGAGCTCAGTCGCGATCCTTTTCTGATCGGTAACATCCCGGGCCACAATTACCACGCCCAGTACATTTCCTTTGTCATCCTTGTACACAGAACCATTGAACAATACGTCCGTAAGTTTACCATGCTTATGACGGAGTGTAAGCGGGGAGTCTGCAACAGACCCTTTTGCAAAAACCTCCTGGTAAACTTCCCTTGCTTTCTGAGGCTCTGTAAAATAGTCGAAAAAATCCGTGTCGGTAAGCTGTTCCCGCGACATACCCGTGATGTTTGCCAGCGCAGCATTCATATCCGTGATCTTTCCTTTCGTATT
The DNA here is from genome assembly GCA_045805205.1 of Bacteroidia bacterium. Classification (GTDB taxonomy): domain Bacteria; phylum Bacteroidota; class Bacteroidia; order 2-12-FULL-35-15; family 2-12-FULL-35-15; genus 2-12-FULL-35-15. The sequence goes on along the minus strand of JBJMLR010000005.1, from coordinate 35,596 downwards.
GATGGTCACCAAAGGATCGAGACTGGCTTCGATAAGGCTCCTTGCATAACCCGACTCCTGCACTGTTGCTTCCATTATTTTTTCATTTTTTATGTGATCAGATCTCTTCTATCGGGGTTCTTCTTTTGTCTTTCAACTGTTTAAAATGCGAAGGAGAAAGCCCTGTAACTTTCTTGAACTGGTTGGATAAGTGAGCCACACTGCTGTAGTTCATCTTCCATGCAATCTCCGTAATATTCAGCTCGCCGTAAATGATCAGCTCTTTGATCCTCTCCACTTTGTGTGAAATGATAAACTGCTCAATGGTTGTTCCCTGTACTTCGGAAAATAGATTGGCGAGATAAGTGTAATCGTGAGATAGTTTTGCGCTTAGGAAATCAGAAAAATTCACTTTGATCATTTCATCGGTATGATGCACCATTTCGATGATCACATTTTTTATTTTCTCGATCAGGACTGCTTTTTTATCGTCCATTAGCTCTAATCCCGAACTGACCAGGTTGTTTTTCAGTTCCTGACGCTGCTCAACTGAAATGGTCTCCATGATCTCTACCTCGCCTAACTCCACGACAATGAAATGAAGTCCCATGCTTTTCAGCGTTTCCTTCACTGCCATTTTGCAGCGATTGCTGACCATGTACTTTATGAATAACTTCAAAATAATGTATTAAATAATTGGTTCAGACATAAGTTCCCTCTCGAAGTACACAAGGTCTTTTCGTTCAGGATCATTCTGAACTTTGCAGTAATAAATATTGTCGACGTATCTCCTGACAATTAGCTTAAGTTCGGGGCGTATTCTTGCGAAAACAGTTTCTCCTTCTCTATATTTATTTTCCATATTCTCTAGATGTATGCTGCAAAGGTGGAGATATCCGGCCTCCGGCGTGTTATAGAGTTGCTGCAATAGCTTACATAATTCACACATTCCCGGTCTCAGAATGACTGAGTCTGATGAAAATAAACGCAGCGCCGAATCCGGGCTTTGAGATAGGTGATAAATGTACTGATGAGCGATCTGATTATGAGATGCTATGAATTACCGAATTCTCGGGCCAGATCACTTAATGAAGCAGGATAGGTTTTTACCTCAGAAAAACAAAATTGCTGTCAGGAAGTGTAAAGATAGCAAAAGAATCTTATAAGACAGGAATGATAACGCATTTGTTTCCAGCAGCTTCGTTCAGCCAGATCATATTCTTGCAGTCAAAAAAATATTAAAAGTCAGCCCTCTTGTTCCTCAATTGCAAAACCCTCCAGGAACCACTTTTAAGAATCTAAAGAGAAAAAAACAACTCACTGAAAATCAATTAGTTCTTAATTTTTCTTCCCTGAAAACTTCGGAGAAAACAGTAGCAAAACAGCACGATTATCTGACATTAGCGCAATTCTGAAGCAGAACTCCTTCCTGCCTTTCGAACTAAACAGGAAAAGCCCGAACCTATGTCCGGGCTTTTCCTGTTTAGTGTAGCGAGATCGGGAGTTGAACCCGAGACCTCAGGGTTATGAATCCTGCGCTCTAACCATCTGAGCTACCTCGCCATATGGTTTTAAGAGGGCGCAAATATAGTATTTAAATAATTATGTGAGAATTTTTTTACCGGAATTCATGGCATAAATATTTGAATTTCTTACCTAAAAAACCCCGATGAAAACGCCCAAGAAAAAGAAAGCAAGTCCTTCTGTGAAATCAAATAATGAGAATAAAACTCCCGGTTTTACTGCCGAACAGATCAAAAACAGCCGGAACCGGAGAAAAAATATCGATACCTCAAAAAGCGACCTGACGCCCGAAGACCTCGATGCCCTCGGTCCCGATGATAATCTGGCTATGGATGGCGGTTATGACGAGGATCTGAGGAACAGAACTTTTCCGGTCGACTTTGCCGGAAAGGATCTTGACGTCCCCGGCGCCGAGCTTGACGATGCACAGGAGGAGATCGGCGAAGAGGATGAAGAAAACAATCTCTATAGTGAAGGTGATACTGAATAAAATAACAAAATCATGAAAACGACAAATGTAATAACAGCGTTGATCCTCTGGGTTTCATTGTCTTTTTCCGCATGCATGAACAAAGGGAAAGACGATGATAAGGTTCGTTATAACGACCGTGGATCAACCGGGAACGACAAGAATTTTACGACCAGCAGCAATAACTTCGCACCGGTAGATCATACCGCAATAAGTCCCCGAGTTGACTCAACAAAGCTCCGGTTAAAAGACAAAGTTCATTGAATGACCTTCATCCGCTTGTACTTCTTTGAGAATTCCGGATCGGTTTCCTTGCGGTAGCTTTGCTCGATGTAAATGGACGAATTATCTTTCCACCGGACATCTGACGGGCCCCAGGCTGGAATCTCCTTGTCGAAATTGTGGGTAAGCCGGACATCGGACAACGTAAACAGCTGGATTCCATTCTCGCAGAAAGCAGCCTCCAGGTCGAATGATGCGGAAAGGACATGCTTTTTATCCGGCGACACCAGCGGATAACCCCACATGTAGGTTTGAGCACCGTCTGCTTTGCTGATCACCAGGAAGCTGCTGCCTTCGTAATAGCTTACAAACAGAAGCCAGTAGCCGATGTCCTTCATGTCCTTCTCATAGCTGAAATAGGCCAGGTCCTCTTCCGACGAATCATTGACGATCATTGTATCTTTTCCGTTCTCCAGGTGAAACGTGATCTTATTCCCATCCCGTTTTACATTTGCTGAATCGTCGATCAGCTCCTGGTCGCTGATTTCCCCCCGCTCTGCTTTCACGGAAAAAAATTCCGCAGCGGTGATCGGATCAAGCTTGTAAGTCACGTTGTTGATCCGGATCGAATCGAATTCTTCATCGACGATCGGCACCGCCATTTCAGCAGCGGATCCCTGCTCTTTTTTTTCCGGTGAGCAGGAAAGCAGAAAGAGCATTAATATAAACAGGGAGTTTTTCATGGTTCTTGTTCTTAACTCCCAAAAGTAATTAAAACAACAGGATATCAGCGTGTTTCCGAACATTCAGGAGGTATTTTTGTTATCTTTGCATAACAAACAAAATCATGAATTCTGTACTGAATACTATTGAGGAAGCCATTGCCGATCTTAAAGCCGGCAAGGTGATCATCGTGGTGGACGATGAAGGACGCGAGAATGAAGGCGACTTCCTTACGGCCGCCAAGAATGTGACACCTGAAGTGATCAATTTTATGGCAACCCACGGCCGCGGGCTCATCTGCGCTGCGATCACCGAAGAGCGCTGTGAACAGCTCGGCCTTGAAATGATGGTCAGTAATAATACCGCGGAACACTCCACTGCATTTACCGTCTCCGTCGACCTCCTGGGATACGGATGTACAACCGGGATCTCCGCATCCGACCGCTCAAAAACCATTCAGGCACTCGTTAATCCGGATATCAGGCCGGAGGAATTCGGTAAGCCCGGACATATTTTCCCCTTAAAAGCGAAAAACGGCGGCGTTCTCAGGAGAGCAGGACATACCGAAGCAACGGTCGACCTCGCACGCATGGCAGGTTTTCAGCCTGCAGGCGCACTCGTCGAAATCATGAACGAGGACGGATCGATGGCGCGGCTGCCGCAGCTGCTGGAGATCGCAAGAAAACACAATTTGAAAATTGTTTCTATCGAGGACCTGATCGCTTACCGGCTGAAAAATGAAAGTATCATCACAAAAGACGTCTCAGTAAAAATGCCCACACAATGGGGGAATTTTGAGCTCGTTGCATACCGCCAGACAACGAATGACCAGGAGCACCTGGCACTTGTAAAAGGAAAATGGAACAAGGATGAACCTATTCTTGTGAGAGTACATTCCTCTTGCCTCACCGGCGATATTTTCGGTTCCTGCCGCTGCGACTGCGGACCACAGCTTCACAAATCGATGGAGATGATCGAAAAAGAAGGAAGAGGTGTGATCGTGTACATGAACCAGGAAGGGCGAGGCATTGGATTAATGAATAAGCTGAAAGCATACAAGCTCCAGGAAGAAGGCCGCGACACAGTACAAGCCAATGAAGATCTTGGATTCAAGTCCGATGAAAGAGATTACGGTGTTGGTGCACAGATCCTCCGCGACCTTGGGGTTTCAAAGATCCGGCTGATGAGCAACAATCCGAAGAAACGCGCAGGATTGATCGGATACGGACTGGAGATCGTTGAAAATGTTTCGATCGAAGTGGAATCAAACGAGCACAATAAATTTTATCTCCAGACCAAGCGTGACAAAATGGGGCATTCCCTCAAGCTCGATCATTGAACAAGAAAGAAGTAATCATTGCCAGCACACTGAATAAAAAAATCCCCGCCTTCCAATGGAAAGCGGGGATTTTTTATGGAGTCACTCCGTTCACGGGAGGCGGTTTCTCTTTTTTAGCAGGTTTTACTTTGTCAAGATAACGATCGAACAAAGCACCGATCGTATCGAACTCTTCCCTGTAAAAAACTCCGACTCCCTGTGTATAAGGCCCGTTCAGGTTGGTCTGGCTGTTATCATTTGCTTTATTAAAAGCTTTCACCCGCACTTTTCCGTCTTCGGTCAGCTTATAATCTACGTTAACGTCTCCCACGAGGTTATTCGGGTTTTGTGAATTCGTATTATTCGCGATGTTTCCTTCGATGGACAATTTATCATTGAAAAGCTGCGTCGACAGCGCCACTTCCAATTCGTCTTTCGTGATCGCATCTCCCGGACGGTAGTTCACACCGATATCGAAGTCGTTGCTGATCTTGCTGAGCATATTGCTCAGCTGGTTTGAAAGCATCTCGCTGGTATTGGCACCTGCGGCATTGGCGACATTCGGACCGTTCCCGCTGGAGGAGTTCATCAGCTGATACGGGGTTACAAAACTGTTCAGGATCAAAAGTGAAAACACCTGCCGGTTCACTTCCGCGTCATTGTTGATGTAGCTCAGGATCGTCTGCCGCGTAGGCGCATCCAGTGTCGGCAAACCGATCTCAAAATCAATATGGGTGTCGGTAAGGTCACCCGTCATGTTCATTTCAACGTCAACCGGGTAACGTTTTTTGTATGCAGTATTTGTCGAGTCTTCCGGGAAGAACGTCTTGATCGGCGCTCTTGCCTTGTAGATCGCTGCAATGTTCAGATCAGCTTTGTACGGTACGCCGCTCCATTTGATTGTGCTCCCCTTTTTGATATCGAAACGCTTGTTGATGATGTTCTGCAGCGTGAACAAGTAATCACCGTTTTCGATCACATAATCGCCGTACATTTTAAAATCGCCTTTCGGGCTGATGTTCATGCTGATATTTCCACTCCCCCTTGCCTTGATAATATCTCCTACTTTCTGATCGAAGATCAGCTGGATCTCCGCATCCGGCGTAACTTCCAGGTCAAAGTTAAGGACCAGGCCGCCGAGAGAGACTTTGTAGTTGTCATTTACTTTCAGTGTGCTGTCCTTTTTCACAAATGTGATAAAATTGTTTTGGCTCACTTCAGATGTTCCTCCCAGCGGAATGTAGAATTTCGTCAGCTCTGTTTTCGAGAGCACATTTACTTTATCGGACTTGTCGCTGGAAGTGATCTTTTCAGTTTTTACGTTCGCATCGATGCGGATCTCGTTGTTTACGAATCCGAAAATGTTGATCTGCCCGGTTACAAAAGCCTGTCCGTAATACAGGCTATTGTCTGTTTCCGAGGTATTCAGACATTGAAATTTATTCGCCTGGATGTCGATATCGAGCTGAAAGTTTTTGAAATTATCGTGATAGACTTTCCCGGTTACGATCGCCTTGTTGTTATTCGGAATGTCGTAAACAGTCATATTTTCCACCCCGAATGATGTATTCTCGACGATCACATCCTGGTTGAACTTATAGAACGTGTTCAGATAGTTTACACGCACCCTGCTTGCATTCACATTCACCGTTCCGTTGATGTCGGGTTTCTTCAGAGAACCTTTGATCGTGACATCACCCGAGATCAATCCCTCGAAGTCGGAGCAAAAGTCTTTCACGAAAGGCTGCAGCAGCTGCATTCTTAACGCCTGCAGGTTTACTTCCATATCGATATTGTTCTCATCTCGCTTGGGATAGTAATACCCTGAAAAAAGAATATTCGGCACCGCGTCACGCGTAAACGAGCCGTGTGTATACAACGCATCTTTCCCCTGGTCCCACACGCTCGAAACATCACCATTGCCGATCTCATTGTCATTGATGAAGAAATTCAGAAAATCAAAATCGCTTGTCAAAACAAAATCGTGATACACATCGTTGATATCCGACTCTCCATCCAATACTCCTTTCAATCTCAGGCCGGATGCACTCGTGAACAAATTAATATTCTCTAAATTGAATTGATCAAGCTTCAGCTTAACGTGATCGTTTTTATTCTTGGAAATGATCCCGTTTACGGCGATGGACTGCTGTCCATGTTCGAACGCAAGCTTATTCAGGTTAATGTAGGATGTATCGACAACGATAAAATTATCCTTATCCACTACCCACGTGGAATCGGAGATGACAAACAGCGAAGGAAGGATCTTGAACTGCATCGAATGATCCGGGTTAAAATGCAGGAACGATTTTACATCACCTCTGTATTCGCGCTCTGTACGGCTGCTCCAAACAACCCCGATGTTCACACTGTCCGCATGTGACACCGTTCGGAGACCAAACTCCGTTAGTCCCAGGCTGTCTGTCAGCAGCAGCCGTTCACTGTTCATGCTGAAGTCCATCGCCTCTTCTGTTGTATTCGCTGCAACGGTCCATTTTTTAAACGTGATGCCTGAATAGCTGATCTTGTCGGAATTCCCCGTCATCGTGAACTGCTGGATCGCAGAATTGTAATTGCCCCGCAGCAATGTTTTCGGAGCGATCTTCAATTGCGGCATAAACAGCCGCGTAACGGCATCGGTTTTCCGGAACAGGAAAGAGTAGTCGAAGTTCTGAACGGACTTTGATACCGGGGGTTTCGATGGAAAAGCCGATGGAATATAACGATACAGCATCTGGCTCATCGCATCCTGCAGCTCCAGGACTTTGAACTGACCGTAAATACTTGCATTCACGAAGTCCGATTCGAGATCGATCGATTTCAGCCCGTTCCTGTCCTCTAATACAAGATCAAAAACACTGAGCTTATATTTTTCATCTCCTTCAATGTAAACGGTATTATCGAAGTTGATCTGCCCTGTCAGGTTATCGATGTTATTGCCCGTTACGTTGATGATGACCTGCGTGGACAGATCCGTTTTTTTCTCCGACTTGATAAAATGAAGCGCAGCAAGATCAGCGCGGTTCAAGGTTGTAATAAAATCAAGCTTCGGCAGCTTACCCGAGAGATCTACATTACCGATAAAGTCAAAATCGACATTATCGTCTTTCACAGCCAGCTTGCCTTTGAACAGCTTGTTTGCAATATTACCTTCAACCGCTACATTTTTGTAAGTATAACCCATAAAGTCGACGCTGTTAACCGTTCCTGCCAGCTTGGCTTTTACTTCATCAAGCGTAAAGCCGGAGCCATCCACATTCACATTCATCGTCACCTTTCCAAGATATTTTCCGCCGAAGAAAGATCCGAAGTCAAATGAGCTCGACTTCAGCTTTCCTTTGTAGATCTCTATGTCTTTTGAATAATCGTGGCGAACTGAAATATCCGAGGAGATCCCGCCAAGCGCGGAAGTAAAATCACCGTATGCATAAAAGTCATTGTACAGACCTGTGAATGTCCCTTTGAATTTCATGTTTCCCAGGCGGGCAATATTAGGATGCACATGCAGCGTTTTGTGCTCATTGAACGGTGGAATAGGAAAATCATTCAGATCGCGGTAATTTGTCGTCAGCTTTTCGACATTCAGGTAGATCAGTGTTTCATCGATCTTCGGAAGACCCGTCAACGTAAAATCTCCAATAAATTCCGTATTCGCGGCAAGCTTCAGGATCATATCCTTTCCTTTCAGGTCGCTTACTTTTCCGCTGATCTTCCCCGTTACGTCGATATTCCTGTAAATCCCTTTCAGCTCCGGCGCAAAGTAAGCGATATCACTAAGCTCCAGGTGCGAATGCTCAAATTCAGCTTTGATCCTTACATTATTTATGAAGTCCTTGAACGCATGATAACTCTCGTATTTGAATGTAAGATCGGTGGAAATGTCGCTCTCCGGTGTTTTCAGCTTCAGGTCATTAAGCGTAACGCCAACCGGGCTTACGCTAACCGCGCTGCTGATATTCTGAAGAACAAAACCACTTTTTTCAACCGCTGACAGGTAATCGATCTTCGCATGGATCGTGTCGTCATCAATACCGATATTACTGATCCGGCCATTGATCTGCCTTGCATTAAGATCGAAATAATTTACACCGGTGGTCTCGAGCGTATCGTGTTCGCTCCGGTAGGTGAAATCCGTATTTACAAAATTCACTTCCCGGAATCTGATCTCCCATTTTGCTGAAGTGTGATGAAGCGTATCCTTTGACTTAAAAGCATCCAGCAGGAATTGAAGATTCAGATCGTCATCCGCTGCATATTTTATCAGCTTCGCTTTTGTATTGAGCAGAACTACGTCCCCGACATAAAGCTGATGCTTTTCAAAATCAAGCGCATCGATATCGACATTTAGTTTTTTAGAATACAGTAAGGTATCGTGATGCAGATCTTCAATATATACATCTTCCAGAACCACCTTCTTGAAAAAAGCGATCTCCACGCTCCCGATCGAGATCCGGGTATTCAGCTCTTTCGAAAAATAAGCTGAAGCCCGTTGCCCGAGGTACGTCTGCACATTTTTCTGCTGGATCAGCAGGAAGATAACAAGGACCAGGAAGATCACCAGGGAAAGGAAGCGAAATAATATGTTTGCTAGTTTTTTAATACCTTTGTTTTTTACGAACGTCCCGCTAACAGCGGGACGAAGTTAATAAATATGGGCAAACCGGTCATCATACTCGGCATCGAATCATCCTGCGACGACACTTCCGCAGCCGTTCTTGAAGACGGCAAAATACTTGCCAATATTGTCGCCAATCAGGCTGTTCATAAGCTTTACGGAGGGGTTGTCCCCGAGCTCGCATCCCGCGCTCACCAGCAGAATATCGTTCCCGTGGTGCACCAGGCCATTCAGCAGGCCGGAATCCGTAAAGAGGAGATCAGCGCGCTTGCTTATACCCGCGGTCCGGGCCTCATGGGATCACTGCTCGTGGGCACATCATTTTCGAAAGCCTTTGCACTGGGAATGAATATTCCGCTGATAGAAGTAAATCACATGCAGGGACATATCCTGGCACATTTTATTGAAGGAGAAAACACAGAAAAACCGGCCTTTCCGTTTCTCTGCCTGACCGTTTCAGGAGGCCATACCCAGATCGTTCTTGTAAAAGATCATTTCGACATGAAGATCGTGGGGGAAACCATCGATGATGCCGCAGGTGAAGCCTTTGATAAGGCAGCTAAAATAATGGGACTTCCCTACCCCGGCGGACCACTGATCGATAAGCTGGCAAAGGAAGGCGATCCGAAGGCATTTAAGTTTTCAAAACCCAGAACACCCGATTTTAATTTTAGCTTCAGCGGATTAAAAACCGGCTTTATGAACTTTTTGAATTCGGAGACGTCAAAAGACCAGGATTTTATAGAAAAGCATAAAGCGGACATCTGCGCTTCGCTCCAGGCAACGATCATCGACATGCTGATGGCAAAGCTTACGAAGGCGGCAGAACATTTTGGGATCAAACAGATTGCAATAGCAGGCGGCGTTTCAGCGAATTCCGGGTTAAGGAACAGGCTGAACGAGCTGAAAACAGAGTTGGACTGGAAGATCTTTATCCCTAAATTTGAATATTGCACAGATAATGCAGCGATGATCGCGATAACAGGATATTACAAGTTTTTAAGAAACGACTTCGGGAATCAATCTGCTGTTCCGGCAGCGCGGTTTTCCCTCGACACGATAACAAAATGAACCTGAAAAAGGTAAAATATTTGTCTGTCCTTTGCCTGTCAGTGCTCTGTTTCCACGCACATGCCAGTGTACCCTCCGATACGATCCGCATCACCCCGGTCATAAAAAAAAAGAAGCCATACCCTGTACAACCGCTGGTGCTCAGCACTAGTCCGACCGGCCTGCTTTACGGCGGTGCATTTCCGTTCACATCGGAGTATCGCTTCAGCGCGGAGATCTGCGGCAGCCGGAAACAATCCGATCGCGTCAGCATTTCCTATCTCAGCAAGAATATCATCTGGGGCCTTTTAGATCTGGCATCGGGAACCTCACAGCAGCGCACGATCAAAGCATCAGGTTACCGCCTGCAGTATACTCATAAGTTTTACCTCGTTAATCACCGGCACCATTCTCCTTTCGGATTTTATGTAGGCCCCCATGTTTCCTATGCGAATGCGAAGATCTTTCTGGGTCTGAACAGGTATTATAAAGACAGCTACTTCGACCTGCGGCTGTTCAATGCCAACATGATCGTGGGTGTGCAAATGGGCAAGCCCGGTCGCCTGACCGTTGATATCTATGCCGGTGCCGGATACAAAAGCAATGAATTCTGGTACCATGCCACTTCCTACCGGATCCTGAAACTCGATGATGACTATTTCGGCGATTTTTACAAAAGTCACTTCAACGGGATCTTCGAGGTGAATATGGGGTATTCTTTTTAAAGGAAGGGGAAAAGTGAAAGGTGAAATGTGAAATGTGGTGATCGGAGTCAAGACAAATCATCGACTTCCCAAAAACATATAACTTGCACGATTATTAGCTCTCTGCTCTCCTAATTTGCTTTTACTTTCGCTGCATTGTGAGACCACACAAAAACCTTATTCTTTGGCAGGAATCTGTCAATCTTGCTGAAGAGATCTATACACTCACAAACAAATTTCCTGACGCTGAGAGATTCGGAATAGTATCACAGTTAAGAAGAGCGGCCATTTCAATTTCAGCAAATATCTCCGCGGGAGCCGCCAGGAGCAGTAAAAAGACTTTTCAGGATTTCTCTATTTCTCTTCGGGTTCAATCAGTGGAGTCGAAACACTGTTGACCATTTCTAAAAGAGTACAATACATCGACAAAAACAGAGCACCAGCGATTTCAGGAACGGCTGACAACGATCTCCTCATTACTTCATGGGTTAATTAAAAAAATAAAGAGCTGATCTACAGACCAGCCCTTTCACTTTTTACCTTTCACTTTTCTTTTATTTCACCTTCACAATCTTCACCGGCATACTCTGCTCCGATCCGTTCATGATCTTCACAAAGTATATCCCGTTTGCAAGTGCAGGGTCGATGCTGACAGTTCCAGCCTGCTGACCTAATTTATATTTAGCAGCAATTTTTCCGGTAACATCGGTTAAAAGAATGCAGGCATCCCCGGTCAGCTTTTCATTTAGCTCGTAAGAGATCGATGCTTCATCCGCGAACGGATTCGGGAACACTTTCAATGATCCGTTCAGCTTATTTTCTGCAATTCCATTTGGCCCTTCTGTGATTGCGAACCTGTCAAAGCCCGCTTCCACGATATGTCCCGAAAGCGCATTATCTCCTGTGCGGACAAACACCTTCATGTTCGCCGTCGGCGCGATGTAATCGGATACCTTATAAGATCTCGGGATCCAGGTAGAGAAACCCGGCGTAGAAACGATAGAAGATTCAACAAGAACCGTCGTCAATCCGTTTGACAGGAATACATTCAACGAATCGTTTGGAGAACCGCTGCCACCGCCATTATAGAACCAACGGCTGTAGTTCAGGTATGGAACCGCATAAGAAGTCAGATCGAAGGTCGGAGAGATCAGCGTTGTGTAGCCGTTATCGACATCATCATCAGAGCCCGTAACACCTGTATTTCCGGTCACAAAAGCTTTGTTGGAGCAATCCGTTGTAACATCGGCACCGGGATTTGCAGGAATTGTTCCGTTAAGTGTTCCCAGCGGAACTCCTCTTACCCATGTACCTGTTCCAGCTGTACTTGTCACGGTCCAACCGAAATCAAAAGTAAAGTCATCATAGTATCCCGGCGCGAGAGGATAGGTCAAAGAAGTTGTTCCGGAATTAATGGTCTGTGAAGAGGTACAATACGTTTCGAAGCCCCACATTCCGGCATTTACGTCGTAATCCGAAGCAGCAACAACATTACAGCTGGAAAAATTTCCGGAAGCATCCGTCACAAAACTATAAGTGTTTACCGGATCGGAGATCTCCACCAGTGCAGATGGAACGGGTGCTGTTGTTACGCTGTTGGTGATAGTACCTGTTACGTTTGCAGTGCTGCCCGGAGCCAGCTGAACATCCTGGATGTTGACAACGCCGGGAGAAAGAACGATCCCGGTAAGTGTTTTAGTAATGTAGCCGGAATGAGAATAGCTCACGTTATATGTTCCCGGGGTCGGTGTTCCCGTGCGGTATTGCCCTACAAGATCCGTACTGTCATTTACACCTGCAGCAGTGATCGTTACATGAACATTATTCAGCAGGGCGCCGCAGGTACTGTCGCTCACAACTCCTTCAAGGTAGCAGGCGCGCACATAGGTTGGCGTGAAAACAAATAATCCTTCATCGATATTGGAAACAACGATCGTTCCGGAAGGGAGATACGGATATACACCCCAGTCTCCGTCAAATCCATCTCCCGAGCCGGCAGGATACGTATCATAGTTTCCAACCTGGATCATATTCTGGGGACGTCCCACATCGGTAATCGTAAATCCGTCGCGATACCAGGAAGTCACCGCATAATCATTTCCGGCAACATTGATAATATGTGTATTGTGCACGATCGAGTTTGAACCGGGGTTCGACTGGATCCTGTCCAGCTCCTGGATGCTGCTTAGATTGGAAATATCGTAGGAGGTAAGATAGGAATCGCTTTTTTCGTCCGTAGTGAACAATACTTTGCTATTCTGCGAAAGCCATGTATTGTGCGTAAAGTTGTTTGGTGTATTCTGATTTGCCAGCTCTACCGGCGCCGATTTATTGGTAAAATCCACCACGGAGAAGAAACCATCATAAATATGTCCCGCATACAATGTGTCGTTTCTCACGTAACCGTCATGAACATATGGCGAAGTAATGTTCCGGTAATTCCCGACATACACGGGAGCTGTCGGGTTGGTCAGATCGGCAACAACCGCTCCTCCGCTGAATATATTACTGCCATAGAGATAAACATATTTTCCGTCGATGTGAAGCGCGTGAATGGTATTGAGTGTTCCGCCGCCCGGTCCGCTGATGGTCGGTGCCCAGTTGGTTGAGGTAACACCTGCTGTATTCGGCAGGGAGCTCATGTTGATGATCTGGAGCCCGCCGCCGCCTTCGCTGGTAACATAAGCATATTTTCCGCGGACCTTGATCTCTTTCCAGAGGTTATCCGGTCCGGGGACCTGGAGCACTTCTACCGGAGCAGAAGGATTGGAAACATCCACAATGGACATTCCCAATGAAGCGCCAACCAGGGCGTATTCTTTTCCCGTGGTGTCGACATACCCGCAGATATTTGCACAAGTTTGAGATCCATAGGAGAGCTGTGCACGAAAGGTCACATTTAACTGTGCTGTAGCAGGAGCGCAAAAAGCAACAGATGCCATAGCACCAAAAAGTAGTTTTTTAAATTTCATTAAGCGTATCGTTAGAGATTAGGGATGATTTATGAACTATAAAGTAAAGCAATTTTAGCGGAAATTGCAAGGATGCGCTGTACTGAAAGGAAGATTTCTAAGGACTTACAGACTTAGCTCTTTAACTGCCGGAATGCTGAAATAAAAAGTCGCACCCGAACCTTCCGCCGCTTCAGCCCAGATCCTTCCTCCATGGTACTTGATGATCCGGGAGGCAGTCGTTAAGCCGATGCCGGTCCCTTCATATTCATCACTCGTATGAAGCCTTTCAAAATCTGAAAATATTTTTTCCGCATGCTTCATGTTGAAGCCCACTCCGTTGTCTTTCACTTCGTAAATAACCTCCTTATCCGTCTGCCGGGAGCTGATCTCAATCACAGGCTTTTCGTTTTTACTGGAATACTTCACCGCGTTTGAAATTAAATTGGCCCACACCTGCCGGATCAGCGTCGGATCACAGAACGAATGATGCGTATCGTGAACGGTCATTTCGATTGTATTCATTTTGTAGTACGCTCTTACATCTTCACAAACCTCTTTGATCAGATCGTTCATATCCGTATCCGACTTATTCAGCTTTACTTTTGATAAGCTGTAAAGCTTCAACAGCTCTTTGGTAAGCGTATTCATCTTATCCACACTCTCCACTACTATCTGCAATTCTCTTTTACTATTTTCGTCCAGCGTAGCCTCCTGCCTTTTTTGAAGTGAACCAAGCAGCATCTTCACTCCTACCAAAGGCTGCTGAAGGTCATGAGAAATGGAATAATTGAAAGTGTTTAGTTCGTTGTTTGCGGCGATAAGCTCAGCAGTTCTTTCCCTGATCTTATCTTCCAGGCTTTCATTCAGCAATTTGACCTCCCCTTCCGACTTTTTACGTAATTCCAGCTCTTCTTGTGTTTTGATGATCTGCTTTTCAAGCCCGGTGACGGAGGTATGTTCAAGTAAAACAAGGATCAGCATGGCAGCAGTGGAATGAATCCAATAGATAAAAGGCGAATTACCAAGGGGACCTCTCGACATAATGAAACCGTTATATTCCGCCAGGGCGATCAATAAGCTTACCCCGCAGCTGATGAAACCGTAAATGATCACCATCCGTTTTCCCAATGTCAGACCGGCAATGAGAACGATTATCGGCAGCATTACCATTCCATGCGCTTTTATTCCACCTGCGTTCAGCCCCAGCCCGTAAATCATCAGCAGAAGCAGGATCACATACAAATGCGCGCCGAAGTTAACCCGGCCTTTCCAAAAAAAATAAGACAAGAGAATTGAAACCGACCACATCATTGCGATAATGGTAAAGTACCTGGCCGCATTTTCCGGAAGAATACACATCGATACCGTTAGCGTACCGGTGAGGATCAATGCAGTACTGACATTTATCTTATACATCAGGGCGACTCTTCTGGTCAATTCCTGATCGTCAAACCTGGGAGGAGAGAACAATTTAAACATCTGGATTTCTTTAATTTATAAAAGCCAATAAATTTAAGGATTTTAAATTTGATTAAAATCAATTATTAATGCAACTGTTTGGCATTAAGCGCTGATCAAAAGCAAAATGCCGCAATTTGATTGCGGCATTTTGCATACTTTATAGTACATAAAGAACCTGGCTAAAAATCCAATTTCAGTGCTCCTCCTTTGCCTTTTCCTCCTTTGCCTTTTTTCCCTTTCTTCTCCTGGCTCGGCAGCTTGATCTGGTCATTGATCTGCTGATCGATGCTCAGCATGTTCTTGTCCTTTGGCGGCTCTTTCCTTTTGATCGCCTCCAGCGGAGATAATCCGCTCTCTTCGAATTCATCCACATCATCGATATGGATCTCAACCGGGGGAAGCAAAGTAACTTCCTTCACTTTTGCGAATGCAAGCTTATTTCCTTTCGCCTTCATTCCTTTTATCTCGATGAATTGCGTAAGATCGATCTTCTGATTCGGCAGATCCTTGTCTTTTACCTTCGTGAATTTCACCTCGATCTGCGGGATCAGCTCCGTAGTCGCAATTTCAATTTTGGAACCTTCCGATTCCGAAATGATCAGCGTTTTGTTATTTGTCGGCTCCACCATGAAGCGTTTCACGAAATGAGTTTTGCTCTCCCCTTCCAGGTAAACGACCGACAGCGGCCTTGTTGCATCGTACTTCTCGATGAGCATCATGTCCTCATCAAAATGCTGGCTCACATCAAAACCACCCACTTTGTAATGACCGCTCTTCATCACCGTCAGGATCTTATCCGAAGGTCCGAAGCTTCCGAGGAACGTTCCCCGCTTGTCCGTATTCAGACGTTTTACAATTTCATCGAACCAGATATCACGCGCACCCAGCGTAGAAACTCCTTCTCTCTTCAGCACGATCTTCTTCACCGAGTATTTCGTCACCACATTTCCCATAGAACCGCGGTTCTTCACATCGAGATCAGCGAAATCCAAATCCCACTGCACTTTCCGCAAGCCCGGCATCGGCTTTAATTGAACTTCCACAACCTCTGCTTCTCCATTTGGATTGGCGCTGAAATAAAGCACTTGTGAATCCTTGCTTCCTTTCGTCAGATCGTATTGCTTATCGCGTGTAACGCCGGTTACCGGGAAGCGTTTCATAAATGTCGTCCCGCCTTTTCCATCACGATAGATCATATTGTAAACGGTACGCTCATCATTCTTCTTGAAGACCGCAATATGGATCACGTCCTTTCCGATGAAGGCTTTTTCCTGCACCTTGCTTACGGTCATCGTTCCGTCCTTTCGGAAAACAATAATGTCATCGATGTCGGAACACTCGCAAACGAACTCATCTTTCTTCAGACCGTAGCCTGCAAAACCTTCTTCGTAGTTCACATACAGCTTCTCGTTTGCAACCACTACGCTTGTCGCAACAATATTTTCGAAGGACTTGATTTCGGTCTTGCGCTCACGTCCCGTTCCGTATTTCTTCTTCAGGTTTTTAAAGTACTCCACCGCAAAATCAACGATGTTCGCCAGATGGTGATCGATCTCGCCGATCCGCGCATCCAGGGCTTTCATCTTTTCATCCGCTTTCTTGCTATCGAAACGCGTGATCCGGATCATCGGGATCTGGGTAAGCTTTTCGTAATCATCATTCGTGATCGTGCGAATGAACTGCTTTTTGTACTTTTTAAAACGTTCATCGAGGTATACAAAGAGCGTTTCCTTATCGGAATAGTTCTTGAAATCGATATACATTTCATCCTTGATAAAGATCTTTTCAAGAGATGCAAATAAATAGGATTCCTGCAGTTCTCCCTTTTCGATCTCCAGCTCACGCTTGAGCAGCTCCAGTGTTTGCTTCGTTGAGACCTTCAGGATCTCGTTTACGCCAATGAATTTCGGCTTGTCATTTTCAATGATGCAGGCATTCGGAGAAACGGAGATCTCACAATCCGTAAATGCATAAAGCGCATCGATGGTCTTATCCGGAGAAATTCCGGGTACCAGGTGGATCACGATCTCCACATTCTCAGCGGTATTATCTTCCACCTTCCTGATCTTGATCTTCCCTTTATCATTTGCTGCGATAATGGAATCGATGACTGAACCGGTAGTGGTACCGTATGGAATTTCTGTGACGACGAGTGTCTTCTTATCATCCTGCTTGATCTTCGCTCTTATGCGGATCTTTCCGCCTCTCAGTCCATCATTATAATTGGAAAAGTCAGCCATTCCGCCGGTAGCAAAATCCGGCATAATATCGGTACGCTTGCCTTTGAGAGACGCAACGGATGCATCGCACAATTCATTGAAATTGTGCGGCAGCATTTTGCATGCTAATCCAACCGCAATTCCTTCAACACCCTGTGCAAGCAGTAATGGAAATTTTACCGGCAATGTCTCCGGCTCCTTATTACGTCCGTCATAGCTGGCCAGCCAGGTAGTCGTTTTCGGATTGAATACAACTTCAAGGGCAAATTTTGATAAACGTGCCTCGATATAGCGGGGAGCTGCGGCGCGGTCACCGGTGAGGATATTTCCCCAGTTTCCCTGGCAGTCGATCAAAAGGTCCTTCTGCCCGAGTGCCACCAGTGCATCGCCGATACTCATATCTCCATGCGGGTGGTACTTCATCGTATGACCGATGATGTTCGCTACCTTATTATAGCGACCGTCATCCAGCTCATCCATGGAATGCAGGATCCTGCGCTGAACCGGTTTTAAACCATCCTCTACATAAGGAACGGCGCGTTCAAGAATTACATAAGACGCATAATCGAGGAACCAGTTCTGATACATACCCGAAACATGGGTAATGTTGTGAAGCTCTTCACCTCCGCTGGTTTCCTCAATGTTATTATTTTCTTCACTCATATTTTTGCTGTGAAAACGTGAAATGTAAACCGGGTTTCCGTTTCACATTTCCTTCTCACTTTTTTACTTTTTACTTTTTTACTTTTCACCTTTTACTTCCGCCCTATTCCCCCGCTGCCACACTATCCGCCAGATCCTTCTCCACCACCAGATTATCAATAATGAAATCCTGTCTTTCCTGTGTATTCTTCCCCATGAAATAGCTCAGCATGTCCGTCAGGTTTCCTTTTCCGATGATCACAGGATCTTTACGCATATCTTTCCCGATGAACAATTTGAATTCATCCGGGGAGATCTCGCCCAAGCCTTTGAATCGGGTGATCTCCGGTTTAGTTCCAAGCTTTGCGATCGCATTTCTCCGCTCTTCATCACTATAGCAATAGATCGTTTCTTTTTTGTTCCTCACACGAAACAAAGGCGTTTGTAAAATATAGACATGTCCGTTTTTGACGAGGTCAGGGAAAAACTGCAGGAAGAACGTCATCAATAATAACCGGATATGCATTCCATCCACATCGGCATCAGTCGCAATCACGATGTTGTTGTAACGCAGGTTCTCGATCCCATCTTCGATATTCAATGCAGCCTGGAGCAGGTTGAATTCCTCATTTTCATACACGATCTTTTTGGTCAGGCCGAATGCATTCAGCGGTTTTCCTTTTAAGCTGAACACAGCCTGCGTATTCACATCGCGCGTTTTGGTGATGGATCCGCTTGCAGAATCACCCTCGCAGATGAAAAGAGTCGTCTCCAGCTTGCGTTCATCGTTCGCCTGCATGTGGATCCGGCAGTCGCGGAGCTTCTTGTTATGCAGGTTGGATTTCTTCGCTCTTTCCCGTGCTAGCTTCTGGATGCCTTGCAGATCTTTACGCTCCCGTTCGCTCTGCTGGATCTTCTGTAAGATCGCCTGTGCAACTTCCGTGTTCTTATGAAGAAAATTATCGAGCTCCGTTTTCAGGAAATCACCGATAAAGCTTTTTACCGACGGACCTTTCGGTCCGACATCCGTTGAACCGAGCTTTGTCTTCGTTTGTGATTCAAATACCGGCTCCTGCACTTTAATGCTCACGGCAGCGATAATAGACGTGCGGATATCGACGGCCTCAAAATCCTTCTTGAAAAAATCGCGGATCGTTTTTACGACTGCTTCCCTGAATGCGCCCTGGTGCGTACCGCCTTGTGTTGTATGCTGACCGTTTACAAAAGAGTAATACTCTTCCCCGTACTGCTGGTTGCTGTGTGTCATCGCCACTTCAATATCGAAGCCGCTCAGGTGGATCGGCGGATAAAGGATCGAGCCGCTGATATTCTGATTGAGGAGATCGAGCAGACCATTTTCCGAATGGAACTTCTGTCCGTTATAATGGATCGTCAGACCGGTATTCAGGTAGGCATAATTCCAGAGCATCTTCTCAACATACTCGTTGATGAAGTGGTATTTTCCAAAGATCTTCTCGTCCGGAATGAAAGTAACCACCGTACCATCGCGCTGATCGGAGTCCGCTATTCTGCCTTCTTTCAGGATGTTCCCGGTGGAGAAGTCGGCATATTTTGTTTTGCCTTCCCGGTAAGCCTGCACCTGGAAATAGCTGGAAAGCGCATTTACCGCTTTGGTACCCACTCCATTCAAGCCAACTGATTTCTTGAAGGCTTCGGAGTCATATTTAGCGCCGGTATTGATCTTTGACACTACATCTACCAGCTTTCCCAAAGGAATGCCCCGTCCGTAATCGCGTACACGAACGGTTTTGTCCTTGATGCTCACTTCGATGCTCTTCCCGTTCCCCATCACGAATTCATCGATACAGTTGTCCAGCGTTTCCTTCAGGAGAATGTAAATACCATCATCCGGTGAAGAGCCGTCCCCCAGTTTACCAATATACATTCCCGGACGAAGTCTGATATGCTCATTCCACTCCAGGGTACGTATGCTATCTTCGGTATATTTTGCCATTAGTTCGAATAACGAATTTTACGAATTAAATTATTTCATCACCAGTCACCTACACATTAAACCTGAAATGCATCAGGTCGCCGTCCTTCACCACATATTCCTTCCCTTCGATCCCCAGTTTCCCGGCGTCCTTGCATGCTGCTTCGGAGCCTAAACGGATAAAGTCGTCATATTTGATCACCTCCGCTTTGATGAATCCCTTTTCAAAGTCTGTATGGATCACACCTGCTGCCTGCGGGGCGGTCATCCCTTTGGTGATCGTCCAGGCCCTTACTTCCTTGACGCCGGCTGTAAAATAGGTCTGTAAATCGAGAAGCCGGTATGCTGCCTTGATCAATTTATTTACACCCGGCTCGCTCAGGCCGATCTCTCCCAGGAACATCTGCCGCTCTTCATAAGTGTCCAGGCTGGCGATCTCCGCTTCCATGGCCGCTGTAATGATCAGCACCTCCGCATTTTCATTTTTCACTGCTTCCTTTACCTGCTCAACATAAGCATTGCCTGTATTCACTGATTTTTCATCCACATTGCACACATACAACACGGGCTTTACGGTCAGCAAATGGATATCTGCGATAGCAAACATTTCCTCCGGTGCAAGATTAGCGGCACGGGCCGATTGCCCCTGTTCCAGCAGTTTTTTTATTCTCAAAAGGATATCATACGCCTTTTTTGCATCCTTGTCATTACCGGTCTTCGCCTGCTTCTCGGTCTTTTTGATCTTCGCCTCCACCGATTCCAGGTCTTTCAGTTGAAGCTCCGTGTCGATGATCTCTTTATCACGGACCGGGTTCACCGAACCATCCACGTGTACTACATTGGGATCGTCAAAGCACCTCAACACGTGAATAATCGCATTTGTTTCCCGGATATTTGCAAGAAACTTATTTCCGAGCCCTTCTCCTTTGCTCGCCCCTTTTACCAGTCCGGCTATGTCCACGATCTCAACCGTTGTCGGAACCACCTTCTCGGGGTTAACGAGCTTTTCAAGCGCTGCTAAACGCTCATCCGGGACGGTGATCACGCCAACGTTAGGCTCAATGGTGCAAAACGGAAAGTTTGCCGCCTGTGCCTTGGCATTCGATAAGCAATTAAATAAAGTCGATTTTCCTACATTCGGTAATCCCACAATTCCGCACTGTAATGCCATAATTATAATTATTGATTTGGTTAATCAGAGAATTGGAGATTTTGTTGAGATCGTTTTCTCCATTTCTCCAATTCAGCAATTCTCTAATTGATTTGATTTCAGCCCGCAAATATAGCCATCTGTAAAGTTTTTAGAAACCCCAATCCGGCTTAATTCATCGGAGTTTTCAACAATAAAAGCATATTTTCAACAAAGGGGAAAGGCCTTGCAAAAAGTGGTACTTTTGAGGCTCAACAGAAAAAAATCTATCTAAAACGCTTTATTTATGGCTTCTACAGCAGAATTGGAAAAAATGGTGATCCGTGTGCGGAGGGATATTGTGAGAATGGTGCACGCGGTAAACTCCGGCCACCCGGGAGGCTCTCTCGGATGCTCCGAGTTTTTTGTGGCGCTCTATTTTGAGGTCATGAAACACAATCCATCTGCATTTTCAATGAATGGAAAGGACGAAGACCTGTTTTTTCTCTCGAATGGCCATATCTCTCCCGTATTCTATAGCGTTCTCGCCCGCTCCGGATATTTCCCGGTCAGCGAGCTTGCAACCTTCAGAAAGCTTAACTCCCGTCTGCAGGGCCACCCCACCACACATGAAGGTCTTCCGGGCGTTCGTATTGCCTCCGGGTCTCTCGGACAGGGAATGTCGGTCGCGCTGGGCGCCGCACTGGCCAAAAAGCTGAACAACGACAGCCGCCTGGTTTATTCGCTTCACGGAGATGGAGAATTACAGGAAGGACAGATCTGGGAAGCTGCGATGTATGCTTCGGCAAAAAAAGTGGATAACCTGATCGCGACCGTTGATATGAATGGACAGCAGATCGACGGCTCTACCGACAAGGTCCTGAACATGGGCAGCCTGAGAGCTAAATTTGAAGCTTTCGGCTGGGATGTGATCGATCTTGAAAAAGGAAATCATATTGAATCCGTTGTTAATACCCTCAAAAAAGCAAAAGAACATACAGGAAAAGGAAAGCCCGTTATGATCCTGATGAAAACGGAAATGGGCCATGGTGTCGATTTCATGATGGGAAGCCACAAATGGCACGGAGTTGCGCCCAACGATGAGCAGTTGGCACAGGCTTTGTCCCAGAACCGCCTCGACGACGAATCGGATTACTAGTGAAGCGTAAAACGTGAACAGTGAAACGTAAAATCAAGTCGGAAAACTCCATGGGTCCCATCCAAAACAAACACATCAGTCTTGCATCGCAGAAACAAGCTGTTTCCCGCTTCGCTTTTCACATTCTGCTTCTTCCCGTCTTCCTTTTAACATTTTCCGTAGCATCTGCCCAGCGCGCCCAGCCGCTCACAAGGGTTGAGTTTGTATTTGATGCTTCCTTCTCCATGTTCGGCCAGTGGCAAAGCGGGATGAAGATGGATATCGCCAAAAAGATGCTGACCGAGTTTCTCGACAGCATAAAAGGTTCTTCCAACCTCGAGGTTGCCCTTAGATGCTACGGCCACCAGGTGCCGCTGAAACCCGAAAGAAGCTGCACGGATACCAAGCTTGAGGTTCCTTTCAGCTCCGACCTCAGAGGAAATATTACTGCGATCAAGAACAAGCTGAAAATGATCGTTCCGAAAGGTACCACACCAATCGCATATACCCTGGAGCAATGCGGAAACGATTTTCCAACTCCTTCCAATCCCGGCCTCCGGAACATCATCATCCTGATCACCGATGGAATTGAAGAATGCGACGGCGATCCTTGTGCCGTTTCCCTGGCCCTCCAGAAAAAAGGCATTGTCCTCAAGCCTTTCGTTATCGGGATCGGCCTCGACCAAAGCTATATGAACTCTTTCGGCTGTATCGGGAAATTCTACGATGCCTCCAGTGAATCCAGCTTTAAGAACATCCTGAATATTGTTATTTCACAGGCGCTGAACAACACAACCACCCAGGTCAACCTGAATGACCAGATCGGCAGACCAACCGAAACGGACGTGAATATGACTTTTTATGACGAACAAACCGGCATCATCCGCTACGATTATATGCACACGATCAATAACAAGGGAGTTCCGGACACGATCGTGATCGATCCTGTCGGAACATACCGGATGGTCGTCCATACGATCCCGCCCGTTGAAAAAAAGGGAATCGAGCTGGTTCCCGGCAAGCATAACATTATTGCTGTTGATGCTCCGCAAGGATACATCAATATAAAAACCACCGGCACAAATCCATCTTGTATCATTCGTAAAAGTGGAGAATCACAAACACTTCATGTTCAAACACTTAACACTACTGAAAAATACATTGTCGGAAAGTACGACCTGGAGATACTGACCCTGCCGAGAATCAAGCTGGATAAAGTGGATGTGGCACAAAGCAAAACGACCTTTATTGAGATTCCGCAGTCCGGCATCGTAACCATCGCGAAACCAACTGAAGGACCAGGCAGCCTGTACCTTGAGGAAAACAATAAGCTCGTATGGGTTTGCAACCTGAACAGCGCGCTGACAAATGAAACAATAGTTTTACAGCCCGGAAAATACCGGGTTGAGTTCCGCCCGAAGAACGCCAGGGAATCCATCTACACGATAGAAAAGCGCTTTAAGATCGAGTCCGGAATTTCTACGCAAGTAAAGCTATATTAAATTGATAATCAAATAATTAAATTATACCATTTTACTAATCACTATAAATGAAGAAGTATACTTACACTGAAAAAAAAGATACCCGCTCGGGCTTTGGTGCCGGACTTTCTGAGCTTGGAAAAAGCAATCCGAACGTTGTTGCTCTTTGTGCCGATCTGACCGGCTCATTGAAAATGGATGCTTTCGCAAAAGATCACCCCGAGCGTTTCTTCCAGGTAGGTATCGCAGAAGCGAATATGATCGGGATTGCTGCCGGACTTACCATCGGAGGTAAGATCCCCTTCACCGGGACTTTTGCGAACTTCTCAACGGGTCGTGTCTATGACCAGATCCGCCAGTCGGTTGCCTACTCCGGGAAAAATGTAAAGATCTGTGCTTCCCACGCCGGGCTAACCCTGGGTGAGGACGGCGCAACCCACCAGATCCTGGAAGATCTTGGGTTAATGAAAATGCTCCCGGGAATGATCGTGATCAACCCCTGCGATTATAACCAGACAAAAGCGGCGACGATTGCTATTGCGGGCCACGACGGTCCGGTTTACCTGCGTTTTGGACGGCCGGCTGTTCCCAACTTCACCCCTTCCGATCAGAAATTCGAGATCGGCAAAGCGATCATCTTGAATGAAGGGACGGATGTCAGCATCTTTGCCACCGGGCATCTTGTCTGGAAAGCCATTGAAGCAGGAGAGCAGCTTGCGGCAAAAGGCATCAGCGCTGAAATTATTAATATCCATACGATTAAACCTTTAGACGGGAAAGCAGTCATTGCATCGGCGCGAAAAACAAAATGCGTTGTTACCGCGGAAGAACACCAGATGAATGGCGGATTGGGCGACAGCATTGCACAGCTTCTTTCAAGAGAGCTACCGACACCGCTGGAAATGGTCGCAGTGAATGACAGCTTCGGAGAAAGCGGAACACCCGACCAGCTGATGGTAAAATACGGGCTCGACGCTGTAAACATTGTCGCTGCTGCTGAAAAGGTGATTTCGCGTAAAGCGAAATAGAACGTCTTCCCAGGGAACGGATATCTGAGTCCTTCATTTATGGAGCGTCATCGCGGGGAACGAAGCGATCTCTGGTAGAATCAGACTGACGGATTCCGCCAACGTTTGAGACGTCACCCGAGGGAAGGAGATCTCAGTCCGTTTGCGGAGCGTCATCGCGAGGAACGGAGAGACGAACGATCTCATCGATTTGAATGCATGACGAATATACCAGACAAAGAGCTTTTAGAACAATTCCGCAACGAACAAACGCGTAACTATGCGTTTAACCTGCTTGTCCGGCAGTTCCAAAAACGCCTTTACTGGCATATCCGGAAGATTCTTCTCGATCACGACGATACAGATGACGTCCTACAGAATGTCTTTGTAAAAGTCTGGCAGAACCTCGGAAACTTCAAAGGCGATTCCCAGCTTTATACCTGGCTATACCGGATCGCGACAAACGAATCGATCACCTTTCTTAATCAAAAGAAAAAACGGGCAGGAGTCCCTCTCGATGATGTTTCATCGTTTTTAGCCGGCAACCTGGAAAGTGACCATTATTACAAAGGTGATGAGATCCAGACGAAGCTCCAGAAAGCCATCCTTACGCTTCCCGATAAGCAGCGGATCGTATTCAACATGAAATATTTTGATGAGATGAAATACGAAGAAATGAGCGCGATCCTCGGAACTTCTGTGGGTGCGCTGAAAGCATCTTATCATCACGCCGTTAAAAAGATCGAAGATTATATTACGAAGCATTAAACCTTTTGAAGCAAAAATCATCTATCACATTGAATGGACAAGGGAAATAACATATCTGACGACCCGGAGAAAAGCCTTCCTCCTGAACTTTCTAAAACTCCTTTCCGGACAGGGAACGATTATTTTGAAGACTTCAGTGCCCGCCTGAATGAGCGGATCGAAGGACTGGAAGAGATCAGATCAATTGCACCGGTTCTGTTCGCGATACCGAAATACAATCCTTTCGAGGTTCCCGATGGTTATTTTGAGGAGCTTCCCTCCTTTGTCAGCGAAAAAGTCATTCATACCCGGAGATCCGCTTCTGTTACCGACTGGATCATGATGATCATCCGTCCGCGTTTCGTGATCCCCGTTGCTGTAACACTGTTCTTCGCCTTCGCCGGGATCAATTACATGAACAGGACCGCTGATGTTCAACCCGTGCAAACCGGTGAGCTGAGCCTTGAGGAGCACCTTTACGATATCGATGAAGCTGCTATCGTGGATGCGCTTACAGCGGATGCTTCTCCGGATATTGAAAATTCAGACGAAAACAGTATACAGGATTATCTGCTCGATAACAACATTGACGAATCAACTCTAGAATTATAAAGATTATGAGAACCATTAAGCTCAAAACAGTATTGCTTCTTGCATTTATTTGCGCCAGCGCTATCACTTTCTCCCAGCCGATGGGACCGCCTCCAAAAGGGAAAGCCGATCGGATGCAGGAGAAGAGAGACAATATTGAGTCAATGAAGATTGCTTACCTGACAAAGCAGCTGGATCTGACGCCGGAAGAAGCGCAGAAGTTCTGGCCGGTTTATAACCAGTACCATGACAAGCTCCAGGAGCTCAGAAAGCAGCGGCGCATGAACAAGAAAGATCCGAAGAAGAATCTTGACGATCTAACCGATAAGCAAATTGAACAGGCTATCGATGAAGACTTTGCCGCCCGTCAGAAAGAGCTCGACCTTCAGAACGAATACAATGCAAAGTTCAAAGCTGTTCTTCCCATCCGTAAGGTCGCCAGGCTTTACACCGCGGAGGAACAGTTCAAGATCGTATTGCTCGATAAGCTGAAAGATAAAGCACCCCGGCAGGATTAGGACCTCGGGTGATAGCGCCGGATCTCATCCCTAAGGTATTCCCTGTCCAGGTGAGTATAGATCTCGGTTGTCGTAATAGATGCATGCCCGAGCATTTCCTGAACAGCTCTCAGGTCGGCGCCGCCTTCAACCAGGTGCGTTGCAAAGGAATGACGGAAGGTATGCGGACTGATCTTCTTTTTCAACCCGATCATTTCTGCCAATCCTTTGATCATATTAAAAACGGAGATCCTGGAAAGACGGGTTCCGTGCTTGTTCAGGAATAAAAAATCTTCGAAGCCTTTTTTGATCTCCAGGTGGCTTCTCACGCTGTCCTTATAAATATTCACCTGCTTTATGGCGGCGCGGCCGATGGGAACAAGTCTTTCCTTGTCCCCTTTTCCGGTCACCTTAATATAGCTGTCGTTAAAATACAGTTCCGAGATCCGGAGATTGACCAGCTCGCTGACACGTAAGCCGCAGCTATAAAGTGTTTCCAATATCGCCTTGTTTCTTTGTCCGCCATCCCTGCTGAGGTCGATCGCATCGATCAGCCGGTTGATATCATTTACGCTGAGTGTGTCCGGCAACTTCCGGCCAAGCCGCGGTGCTTCCAGTAATGCGGTGGGATCAGAATTGACCAGGTTCTCCAGCAAAAGATATTTATAAAACCCCTTGATCCCGCTGATGATCCTGGCCTGGGAGCCGGGGCTCATCTTTTTTTCCTCGTTGATCCATTGAATAAACTCCCGGAGGTGCAGCAACTCCACTTTCTGAGGCGACAGATCATAATTCCTTTCTGAAAGAAATTCCGTGAGCTTCTCAACATCATGCAGGTACGCTTCCACCGAGTTCGCAGAAAGCGATCGCTCCAGTGAAAGAAAAGATCGGAAACCTTTTATCTGGATATTCCAGTTCATATTGTAAAATTAGGGATAGGAATTTTGATATATCTTTGCGCGGTCAACACTTATCAACAGTCAATACTAACATTCGTGAAGCTGATCATTATCAACGGACCAAACCTTAATCTATTGGGACAAAGGGAAACCGGCATCTACGGGAACCAGAGCTTTGATGATTATTTTACCGAACTGAAAAAAAGATTCGGGAAAGTGGAATTGACCTACTATCAAAGTAACGTGGAGGGCGAGCTGATCAACAAGCTGCACGAGGTCGGTTTTAGCTTTGATGGGATCATACTTAACGCCGGCGGATATACTCATACCTCCGTTGCCTTAAGAGACGCGATCGCCGGGATCAGCAGTCCGGTGATTGAGGTGCACATTTCCAATGTTTATGCCCGGGAAGAATTCCGGCACCAATCGCTGATAGCGCCAAAATGTAAAGGATCGATCTCCGGTTTCGGACTGGATTCCTACCGGCTCGCGATCGAAAGCTTCTTATAAGAACCGTTCCTTTTTATCGATCTGCGTGAAGAAACGATTACCACGGAGATAATAATCACCGATAATGCTGTGAAGGTAAACTGCGGTCGTAGTATACCGGCTGATCTTCTTCTTCAATGCTCTTCTTTTCTTCATCGTTTTACCAAAGTCCGCATAAAAGCTGCCATGGGCGCGCAATACAGCATAAAAGTGCCTGAGCTGGCCCGAAATAAGAAATTTAGCAGCTGCGATACCGTCCAGCACCATTCTCCACCAGATCTTGAACAGGAAATACTGCGGTGGATGATTTTTACAAAGCAGCACCAGGTTATTACGGAAATTCAAATAGGTTTTTTTAGAGCTGGTCTTGTTCAGTGTTCCGCCGCCAACATGATATACCGTTGAACCGGGATTGAACATCACCTTATATCCCATGTTCTTTAAGCGCCAGCAAAGATCGATCTCTTCCATGTGTGCGAAAAAGTCTTCATCCAGCCCTCCTGCCTCGTGATAGCAGCTTGCTCTTATGAACATACAGGCACCGGTCGCCCAGAAGATCTCTCTTTCCTGGTCGTACTGCCCGGCATCTTCTTCCAGTGTATCCAGGATCCTTCCGCGACAAAAGGGATATCCGTACTTGTCGATGAAGCCGCCGGCTGCTCCCGCGTACTCGAGACAGCTCCTGTTGCTATATGCCCTGATCTTGGGCTGAGCCGCTGCAATAGAACGATCACTGTCCATCATGCTTATGATCGGCTCGATCCAGCCCGGAGTTACTTCGACATCCGAGTTTAACAATACATAATATTCAGCGTCGATCTTTTTCAGCGCATCGTTATACCCTTTCGCGAAGCCGCCATTCACTTCATTCCGGACGATCCGGATTCCCGGAAATCTCATCTTCAAAAAATCAACGGAGTCATCCGTAGAGGCATTATCGGCAACGATCACTTCGGAAAATTCAGGATTACAGGCAATAACGGCTGGAAGAAATTTTTCAAGAAAGCTCTTTCCATTCCAGTTGAGGATAACAACCGCTACCTTCATATAGCGTTACTTGGGATTATTGTAGTTATCATCGGCATTTCCTCCGAAATGCTCCGGAACACTTTCATCATCGAGGTTACTGGACTGCGTATCGCGTTTATATACCAATAATTTCCAGCGGGTATTGAATATCTCTCCTCTTGCGTCCGAATGGATCAGGGTCCATTTGTTGGTCACCAGGTCAGGATCATAGAACACAAACTTTTTATTCCCCTGCTTATTTGCAGGATTGGTCAATACCAGGGAGCGATCCACAAGTGTATTGTATTCCCAGATCTCATAAGGCAATGCACTCGGTTCCGTATCGTATTTGCTGCGATAATCCGGTGGTCCGTATTGCAGATAGACCCGGCCCCGGTCCGTATCAAATCCTTTGAGTCCATATGTTCCGAAATCCTTGTTCACTTTCTTGACCTCTTCGTAATAAGTCAGCCAGGCAGCTTCGGGATCATTCGCATCGCGTGATTTCCAGAAGTTATAGAAGTATTGCTGCATAAGCTCCAGCTCTCTTCCTTTTAGCTGGTTTTCGGAAAACTGGATCTCGCTCAAGCCGGAGATCGGCCGGATCGTTCGAATATAGTATGCCATTGAATCGATGTTCTTATAAACACTTACAAAGGTATTGCTAACCGCTATGGATTTAATGTCATCAAAACTCAATGCAGCCCTGCGATTGGTACGCTGAATAAAGGTTGTTTGCTGCGCCTGGACCTTATTCTCTTTATCGCGGACCTCCACCACGAGGTTATAATTACCGGAAGGAAGCGACTCGATATTGAATTCTGCCAGCAGAATATTTACATCGTTTGCGATTTGCTTATTGAAGCCGCTGTAATCATTCAGCCGTACTTTTCTTTCATACGATTCCAGGTAATAGCTTACCAGCATCTTCTCTCCTTCTCCGAGGGTCTTCTTTGCATTGTAGATCTCCGTATAAAATTTTATTCTCCCGATGTTCTCCGGGTAATAGGAAGAAACATAAGGGGTAAGATCATATCCGCTCTTTGTCAGAACACCCGGGTTAGCTGCTTTCCCGTAGCCTTCCAATAGCTGGATCGATGACATGCCAACGAGCCCCTCTTTGAAATCAACAACCACCGATACATGACTTGTTACGGGCTTATCGGAAGGTTTATTCTGATCAGCAATGGTCATCTCCATTTCATAGGTTCCCGGTGCCAGCGGGTAACGCTGCTGGTCGATAAAATTCGGAAAGCCATTGGTGGTGTCCGCTATTTCGGGGCTGCTCAACGTGTATTTCTGCGCCGCTTTGATTGCTTCATTTTGTTTGAAGGCAATTGAAATATCAACTGTTCCCTGGTATTTCCCGTTTTTGTTTTTAACAAAATGCATCGTATAGCCGAGAAAAGAAAGGTAGGTTTCTACATAAGGACCTTTTGCAGGCGTAGTAAAGACACCATAGCTCAAAAATGCGGTTACACTACCGGCAGCAGACGTAAATGCGATCGCCCCCGTCAAAATGATCGTTATAAGTAATTTCTTCATTGGGAATATTTCTTGTTTTTCTCGGATAATGGGGATTCCCACAAAATTACGGAATAATCGCCCTAAAAAAAAGATTTAGGTTTTTTTAAGAAGAAAAAAGCGCAATTATTGCAGTGTTCCGCCATGCATGTCTCGCCACCGGCTGATCAACGCAGGACTCAGAGATCAGACTTCCGGGATCAACCGTAAGATGGGCCGAAGAGAACAGACCTTCCGGACCGGAAAGGAAAATCAAAAGCCCGATCTAGCTTTTGTATATCCTTTCCGCAAGCTTTCCTGTCGTTAATCCCTGAACCAGGATTGAGAAAATAACGATGATGTAGGTAATCGAAACAATCGCATTCTTGTAAGGACTGTCCGGCAGGGAAAGTGTGAGCGCCACCGAGAGACCTCCGCGAAGGCCTCCCCAGGTCATCAGAATTGCCGTTCTTGCATTAAAAAGCTTTTTATCCTTTAAAAAAAGAATGGGGATCGAAAGCGACAGGTATCGGCTGATCAGCAGGAAGATGATCGCCAGGATCCCAATGGAAATATAGATCCAGTTAAAGGAAATGATTACTATTTGAAGACCGATCAAAACAAAAAGTATTGCATTTAAAAAATCATCGATCAGTTCCCAGAATTTGCTGTGATAATCCAGGGTAGTTTCGGACATGGCCGTTTTACTGACTTTGTTTCCCAGGAGCAGTCCGATCACAATTACGGCGAGCGGACCACTCACATGAAGATACTGAGCAAGCAATCCGCTTCCCATCACGAGGGCAAGCGAAATGAGAACTTCAGTTTGATAATGATCTATCTTCCTGATCAGGTAATGCGCCCCGTAACCCAGTACCAATCCAAGCCCGATTCCGCCGACAACTTCTCTTGCGAAAAGAAAAAGGACGTCGAAGGCTGAAAGATTTTCAAAACCCAGATCTATTACCTGCCGTATCGTTACGAAAAATACAATCCCGATCCCGTCGTTGAAAAGGGACTCGCCGTTGATGGTCGCTCCAATTTCTCTGGGCATATTTGATTTTCTCAGGATCCCAATAACGGCAATCGGATCGGTCGGTGAAACAAGTGACCCGAACCACAGGCAATAAATGTAATCGACCGGATAATTGAACACCTTGAACACGCACCAGATCAGGCTTCCGAAAAAGAAGATGGAGAGCGCGACACTTATTGTCGAAAATGACAATACCGCGACTTTTTGTTTTTTCAGATCATTTGTATTAACGTGAAGTGATCCGGCAAAAAGCAAAAACCCCAGCATTACATTTAATAAGGCCTGTGAGAAATTGATACTCTTCACCATTGATTCGATCTGGTGATAGAACGTATTGCTGATCTTACTCTCAACAATAACAAGAATTGAACATACGAGCGAAATGAGCATCAGGCCGATCGCCGGAGGCAGTTTAAGGAACCTGATGTTCAGATATGAAAATACCGCACAAAGAACAACCAGGATTGATATGAGTAAAAGCAGATCCACTCGTTAAAAGTACTCAAAAAACTATACAACAATCTGAAAAACGGGAGCCACGGGCCTGCCGGAAATTTCAACTCCGTAAGGGAGAAAACAAAAAAGTTCCGGGTTAAGGCAACACCCTTTTGTACTGCCGAAGCGAAAATTTCTTCAGCAATTCCGAAAAGACCTTTTAAGCCTGGTTACTATTGAAAAAATACTGCCTTAAGTCTTGAAAGATATTCTTTGGGTGGGGTTATTACTCCAACGTTTCCTGAATAAAAGCCAATTGCATCGACGCCATTTTTAGAAGCGGTGTACACTGCTCTGGAGGCATGATACGATTGAGACACAAGAATGATTTTATCTTTATGATAGACTTCCTTGCATCTGACAATCGAATTAAGCGTGTGATCTCCTTCTTTATCCATTGTAATCAGAGAATCCGGTACGCCTTTAGCCACAAGCGCAGACTTCATGTTCGCAGCTTCATCATAGTTAGCCGGGCCAACACATCCACTTACAATAAAGTTTTTGACCTTACCTGCTTTATACAGAATAAATGCCGCGTCAATCCTTTTGGAAAAGAATTCAGGAGCCGATTTCTGATCGGCTCCCAAAACTAATGCAGTTTCTGTATATGGAATTAAATTCACATCTGAATAGATTTTATTTTCTGCAGCCTTATTCACCAAATGGTTACTTATCAATGCTGAAAGTAAAAACAATACAAAGAGTGGAATTAAAAACCACCTTGTGATAATTTTAACCGTCTTGTACTTCTGTAAACGCCAAACAACGATGATTAACGTCAGAAAAAGAAGCGATACTATTATTAACCTGAATAAACCCATTAATAAATTTTTGAGACTAATTGTTAAACAAAAATAGGCCTTTTCATAAAAATTCCATTCAATGAATTGGACTTAATGTGGTTCAATAAAACTCAATAAGCGGAGAAAGCGGGATTATTTTATGATTCCTGCTCTCCATTTGGAAAATGAAACAGGAAACTCGCTGCGATTCTTTTGCGGGAAAAGAGGGACAAATTTCGAACCAGGAAGAAAATAAAAAAGGCCTGGGAAAATCCAGACCTTTAATTGATTTCGCCTTCGCGACCTCTGCGGACTTTGTCCGCCGAAGGTCGCTTCGGCGACCGAAGGCGGGCTCCCTTTTACAAGGTTCAAACCCTAAAAAACGCAAAAGTTCTCCTAATCAGGCTTCTACAAAGGAAGGAAAAAACTCAATTCGGTTTGCCGAAGACTTAATAAAAATTCATGAGTTCTATAAAATCTTTATTAGGGAAATAACGGCTATTTTAGAAAAAGGCTAATAATAGCCGGATTTCTTAAAAGTTAAGTTTTCTTTATTCACTCCTTCCATTAAAGGGTCTTGTGCTTCAATGTTCGGATCGTACCAATCCACCTTTTTGTGGGCCCATTTTAGCCAATCCTTTAGCTCATCGGTCAGACTCTGCTCCTTTGTTGCTTTCTCCTCTAAACTGCCCAAATAAGCCCGAATTTCGCTTGCTTCCCTCCAAAGTTCAGCCTGTTTCTTAAGCAGCTTGAATTTTACCAATTCATTCTCAATTTCCTGCTCTTTTGCCTTCTTAATTCTATCAAGTTCTGCCTGAATTTCCCTTTCTTTTTCCCATCTCAAATGCATTTCCTTTTCTTCAGCACCTTTTATTTCAATCTTGGCTACTATTTTTGATAATTGATTCTCTAATGGTAGTCTTCCATCTGTCCACTCAATATTATGATAACTAATTCTTACTGAAAAGACTAATATTCCGGAAGGGATATAATCATATTCTTGCCAACTACCAGTTTTTGGTTTTGGAATTCTATTGTTTTTTTCTCTAATACTAACTGCAAATTCTTCACCATATATTACAAGGTGAGCTGAATCGTTCTTAAATTGAAATACATGTCCTCGTTGCTCCATTGCTTTAATAAACGTATCCATTATTCTTAAAGCTCTATTGTAATTATGCTTGGTTGCAGAAATACTTAATGGACTCCTTAAATAACCAGTGAAGTTTTTACTATGGCGGCTTTCATTGTTAACATGCGCATTCTTAGTTTCAACTATTAGTTTATGTGGCTTTGTAAGTATATCTGGTACAACAATATTGAGTGATGAATCAGATTCAATTTCCTCTTTTAAAACTTTTTCAGGAGATTGCTTACCTTTTAAACTTTCTTCTCCTTCTTTTCTAAGCTGAAGTGAAACTTCAGTAGTTCCCTTGTAGTTGGTTGGCAGCTCAGCAATTTCAACTTCCTTTCCAGCTTTTAATTTTTCCCAATGACCTGCTTTAGGGAGCGGAATATCGTGCCTTACACAGATTTTTCTTAATCCTGAATCTGAAATTAAATACTTTTTTGCTAGGGTAGTCATTGGAGTAGACCAGACTAAGTCATAGAGTTTCTTTCGATTAAGCTTAACGTTATTCATTTCAGATTTTACTTGTGGATATCATTTTTACTTTTTAATAACTCTTTAATTCGCTTCTTCTCTTCTTCATCATCCATATCCTGGGTTATAATTTCTGAGAATATATTTGGGAAAGCCTTATCAAACTCAGTCATAAATTCTTTTGCTTTTATGGCAGTGTCAGCATCAACACTCATAACTTCATTTCTTAATGCTAGGTAAATCCTCCATAGCAATTGAAAATTATTTTTACTAATGGCATCTTTATATAGATACTCTATTAGCTGCGGTGCTTGATGAAACACTTTATGCAACGATTGGACTATAGGTTCAATAATGCCTTCTGTACCGCTTATTACTTCACCAAATTTTTTAAAATCATGCGTGGATAAAGATTGCATATTTTGAAACGGAAGTGCATACATTCTTATCATAGGCAAAGGTGTTGAACCAATTTCCCTCACCAATCTTAAATATGGTAATGAACTTACACTTTCGTCACCTTCACCGAAAAGGAAAGGATGAGATAAAAATTGTGACAAGATAACGTAAGGTAAAAAATTTGAAACAAAACCACCTTCGTCCATATCATCATTGAAATCTATTCTTAGATGACCTATATCTTCAGCGTAGCCTAAAACTCTCGTTCCTTTCCCAATTAATTCCTTTTTAGGCGGATCATTAAGTAATTTCCCAATTAGTTTAATAAATAATTTTGTATTTCCACCAAGTACAATTTTATGTAATACTTCCGAACCTACTATATCGCTGTATGGAAGAGGAGTTGAGAGGTCGATTAAGTTTTTGTAGGCTTCTTCGCTATTGGCAGCTTCTTCAACCTGTCTTTGAATCAACTCTATAGAATAGAAGGATAATAGTTCCTGAGTTTTAGGAAAAAGAACTTGACCTGTTTCATTAAGCTCTCTTATTGTAATAATACCCGAAGCTAGTAGTTTATCATAATCAGAACCAAAAACTTTTTTTGCAGTTTCAATAGAAACTGCACCGCTACCACTTGCAGCTATGCTTAAATGTGGGGATATTTTCCTATTTACCCCATCTTGTAAAAATGCTTCAGCGTACTTCTTAAATAAGTTTCGTATTGAAGCGGGGAAAAGCAATGATTCTGTTATCGCTTTTAATAATGCGAAATCAGGTATTGCTTGGATTATCTGACCCTGACCATCTTCAACTTCCGCCCAATCTTGTTTATATATTGCAGATAAATACCTAAGTGTACGAGGTTCCCTATATTCACTAGTCTTATGTCCTCCATGCTGTATCATTGCTTTATTAACTACCCAAAGCCTTTCACAAGCAATTTTATATTCGTTATCAT
>JBJMLR010000004.1:0-241273 GCA_045805205.1 Bacteroidia bacterium | reverse complement strand
GAACCACATAGAATTAATTCTCTCCGTGGCCCTCTTTCTTCTCCTTTTCTCCGTGGTTAATTTTTTTTACCACATAGAACCACATAGAATCAACTTTCTCTGTGGCCCTCTTTCTTCTCCTTTTCTCCGTGGTTAATTTTTTTTTTACCACATAGAACCACATAGAATTAATTCTCTCCGTGGCCCTCTTTCTTCTCCTTTTCTCCGTGGTTAATTTTTTTTACCACATAGAACCACATAGAATCAACTTTCTCTGTGGCCCTCTTTCTTCTCCTTTTCTCCGTGGTTAATTTTTTCTTATCGCATTACCGTAAACTTCCTCGTCACCTTCTGCTCTCCGTTCATCAGCTCAAGGAAATAAGTTCCTGCCGCAAGACCTTCCGTATCGATCATCTGGCGCTGCGAATTGTCCGAAGGGAACTCGTTGACCAACTCACCTTCCAACGACAGGATACGGATCATCGAACCTTTAGCCGGAGTTTTTCCGCAATCAAAATAAAGCTGATTTGTGCAAGGATTCGGATACATAGCGGTAATTGTCTGCTCCAGCTCATCGATTCCCGTCGTTATGCTCACACTGTCGCTGCTGTTTACAGTTGTGATGGCAAGACCGGTATTGTCATTTCCTGTCACATCCGTTATTCCGATCGCAAGTGTTCCTGTGTTTGTAGTGCTCACTTTGAAATGCAGGTTCGCAATGGTCCCGTATCCTGATGCATTCAGGTGATCGTCACGCGAAACACCGATATCCATTTGTCCAGCCGGATAGAAATTCTTTTCCAGGCTCACC
This sequence comes from Bacteroidia bacterium, assembly GCA_045805205.1. GTDB lineage: Bacteria > Bacteroidota > Bacteroidia > 2-12-FULL-35-15 > 2-12-FULL-35-15 > 2-12-FULL-35-15. The sequence continues at coordinate 240,483 of JBJMLR010000004.1, read as the reverse complement.
CGGTTGCCCGGTCCTGTCAGCCATGAGCCGGCATAATCTACATACATTGTCCCCGGCTCGATCAGCGCCTGGTCATACGTAATGCTGAATGCGATTCCATATACGTTATTTGCGGGGATAGCAGAAGTTCCGAGCTTGATCGGCACGGTCACATTATTTCCTGTGTAATAAGTTACAGGAACAATATCGACGTATAGCGGGTAAGCGCTTCGCGGATCCGACGCCGGAGCGAAAGGAGGATGGGTAAAGCCATAGTTCAATGAAACAGCAAGCGTATCGTTGGCATCCACCAATCCATTTCCATCCGTATCTGCATGTTTAGTATTGATGCCCGTGATGAACTGAGTTGTCCAGTCGAGGCAAGGCTCGGGGTTCCAGGTGGTAGTTGCACCCGGTCTTGTAAAGCCGGTTTCTCCATATGCCAGCCCGATATTCAGGATGTCGGCATTATCGGCAGTAAGATCGTAATTCGCATCTCCGGGCCATACATTTGAGATCGGCTGCGAGCAGCTCGTGAAGCTCCAGTTTATATTTCCACCGAGATCGAAACTATAATCGCCGGCATAAAAATAGGCACCTCCATCGCCCGTTATATTTTTCAGATAGATGAAATTGAGACAAACCGTATCAGCTGGCTTGTCGATAAATGCATTCGAACCTGAGACAGAGCTTTTTATTGTGACCGGGAAAGCGCCGCTGCTGTTCACCTGCATGTCGGTTGAAACCAGCATCGTTTTACCGGATTTGATCGTAATGGTTTTACCCGGATTATTAAAGAACACGGTGTCGAAGTAAGTAGTATCGTTTATATTGACATCGTTGCTGAAGTCGGCCCGGCTGAAATGGTTCTGGTTCGTGCTGAATCCATTGGCAATGGTCGTATAGGAATCTGCAATGAGGAGATCCACGTCATTGTCGCTTCCATAAAAGCTAAAACTGGATGCAAAAGCGTTGATCCGGTTGAATGTACAGAGGTCAGCCGTACACGAAGCGCTGAACGCACCGGTTCCGGTATTCAGAATGTTGTAAGCAACAGAATCATTTCCGTTAAAGTTGTGCGCATAGATAATGCTGCTATCCGCATCAATATTGGAATTGCTGGTGTAGTTCACCGTCCGGATCACACTCGTTCCAAGATATGTCCTTCCGTCGTTTTGAAAGTTATTTCCCGCCGAAGAGGGCAGCGTACAATCCACGGTGTAATTATTTGTACGCAGCACAGCGCCGGGATTAACATTTACATTCTCGGTGTGTAAGCTGTCAAGCAGATCCCAGCTTCCGCCGTTCCCGTTGAAGATCTGCTTGGAGAACGTTCCGTTCAGAACCACTCCACGCGTGTTCACGGTGTTACCCGGTGAAGTGGATTCGAAATAAGTGATCGCATTACAGTTCCAGCTGAGGTTGGTCATGAGTGTCATAGAACCGTAAACGCGTATGCTGAACACCCCGGTACTGCTTGTCGCGGTCTGGAACAGCGGATTGCCGGTAGCTCCGGTCCAGTTCATATTATTGCAGTAGATCATCAGCGAATCAATTGTTACCACATCCGATGACGAGGAGAATGAATTGGCATCAAAGAAAACATTGTCGAACTGTGTCGGCGGACAATTTCCTCCCGGGCCTCCGCTCGTGAGTGACCAGGCTAGAGGATTGCTCCAGTTGTTGGTATTTCCCACCCAATAAAGATCACGGCCGGGTGCGGTAGTGATCGACCATCCGGCGTTTCCTCCGTTGTCAATTGTTGAATTCGCTGTAAACAGCGTTCCGGCAGCGTGAATGTCCTTTAGGATCAGGTAGTCCGACAGAACCGGGGTCCCGGTTTTCCTGATATAGGCCGGCATCCCGGCCGTTCCCGACTGCACATTGGTATAGGCGCTGCAAACTCCGTTTAGATTAACGGAGTCAGCGATCATGATAGTTTTCCCGCTTTTGATCGTGATCTGTTTTCCCGGATTCAGGAAAAGGACCGTATCAAAATAAACAGTGTCGTTGATGTTGACATCATTTGTAAATTCTGCACGTGCAAAGTGGTTCTGACTCGAGCTGAATCCGTTGTCAATAGTTGAATAAGCGTCGGAAACAAGAAGGTCAACATCGTTAGCGCTTCCGCTGAAGGTGAACGAGGTGCTCGATGCATCGATGAAGTTGAAGGTACAGCGGTTCGCCGTGAAGTAAGCGCCGAAAGCGCCCGGACCCATGTGCAGGATGTTGTAAGCAACGGAATCATTACCATTGAAATTATGTGCAAAGATGATACTGCTGTCGGCATCTACATTGGAATTACTGTTGTAGTTATAAGTGCGGATGGTGCTGGTTCCGAGATATGTCCTGCCGTCGTTCTGGAATATATGTCCGGCTCCTGCAGGTATGGTGCAGTCTACCGTATGATCGTTCGTATGGAGCACCGCTCCCGGACTAATGTCGACCTCAACGGTGTACAGGCTGTCGAGCAGATCCCAGGTTCCGCCCGATCCGTTGAAGATCTGTTTCGAGTAGTTTCCGTTCAGCGCTACGCCATTTGTTTGAACGGTATTTCCCGGCGAAGTCGACTCGAAATAAGTGGTGCCGTTGCAGTTCCAGGTAAGGTTGGGCGTAAGTGTCAGCGAACCGTAAATATATATTGAGTAAGCGCCGGAGATAAGAGATGCTGTTTTGAACGTCGGGCTGCCGGTTGCCCCGGTCCAATCCATGTTCCTGCAATAGATCACGCTCGAATCGATCGTTACGATAGCGGATGATGAAGAGAATGAACCGGCATCAAAGAAAACATCATCAAATTGAGTAGGCGGACAGTTTCCTCCCGGTCCTCCGCTGGATAAGGCCCAGGCCATAGGGTTGCTCCAGCTGTTCGTATTACCGACCCAATAAAGAGTTCTCGGAGCGGATGTCGTAATGCTCCAGCCGCTGTTGTTGCCATTGTCGATGCTGTTGGCAGAAGTAAAGCCGGTTCCCGATGCGTGAATATCTTTGAGAATAAGATAGTCGGTGAGAACGGGCGTTCCGCTCTTGCGAATATAAGCCGTCATTCCGGAACTGGTGGAATGCACATTCGTGTATGCGCTGCAGGTCCCGTTCAGGCTAATGGAATCATTGACCATGATCGCTTTTCCATTTTTAATTGTGATCAGCTTTCCGGGATTTAAAAACAAGACCGTATCAAAATACGTGGTGTCAAGAATATTGACATCACTCGTAAACTCTGCACGGCCGAAGTGATTTATGCTGGTGCTGAATCCGTTTGCGATCGTCGAATACGAATCGCCGATAAGCATGTCCACATCATTGGCGCTTCCGTAAAAGCTGAAGCTCGACGCTGTTGCATTGATGAGGTGGAAGGTGCAAAAGTTGACGCTGCAGGATGCGCTGAATGCACCAGGCCCGGTATTCAGGATGTTGTACGCTGCGGAATCATTGCCCTGGAAATTTCTTGCATAAATAATGCTGCTGTCAGCATCCACGGTGGTACCGCTGTAATAATTGGCTGCGCGGATCGTGCTCGTTCCCAGGTGGGCCCATCCGTTGTTCTGAAAAACATGTCCGGAACTCCCGGGAATATTACAATCGACCGTTTTATTATTGGTGTACAGAACGGCGCCAGGATTAATATCAATTTCCGAGGTGTACAGGCTGTCGAGCAAGGTCCAGCTGCCGCCAATGCCATTTAATACTTGTTTGGAAAAGGCTCCGTTCAGGGTAACTCCGCTTGTTTTGATCGTATTGCCCGGCGCTGTGGATTCAAAATAAGTGATCGCATTGCAGTTCCAGCTTACGTTGCTTGCAAGCGTAAGTGATCCGTAAATGTGAATAAGGTAAGAAGTTGCCGGGGGAAGCGTGCGGAAAAGCGGCGCTCCGGTCGCACCGGTCCAATCCATATTGTTGCAATAGATCACGGTCGTATCTACCGTTACAACATCTGATGCCGAGGTAAAGGAATTCGCATCAAAAAAAACATTGTCCAGGGGCGATGGAACCTGGATATGGAAAACCATTCCGCCGGATGTGGTGGCCCAGTGATTGGTATGATCGCTCCAGTTTCCGGAACCTCCTACCCAATAGTAGTTGGCTGCGTGAGTGTTCAGACAAAAGAAAACAAGGAGGAGAATGGAGAAGAGCTTTTTCATGTCGGCATATTTGGTTTAGCCAATTTATGAAAAAAAACGGGATAGACAAAAAAGGTTTTTTATACTCGTGCTTCAGAGAAAACAAATGTGTTAAATCACGATCAAACAGCCGGTATTCTGAACATTCCCGAGAGCTAAATGTCTTTTACAGCTCATCTGAATAAATCGCTTTAACCTTATCACGGAGGTTATAGCCGTTCGACATGACTTCACCATAAGCACCTGCTGTTCTCAAAGCAACCAGGTCGCCCCGTGAAGTTTCCGGCAGGCTGACCGCCTTTCCAAAACAGTCGGAGCTTTCGCAGATCGGTCCGACGACATCATATTTATGTAAGACGGAAGCCTGAGCCGCGGTAATATTTTCAATTTTGTGATAAGCCTGGTAGAGCGCAGGTCGCATCAGCTCCGTCATGCCTGCATCCAGGATCGCGAAGTTGGTATTCACTCCTTTTTTAATGTAAAGCACTTTTGAAATAAGCGCACCGCATTGCGCAACCATTGCTCTCCCTAATTCGAAATGCACTTTTTGATCCGGACGAAGTTCGAGGAAATCGTGATAAAGCTTAAAGTAGCTTGCATAATCAAGGAAACGATTTTTGTCCGGTTCGTGGTAATCCACCCCCCAGCCGCCTCCTACGTTGATATGCTCAATGCTTACTTTGTGGCTCACAAACCAGGATTGGATCTCGTTGATCCTCATGCAAAGCGTTTTGAAAGAGCTGATGTCGGTGATCTGTGATCCGATGTGGAAATGCAGGCCGATCAGTTTCAGGTTCGGCAGGTCTTTCAGGATCTGAATCACATTTTCCAGCTCCCAGAGATTGATCCCGAATTTATTCTCTTCCAATCCCGTGGTGATGTATTTATGTGTGTTTGCATTCACATTCGGATTGATCCTCAGCGCGATGTTCGCGGTCTTTCCTTTCGCTGCGGCCAGTTCCTGGATCACTTCCATTTCCTGGATGCTTTCGCAGTTGAAGCAAAAGATCTCATTGGCCAACGCAATATTGATCTCTTCATCGCTTTTTCCGACTCCTGCAAATACGATATGGTTGGGAGAAAATCCGCATTCCACCGCTTTTTTGATCTCGTTCCCGCTCACGCAATCTGCTCCGAAGCCATGAGCGCGGATGATCTCCAGGATCCTGCTGTTCGAGTTGGCCTTGGTTGCGTAGTGAACGATGAATCCGTATTTATCACTTTCTGCTTTTATCTTCTGAAGGGTTTGCTTCAGGATGTCAACATCGTAATAGTAGAACGGAGTTGGAATGCTTTTGAATTGCTTTATCCGGGTGTCTGTAAACATGTATTTTCCAAAATATAATTTATTTTCCTGCTCTTCATTATCACCTTCTCTCTCCTTCTCATTTTCACTCCTTTTTTAGAAGAGTCCTTTATTCAGTGCGATCAGTGTGTCTTTTTTCAGTTTTGAGTCGACCAGGATAGAAACATTATTTTCACTTCCTCCATAAGAGATCATGCGGATCGGAACATTCTTCAGCGCATCGAAGATCTTCAGCGCATATCCCTGCTTTTCAGCAGTGAAGCTGCCTACGATGCAAACAATGGTGAGATCGCTGTCGACCTCAACCGAGCAGAATTCAGAAAGCTCCTTTTTGATCGCTTCAAGATTCCTGGTATTGTCGATCGTCAGTGAAACCGCGACTTCCGAAGTGGTGATCATATCGATCGGGGTTTTATAGCGTTCAAAGATCTCGAATACAGCTCTCAGAAAACCGTATGCAAGCAGCATTCGTCCTGATTTGATATTGATTGCCGTAATTCCGTCTTTCGCCGCAACCGCTTTGATGCTGTCGCCGCTTACTTTCGAGGTGATCACCGTACCTTTTGCTTCCGGCTGCATCGTGTTGAGGAGGCGGACGGGAATATTTCTCTGCTGTGCGGGAAGGATACAGGTCGGATGCAGGATCTTCGCGCCGAAGTAGGCCAGCTCGGCTGCTTCATCGAAGGAGAGTTCCGCGATCGGATGTGTTTTGTCTACAACACGCGGATCGTTATTGTGCATTCCGTCGATATCGGTCCAGATCTGGATCTCTTCGGAGCGGATGGCTGCGCCGATGATCGTCGCCGTGTAGTCGCTTCCTCCGCGTTTCAGGTTATCGATCTCACCGAACGCGTTCCGGCAGATATATCCCTGCGTAATGAAAAGCTTAGAGCCGCTGTATTTGCTGAGCTCAGCCTGAACGTTCGCTTCGATGTATTTCATGTCCGGCTCCTCATTTTCATCAATGCGCATGAAATTAAGAGCGGGAAGCAGAACCGAGCTGATCTTTATCTCTTCCAGGTAATAATGGAACATCGCGGTTGAAAGCAATTCGCCCTGTGCGAGGATCGCGCGTTCTTCATTGATGGTGAACATATCCATGGTGAACGAGCGCAGGTAGCTGAAATGTGAATCCAGGAGCTCTTTTCCCTTGTTGCGCGCATCTTCGGTAGTGTACAGCTGGCTGATGACATCCCGGTACTTTTTATCCAGCGCATCGATCAGCTGTGCTGCTTTATCATTTTCTTTCGAATATAGAGCACCTGCAATTTCAACCAGGCTGTTGGTTGTTCCGCTCATCGCGGAAAGCACCACGATCTTCGGATCCTGATCACCGATCAGCTTCGCGAGCGCATGCATTCGTTCTGCGGACCCAACGGATGTTCCGCCGAATTTTAAAACTTTCATAAACCAAATGAATTAGGGTGAGCAAATTTAGAATAATTTAACAGTTAAGGAAGTGGTTTACTAAGAATCCCATGTTAAAAAGATGTATCTTGGTCTCCGTTAAAACATCCCCGCCATACTGTTTTTAATAGTATTTTTGTCCCCGGTTTATGTATACATTATTTAAAAAGGAGATCCGCAGCTTTCTGAGTTCGTTCATTGGCTATGTCGCCATTGGCGTTTTCCTGCTGCTCATCAGTCTTTTCATGTGGTGGATCCGGACGGATTCCAATTCTGCGAACAACCTGAATGTTCTCGACAGCGGCTATGCGAATATCGATCCGCTGTTCATCATCGGTCCCTGGGTATTTCTTTTTCTCGTTCCTGCCATTACGATGCGCTCCTTTGCCGATGAAAAGAAGGCGGGAACGATCGAACTACTGCTCACCCGTCCGCTTACGGATTTGCAGATCATCATGGCAAAATATTTTGCAGGCTTTGTGCTTGTGCTGTTCTCCCTGATCCCGACCCTGATCTACTTTTACTCGGTGTACCGCCTGGGGAGCCCGGTCGGTAATATCGATACCGGCGGAATGTGGGGCTCGTATATCGGGCTGCTTTTCCTGGGAGCTGCATTTGTGGCGATCGGGATCTTTGCTTCTGCGATCACCGATAACCAGGTAGTTTCCTTTATTCTTGCCTTGTTCCTTTGTTTCTTCATTTACACCGGCTTTGATTTTATCGGAGCGTTCCCGGTCTTCTCGAAATTTGATAACGTCATTTATGCGCTTGGAATCAATGATCATTATATTTCGATGAGCAGGGGAGTGCTGGATACAAGGGACATTACCTATTTCCTGAGTCTTATTGCGCTTTTTGTCTTGAGTACGCGGACGGTGCTGGAAAGCAGGAAATGGTGAGTTGGGAGTTGGCGATATATAAACGATAAAGTAAACCCAAAGCTCAAAACTATAATCAGAACATATAACACATAACTCACAACACATAACTCATAACTTTTAACTCATAACTTTTAACTTTTCACCTTTTACATTTCACTTTTAACGAATAAAACAATGCTGTCCGGATTAATCAAAACCATTCAGTCCTCTGATGCGAAGAGGAACAAGAAGAGGGACCTCACGGCCCTTCTGCTTGGTTTTGTAATTATCCTGATGCTGAATTACCTCGGAACTTATATGTTTCATCGCTTCGACCTGACACAGGAGAAACGATATACGCTGTCCGACCAGACTAAAAAATTACTCGCCGGTCTGCAGGATGTAATTTATGTGAAAGTATATCTTGAAGGTGATTTTCCTGCTGGTTTCAAGCGCTTAAGGAATGAAACAAAAGAAATGCTGGACGAGTTCAGGGCTTATTCCGATAATAATATCGAATATGAATTTATTAATCCTACCGAAGGCGTAGAAAAGAAACAGCAGAATGAGGTGTTCAAGCAGCTTGTGGACAAAGGACTTGAGCCGACCAACCTGGAAGTAAAGGAGGAGAGCGGAACCACGCAGCAGATCATCTTTCCCGGGGCGCTCGTTACTTTCAACGGACATGAGCTTCCGTGGCAGTTATTGAAAACGCAGATGGGAAGCTCACCGGAAGCGCAGCTGAATAATTCCATTCAGTCGCTGGAATATGAATTTGCCAGCTGCATCCGCAATCTTACTGTGGATAAGCGTCCGGTAGTTGGGTTTTTGGACGGACAGGGCGAATTAGACACGCTGTCGGTCCAGAATATTGCGGACGAGCTGAATGCATTCTACGCGGTAAAACGGGTGAAGATCGATTCCCAGCTGACTGCGCTGAAAGGAATTGATGCATTGATCATCGCGCAGCCTGATTCTGCTTTTCGCGACAAGGATCTGTTTGTCCTCGATCAGTTTGTCATGAAAGGCGGAAAAATACTTTGGTGCCTGGATGCATTGTATACCAGCGCGGATAGCCTTCGTAAAAATGGCGGTACGCTTGCGGTGCCGTACGAGCTCCGTTTGCAGGATATGCTTTTCCGGTATGGTGTCCGCGTGAACGCAGATATGATCGCTGATATGCAGTCGTCGGCAATACCGGTGAATGTCGCAATGCATGGACAACAGCCGAACATCCAGATGAAGCCCTGGATCTTTTCACCGTTGATCATGCCGGCCGGCGACAATCCGATCGTAAAGAACCTGGATGTGATCAAGCTGAGCTTTGCCTCCAGTATCGATACCATCGCAGCAAAAGGGATCAAAAAAACCATTCTGCTGCAGTCCTCCCGCTATTCCAAAACACAAACCGCTCCGGTGAGGGTCGATCTCCGGATGGTGAACATGCCGCTGGATGAAAATCGCTTCAACATGCCTTACCGTAATGTTGCTGTGCTGCTGGAAGGAGCGTTTCAATCGGTATACAAGAATCGCCCGCTTGATCCTAAAATAGCTCATGACAGTGCGATCGGTTTTAGAGAAGATGGAGTAAAAACAAAAATGATCGTGATCTCTGACGGCGATGTGATCCGGAATGATATCGATTACCGGTCCGGAAAAGCGTTGCCGCTTGGATACGACAAGTATACCAATCAGACATTCGGTAACAAGAATCTTATTTTGAATTGCGTGAATTATCTCTGTGATGACTCCGGCCTGATCAGTGTGCGTGCGAGGGAGCTTACGCTGCGACTGCTCGATAAGAAAAAGTTAAAGAACGAACGTTTCAAATGGCAGCTCATCAACACCTTTGTACCATTGATCGCTTTGGTATTATTTGGTTTGTTGTATAGTGTACGTCGTAAACGAAAGTATTCTTCCTGATGGAACCGCATGCCGCAAATGCTTTAAAAAATGCGGTCCCACATCCCTTAAAATAAAAAAGTATTCAAGTGAAAAAAAACAGAGTTGCAATTGTGCTGGTGATCCTGCTGGGATCGCTTTCCTTCTGGTACATAAACCATAATCATAATGGAACGCTTGCGAATGAGATGAAAGATTTCGCCGTTCAGGATACGGCATCGATCACGAAGATATTCCTCGTAGATAAGAATGCCCGCGCTGTTACATTGGAAAGAGTTCCCGGCTCACCGAAATGGACAGTCGATGGCCAGTATGGAGCACGGATGGATGCCATTCAAACCCTCCTGGAAACCATCCGCCGGATCGATGTAAAAGAGCCGGTTGGAAAAAGAGCGCTGAGCAATGTGATCAAAGGCATCGCTTCCAAAGCGATCAAATGCGAGATCTACCAGAACGGGAAACTCTCGAAAGCGTATTACGTCGGCACGGAAACAGCGGATTATACCGGGACGTATATGGTGATGATCGACCCGGAAACGATGGAAGCCATGGAAAAACCGTTTGTTACTTATATCCCGGGGTTCGAAGGATATCTGACCACACGTTATTTTACCGAAGAAAAGGGCTGGCGCGACCGGAGCATGTTCATGTATAATCCGAATGATATCCGGAAAGTGAGAATGGAGATCCCGACACATCCTGAATTCGGCTATGAGGTTACGGTGAAAGGGAACAATGATTATGAGATCAGGATGATCGGTGACGGAAAGCTGGTCACCGGTGTCGATCCAATGGCAGTGAAGCAATACCTGTCGTATTTCCAGTCGCTCAGCTTTGAAAGCTTTGAAGTGGATCTGAAGCCATCGCAGATCGATTCCGTCGAGCGGTCCACACCGATCAACATTCTTTCCGTGACGGATAAGGACGGTAAAGTAAACAAAGTGAAATTCTTTGCACGGAAACCGAAAAACCAGCTGTATGACAGCAAAGGTGTAGAAATTAAATATGACCAGGAGCGGATGAACGCATTGCTGAACAACGGAAAGGATTTTGTGCTTACACAGTTCTATATGTTCGGAAAAGTGATGCCGACAGTGGATTATTTCCAGCAGGGTAAAGCGGCGAAACCGAAGATGGCCACTCAACCCAACAGCTGATCGTTTTTATTAACCAAATCGGTAGGAAGCCCTTTTAAACAGGGGCTTTTTTTGTTAAAAAGTTCTTAGCAATTAATATTCCGGTCCCCCGTTTTTTTTGTTTTAATATCTATATTTGTTTCATTAGAATCAGAACTATTTTAATTCAAAATAAACGATAACGGTTATGAAATTCATTGTTTCCAGTACCTCATTATTAAAACAATTACAGGCCATCAGCGGTGTGCTGAATTCAAACAATGCACTGCCGATCCTCGATAATTTTCTTTTCGAGATCGAGAAGGGGCAGCTTAAGATCTCCGCTTCCGACCTTGAAACGACAATGAATACAACGCTGAGCATTGAATCAAAGGATTCGGGAAGCATTGCGGTGCCTGCGCGTTTATTGGTGGATACATTGAAAACGTTTGCAGATCAGCCGCTGACCTTCACGATCGATGACAAAAAGTACGGCATCGAGATCATTTCCGATTACGGAAAATACAAGCTGACCGGTCACAATGGCGAGGAATTCCCTAAGCTGCCAGGCATTGAATCCGCTTCATCACTAACCCTTGATGCGCCGGTTCTTGCTTCTGCCATCAATAAAACCATTTTTGCCACCGGAAACGATGAGCTTCGCCCGGTAATGTCCGGAGTGCTTTGCCAGCTGGCTGCCGACAGTGTTACATTCGTTGCGACGGACGCACACAAGCTGGTGCGCTATAAGCGGAATGATGCAAAAGCTGCAGCTGCATCGAGCTTCATCATCCCTAAAAAACCGCTGAACCTGCTCAAAAATACACTGGCAGGCATCACCGGTGCAGTAAAGATCGAATACAACAATACAAACGCATTCTTCTCTTTCGAAAATACCAACCTGATCTGCCGCCTCATCGATGGAAAATATCCGAACTACGAAGCGGTGATCCCGAAAGAAAATCCCAACAAGCTTACGGTTGACCGTGTTTCTTTCCTGAGCTCGATCAAACGTGTTTCTATCTTCTCCAATAAAACCACTCACCAGATCCGTCTTAAGATCGCAGGAAGCGAGCTGAGCATTTCTGCTGAAGACTTAGATTTTGCAAATGAAGCAAGCGAGCGTCTTACTTGTCAGTATGCTGGTGAAGACATGGAGATCGGTTTTAATTCGAAGTTCCTGGCAGAGATGCTGACCAACCTCAGCTGCGAAAATGTAAATCTCGAAATGAGCGCTCCTAACCGGGCAGGTATCCTTCTCCCGGGAGAAAAAGAAAATTCAGCAGAAGATGTGCTGATGCTGGTAATGCCGGTAATGCTGAATAGTTAATACGGAAAACATTTCTCCAGTTAAGAATAAATCAGAAGCCGTTCAGAAATGAGCGGCTTTTTTGATGGATTATGTTTTCTTACCACTAAGCCACTAAGAACGCAAAAGAAACACTAAGAGCTTCGGTTTGACAAGTTCTTAGTGTACCTCTTGAACTTAGTGACTTAGTGGTGAAGGAGGCAGCGGATTTTTTTCCTATCTTAGTTTAACTGAAACCCAATACCATGCGCAAAACACTACTCTTTCCCTTAATATTGTTTTTTTCTTTTTCTGCTTTCGCCGGCACCACCATCATCGACAGCATCTACACCGGCGGCGTATACAGAAACTACCGCATTTATGTTCCTTCAGCTTATACCGGGGCAACCGCATGGCCGCTGATCTATAATATCCATGGCTATACTTCCAATGCTGCCGCTCAGCAGCTGTATACGAATTTCGATGTGATCGCTGATACCGCTCACTTCCTGATGGTTTATCCGAATGCAACTATTTACATGGGACAACCTACCTGGAACTCCGGTTTCGGAATGACAGTGGATGATGTCGGATTTCTGTCGGTGCTGATCGACAGCCTGGATCTGACATACAACATCGATTTGGATCGTGTATATTCCTGCGGTATGAGTAACGGCGGTTTTATGAGCCACACTCTTGCCTGTGCCCTCAGTAATCGTGTTGCTGCTATCGCTTCCGTGACGGGCAGTATGACCACCTATCAGCAATCCACCTGCTCTCCCACACACCCTATGCCGGTGATGCAGATCCATGGAACGGCTGACGGAACTGTTCCTTACGGTGGAAGCAGCGGAGTGATGAACATCGATACGCTGGTGAAATACTGGTATGCAGGCGATCATTGCAATCCTGTTCCTGCGTACAATGCTGTGCCGGATATCAATACTTCCGACGGAGCAACTGCGGATCATTATGTGTGGAGCGGAGGTGATAACGGGTCAACCGTGGAACTCTATAAGATCAATGGCGGCGGACATACCTGGCCGGGAATGTATCCGATCGGGGTGACCTGTGAGGACTTTAATGCCTCTGAGAAGATCTGGCTGTTCTTCAGGAAATATAAATTGAGTCAGCTACTCAGTGTAAATGATCTTACAGAAGAGAACAGCTTCGAACTTTATCCGAATCCATCGGAAAATACCGTAACGGTCAATGGAAAAAATATTTCCTCGATCCGGATCTTTGATATGAACGGAAGGTTAGTGAAGGAAAGCAGAGAAAAAGCGCTGGATGTTTCCGCTTTAACCAAAGGTGTTTATTCCGTGGTCGTTTTCTCAGGAGGGAAAAGCAGTGTAAAAAAATTCGTTAAGATCTGATTCTTACAGCGTTTGCGCGGAGATGAATGTTAAAGATTATCTGCTCCGTGGTCCTCTCCGATTCTCCGCGGTGAAAAATCACAGTTGTTTCAATATTTCATCCCCCACCGGGCTCACCGCTGATGAATAAAATTTCAGCAGCTCTCCTTTTTCAGAAATGAGGTACTTGCAAAAATTCCAATTGGGTGCTTCCGTGTTCCATCCGTTCTCAGTTTTATCCGTGAGCCAGCGATAAACAGCGTTTTGATTTTTTCCGATCACATCTGACTTTTCAAAAAGCTGGAACGTTACTCCGAAATTCTTCCGGCAGAATGCCCCGATCTCCTCATTCGTACCCGGCTCCTGTCCGCCGAAATCATTGGAAGGAAAGCCAAGGATCGTGATCTTGTCCCCCTGGGTTTCATGGAGATGCTGGAGCTCGTCATACTGTGGTGTGTAGCCGCATTCCGATGCCGTGTTAACGATCAGTAATTTTTTTCCTTTGTAGACCGAAAAGTCAATCTCCTTTCCGTCCAGGCTTTTCATCCGATGATCATAGAATGATTTGCCCGTTGGTTTTGCGTTTTTTGGTTGTGAGATCACTCCCTTTGGAGAGAATAATTTCAGAAAAAAATATTTGAGTGCGCCCATAGGATAAAAATGATGGCTAATGATATTAAAGAAATTAAAATTTGAACTTACAATTAACCGCACTTGGCCGAAGCTACGTATAGGCGAGTGCGGTCCTCCGCCTTCTTCTCTGACCCTCTGCGGTTATTTTTGCGAGCTACTCTACAATCCTCAGCTTCGCGAATTTGATCAGCAATTGTTTTTGTCCGACGCCTTCAAAAAAGATCGTCGCCTTGTTATTCGGGAAATCTCCATCCATGCTGATCACTTTTCCATTTCCGAAACGATCATGCTGAACCTGTGAGCCAACCTGTAAAGCGCGCAGGCTTTCCGTGTCGAAATCAGAAGTGTTCTTTGCTGCAGCACTTGCTTTCACAAGCTTTTTACCCATTACCGGCCGCTGCTCGTAGGTTTGCTTCGGCTTCGCAGTGCCGGTTTGCAGCTTCGGCTTTGAATATCCCTCATCGTCGCTGAACATTCTTGACGGACTTTCGACCGGAAGCTCGATGTGTTTCGGATCCAGCTCTTCTATAAAACGGCTCGGCTCGCTATAGATCAGGTTGCCCCAACGATAGCGTGTGGTGGAGTAGGAGAGTGTCACGCGTTTTTCAGCACGGGTGAGGGCCACGTAAAATAATCTTCTTTCTTCTTCCAGGTCGGCGCGGTCCGTTAGCGACATCTGTGAAGGGAAAAGATTTTCTTCCAGTCCGACGATATACACATACGGAAATTCCAATCCTTTCGCAGAATGGATCGTCATCAGCACTACCCGGTTTTTGTCTTCCTCCGTTTCGGTCTTTTTATCCGCATCTGTCATCAGCGCAATATCACGCATGAAAAGATCGAGTGTTGGACCATCTTTCAGCTCTTCAGCGGGAGAAGCTTCATCTTCGAATAATGTTCCGTTGCCTTTTTCCTCACCTTCGTTTTCATTCCCGTTTTCGCTGCTGATCCCCTCTTCATCCATATCAGGATCCGTCACCGGCGCTTCAAAGTCGTCGGTAAATTCCTTCAATCCATTCAATAATTCCTGGATATTTTCATGCCTGCTGACGCCCTCGGGAGATTTGTCAGCATAAAGATCTTTCAGAATGCCGGAGTGAATCGCGATATGCTGTCCGAGATCATACGCGTTTTGCGTTTTCAGCATTGCTGAGAAGCTCTTGATCATGCTCGCGAATTCGTCCACTTTTGTTTTCGCGCCGGAATTGAGGCCGATCTCAAACTCCTGGATATTCTCGATCACTTTCCAGAGGCTGATGTTATGGTCGTTCGCTGCGACGATGATCTTGTCGAGCGTTGTATCGCCGATCCCTCTTGCAGGATAGTTGATCACACGTTTCAGGGCTTCCTCGTCATTGTTATTGATCGCGAGGCGATAATAGGAGAGAAGATCCTTGATCTCTTTCCGCTGGTAGAAAGAAAGTCCGCCGTAGATCCGGTAAGGAATATTCTGCCGGCGCAATGCTTCTTCCATCGCCCTCGATTGCGCATTGGTCCGGTAGAGGATTGCAAAATGACGATTATGGGCGCGTTCATTCATCTTTGTTTCGAAGATGGAATTCGCAACAAAATTTCCTTCGGCATTGTCGCTCTCCGTGCACACTACTTTGATGATCTCTCCTTCTGCATTATCGGTGAAGACCGTCTTTTTAAGCTGATCCTTGTTTTTTGCGATCACAGAGTTTGCTGCGCCGACAATATTTTTTGTAGAGCGGTAATTCTGCTCCAGCTTGAAGATCTTCAGCTCGGGATAATCTTTTTCAAAATTCAGAATGTTCTGGATCGTTGCTCCGCGGAAAGCGTAGATACTTTGTGCATCATCACCCACAACGCAGATGTTACGGAAGGCTGCGGCAAGCTGCTTTACGATCACATATTGGGAGAAGTTCGTATCCTGGTACTCATCTACAAGGATGTAGCGGAATTTATGCTGGTACTTGTGAAGCACAGCGGGATAGTCACGCAGTAAAATATTCGTATTGAAAAGCAGGTCGTCAAAATCCATGGCTCCTGCTTTGAAGCACCGGTTGCGGTAGATCTCGTAGATGATCCCCATTTTAGGTTTCGCGGCCATCCGGTCCTCCTCCTGGATCTGTGCATTTGCGAGGTAGGATTGGGCGGAAATAAGATTATTCTTTGCTGCTGAGATCCTTGAAAGAACACTTCCCGGCTTATATATTTTTTCATCCAGTCCCTGCTCTTTCAAAATGGTTTTGATGAGGTTCTTGGCGTCATCTGTATCATAGATCGTGAAATTGGAAGGATAGCCCAGCTTCTCCGCCTCGCTTCTTAGTATTCTCGCAAAAACCGAGTGGAAGGTACCCATCCAGAGGTTCTTTGCCTCGCTCTCTCCAACGATCTTAGCGATCCTCTCCTTCATTTCCCGCGCAGCTTTATTGGTAAAGGTCAGGGAAAGAACGTTAAAAGGATCGATGCCTTTTTGCATCAGGTGAGCGATCCGGTAAGTAAGCACCCGTGTTTTACCCGAACCGGCACCGGCAATGATCATTACCGGTCCTTCCGTACACTCAACCGCCTGCCGCTGGACCGGGTTCAATTCATCTAAATAGGTTTTCGACATTCCGCAAAAAAAATTTAAAAAAAGAAGCTCAAATTTATGGCTTCCACGGCTTTCTTTGACCCTTGTTAATAAGTAAAATCACCAGAAATTGTTAATAAGTGCTTTCATCTGAATTTTTGAAAAAAACAAAGATTTTTTTTTCTCGGTAAAACGTTGTATTTTCATTCCTTCAAAACTAAAAACTAAACAGCTTACTCCACTGATGAAATGAACTGTAATAATTTTTGTTCCACACCGGACAGAATATTATAGTGAACTCCGTCGGCTTGCAAAACAAATTTTCCACACATGAAAAAAATTTACTCGTTATTACCGATTGCGCTTCTTGCATTTTGCTTTTCCGCAACTGCGCAAAAAACAACTGCACCGGCAGGTATTTCCTCTTCCGAATGGTCGAAGTATGAAAACAAAACGAACATTCTGCTGGAAAGCGTTGACGAAGCCAGCTTTATAAATTATATCGTAGTGGCGAATCATGGCGACATGAACGACATGACCTGGTTCAAATATTATCTGAAGGGAAAATTCAAAGCCGACAGACAGGAACTGATCCTGAAAGTGGGAACCGGGCAGATCAATACTGTTCCTGAAACAAAAGCTTTTTTTACACAGGTGCAGAAAAAATATATGCCGCTTTACAAGGATTATCTCATACATAAAAATGAGATTGTTGCGGCTTCGAATGCTCAAAAAAGTATGATCGGCGGCGGAACCACTCCAACGCCTTTTAACTGCGGATCCCCATGCAACAATCCTGGTTTTGAGTCGGGAAGCGCATTCTGGGACTACTGGAGCGGAACAGCTTGCTCTACCAGCCCGGATCCATGCAGTCTTGTTGCGGGATTCTCTTCATCGGCGCATACACTTGAAGCGGTAGGCGGCTTCGATCCACTGGTTGGTCCGTCATTACCGCTGGTAGCACCCGGTGGCGGCGGCAGCGCTTCACTTATGATCGGCGATGGAACAACTACCGGTGCCGGCGCTTCAAGAGCAAGTATTTCCTTTACCGTAGATGCTTCCAGCACAAATTTTACTTATCGTTATGCAGTGGTTTTACAGGATCCCGTGGTAGGCCATACCGATCCGGAGCGTCCTTATTTTAAAGTGAAGCTGCGCGATGCATCGGGTACGATTCTTCCCTGCGGAGATTACGAGGTGATCGCAAAACCACCGATCGTCGGATTTACTCTTGTTACAGGAACTACCGATGTTTACTATCGTCCGTGGACAACGGTGTTTGTGCCGCTGGCCGCTTATATCGGACAATGTGTTACACTGGAATTTACATCTTCCGACTGTTCACAGGGTGGTCACTTCGGATATGCATACATTGATGCGGATTGCAGCTCCAGCGGACTGATCACATCTTCTCCGGCGATCTGCGGCGGATCATCCATTACGCTGTCTGCTCCTTCCGGTGCAGCCACTTACGATTGGGTAAACACCACTGCCGGAGGAACCACGGGCATCATCGGCTCGTCTACGAATCAAACGGTAAGCGTCAATATAGGAGGAACATATGAGGTGACCATGACTTCCGTTACCGGTTCTACCTGCAGCTCAACGCTGACCGTCAGTGTTCCAACCAGTCCGAATAATCCTGTATCAGGCTTCAGCACTGCACCGGTTTGCGCAGGAACGCCGATGAGCTTTACGGATATGTCAACACCGACCGATAGTATTTCCGGCTGGAACTGGGACTTCAATAACGATGGGATCTATGACGATACGCTTCAGAACCCGACCTATACATTTCCTGCCGGTGGTTCTTATCCCGTCACGCTGATGATCCAATGGGGACCGTGCAACGCCTATTTCACCGACACTGTTCTTGTGGATCCGACGAATGTTCCGGTCATTACTCCGGTATCGACACTTTGTTCTGACGCCTCACCATTTACGATCTCGAGCACCGGAACGGGTGGAATATGGGCAGGGACAGGAATTACGAATACGGCAACCGGGGCCTTCAATCCGGCTACCGCAGCCACGGGTCCGAACGTGATCACTTACACTACTTCAGGCGCCTGCTCGGGTGCAGATACAATTACCGTGAATATTGTTCCTGCTTCCAATTCAACCTGGTCCACGCTCACTGTTTGTCAATCCGATCCTTCATTCAACCTCAACACACTGCTGGCAGGAACTGCTACCAGCGGCGGAACCTGGAGCGGTTCAGGCGTAACAGGCAGCACCTTCAACCCTTCCGGATTGAGCGGTACTATTTCTGTGACCTATACGGTTGGTACAACACCTTGTGTGAGCACAACCACGCAGAATATAACGGTGACAACCCCGGCGAATGCTACGATTACCGCAGGAGCTATTTTATGTAATGATGATCCGGCGGTGACCCTCACAGCGGCTAACCCGGGCGGAACCTGGAGCGGCTCAGGGGTGAATGCTTCTACCGGTGTTTTCAACCCGAACACGGTTTCTCCGGGTGAATATGTTATTACTTATTCGATCCCCGGAACCTGCGGCGACTCAGATACTGTTCACGTGCTGGTCAATGCAGTAGGTGCTCCGAACTGGACATTGCCGGCAAACATATGCGCAGGTGCACCTCCGATCAACCTGGGCTCATTGGTTACCGGAACCTCGGGAGGGACTTTCAGCGGTCCGGGTGTTACCGGAAATACGTTTGATCCTTCCGGACTTTCGGGAAATGTGACCATTATTTATACGGTTGGTTCGGGTGTTTGCCAGACGGATTCAACACTGGTCATCAATGTGGATGGCATCAATGCAGCGTTTACAGCAAATCCAACAACCGGTCTCAGTCCGCTTACCGTTGACTTTACCAATTTAAGTTCGGGAGCTTCCACTTATATGTGGACTTTCGGAAATGGAACGAGCTCAACAGCCCTGGATCCTACAACGACTTTCGTTGGAATGAATAATTACCTCGTGACACTGATCGCGACGAACGCAAACGGATGCCAGGATACAGCTTCCATCATTATTCATGTGGAAGAGATCTCAGTATTAACCGTTCCGAACGTATTTACACCGAACGGCGACGGTGAAAACGAAACATTCCATGCCGTGCTTGCGGAAAGTCTGACCGATTTCAAAGCAACGATCTACGATCGCTGGGGCCTGAAAATGTACGAGTGGACAGATGCAAATGCAGGATGGAACGGGACCGCAAAAAATGGTAAGCCCGCACCGGATGGAACATACTATTATATTATCAATGGACGCGGAATCGACAGCAAGGACTATATGTACACCGGCTGGCTCCAGTTGTTGAGAGATAAATAGTTGATTTTCAACGTATTTTGCTGATTTTTGATGCTTTTGAGGAATTTTTGAAAGGATGCAACCAATTTGCTTTAACTGGCATCTGAATTACTGTATAAGAAGTACATTTTAAATATTCAATAATAAGTCATACATTAGTCTAAATAAAAAACTAAAACGATGAAAAAAATCGCCTCCTTATTCGTTATTGCATCATTTATGCTATCGGTAAATGCTGTTGCTCAGAGCTCAATGGCTTATCTGAATACAAAAACTGCAAAGCAGGAAGTAGATAAGCAGACTATCATTCTTACATTCCAGTTGGATAACGTAGATAAAACGACCCAGCAGAAATATGCTGATTCTTTCAAAAAAGAGCAGGTTGTAAAGGATGTAACCATGAAGGCTGGAGATGCTCCCAACAAGATCGCTTATTCATTGAAAATGATGAAAGGCGGAACAATGGAAGCGCTTCAGAGAATGTTCATCAAAGCGCAGATTCCAAGCGTTACCATTGATGGACAGGTTGTCGCTACCAAAGATCTGGTTGCATACAAGGATAAGAAGCAGGCTGCGAACAAAAAGAAATAATCTCAACTAAATCATAGTAAAATGGGTTCATTTAACGATGATCCCATTTTGTTTTTTATGCCCATCCCAACGTGATCGAACCGGTCGACAAACAACTCACCTTTATTATCGGGATTGGTCGTTCAGGAACAACATTGCTCAACAAGATCCTCAATTCCCATCCGAAGCTCCACGCGTTGCCGGAAGCTAACTTTTTTGTTTTTTTCCTGAACGATTACCGCAACCTGAAACGGTTTACTGCTGAACAGATCGAAATGATCTTTGAGGAGATCCGCATTTTTGAATTATCTCATCCGCTCGTCGGCTGGGAATTGGACAGATCTGCAGCGAAAGAAAAGATCCTGAAGATCGTCGCAGAACGTGAACTGGATTATGAAGAGCTCAGTAAGATCATCTATTCGGAATTCAGGGTGGCCGGTTACGATAAATCGGATGCGAAGATCCTGGTCGATAAGAATCCGGCTTTTACATTGGTGTCACAGCACATTGCAGATTACCTGCCGGAAGCAAAATTTATCTGGCTGGTCCGGGATTACAGGGCAAACGTTTTATCGCGGAAGCAAAATGCTTATCTTAAATCTCCCGCCGTTCCATACAATGCTACCCGCTGGAAAGTATTCAATAACATCGCATGGAAATTTTACAACCGCAACCGTGAACGCGTTCTGTTGCTGCGCTATGAAGACATGGTGAGCGACAACGAAGCTTCGATAAAAAGAGTGTATGACTTTCTTGGTGTTGACGGACGGGAAGCAACTACGGGGGAAAACACCGCGGCCGTTGATACGAGCACGATGACCGTGGATGATAAGCACAAAAAATACTTCGCGAAAAAATACGCTGACCTCGCGAAACCTGTAAATACGAGCCGTACAAATGCGTGGCAAACTGAGCTGAGCAATGAAGAGATCAGGATCTGCGATGCGATCTGCGCACGATCAGCTTCTGTTGTCGGTTACAAAGAATATGAAGCGGTAACAATTCAAAAACGGATCACCGTACTTCTGCGCCACATCGGGATCATCGTGTATTCATGGGCAGATATCAAAAAAGATCAACTACTCTTCTTTGTTCCTGCATCCGTGAAAATGAAGCAGCTGATCCGGCGACATGCCGATCTTGGTTTTATTAAATCCGCTTCCGCGAAGGAGAAGGCCTGAGTGAAACCGGCATCGCATAACGCAAGCGGTTCCAGATCCTGAAGATCCTTGTTTTCAGTCGTGAGAAGCGATAGCTGAGCTTATCGGGGAGAGCAACCTTCGCATCCGGATCATATTTTTTATAACCGAATTTTTCTGCAAATCCTGCACAGGCATAATCAAGCAAGGCGATCTCCGAAGGTTTTAACTCACTGACAAAAGCATTTATCCGTTCGGTATTTACCTTTTTTTCAAGGTTGGAATGCATGCGCTGGATCTTCTCATTCTTTTCCCTGGAAATCGTCCCTGCAGCATGCTCCTTTTGCTTTTTAGAAAGCTCCTGGAAGTTGAGCATTTCATCTGAGTAATCAATTCCGAGATAGCTGCAAATTCCCTTCAGCGAATTTACCGGATCCGAGGCAAGGTCCTCATAGCGGACCAGGTGATGTGCGAGCCGGTTGTTCTTCAGGCTGCTGAAGATCTGCTCATAGAAATAGTTCCAGTGCGCAGCAAGCTTATGCAGAGGAACCGTTTCATCGGAGTATTTTTTTCGTGAAATAATATTGTCGCGGTAATCTCTCACGATGACAATGAATTTCGCTTCGGGAAACAGCCTGTGAAGTGTGTCGATGTGAAGCGAGTAGAACGGGTTCTTGTCGATCACCCATTTTATACCGGACTTTGCTTTTTCGGACAAGGGATAATTCAGGTAAACCATTTTACATACGTTCGCGAAGCTTTTATCGCTTAGCGCGGCAATGTCCCTTTTAAGATCAGGCCCGGGTTTCCAGATGCTGATCACGCGGTTGAAGTTATGGTTGAAAACATCAATGAATGCATCTACCACCTTGGGATCATTGAAATCTTTATGTTCAAAGGTGCTGAACGAATGTATGATAAATTCGTTTTCGGGACTGGCCACAACCGCTGAATTGGAGTTCAGCATATTGGTGAGCAATGTGGTACCGGAACGGCCCATTCCAACAATAAAAGCGATGCGGGGAAGCGAAGCGTTGTCAATCATTTAACGGCCGTATTTCAAAGTAAAAATAGCAATTAATCTGTATTAATTTGGCTATATTTGGGATATTTGTAAGGCCTGTAATTAAGCATCCATGCAACGTATACGCGATTTCTTTGCTTTTCGTCAGGGTATTCCCGCAGTGCAGCCCGATCTTTTTTCCGCGGATCGTTTGCGCGCTTTTTTTTTGGCGCTGATCCAGCTTGGTTTATTATTTCTCATTGTTGTTCGCTTCCAGGTGGAGAAGTCGTCGGGAATTATCGAATATGCAGTTCCCGTTTTGATCGCATTTGTGATATACAGCTTTCTTCCTTTTCGCTTCCGGCCGGCTTTTCTCGCCTTGTTCACCATCGGGATCATCTATTCGGCATTCGGTATACTTGCAGGCAGCTTCATGCTGCTCGGCAGCGGTACGCTGATCCTGATTTGTCATTTGCCGCTTCGGTTTAATTTACGGCTCGCCCTGATCCTCGTCGTTGGGCTTTTCCTCGCTGTTTTTCGTACAGAAATATTTTTCATTCCCTGGATGAGCATGGCGATCATGTATTTTGTGCCGATGTTCATGTTCCGGCTGATCATTTACCTGTATGAGCTGAAGCATGGACTGGTACCGAAATCCGGGTGGCAGAGCATCACGTACTTCTTTCTTTTTCCGAACATTTTTTTTCTTTTTTTTCCGATCATCGATTACAAAAATTATGTAAGGAACTGGCATAGCGTTCCCGAGAAGGAGACCTGGCAGAAGGGCGTTCGCTGGATGCTGCGCGGACTTACACACATCATGGTGTATCGCCTGATCTGCTTTAATTTGCTGATCGACACAACAAGTGTTGCGGATCTTCCTTCACTCCTGCAATACATCACCGTGAGCTACTCGCTGATCCTGCGCTTGTCGGGCATCTTTCACTTTATCGTCGGATTGCTTTGCATGTTCGGGATGAATCTTCCACCGGTATTCGATAATTATTTTATCGCGACCAGCTTCGTGGATCTCTGGAGAAGGATCAATATTTACTGGCGGGATTTTATTCTGAAAGTGTTCTTTTACCCGATCATGTTCCGCTATAAAAAATACGTAAAGAAGAATCTTCTGGCAGTCACGATGATGACAACCTTCGTGGTTACCTGGCTGCTGCACAGCTGGCAATTGTTTTGGGTAACCGGTTCCTTTTCCGTGAAGCTGATCGATGCGATCTTCTGGCTGACCGTAGGAGCTTGCATCACCATCAATTCCGTGATCATCGAAAGGAGAACGATCGCGGGAAAAAAGAATGAAGCAAGCAAAAGGGACTTTGGGTATTTCGGCTTCAGAGCGCTAAGGATTCTCGGAATGTTTCTCTTTATGTCAGTGATGTGGTCACTCTGGAACAGCCGCTCACTGGAGGACTGGCTGTTCATCCTTTCGAAGGCAAAGGTATTTACACCGGGTCAATTGCTTCATGTACTATCGTTTACATTCTATATTATTATTTTTATTGTGCTCGCTCAGCTTTTAATGACAGAAGAGCGAATACGCTCATTGTTTTCAATAAAGCCCTCGGACACGCTGGCGTTGACACTGCCTTCTCTCCTTCTGCTGCTGTTATGTTCGTTTAAGCCGGTTCAGTCGGCAATGCCGGCGGGCTTACAATCGCTTGTTCAGAACATGGCCAACAGTTCCCCGAACATCATCGATAAAACAAATGCTGAAATAGGTTATTACGATCGCCTCATCGAGGGAGATGAGCAGCAAACGATCGGCATCGGCGGCAAGTCGTTCAAAAAGATGGTGAGAAAGAATCCGTATACCGATGCGTATTATCTTACGCAGGACATCATGCATCGCCGGATGAAGCCGAATCTGAAGATCGAAGGGATCGATCACGACTTCCGGAGTAATTCATTCGGGATCCGCGACAAAGAATATTCGGTCGAAAAACCTCCACACACCTATCGTGCGGCACTTCTTGGCGGCTCCTATGAAATGGGCTCTGGTGTGAACAACGATGAGGTCTTCGAGGCAATTGTGGAAGAACGGATGAACAAAGAAGGCATCGATTATTATCATTCAAAGCTGGAGATCCTCAATTTCGCTGCCGGTGCTTACTACCTGATGCAGCACGTGGAGCTTTGCAATACCACAGTCTTCAAATACCATCCGGATGCGGTGATCTATTTTGCCCATTCGGATGAAAAAGGAAAAGTGATCAAAGATTTTACTGCGCTCATCAAGCATAAGGAACCGCTGAAATATCAATTCCTTGAGGAGATCAAAAGTAAAGCGGGCGTTAAATCCTATATGAGCGCTTTACAGATCCGGGAATTACTCACACCTTATGTCGACGAGATCGTGAAATGGGGTTATGCAGAGATCGCAAGGAAATGCAAGGAGAACAATGCTACTCCTGTTTGGGTGTTCCTGCCGACAACAACGGAAACAGTCGATCAGAAAGAATTCGAGGAGCTGAAGGCCCTCACGGAAAGTATGGGCTATGTAACGCTGGATATGCGTGATGCATATGGCGACACGGACCGGAAGCTGATCCAGATCTCGGAATGGAACACCCATCCGAATGTGCTGGGTCACCGTCTCATGGCTGCCCGCTTTTACCGGGAGCTCAAGAAAAACCTCGGGCCGGTTTTCGGTATCAAAAAATGATTTTATATCTTGTATCAAAATAAATGCAAATGAATACTAACGACATCAAGGAAACGGTTAGAGCTTTCATCAAAGAGCGCTTTCTGAAGAATAACGACAAGGAACTTACCGATACAACACCATTGATCAGCGGCGGATTGATCGATTCCATCCTGACCATGCAGTTAGTAGTGTTCCTCGAGCAGACCTATCATTTTGAGTTTGAAGCGCACGAAGTCGACCGCGATAACCTGGATACCGTGGATATCATTGCCGGCTTTGTTGCAAAAAAACTGAATGGCCAGTCACAATAAATTATACCGTCTGCTTGAAAATTCCGCCCACCGGTTCCCGGAGCACATCGCTGTTGTGCATGGTGCTGGCAAGCTGACATACAGGGAGCTTAATTCCCGGGCCGATGCGTTTGCCGGCCAGCTTGCCGGTCTCCAGATCGGAAGCGGGAACAGGGTCGCCCTGTGCTGCCCGAAATCCCTGACTTCCCTGAGTTCACTTTTCGGTATTCTTAAAACGGATGCGGCCTATCTTCCTGTTGATTTTTCGGCGCCGCTGGAACGGAATCGTTTTATCATCGAAAATTGCAGCGCCGCAGCGCTTGTTGTTCCCGAAGATCAGTGGATCCATTATGAAGATCTTTTTTCACGTGTCGGTTCTATTGGCGATGGATTGCTCCTTGCCGTCAATAAAAAAAAGGATCTTCCCGTTTCACCTGCCGATCTTGCCTATGTATTATATACTTCGGGCTCTACCGGAATTCCGAAAGGCGTAATGTACTCGAATGCAGGCGCGCTTGATTTTATCAATTGGTGCTCGGCAGTTTTTTCACCCGATGATAATGATATATTTTCTTCGCATGCTCCTTTTCATTTCGATCTTTCCGTTTTCGATATTTTTGTTTCGATAAAACACGGTGCCCGTCTTGTACTCATCTCAGAAGACACAGGAAAGCAGCCACTGCTATTGGCGCAGCTCATTGCGGAGCAAAAGATCACCACCTGGTATTCGACTCCTTCTTTGCTAAGCATGCTTTGTGATTTTGGCAAGATGGAAAAATATGATCTCAGCCCGCTGAAAAAGATTCTTTTTGCCGGCGAAGTTTTTCCACTGAATAAATTCAATGCATTAAGAAAAAAAATTCCGGACGCTGTATATTATAATCTTTATGGACCCACTGAAACGAATGTTTGCACCTGGTTCGAGGTTCCGGCAGAATTTACCGGTCCGATGCCGATCGGAAAAGTATGTCCGCATTATGAGAGTAAAGTTCAGGACGAAGAACTATGCATAAGCGGTAAAGGCTTGATGCTCGGATACTGGAACCGCAGCGGGGAAGGTATTTTCCAGGCTGATGAAAGCGGCAGAAAGTGGTATCGCACCGGCGACCTGGTGAGTACCGATGAAGATGGAAACTACATTTTCAGAGGCAGGAGGGACCGGATGGTGAAGCGAAATGGCTATCGCATCGAGCTGGATGAAATTGAAACGGTTCTTGACAGGCATCCCGACATTGTTTCCTGTGCCGTAGTTTATAATTCTTCCGATGAAAGCGTTCTTATCTCTGCGGTTGTGATCGTCGGTGACGAGAGTAAGCGTTCATTGATAAAAATGAAGGAATATTGCATGGCTCATTTACCGTCGTATATGATCCCGAATGATTTTATTTTTGTTGATTCGCTGCCATATACATCCAGTCACAAAATCGATTATCAGAAACTAAAACAAACCTTATGATGGAATTTTCTTTTACCTCAGAGCAGGATTTGATCCGTGAAAATATTATTGCTTTTGCGAAAAAGGAATTGAATAAGGATGTTGCCGGTCGTGACCGGGAGCAAAAATTTCTGCGCGAGCTCTGGCAGAAATGTGCGGATCAGAAGCTGACAGGACTTCCTGTCGGTGAGTCATTCGGTGGCGCGGGCCTCGACGCGGTCAGCGCTGCAGTCGCGCTTGAAGCATTAGGTTATGGTTCCGAAGACGGAGGTTTGAATTTTTCGATTTGCGCCCACCTGCTTGCCTGTGTTGTTCCTATCTGGAAATTCGGATCGGGGGAACAAAAGAAAAAATTCCT
Source organism: Bacteroidia bacterium (assembly GCA_045805205.1). GTDB lineage: Bacteria > Bacteroidota > Bacteroidia > 2-12-FULL-35-15 > 2-12-FULL-35-15 > 2-12-FULL-35-15. The sequence continues at coordinate 213,236 of JBJMLR010000004.1, read as the reverse complement.
TCCGGATCTCTGCAATGGAAAAAAGATCGCTGTCAATGCCATGACGGAAAGTGAATCGGGCTCGGATGTATTCAGCATTCAGACAAAAGCGGAACGGAAAGGAGATAAATACATCATTAATGGTAATAAAACCTTCTGTTCAAATGGCCCTGTCGGCGATATGGTGCTGGTATATGCGCTTACAGATGCATCGAAGGGCTATTACGGCGGCATCAGCGCTTTTCTGCTGGATCTGAAAACAGCGGGATGCCGGATCGGGCAGAAATTTGAAAAAATGGGATTACGAACCTCCGGGATCTCGGAGATCGTTTTCGAAAATGTAGAAGCATCCGCTGATGCACTGATCGGTGGTGAAGGCGGAGGAGCGGTCGTTTTCAATCATTCGATGGAGTGGGAGCGGACCTGCATTGCCGCTTGTCATGTCGGAACAATGCGGCGGCTCCTTGAAAAGTGTATCGCCTATGCACAAAGCCGCAAGTCGGGTTCAGAAGTGATCGGTAAAAAGCAAGCAGTCGCTCACCGGATAGCGAATATGAAAGTACAGACAGAGGCGGCGGCATTGATGGTTTACAGAGCAGCCTCTGGCCTCGAAAAGAACCGCGATAATATGATCCATGCATCGGCAGCCAAGCTTTTTACCAGCGAGGCTTTTGTAACTTGTGCTACGGATGCAATGCAGGTATTCGGAGGAAACGGTTATATGACTGAATTTGGAATTGAAAGAATTCTTCGCGATGCGCTGGGCAGTACGCTGTATTCCGGAACTTCCGATATTCAACGGAATATCATTTCCCGTCTGCTGGGATTGTAATCGCTTTCTAGGAAACAATAATATCATTTCAGCAATATTATTCCAGCGTCATTGCGAGAATTACTTTTGCGAAGCACAAGATATTAATTCCGCGTCATCGCGAGGACGCAGGACGAAGCAATCTCCCGAACAATCTTCTGTTCATCGTTTACGATACTTCTCTCTGTTTACATTTCCCATTTCACATCTTCCCCGTTCAGCGTCATTGCGAGGACGCAGGACGAAGCAATCTCCCGAACAATCTTCTGTTCATCGTTTACGATACTTCTCTCTGTTTACATTTCCCATTTCACTTTTCCCCTATCCTCTCTGTAATCCACCTCCTGCAGGGGCGCTCAATAAAAAAGTAGGCGACAGAAGCAGCGAAGACGAGGACAATCACAAATGAGTAAAACTTGAAGGTCTCCGTCAATTCCAAGCCGTACTTTACAATGATCTGCTCAAACCACATCCGGACCGGGTGTTGCAGGACATAGATCCCATAGCTGATCTCGCCCAGGAAAACCAGGGGTCTCAGTGAGAATATCCGCGAGAGGAAACCTGTATTCACATGCAATGAAATGATCATCAGCATGAAGATCGGGGCCAGCAGCCCGTTGTGAAGGAATGGTACCAGTACATTGTAAGTTCCCATGATAAAGAAGAGAAGAATAATGGCCGCTGAAAATACCAATGTACTGATGGTCGGGCTCACACGGATCGTGGAAAAGCGGCGCTTCAATATAATGTTTGCGGCCACGCCGAAGATAAATGCATTCAGGTGAAGCAGCGGAAAGAAAAGGGTAAACTCGATCATCGCTTCCTCCCGGAGATTCGGAACAAGAAGAATAAAGATAATAGTGCTGATCGTCCATATCGCCAAAGTGAAGTTGATAATATACCTGCCCGAACGTTTCGCAAAAAGGGAGAGAAGGAAAGGGAAACAAGCATAGAACAGCAGTTCAACGGAAACGGACCAGGCAGGATAGTTGATCTCCAGCATGATCCCGGGTACCCATGCATGAAGGCCGAGCATCTGTAAAATTATGCTGTAGCCCATGGGAAGAACTCCTGCAGTGATCAAGCCGGTGATGAGCGCTGCAGCAAATCCTAAAAAATATAAAGGATAGATCCGGGCAAATCGTTTTATAAAGAAGGTCCGCTTGCTTAACGCCGTTGAGTCGCCCTCGTAATATACCTGGGCGAGGATATAACCCGAAAGACAAAAAAAATAGCTGACCGCATCACCTCCCTGGTTCATAAAATCATGCAGGATCCCGTTATTAAAAGGCGCGCTTTTGAGGCCGTAGTGAAAAATAACTACAATAATGGCAGCGGCAAAGCGGGTAAAGGTAAGTTGATCGACTTTCATTGATTTTCCGGGATGGACGAATTTAACAAATAAATCAACCGCTGGCCAGAGCGGCTCCCCATTCATTATTTTGTATATTCGTTGGTAAATAAATTCTCTCTCTAATGCAGCTGTTTGATGTCATCATTATCGGGGGCGGACCGTCCGGTTCCACCTGCGCTTCTTTTCTGTCGCAAAAAGGAATGAAAGTACTGATCCTGGAAAAAGAAAAATTTCCAAGAGAGCACATCGGCGAATCGTTGATCCCGGCATCGTATGACGTTCTGAAAAAACTAGGAGTGATCGAAGAGCTGAAGCGGATCTCTCCAAGGAAACCCGGCGTAAATTTTATTTCCAACGATGGGAAAAGCCAGTCGCTCTGGTGCTTTAAAAGTATCATAAAGAATAGAAGTTATCTGTCCTTCCACGTGAAGCGATCCCTGTTCGACGAGATGCTCCTGAATAATTCACGGGTAAAAGGTGCGACGGTGCTGGAAGAACATGCGGTTAAAAATATGGACCTTAACCGGCCCGACGGCGGAGTGGAAGTGATGGCGATCACAAAAGAAGGAGAAAGTAAGAGTTTTACAGCTAAGTTCCTGGTGGATGCAAGCGGACAAAATACTTTCCTGGGAACAAAAATGGGAGTCAAAAAAACATTCAGCGGCCTGGACCGGGTTGCACTGTGGTCGCATTGGACGGGTGCAAACTTTGATATCCCCTTGCAGCAGGGAGCGATCAAGATCGTTTACCTGAACGGAAAAGATAAGCTCGGTTGGTTCTGGGTGATTCCGATCAGCAAAGACAATCTCAGCATCGGCGCCGTTATCAATAATGCTTTTATGCGGCAGGAGAAAGCGCGCTTTTCGGATACTGCCGACTGGAAAGAAGCGATCTATATGAATGAGATCAGCGAGTCGGAGCCGATGCGTGAAATGCTGAGAGGAGCAAAGATGGATCATAAAGTACAGGTGAATGGGGATTACTCTTATTTCTGCGAAAAGAAATACGGTTCAAACTATGCAATGATCGGTGATGCCGGCGCCTTCCTCGATCCAATCTTTTCAAGCGGGATCTTTGTTGGAATGCACAGTGCGGAGCTGGTTGCGGATGCATTGTATGAGAAGATCATAAAAAACAATGCACTTTCGCTGGACGAAGTTTATAAAAAGATCAACGGAGCCGTAATGCTCCTGGAGAAATTCATTAAGCTTTTCTATACACCGGATAATATCAACTTCGCTGAAATGGGCGATCCCACAAAGCAGATCAACCGTTCGGAAAGCGAAGGGATGTATTCTATCTTTCATTACCTGCTGGCAGGAGATTTCTTTACACATTATCAGAAATATTCCGATTTCATCGATACGATCCAGGATCCGAAAATGCTTTCCCACTTTCAGAACCTCATCCGGCACCAGAAATACTATGATCACGGTGCCAGCTGCGGCGAAAGTCCTTCGGAGATGTATGATGAAATGACGGAAAAGATTGAATTTGACCTGGCGGCTTTTGGCTAAAAGAACAAGGCTGTGGCTTTCATGATCAGCTTCCGGCTCCAGGCGGGGAAGTGACCAAGGAAATAGAATTTCTGAAATTTCAGCTGCCACCAGAGCGTCGCGTTTACTTCGGCGCAGATCTTCTTTTTATCGTTTTCAAATTCCTCGCGTAAAATGTCGATGATCATTACCCACCGTTCTTCATTCGTGCGGTTCCAGACTTCGTGCTCATAGGCATCGCAGAACGCAAAAATTTCTCCGTTCTTCCAGGTGATCTTTTTATCCTTCACACGCATTCCGATATCGCCTCCTTTGCAGCTGAGTGTAAAGTGACAGCGGTACATCACATTGCTGTCGCCGTGGTGAGGCTTGATATTGGTATCCGGCTTGAGAATGGAGAAGGAGCAATGCGTCATCGCCGGAATTCTTTCGATAATGCGCGTGGTCTCCGGAAGCTTATCGCAATTTTCTTTTTTCTTTTTCCCCCACACATATAATTGGAAGATGTTCCAGTTTTCTGCTTTGCTCGCCAGTGTTTGATTCATGTAAGGAACAATGTTCTTGTCGCGTGCTTCCACCAGCGCGGTAAATTCCTTCAGAATGATCTCATAATTGTCGGTAAAAAGCGCCGTCCACTTCTTGTCATGAATATTGAAAAATGCCGGCTCTGTGCCGGTGTAGGCGCCATTTTCAGCAAAAGAATACCACTTCTTCAAAGTTTCCATCAATAACGTTTGAAGAAGTTTGAAAAAAAGATCGCAGATCGCGACATCGGCCGGAGCAGGATCGCAATCAGCCGGACAGAGCCAGGAGAAAGCTTTTTCAGGAAGGTATGCTTTTGCCAGCGCTTCTGCAGGAAAAGAGAAGTCATCACCGTCGCACAGGTTCTTTTTTTGCGCGATCTGAATTCATCGCGGATCACATCTACCACAAAAATATAGCGGTTTTTGTCGGTGTTATTAATTGCTTCGTGCTCATAAGCATCCATGAACATCAGCCATTTTCCTTTCTCCCATGCACGGATCTCGTTCCTGACGCGAAAAGCGCACTCCGGTGCTCCGCCGGGAATTTCCAGTCCCAGGTGACAGCGGTAGATCGTATTCGTATCGCCGCAATGAGGATGAATGGCGCTGTTTGCTTCCAGCAGGTTGAATGATGAAGAAAGGATCTGAGGATATTTCCGGATGATGGAATAGGTAAGCGGGAAATGCTTTTGATTTTTGAACTGCTGGATTCCCCAGGTTCTGAGCGGGATCGTTTTCCAGCTGTTCTCCCGGGATACCATCGATTTGATAAAATAGCCGATGAGGTTATGTGCTTTCAGATATTCCTTCAGCTCCGCATAGATCGCTTCGTAATTGTCCTCAAACTCTTTTGTCCAGGGAAATTCCGACGGGTCGGCAAAAGACGGTTCGCTTCCGTTATAGGAGCTGTCCACATTGTATATGTTGTACCAGGCCTTTTGCATATGATGCGGATTCGCTACATTTGTTAAGCAATATTCGTTCGATGACCGATTTCAAATTTACGGAAAAAAACCCGAAATTCTTTTATGATCCTGCGCAGTTCTCATGGCTCAAGCCGCTGACAGATAACTTCGCCGTCATCAGGAATGAGTTGCTTGAGCTGATCGCTGAAGGGAAGGAAAATCAATGGATGAATACATTTCCTCACTATGTCGATTCGGAAAAGTACAAAGCATGGAAAGTGTTTTCATTTATCTTTTTCAATATGAAGCTTCCGCATCACGCGAAGCTTTGTCCTAAAACTGCAGAGATCATCTATTCACTTCCGGAGATCCTCTCCTGCGATTATTCATACATGAACGGACAAACGCATGTGAAGCCGCACAAAGGCTATTCACGCATGGTGCTTCGTTGTCACCTTCCGCTGATCGTACCGGATGAAGAGCTTTGCGCCATCCGTGTCGGCGACACAGTAAAGCATTGGAAAGAAGGTGAGCTGATGATCTTCGATGATTCCTTTGAGCATGAAGCATGGAACAAAACAAATGAGCGCCGCGTGGTGCTGATGTTCGATATTCCGAATCCATTGTGGGGTTATACCGCACATCAGATCTCAAAATACAAGATCGATCACATCGACGACCCGTTCCTGCTTTCGATGGCGACAAAGGAAGAGTGGATCAGCGCTTTTGAAAGAGGTGTATTCCCGTTGGAAAAGTTCTCAGAGTAAATAAAAGATAAAACGCGGATAACGCAAAAACTGATTTACGCGGATCTGTTTCTTGAAATTTCCAGCATATCGCAGCGACATCCGTGTTGATCCGTCACATCTGTGTTATCCGCGTTCCATCACACAGTGTCAGGACAGGATTCGTAAAATCCGTTTTTACTCGTTATCCGTACCGAGCAGTCTGTTGATCGCATCCATATTTTTTTCGGAAATTTCTCCCTCCCAGCTCAGCTCATTATTCCCGTCGCTCAGCGCTGCCGCAGCTTTGTTCAGCTTTGATCCCATTTTCAGATAATCATCCACATGCAGTTCATACAGCTGGTTCAGTACATTTTCCTGTGCTGGCATCAGCTTGTAGCCTAACAGCTGATTGTATTGGATCGCACGTTCATTCGTGCGGAGGATCCTGATCCTCGATACTTTGCATACGTTAAGCTTTACAAGCATAAAATTCAGCATGCAAAGCGTTGCAAAAACCGCGGCAAATGAATTGATGTATTCTTTCTCTGCGATGAAGATGCCTCCTTCGCCGAATCCCATTTCGGGATCGTAATTTTTCGCATTGATCAATCCGACATCTTTGCCTTCGAACTCGATGATGAAATAATAATTCGATTTGTTGTCGATCGTTTTGAACCATTCCTTTTGCGCTTCAGGAGTAATGTGTGTCCGGTATTCCATATATTCCGAAACACTGTTGCGCCAGATGCGGAGCATCTCGATCTCGTTTTCGGTGACACGCTTCAGCTTTACGCCATATTGCTTCAGGATCAGCATATGATCTCGTCTTCGTTGTAGGACGGTGCGTTATTGAGGGCCCGCATCGATTGACTGATGTATTGTGCAATGATGCCGAGACAGAAAATGATAAGTCCCGTAGAGAAAAGAATGCTTACAATGATGGAAGTATATCCTTCAACATCGATCTTCAGCAGAAATTTTTTGATCAGGAAATAAATGCCGGCAAGGAAGTTTATTGCAGCGAGGGAAAATCCTATTCTTGTTACCAGCTTCAGCGGAAGTGTCGATGAGAACATGATAATAGTGGAGGTTAGCTTGAAAAGTCCCGCCATCCGGTATCGCTGCTTGTCGATGTAATCGGGATTCGCTTCCACATTCACAAAAGCGAGCTTTTTCGTATACCACAGGCACAGCTCATCAATGAAAACGAACTGCCGGTGATTTTTTACAAGCTTGTCAGTAAGAGTTCTTTTGAGCAGCCGGAAGCTGCTGCCTTTCCCTTTGTCGGGCCCTTCCAGCTTCGAAAGCATTTTGTATGCATTCGAAAGGATACCGCGGAAAAAAGGCTGATTTTGTTTTCTGTACAGGCCATACACAAGATCAGCATTGCTGGTCGCCTGGTTATCGATCAGCTTCTGGATCTCTTTCGGATGAACTTCCAGGTCATCATCGATCGTAATGATATTATCGCCTTTTGCATGCTTGAAGCCGCAAACCGTTGCACCATGCTGTCCGAAGTTCTTGCTCATGCGGATAATGGTCGTATTTGCGGATCCCTGCTTTATTTTTTTCAGCACTTCCCAGCTATTATCCGGACTGCAATCATCCACATAAATGATCTCGTAGCTGTATTTATTTTCGAAGAATGCTCCGATGCTCCGATGCAGTTTTTCCAGCGCATTTTCTGCACCATATACCGGAACGATAACGCTGTAGCTGATGCTCATATCTTATTATTTAAAAGTAATCCTCCGTCGATTTTTATGATGGAACCGGTCATCCATTTTGCCGATGAACTCAGCAGGAATGCAGCGAGGTTTGCAATGTCGACCGGTTCACCTAATCCAAGCGGGTACCTGCTTTCTATCTCTGCAACTTCGTCCTTCGAATAAATTTCTTCCGCCTGCTTCCAGATCTTTGTTTTTACAAGCGCAGGTGCGATCGCATTCACCCGTATTTTCCGGGAGGCGGTTTCCAGTGCAAGCGCTTTGGTGAACGATTCAAGTGCGGCTTTCGACGATGTATACAGCGAACCGCCGGTATAGGGATGATCTGCCGAAACCGAAGAGATAAATATTACGGAGGCGCCGTCGTTCAATTTCCTGCCGCTGAGCAATCCGCTGCTGAGCAGCACTGCGGAATTGAAATTGATCTTCATGATGTCGTCGATATTCTTTTGCCTGATGAATTTTACCGGCATCGGGTTGATGATTCCGGCGCAATGAACAAATCCATCCAGTGCAGGGACCGATGAAACCAGCTTTTGAACTTCCTCTTCGGAAACAAGATCAGCCGGAATTTGTGAGCCGCAGTTCCGAAGCTGCGATGCAGTTTCGCTTAGCTCATTTGCATCACGACCGGTAATGAATGTTTTTGCACCCAGCTGATCGCACAATACAGAAACCGCTCTGCCGATCCCCGAAGAAGCACCTGTGATCAGGATGTTTTTATTTTTAAGGTCGATCATGAGTCAGCAATGACGTATAAATATTTTCTGTTTCCAAAATCATGCTTCCCCAGGATAACCCGACGCCAAAACCGCTTAGCAGCAATTTCATTTTCTTCGACTGCAGCTCCTCCTTCATTGCATGGCACATGGTGAGCGGAATCGATGCAGAGCTGGTATTGCCGAACACGTCGATCGAATAGGGGACCTTTGCGGCATCCACCTTCAGCTTCTTCCGGACGCTTTCATTGATCAGCTTATTCGCCTGGTGAAGAACAAAAAAGTCGATTGTTTCCTTGTCGGTTCCGCTTTTTTCAAGAAGCGTATTGATGTTCAGGGCAACCTCTTTCAATGCGAAATTAAAAACATCCATTCCGTTCAGCACGAGATGCTTTTTTGCTCTTGCGATCCCCGGTTCGATCTGCACCATGTCTTCCAGCGTTTTATCAAAAGGGTTCCGGCATTGCCCGTGCTCGATAATGATCGCATTTTTTCCGGAAGCATCGCTCTGAAGATTGAAGTGCCACGGATGTTCCTCTTTTGTATATTCCACGAGCGTTGCAGTTCCCGCATCGCCGAACAGGGGATAGGTGCTTTTGTCTTCGTAGGTAGTTGAAGTGCTTGATTTATCTCCTACCAGCAGCAGTCCTTTTTTCAGCTGTCCGCTTTGAAGCAGGTTGCCCATCACAGAAAGTCCGTATACATAACCGGAGCAGCCAAGACTGATATCGAATGCGATAGAATCTTTTTTGAGATTCAGACGCTCCTGCAAAAGAATGGATGTTGCAGGCAAATAATAGTCGGGTGACTGAGAAACGAAGATGATCACATCGATCTCATTTGCGCAATTGTATTTTTCAAGCAGGTGCTTTGCGGCAGTATAGCAGAGGTCCGAGCAGGTTACATTTTTATCAGCGATGCGCCGTTCCCTTATCCCGGTGGTTTTTGTGAACATTTCCCGTTCCTCGGCGCTGATGTGCAGGTAGTCTGCAGTTCTTTCCGTATGAGCAGGCACACAGCTCGCAATGGCAGTGATCTTCGAATGCGATGTGTGAAGGTAAGCCACTATTTGGATTTTTCGAGTGTAAGGTTATACAGGTCGCGGATCGTTTGTGCGGATTTGATATCGCTTCCGTTCAGCAGCACGCTGTAGTTCGTATCCACAAATGCAATGATGATAAGAGCATGCATGCTGCTCCATCCTTTGATGCTTCTGAAAGTAGTATCAGGTGTGATCGTTCCCGGTGCCACATCTTCAAATTCTGCTTCCAGGTTCTTGGTGAATTCTTGAATTTCCATACAGGATGATTCGCTTATGACGTTTGTAAATATAGCCCCTTTTTCGCTTCATCCTTCGCAGTAATTTACTATTAGAGAAGAACTGAAGCTTCACAGGATACAACAAAAAAATTCAATTCAAAGACGATCAAAGTCGCACAATGGTTGCAGCCCAGGAAAGCCCGACGCCGAATCCGGCCAGCACTATTTTTTGCCCCGGTTTTGCTTTGCCTGCTTTGATCGCTTCCTGCAATGCGATCGGGATGCTTGCCGCGACTGTATTTCCCACGTGCTGCATGTAATTGAAGACCTTCTCCTCCGGAATTTTCATCTTTGTCCGGATCGTATCGATGAGGAAGAGATTTGCCTGGTGAAAGATGAACAGATCAACGTTTCCAATGTCCATTTTTTCCTTCGCCAGCAATTCTGTGATCATCTGCGGCACGGTTTTCAGCCCGAAATGGAACACAGCCGCTCCGTCCATAAAAAGAGTCGCATCGGTTGTAATATTGCCATGCTCATTCTCGTGCTCCGTAAAAGAGTTTTCCGTCAATGGATTTCTTGCGCCGCCGTCGCGGATAATGATCTTTTCCGCCATTTTTCCATCCGTTCCGAACACAAAGGAGCTGATGCCCTCTCCGCCCTCTCTTGCTGAGATCAATGTTGCTGTGGCTGCATCGCCGAAAACAAATCGTGAGCTGCGGTCCTTGTCATAGATCTTTTTGGTAAGCGTGGAAGAAGTGAGAAGAAGCACATTTTTCATTCCGACCGATTCCACCAGTCCCTTAGCCAGAGCAAGTCCATAAACATAGCCGCTGCAGCCGAGACTATAATCAAGCGCTCCGCAGGAGGCGGGCAACCCAAGCTTTTCCTGGATGAAGGAAGCGGAAGCGGGAAAAGTATGATCGAACTCCAGTGCACAAAAAAGCAGGAAGTCAATTTCGGACGGGCGGACTGCATGCTCTTTAAAAAAAACGTTTGCTGCAGCTACCGCCAGGTCGGATGCGGTTTGGTTTTTCTCTGCGATCCTTCTTTCGGCTACACCTATGCGCGTGTAATTATCTTTTTGAGCAACCGCATCCGGGAACGCAGAAAAAAAGTCTTCATTGCTGAAGATCTTTTCCGGCAGATAATAGCTGATGGCCCTGATGTATGCTGACATAGCCGAATTTTTTCGAGCACCGACAGGAAGAAATAACTTCCGGTGCTTTCAAAACTAAAAGTACGAAAATACTTGCTCTTCCTGCCAAAAACTTAATTATATTTGAAGTGGATTGATTCCCTCCGAACATCGAATGAAAAAAAACACTGGCAAGGAAAAGAACGGCACCGAAAAAAAAGTGCAGGAGACCGGCCTTACTGAAAAAAAACGCAACAGGAGGATCATCTTATTGTTGTTCCTCGGATGTTTTCTTCTCTACGGAAAAAGCATCCGGAATGAATTTTCAATGGATGATGAGTTTGTGATCCGCAATAATAAGCAGGTACAGAAGGGACTCAAAGCGATCCCGGATATTTTTCGTACCACTTATGTTGTCGACAATCAGAAAGCAAGCTACGAATACCGCCCGGTCGTAAAAGCAGTATTTGCCCTGGAGTGCCAGTTTTTTGGCCCCGATCCGCATGCCGGTCATTTCTTTAATATTCTCCTGTATGCCTTTTCACTGATCCTTTTGTATTTTGTTCTGCTCCGGCTTTTGCCCGGCTACCATTACATTTTGCCGCTTCTCGTCACGCTCATTTTTATGGTGCATCCCTTGCACAGTGAGGTGGTGCTGAGCCTGAAGAATCGTGATGTGATCCTGAGCTTTATGTTCTGTCTTCTTGCGCTCCGCTCTTACCTGCAATACGCCGATACTTCAAAAATAAAATACATTTTGCCCGGCACATTATTTATTTTGCTTGCGCTGATGTCGAAAAAGGATTCCATGACCTACTTCGCGGTGATCCCCTTCACCGTATGGTTCTTCAAAAATGTTCCCTGGAAAAAGATCGGTATTATTTTTCTTTCTTACCTCATTCCTATCCTCTCACTGAAAGCGCTTACGGCACCGATCCACCAGGATATCGTCCGGAATTTCCTGCAATGGGAAAACCCGCTCTATATTAACAGCACGTTGGTTCAGCGGATCCCGACAGGTTTGTATGATCTTTATTTTTACGTCGCGAAATTCATATTTCCATATCCCCTGATCTCCTATTACGGGTATAATCAGGTGCCGATCGCGTCCTGGTCATTTCCGATGGTATGGATCGTGCTCGTGTTGTTATGTGTCACCGGCTGGTATGTGTGGAAGAATATTATGCAGCGGAAGCTGGAAGTGTACGGGATCATGTATTTCCTTATCACGATCTCCATGTTCACGAATATCGTAATGCCGGTGGTGGGGATCGTCGGAGAGCGTTTTGCGTACATTCCTTCACTTGGCCTGAGCTTGCTTGCAGCCTGGGTGCTCCTGAAAGCATTTAAGATCCCTTTTGAAAATAAAGAGTTCAATTTTTCCGGCGTCCGCAATTCATTCTGGGGAGTTTCCGGAGCCATTCTGCTGATCTTTTCGGGAATGTGTTTTTCGAGGATCGCGGATTGGAAAACCACCTATTCATTGTACCTGGCGGATGTGCAGCATGCAACCGAATCCGCGCATGCAAACTCGCTCATTGCCGCTGCTTCCATACAGGAGATCAAGGAGCATCCGAGAATGTCGATGGAAGAAAAGCGGCATCATGTGGAAGATGCTGAGAAATATTATCTTGAATCAATTCGCATCATTCCCGATTACGTATCATCACTCAACAACCTGGGGATGGTTTATTTTACCTATTATAACGAGCCGGATAAAGCGATTCCGTATCTGAAGAAAGCGATCGCCCTGGATACGGATTATGTGGAAGCCTATTTTAACCTGGCGATCTGTGAAGCGAAGAAGAAGAATTATGACGCTGCTGAAAAATACTTTTTGAAAACGATCGAGTTCGATAAGACATTCGCCGGCACTTATTTTTCGCTCAGTAATGTATATGCCGAGGAGAAAAAGTACGATGAGATCCTGGAGCTGAATCAAAAGGCAATGGATCAGGGTCTTAAATTCGATATCCTGCCGATCAATATAGGGAATGTCTGGTACATGAGAGGAGATACGGCAAAGGCGGTCTACTACCTTGAGCAGGGAATCGCGATCAATCCCAATAATAAGAAGCTCAATTCCTTTCTGGCCAGCTATTACAAAGACAAAGGAGATCTGGAAAAAGCGAACAAGTATTACGACCTGATGAGGGCCTCTCGCCCCTAAATACGTCTTTTTTACCGCTCTTATCACCCAAAAATGCAACCAACCCGGGGTTATTTACATCTGATTGTTCAGAAATATCCTGATTATTAGTACAGTTGATGCGTAATTTTCATAGCTTTAGCGTCAGATTTTACTAATTAGTCTGGTACGGATTCGGAAAATAATGGGTCGATGATAAAAATCACTACAAATTTCTTTTCGGAGAGATTGGCAAACCCTTTTGCAGCAAGGCATTGGGGCGCTTTTTATTTTTCTGTTCAGCCTGCATCCCCCCGCATTCCGATAGTTCTACACACCGGTAAATCCCGGATCTATTCATTCTACACGAAAAACAAGTCCCTATGAAAAAAATGATCATCGCGCTCTTTGTATCTGCCAGTCTTTCGGCATTTGCCCAGGATCCCCAGTCTCCGCGGACCGCAGCAACCTCAGGCAAAGCTTCATCAAGCCCTTTGCCTTATGATGTAAATGACAAATACATGGGAAGAAAACAGGAATTCCTCAATCAAATGATAGTAAAAGAACTGCCTGCTGATTTCCCTGTTTACCGGAAGGAGTGGGGGCTTAAGGAATACAACGCCGTTGTGGACTCCTGGTTTATGCAGCATCCCGACGTCCTCCAGGAAAGAGCAAAACAGAAGGTACTGTTAATGAAACAGCATCAAGGACAATAAACACATACGATCTCAGCTACTCCCAATATCAAACATCCAGCTACTATGAAAAAAATACTCCTGATACTTCTTCTGTTTGTAGTGAATATAAGCCTTTCAAAGGCTCAGGGTAATACCTGCGGTGCGGCAACTCCCTTTTGCGGAAATGCCTGTTTCCCGAATAATACAACCACCACGGCGCCTGTAGGACCAAGCTATGGTTGTGTCCTTACTCAGCCGAACCCGGAATGGTTCATCATTAAAACGACCGCTGCCGGAGTAATGACGTTTACTATCAACCAGAATACCGGCGGGTGCCTTGCTGGTCCCGGTATCGACGTGGATTTTGTATGCTGGGGACCTTATGCTACGCTCACCAACGCCTGTAGCTCACTTACAGGAAGCTGTATCACTGACCACAACTGTTCTGGGCAGATCGAGGACTGCAGCTACAGTATTGCCGCTGTTGAAACAATGACCATTGCTTCACCCGCTGCAGGACAATACTATGTTGTGATGATCACCAACTATTCCGGTCTGGCCGGGTATATCAATTTTACACAAAACACCGGTCCCGCGACCGATTGTTCCATTACCTGTCCGTCCGTTCTCTCGGGCCCCGGGTTCCTCCAGACCAACGGAACTGCAATGCCTGCGAGTGTTGCCTGTAACTCCGGCCCCCTGAGCCTTATCGCCTCCAATAATACACCTTTCGGAAACCCGATCACCCCGGGGATCATGATCTCTTTCAACGCTAATAACAATGCGAGCAACCAGATCAACTGGTTTGAGAACGGAACGTTCATTCTTTGTTCCGGCCCTGCCGCCGCCGGTTGCAGCCTTCCCATAAGTCCCGGAGCGGCCAACGATATACAATACTCCACGATGTCGCCCTCCGCAACCAACGTGATACAGCTGTGTGAAAGCAACACGGCCCAGCCCAATACGCCCTACACATTGATAGACGTCGCGAACGGGGCCGTGCTGTCCTCGGGTATCTGGAACGATGACGGGGCCTGTCAGAGTATAACGATTCCGCCTGGAACGATCACCGGGGTTGCCACCTGGTCCGTATCACCCGCGTGCCCGGGCTGTCTTGTAAGTACTACCGATTGGGGCTTCACCGGGTTCAGTCCCGCTGCCGCCGGGCCCGGTACCTGGAACATCTGCTATTCGTTTGATCCTCCGGGAACCTGCCCGACGTACAATTATTGTCAATCGATCACGGTAACAAATCCGTATACCGCCACCTGGACGCCGCCGGCAGCGATGTGCTCCACCGCGGCTTCTGTCAACCTGAATGCGCTTGTAACCGGTACAGCCGGTGGAACCTGGAGTGGAACCGGTGTCACCGGAAGTACCTTCAACCCTTCTGGTCTTAACGGCGTCTATGCGATCACTTACACCGTAGGTGCATTGCCTTGCGGAGCACAATCGACGCAAAATATTACGGTCAATCCTGTTCCGGCAATGACCAGCACAAATACCGCTACCATCTGCAGCGGTGGAACAGTAAACATTCCGCTGACCAGCTCCAGCGGCGCAACCTATACCTGGATCGCGGCGAACAACCCGAATACTACCGGTGAAAGCACTACGCTTCAGAGTACTTCAACGATCAATAACACGATCACAAATACAACCGGTGTTGTGCAGACTGTCACCTACACTGTTACTCCGACAGGCACCTCCGGAGGTTGTGTCGGCTCTACTCAAACCGTTACCGTAACGATCAACCCGGTACCGTCCATGACCAGCTCAGCCACCGCAACTATTTGCAGCGGCGGAACGGTTAACATCCCGCTGACCAGTTCATCGGGAGCGACCTATACCTGGATCGCGACAAATAATCCCAATACAACAGGTGAAAGCACAACACTTCAGAGTACATCGACGCTGAATAACACGATCACAAATACGACCGGTCTGCCTCAGATCGTTACGTATACGGTAACACCTACGGGAACTACCGGTGGCTGTGCAGGAACAGCACAAACGGTTAACGTTACCGTGAACCCTGTTCCGGCAATGACCAGCGCAGGCTCGGCAACCATTTGCAGCGGCGGAACCGTTAGTATTCCGCTGACCAGCTCTGCTGCCTCCAGCTACACATGGATAGCCACCGATAATCCGAATACAACAGGAGAGAGCACTACACTTCAGAGTACCGGAACCCTGAGCAACACGATCACGAACCTTACCGGAGCGGTCCAGATCGTTACCTATACCGTTACTCCAACAGCTTCATCCGGAGGTTGTACAGGACCGGCGCAAACCGTTACGGTTACCGTTAATCCGACTCCGACCATGACCAGCTCCAACACTGCAACCATTTGCAGCGGTGCGACCCTGAGCATCACGCTGACCAGCAGCGCATCGTCAAGCTACACTTGGATTGCAACGAACAATCCGAACACAACCGGGGAAAGCACTACACTTCAAAGCAGCGGAACCATAAATAATACACTTATAAATACAACCGGCGCGGTCCAGGTCGTTTCCTATACGGTTACACCTACCGCAACAACCGGAGGATGTACCGGTCCAACACAAACAGTCAACGTTACTGTTAACCCGGTACCGACCATGACAAGTGCCACAACTGCTACGATCTGCAGCGGCGGAACGGTCAATATCCCGCTTACCAGCTCGTCCGCTTCAACTTATACCTGGATTGCCACTAATAATCCAAATACGACCGGCGAAAGCACTACTTTACAATCGACTTCGACGATCAATAACACGATCGTCAACCCAACCGGCGCGGTCCAGGTGGTTTCTTATACTGTTACCCCTACCGCAACCACCGGTGGATGTGCTGGGACTCCGCAAACGGTTTCTGTGACCGTTAACCCGATGGACAACGCATCGTTTACCTATGGATCTTCAACCTATTGTCAGACGGGAACAGATCCGACGGCTACTATTACGGGATTGGCAGGAGGAACATTCTCGTCAACCGGCGGATTGGTATTTCTTAACACAACTACCGGGCTCATCGACCTTAGCGCGAGTACGCTGGGAACCTACACGGTGACCTATACAACCACCGGGCCTTGCCCGAATACCAGCACGGTGAACATCACGATCACCAGTGCTCCATCGGCTTCCTTTACCTATAGCACTCCGTTCTGTCAGAATGGACCGAATCCTTTCCCGGCATTCGGGGCAGGAGCCAGCGCAGGAACATTTTCAGCTGCACCTGCAGGATTGAATTTTGTGAATGTGAATACAGGCCAGATCAACCTTGCAACCAGTACTCCCGGCACCTATACCGTAACGAATAACATCGCTGCGAGCGGCGGCTGTGCTTCAGCAAACGCAACTTTCTCCGTTACGATCAATCCGGCACCGGTTATCAGTGCCAGCCCTGCAAGTCCTTCGATCTGCTCGGGATCATCTACAGGTATTACACTCAGTAGCTCTCTTGGTGGAACTACATACAGCTGGACCGTTTCACAGGTCGGTACAAGTGGCGCCAGCGCTTCTTCAGGAAGCACCATCGGACAGATCCTCACCACTACCGGTCCGGCGACAGGTACCGCAACCTATACCGTTACATCTACCTCGGGCGGATGTGCAGGAAATATTCTCACGATTCCGGTAACGGTGAATCCCATCCCGAACGTTACTGCTACACCGGTTGCTACGACCATCTGTTCCGGAAACACCGCTTCTATTTCAATGACCAGCAACGTAGCAGGAGCAACGTTTTCCTGGACAGTATCTCAAACAGGTGCATCCGGAGCGACTGCCGGCTCCGGCTCAACCATCAGCCAGGTGCTGAATGCTACAGGTGTCACTTCCGGATCAGTGACCTACACTATTACTCCATCGGCAAACGGATGTACCGGAACACCGGTAACAGTAACGATTACCGTTAACCCGGTTCCTTTTGCCTCGGCGTCACCTAGTCCGGCAACGATCTGCTCCGGAGCGACCACTTCTATCGTATTATCGAGCTTTACAGCCGGAACAACCTATACGTGGACAGCGACCAACGGATCGGGAATTACCGGAGCTTCAGGGGGTGCAGGAACACCGATCGCGCAAACGCTGGCAAATTCTCTCAGCACCACCGGAACTGCTACCTACACGGTGACTCCTTCTGCAGCAGGATGCCTTGGAACGACATTTACAGTTACTGTGAACGTTAATCCTGTTCCGAATGCGCTTGCTTCGCCTTCATCGCAGAACATTTGTTCAGGCGGAACAACCAGCATTTCACTCAGCGGATCAGTAGCCGGAACCACCTTTGCGTGGGGCGCTCCTACAGCGACCAATGCTACCGGCGGAAGTGCGGGAAGCGGAACAACGATCGCACAGACGCTTACTGCAACAACAACATCACCCGGAACGATGGTATATACGGTGACTCCAACGGCAAACAGCTGCCCGGGAACACCGATCACTGTAACAGTGACCGTGAATCCGAACCCGGTTGGAACAGCTACACCATCATCGATGTCAATATGTTCGGGTGGAACAACTGCCATTACGCTCAGCAGCAGCGTTGCAGGTTCTACATTTGGCTGGACAGCCAGCTCATCGGGAACGACGGGTGCCAGCGGAGGCTCCGGCAGCTCCATTAACCAGACCATTACAACAACAGGAACAACATCCGGAACGGCTACCTATAACGTCACAGTCACAACTCCGGCAGGCTGTACTTCTACTATTCCGGGAATAACCGTCACGGTCAATCCGATACCAAGTGTAACGGCAAGTCCTGCCGCAACAACGATCTGCTCCGGAACAACGACTTCCATTCCGTTGACAAGTAATGTGGCAGGAGCAACCTTCTCCTGGACAGTAACGCAAACCGGTGCCAGCGGTGCTTCAGCCGGAAGCGGAACCAGCATCTCTCAAACATTGTCAGCTACCGGAACTACGCCAGGAACGGTGGTCTATACGATCTCATCATCGGCTACAGGATGCGGAAGTGCAACGCCTGCGACGGTAACCATTACCGTAAATCCGCTGCCTGTAGCAACAGCAACGCCGCCTACGCAAACGCTTTGTACAGGTAGCGCAACATCCATTGCTTTGTCAAGTAACCTCGGTGCAACCACTTTTGCATGGACTGCAGTACAAACGAATGTGACAGGGGCTGCTGCAGGAAGCGGATCTTCTATTTCCCAACTTCTTAATCTCACCGGCGCAACCGCAGGTACCGTCGTATATACCGTCACGCCAACAGATAACGGCTGCAGCGGAACTCCGATCACAGTGACGATCAATGTAAACCCGATCGATAATCCTTCGTTCAGCTATTCGTCATCTACATTCTGCCAGACCGGCGCCGATCCATCAGCAACGATCACAGGATTAGCCGGCGGTACATTCACTGCGACACCTGCCGGGCTCGTCATCAATTCGTCTACCGGTATGATTGACGTCAGCGCAAGTACCCTCGGAACCTATTCGATCACTTACCAGACGAACGGTCCGTGTCCGAACAACTCTTCCATTAGTGTAACGATTACGACTGCGCCCAGCTCAGCATTTTCATACACTTCGCCGGTATGCTCGACCGACTCCAACCCTTTCCCAAGCTTCGGAGCGGGAGCAAGTGCAGGCCAATTTACATCGACCGCAGGTCTGACCGTTAATATCAATACGGGTGAGATCGATCTCACGACTTCTACCCCGGGAACATATACCGTAACGAATTCGATCGCCGCTGCCGGTGGATGTGCGGCTACCAGCTCTACTGCAACAATTACGATCAGCCCTGCAGCAACGGTAGATGCCGGATCTGCGGCTTCTGTTTGTGAAGGCGGAGTTTACACGCTCGCCGGAGCGATGGGCGGAAGCGCATCGACGATCACCTGGACAACCAGCGGTACCGGTAGCTTTGGAAGCACATCCAGCCTGACCTCCACGTATACACCTTCTGCTGGCGATGTTGCAGCAGGTTCAGTGGTGCTTACCATCACAACCGATGATCCTGCCGGCGCTTGTCCGCAGGTGACAGATTTTATGGTACTGACGGTCACTCCGCTTGATAATGCAGGCTTCAGCTATTCCGGCGGAACTTTCTGCCAGACCGGTCCCAATCCTGTTCCTGCCGTAACAGGGTTACCGGGTGGAACATTCAGCTCAACACCTGCCGGATTGGTATTCGTAAGTACAGCAACAGGGGAAGTGAACCTGGGAGCGAGCACGCTCGGAACGTATAATGTTATCTACACTACCAATGGTGCTTGTCCAAGCGCCGATACCGTTGCACTGACAATCACGTTAGCTCCGAGCGCAGCGTTCAGCTATGCGACACCTTTCTGCCAAAGCGGAACAGATCCGGTCCCAACATTTAATCCGGGTTCGAGCGCGGGTGTATTCTCATCGACTGCCGGACTTACTTTTGTGAGCACATCAACCGGCCAGATCGACTTGTCCGCTTCCACACCGGGTACATATACCGTAACTAATTTCATTGCAGCAGCAGGAGGATGTGCCGCGGCCACTGCCACCTTTACGATCGTGATTGATCCAGCTCCGACTGTAAATGCAGGGAATGATACCACTATTTGCGCCGGAACAACCTATACTGCTTCTGCTAATATGGGTGGAAGTGCTTCCAATATCACCTGGACCACAAGCGGAACCGGTACTTTTGACAATACTTCACTGCTCGGCGCGACGTATACACCTTCAGCTGCCGATACCGCTGCAGGAACGGTCACGCTGTATATCGCTACCGATGATCCTGCCGGTGCCTGCGGCGCTGTTGTGGATAGCCTGATCCTGACTATCAATCCTACACCGGGCGCACCTGCGGTTGCAAGCACATCGATCAGCAGCTGCGCGGGAAGTGCGGTTGGACCGATCACTGCTACCAGCACAGGCGGCGCGATCGCATGGTATTCCGATGCTGCATTGACCACTTTTGTCAGCTCCAATCCGCTTAATCCGGGCTCACCTTCATCAACCGTGTCTTATTGGGTAACGGAAACCTATGGTGCGTGCCAGGGAACTGCAACACAAGTTACCATTAATGTAAATCCGCTGCCGGTGCTGGATACGCTTAGTGCAGTGATCGTTTCTGCAAATTGCGGAGATACGACCGGTTCGGTAAGCAGCATTGCAGTGTTATCAGGAACCAGTCCGTACACCTACTCATGGGTTGATACTTCAGGTGCCGCGGTTGGTTCGGGTGCGAACCTCACGAGCGTTGGCCCGGGATCATATTATCTCACGGTCACAGATGCAAACGGATGTGCGACTACCGTCGGACCATTCGATGTGATCTCCACTTCAGGAGTTGTTGCTTCATTTACCGCTAATCCGGTTTCAGGTGAAACGCCGCTGGCAGTTACATTTACGAATAACAGCATCGGTGCGGCAGCATATGCATGGGATTTTGGTGTTCCGGGAAGCTCCGATACATCCGGTATGTTCAGTCCTACATTCACCTACATACCGCTGGGTCAGTACACTGCTTGTCTGATCGCGACATCAGGAACGGGCTGCGCTGATACTGCCTGTACCAATATCGATATATATATTAATTCGGTATTCATAATACCGAACGTCTTTACGCCGAACGGAGATAACGTTAATGATGTTTTCATGGTAAATGCAGTTGGCCTGGAAACACTCGATGCGGAAATTTATAACCGCTGGGGTCAGATGCTGTATGAATGGCATACCACCAGCGGAGGCTGGGATGGACGGACAGCGAGCGGTGTAGAAGCCAGCGACGGAACCTATTTCTATATCATCAAAGCAACCGGCTTTGATAAGAAAGAGTATTTCGAAAAAGGTCCTTTCACTTTGATCCGCTCAGGACACTGATAAAAACAAATAAAGAGCAAAAGCCCTGTTCAGAATGATTTGAACAGGGCTTTTTTTATGCCCGGATCCCGAATATTCACTATATTTCATCTCACCAAACTGAATCATGAAACGATCGTCGTTCATGAGCTAATAAAAATAACTGAATAATGAATAAAAAAATTTTACTCCCAGCTCTTGCGATGACAATGGTCATCGGAAAAATGAATGCACAGGATCCGAATAAGATCCCTGATAATGCAGAAAAAACGATCAATTTCTCTACAACTGCCAATACACCTTTGGTTGAGAAAGCGCAGACGATTACTTTCAACGACGGTGATCCGATCTTTTCAAATTCAAACTTCGGCGCGCCAATGCAGGCCCAATTCCATTTTCTTATCCCGACACTTTGTGTTTGGCTGGACAATGACCTGGTGACGATCCTTCCGCTTCAGCAGCTGATGGAGTCGCAGGAAACTTCTCAGAAAGTTGGTATTTTTCCTGATCCGGCAACGTACCAGGAAGGAAGCATTTCATTATCGATACTGGAAGAAGTATGCAGTAAGATCACTCCCGGCAATCATAAGCTGACAGTGGGCTGGACGGCCAGCGGAGGTTCTACGAAGGCGGAGCTCGGCTGGTATGGAGAATGCAATCTCAACGCAGGAGATGCTTCCAAATGGAAAGCCGTTGTGAAAAAATTAAAAGGAGCCAATACAGCGAAGGTGGAATTGCCGGAAGCCGCAATGAAGGATGCAGCGCTGGAAGCGAAGATGGTTGCTTATACAAATAAATATGCGGCGTCAAACGGATGGAAGGAACATTTTACGAAGGCGGTGATCACAAGCGATTGGATGACCATGAGAAATGAAATCACCGGCGTGATTCTCGGAAGAAAGATCGAAACGGCGATGTGCGCAACATGGCCTGACGGACATTGTACCTTCCAGATGATCGATTTCACGGAAGATTACGATGGTTCCGCTTATTCATCTTCACTTGGCTGGGGTGGAGTAGGAGAGCAGAGTGATGTGGATTGCTCGAAAATAAAATAGTTTTTATATCACGAAGCGATCGGAGATTCATTGAGAAGTCGTCCTGGAGTGATATTCCCGGGAAGAGCTTTTTTTTGTATATTTGTTAAACATCCCTCCACATGTTCCCTGATTTTATATGAAAAAAGTATTTACGATACTAGCTTTTATCCTGGTGTGTTCGGTTTTTCGCTCTTATTCTCAAGCTCCCAACTGGAGCTGGGAATACAACCCGGATGGAACTTCATACGATGCTGCTACAGATATAGCAGCCGATGCCCGGGGAAATATTTATCAGTGTGGGTATTATGGCTCAACACTCGATTTTAGCGGAACTGTTCTCACAAACCCTTTTCCGGCAACACACGATTCGTTTCTTGCAAAGTATGATCCTTCTGGCAATGTTCTTTGGGCGCAGAGTTGGGGAGGGAACAATGAGGATATTGCTTTTTCTGTTGCAACGGATGCCTCGGGGAATGCACTGGTAGCCGGTTTTTTTTTCAGTCCAACGATTACCTTCGGTTCCGTGACGCTTACTAACAGCGGGGACTATGATGTTTTCCTGGTGAAATACGACCCTTCGGGAATGGTTCTATGGGCAAGAAGTGCCGGACGGATCGCCGACGATTTTGCAAGAGGCATAGCTACGGATGATCAAAACAACGTATATGTCACCGGAACCTTTCTTAGCCCGACAATTGATTTTGGTCCCATAACCTTGACTAACACCGATCCTGCAATAAATACTTCCGATGTGTTTCTCGTGAAATATGATTCCGCAGGAACTGTGCTTTGGGCAAGAAGAGCAGGTGGAGATAGTTCAGATTACGTGAGAGCGCTTGATATAGATAATTATGGTAATCCACTTATTGCCGGCACTTATCTCAGTCCTCAGCTGAATCTGGGTTCCGATACACTCGTTAACCAGGGATATGACGATTCTTACCTGGCAAAATTCGACACTGCTGGAAGCGCTGTCTGGGCAAGGGGGATAGGAGGAAATGACTATGAAAATATCACAGGTCTCGCGACGGATCCGTTTGGCAACAGTTATGTCAGCGGAGGCTTCGGGACTCTTTCTCTTCTCATCGGGAGCACAACGCTCACGAATACTTCACCGGGGAATTATAACACGATGCTGGTAAAATTTGATTCGGCAGGTTCGGTCCTGTGGGCAAAAGAGGGAGACGGTACCGGGAATGACTTTGGCGTTGATGTCGCTGCAGATAGTCAGGGAAATCCTTATCTGACAGGTTTCTATAATAGTTCCGTGCTCAGCTTCGGAACCTTCTCTCTCACGAACATGGGCTTATATGATTGTTTTTTGACCAAATACGACACTTCGGGAGTTGAATCCTGGGCGAAGAGTGCCGGAGATATTGACGTCGATTATGCTCAGTCAGTCTGTACCGATTTGTATGGGAACGCATACATTACAGGTTATTTCCGAAGTCCGACATTGGATTTTTCCGGGACATTGGTCAATGGCGGCGGTGATGATCCGTTCCTTGCGAAAGCTGGCGCAGTGGGTATTGGCATTGCAGAAACGGGGCCGAAGGAAGAAATGAAGATCTTCCCAAATCCGGCGAAGAACATAGTGACCGTCAGTGTGAAGGAGGCTGGGCGTTGTGATCTCTTGATTTTAAATATCGTAGGAGAGCGTGTATTGGGATCGGAAATAACATCAGAAAGAACGGAAATCGATCTGAGTGATTTTTCTCCGGGTGTTTACTTTTTTGAACTGAATTCAAGAAATGGCAGATCCGTGAAAAAGATCATCAAAGAATAAGGTCAAAAAACGGTTTAAGCAGCTCTCACTTGTCCTCTTTTCTTCGCAGTCCCGGTTTTTAAATTTTAAGGTTCCTTAAGACGACTTATTAACAATTATTTCCGGTCCTCATTTCCCCGAAAAGCCTTTAAATTCTGAATTTTTACCCTTTCGGAGGCTCCAAGCCCACTTTTTTTACGGAAATCTGCAAATATTTTTTAACCACCTATTGTTTATAAAGAAAAATTCTTACCTTTGCCCTCCCCAAAAAAGCGGGGGTGTATTTTATTTACACGAAATTAACGATAAAATCAATACTTAAGAAATGCCTACAATATCACAATTAGTACGCAAAGGGAGGTTAAAATCAGTGAACAAAAGCAAGTCTGCAGCGCTTGATTCTTGTCCTCAGAAACGCGGTGTTTGTACCCGTGTTTACACGACTACACCAAAGAAGCCAAACTCGGCAATGAGAAAAGTGGCCCGTGTTCGTCTGACGAACAAGAAAGAAGTGAATGCATACATTCCGGGAGAAGGACATAACCTGCAGGAACACTCGATCGTACTGATCCGCGGTGGAAGGGTAAAAGATCTTCCGGGAGTTCGTTACCACATCGTTCGTGGAGCACTCGATACTTCTGGTGTTGATGGCCGTAACCAGCGCCGTTCCAAATACGGAACCAAGAAGCCTAAAAAAGGTGCGCCGGCAGCAGCAGCAAAGAAAAAGTAATTTGAACCGGGTAAGGTTTTGAGTAAGGGGAATGCCCTGAAGCAACAAAACAAGCCCAAATAAAAATAACATGAGAAAGAGCAAAGCAAAAAAGAGAATCCTTTTACCGGATCCGAAGTTCAATGACATTCTTGTTACACGTTTCGTGAACAACCTGATGTATGATGGAAAGAAAAGCATCGCATACGATGTTTTTTATGATGCAATGGAGATCGTTCAGAAAAGAACTGAGCAGGATGGATTGGAAGTATTCAAGAAGGCATTGAGTAATATCACGCCTGCAGTGGAAGTCAGAAGCCGCCGTGTAGGTGGAGCTACATTCCAGATCCCTTCGGAGATCCGCCCGGAAAGAAAGCTTTCTATGGGGATCAAATGGATGATCGATTATTCCCGTAAGCGTAATGAAAAATCAATGGCTCAGAAGTTAGCCGGGGAAATCGTTGCTGCTTCTAAGGAAGAAGGCGCTGCTTTCAAGAAAAAGGAAGACGTTCACAAGATGGCAGAAGCGAACAAAGCATTCTCTCACTTCCGTTTTTAGATAATGTCAGCGAAGCGGAAGCCGAGCCTTACATTATCTTATCCCGATGAAAAAGGGATCTATTAATGAATAATAACGAATAAAATAAAGTTGTAAGGCGTAAGTCCAGGTCGGAAGACCAACAACTAACAACTCACAACGAACAACTAATATAATGGCAGATTTAAAATTTACAAGGAATATCGGGATCGCAGCTCACATCGATGCGGGTAAAACTACCTGTACCGAGCGTATCCTTTATTATACCGGTGTTAACCACAAGATCGGTGAAGTGCACGATGGTGCGGCAACAATGGACTGGATGGTGCAGGAACAGGAACGTGGTATCACTATTACATCTGCTGCAACTACCTGTTTCTGGAATTACAGAAACAATAAATACAAGGTAAATATCATCGATACTCCCGGACACGTTGACTTTACAGTTGAAGTAAACCGTTCCCTCCGTATCCTTGACGGATTGGTGTTCCTCTTTTCCGCTGTAGATGGGGTAGAGCCACAGTCTGAAACAAACTGGAGATTAGCAAACAACTATAACGTAACCCGTATCGGTTTCGTGAATAAAATGGACCGTGCCGGTGCCGACTTCCTCAATGTTGTAAAACAGGTGAAAGAAGTACTGGGAGGAAATCCGTTGCCTTTGCAGCTTCCGATCGGTGCTGAAGAAACATTCATGGGTGTGGTTGATTTGATCAACTTCCGCGGGATCGTTTGGAACGAAGCCGACCAGGGAATGACCTTCACTGAAGTGCCTATCCCTGCAGAAATGCTGGATGAAGCGAAAGAGTGGAGAGCAAAATTGCTTGAAGCGATCGCAGAATTCGATGACAAGCTGATGGAGAAGTTCTTTGAAGATCCTGAATCGCTTACTGAGCGCGAGATCCTTGATGCATTGCGCCAGGCTTGTATCCAGAATAAAGTGGTACCGATGGTTTGTGGATCCGCTTTCAAGAATAAAGGTGTACAAACAATGCTGGATCTGGTAATGGAACTCATGCCAAGCCCGCTTGATAAAGATAATATCGTTGGAACAAACCCTGATACGGGTGAAGAAGTGACCCGCAAGCCGGATGCAAAGGAGCCGTTCACGGCACTTGCATTTAAGATCGCAACCGATCCGTTCGTCGGTCGTCTTTGCTTCTTCCGTGCTTATGCAGGCCGCCTGGATGCTGGTTCTTATGTTCTGAATACCCGCAGTGGTAACAAAGAGCGGATCTCCCGCATTTTCCAGATGCATGCTAATAAGCAAAATGCGATCGAATTCATCGAAGCCGGTGATATCGGTGCAGCAGTAGGTTTCAAAGACATCAAAACAGGGGATACGCTGTGTGATGAGAAGAATCCGATTGTGCTTGAATCAATGAACTTCCCTGAACCCGTGATCGGGGTCGCAATTGAGCCTAAAACTCAGGCTGACCTTGATAAGCTGGGCGTTTCCCTGGCGAAACTTGCTGAAGAAGATCCTACTTTCCGTGTGAAAACAGACGAAGATAGCGGTCAGACCATCATCAGCGGTATGGGCGAGCTTCACCTCGAGATCATTCTCGATCGTCTGAAGCGTGAATTTAAAGTAGAATGTAACCAGGGGCCTCCTCAGGTTTCTTATAAAGAAACAATTAATGCCGAGGTGTCTCATCGTGAAGTTTATAAGAAGCAGACAGGTGGACGTGGTAAATTTGCGGACATCCAGGTGATCATTTCTCCTGTGGACGCTGACTTTGACGTAACCACGAAAGCTGGTGGATTGCAGTTCATCAATGAGATCTCCGGAGGTAACATTCCGCGTGAATTTATTCCTGCAGTTGAAAAAGGCTTCCGTGCTGCCATGGCAAACGGTGTGCTTGCCGGATACCCGGTAGATACATTGAAAGTTCGCCTGATGGATGGTTCTTACCACAACGTCGATTCGGATGCGCTGTCGTTCGAAATTTGTGCACGTACCGCTTTCCGCGAAGCGCTTCCAAAAGCAAAACCGGTTCTCCTGGAGCCGATCATGAAAGTGGAGGTACTGACACCGGAGCAGAACATGGGTGATGTGGTTGGTGACTTGAACAAGCGCCGTGGTATGATCGAAGGGATGGATACAAGAGCAGGTTCGCAGGTAATTAAGGCGAAAGTGCCGCTGTCGGAAATGTTCGGATATGTGACCACACTTCGTACGATCACTTCCGGTCGGGCAACTTCAACAATGGAGTTCTCTCACTATGCAGAAGCACCACGCAGTACATCGGATGAGGTGATCGCAAAAGCAAAAGGAAAAACAGAAAAAGTATAATCAATCAACATCGTTCTTTATAACAAAACAATGAGCCAGAAAATCAGAATCAAATTAAAGTCCTACGACTTCAACTTAGTTGACAAGTCGGCAGAGAAGATCGTAAAAACTGTGAAAATGACCGGAGCTGTGGTAAGCGGACCAATTCCACTGCCTACGCATAAGAAGATCTACACCGTTTTGCGCTCACCGCACGTAAACAAAAAAGCACGTGAACAGTTTCAGCTGTGCTCATACAAACGTTTGCTTGATATCTACAACTCCACGTCAAAAACAGTGGATGCATTAATGAAGCTTGAATTGCCAAGCGGAGTAGAAGTAGAGATCAAAGCATCGTAATTATAATTAATAAAACATTGGCTGTCATCCTGAGCGCGTCGAAGGAAAAGCCATCGAAAGAATAATAAATCAATAATTAAACAATGTCTGGAATAATAGGTAAAAAAATCGGAATGACCAGTATCTTCAGTGCCAATGGTAAATATATACCATGCACAGTTATTGAAGCTGGTCCTTGCGTTGTAACGCAAGTAAAAACCTTGGAGAAAGACGGATACGCTTCTGTACAATTGGCATTCGATGAGAAAAAGGAAAAACACACTTCTTCTGCAATGAAAGGCCATTTTGCAAAAGCATCTACTACTCCTAAACGCAAGCTCGCGGAATTCAAGGATTTCGCTGTAGAAAAAGCATTAGGTGAAGTTGTTACAGTTGCTGAATTTGCAGAGGGCGATTTCATTGACGTAGCGGGAACTTCTAAAGGAAAAGGTTTCCAGGGTGTTGTAAAACGTCACAATTTCAGTGGTGTTGGACATGCCAATAAATCACACGGTCAGCACGATCGTGAAAGAGCGCCGGGATCATTGGGAGCATCATCATGGCCTTCACGTGTATTCAAAGGAATGCGCATGGCAGGTAGAATGGGTGGCGACCGCGTCAAGATCCAGAACCTGGAAGTGGTAAAAGTGATTGCAGAGAAGAACCTCCTGATCGTAAAAGGCTCTGTTGTCGGATCAAAAGGCTCATATGTAACAATAGAAAAATAAACAATTTGCTAATTAGGCAATTTGAAAATTAACCAGTTAAATTTTCAAATTAAGAAATTTTCAAATTATCAAATTAAGAAAATGGAAGTATCAGTAGTAAATATAAGCGGTAAAGCGACCTCCAAGAAGGTGAGCTTAAACGATGCCATCTTTGGTATCGACCCGAATGATCACGCGATCTATCTGGATGTGAAACAGCATCTGGCAAATAAGCGTCAGGGAACTCATAAATCGAAAGAAAGAAATGAAGTTTCCGGTTCTACCAAGAAGCTGAAAAAGCAAAAAGGTACCGGCGGAGCACGTGCCGGTAGCATTAAATCCGGAACCATTGTAGGCGGCGGACGTATGTTCGGGCCACGTCCGAGAGATTACTCCTTTAAGCTGAATAAGAAGCTGAAAAGACTGGCTCGTATGTCAGCTCTGACCTATAAAGCTCAGGAAAGCAATATTACCGTTTTGGAAGACTTCTCTTTTGATGCACCGAAAACGAAGAAATATGCTGATCTGATCGGTAATTTGAAGCTTTCAGATAAAAAAACCTTACTGGTGTTGGGGGAATCAAATAAAAACGTATATTTGTCGTCCCGAAATTTGACCAATGCAAAAGTTGTAACAGCTTCGGATTTAAATACTTACGATATCCTGAATGCAACTAACCTTCTATTGGTTGAGAGTTCAGTTAAGGAAATCGAGAAATTATTGGCCAGCGCTGAATAATTTTTTCTGAATTTTAAAAGATTCGTAAAGTAATAAAAACTTCACCCAGAGGGAATCCAAAGGGCGTTATTTATAAAAAAATGAACATAATTATAAAACCGGTTATTACCGAAAAACTCACTGCACAAGGCGATAAATTCAATCGCTATGGCTTTGTGGTTGCTAAAGACGCGAATAAAGTAGAGATCAAAGCAGCTGTGGAAAAGTTATACGGTGTTACTGTTGAAGCAGTAAACACTCAGAACTATGTTGGCAAAGTGAAAACCCGTAACACTACTAAAGGCATTGCCGTTGGTCGCGTTAACCGTCACAAAAAAGCAGTTGTTACCCTGAAAGCAGGGGAAGCGATTGATTTTTACGCGAGCATTTAATGCCCGCCGCGGATCGGATCCGCGGACAGCGAAAAGCTCCGCAGGAGCATGAAATTTAATGTGAAACTATACTCCGAGCAGTCGGAGTGATAATAAAATAAACTGAAATGGCTTTAAAGAAATTCAGACCCCTTACACCTGGGCAGCGCTTTAAATTAGTAAGCGACAATGATGACATTACAACCAACAGACCTGAAAAAAGCCTGTTGACCCCCGTAAAAAAATCAGGTGGACGTGATAATACCGGTAAGATGACCATGCGCTACATTGGTGGCGGTCACAAACAACAATACCGTATTATCGACTTCAAAAGAGATAAACAAGGAATCCCTGCAACTGTGAAATCGATCGAGTACGATCCGAATCGTACCGCGCGTATCGCTCTTTTATCTTATGCAGATGGAGAGAAGCGTTATATCATCGCTCCGAACGGATTACAGGTTGGACAAAAAGTGGTTTCAGGTAAAGATGCAACTCCGGAAGTAGGAAATGCATTGTTCCTTTCAGATATTCCGCTGGGAACAAATATCCATAACATCGAATTACGCCCTGGTCAGGGTGGAATCATGGTTCGCAGTGCCGGATCTGCAGCACAGCTGAGCGCACGTGATGGTAAATTTGCCGTGATCAAAATGCCTTCAGGCGAAACACGGATGATCCTCGTTACCTGTATGGCAACGATCGGGTCGGTTTCAAATGCTGACCATAACCTGGAGATCAGCGGTAAAGCTGGTCGTACACGCTGGCAGGGACGCAGACCGAGAACACGTCCGGTTGCAATGAACCCTGTCGATCACCCGATGGGTGGAGGTGAAGGAAGAGCTTCAGGAGGTCACCCGCGCTCACGCAAAGGAATTCCTGCAAAAGGATACAAAACACGCTATCCTAAGAAAGCTTCCAATAAATACATCATCGAAAGAAGAAAGAAATAAACGATTATCGACAGCGCCCGCCGAAGCTTTAGCATAGGAGGGAAGAAGAAAGAAATAATATTAACTGGTTTAATGGCCTCGTCTCTCGAAGCTTCAGCGAAGAAGGACAGGTTTCACAACTGAAAAACAAAAATAAATGTCACGTTCATTAAAAAAAGGTCCTTTTATCGACTGGAAGCTGGAAAAGAAATTACATGCTCTCCAGGCTTCAGGTAAAAAAACAGTTATCAAAACATGGTCACGCCGTTCGATGATCTCTCCGGAGTTTGTTGGATTGACAGTAGCTGTTCACAATGGAAATAAATTCATCCCGGTTTATATTACCGAGAACATGGTGGGACATAAGCTTGGAGAATTTGCACCGACAAGAACCTTCCGGGGACATAGCGGAAACAAAGACAAAGCAGCAAAATAAGATATTAAGAGCTATTTAAGATAACAGAACAATGGGTGTTAGAAAACAAAATGCGGCAGATGCACGCAAAGAGGCAAATAAAACAAAGTACTTCGCAGTACTGAAAAATTGCCCTACATCTCCGAGAAAAATGAGACTGCTTGCTGATCTGATCAGAGGCAAAGAAGTATTCATGGCGCTGAACATTTTAAAGTTCAACCCGAAAGAAGCTTCCGGCAGAATGGAAAAGCTGCTCGCTTCAGCGATCAATAACTACGAAGCAAAATCAAATGAGAAAGCAGAGAACAGCAACCTCGTTGTGAAAGAAGTTTTTGTTGACAGCGCGATCCAGATGAAACGTCTGAGAACTGCTCCGCAAGGACGTGCAAACCGTATCCGCAAGCGTTCTAACCACGTTACAATTGTGGTAGACAAAAAAGTAGAAAAAGAAACAAAAAAGTCAGAGGAAACTAAATAATTAAATATGGCGGGACACGCGTTGGCAAATTGCCTACTGTCTACTGCCTACTGAAAACTGAAAATAATGGGACAAAAAGCAAACCCGATAGGCTTACGTTTAGGCATCATCAAAGGATGGGATTCGAACTGGTATGGTGGAAAGAATTTTTCCGACAAACTGGTAGAGGATCACAAGATCAGAACTTATCTGAAAGCGCGTCTTGCAAAAGCGAGCATCTCTAAGATCGTGATCGAAAGAACAGTGAAGATCATCACTGTTACCATCAACACATCCCGTCCGGGAATTATTATTGGTAAAGGTGGTCAGGAAGTGGACAAGATCAAAGAAGAATTGAAGAAGATCACTAAAAAAGATATTCAGATCAATATTTTTGAGATCAAACGCCCTGAGCTTGATGCACGTTTAGTTGCTGACAGCATTGCACGCCAGATCGAAGGCCGTATCTCTTTCAGAAGAGCGGTGAAAATGGCGGTAGCTTCTACCATGAGAATGGGTGCGGAAGGAATTAAAGTAAAATGCTCTGGCCGTCTTGCCGGTGCTGAAATGGCCCGTGTGGAAGGATACAAGGAAGGACGTACACCGCTGCATACACTGCGTGCTGATATCGACTATGCATTAGGTGAAGCACATACTACTTATGGCCGGATCGGCGTAAAAGTCTGGATCTGCAAAGGCGAAGTTTACGGAAAACGCGATCTTTCTCCGAATATCGGAAACACTGCCGGTGGCGGATCTAAAGAAGGAAAAGGCGGAATGCCGAAAGGCGGAAACCCTAAGTTCGATAAGCGCGGACCAGGCGGACCAAGAAAGCCAGGCGGAGACAGAAGACCAAAATAAGTTCATAACATCCTGACATCAGTCAGGTGATAACAAAAAATAATCATTACCGCTGGCTTTAGCCAGAGGCTTTAAAAAGAAGAAAAGATGTTACAGCCGAAAAGGACCAAGTACAGAAAGATGCACAAAATGAAAATGAAAGGGAACGCAAAACGCGGTGACCAGCTTTCATTCGGATCTTTCGGATTAAAAGCAACTGAAGGATGCTGGGTAACAGCACGTCAGCTGGAAGCAGCAAGGGTTGCAGTTACACGTTTTATGAAGCGTGAAGGACAGATCTGGATCAGAGTGTTCCCTGACAAGCCGATCACTTCCAAGCCTGCTGAAGTACGTATGGGTAAAGGTAAAGGTGCTCCCGAATATTGGGTTGCAGTAGTGAAGCCGGGCCGTATCATGTTTGAAGCGGAAGGCGTTCCAATGGAAGTAGCAAAAGAAGCATTGAGACTTGCCGCTCAGAAACTTCCGGTTACTACTAAATTCATCGTAAGAAGGGATTACGCTGCTGATGCAAACTAATCCAAGCTATTAAAAAGAGAAATAACATCAACAAATGAAACAAGAGGATATCAAACAATTATCTACGACTGATCTCAATGACAGGATCAAAGAGCAGAAAACTGCTTTTGCAAAACTGAAACTGAATCATTCCGTATCTCCTGTTGAAAATCCTGCAAGCATCACCGCTGCAAGAAAAACAGTAGCAAGATTACAAACAGAACTTCGCGCAAGACAGATTGCGGAAGCTAAAAAATAGACATTGGTCTAAGATCCAAGGTCCAATATCTAATATCAAAAAAGATGGAAAGAAATTTAAGAAAAGAAAAGATCGGTATGGTTACCAGCAACAAGATGGAGAAGTCTATCGTGGTATCCGTTGAACGTAAAGTAAAGCACCCGAAGTATGGTAAGTTCGTGAACAAAACGACAAAATTCGTTGCTCATGATGACGCAAATACCTGCAATATCGGTGATACCGTGAGGATTATTGAAACACGTCCGATCAGCAAGAACAAATGCTGGAGACTTGTCGAAGTGATCGAAAGAGCGAAGTAATCAATAAAACCTTTCGGGGTGCGCTGACTAAAGGTAGTTTATCAACCCGGAATAGAATTTAAAATACAATGGTACAACAGGAATCAAGATTATTAGTGGCAGATAACAGCGGTGCAAAAGAAGTACTGGTTATCCGTGTACTGGGTGGAACTAAGAAAAGATATGCCTCCATCGGTGATAAAGTGGTTGTGACGGTAAAGCATGCACTGCCTTCCGGAAACATCAAAAAAGGAGCAGTTTCCAAAGCAGTTGTGGTCCGCACGAAAAAAGAAGTGAGACGTCCCGACGGATCTTATATCCGTTTCGATGATAACGCCGTTGTACTGCTGAACGCAACCGACGAATTAAGAGGTACCCGTATCTTCGGACCGGTTGCCCGCGAACTGAGAGATAAGAACTTTATGAAGATCATCTCCCTGGCGCCGGAAGTATTGTAAATAATCATGGCCCTGACCCCCGGTCAGGGTGTAGAACAAGATAAAAAAAATGAAATTACACATTAAAAAAGATGATCTGGTTGTGGTACTTGCAGGTGATGCAAAAGGCCAGGAAGGAAAAGTTCTTTCTATCGACAAGGTTAAAAATCGTGCTGTGGTTGAAGGCGTGAACATGGTGTCTAAACACACCCGCCCTGATGCCAAAAACCCTCAGGGTGGTATCATCAAGAAAGAAGCATCTGTGCATGTTTCTAACCTGATGGTGATCGAAGCCGGAACCGGCAAGGCAACCCGTGTAGGACGCAAGCGCGACGAGAAATCAAATAAATTAGTACGTTACTCAAAAAAGACAGGGGAGGTAATTAAATAATGGCTTATTCACCACGTTTAAAAGACAAATACAAAGCTGAGGTAATCCCGGCTTTGCAGAAAAAGTATGGTTACAGCAGCTCTATGCAGGTGCCTAAACTAACCAAGATCTGCCTGAACCAGGGAGTTGGCGATGCTGTTTCAGATAAGAAGCTCATCGAAAGCTCTATCAAGGAAATGAGCACGATCAGCGGACAAAAAGCGGTTGCGACGATCTCCAAGAAAGATATCTCGAACTTCAAGCTCCGTAAAGGTGTTCCGATCGGCGTTCGCGTAACGCTGCGTGGTGATACCATGTATGAATTCCTCGATCGCCTGGTAGCTGTGGCATTGCCACGTATCCGCGACTTCCGCGGGATCAGCGAAAAAGGATTTGATGGAAGCGGTAACTATACATTAGGCGTTACCGAACAGATCATCTTCCCGGAGATCGATATCGACAAAGTAAGCAAGATTATGGGTATGGACATCACGTTCGTAACCACTGCCGGTAATGACGATGAAGCATTGTCACTGCTGAGCGAATTCGGATTACCTTTTAAAAACCAAAAAAAATAATTGAGGAATAAGGGTTTGGGAGTTCAAAATCCCGATCTGAAAATCCGGAATCTTAAATAAAAAAAAGAATGGCAAAAGAATCAATGAAAGCAAGGGAAGTAAAGCGCAAGCACCTTGCTGATCTATACGCTGAAAAGAGAGCAGCTTTGAAAAAAGCGAACGACTCGGTTGGACTGCAGAAGTTACCAAGAGCATCGTCTCCAGTTCGCCAGCGTAACCGTTGCAAGCTAACAGGACGTCCGAGAGGATATATGCGCCAGTTTGGTGTTTCACGTAACCAGTTCCGTGAAATGGCACTCGATGGCCTGATCCCGGGACTTACCAAAGCAAGCTGGTAATATCCTTTGTAGCTTCAGCGAAGAAGAATAGAGTGCTTGAAAGAAGCACCTTCGCAAAAGCTCCGGGACTCGAAAAAAGAGTATTCATGTATAATTATCCTGCGTGCGGGATAACATATAAAACCAAATAAAATGACAGATACAATTGCAGATTACCTCACAAGAGTGAGAAATGCTATCAAAGCAAACCACAGAATCGTAGAAATTCCTTCTTCTAACCTCAAAAAGGAGATCACCAAGATCCTCTTCGAAAAAGGCTACATCCTTAGTTACAAATTTGAAGATTCCAATACCCAGGGCACGATCAAGATCGCTCTGAAGTATCATCCGGTAAACAAACAACCGGCTATCCGCAATATCGAGCGTATCAGTACTCCCGGTCTGCGTAAATACACCGGCTCAACTGCCCTTCCGCGTGTACTGAACGGATTGGGTATCGCTATCATCTCAACCTCAAAAGGGGTTATGACCGATAAAGAGGCGAAGGCTCAGAAAGTTGGCGGTGAAGTATTGTGCTACGTTTATTAATATTGGAGGAAACAGAACATGTCAAGAATAGGTAAATTACCGATCACACTTCCGAAAGGAGTTGAGTTCAACGTCTCTGATAAGAACGTTGCTACCGTTAAAGGTCCGAAAGGAACTTTGACACAAAACATTGATTCAGCAATCACTGTTACCAATGATAATGGAACCATCACGCTGAAGCGCGCGACTGAACAGAAGCGTCATAAAGCGATGCACGGACTTTACCGCGCGCTGCTTGCTTCTATGATCAAAGGCGTAAGCGAAGGATATAAGACAGAGCAGGAACTCGTTGGTGTCGGTTACCGCGCCGCAAACAAGGGCCAGATGCTGGAACTTACACTTGGTTTCTCACACAACGTTGCGATCGAGCTTCCGGTGGAGATCAAAGTGACCACTACTGCTGAAAAAGGAGCGAATCCTAAGATCATCATGGAGTCGGCTGATAAACAGTTGCTCGGTGCTGTTGCGGCAAAGATCCGCTCGCTGCGTAAGCCTGAACCATACAAAGGAAAAGGTATTAAGTTCTCAGGCGAACAGCTGAGAAGAAAAGCTGGTAAGGCAGCTGGTAAATAACAGTTAAAAAATTAGAGAATTGCTGAAATAGAGAATTACCTCTTGATTCATCAGATCTCCAACTCAACAAATAAGAAAAATGGCAACTACAAAAGATTTCAGAAGAAGCAGGATCAAACACCGCATCCGCAAAGTTGTGACCGGTGATGCAAATGCACCTAGACTTTCTGTTTTCAGAAGCAATAAAGGAATCTACGTTCAATTGATCGATGATGTTTCCGGTAAAACATTGGAAGCAGCTTCATCTACGGATAAAGGTATCGCTGATGCAAAAGGCAACAAAACTGAACAGGCTAAATTGGTCGGAAAATCGATCGCGGAGAAAGCTGTAAAAAAAGGCATTTCTGCAGTTCGTTTCGACAGAAATGGCTATCTGTACCACGGAAGAGTTAAATCGCTTGCAGAAGGTGCACGGGAAGCTGGACTGAAATTCTAATTCAAAGGAAAAGACAAATTAACATACAAGAAAATGTCAAACGCAAACATTAAAAGAGTAAAATCAAGTGATATCGAGCTGAAGGACAAGCTCGTAAGCATTCAGCGTGTCACTAAAGTTACTAAAGGGGGAAGGAACTTTACTTTTTCAGCTATCGTGGTAGTTGGAAATGAAAAAGGTATTGTCGGGTATGGACTCGGTAAAGCAAAAGAAGTTACGGATGCCATCACCAAAGGTATCGACGATGCAAAAAAGAACCTGATCAAAGTAGCGATCGTAAAAGGTACTGTACCGCACGAACAGTATGGTAAGTTCAGCGGTTCCCTGGTGTTCCTGAAGCCTGCCGCGCATGGTACCGGAGTAATCGCAGGTGGTGCGATGCGTGCTGTCCTTGAAAGCGTTGGCGTGACTGACGTACTTGCAAAGTCCAAAGGATCTTCCAACCCGCATAACGTGGTGAAAGCAACGATGGACGCATTGATGAAGATGCGCGATGCCGCTACTGTGGCTCAAACTCGTGGCATCTCAATGGAAAAAGTATTTAATGGATAATCATAGTATAAAGTCGTTAGTCTGGAGTCGTTAGATTCATATGACTAAAGACAAATGACTAAAGACTAAAGACTAAAAAAAATGGCAACAATTAAAATCAAACAGGTGAAAAGCGGAATCGGTCAGACAGTACGTCAGAAGAACACGCTGCGTGCCCTGGGGTTCATTAAATTGAACCAGACGATCGAAAAAGAAGTGAGCCCGCAGGTCATGGGAATGATCGACAAAGTAGCTCACCTGATAACTGTAGTAAAATAAATTTAGGGAACCGGTGATCCGCTACGGCGGAGGAGATTAGATTCTCCGACTCTCCAATTCTCCAACTCAAAAATAAAGAAAGAATGAACTTAAGTAATTTAACTCCGGCAGAAGGTTCGGTTAAGAATTCTAAGAAACGCCTTGGAAGAGGTCAGGGATCTGGTAAAGGTGGAACTTCCACGAAAGGTCATAAAGGTGCTCAGTCACGCTCAGGATACTCCCAGAAGCGAGGTTTTGAAGGAGGTCAGATGCCATTGCAGCGCCGGGTTCCGAAATTCGGTTTCAAGAACATCAGCCGTGTTGAATACCGCGGGATCAACCTGGATGTGATCCAGGGACTTGTTGATAACAACAAAGTGGATACGATCGACATCGCTTTCCTGATTTCAAAAGGACTTGCTCACAAGAACGACAAAGTAAAAGTGCTCGGACGTGGCGAATTGAAATCTAAGGTAGAAGTGAAGGTACATGCTTTCTCTGCCAGCGCAAAATCTGCAATTGAAGCAAAAGGCGGATCTGCAGTTTCAATCGAAAAAGCGTAATTAATACAGTAATACTGTTTTATGAAGAATTTAATAAATACATTAAAGAACATCTGGAAGATAGATGACCTCCGCACGCGTATCCTGAATACGCTCGGATTTATCCTGATCTATCGCCTGGGTTCGTATATCATTCTTCCGGGAGTGAACTCCGCTGAATTGGCCAGGCAAAATGCTACGGCCAATGAAGGAATTGTTGGATTGATCAACATTTTCGCCGGTGGTGCATTCTCCCGTGCTTCCATTTTCGGATTGGGGATCATGCCTTACATTTCTGCATCCATTGTTGTACAGCTTTTAGGAATGGCACTGCCTTATTTCCGTAAGCTCCAGATGGCAGGTGAAAGCGGGCGTAAAAAGATCAATCAGATCACCCGTTTCCTCACGGTAGCGATCACGCTGATGCAAGCTCCTGGTTATATCGCAACACAGATCACAAATAAAGCGGGTGTTGTTGCTGATTCCGGTTTTGGCTGGATGGCACAGTCCGTACTGATCCTCGTAACAGGAACAATGTTCGTCATGTGGCTGGGTGAAAAGATCACCGATAAAGGGATCGGTAATGGTATTTCCCTGATCATCATGATCGGTATCATTGCTCGTTTACCGTTTGCTTTCCTTTCTGAATTCGCCAAGCGTCTTGGCGGTGAAGGTGGAGGCGGAGGTCTGATCATGCTTCTGGTGGAGCTTGTGATGCTTCTTCTGATTATTATCGGAACGATCATGCTCGTTCAGGGTACAAGAAAAATTCCGGTGCAATTTGCAAAGAAGATCGTCGGAAGTAAGCAATATGGTGGTGTCCGCCAATACATCCCGCTGAAGGTAAATGCAGCCGGCGTTATGCCGATCATTTTCGCACAGGCGATCATGTTCATTCCGGTTACGATCATTCAGTATTCACAGGCGGAATCATTGACAGGCGTTTTGCGTGCATTGTCGGATCACCGCGGACTCTGGTATAATGTCGTATTTGCATTGCTGATCATTGTGTTTACTTACTTCTATACTGCGATCACGGTGAATCCGAACCAGATGGCAGAAGATATGAAACGTAACGGTGGCTTTGTGCCGGGCGTAGTTCCCGGAAAGAAAACCGCGGAATTTATTGATGCGGTCATGTCACGGATCACATTTCCGGGATCATTGTTCCTGGCTGCGATCGCTATTTTACCTGCATTTGCTTCGATCATGAAAGTTGACCAGGGCTTCTCACAGTTCTTTGGCGGTACTTCACTGCTGATCCTCGTGGGAGTTGTACTGGATACGCTGCAGCAGATCGAAAGTCACCTGCTCATGCGGCACTATGACGGGCTCATGAAATCCGGAAGGATCAAAGGACGTACGTCGATGAGCATGACAACGGCTTAACTCGGGAGGAAGAAAAGTGTCGAAGGGTCTGTATTATAAGACGAAGGAAGAGATCGAGTTAATTAGAGAGAGTTCTTTACTTGTTGGAAAAACCTTAGCTGAAGTAGCGAAGGTGATTAAACCGGGAGTTACAACCCTGTCGCTTGATAAAATTGCATATGCGTTTATCAGCGATAATAAAGCAATTCCGGCGTTCCTGAATTACAACGGTTTTCCGAATTCATTGTGTATTTCTGTTAATTCACAGGTAGTACACGGGATTCCCGGGAAATACGAATTGAAGGACGGGGATATTGTTTCGGTAGATTGCGGCGTGATAAAAAATAAGTTCTTTGGAGATTCTGCCTATACTTTTGCCGTTGGCGATGTAAAGCCGGAAGTATTGATGCTGCTGAAAGTAACAAAAGAGAGCCTTTATAAGGCGATCGAAGTTTCTGTTTCAGGAAAGCGGCTGGGTGACATCGGCGAAGCGGTGCAGTCACATGCAGAATCAAATGGTTTCTCAGTGGTACGCGAGCTGGTTGGTCACGGGATCGGGCAGAACCTGCACGAATCTCCTGAAGTGCCGAACTATGGCAAGAAAGGAACCGGGCTTAAATTGCAGGAAGGATTAGTGATCGCAATTGAACCCATGATCAATATGGGAAAAAAGGCGATCCGCCAGGAAAGTGATGGCTGGACGATCAGAACGGCAGATAATTTACCTTCTGCACATTTTGAGCACACAATAGCAATAGGAAAAAACAAAGCGGATATATTATCAAGCTTTGAATATATAGAAGAAGTATTAAAAAAGAATTAGTCAATGTGGCAATTTGATAATTCAATAATTTAATTTTTCAAATTATTCAATTATCAAGTTATCAAATTAGAATGTATGGCAAAACAAGCATCAATTGAACAGGATGGAACGATACTCGAAGCATTGTCGAATGCAATGTTCCGCGTAGAGCTCGAGAATGGTCATGTGATCACGGCACACATCTCCGGTAAAATGAGGATGCATTATATCAAGATCCTGACCGGCGATAAAGTAAAAGTGGAAATGTCGCCATACGATTTGACTAAAGGCCGGATATCATACCGGTATAAATAGTGAAAACAGTTATCGATTCGTATTAATTAGTAACAAGCAGAAATAATGAAAGTAAGAACATCAATCAAAAAAAGAAGTGCTGACTGCAAGATCGTCCGCAGAAAAGGCGTACTGTATGTCATCAACAAAAAGAATCCTAAGTTCAAGCAAAGACAAGGATAGAATCAATTTGAATAATTGGTCAATGTGATAATTGATCGATGGTTTCAATTGTTAAATTGACAAATTTTCAAATATTAAATTATAAAACATGGCAAGGATTGCAGGTATTGATTTACCAAACAACAAAAGAGGAGAGATCGGTCTGACGTATATCTATGGTATCGGACGCAGCACTGCTCAAAAAGTATTGACAGAAGCAGGTATTGACTGGAATATCAAAGTTCAGGACTGGGACGATCAGCAGTTAACTGCTATCCGTACGATCCTCAGCGATAAATATAAGCTGGAAGGTGCGCTTCGCTCTGAAGTTCAGCTGAACATCAAGCGTTTGATGGATATCGGTGCATACCGCGGGATCCGTCACCGTGCCGGACTGCCGGTTCGCGGACAAACGACAAAAAATAATGCCCGTACCCGGAAAGGTAAGCGTAAGACTGTTGCGAACAAGAAAAAAGTAACGAAGTAACCTGATGGCCCGCTGCTGTAGCCGGGCATAAGGACAGGACTATAACACGTATTAACCGGTTAACGTTACAGTTAACGATCATATAAACAAAAACAAATGGCAAAGACAAACCAGACTACGACTACGGCGAAAGCTGCAGCGAAAAAAAGAGTGGTGAAAGTGGATGCGGTGGGCGAAGCGCACATCAATGCTACTTTCAACAACATTATTATCTCATTGACTAACCTCAGCGGGCAGGTGATCTCCTGGTCCAGCGCAGGAAAAATGGGCTTCCGCGGATCAAAGAAAAATACTCCGTACGCAGCGCAGCTTGCAGCACAGGATTGCGGTTCCGTAGCTTACGGGTTCGGACTTAGAAAAGTAAAGGTATTTGTAAAAGGACCGGGTGCCGGCCGTGAATCAGCTATCCGTACCCTTTCCGGTGCCGGTATCGAGATCACAGAGATCATGGACATTACGCCGATCCCACACAACGGATGCCGTCCTCCGAAACGCAGAAGAGTATAATCGTCTGGTAGAAATCAACATTCAACAATCATCATTCAACAAAAGATAAAATGGCAAGATACATTGGCCCAAAATCAAGAATAGCTAGAAAATTCAAAGAACCGATCTTCGGACCGGATAAAGCACTGGAGAAGAAGAATTATCCTCCGGGACAGCACGGTCTGTCAAAGAAGCGCTCGAAGCAGTCGGAATACGCTGTTCAGTTGCAGGAAAAGCAAAAAGCAAAATATACTTATGGCATCCTGGAGCGTCAGTTTGCTAAGATCTATGATCTGGCCAAGAAGAAGCCGGGTGTAACTGGTGAGGTTCTTTTGCAGCTCATCGAATCCCGCATCGATAACGTTGTTTATCGTATGGGAATTGCGCCTACCCGCAGTGCTGCACGTCAGCTGGTCGGACATAATCATATTACCGTGAACGGAAATGTAGTGAACATTCCTTCTTACATACTGAAAGCAGGAGATGTTATTGCTGTGCGTGAGCGCTCGAAGAGCCTTGAAGTGATCAGCAACAGTGTTGCCTCTGCAACCAATGCATTCTCCTGGATGGACTTCGACAAATCGTCTATGACCGGTAAATTCATCGCGGTTCCTGAGCGTGTTCAGATCCCGGAGAATATCAAGGAGCAGCTGATCGTCGAATTGTACTCTAAATAATGAGTATTCGCCCTGAGGCAAAGGCAATTAAAGTAGTATTTAACTAAAATAAAATATACACATGGCAATTTTAGCTTTTCAAAAACCAGATAAGGTGATAATGATCAACTCCAGCGAAACGGAAGGACAATTCGAGTTTCGTCCATTGGAGCCTGGTTATGGTATCACCGTTGGTAATGCTTTAAGAAGGATCCTGTTGTCTTCCCTGGAAGGCCACGCGATCACTACTGTGAAGATCGAAGGGGTGGATCATGAATTTTCAACCCTGAAAGGTGTTGCTGAAGATATCACTGAGATTATTCTGAACCTGAAGCAGGTTCGCTTCAAGAAACAGATCGAAACAACCGACTTTGAAAAAGTAACAGTTACCGTTACAGGTAAAACTCAGCTTACTGCCGGCGACATCGGTAAATTTACGTCTGGCTTCCAGGTGTTGAACTCGGATCTCGTGATCTGCAACATGGAGTCAAATGTGAAGCTGAAGATCGAACTTACAATTGATAAAGGACGCGGATATGTTCCTGCAGAAGAAAATAAGCCTGTAAACGCAAGCGCAGGTCTGATCCCTATCGATTCGATCTACACACCGATCAAAAACGTACAGTATAGCATCGAGAACTTCCGTGTTGAGCAAAAGACCGACTATGAGAAGCTGATCATGAACATCACTACGGATGGCTCCATTCATCCGAAAGAAGCTTTGAAAGAAGCTGCGAAGATCCTGATCCACCACTTCATGCTGTTCTCGGATGAGCGTATCACCCTGGATACTGAAGAAAAAATGGCGACTGAAGAATTCGATGAGACTTCATTACACATGCGTCAGCTGCTGAAGACCAAGCTTGTGGATATGGATCTTTCGGTTCGTGCCCTCAACTGCCTGAAAGCTGCCGATGTGGAAACGCTCGCTGACCTGGTGTCATTCGCGAAACATGATTTACTGAAGTTCCGTAATTTCGGTAAAAAGTCATTGACAGAGCTTGAGGACCTCGTTGCAAACAAAGGACTCACGTTCGGAATGAACCTTGCAAAATATAAATTAGATAAAGAATAAAAACGAATTAGAGAAATGGAGAATTAATGGATCAGAGATTAGTTTTTCGTTGAAACTAAACTAAAATTCACCAAATCACCAGATCACCAATTCAATAATTCAATAAAACAATGAGACACGGAGATAAAGTAAATAATTTAGGCAGAAAGTCGGCGCACCGCAAAGCCATGCTTGCAAACATGGCAAGCTCACTGATCCTGCACAAACGTATCAATACCACGCTTGCAAAAGCAAAGGCATTGCGTACCTATGTTGAGCCGCTTCTGACCAAATCAAAAGATGACAGCACTCATTCAAGAAGAACAGTGTTCGCTTACCTCGGGAATAAAGAAGCCGTTGAGATCCTGTTCAAGGAAGTATCCGGTAAGATCGCTGACCGTAAAGGTGGATATACACGCATCCTGAAAACAGGCGGACGTCCGGGAGATAACGCTGATATGTGCTTCATCGAACTGGTGGACTACAACGAGAATATGCTGGCTGCAAAAGCACCTGCAAAAGCAAAATCGTCCAGAAGAGGTGGTAAAAAGAAATCAACATCGGCAGCGGCGAAAACCACTGATAACGCTGAAGAAACAAAAGACGACAGCACAAAAAGTGAATAATTTGTTAAAGAATAATTAAAAATCTAAAGAAGGATA
Organism: Bacteroidia bacterium; assembly: GCA_045805205.1. Classification (GTDB taxonomy): domain Bacteria; phylum Bacteroidota; class Bacteroidia; order 2-12-FULL-35-15; family 2-12-FULL-35-15; genus 2-12-FULL-35-15. Next base: position 169,276 of record JBJMLR010000004.1, on the reverse strand, counting down.
AAGTAATTTTGCTTTATCCTTTTTTTATGACCTATATGAAGTACACAGCGAAGGCACCTGCAGTATTGTTACTTGAAGACGGAAAGGTATTTCACGGAAAGGCCGCCGGAAAGATCGGGACCGCTACCGGGGAGATCTGCTTTAATACGGGCATGACAGGTTATCAGGAGATCTTTACCGATCCTTCTTATTTCGGACAGATCATTGTTACAACCAGCGTCCATATCGGAAATTACGGAGTGAATGCCGAAGAGGTGGAATCGGATTCCATTAAGATCGCCGGACTCGTCTGCAAGCAGTTCAATGAATTTCACTCCCGCAAACGCTCCAGCGGTTCGATCAAAGATTATTTTGAGCAGGGCAATATTGTTGCCATCTCTGATGTAGATACCCGCGCAATTGTCCGGTATATCCGAAGCAAAGGAGCAATGAATTGTATCATTTCCTCGGAAACGCTTGATATTGCCTTGTTAAAAGAGAAGCTCAGCAAAGTGCCTTCCATGGCCGGACTTGAGCTTTCATCCCGCGTAACCACCGCAAAGCCTTATTTCTTTGGTAATCCGAATGCCGAATTTAAAGTTGCTGTAACCGACTATGGCGTGAAGAAAAATATCCTGCGTTCTCTTGCCGAAAGAGGATGCTACCTGCAGGTGTTTCCTATGAAAACTTCGTTTGAAGAAATGATGAAATGGAATCCGGATGGTTTTATGATCACGAACGGCCCCGGAGATCCTTCAGTAATGAAGGAGGAAATGGCAACCGTAAAAAAGATCATCGATTCGGGTGTTCCCGCGTTCGGGATCTGCCTTGGTCATCAGCTGATCGCGGAAGCTTCCGGCATTCCGACATTTAAGCTCCACAAAGGACACCGCGGGATCAATCAACCTGTTAAGAACCTTGTGACCGGCAAAAGTGAGATCACCTCGCAAAATCACGGATTCAGCGTGAAACCTGAGGATGTAAAAAAAATAAAAAATATTGAGATCACACACATTAACCTGAATGACGAGACGGTTGAGGGTATACGCTATACCGACAGAAGTGTGTTTTCCGTGCAATACCACCCGGAAGCATGTCCCGGCCCTTACGATGCGCGATATCTCTTTGACGATTTCGTTTCGATGATCACTGCGGTGAAGAAACAGCAAAAGAAGTCTGCAGCCACAGCCTGAGCTGAAGAACGTCAGATCTTTATTCCGGTGCGTACGGTATAATCGATGCGGTTCAGAAGAAGTGCCCCCGAGTTCTTTTCAAAATATTCGTCAACCGCTTTTCTTGCGCCTGCCCAATGCCCATAATCATCAATGATCAGGACGCCGCGCTTTGACAGGAGCGGAAATAAATGCACCAGCTCATGATGCGTGGATTCGTACCAGTCGGTATCAAGCCTCAGAATGCTGATCCCCGCGGGAATGGTTCCGGGAATTGTATCCTCTACCTTTCCTTTTACAAACACAACCGCTGCCGGATCATAACCCGTTGAAAGCATATTTTTTTTCACTTCATCCAGCGGACCATAGCACCAGATGAGGTCTTTCTCGCGTTCAGATACACGTAACAGCTTCTGTGCATCATTCCCCTGGAAATCCACATCCATCTCCGTCGGCTCCGACATTCCTTCAAACGTATCATAAAGATATATTTTCCGGCTCCTGTCCTTAAAATGGATCAGGGTCAAGGCCATCATCATAGCGCTTCCTCCTTTGTAAACACCACACTCGACAAGGTCCCCGGGAATTTGATTTTTTACAATGTATTCAACACTCCGGAATAAGGAATACATCGGTTCAACGGAGCAGGTAGAATAGGATTTGCACTTTTCGTAGATCGCCGCAAAAGCCGGATCGGTCATATCAACGGGTATTCCGCCGCGCTTTATTGTCGGATCAGTTTTCCTGATCTCATAACCGGTTTTCTCCAGGATCTTTTTCAGCAGGCTTTTCATAGGGAAGAAAAAACAGGTGAGAGTGATTCGCTTTCGCGGCGCACTCTCACTCTGATCTGGTGGCCCCAGAGGGAGTCGAACCCCCAACCTTTGGTACCGGAAACCAACACTCTATCCAGTTGAGCTATGGAGCCATTTATTCCGACAAAGGTATTAACTATTTGCCGAAATATTGTCGACACGATACAATAAAATCAGTACTTTTATGTTTAAGACTTGCTGTTTTCTGCAATTATGAAAAAGTACGCGCTATTCCTTTTTACAAACCTTTTCTGTATCACGCTTCTTGCACAGCAAGTGCCCATCGGGGGCTGGCAGGAGCATCTTTCGTATAAAAATGCAATATCCGTTGCAGAAGGGAACGGAATGGTCTATTGTGCCACTACCAGCGGCTTTTTTACCTATAAAAAGGCGGATAATTCCACCACGCGCCTGTCAAAAGTAAACGGCCTGTCGGATGTGGAAGCGATACTGGTTAATTTTGATCCTGCGAACGGAAAGGTGCTGGTCGCTTTTAAAAATTCCAACCTGGACCTCATCGAAGGTGGCGCAATCATCAATATTCCGGATATCAAGAATAAACCCATCATCGGAAACAAATCCATTAACAATATTACATTCGTTGGCAGTGTAGCATATCTTTCCTGCGGTTTCGGGATCGTGGTGATCGATATGGATCGTGACGAAGTAAAAGACACATATTATATCGGCGCTGCCGGTGCAGCGGTCAACGTTCGCGATGTGACTTCCGATGGAACCTATCTCTACGCTGCTTCCGATGCAGGGATCTTTCGCGCATTGCTCAGCAATCCTAACCTCGCTAATTATGCGTCCTGGTCGCTTATGACCGGTTTGCCGACCGGAGCATACAATACGATCACATCATTTGCCGGGAAGATCTATACAAATTATTCCAGATACAATATGAGTGGCGCTACCGGCGTAGACTCGATGTTCGTTTATGACGGTATTTCATGGTCACATTATATCCCTGCCGGCTTTTCAACATCCGGATACACGGTCTATTCATTAAAAAACAACAACAGCCAGCTGGTATTACTTATCGATGGAGCCGCATTTACTTTCGATACTGCGCTCACCGGTACCGGCTATTATTCGGGATATTTCGGGGATCCGACCCGTGCAAAAGCTGTAGTGCTTGATAATGCGAATGGCATGTGGTTCGCTGATTCCAAATATGGACTTGTCTCCTATCGCCCTACCGATGGATACACGTATCGTTATCCGAATGGCCCTTCTACCGAAAAGGTACTGAATATGAGTGTTTCGGACGGAACTCTGCTTGTAGCACCCGGTGGCTATAATACGTTCTTTCACGACGGCATCTACCGGTACCAGGATAACGAATGGGCAGATCTCACCGGCGGCGGGCTTGATTCGATCTATGATGTCATGAATGTCCTTGTGGATCCGAAGAATAAAAAACGGGCCTATGCTGCCTGCTGGGGACAAGGCGTCGTGGAGCTATATAACGGCGTGCCGGTGAAAGTGTATAATACGACGAACAGCTCGCTGTCAGGTCTCGGATTGTCGGGCTACAACCCGGTTTGGACCTATGGACTTGCCATGGATGAGGGAAACAACCTCTGGGTAACGAATTCGGGTGTAACAAACGGCCTTTCTTACAAAACAGCCGCAGGAACCTGGGGATCGGTCAACACGAACGGACTGATCTCTACCTATAACACAGAACAGATCACGATCGATAAGTATGACCAGAAATGGATCACCGTTTCGAACGGCGGTGGCGGTTTGCTGGTATACAAAGGCCAGACGACTTCAGCAATGGTTGCCGGTGTAAATGCAAAAAAGCTGACGACTTCAGCAGGTAACGGAGGTTTACCGAGTAACGTGGTCTATTGCACCGTTGAAGACAAGGATAATGAGATCTGGGTTGGAACAGACAAAGGTGTTGCGGTTTTTTTCTCGCCTGAAAATGTTTTTTCCGGTCAGCCATTCGATGCACAACAGATCCTGCTGGAACAGGACGGACATGTTCAGATCCTTCTTGAGACGGAGGATGTGCTTTGTATTGCTGTCGATGATGCCAACCGGAAATGGATCGGAACTTCAAAATCAGGTGTGTTCCTGATGTCGCCCGATGGCACAAAACAGATTCAGCATTTTGATGAGTCGAATAGCCCTCTGCTCAGCAATAGTGTTAAAAGCATTGCAATAAACAGGCTCACGGGAGAAGTGTATTTCGGAACATCGAAAGGGGTCATTTCCTATCGCGGTACATCCATTGAAGGAAATGATGAGTTCGACCATCCGTATGCTTTTCCTAATCCCGTTAAACATGGTTATGAAGGACCGGTGGCGATCAAAGGACTTGTTGACAACACCATCGTGAAGATCACGGATATCAGCGGAACACTTGTTTACGAAACAAAATCAGAAGGCGGACAAGCGATCTGGGATGCAAAAAATTTCAAAGACGAACGTGTAAGCACCGGCGTATACATCGTTTTTCTTGCAAGTGAGGACGGCAGTCAAAAAGCGGTGACCAAGATCCTGGTCATCAACTGACAATGTTAGAGAAAACAAGCGGCATTCTGCTTCATACCACCGACTACACAGACACCAGTATTATTGTCAAGGCTTACACCAGCCGCTTTGGCTTGCAGTCATACATGACAAGCGGCATACGCGGCAAGCGCTCAAAGCATAAGGCATCTGTTTTACAGCCGCTGACAATCGCTGAGCTTGTAATCAGCGGATCTGAAAAGAGCAAGCTGAAACGCATTACGGAGGTGAATGTTCTCTATCCTTACACTTCTATTCCATATGAAATAGTAAAAAGTACGATCGCTCTTTTTCTGAATGAGGTGCTGTATCGTTCCCTCAAGGAGGATGAAGCAAACGAGGCACTTTTTGAATACCTGAAGAATGCATTGCAGATCCTCGATCTCCGGACAGAAAGCTGTGCAAATTTCCATCTTTGCTTTATGCTCCAGCTTTCCCGTTTCCTGGGATTCTACCCGCAGGGAAGCTATAGCCGCGATCAACCTTACTTTGATCTCCGCGACGGCCTTTTTGTTGCAGCGAAGCCATCGCATGCGCTGTGCCTGGATGTTGAAGAGAGCATGTTGCTTGACAGGCTGCTGAAAGCCAGCTTTGACGATATGGAAAAGATCGTGCTCACCCGCGTCCAGCGAAAGAAAATATTGCAGAACCTGGTATTTTTCTATCGCCTTCACATCCCGTCTTTCGGGGAAATGCGTTCTCCGGAAGTGCTGGAACAGGTGATTTCCTGAAATTTGGTTTTGGCCCTGTTTTTTTATATATTTGGTTTGTTAAACTCTTAAACCGAAATGATATGAAAAAACTTTACACTTTGATCTTTGCTTCCGTTTTCGCTTTCTCTTCTGTTAATGCTGCCACTGTTACTATCGGTGTTGGCACAGACGGAACAGGGACCGCAAACCAGTTCTTCCCTGCTACTGCTTCAGCTGTCGTTGGCGACGTTATCCAGTTTATTGCTGCCAGCGGTCCTCACAACGTTACCAGCGGATCGATCCCTGGCGGCGCTGCTGCAATGAGTCACACGTTCCCGGCTGCGTTTGATACTTACAGCTACACAGTAACCGTTGCAGGTACTTATAACTATTCTTGTACACTGCATGCCGGAATGACCGGTGTGATCAACGTAGCAGCTTCTACAGCTGGTATCGCTGACCCTGCAGTGGACCTGCTTACACAGGCTTATCCAAACCCATTCAGCAGCAAGCTCACATTGAAATACAATGGTATCGAGAAAGTGGAACTGTTCAATGTTGTTGGTGAGAAAGTAGCTGCTTTTGAATTATCAGCTACTGAGAACAAAGCAGAACTTGATCTTTCTGATCTTTCTGCCGGTATCTATTTCTATCGTACCTATAGAGATGGAGCGATCGTAGAAACCAAAAAGGTTGTAAAGAAATAATACTTTTTTCCTTTCTGAAAAGCCCTCTGTGAAAACAGGGGGCTTTTTTTTAGCAAAGTTTTGCTTATTCCGCGAAAGCCGGGATCTTTTTATCCGGGACTTTTTATATTTACAAAAGCAATTTAATTTATATGTATACAACGCTCCGGGAACTGGTGGACATCGATTCACCCACAGGCTACACCGAAAATGCCTGCCGCTATATTTTTAATCTTTTAAAAAGCTATGGCTATAAACCTGAATACACGAACAAAGGTGCGGTAAAATGTGCATTGGGTAAAAATCCAACGCTGGCCATTGCCGCGCACGTCGACACATTAGGGGCTATCGTTTCCGGGATCAGGAGCGACGGAACATTGTCGTTCTCGAATCTCGGGGGCTTGCAGCTGACAAGTGCCGAAGGCGAATACGTGAAGATTGCCGGAATGAACGGAAAGGAATTTACAGGCACGCTTTTGCTGAATGATCCTTCTGCACATGCAAATAATACGAGGGAAACGGAAAAAAGAAATTACGATACGATGCACATCCGTATCGACGAAGAAGTATATTCTAAAAAAGATACGGAAAAGCTGGGCATCCGGACCGGTGACATGATCTGCTTTGAGCCGCGTTACCGCGAATATAAAAATGGTTTTATCAAATCCCGTTTTATGGATAACAAAGCCGGCTGCTATGCGCTTTTTGAAATTGCAAGGCGTCTGAAGGAGAAGAAAAAGGAGGTTCCTGTTGAGCTTTTCTTCTCCAGCTATGAAGAGGTCGGGCATGGTGGTACTGTCGGCTATGCTGACACGATCCGCGAGCTGCTGGTGATCGATATGGGAGTGCTGGGCGATGCATGCGAAGGAAACGAGGTGAGCTGCTCTATCTGCGTGAAAGACTCTTCCGGTCCCTATGATCTTAATTTCAGAAAAAAGCTGGTGGCCTTAGCCGATAAGAACCGGATTCCATATAAGCTGGACGTATATCCATATTACGGATCGGATGGCTCTGCTGCGCTCCGGGCCGGTAAGGATTTCAGAGTTGCACTGATCGGGCCCGGTGTGGCTGCTTCACACGGTGTTGAGCGCACACATAAAAAAGGAATTGAAGCTACGATCGATCTTTGTCTTGCTTATATCCGTTCTGAATTTAAATGAAACGATAAAATTGTAAATTAGAATAAAATTTAAAAGATGAAAAAATCACTCCTGCTCCTTTTCGCTCTTTTCTCTTTTTCAGTCGTTTTTGCGCAAGCCGACAAGCAGAATATGAAAGTTGTTACAAACACTGAACCTGCTTTTCCAAAAGGCGATAATGCGCTTTATTCTTACGTAATGATGAATCTGAAATATCCGGAAGAATCAAAAAAGAAATTTGTCCAGGGAGAAGTCACATTAAGCTTCGATGTGAATACAGATAGCACAGTAACGAATGCGATCATTATCAGCGGCGTCGGATCCGGCGTGGATGAAGAAGTGAAAAAGCTGATCCAGGGCCTGAAATTCAGTCCTGCCGTGCAAAATGGAACCCTTGTGAAAATGAATACAATGTATACGTTCCCGGTAAAGGCACATTGATCGATGAAAAATCTTTTGCTTTTCTTTTTTCTGCTTCCGGTCGCGCTGTATGCCAACGACCGGCATCGCGGAAGTGATTCACTGCACATCTACAAGCATATCGATACCACGTTTATCGAAGATTACAGAGATCTGTTCACTGCAAAGCTGATCACGGTAGTACGGACGAATAAATTCAGTGTGAAGGATAATGCTTCTCAGAATTCCCTGGAATACGGCATCAACACCAATGCAAACTTCGGTCTGGGGCTCAGCCTGAAAGGAATCGGTTTCGAGTTTCAGTGGAACCCGCCCGGACTCAATAATGACGATTATGTCTACGGAAAATCCGCCCAGCTTTCCTTTGCGACAAACGCGAACGGAAGAAAATTTATTTACGACGTTTATTACAAATACAATCAGGGCTATCATACCACCGGGACTTACAAAGTGCCGGTAGATACAGGCTTTGTGTACAAGCATATTTATCGTGCGGATATAAAGAACACGGACATCGGAGGAGAGCTGGTTTATGTTTTTAATAATAAACGCTTTTCCAGCTCCGCTCCGTACAACCTTTCTCAGAAGCAAAAGAAGAGTGCAGGATCCTTATTGCTGGGCACATTCGGCTCCTATTATTCGATCGAAGCCGACTCCAGTATTTTTCCTGATTCTGTAAAGTCGCTGTTCAGGGAAGAGATCCAGTTCAAAAGCGCAGGCAGCATTACCTGGGGCGTATCCTGCGGATATACTTATACCTTGCTTTTCGGAAGAAAAAAGAATTGGTTCGCAAACGTATACACGCTTCCGGGTCTGGCGGTTCAGCAATATTACAGCGTTAGTCCCAACGGACAGGAAACACACGCAAAAACATCCGTGGGGGGATCACTTGAAGGCAGAGCCTCTTTAGGTTACAACCGGCGCAATTACTTTATTGGCATTTCCTGGACAGCCATGACCTATTTTGTGGATGGAAATAAACTCGCGGGGATGAGCTATAAGAATGGCTGCTTCCGCTTCTATTATGGTCATCGGTTCGATGTCCGGCGTTTCCTCAAAAGGTTTTCCTGATCACTTTTTTTCGTTATACGGCTGAGCGTCTGTTCAATGAATTTTTCCGGAGGTAACAGGAAACGCTGAATGCGTTTAGCGAACGTAATGGTCCAGGTAAAGTAATTATCTCACTTCTTCTTGCTGACAATCTCGAACTGCTGAACAATAGACTCTCCGTCTTCGTCCACTAATGTAAGGGTATGAATTCCTTCGTCCGGGGAAAGTCCCATTTGATGTACCGACTGGGTGCTGCCGATGAACACCCCGTCGAGGTGCCAATAGATGATCGTATTGGGCTTGCGATGCGCAACCTGGAAAACGGTTTTTCCCATTGTCCCGTCGATTTCCACCGGAACATATATTTTGCTGAACTGTTTCGGGTAGATGATCTCCATTCCGGTAACACCGGATGATTCACAGTCGCTTCGCAAAGGCGGCAGCTCTTTATAGCTTGTGTTCCTCGATTTGTAATACCACTCCATTGCAGGCGGGAGAACGAACCAGCTGACATGCTTCATGTTTCTCACGTCCTCACAGTTGCTGGTAACGCGGTATTTTTCACTGGCATCAAGGTGTACCAGGCGGTGGTATTTACAGGGAATGGTTCTCAGACCGTTCTTCTGGATCCATACGCTGTCTACAGGCTCACAGATGTCGGTAGCGCGGGCACCGCTTTGCCGGCACAACGGTACTTTTTCCATTTCATCAAATGGCTGGCTGAACCATTTGCCCGGTTTCAGTAAACGGAAGATGTCGAATAAGATCGGTGCGGCGGTTTGAACACCTACTAATCCCGGCCTGCCCTCGCCATCTGCATTTCCCACCCAAACACCCACTACGTATTTGGGAGTGACGCCTACTGCCCAGCCATCACGAAAGCCAAAGCTGGTGCCTGTTTTCCAGGCAACCTTGCTTGCTGATGTATATTGCTTCCAGGATGCATCTTCATCCGGCCGCGAAACTTCCACCATCGCTTCGAATGTCAGGAAGATCGAAGCAGCATCCAGCGTTCCGGAGCTGCCCGGTTCCGGAGCCGGTTGAGCTTGTGCTACGTATACCGGCGGATGAAAATCATGCGGATCATATTTGCCGTTGTATTTCGTGTAATTATTCAGTGTTCTGGCCATGCTTGCATACATTCCGCTAATGTCCCAGAGCTTTCCTTCCGCTCCGCCGAGGATCACCGATAAGCCGTAATGGTCGGGAGGGTAAACCAGCGTGGTCATTCCCATTTTTTTCAGGTTGTAATTGAACTTTTCGATCCCGTAATCCTGGAGCATCCTCACTGCGGGAATATTCAGGCTTCTCGCGAGCGCACGCTTTGCAGGAACAGCGCCATCGAATGTCTGGTTATAATTCTGAGGTGCATAGCCTGCGATCTGCGTCGGGATGTCAGGAATCAATGTCGAAGCAAGAAGCTCTCCGTCATTCAGCATACTTGCGAAAAGAAACGGCTTAAGAATGCTCCCGGTGCTTCGCGGTGCATTGATCACATCCACGTCGCTTCCCAGCTCGGGGTTTCCCTGGTTGTCGGTATTTCCCACGTAAGCCAGTACATTGCCGGTGTTTACTTCCATCACGATCGCACAGGCATTGTGGATCTCATTTCCTTTCAGTGCGCGGTGATGATTTTCAATGATGTCGTTCACCATTTGCTGGAGATGACCATCGATCGTTGAAACAATACGCTCTCCCAGCTTTCCTTCCCTGGCGGCACGTTGAAGCAGGTGCGGCGCGATCTGCGGGATCGCATGAGGCTTCCCGGGAAGCGGCTCCTTCTTGCCAAGCTCGCAGGTTTCCTCGTCGATGATCCCCGCATTGTGAAGCCGGTCAAGCAAGCGGTTTCTTTTCTTCAGAAGACGCTCATGATTTTTCCCCGGATAGATGAGGCTCGGTGCATTAGGCAGAATAGCCAGTGTTGCCGATTCCGCCCACGAAAGCCGTGATGCTTCTCTTCCGAAATACCGCCAGGACGCAGCATCGATCCCAACGACATTGCTCCCGAAAGGCGCATTAGATGCATAGAGTGAAAGGATCTCCTGTTTCGAATAGCTGAACTCGAGCCGCGTTGCAAGGATCATTTCAATGATCTTTTCCATGAATGAGCGCCTTTGGCCTTTCCGCGCGAGACGAATCACCTGCATGGTAATTGTGCTTCCTCCGCTCACGGTTTTTCCTGCTTTCATGTTTTGCCTCATCGCGCGCAGCATTGCACCGGGGTTTACGCCCCAATGAGAATAAAAACCTCTGTCCTCAAACTGGATCAGGCAGGCAACAAACTTTAAAGGGACCTTATCGGAGATCGGGAAGCGCCACTGCCCGTCGTCGGCGATCCTTGCAGCAAGCAGGTTCCCGTCCTTATCCTCCAGTACCGTGCTTGTTGAGCTTTTGAACAGTGGTGACGGCAAACACATGCAATACCATCCCAGCAAAAAGAGCAGCGCCAGCAGCGCGATCCCTTTTTTTGTTCTCAGGAACTGCAGTATGGAACGAATGTGATTCATTGAATTATTCAGGAACGCGCTTCTGTGTAAGCTCGTTTCGCAGCTGGCGGGAAGTCTTCTTGCTGCCGTCATGGCTCCATCCCGGCGGACCGAAAACATACATGAAGCGGGCTTTCAGGGAAGATGTTTTCCGGAGGTCCTTCGAGATATTGATCCACTCATGGAAGACCATCGTGACTGGATGATGAGTTTTGATGTTTTCCGTCAGGCCAAAAACCACTTTTTCATTTTCATCTTCTGCCACAAATGTTCCGAACATTCTGTCCCAGATGATCAATACCATTCCCATGTTCTTATCGAGATATTTTACATTGCTCGCGTGATGAACACGATGATGTGAAGGCGTAGAAAGAATGTATTCGATAAAGCCGAGCTTTCCTACCGTTTTTGTATGGATCAGGATCCCATAGATCTGGGTTGCAGAATACATGAACATGATATCCATACCTTCAAAGCCAAGCAGGGAAAGCGGAATAAAATAAATAAAGCGATAAAGCGGTTGAAAGACAGAAGAGCGGAAGCCCACCGTCAGGTTGAATTCTTCAGAGGAATGATGTGTCACATGAACCGCCCAGAACATCCGGCAATAGTGGTCCACACGATGGAGCCAGTAATACATGAAATCCTGGCTGATCAGGAGCAGTGTCCAATAAAGCCAGGGCGTTCTGACCTGGGTGAAGTGGAATTGAAAAAAGAACTGCAGCACCAGGAGGCAGATCCCTCTCACAAGAATGTCCAGCCCGAGGTTGAGCGAAGTAAGATAAATATTCGAAAGCGTTCCTTTTACCGAATAATGTTTTCTTTCATGAAGGTAGCTGAACAGCATCTCCGCACCAATCACGATCGCATAGATTGGCGTGGTAATAGCGATCAGCAATGTTTCCCTGAACTCGGTCATGGTACAAAAGTAAATAAAAAAAGCCATCGTACCCTTTACTGGCAGATGGCTTCAGTGTTCAATAGTAATTTTAACGGATATATACTTTTTGAGTAAAGCTGTCTTTCGAAGAGTTAACCGTTACGAAATAAATCCCGGTGTTTTCCTTGTCCATCTGAAGGGTCGTTTGCACATCGGAAATAACGCCGTTCATTAGCTCCTGACCCATTACGTTCGTAACACGATAGGCGGCTCCCGGAGGAACCTCTTTGTCGAACTTAATCACGATATTTTTGTCATGGCTGAATACGTTCAGGTCCTTTGGAAGCTGATGTTCCGCGATCCCTGCGGTTGTTTGTCCGCAGATGATATACTCGTCCGTCCAGGCATTGTAAGCATAATCCTTGATCGTAAATTGGGTACCTGTTGCATTCACATTCAGTCTTGCCCATCCGAAATGCCGCTGTGCGCCGATGTAAAAAGAAAGTCCGAGGTATTTATCGGTAACTCCCACCCAGTTTCCGTATTGCGATCCGCCAGGAAGGAAATAGCTGGCCATCGATTGGTTGGATCCGTAATTGAATTGCTGAGCAGCCTGAACGGTATCACCTGAATTCATTGCAAATGGATAAACATACATTCCGACGGTGTCTCCTGCCACAGCGTTACTTCCCTGCGCAGTAATGCTTACGCGTTGTGAAGTGTAAGCGGTGGTTGCATTGATCGTAACGCCGATCTGAAAATCATAAGTGCCGTCATTGTCCATATCCAGGTAAAAGGAATTTCCGTCGCCCGCAACGGTTGAATCGGGACTCACATCCGTATAAACAATTTGGGCATCGGCCTGGTTGGCAGCAGCAAGCAGGGAGCCGGCAATGGCAGAGTACGCTTTTAGCTTTTTCGGAAGAGTAACGTTTTTCATAAGCAACATTTTTTCAAATATAGCAATAAACTAACAGCGGACAAAATGCCTTAGCGGTTCCTGTACAGCGTGTCATCTACCGCCGAGATCATCTTCGGAAGATCCAGCTCCTGTCCGAGGAAGGCTGCAATGTTTTCAGCTTGTTCCTCCGGCTGCCCGATCATATTTTTATAATTTACATACAGCACTTCCATATTCGGCTGTCCGCTCAGCCAGCTTTGTGTCTTCTCCAGCTGCGTCCGGAATGTTTCCGCAAGGCCCGCCGGAAAAGCATTGGGGTCTTTCCCCAGCATCTTTTGCTGTGAACGCATCACCTCGTACATGTCGCGCTGCATAAAGATCACTTTGTAATTATACGCTGGCGGTAAATGCTGAAGCAGGTGTGATATTACTTTTAACGCTTTTCCGTTTGCTTCTTCGAGCCATGAATTATCCTGTGCGAGCTTTTTTGTTTTTTCAAATTCCAGGTAGCCTTTCGGATTATTTTCATCACTTTTTCGCTGCCGGTCCGTCAGGATATCCAGTCCGCCGGCTTGTAATGCCTGCATCATCATGGAAGTTCCGGAGCGGGGTAAGCCGGAGACAATCGTCACCGTTCCTTTAATATTTTTTTCCATAAAGTTCCTTGAAATTTCTGCTTTCACAGGATCTCCGAGATGCTCTTCATAGATCCGGATCAGCCATTGATGGGCTTTTTTGAAACCGGGGCGCATGCTGATCGCTACTTCAAATGCCTGGGCCGCCCGTTGGTGATCCTGCAGCTGGAAAAGTGCCTCACCCAAAAAATAATGTGCTTCCGGGAAGTAATGCATCAGGCTAACCGCATTCAAAGCGGCGTCTGCGGCATCTTCGTACTTTTGCTGTCGCAGAAGGCTCAGCGCCATGCCAAGATAAGCCTGGGGACTATTGATGTCGAGTTCCAGCGCCCGTCCGAATGCTCTTTCCGCATCGGTCCATTTCCGCATGCGGTTGTAAACCGTTCCGATCTGGATGTGAACATTGGGCTGTCCGGAATTACTCGCCTCCGCTTTCGTCAAGCTTTCAAGCGCTTTCCGGGGTTGGCTTTCAAAAAGAAGCAACACCCCTTCGAGGTAATCGAGGTGGGGAAGATTACTTAGTTTTTTTTCTTTCAGTTCGTCGATCAGCTTTCGCAATGCCGACATATTTTTAGTAAGCTGGTAGCAATGTGCGAGCTTCAATGCATAGCGCGTTGCATCCGGATTCTCCGCATACAGCCTTTCCAGTATGGTGATCGCTTCGTTGTACCTGCGCGAGCCTGCATGCACTTTCGAAAGGATAAAGTCGGTTTCGTTCCTCGTGCTCTTCAGCCGCTTCTGCTTGTCATCACCGGGTGGCTCTACGTATCCCAGCTCGATCAGCTGCTGCATCGCCTCCTGCGCCGCCCAGGGATCTTCCTGCATGTCCGCCGGGTGCATACCGCAGTTCCCGGCCACATTCTCCCAGCTGTCGATATATTCAGGGACAATGTTCTCCGAAAAAGCCTGGAGCAAAGGCTTACCATCCATGTCTTTGCCGATCGGCAAACCAAACATCGTTAAAATCGTAGGAGTGATATCCAGCAAGGTAGCACCGAAAATCCTTTCGTCTTTTACGATCTCAGGTCCGCTGATGCAGATCACTCCGTAAGGACTATGTTCCATCGCTGGTGCGACAGGATCTTTGGGAAGCTTCTTCGGACGAAGATGATCCGAATGAAAGCCATGATCGGAAAGAAGGATCACTGTTGTATCTTCCCCGGCCAGGTTAAGCATCCGTTCAAGCATCATATCCTGGAAACGGTAGGCGCTGCTGACGACATCCTTATACAGCTCATAATATTCTTCAGGAATTCCTTCCTGTTTCGGCGGGTGATATTTCATGAATCCATGACAGAAATGGTCGATCGTGTCGAAATATACACCCATAAAATCCCAGTTACTCTGATGTTCCGCTATCCATGTTGCCGCAGCATGAATGCTGGATGCCTCGGCGATCTGCCCCGCGATCGTGATAAGCGAGCGGTCCTTTTCCTGGTCCACTTTTGCTGCATCCGGAACAAACGGAAGCAGGATCGCATCCGTGATCTCGGTTACATCCACGCGGTATTCTGCAAGGGTAGCGGCAAGTTCCGGTGGATGTACCGCACTTTTCGGAAGCTTCCAATCTCCTTCCGTCCGCGACATTTTTTGAAAAAAGTTGGAAACGCAGATACCGTTGATCGGTTCTGCCGGATGGCTTGGCCACCATCCTACAAGATGTGTTTTGTAACCTTCTTGTGTGAGAATGTTCCAGATGGCTTTTACCTTGCGCGATGTTACTGAAACGGGACGAAGGTCGGAGCCATTCGGAGCGGGTTCCACGAAATTGAGGATGCCGTGCTTGTCTGCTGTTTTGCCTGTGGCGATGGATGTCCAGAGGATAGGAGAGAGCGGTGGATCCAGCGTCGCGATATTTCCCATCGCTCCGTTATTGATCAGTTTTTCAAGCGCCGGGAGCTGTCCCGCGTCAAGCAATGGATTGATGATCTTCCAGTCCGCCGCATCCCAACCGATCACCAGGACTTTTTTTGCAAGACGTTTACCCATTGTTCTTTTTTTCCTTGTTCTTTTTTTCTTCTTCCTCTCGTTTTGCCCGCCATGCTTTGATTCCAACAGCACCCAGTGCAAGCAACCCCAGTGAGCCTTCTGCGGTTACCGTATAAATTTCGCCTGGTTTTATTCGATCGTCCTCTTTTGTTTTCATGACGTTAATTTCACGTAAAAATAGGACTTTTAGCGTATAAAGGCCCCGGAAGCCCTTTGAAATTGGGGTAAAAGCGCCTCGTTTTTCAACAAATAGCCCTTTTTTCAACATTTTTGAAATATTTTCGTCCGAAAACTTGCCTTGTGTATGTTTTCTGGTTTACATTCGTTTTATAGTAATTTAATGTTTAACCCAAAAAAAACAAACAGATGAACAAACAAGAATTAGTTGATGCAATTTCTGCAGAGACAAAGATGTCGAAGGCAGATGCTGGAAGAGCACTGGATGCATTCGTTAACGCTACAACAAAGGCCCTGAAAAAAGGTGACCGTGTTGCTTTAGTTGGTTTCGGATCTTTCTCAGTTTCTAAGAGAGCTGCAAGAAACGGACGTAACCCACAGACAGGGAAAGCTATCAAGATCGCTGCTAAAAAAGTTGCGAAATTCAAAGCTGGAGCTGATCTTGCTAAAACCGTTAACAAGTAATCTTGTCAACTAAGAAATTAAAAGTCCCGCTCTTCCATGAAGAGCGGGACTTTTTTATTTGTCATTTTCAATCAGCTTGACCTTTCCCATCTTAGGCTCATTTTTTAATGTATCCGGCGGAGAAGATCTGATCGTATCCTTGGTGATTGAAACTTCGCCGAGCGGATGCTCTACTTTTACATCACCTTTCACTGTGCATTCGGGTTTAACCGAAGTTTGTCCCATCACAATATTCGCATGGCTGGTATCCCCGGTCAGCTTTACATTCTGTGTTTGATCTTCGGTTTGCGCCGTATCGATCGTATTCACGATCGCAATTTCACCTACAACATGATCCTCTGCGGTCCGGCAGCTGAATAAAGTTGTTCCGAAAACGAAAAATAAGGCGAGGGCAAATGCCTTGCGATGAGAAATGTTTCTCGGAAGTAAATGAGATGGAATATTCAAATGCACCGATTCAGTTCTGGATTCTCCGATCTGGTGGCCCTGGAAGCGTCCGCAAATTTTCTTTCCGCTTTGTGCGGTCAGTGTCTCCCGGATCTGTTCGGGCGTTTTATTACTGAAGTCGATAACCGTTTTGCAGCATTTGCCGCAGAAAGCGCCTTTTTCATTCGGCGTCATTTGATTCCAGTCCTCATGGCAGGGAACCGGAATGCTGATCTTGAAATTGGGATCGGTTTGCATTTTTCTGTTTTTTTCATTTCTGATGCATGAAAATTCATAATTCCATAACAATCGTCGTTCATTTCCTGCCCGTCGTCTGAAATATCTTGTGGTTATCCCTTTCAGCCTTATCTTAGCCATCTTTAAGATTGTCTTTTGAAAAAACAGTTCAGCATCGTTGCGTTATTGATCGCTTTTTCTGTCTGCCTTTATGCCGGCGACAACCGGAAAGCGGACAGTCTGCTTCATTTCATCGCCCGCCAGGCTCCTGATACCGCTCTCGTAAATGCCCTGAACGACCTTTCCCACGTCGTTATCGATTATCCTGACAGCAGCTATGCGTATGCTTCCAGTGCCCTGGAGCTTTCAAAAAAATTAAAATTTCCGAGCGGACAGGCTCGTGCATCTGCCAATATCGGGGAGGTGTACAATGCCAAGGGAAATTATGACCAGGCACTCAAAAGCTTATACGATGCATATCACATCTACGAGAAGATCGGCAATAAGAGAGCGATGAACAAAGTGATGAATTCGATCGGGAACACACACATCGGTAACAACGATCGTGAGAGAGCGCTCACTTCTTTCAGGACCTGTTATGCGATAGGAATACAGCTGAAAGACAGCTCGGCGATCGCGCTGGCTACGTTCGGCATCGGTAATATCTTTGGTGATATGGGTAAAACGGACAGTGCGATGAAATACCTGAATATCGCTCTGCCTGCCTTTCAGCGTCAGCATTACACGTATGCCGAAGCCATGTGCTATACATTATTAGGACAGCTGAATGATGCAGAAAAAAAATACGATGAAGCATTGATCTCCCTTAACAAAGGAATGGACCTTTTTCAGCAGATCGGTCAGGCGTATGGAATTGGAATGGCCTACCAGGCAATAGGTAAAACGTGGTACGACAAAGGCAACAGGGCCAAAGCGCTGGAAAATTATCTTGCCGCATACAACGTTCACCTGAAGCGGAACGCCTATGACAACCTGAAAGATGTATGTGAGAATATTTCGAAGGTATACAAGGATGCCGGTGATTATAACAATGCGCTTGTGTTTCATGAACGCTATATGGTTTACAAGGATTCGGTGTTTAACGAAAGGAGTCACAAGCAATTATTGGAAGTAGAAGCAAAGTATCAAACAGAAAATAAGGAAAAGGAGATCCGGCTGAAGAACCTGGCGCTTGAAAAGTCCAATTCTGAAGTAAAAAGCCGGACGATCCTGCTTTATGTTTTTGGAATGGTGACGCTGATTCTCCTGGTCATGGGATTTTTTATTTACCGCCAGTACAAGGAGAAGAAGATCGCCAATATCAAGATCAGCAGGCAGAAAGATATTATCGAGCTTCGTAACAAACATATTACGGATAGCATCCGTTATGCGAAATACATCCAGTCGGCCATCCTTCCCGATGATGATATGATCTACCAGATAATAGGGGAGTGCTTTCTTCTCTATCGTCCTAAAGATATTGTCAGCGGTGATTTTTACTGGATCCATGCAACGGAGAAATATGTTTATGTTGCTGCCGTGGATTGCACCGGGCACGGGGTTCCGGGTGCATTTCTTAGTCTGGTGGGGCACAACGGACTTAGCAACGCGATCACGCAGCTGAAAGAGCCGGGAACGGCTGAGGCGCTGGCTTTTCTTCAGCAGGAAGTGACCGCTCTCTTTAGAAATAATTACCAGAGCAGCAACGTCCGTGATGGAATGGATATCTCATTGGTACGGATCGACAAAAAGAATTTTAAGATGCAGTTCTCCGGCGCGAACAGCCCTGTTTGCTATATCAGGAACAATGCTCTTTCAGAGCTGCGCGGTGATAAGCTAGCGATCAGCGCCCACAACGAGAACAGGAATGTAAGCTTTACACAACATGAGATCGACCTTGAGAAAGGAGATGTCGTTTACCTGTTCAGCGATGGTTATGCTGACCAGTTCGGCGGACCGAAGGGAAAAAAATTTAAGTACAAGCAATTCCAGGAAGTGCTGATGGCTTGTCACAAGCTTCCAATGAATGAGCAAAAAAATTTCCTGCTGAAAACAACCGAAGACTGGAGAGGCAATCTGGAGCAGATCGACGATATTATGTTGATAGGCTTCAGAATATAACCATAATGAGTCAGCCTGCCCTGAGCGCAGTCGAAGGGTGGTTATTCGAAAGCGGTGCATTTTGTTCTCACCACTAAGACACTTAGTACACTCAGAAACACTAAGGTTCACTGTTGAAGGCTTCCCCGTATAGTTGTTGGCAAGCCGCGGCGGCCGATGGAGCGGCGTTGAACATGTAAGGTTGCTTGGTACGTCACCCTGAGCGGAGTCGAAGGGTGGTTATTCGAAAGCGGTGCATTTTGTTCTCACCACTAAGACACTTAGTACACTCAGAAACACTAAGGTTCACTGTTGAAGGCTTCCCCGTATAGTTGTTGGCAAGCCGCGGCGGCCGATGGAGTGGAGTTGAACATGTAAGGTTGCTTGGTACGTCACCTTGAGCGGAGTCGAAGGGTGGTTATTCGAAAGCGATGCATTTTGTTTTTACGACTAAGACACCTGGTACACTCAGAAGCACTAAGAAATTAACACACTTCGGCTTCGCGCATCCCGCCTGACGTATCTTTTATAAAAGGTGCCGTTATAAGTTCATCTAAACTTAAAAAGGAGGCACCATGAAAACATTCGCATCACTTATTCTTCTCTCTTCTTTCACGCTTTCTGCTGCTTATGCCACAGATGGTGATACGCTTAAGACCGGCAGCGCGCTGAAGCCGGGAAAATATCCGGATCATGCTTATATCCCGGAAAATAACCGGAATAAAAAAGTGGTCTCTTATCCTCCGCTGATCGAAGCGAATGTGATGTGGAGCAAACGCGTTTGGCGCGTGATCGATCTTCGCGAAAAAATGAATCTTCCATTGTATTATCCCGATCAGAAAACACTTGGCAGAAAGAGTATGTACGATGTGATCGTTGATGCTGCATTGAGCGGGGACGGGAAAGGAAATATCATTTGCTTTGATAATCCGGCAACGGATGACGAATTCAGGTACGACATGACGAAGGAAGAATTGAGGAAAAAGTTATTCAAGAAACACAAGGAATACATAGAACAGGTAGATGGAACATGGGATTCTGTTGACGTGTACGATGCGATCACAACCGACAAAGTATGGAAATATTGGGTGAAGGAGGATTGGTTCTTTGATAAAGAGCGCTCCGTGATGGAAGTAAGGATCCTCGGTATCTGCCCGCTGATTGAGAAAGTATCGGAAAGCGGTGAGCACATGGGAGCAGATGTTCCGCTTTTCTGGATCTATTTTCCCGAAGCAAGACCGGTATTTGCAACTGCTGAAGTTTTCAATCGCAAGAACGACACCGAGCGGAGAACGCTGGATGATATTTTCTGGAAACGGATGTTCTCCAGCTATGTGCGCAAGGAGAGCAATGTATACGACCGCGGGATCTTCGATTATAAAATCGGTTTAGATGCGCAGCTGGAGGCAGAACGCGTAAAGAATGAGATCTTCACGTATGAACACGACCTCTGGCATTTCTAAGCCCGCTCTTCCCAGATGATGCAAAGGTTAACAATGGTCTGAACCGCTTTTTCCATATCCTGCACGCTCACCCATTCGTGCTTGGAGTGGAAAGCGTGTTCGCCTGCGAAGATATTCGGACAAGGCAGGCCCATGTATGAAAAGCGTGAACCATCGGTTCCTCCGCGAATACTCGAAAGCACAGGCTCAACACCCGCCCGGCGAATCGCTTCCATAGCGTTCCCGACGATCTCCGGATTTTTGTCCAGTACTTTTTTCATATTGCGGTACTGTTCTTTAACAACAAAATCGAAGCTGGAACTCGGATAGTTTCCGATAATTTTTTCCGTAAGTGTTTTCAGAAAATCTTCCTGTGTTTGTAAGCTTTCTTCATCGAAAGCGCGGATGATGAATTGCAAAACCGTTTCCTCGATGCCTCCTGAAATGCTGACAGGATGAACGAAGGGCTCTTTCTTTTCAGTCGATTCCGGACTCATTTTGTCTTTGGGAAGCGCTGCAACAATTTCGGAAGCGATCTTTATTGCACTTTCCATTTTGTTTTTCGCAAATCCCGGATGGGTGCTCACGCCGTGAATGCTGATCGTAACGCCGTCAGCAGAAAACGTTTCATTTTCAATGTGACCGAGCTCTTCACCATCAATGGTATATCCGAAATCGGCACCGACCTTTTTAAGGTCAGCTTTGTCAGCACCGCGCCCGATCTCCTCATCCGGCGTGAACAGGATCTTGATCGTTCCGTGTTTGATCTCCGGGAACTTCATCAGGTGGTAAACCGCATCCATGATCTCGGCTACGCCGGCTTTGTTGTCTGCGCCCAAAAGTGTCGTTCCGTCAGTCGTAATAATATCATTTCCGATCTGCCTGAGAAGCGAAGGGTGTTCGCTCACGCGGATGATCTGGGATTTGTCGTTCGGAAGCACGATATCGCGTCCGTCATATTTTTTATGGATCTGTGGGTTTACATTCTTCCCCGAGCAGTCCGGCGAAGTATCCATATGTGAACAAAAGCAGATCACCGGCACTTTCTTGCTTGTGTTGGAAGGGATCGTTCCATATACATACCCGTTCGCATCCATGTGAGCATCGCTGATGCCTATTTCAAGCAGCTCACTTACGAGGACCTTTGCGAGGTCCTTTTGTTTTTCAGTGGAAGGGCAGGTTGGGGAAGTCGGATCACTTTGTGTGTCGATCTTTACATATTTCAGAAATCGCTCGGTAACGGTATGGTTCATATCTTAGAATTAGAAGGTATATCACGAATTACCGTAATTTTGCGCAATATTCAAAATTTGAGGAGATGAAGTATAAACGGCTCAAAGCGGAAGACCTCCAGGCACTTGAAAAAGAGTTTATTCATTTTTTATCTGCTGCACAGATCACAGGATCCGACTGGGATAAAATGAAAAAGGAAAACGTGGCCGGGGTGGAAGAGCTGCTCGATGTTTTCAGCGACATGGTATATGAAAAGATCACCGGGAAGATCGATTACCTGGAGCAAAGGACCGAGCTCGATCTCAGGATCTTTTATTTTGGTCCGGAAAAGGCGGAGCTAATCGGATTGAAAGCAGCTCCCGGTGCAGGTATTGATCTCAGACGAAAAGTGGAAGCAGAGCTATGGGATGGAGCGGTTAAAATATATCACAGCGAAAAGCCGTATGTGAAGGATAGGCAGGTGGAGATCTTTGAAATGCTCGGGCAGGGCTGTGAGATCACAGATGAAAAATTATTCAGGCTGTTAAAGGGAATGCTTTAAGCGCGTGAATTCGAAGTCCTCGCTACTTTTCCGGCCTTTTTCAGGCTGCCGCTGTTTGTTGCAGGCGTCGGGATCATCTTGAAGATGACAATGTCGTTGCTCTTGTTTGTGCTGTTGATAAGGCTGTCGTTGGTTTTCGGCGCCGGCTTCGAAAAGCCTCCATTTGACGCGGAGAATACGCTTCCCGAGAGGAGCAGGAAAAGAGATGCAAATAATAATTTCGATAAATTCTTCATTGCAGATATTCTAAACCAAAATTAGCATAAATAAGTTAAAAATCAAATTCCGGTAAAAACCTTCACACTTATTAACAAAAAAGGGGCGCCGGAGCGCCCCTTTTTAATATTATTCGGTGATAATGAGTTTTTTCGTGATGATATTCTGGTTATCAAGAGAAACTTTCACAAAGTAAATTCCATTCAACAGGTGCAGCTGATCTTTTGAGATCTCTACGGTGTAGTCACCTTCAGCCTGCGCTGTATTGTCAACTTCCATCAGCTTTTTGCCCAATATATCGATCAGCTCGATTTTGGTATTTCCTTTTTTGTTCACGTGGTAGGTCAGTGTTGTCGACTGATTCGCGGGATTCGGATACAATGAAACGGAATTCACTTCGATCGGCTCATCAATTCCGGTCACACCGTTGATCATGATATCGTCGATAAAGATACTGTTGCTTTCGCTGCCGGTAGTGTATTCGAATTTGAAGCGGGTATTGCCGGTGCAAACGCTTGAAGGAATGTTAACGGTTTGAAGCGCCCATTCTCCTGCTGAAGATGGAATAAATTCCTCCGGGTGATAGCTGTCATTCAGCAATGCTGTTCCCGAGAATGTCTTACGCAGCTGCCATGTGCCTCCGCAGTCAACAGACGAGTATACCTTCAAAGCATCATTGATGTCAACGGCCTGTGTAGCGTTTGTCGCTGCAGCACAACGGAACGTCATGGTAACACCGGTCATAAAGGAAAGGTTATACGAAGGTGAGATCAGCTGATCCACGTCATCGCGGTAACCATAATATCCGTTCATCATCGCGCTGTGTGAGCTCAGGTAACCTGCAGCAGAGCTATAATTCCAGGTGCGGCTGTTGTGATCAAGATCGTTTACGATCCATTTGCTCCAGAAAGAAGCGCTGTTCTCGAAGTTCTCCACGAAGCTTGAATTGACCTGTGCAAAATTGTCGGAAACATAAATGTAATTGGTTTTTGTTACTGTCGCGCCTGTTCCCCCACCGGAGTTCGTTACGGTAAGACTCACGCTGTATCCGCCCGGAGTGCTGTATGTATGAGAAGGAGAAGCGGTTGTACCATGAGCGGATCCGTCGCCGAAATCCCAGTCATAGGTATTAGTTGTACCAACGGAAGAGTTCAGGACATTTGGTGTGAAGATCACCGATGTTCCCGGGCAAACCATTGTTTTATTGGAATAAAAATCGCTGGTTGGCGCACATTTAGGATAGGTACCACCGTCGGTTCCGGTTGCTGCAAGGTTAGAAGCCAGCCAAAGATTGCTGCGCTGTGAAACGGTGCTTTCCAATGCAGTGCGCATGCGGTCCACCTGGTTTTGTGTGAACATGTATACGCAGCTTGAATAATCCATATAATTATTAACGTTCTCCAATACTCCCGGTACGCAGGTTGAATCATATGCAGGGCAGGTTGAGAAATGTCCTTTTGTTTCCGGGGTGTCAGCTACACCGTCATCACCGCATGCCGTTGCAACGGTACCGCCGCCCCAGGTGTGCTCCAGGCTCATCCAATGGCCCAGCTCGTGCGTTAACGTTCTTGAAGTTCCATTTACCTGGTCAGATCTCATGATCACACCATCGGAAGGAAATCCATAGGTGTTCACAGATGAAGGGAAAGTTGCATATGCAAGCACCAATCCAACAGTTCCCGGATCAACTTCCAGCGTATTGATCACCCAAACGTTGCAATATTTTTCACGTGGCCACTGGTTCAACTTTGAACGTTCGCCGGCATCAAGTGTTTTGTGAGAATAGATCCGCTCGATACCATTTGTGCAGTTGCCATTCGGATCGAGCTGCGCCAGCTTGAACTGAATGATCGCATCGCCTGCGATCGCCTGGAATGATGGCGGACAAAGGGAAATATCGGTATTGAGCTTCCTGTAGTCGGTGTTGATGCGGTTGACCAATGCAACGATGTTTGCATCGGAAACGTTTTCAGTTCCGTCAATGTGGATCACGTGAAATACAATAGGGATGGTATATAGCGTTGTGCTGCGCTCCGACTTCTGAGCCATGTTCTGATTCAGCGTGTTGTTGTAGTCGATATACGCTTGTTCCAGGTCAGGATGCTCCTTATAAAGAGCCTGGTTATGTTCAACGGTTCCGCAGGGAATCGTTGTTTCCTGAGAAAAAGCAGTATTCAGGTTTGCATAGCCAGCAACTGCACTCAACAGAATGGATTTGAAGTAAGTTGATCTCATGTTAGATTGGGTTAAAGGATTATAGTGACAATATTAGGTAAAAAACAAGCAAAAAGCAATGCCATTTACATGACCGGTAGCCTTTTTTGATTAAGTGGTGCCCGGGAACAAAAAAAGGGGCTTTTCGGGCCCCTTTTCACGTAATTGTTAAAAATTATTTTGCGATGATCAATTTCTTTGTAATTGTCTGGTTATCAAGAGATAGTCTCACCATGTAAATGCCATCAGCCAAATTGAGATCATTTTTAGAGATCTGGATGGAATATTCACCGGCCGGTTGAGCAACCTTATTTACTTCCATCATTTTCTTGCCCAAAACGTTCATCACTTCGATCTTAACATTTGCTTCGGTGTTCATGTGGTAGTACAATGTAGTGCTTTCATCGGCAGGGTTCGGATAAAGAGAAACCGAAGCTTCATCCAGCGCATGCTCATCAACACCCATTACTCCTGTGATCATGATGTCATCAAGGTAAATGCTGTTGCTTTCATTTCCGGTCGTGTACTCAAATTTGAAACGCGTATTTCCTGTTACGCCGCTCAGATTGAAAGTAACTGTTTGCCACTGGGAAGCAGAGGTCGGAATAAATTCTTCCGGGTGATAAGAGTTATTCAATAATGCTGTTCCGCTCAGGGTTTTTGCAATGGTCCAGCTTGCACCGCAATCAGTGGATTTCCATACAACCAGCTTATCATTGATATCCACATAAGCCGTCGCATTGGTAGCAGCAGCAAGCTTGAAGCTCATTTGCGGACTTGTCATGAATGACAGGTCATACGAAGGAGAGATCAGCTGATCCACGTCACCGCGATAGTTGTAGTAAGGATTCATCATTACACTGTGCGAGCCGGTTGCTGCCGCATTGCTGAGGTACCATGTTCTTCCGTTAGCATCAAGATCGTTAACGGTCCAGCGGCTGTAGAAGTTTGAAGCATTCTCAAATCCTTCCACATAAGTAGAAGTAACCTCAGCATATCCGCCGCGAACCACGATATAACCTGTTTTGGTTACTGTTCCGGTTCCGCCTGAATTCGTTGCAGTGAGTGTAACATCGTATACGCCTTCTGTTGCATAGGTAACTACAGGGCTTGCTGCAGTTGATGTAGAAGGTGATCCTCCCGGGAAGCTCCAGGTCGCTGTTGTTGCAGCGCCGGCAGTGATATTAAAAATATTTTTGGTAAATGTTACTGTGCCGCCTTTGCAGATAGTGGTGCGATTTGCATAGAACTGCGGATCAGGAGTACAAACCGTTCCGCTTCCATCCGTTCCAGTCGCAGCCAGGTTGGAAGCAAGCCAAAGGTTATTTCTTCCTGAAAGTGCAGTCATAAGGGCGGTACGCATACGGTCTTTCTGATCGAGGGTGAACATTTTCGAGCAATAGGAATATTCCATATAGTTCTCAACGTTCTCAATAAGACCATGTGTTCCCGTAAGCGTAATATCATCTACGCTGAATGTTCCCAATGCATCTTCCGCATTGTATCC
Organism: Bacteroidia bacterium; assembly: GCA_045805205.1. GTDB lineage: Bacteria > Bacteroidota > Bacteroidia > 2-12-FULL-35-15 > 2-12-FULL-35-15 > 2-12-FULL-35-15. The sequence continues at coordinate 143,348 of JBJMLR010000004.1, read as the reverse complement.
GTAGATCCGGAACGTTACAGCCGTGTTATTGATATTGGTAAAAGACGCGCCTGACAGCGTGATCTTGCTGCCGGTAAGCGAAATCGTTGTGTCTGTATTCACAAAGAACACCGTTCCGCCCTGAACACTGAGGTTAGGGTTTGAAGGTGAGATGCTTGCTGCAAGGTTAGAAGTATAGCCATCCGCGCTCGAGCGTACAACATACGTTCTCGGTCCGGTAGCATCCCGTTGAACCTTAAAGCTGATGCCGGTAAGCGTCAATGCCTGTGCAAGAACCGGTGATACCGTAAATTCATAATATTTACCGGTATTAACGGAGCCGGTCAGCGCTGAATAAACGGTTTCGGCGTCCATTGCTCCGGGATCCCACCCGGCAAAATTAAATGCGGCAGCGGAGGAAGAGTTCGAAGCTACTCCAACGGCCATTGGCTGAGTGAAAACAATACCACTGTCAACAGTTTGCGGTACCGCAGTCGGATCGGTGGTGCCGGAAGAAGTAGTTACGTTGCCGAAGTCAAATGTTTCTGAAAGCGCTTTCGAATCACAGGTATAATCAAACCGGTTGGTGCAGCTGAGGTGTCCTTTTGTAACCGGAGTATCAAGCGGACCATCATCGCCGCATCCTACTTCCGGGTTATTGGTCGATCCCCAGGTATGAGCAAGGTTCAGCCAGTGTCCGATCTCATGCGTCAATGCGCGGGAATTAGTAACATTTGCCGTCCCGATGCTGCCGATGTACTGGTGAATAATGATGATCCCGTCGTAAGGGAACATGTAAGTTGCGGTAGCGCTCGGATAATAAGCATATCCTGCAGTACCAACACTTTCCATTGTTTTGATGACCCAAACGTTCAGGTATTTTTCACGCGGCCATGGATTCAGCTTGGAATTATCATTTGCATTTTCGGTTCTATGGGAATAGATCCTGTCGATACCGTTGGTACAATTTCCATTAGGATCTTTCTGAGCCAGACGGAACTGGATATTACATTTTGCAATGAGGTGCTGGAAAGGCGCCACGACTGCTGCCGTGTCTGCATTCAGCTTCGCATAATCGCGGTTAAGGATATTTATCTCGTCGATGACCTGCGCATCGCTGATATTCTCAACTCCATTTTCATGAAGGATGTGAAACACCACAGGGATAATAAAAACCTGTTCTGCTGTCTTCATGTTTTTTGCAGCAGCAGCTTTCGCCGCGATTTCTGCGTTGTAGTCGTCCCGGATCTTTGCCAGGTCAGGATGCTCGTTGAATACTTTTGCATTCATTTCATCCGTTGTACAGGTATAGCCCTGTGCAAAAAGGGTGCTTCCGGAAAAGAAAATGACTGATCCAAGGAACAGCGACTTAAGTAGATGTCTTTTTTTCATTTAAATGAATTGTAGCGTTTTAGGAGAATAATATATTGTATCGCAATATTAAATATAAAATCATAAAAACGGAAGCTTTTTGATTTTTCTTTTTCCGAAATTATTAAACGGCATTGTCCGGAGGATTTACGGCGTCAAAACGCTATACGCGGAGGCAATCCGGAATAGAACCGCCTTTCTGTCACTTTTTTTGTTTGGTATGAACATTGAGACGCTCCGGAGCGTATAAGAACCCACATGAGAAACACCAGTTCCAAGCTATTTTTCAGCTTTTTATATCCTTCCCTTTTTGTTATAATCCTATGGGGAATTAAGCTTTTTGAGGTAGCGGAGCATGTGAATCTTTCCTGGTACGGACTTTATCCGAGAAAAGTAACCGGGCTGATCGGGATCCTTACCGCTCCTCTTCTTCACGGTGATTCTTCCCACTTGCTTTCAAATACGATTCCGCTGATGATCCTCGGACCGATCATCTTCTATTTTTACCGTTCCATCGCTTTCGAGGTTTTCTTCTGGGTATATCTGATGACCGGCGTTTGGGTATGGGCAGCCGGAAGCTCGAATTATCACATTGGCGCCAGCGGATTGGTTTACGGCTTCATTACCTTTCTTTTTTTCAGCGGGATCTTCCGGAAGGACTCCCGTTTGCTCGCGCTGTCGCTGTTCGTCACCTTCCTCTATGGCAGTGCGATCTGGGGAATACTTCCGCTCCAGAAGGGGATTTCCTGGGAATCGCATATGCTGGGATCGCTGGCGGGCATCATTACTGCGTATAATTTCCGCAAAGAAGGTCCGCCTCCGAGAAAATATGACCTCGGCGACGATGCGGAAAATGAAAAGATCGATGTAAGCGGCGAGGAGGAAGTGCTCGTGAACGATGATCCGGAACAGGTCCACATCAGCTATACATATGTGGAAAAGCAAAAAGATGAATAGCCCGGGCTTTCGCCGGCTGTTTATTTTCCTACCTTTGCGATCCCAAAATCAAAAACAGAAGTGAACTATTTATCCGTTGAGGCTGTATCTAAGTCCTATGGCGCGAAACAGCTTTTCAATAAGATCAGTTTCGGGCTGAACCGCGGCGACCGCACTGCACTCATTGCAAAGAACGGCGCCGGAAAATCCACCTTGCTTAAAATTCTGACCGGAAAGGAGATCGCAGATGAAGGAACGATCACTTTCCGCAAGGATATTACCGTCACATACCTTGATCAGAATCCCCTGTTCGATGAGCGGATCACTGTTCTGGAAGCGATCTACAATACGGATAATGCCATGCTCAACGCAGTGAGGGCATATGAAGATGCATTGGATGCATTTGAAAAGGAATATAATGACAGCACTTCTGCAAAGCTTGAAAAAGCGACCGCTGAAATGGATAAGCTGGAAGCCTGGGGCGTAGAGGCGAAAGTAAAAGAAGTTTTACAGCGACTGAAGATCGCTTTTCTGGATAAGACGATCGGAACGCTCTCGGGCGGACAGAAAAAACGTGTTGCATTGGCAAAAGTGCTGATCGATGAGCCGAACCTGCTTATTCTGGATGAGCCGACCAATCACCTCGATGTGGAGATGATCGAATGGCTGGAAAGCTATCTCATCTCGATGGACATGACTTTGCTGCTGGTAACGCACGATCGTTATTTCCTGGACAGCGTTTGTACGGAGATCATCGAAATCGACAATGCGAAACTCTATCACTACAAAGGAGATTTCCAGTATTATGTGGAAAAGAAAGCGGAGCGCGAAAGCATGGAAAGCAGCGAGATCGATAAAGCGAAAAACCTGTTCCGCCGCGAGCTCGAATGGGTGAGAAGAATGCCAAAGGCGAGAGGAACCAAATCGAAGTCGAGGTTAAACGCCTTTGAGGATACGAAGGAGAAGGCATTCAGCGGGAAAACAGATACAAAGCTGGAGCTGGGTGTAAAAATGTCACGCATCGGGGGAAAGATCCTCGAGTTCATAAAAGTAAAAAAAGCGTTCGGAGCCACACGTATTGTGAATGAATTTACCTATACGTTCAAAAAGGGCGAGAAGATCGGTATTGTAGGAAAGAATGGCGTCGGGAAATCGACGTTCCTGAATATGGTTATGGGAACGGAAACGCCGGACAGCGGAACGATACAGCAGGGCGAAACAATCGTTTTCGGTTACTATTCTCAGCAGGGGCTCACGATCGCGGAGGACAAGCGGGTGATCGAGGTGGTGAAGGATATTGCAGAATTCATTCCGCTTGCGGACGGTTCAAAGCTTTCTGCATCCGGGTTACTGACAAAATTTCTGTTCCCTCCGGAAGTTCAATATGGATATGTCTCAAAATTAAGCGGAGGTGAGCGCCGCCGTTTATACCTGATGACGATCCTGATCCGCAATCCGAACTTTCTGATCCTGGATGAGCCGACCAACGATCTTGATATCGTAACACTCAGCGTGCTTGAAGATTTTCTTTCGGCTTTTGCCGGTTGTGTGATGATCGTTACACACGATCGCTATTTCATGGATAAGATGGTGGATCACCTTTTTGTTTTTGAAGGCGAAGGCGTCATCCGTGATTTCCCCGGAAACTATACGGAATACCGGAATAAGGTTGAAGCTGAAGAAAAGCAGGATAAAAAAGAGCTATCTCCTGTTATTGAAAAAGAAGTGACGACAGCGTCGACGGCTACTGCTGCAGTTTCGAAAAAGAAATTAAGCTATAAGGAAAAGTTGGAATATGAAACGCTGGAAAAAAGTATTGCTGAGCTCGAAGAAGAAAAGAAGAAGATCACAGAGCTTCTGAATGCAGGTTCCGAGGACCATGCGGAGATCATGAAATGGAGCGACCGGATGGGTGTTATCATTAAAGAGCTGGATGAGAAGTCGATCCGGTGGCTGGAGCTATCGGAAGGAATATAGATTATAAAAAATGCCCCGTCGGTTTTGACGGGGCATTTTTGTATTAACTAATCAAGCTTATAACTAGTCAGATAATTTACAATCATCGGTAGTAGTTGCTCCGCTTGTCGCATCAGTTGAAGTTGAGCTTACACAAAGTGTTTTTGCGTTTCTTTTCGTTACATCCTTGTAGGTTACAGAGTGCGAAGATGATCCGGATCCACCTGCATAGGTAGTTGTAGTCGTGCAAGCACAAGTGTGTTCTTTTTTGCAGGATACCATCAGGATACTAGCGGCAACCGCTGCGGATAACATGATTTTTTTCATTGTTTTTTGTTTTTTGTTTTTGGTTTATTGATTTGATTTATAAAACGGTAATGGTCATTGTCTTGGTTGTCGTGAGCCCGTCACGGTTGATGATCGTAAACGTATAAGTTTCAGTTCCCGCAACACCTCTTGTATAAATATACATGTCCTTAGAATAATTGTCTACGCTGAAAGATTCATTCAGAATCGTAGTAGCAGCTGCGGCATCGTATTTCTGTGTTTCCACAAAACGGGTAAGGGGATCATTTTCCTCTGCTTTTTGAGCGGTTATTCCGACAAGAATCGTATCGTTGGTCGTCAGTGTGAGGTTGCCATAGGAATATCCTGAGCCGGTTTTCCAGGAGAGCGTTGGCGGGATCATCTGATCCTTGTCCTTTTTGCAGGAAGAAGCGATAAGTACCGTGAGTACAGCAAGTATCGCTAAAAGTGAAGTTCTGGTTGCTTTTTTCATGTTGCTTTTTTTAGGTATTCGTGAACGCTTTGCGTTTCATTGTTTTTATTTTAGTTGAGTCCGAAAGGGATTTGCAAATTTACAATTATGTTTCTGCCGATATTATAAAGTCCGTATGCCTTAAAGCGGGAGAGATGGTCGTAATACTGAACATCTGTGAGGTTGTTGCACATCACACTGAACCGGAGACCATCCAGCTTTTTTGTGCTGTCGTTAAGGGTGAATCCTAGTCCTGCATTGAATAAACAGTATGGGTTCGTAGAGGTTTCATAATTTGCGGGATGAGATTGCGCCATCACATAATCATTACCGATAATGAAGTACATTTTGTTTTTGCACGTGTACCTGATCTCACTGGAAATTTTATCTGCCGGAATGAAGGGAAGATATGAGCCGTCAAACAAAATGCCGGTAACAGTTGAGTATGCGCATCTCATTTCAAGCTTGTCATTCGGGTGCAGTTCCAGTGCCGCTTCACCTCCGTAAAGGGTCGCGTTTTTCTGGCGGAAGCGGAAAACGGGAATGCCATACAATGCTTCCGATGTAGGGTCGAGGTAAATGTAGTTATTGAAATAATTTTCGAATGCAGCTGCGGATAATTTGAATTTATTATAGCTGATCCCGAAAGAAAGTTCCCCATTGAAATTTTGTTCCGGCTTTAAGTTAGGATCGCCGATCTCGAACTGATAGATTCCTTCGTGGATACCGTTTGAGGAAAGCTCAGCAAGATTTCCCGCGCGAAAACCGGTGCTTCCGCAAAGCTTGATGTTAAGGTGTTCACCCGGATTGATCGTAGCGCCGAGCATTCCGTTCAATGCGGAAAAGTCTTTGCTGAATGGCGCCATGGACGGATCCGGTGAAGCCGCATAACGGGTATTCACAATTCCGGTTTCGAAGGTGGTAATGTGCCTGTAATTGCCGCCCGCTCCTCCTTCGAGAATAAATGCCTCGGAAAATTTCTGATTGATGAAAAGTGATAATCCGTTCTCGGTGATATTAGCGTCCGGCACGATCGTTCGCTTTCCATAATTGGTATTGTTCTGAAGCAGTCCCTGGTTGCTGATGATCATTTCGGTTTTCTTTCCGAAAAGCTTGATCCATTGCAGGTTGTACACGAGGGAGCTGAGATGCATGTTCAGGCTGATCTCGCCGCCGCCTTCATCTTCCATACGGACATTGGATTGTCCGCCGAAGTTGAGCTTCAGGATGGACTTCTCCAGGCGGAAAATGTTTTCGGATGAAAGGATGTTCAGCAATACGGTGTGATGCGGCCCGTCCATTGTCCGGCTTTGCCGTGCATCGAATTTCTTGATCGCATAATTATCCGCCATGATAAATCCGAAATCGTTCAGGGAGTTATTGAAATTATTCTGGCAGGTCCAGTTCTTTTTATGGAAGCCGTATGAGGCTTTGAGATAATAGCCGTCGAAGCGGGAATTGAGCGTCCGCCGGGACGAGGTATCGGAGCCGTTATCATAATCAGCATTGGATTCATAGCCAAGGCGGATCCTCCAGTTGTGGTTGTTCTTATTTCCTTTGAATCCAAGATCGCTGCTTGTTCCGGTTGTATTTGAATAAAAGCGCGTATTGAAATCACCGACCACTTTTCCCGAGTCGGGCATTTTTTCTTCAATGATATTGATCACTCCGCCTACTGCTTCCGAGCCGTAGAGCAATGATGCAGGTCCTTTGATTACTTCAATGCGATCGATTCCGATATCGGAAATGCCCAGGCCGTGCTCGTCCTGGAATTGCTGGTTGTCGAAACGCAGGCCGGAGAAAACGGTTTGTGTGCGGTTACCATATAGTCCGCGGATCACAGGTTTGGAAATCGCCACGCCGGTATTGATCTGGTTGATCCCCGGAACTTTGCTGAGCGCATCGGAAACATTGTAGGAGCCGTTCTCATGGATCTTCTGCGCATTCAGATTGGTGATGTTCAGAGCGGTTTCGTTGCTGTAGGTATTGACGGTGCTGGATACCTCAACCTCTTTCAGCTTTTGCTGAACGGTCGTATCATTCTGCGATCTTGCGGAAAGGCAGAACATCAAGGAGCTTATGTAAATAAAATATTTCAAGAAAAAACAGAGAAAACCTGGCAGCTATTCCGGCCGGGGGGAAATGGGGAAAGGCTAGCGTTACAAATATAGAATTTCTTATTTGTAACGCAAAAAAGCACGATCTTTTTTATAAAGCCGGGTCTGTGTCTTTTATTTTGATCCGGTTGACAAGGTCTGCTTGTCCGTTAGCTGTGAGGATACTCATGAGATAATGAGCAGACTGCCGCTGCCAGTTTTTATCGACCCGGTCATAGAGCAATCCTTTTGAATTTTCGATCCCATTATTGATATTATTGATCAGCTGTGCAGCGATCGTGTTTGCTTTTTGTGTTTCACCGAGCTGATAATAGCTGCTGATCACCCAGATGTTGTACATATCGTAATGATAGACCTTGTCAGGGATCAGCTCAACAAAACGGTCGAGAACCATTTTCGCGGAATCTTTTTTACCTTCTGAGATCAATGCAGAGGTAAGGATCTGAAATTCGTAACGGTACGCGCTTAACAGCGAAAATTCATTTTTGCTGATGGTGCTGAAACCTTTCCAGTCGTAGTCCTTCATTAACCGTTCATACAGCAGGTCCGTATCGGGATCTGCATAGTCGAGCGATGAGCTTTTGGGTTGCGCAGGGATCAGCCTGTTGACGAGTCCTTCGGGACGAAGATAATTGTTGATCGCCATGAAGTCGCCCGGGCTGCCGGTTGCCGTATAGTAGACCGGCCTGCTGAATTTCAATTGTGACAGGATATCCATTATGACCAGGTCGTTTTTCATAATGTAGGAGCTATTTGCTTCCCATGCGATCGAATAGGGACCATTTGTAAGCACGAATTTTTTTGAAGGAAGGAAGGGATACTTTTGTCCGTTCCCGATATCCATCGTATTGTTTACATCTTTGAGGAATTCTATCGCATCGCGCAGTTCGAATTGCCTTCCATCCCTGGAGTCATTGAGCATAACGATCTCCATCTTTTCACCTTTGATCTGAGCGGGTGTAAAACTAACCGGCAATGGATCGGCTGCAAGGATCTTTTTACGAAGTGAATTTATATAGCGGTCGGTTTGCAGCAGGCTGAGATTAACGACGAGAACATCCGGGCGGATATTGTATTGTGCCTGTATGTAAAGCAGCGGAAAGGTATCAGTGTCGCCGTATGTGAAAAGGATCGCATTCTTTTCACAGGAGTTCAGCGTGTTTTTTGCGTAAGAGAGAATAAAATCATTGTAGAGCCCGGGAATGAGCTCCTTTTTTGCTTCTGCTTCATTTTGAAATGTTCTCAGGTCAAGGAAAGTAGTAACGAATTCGTGTGCATATTTGGTGTCGATCGATCCGATAAGTGTTTGAAACTGCGGATCATGATCTTTTACTTTTTTGAATGTTTCTATCGCGAGATGTGCGTATTCGCGAAACTCTTTTAACTGATCAGGGCTCATTGCGTCGGGACCATCCGGCAGCAGGAATGGTTTCTTTGCTTTAAACCCGGAGTTTTCGCAGATCAGATTCATTGCATGTGTTGAGTAGGCTCTGCCAAGCGCATAAAGGAGTGTGTCGTTCAGTCCGCTGTCGCTTTCGAGGGCATCGATCACATCATCGTCCCATCCGTCATAACCATAATAAGGGGAGATGGTATAATTCATGGCTAAATTTTCCCGTAGTGCCTGTGCTTTTCTCGAGTCGGCATCCGCCCGATCATGGTTTCCGCTGGAGTGCGGCTCGATGAATTTCTTATCCGAGCGTGACCAGATCAGCTGATCCCTGGTGATCTTGAGCTCCTGGTTCATTGTCGCGGCATGCCATCCGTCGGGTTTCTTCTGAAAGCGGATGGATTCCGCCGGGTCTTCCGGTGAATAGTGCTTAAAGAACTCGTCGACTACTGTTTCGTAGGAAGGATAAGCGAAAAAATCTTTTTTTTTGCAGGAAGCAAAAAAGAGGATCAAAGCAAAAAGATAGGGGAGCCGGTTCATGTTTCAGAGTTTTGAGAGTTGTGAGGTGCTCCAGGCTTCAGGTTTTGCGGCGAAGAGCATTTTTGTTTTTGTCCAGACCTTTGCAAAGAGTTCGGAGTTCCGGTAGTTATCCAGGTCTTTTTCTTCGTTCCAGCAGCTATAGGTAAAAAAGATGCCCGGTGAACCGGTATCATTCAGCAGCTCCAGGTGAGAACATCCCGGCATGCCGCGGATCAGTTCTTTAGATGAGTCGAAGATCTCGCGGAATTCGCTGATCTTATCTTCCCGAAAAGTCATTTTTACGATGCGTATGATCATTGGAAACGAACGGTGACAGAATCATTTAACTTCAGGTTAAGCATGCTGCTGGCGCGATCGCTGTTCATTGCAATTTCCAGCTGCCCGGCCGAATTGAAGAGCGCAAGAATTTCGCCTTCGGGCACATCGCTGTAATTCGTGCTCATTTTTGCGATCTCATACCGGGCGAATTCAATGGTAAACGGCCGGCCTTTTCCAACCTGGCTGAAAAGATCGCGGCTGATGTTGCACATCACATTTCCATAGGAGTCAATGTATTCAACGGTTCCGCGGATCATATCGCCCATTGTCGCGGCGCGGAATGGCATGCGCTCCAGGAGATTTTCTTTTGCTGTGCCGAGCTCCTCTATTTTCTTTCCTTTCGCTAATTCTGTTGCTGCAAAGGCAAATACATCGCGGGTAGGAAAAGTTGATGCCGATTGCGGCAGTTCGACAGCCGTTTCAAAGTTGCTGTCGAGGAGCAGTGAAAAAATTCCATTGTCGGCGCCGATGAAGTAATGCCCGTCGGCCTGCACGATGACGTGCGATGACAAGCCGGTTTGCTCGGACCGGATGCCGATGATGTGGATGCTTCCTTTCGGAAAAGTATGATATGAATTGCGGATGATGTATGCGGCGTCCTGGATATTATAAGTGGGGATCTGGTGGGAAATATCGACGATGGTAACATCTGCCAGGAGGTTGTATATCGAACCTTTGATAGCTCCGACGTAGTGATCTTTCAATCCCAGGTCGGTAGTGAGGGTGATAATTGGCATCTGTTAGTAAATTGTGATTTCTTTCAGTTTCGCTGTCCGCTTGCTGAACACAAAAATATGCTATTTTCGTGCTTCCGAAAAACAAAACAGGATTATTTCCGTGACTGAGAAAAAGATCATACTGGAAGATATTTCGCCGGTGAATTTATATGGTGTGAATGATTCCAAGCTGGAGCTCATCAAAAAGCGTTTTCCGAAGCTGAAGATCATTGCGAGAGGAGAAACGATCAAGGCGATGGGAGAGGAAGAAGAGCTGAACCAGTTCGAGATGGCGATCAATGTGCTGACCGCCTATTTCAACCGGTATGGCAATCTTACCGAGAATGCTGTGGAGCAGATCCTCGGCGGAGGAAGAAGAAAGGAGAGCGGAGAAACTGCGGGAGGAAGCGATGATGTGCTGGTGTTCGGCAACGGTGGACTGGTGATCAAAGCAAAAACAGAGAACCAGCGCCGGATCGTGGAAAGTGTTTCGAAGAAAGACATGGTATTTGCGGTGGGGCCGGCGGGTACGGGAAAAACGTATACAGCTGTTGCGCTTGCAGTGAGGGCATTAAAGAACCGCGAAGTAAAGAAGATCATATTGACGCGTCCGGCGGTAGAAGCGGGCGAGAACCTTGGTTTTCTGCCCGGTGACCTGAAAGAGAAGCTCGATCCTTACCTGCAGCCGTTGTACGATGCGCTGGGCGATATGATCGCGCCGGAAAAATTAGCTTATTATATTGAGAACCGCGTGATCCAGATCGCGCCGCTTGCATTTATGCGCGGCCGCACACTTGATAATGCTTTTGTGATATTGGATGAGGCGCAGAATGCAACGGAAGGACAATTAAAAATGTTTTTGACCAGGATGGGCGCATCTGCGAAATTTATCATTACCGGTGATATCACCCAGATCGATCTTCCGAAAAATCAGCCTTCCGGATTACCGCAGGCGATGCGTCTTCTTAAGGATGTGGAAGGCATCGATATTATTCAGCTGGACGGAACCGATGTGATCCGTCATAAGCTGGTGAAGAAGATCGTGGAGCTTTATGCATCAAAACAGAATGAACCGAAATAGTAATTTTATAATTCAGAAATCATGAACGCAATTACAGAAACTAAATTCAATTTTCCGAAACAGAAAGGATTTTACAAAGGGAAAGTACGCGATGTGTACAACATCGATGATACGCAGCTGGTAATGATCGTCAGTGACCGGATCTCTGCATTCGATGTGGTGCTGCCGAAAGGAATTCCGTATAAAGGACAAGTGCTGAATCAGATCGCTGCGAAATTTTTACAGGCAACTTCGGATATTGTTCCGAACTGGGTAATCGCAGTTCCTGATCCGATGGTTACTGTCGGGCATTTCTGCGAACCGTTCAAAGTAGAAATGGTGATCCGCGGTTATTTGTCCGGACATGCCTGGAGAGAATACAAAGCCGGGAAGCGGATGTTATGCGGTGTGCCAATGCCGGATGGAATGAAAGAGAATGATAAATTTCCTGAGCCGCTGATCACGCCGACAACAAAGGCTTCGGTGGGGCACGACGAGGATATTTCCAGGGAAGAAATTCTGAAGCAGGGAATTGTTTCGAAGGAAGATTACGAACAGCTGGAAAAATATACACGTGCAGTATTCCAGCGCGGAACGGAGATCGCGGAAAAAATGGGCCTGATCCTGGTGGATACAAAATATGAGTTCGGAAAAAAAGATGGGAAGATCTATCTGATCGACGAGATCCACACGCCGGATTCGTCGCGTTATTTTTACAAGGAAGGATATGCGGACCGCCAGGCCAAAGGTGAGGCGCAAAAGCAATTATCGAAGGAGTTTGTAAGAGAATGGCTGATGGAAAATGGTTTCCAGGGGAAGGATGGACAGAAGGTTCCGGAAATGACTCCGGAGATCATCGCTTCTATCTCCGAAAGGTATATTGAATTATATGAGAATATCGTCGGCGAAAAATTCGTGAAAGCAGATTCTTCGAATGTGCTGGAGAGAGTCGAAAAAAATATAAGCGCTTATTTAAGCAAATAAAAAAAAGCCCCGGATGATCCATCCGGGGCTTTTTTTTAACTGGTCGTTTTTTACTGCTGGCATTTCGGATCTATCGTAGTAGTGCCGCTCACGGTGTTGTTCATGACCGAACACTCCACAACCACCGCAGTTACGGTAAGATCTTTCGTGTTGTTGACCTGGTTGCCTACGATGGTTACGTACTCATCTTTATTAGAGCTCACGTTTCCGTTAAAATTATTGCCGCCGAGGTTCACGAATGTGATCCCATTGGTGGAGAACTTTCCATTGATAGTCGTTTTGCTGAATGCAACCACCGCATTGTTCCCGCTTCCGGTAACTTCAAAAGTACCGCCACCGATGGTTGCGCCGTTCGATGCGATGATCGTTGAGTTGGCCGCGATCTGCACATTCCCGTTGGCCTTTCCGCCATTTACATATAAAGTTCCGCCATTGATGGAAACGTTGCCGGTGAGCTGCCCCGTTGGTTCTATCAGGTAAGCCTTGTCGGGTCCGATGGTCGTTTGACCGCCCTGGTTGCCGGTAACTACAACCGGGTTGCTGTCGATCACACTTGTGACCGTGACCACTTTTGATTGTCCGGTCGGATCGAGCGTTCCTTCCACCAGGAAGCCGACCTGCAGCGGGATCTTTGAAATGCACTCGAGCTCATCTCCCGGTACAAATACTTTGCGTTGCTGCGGGTCGAAACCTGTGATCACCAGTTTAGGAGGGACACCGCCTGATCCGTTGTTTGTAATGATTCCTCTTGCCATAAGTTTAGTTTTTTTAGAGTGTTTGTGTGGTATTTGTATTCACAATAATAATGAAATTCTCATGATATCCAAATTTTTTATATATTGGGATAGTGATAAAGCTCCGCTATCTCATATCGATCCTTTTTTTCCTGCAGGTCCTTTCAGCCAGAAGTCTGAATGTCGATTCTCTTCATGCTGTCCTGGAAAAATCTTCCGGGCGGGAGAAGATCGCGTTGCTGAATACGGTTTCTTACCGGTGCCGCTTCGCCGACGCGCAATTTGCAATGCGTTCCGGACTGGAAGGGTTAGAAATGTGCAGTAAGATCAAAGCCGATACTTCCCGGCTGCTGCTTCATCTGAATGTCGGCCTGCTTCTGTATGATATAGGGAAATACGACAAGGCGCTTGAGCAGTTCATTGCTGCCGAAAAATCTGCGGACCATTTGGGTGATATGCGGAGCATGGCGTCGGCGATGCAAAATATCGGGATGGTTTATCAGAGTCAGACACTTTACGAAAAGGCACTCGTAAATTATAACCAGGCGCTTGCAAAGTTCCAGGAAGCGGGCGCTGCAGATGCAGTTGCTTCCGTTTATACATCGATCGGCGCGTTATACTATGAGCTGAACGAGCGTGAAAAAGCACTCGAATATTTTCTCAAGGCATTAATGATCAGTGAAGAGCTCAAAGATCAGAAGGGGATCGCCGACGGGCTGAACAATGCTGCTGTTATATACGAGGAGCTGAAAAACTATGATAAAGCCATGGAGTATCACAAGCGGTCGCTTGAGCTGAGCCGTGCGCAATCAAACATCCGCGGCGTATCCACGAGCTTGTACAATCTGGCACTGATCTACAAGAGCAAAAATCAATACGATAATGCGATCAATTACATCGACAGTGCGATGATTGCCGCTAAAAGCGTGAGCGCATTCGAGATGCTTAAAGAATATGATAAAACACTTTCTGAGATCTATTACATAAAAAGTGATTACAAAACCTCGCTGAAATATTACACGGATTATGCTGCCATAAAAGATACGCTGGTCAACCAGGACAGGAACAAGCTGATCGTGGAGATGTCGACGAAATACCAGACGGAGAAAAAAGATAAAGAGAACCAGATCCTGAAACAGCAGACAGAACTTCAAAATCTCAGTATCAACCGTCAGCGGATCATCAGCTATTCGGTGACGGTGGTATTGCTGCTTGTGATCGTTCTTGCATTTTATATTTACAGGGGATATCAGCAAAAGAAAAGGGTGAATCTTCAGCTGGAGGAAAAGAATATGCTCATCCAGGAAAAAAGCAAGATCGTTGAAGAAAAGAACAAAGATATTACCGACAGCATTCGTTATGCAAAACGTTTGCAAACGGCGATCCTGAAACCGGAGGAGACGCTGGGCAATTATTTTGATGACGGCTTTATTCTTTTCCGGCCGAAAGACATTGTGAGCGGCGACTTCTATTGGTTCGAGAAATTCGGGAACCTTTCCCTCGTTGCTGCTGCGGATTGTACGGGGCATGGTGTGCCGGGTGCGTTCATGTCGATCATCGGCTGTAATCTTCTTTCCCAGGCGGTAAATGAATATGCGATCACACAGCCGGCAGCGATCCTGAATTCGATCAATAAAGGACTCAATAAGGTGCTTCAGCAAAAAGGTGATCAGCTGTCGGTAACGGACGGGATGGACATTGCCTTGTGTGTGTACAACGCGGAAAAAATGACCGTCGAATATTCGGGGGCGTATAATCCGCTCTGGATCGTGCGTGACGGGCAGCTGATGGATTTTGCCGCAGATAAGTTCCCGGTCGGGGCATTTGTGGATAAGGAAGTCAGGAAATTCGGTTCGCAGGAAGTGAAAGTAAAAAAAGGTGATATGCTTTATCTTTTCTCCGATGGCTTTGCCGATCAGTTTGGCGGTCCGCAAGGAAAGAAGTTCAAATACAAGCAGCTTCAGGGTGTTCTGATCGAAAACAGTGTAAAGCCCTGCAAGGAGCAGCGGTCCATGCTTGTCGGGGCGCTTGAAAGCTGGATGGGCCGGCTGGAACAGATCGACGATATTCTGGTCATAGGCATCCGCATATGACCGGAATGAGTCAGCCTGCCCCGAGCTTTTGCCGAGGGGATATTCTGGTCATAGGCATCCGCATATGACCGGAATGAGTCAGCCTGCCCCGAGCTTTTGCCGAGGGGATATTCTGGTCATAGGCATTCGCATATGACCGGAATGAGTCAGCCTGCCCCGAGCTTTTCCGGGGGATATTCTTGTGATCGGGTCTAAGTTCCCGTTCATCATTTTCTTTTTCCTTTCCTGTAATACCTCTCTTGCTTCTTCTCATTTGCCGTAGATTTGTCATAGAAGGTTATGAAGCGAATTTTATTATTGTTGATCGTAGTTTTGTCTTTTCGGCTGGGTGCCCAGGAAAAGAAGATCCTTCATGCAGAACGGGTGAGCAGCGCTCCCCATATCGATGGCGTATTGGATGATGAAGCCTGGAAATCTGCTGCTCCCGGAGAAAATTTTATTCAGCGCGCACCCAAACCCGGAGAAGCATCTAAGAAAAAAACAGAGGTACGGATCATTTATGACGATGTAGCGGTTTACGTAGGAGCCATGATGTACGACAATCATCCGGATAGTGTTCTCCATGAATTGAGCGAGCGTGACAATGAAGCAAACGCAGATCTGTTCGGGCTCATTCTCGACACCTATAATGATGATCTCAACGGATATGGCTTTTTCATTACAGCAGCGGGTGTTCAGATCGATGCCCGCTATTCATCGAATGGCCAGGATTTTAACTGGAACGCGGTATGGCAGAGCCAGGTGAAGGTGAATAGCGAAGGCTGGGTAGCCGAGTTCAAGATCCCGTATTCGGCGCTTCGTTTTTCGAAAGATTCTGTGCAGGATTGGGGCGCTAATTTTATCCGCAAGGTTCGCCGGACACGTGAAGATTCTTTTTGGAATGAGGTGAATCCGGCGGTAAATGGCTTGATCAACCAGTTCGGTGATATCCAGGGGATCAAAAATATAAAAGCGCCTTTGCGTTTGTCGGTCACACCTTACATTTCAGGCTATGTAGAAAATTATCCGTACAACCAGTCCGGGAAGAGCAACAACTCGTATTCGCTGAACGGGGGAATGGACATTAAATATGGGATCAGCGAAGCCTTTACACTGGATATGACGCTGGTACCGGATTTCGGCCAGGTGCAGAGCGACAATAAGGTGCTCAATTTGTCGGCGTTCGAAGTGAAATACGATGAGAACCGCCAGTTTTTTACGGAGGGGACCGAGCTTTTTAATAAAGGCGGACTTTTTTATTCAAGGAGGATCGGCGGCACGCCCCTGAATTATTATGCACCGTATTCAGAGCTAAAGGCAGGAGAATATATCGCCGATAATCCTTCTGCAACACAGCTGATCAATGCAACCAAAATTTCAGGGAGAACGCAATCTAACCTCGGGGTCGGAATTTTTAATGCGACCTCGGCAAATACCTATGCTGTGATCTCCGACTCTTTCGGGAACACGCGTAAAATATTGACACAGCCGCTCACGAACTACAATATTCTTGTGCTCGACCAGGCATTCAAGAACAATTCATACATCAGCCTGATCAATACCAACGTAACACGGGAAGGCAGCTTTTACGATGCGGATGTAACCGGCACTTCCTTTAGATTCATGGAGAAGCACAATACTTACGGAGTGATGGGAACTGCGGCGCTGAGCCAGATCTATCCGGCGGATTCTGCGAAACCAACGCTCGGTTATACCTATGATGTTACCGCGGGAAAAATGAGCGGAAAGTTCCAGTACAATGCAAATGTGAATGTGAAGAGCGATAAATATGATCCGAACGATCTTGGCATCAACACGATCAACAATACGATCGAAACATTTCTGAACCTGAGCTATAATCATTTTGAACCGGTTGGAAAAGTCAACAACTGGAATGTTTCGGGGGGAACGGGCTATTCACGATTATTTAAACCGAGCTTCCTCTGGAATTATAATATTTATGGCGATTGGTACGTACTCTTTCAATCCTATTTATCGATGGGCGGCGGAGTTAACCTGGAACCGATCATCACCTATGATCACTGGGAGCCGCGTGTTTCCGGCCACTATTATCGCTACCCGAAAGACTACATGGGTTATTACTGGTTTTCCAGCGATTACCGGAAGCGGCTCGCGCTCGATGGAAGCGTGAATTACAAGTTCTACGATGAAAATGACCGCTATCATTTTTCATATAATATTGCTCCGCGCGTTCGTGTAACAAATAAATTCTCTTTCAATTATGCTTATACCAGCTACTTTGATAATGACGATATCGGCTTTGTGCATTATAATGCAGCTGCAGATGTGATCACCTTCGGAAGAAGGAAAGTTACTACGAAGGTCAATACGCTTAATGTGAGCTACATCTTTACCAACCGGATGGCCTTGTCGCTGCGCGGACGGCTCTATTGGTCGAAGGCAGAGTACCAGCAATATTATACGCTGGGAGATAAAGGCGGCCTGGCAGATGATCCGTTGTACGCCGGAAATTCAAATGTGAACTTCAATGCGTTCAACATCGACCTGGTGTATCGCTGGCAGTTTCTGCCGGGAAGTGAAATGAGCGTGGTTTGGAAAAATGCTATTTATACGCAGGGTGATACGATCGTCCAACATTTTACGGATGACGTCGACATGACCTTTAATTCTCCGCAGTCGAATAGCTTTTCGCTAAAGGTCCTGTATTATCTCGATTACAACATGCTGAAACGAAAGAGCAAGCGGACTGTCTGATGTGCAGGCTTGTTGATGTGCAGATGGAAAATGGTCATTGTTTGCTATCTTTAGTATAATGTTCCGCAAAGAGATCACCTGGATAAAGCTTTTTGATTCATTGGAATCGGCAAATAACCGGCTTTCTCTTGGCCGTGTGACAACGATCGAAGTCAACAATAAGAAGATCTGTCTTGCTCATAACGAGGAAGGATTTTTCGCAGTCAGCGATCGCTGTCCGCATAATGGCGCATCTCTCGGAAACGGTTTCTGTACGAATGAAGGCAGTGTGGTTTGCCCGGTGCACCGGTATCATTTTGACCTTAAGAACGGTCGTGCGAGGAGCGGTTTAGGAGATGCTGTTCGTACTTACCCGATAGAGGTCCGGGAAGATGGTATTTATATTGGCTTTGAGAAGACCGTCTTCAGTTTGTTTTAGTCTTAAAGATCTCCATGCTTTCTTAGAAGAGATTGCTTCCCCGCTGTTGCGGGTCGCAATGACGCGACGAAATAAATTTCCATACAATAATGTATCTTCCGATAGGTCAACTTTAGTCTTAAAGATCTCCATGCTTTCGTAGAAGAGATTGCTTTTCGCGCTGTTGCGGGTCGCAATGACGCGACGAAATAAATTTCCATACATAATGTATCTTCCGATAGGTCAACTTTAGTCTTAAAGATCTCCATGCTTTCGTAGAAGAGATTGCTTCTCGCGCTGTTGCGGGTCGCAATGACGCGACGAAATAAATTTCCATACAATAATGTATCTTCCGATAGCGTCAACGTTATAAGAATACAATTCTTGAAAACGGAGGTCCTTATGAAAGCATTCAATCCCATCGGAATATTTCTTGTAGCAATGAGCATCACCGAACTTCCGGCATTCGCCACTTCGGTATTGTCTGTCGAAGATGCGGTAAAAAAAGGACTCGTCAAATTGTCTATCAAGGGGAAAGGCGGCTATACCGGGGATGTGATCGAAATGAAAATTCATAACCTGAGCGGTCAGCCATTGGATCTGAAGCTTGAAGCGGGCCGGCGCTTGGATTCCAAAGAAGAAGGCGATCAGGACATCCTGGTCACGCAGGCCCAGGAGTTCATAGTCAGCTCGGGTCAGCACAAAACAATCAATGTAAACGGGATGTGCTGCCAGGCGCATAACAGCGCTCCGACGGTAAAATCATTTTATTCGGTTGGTAAGCTTGCGGATAGCAATCTCATTAAGCTGGCAAATTATATCGATAAGAATCATTACTACACAAACTATTCTGCGCAGCAATCCGTTTGGGTTGTATCGGATGATAATTCGCTCGGAAGCATCGGCGGGGACGATGAGAAAATACGCAAAGGGCTCAGGGAGTTCGTATCGAAGCTAACCGGCAAAACGGTTCCTCCTTACGATGTTGTGTACCAAAGCGGGAACGACGGAAGTGCGATGGGGCGAGCGATGCGGGTGGAGGGTATTTTCGAATATGACCTTCCGATGAATTGTCACGCTACAATGTTCATTTGTAATGAGCGTGGAGAAGTGGTGCAGACGATCTTCGACAATATTGCAACAGAAAGAGGAGATTACAAGATCTATTATACATTCCGCACAAAAGATCTGCCACAGGGAACTTATTATGCCCGGGTCAATGCCGATGGCATGCTTCAGAAGCAAATGAAAATAGAGTTTTAATTTCACATCGGGGAGATTGCTCGTCCTTATCCTCGCAATGAAACTTGAAGACAGCGATTTCGGAGGCTGCAACCCCGGCTTTATTTTCCGAAACATTCTTCAAAGGAGAAGGTGTCCTTCAGGCGGACGCCTTTCTCTGTGCTGTGGAAGTGCTAACTGAGCGGCGGCCAGATGCTGCTCAGTGAAGGATCCTCCGGCATGTAGACGACCCAGAGCTGATCACCGACCTGCTTCTGTGCATCGTTCCTATCAAAGATATTCCCGACATCACCCGCATACTTTTGCCCGTTCGCTTCAAATGTAAATTCAACAATAAATGGCGACTGGTTATTGATCACTTTGGAAAAGTCCTGGCGTACAGCTGTGATCTCCCCGGTTGTAACAGCTCCGTGTTCAAGCGGGATCAGCTCATCATTCGCAGTTTTGATTCCTTTTTTCCAAAGAAAAATACCTATAACAGGAAACACGATGGTCCAGAAGAAAGGGATCGTGAAAACGATTCCAAGAATGGTCATCACATTGCTGGTATACTTGATCCTTTTAACGAATTTTTTTGGCAGCTCGCGCGGAGCAGGTAATGGCTTCGAACCGAGTGATCTCCTGTCGAGCTGATACTCAACGTTTCCTCCGCAATTCGGACAATTCGTCAAACCAGAGTTCGGGAATTCGGATTTGCACCAGGGGCATTTAATGATGTAACTATTTTGTTGGGGAGTCATATGTGCAGGTTTATTTTCCGAAACATTCTTCAAATGAAAAGGTGTCTTTCAGGCGGACGCCTTTTTCCGTGTTTTGTACCGTGCAGCATTCATTTACCGAATCATGTTCAAGAAAAAGCACGAAATCCTCATCTGCCGCACGTTTGAGGAACTTTTTTTTTTCATCCAATGTCAATAGCGGGCGTGTGTCGTAGCCCATTACGTAGGGAAGCGGAATGTGGCCGGTAGAGGGAAGCAGATCGGCCATAAAGACAACCGTTCTGTCTTTGTATCTGATATGCGGAAGCATCATTGCGTCGGTGTGTCCGCGCATGTATGCGATCGAAATGTTTTCTCCCATCTGGCTGCTGCTTTCTCCGTCGATGAACTTCAGCTGTCCGCTTTCCATGATCGGAAGGATATTCTCTTTCAGGAAGCTTGCTTTTTCGCGGTTATTGGGCTTTGTCGCCCATTCCCAGTGTTCGGCATTGCTCCAGTAGGTTGCATTTTTAAAGGTCGTTTCAAAGCCGGTTTTGTCTTGGTTGTATTTGATGCTTCCTCCGCAATGATCAAAATGGAGATGTGTAAGGAACATATCCGTGACATCGTCGGCACTGAAGCCCGCTTTTTTCAGCGAGTTATCCAATGTGTCATTTCCGTTGAGGAAATAATGGCTGTAGAATTTTGCATCCTGTTTATTCCCGATGCCGTTATCGACAAGGATCAGCCGGTTTCCGTCTTCGATCAGCAGGCAGCGCATGGACCAGTTGCACAAATTGTTTTCATCAGCCGGATTTGTTTTGTTCCAAAGGGATTTTGGGACCACGCCGAACATCGCTCCTCCGTCGAGCTTAAAATTGCCGGTATTAATTACATGTAGCTTCATATACGAATAACGAATTTAACGAATTTACTAATTACAAATCTGTTTTTTTGTGCTGTGTATTATTGGAACGCTGATTAAACGGATTTTTATGATTTACGCGGATCTGTTCATAGTGCGGATTACGAATTTACTAATTACAAATCTGTTTTTTTGTGCTCTGTATTATTGGAACGCTGATTAAACGGATTTTTATGATTTACGCGGATCTGTTCATAGTGTGGATTGCGAATTTACTAATTACGATCTGCGTTTTCTGTGCTGTGTGTTATTGGAACGCGCTCGCTTCGGCGGAGCAAGGGATTAGACAGATTTTTACGATTTACACGGATCTGTTAACGGATCTCTTTAATTGTCATTCTCTCAGTCAGCCGGCGGATCGAAATGACAAACACACAAATCTACAAATCGGTGAATCTGTGGCTATCCAAGAATAATAAACAGATAACACCCGGTTCAATTGGTTTTAACTGAATCTTTTGGCTGAAAAACTTTCATCGCATTTTCCCAGGTTGCTTTTTCTTCCTGTGTATACTCCCGCTGCAATTGCAGCTTTCCATCCCGCCAGATGTATACGCCCGGTTTGTCGCCGGTATGTACATCTACCAGCGTTCCGCTTTCAAATCCTGAACGGTAGGGCATTTTCTGACCATTCAGGTACACCCAGTATTGCGTTTCGATGTTCTTATCAAAATACCGGACGAGAATATCATCAGGCACTTTTACCGATGGATCGTCGAGACGGCTTTTCCCATTTTCAAATGTTACAAAACCGCCGCCGGCGATCTTTTTATAATCCCCGTTCGGCCAGCGTTCCACAAATACTTTTTCATATTGCAATCCGCCGGAGCGATAGATCTCCGTAGTCATATGAATTGCTTTGCCATCCCTGAAGTTGTATGTTTTCATTTTATTGGCCAGGTGGCCTCTATAAAACGTCGGATGCGTTACCGGGCTATCAGTTACGCAGGAAGCAAAGGCCGTTAACAGGACCAGGAAATAACTAGCGGATCGCATCGGTTACCGTTACTTTATAATATGAGTTTGCACAACCGTGATATGATTTCCCATTCAGCGTTACTTCTGCAGAATAATCATACTGCGGGTCGATGGCTCCGTTGCATTTTTCTTTCCTGATCTGAATGGAGATCGTGTTTTTACCGTTGGTTGCATCATAATAAGTGATGCCGGCTTTTATTTTAGGCTCTGCATAAGCAAAATGAGTGGTTGCCTGAGCCATCGGATCATAAAAATCAATGAGGTTTCCTTCTTTTGAGATCTGAATTGTCCAGAAAGGTTCAGTGCCGAAGATCCAGAATTCTGAAAACAGGCAGTTATTCTTGTGGTTCTGCTGCTCAGCAGAGTTAATACCGGATAGCACGATCCCGTGCGGATCGGCAGGATCAAACACCGCGATCAGGTCGACAGCAATTGCCTGGCCGGGGTAGGCATTTGGCAGAAGCTTATCATAAGCGGAATCCAGCTTTTCGGAGTTCTTTACAATAAATGCGGCTGCTGAATCGCAAGTCCTGAAATGCGCAGGATGCTTGCAATAAAGTCCCTTAAATTCTTTTATTTCAACGACGGTATCGCGGAACACGTTAGCGCTGTCCAGCCGGGTAGGAAGCTTGTCAGTAGGCGGAGCGTTGAGATTGCAGGAGGATAATCCCGCAGTGAGGATGATCAGGGCAAAGCAGACTCTTTTCATATCTATAAAAAAATGCCGCGAGTGTAAACCTCGCGGCAGAATTCATTGAACCCGTTATTTTGAGTATTTGCTTTTCCAGCTTTTGTATTCACCCTCATCAATTTGCTTCAGGATCAGCTTGAATACTTTCGCCCAGTAATTTTTCATTCCCGCACCGCCTGCTTTCGCGCTCATCTTTTCAGTGATCAGCACTTTTTTGGAGGCGATATCGAAGAGTGTTACCCACACGTCGCCGGTTGCAGTTGTTTTGTTGAAGTTCTCTACGATAAAAACAAGTCCGATCCCTTCTGTTTTTACATCTGCTTTGTAATTCTTTACCATGGCATCGATGTCGGAACGCTCGATCTTCCCCGGATTATTGGACATCATTGCATCCGGATCCACTTTTTTGTTGATCTCGGTCACCGAAGTAATATCATTCAGAAGATTATCTTTCCGGAATGATTTTTTAAAATCAAAGTTCTGGGGTTCATTAATAACAAGTGCGTTCCATGCAGGGATCCATTTGTTCTTCAGATCCGAGCCGGTTACAGATCCGGCATCACCGATCTGTGTAAATGCACCCACGAATTTCGCCTTGCTGAAATCAAGTCCGAACCAGACGATCTCATTGGCTGAAAACACGGATTTTGCATCCTGTGCTTTTGACATTACCGGACCTGCTAAAGCAAGCACCGCTAAAATGATCTTTTTTTTCATATTTCTTTTTTTAACTATTCAATGATCAGCATTTCAACACGGCGGTTCTTCTGACGTCCGGCTTCTGTTTTATTATCAGCGATCGGCTTCTTGGAACCGAACCATTCTACCTTGAAGCGGTCAGCAGCAATACCTTTGCTCACCAGGTAATTCTGAACCGCTTTCGCACGTTTTTCAGAAAGCTTCATATTCGTAGCCGCTTTACCCTGGTTATCGGTATGACCTGAAATTTTCAATCTCCAGTTCGGTTTTTTCGCCATCAATCCTGCAAGCTCATCCAGTGAAGCAAACGACTCTTGCTTGATAATGTCTTTTGCTGTTGCGAATTCGAGGTTATCAAATGCTTTTTTGAGAACTTCCGCTTCTTCTTTGTTCAGCTTGATCGCAACATCCTTGTTATCCTCCGGTTTCATTCCATTGTCCTGTGGCTTCAGAACGATGAAACGGAAATAACTGTCTCCTCTCTTCGGATCACGGATCGCTTTTTTCGCAATTCCGCCAACGATCACTTTTACTTCCATCAGCACTTCCGTATTCTCTCCTTCGAGGTTGAACAGCACGAGCTCATCGGCCGGCAGATCATCAAATGAGAAGCTTCCGTCTTTTGCCTGTGTTGCAGTTTTCAGACTATTGCCCTGTGAATCGATCAGCGTCAGCTTCACTTCCGGGCAACCGTTGTTAGTTGCAGGTCCCGGCTTATCAGGGCATTCATCGATCTTGTCCATCACTCCGTCTCCGTCGCGGTCCGGACAGCCTTTGAATTGCGGCAGACCCGGTTCATCCGGACAATCATCTTCTTTATCCATGATGTGGTCGCCATCTTTATCCGGACAGCCGTTAAATTCTGGAATGCCAGGGATATCCGGACAAGCATCCTGCTTATCGATGATCTTATCCCCATCCTTATCAGGGCAACCCTGGAATTCAGGAGTTCCAGGCTCATCCGGGCAGGCATCATCCTTATCCTGGATGTGGTCGCCGTCACGATCCGGACAACCGAGGAATTCCCATGTACCCGGAACCTCTTTACACTTATCTTTTCTATCGGAGACTTTATCCTTGTCTTTGTCTCTCGGGCTGTGATACATGATCGGGATCTTCAGCATCATATACGCATCTCCACCGTAGATCTTTCCTCTTGAAACCCACGGGCCGAGGCTGTTGGTGCCGACGATCAGCGGTCCTATCCGTAAAGCAAGACCGGCTTTGAAGTTCCCGGTATTGTCATACGAGAAAGGGACGAACGCCCCGAACCATTTGTGGTCCCAGCGCGGGGTGATGCTGAAAACGGTAAGGTCGTGTACTTTTTCAGCGTCTTTTTTGAACCGCGGCGATACATAAGAAGTAAAGTTCGCGTAGAAATCCTTGTAAATATTATAATCTACGGTAAGCACAAAAGCCGTAGGCAAATTCATCTTATAATACTGATCGCCTTTGTTCATCGGATAACGTGCATTCAGCAGGGAGTCGAAGTCGGCAGGACTTTGAACAGAATCGAAGTCATGCAGGTTCCAGAGATTGATGTCGGCTGTGAAGTTCCTGGAATACGTTCCTTTTTTGAATTTTGCGTAACCAATATCGATCGCAGAAAGACCAACGCGGAATTTATATTTGTTTTGATCTCTTCTCCACAAGCCGGTTTCGCCGTCCATGTCATATTTGAACTTCTCATAATCCGGGCGATATTCATAGACGACTCCCAGATCGAGACCCCAGGAAAACAGCGCAGTATTTTTAAAAGACGGTTTGATCTGGTCGCCTTCATAGGTAGAGGAGTGTCCGTAATTTACATCGGAATGGAAAAGCGAAAGCGTCGTATCATTGGTAAAATTATAATCAAGATTCTCGATGTTCATATATGCCGACTGAATTCCCTGAATGTATTTTGCGGTAAGACCGGCTTTCAGGTAATGTTTCCCTTCGTCTTTAAAAACGTGGCCGTATACACCGTCATATTCAACCCAGGTCATTGTTTGTGCGCTGAAATCCTGGTTGCTGAGCCTGGTCAGCCATAAAGAGGAATCTTTCAGCGAGCTGTATGCAAGTCTTGCCAGCTCCGGTTCAATTCCATCGATGTTGATCAGTGTGCGCATTTTCGTTTTGATCGCAAATGCATTTTTGCGGTTGATGCTGACAAGAAAGGAAGGGCCATAGATCTGGTTTGAAAAATAGATCGACTTATTAATCTTATTGCCATCGCGCGGATGGAGATAATGCTGCATAAAAAGCGTATCGTCAAACGCGTAGTAATGTCCGTGCGAATCTGTTTTCAACGCGCTGCGGTCCATTCCAACATAATTATTATACAGCTGAAAGCTAACTCCCGCAAGGCAGATATCTGTCTTATAGCGTGAGTCTACAACGTTTGCGGGATTAATGTCGGTTCCCGTTACGCCGGAATAATTACTGTTGATGTACCCGAGAAAATCCTGTGCGAAGGAGGATGCAGTGAGTGTCAGTAAAAGACCAGCAAACAATACTTTTTTCATAGTTGGGGTTTTTTTTGCAGTACGAAAGATACGACTTTTTGGAAAAAAGAAATATACTAAGCTCAATTTGCTGATCACGATAGAAATTTATTAAACATCTGGTAATGAGGTAGTGGCATGTAAATTGACGAGATGATATTGTATCGTCTATTTCAGCTGATAAACAAAAATGGAATTTTCAGCGTTGCCGGTTGCCAGGTTCAGGTGGCCATCATTGTTCATATCGCCGATGCTGAATGGAGTTTTTCCGTTGAGCGGGAATGTTTTACAGAGCGTTCCGTTCTCGTTGAAGAGAAAGAGCTCATTTGTGAGATCCGAGACAACGCCGATCATCCCGGTGTTATCGGGGGAAGTGAAATAAAGCGGCGGCTGTGAAATAGTTCCGGGAAATTCATATTTGAATAAAAGTGTTTTATCCGGTGAAAATACATCTAGCTCATTCCGCGTAAGAAAAATGAATTCTTTTGTCTTGTCATTGTTGATATCACGCAGTTCAAAAAACGGCGATGAATCAAATTCCTTTACGGTCGTGATCTCTTTTTTTCCGGCCAGGCTCAACCGCGTTACATTGCCTAGCGTGTCGGCAGCAACCAGGAAAGAGTGATTGTAATCATGTCCCGGTTCTGCGAAGAATTCCCGGATCCCTTGCGGCATCTGCTCTTTCATTGCAACGCGGATCTCACCGTGCCGATCGAGGATATAGATATTTCCCTGCTGGTCGACGGCGCAAAGATGATCTTTGTTGGATGCGTTGAAATACTGGATAGGAAGATACACCGGCTCTTTGGTTTTATCGAAGGCAAATGCGGTCACCTGCTCGCCGTTCGTTTTGTAGCACACAATGCGTTTATTTTCCGTCGCGATGAAAATGCGGTAATCACGGTTATTCTCATAGTCGATGACCGAAATCGGATTTGTTGCCGGTGATCGCAGCTTCAGCGGAAAGCCGTTCATTTCATTCCCGTTTCGATCGTACATATAAATGCAGGATCGCGTATTGAAGATCATTTGCAGCTTATCATTCTTCAGCACGTCGATCTGCATAACATCGCTCATGATCTTTTCAGGCAGCTGTTTTGTCCAGATGATCTTTCCCGTATTGCTGATCAGGTAGATCTTATTTGCATCGTCCTGGATGAATACTTCTTTTGCTTTTGTATTATGATTTGTAAGCAGGTAAGGACGGCTGCTTACAGTGGTATCAAGCTTTGTTTCCCAGATCGTACCGGTTTCCTGCTTTTGCTCCGGGTTATATCTCAGAAAGATATTGCTGTAGAAGGTCCTGTTCCCGGAGCTGAATTGTACACCGACCGCCTGGAACTTTTTCAGAAGCTCTTTTTGCAGGTGGATCTCGGTTGCGAGATCGCGGTCGACCCACTGTGTGTAAAAATCTTCAGAGCGTGCGATCGAGGAGTAGAGAAAAATATTGGTCTCGCCGGAAAGATTATCTGCAAATGCTTTATAATTTTTATCCGTTCCCAGCACATGATGATCTTCATAGCTGTCGATGAAGGTCTTCAGAGCATCGCGGCTGCTGCCGAAGACAATATAGTCGTTGATCGTGCTGAAATAAAGCTCACCGGGAAGAACTCTGTTGAATAAATGTGAAAGCAGCGCCCCGGTATTGGTTGGTCCAAGAGGATGATGACGATAAGAAGCGGTATCGGGTCTCTTTCCTTTCCCGGATTCTTCGGCAAGCGATTGCAGCACGTCCGTCATTTGTTCGCCGTTTGATGCCCGAAGCACTACAAAACGGTTTTCATCGATATCATTTGCGGCGGCGTCTGTAACAATGATCGCCATTTCACTTTCCAGCAATTCAACCAATGCGGATTCATCGTCTTTGGCCGGAACAAAATGATCCTTGTTCTTTTCAGCCTGGTAAATAAGATTATCGCTGTAGAAGGCCTTTACATCGCTCAAACCGAAGTAAAGCATTTCTGAGGTATTTGCCGGCGCGATGGCAGGCAGCTCAACTTCCTGGGGTTTTTGAGTGCTGAAGAGGTTCAGGTATCCTTTGGGTAATGGTGTTGTAAAGCCATTCAGCGAGAGCTCATTTGGCTTGATGGTGATGTCCCAGCCTGAATAAGCGGCAAAGTCGGAAAGTCCATCGATGCCGTGACCGAATTCCTGCATCTGTGTTTTTGCCAGGATGGGAAACTGCTTATAATTCACATAAACATTCGCGTCCACATTTTTTCCGGATGAGCTGATCACTTTTGTAAATGCGGGATCTTTTGCGATCGATGTGCCGGATTGCAGCTGCTTTAAGGAATTACGGAGCAATTCATCCGTTGTGCTCATCACCAGGATCCCCGATGAAAAAGCAAAATAGAGCAATCGTTCATCGCGGAGCTGCAAAACGCCGATGCGCGCGTCACCGATGTACTCTGCAGTATAGATAGGCTTTCCGTGGTTTGCAGTCGTTTCAAAATATTCTTCTACGGGTGTCTGCCACGTTAGATCTGGAAGGCTGAAAACATACAGAACACCTGTGCGCTTTTCTCCGGGATGAAGTGATACGTAAACAGGATGTTCATCGAGAATACCATAAACGGAGGGATTCAACTGAAGAGCGGAGTCGATAGAAAGAGCCTGGGCATTCAGATCCTGTGCGGTTTCCGTTCCAAGGAGCTCTTCCCACATGATATTGGTTTGGGAGATCTTTTTCCAGGCAGAGCGGGAATTCCTGCTTTCAAAGATCAGTGCGGCGTCGGACGGAATCGCATTGATCCCGTCGGGAATAGGCGTGCGGGCTCTTTTGGTTTGAATGAACCAATAAGCGCCACCGGCCAGGAGGACGGTGATAAATGTTCCAAAGAGAACTTTTCGCAATTTGAAAATGTATTGAACGAAATTAGAAAATCGGGAGAGAGATGCGTTCGCTGATGCATTTAACTTACTAACATACAAGGGTTAATGGTGAAGTGCTTTTCTCGATAAAAGAGTGATCTGCTTGTACGATATTTCTTCTGAGCCGATCTGAAAGCAGATCCCGCTATAGCTCCAGCAGCAGCTGATCGGGTAATTGGCGGAAGGTTTTCCGGTGATGTTCCGTCAAACCGAACTGTTCAATAGCTTCACGGTGTCCCTTGGTCGCATACGCACGGTTGTTTTCCCAGCCGTAGTGAGGAAACTGGACGTGCAGTTCATCCATGAGATCATCACGGTATGTTTTAGCTAGAATAGAAGCGGCGGCGATGCTGAGGTATTTTCCGTCACCCTCAATGATGCAATGATGAGGAATGTCCTTGTACTTTTTGAATCGGTTGCCGTCGATGAGCAGGCTTTGCGGAATAGTGTTCAATTGATCGAGGGCACGATGCATGGCAAGAAAGGACGCGTTAAGGATATTGATCTCGTCGATCTCATCTACGCTTACAACGCCGACGGCCCAGGAAATGGCTTCCTTTTCAATGATGGGACGGAGCTCCTTGCGCTGCTTGTCGCTGAGCTGTTTGGAATCATTAAGCAATTTGTTTTTAAAATTCTTCGGAAGGATCACAGCAGCGGCATAAACAGGTCCGGCGAGGCAGCCGCGACCGGCTTCATCACAACCGGCTTCGATAAGTTCTTTGTCGAGGAATTTTTTGAGCATCCGTCTGCAAAAATACCTTTAGGGTTCGACAGATGCTAAAATAGTTTTCCACAGTGCCTCTGCAGTTTTATCCCAGCTGAAATCCATTGCTCTTTTTCTGCCTTTTTCGATCAGGGAATTTCGCATGCTTTCGTCCTTGAAAATATAGATCATCGCATTGGAAATAGAATCCACTGAAAACGGGTCGACCAGCAAAGCGGCATCACCGGCTATTTCCGGCATCGATGTCACATTGCTCGTGATCACCGGGGTATCGCAGTTCATGGCTTCCAGGATCGGGATCCCGAAGCCTTCGAAATAAGGAACATATACCATTGCAAGTGCGGAACCCAGCACGTTCTTGAGATCCTCTGTCGACAGCCGGCCGGTAAAGATCACATCATCCTTAAATTGCATATTGATATAGCTATGCTTGATCTCCGCGGTCCAGCGATATTTTTCTCCGACCAGTACCAGCTTTGTGTCCGCTTTTTCTTTGGTCTTGAACTGATCAAATGCTTTCAGCAGGCGTGAAATATTTTTGCGGGGATGCAGCGCGCCGACAAAAAGAAAATAGTCGTTCCCGTTTGTGAATTTCTTTTTTGTGCTCAGTTGAGTTTCCTTGCTTGCCGGCTGGTAAAGCTCATTGCAGCCATTGTATACCACATCGATCTTTGCAGCGGGAACTTCATAATGTTCGATGATGTCCTTTTTTGAAAACGCGGAAACGGTTGCAATGCGGGTTGCTTTTTTCGCAAATTTCGGAAAGAAAAAACGATAATATTTTCTGACGATCCAGGAAACGTCCTTCGGGTAGTGCTCAAAATTGATGTCGTGGATCACCGCCAGCTGTTTGCATTTTCCGCGCAGCGACAAATATCCGTCCGGTGAGACGAAAAGATCCGGCTTGAACTTGTTCAGGAATCCGGCGACAGAAAATTCGAACCAGATATAAAAAAGAAAAGGATGCCGGGCAGGAGGAGAGAGGATCAGCGGCGTAACATTATCTGCAAACAAAAATTCCTCATCATAATCACGATCGAACAAAAAAATGAAATGATGCTCCGGATGATCATTGGTGATGCGCTTCAGCGTTTCATAGGTAAACCATCCGATGCCTTCTAATCGGTCTTTTAATAATAAACGGGTGTTGACAACGATTTCCATTGCTGCGAAAATACGGAAAAAGTTGTAGGTAGGCAGGTGACCGGGTGATTAGGTGACTAGGTGACTAGGTGATTAAGTGACTAGGTGACTAGGTGATTAGGTAACTGGGTGACCAGGTAAGTAGGTAACTGGGTAACCAGGTGATCGAGTGAAAAAAAACGTACATTTGCTCCCCCATGAAAAACGCGGTCAAATATATACTGCATAAGCTGCTGGGCTTCAAAAACTATCTCTTCATTTTTTCGCTGTTCAAGATCAGAACATTAAAAAAAGATAAGAATGAAAAGGATTTCTTTGCTTTTCTGCAGCTGATCCCGGAAAATACTGCCGTGCTTGATATCGGTGCGAACATCGGGATCATGACGGTCCATCTCGCAAGATCGGTGAAAGGCAGCACGATTTATAGCTTTGAACCCATGCCAAATAATATCGAAGCATTCAAACGGATCGTCCGTTATTTCAAGCTGCAAAATGTGAGACTATTTGAGATCGCCCTGGGGAATTCGGAAGGAGAAGCAGAAATGGTGATGCCGGTCATTGCCAATGTCCGCATGCAGGGCCTCAGCCATGTAGTGCACGATTCGATCCCGGAAAATAATGAAGGGGAGCGGTTCAAAGTTCCCCTGAAAATGCTGGACAGGATGCAGGAGCTGATGAATGAGCCGAAACGGATCAGCGCCATAAAGATCGATGTGGAGAATTTTGAATTTTTTGTACTGGACGGCGCAAAGCAACTCATCCAAAAGAACAGGCCGGTGATCTATGCCGAGCTTTGGGAAAATGAAAATCGTCTAAAATGCTTCGACCTGTTAAAAAAAATGAATTATAAAACAGTCGTGATCAGCGGTAAGCAGGCGATTGAATATGATCCGGTAAAGCATTCGACACAAAACTTCATCTTCCTGCCTCAATAAAATCTGTATTTTTACGTTCCGCTTTGCGGAAATGCATTCCAACTGAATTTTGACCATGCAAAAGAAGTTCCTTACCAATTTAGGACTCATCCTTTTTCTGAACCTGCTGATCAAGCCCTTTTATGTGCTCGGTGTGGAAAAGGCCGTACAGGGACAGGTCGGAAATGCCCACTATGGCCAGTACTTCGCTATCTTCAACTTTTCTTTCCTGCTGACCATTCTTTTGGATTTCGGGATTACCAATTTCAATAACAAGAACATTGCGCAGAACAGCCACCTCCTGACAAAGCACTTTTCCAGTCTGTTCACGCTGAAGCTCCTGCTGGCCGTGATCTATATCCTGGTCGTCCTGGCGGTCGGATTCATCGTCGGTTATGATACCCGCCTGATGAAGCTGCTGCTGATCCAGGGCTTCAATATGTTCCTCGTGTTCCTGATCCTGTATCTCCGAAGCAATCTTGCCGGCCTGCACCTGTTCAAAACCGACGGAATTATTTCGGTGCTGGACCGCACGATCCTGATCTGCATCTGTGTGGTATTGCTAAACAGCGGGCTGCTTTATACGGAAGACGGAGTGATGTATTTCGTGTATGCACAGACCTTTTCCTATCTTACAGCTGCAGCTACCGCTTTCATCATTATCATCCGTAAAACGCATACGTTCCGTTTAAGCTTCAACTGGCCTTTTTCATTAATGATCCTGAAAAAGAGCTTTCCTTTTGCAGTGCTTACCATATTGATGTCTTTTTACAACCGGATCGATTCGGTTATGATCGAGCGGATGCTTCCGGATGGAGATGTCCAGTCGGGAATTTATGCCCAGGGCTTCCGGATGCTGGACGCTGCCAATATGATCGCTTTTATTGTCGCGGGTGTCCTTTTGCCGGTGTTTTCCAGGATGCTGAAGCAGAAGGAATCGGTGGAGGCGCTGGTAAAGCTGATCAGCACGCTGCTGCTGGCGCCAGCGATCGTGATCGGTATCGGTTGCTTCTTTTACAGTACAGAGCTCATCGGTTATCTGTACAAGCAGCATCCGAACGAAACGGCAGCGGTCTATGCCGCCCACATGGCAGAGAGCGCAAAGATCTTCAGCTTACTGATGCTTAATTTCATTGCGGTATGCACCACCTATATTTTCGGGACGCTGCTGACCGCGAATGGCAGCATGAAGCATCTGAATTATATGGCTGCAACAGGAATGCTGCTGAACATCGTCCTGAATTACTTCCTGATCCTGCGTTACCAGGCTTTCGGCTCGGCCATTTCCAGTATGAGCACACAATTCCTGACGGCAATTGCCCAGGTGGTGATCGTTCAGCGGATCTTCCGGTTCCGGGTGAACTGGCGGCTTATCAATACGCTCATTACCTTCGTAGTGGGCGTTATCGCGATCAATTATGGTTCAAAGATGCTGCATGTGGCGGATTGGAGGATTAATTTCGCTATTATGACCGCTGGTTGCGGCTTGTGGGCATTTGTCACCGGTCTTATCAGCGTAAAATCTATGTTCCGGCTGCTCAAATACGGATAAAATGCTGATTGATTGGGCAGTTTCCCGATTTTTTTTATTTTTGTCATCCCAATTTTAACCTTTTGCTACCCTATGGACAAGCATGTTCAATCCACCAGTGATTTTAGCTCTTTAAATGTGTTGTATTTCGTTTACAAATGGCGGAAACCACTCATTATCGTCGGGGTAGCAGCGTTCATCTTTTCCTGTATCGCCGCACTGACCATCCAGGAGAAGTACAAATCAACGGTGATCCTTTTTCCGGCAACGACCAATTCGATCTCCAAGCCCCTTTTATCTGAAAATAATACCAAGCAGGAAGATGTATTGCAGTTCGGGGAGGAAGAAGAAGCGGAGCAGATGCTCCAGATCCTTAATTCCGATGAGATCCGCACCCGGATCTGTGAGAAATACAAGCTGATGGAGCATTATAAGATCGATCCGAATGATAAATACAAGCGGACCAAGCTTTATGATGAGTACCAGGGAAATATCAGCTTTAAGCGTACCGAATATATGTCCGTTAAGATCGAGGTAATGGATGCGGATCCTATTCTCGCATCGAATATTGCCAACGATATTGCCGCATTGCATGACTCGGCCAAGATCCGTATCATCCGGGAACGTGCTAATGTCGCTTTACGGATCGTCCAGCAGGAATACCTTCAGAAAGTGGAGGACGTAAAACGGGGTGTGGATTCCATGCGTGTGCTGAACAGCTACGGGATCTACGATTACGAATCCCAGTCGGATAAAACCAATGAGCAATACTCGATCGCGCTGGCAAAAGGAGATATGCGCGCAGCAAAGCTTCTTGAAGATAAGCTCAAGATCATCGGTATGTATTCAGGAGCCTACGTTTCCCTTCGTGAAAACCTCTACATGCAGCGTAAGCAGCTGAACATGCTGAAAACGAAATATGAAGAGGCGAAGGTGGATGCGACCGAGGTACTGCCGCAGAAATTCGTGGTGAGCGAAGCATTTCCTGCAGAGAAAAAATCGTACCCGGTCCGTTGGGTGATCGTTGTTGTTTCAACCTTTGCAACGCTGCTGTTAGCGGTGATCGCGATCCTGCTGCTGGAAAACATCCGTCAGATAAGAAACACCGTAATTAATTCCGGCGCGGGGGAACAGGAAGGACAAGCGGATACGCCCACGGTATGACTACGGAAACCTGCACCGCAGATGCCAGTGTCGGAGAAGAAAAAGGTATCTGAACAACCGGCAGGAAATTTAAGCATAACGAAGACGATAGAAAAGGCAAAAGAAAAAGCCCGGGAATACAAGTCGAAAATAATAGAGAATGTAATGCAGGAATATAACGAAAGCAGTTTTAAGTACCTGAAGCTGATCTCCAAATGGAAGATCCACTTCGGTATAATGACGCTGGTTGCAATAGTAGCGGCTGCTGTTTTATCCGGGGAATGGTTCATTAAGCCGAAGTACAGGTCTTTTGCGATCGTTTACCCTTCAAACATTACACCTTATAGTGAGGAAAGTACCTCCGAGCAGATGCTGCAGCTTTTTCAATCGGGCGATATCCGAAGCGCGCTGGTGAGGAAGTTCGATCTTTACAAGCATTACAGGATTGATTCGACGGACAAGCTGGCGCTCGCGCAAATGACCGCCGTTTACGAATCAAATGTCGAGGTGAACCGGACCCAGTTCGAGTCGATCGATATTAACGTACTGGATGAAGATCCGAACATGGCATGCGCCATGGTGAACGAGATCATCAATTCAATGAACCTGAAAGCAAGGGAGCTCCAGCGCGACAAAACAAAAGAAGTGGAAAAGGTGCTCCGGGATCAGCTTGCTTCCCAGAAAAAAGACATCGACTCGATCGATAACAGCCTCCATGAGTTGCGCGTAAAATACCAGCTGTTTGATTATGATATGCAGGTAAAAGAGGTGACCAAAGGTTATCTTAAAGCATTGAACGGCGGCGGTAAAAATCTGAAAGAGATCGATGCCATGATGCGGAACCTGGAAGAGAAAGGCGGGGAATATTACAAGCTCAACAAAACAATGGATGTGCTTTTAAAAAGCTACAGCAAAACCAAAGTAGAATACGATAATACGCAGAAGGACCTTACAAAGGAGTTGACCTATGCAAATGTGGTCACCAAGCCGGTGCCTTCATACAAAAAGGCATACCCGGTCCGCTGGCTGATCGTGCTTGCTTCTGTTGCTTCTGCGAACCTTTTCCTGTTCCTGCTGCTGATCATTATCGACAGCCGGAAAAAATAAAACGATCACTTGCTCGAAGAAAAAAATATCAAATGGGTGTATGCCTTGAGTATTGCGTTCATTCTCCTGAATGCGGTATGCACCTTCTTTGAATTCTATTATTTCAACCTTGTTCCTGCCGCAATCCTCGTGATCCTGCTCGCTTTGTTTTCACTCGACAAGCTGATCCTCATTGTCGTTTTCCTTACGCCGCTGGCAATTAACCTTCAAAACCTCGACGGTGGATTAGGGCTCAGCTTGCCTACGGAGCCCATCATCTTCGGGATCATGATGATCTTTATCTTCAAGCAGCTTCACAGCAGCACGCTGGAGCCGGACCTGATGAAGCATCCCATCACGATCGCGATCATCTTCAATTTGCTGTGGATCCTGATCACTTGTATCACCAGCGATCTCCCGGTGGTATCGTTCAAATTCCTCATTTCCAGGCTGTGGTTTGTGATCACGTTTTATTTCCTGTGCACACAGCTTTTCAAAAGATACAGCGCGATCAAGACCTTCAAATGGTTGTATATTCTTTCCTTCTCGATCATCATCATCTACACCCTGATCGAGCATGCAAAAGTGAATTTTGATGAACACATTGCGAATTATATCATGTCGCCGTTCTACAATGATCATACGGTGTATGGAGCTATGCTGGCCATGTTTCTGCCGGCGATCGTCTTCTATATCTTCAATCGTAAATACAGCGGCAGCGTTAAATTCGCCGCTTTTATGTTCTTCGTTTTATTCATCATCGCGCTGATCTTCTCCTATACACGTGCTGCCTGGGTGAGCCTTGCCGCGGCGCTCATAGCGTACGCGATCCTGCTGCTGCGGATCAAGTTCCGCTGGGTATTGCTCGCACTCGCGGTGGTGACCGTTACGGGACTTGCTTACCAGACGGAGATCGTCATGAAGCTGGAGAAGAACAGGCAGGACGCCTCCCAGGATTTCGACAAACATCTCCAGTCGATCTCGAACATCTCTACGGATGCTTCCAACCTTGAACGGATCAACCGCTGGAACGCGGCATTCCGGATGTTCAGGGAACGGCCGGTATTCGGCTGGGGACCGGGAACCTACAGCTTTGAATATGCACCGTTCCAGCATGCCAATGAAAAGACCATCATTTCAACGAACAATGGTGATAAAGGGAATGCTCACAGCGAGTACATCGGCCCTCTTTGTGAATCGGGTGTTCCCGGCTTGCTGACGTTTGTCGCCATTATACTTTGCGTGCTGTCGACGGGATTCCGTTTGTATTATACCGTTCGTGATCATGAAACAAGGCAGATCGTGCTGGTGACCCTGCTGGGATTTATCACTTACATTGTTCACGGAGCGCTCAACAACTTCCTGGATACCGACAAAGCATCCGTTCCTTTCTGGGGCTTCGTGGCCATGCTTGTCGCGATTGACCTGTACCATAAGGATAGGGAAGAGGTGATAGAGGATAAAAGGGAAAAGGACTCCTTAGAAAGCCTTCAGACTGAATAGAGCGATGTCGTCAATGTAAGGGCGGCTCTGCTTGTAATACATTACCGTTTCCATGATGAGGGTATTCAGCTCCATCATGTTCAGATCGGGATTATTTTTGATAAGCTCTTTCAGCCCATCGATACCGAAATCCTCGCCTTTATCATTTTCAAGCTCGGTTAGTCCATCCGTATAACAAACAATAGTGGTGCCCGGCGAGATATTCACAATTCCCTCTTTTATCTTTTCGATCTCATCAAACATTCCCAATCCTGTACAGCCGATCTTGAGTGTGCTTACGGAATTTCCCGTTGCAAGCAAAGGAGGATTGTGTGCAGCATTTACGTAGGTAAGTGTGCGGGTAACAAGATTGTATTTTGCAATGAAGAGGGTGATGAATTTTTCACCTTTTGCATTTGCCATCACTTTGGTATTGAGCTCGCGGACGAGATCCGTAAGAGAAGTGGTATGATTAAAAAGTACACGCAGGTTGGCCTGGAAGTTCGACATCAGTAATGCCGCCGCAACTCCCTTTCCTGAAACATCGGCAACGCAGAATGCACATTCATTCTCATTCAGCCAGATGAAGTCATAATAATCGCCGCCTACCTGCTGGTGCGGAAGATAGAAGGCAGCAGTATCGATGTTTTTATCGTGCGGCAGAACACTCGGGAAAAGCATGCTTTGCATTTCCGATGCCAGCTCCAGCTCCTTACGCATAGCGG
This sequence comes from Bacteroidia bacterium, assembly GCA_045805205.1. Lineage (GTDB taxonomy): Bacteria > Bacteroidota > Bacteroidia > 2-12-FULL-35-15 > 2-12-FULL-35-15 > 2-12-FULL-35-15. Next base: position 105,941 of record JBJMLR010000004.1, on the reverse strand, counting down.
CCTGGCGGACAGTGTCGCGGGCGAGCTTCTTATTTTCGATCGCAACGACAATGATGCTGGTAAGCGTTTGTACAAAAGGGAGATGTTTGATCGCCGGGCTCACTTCCACTTTATCTTCCAGGTCGCCGATAAGCACATATGCCAATGGATGCTGCTTATGAAAAACCGGGATCACGATCTCGAATGCACGGTTGAGGTTCTGCTGTGAGAAATTGATCGTTCCGATATCCTTGATCGGAAGCAGGTCGCGTTCTACATTGATGTCGTTGTATTCCTGTCCGACACCGTATTTAAGAATACATCTCCAGCTGTCGTTTTCATTGCTGAAAAGAACGAGCTTGCCGATGTTGAGCTGTTTTTCCAGTACTTCCTCGAAGATCTCGAGAAGCTGCTCGGTGGAGAAATTGTTATTGATCGCCTTAGTGATCTCCAGCAGTGAATTAAGTTTAATATCCTTAATTCTCTTTGAAATATTCTTATGTGTTGGGATCACTGGCATTCTTGCAAAGTTAGGCTTTTCGCCCCCGGTTTTATTTATTTTTAGACTAAGAAACCATTCGGCACTACTAATGGCGTACCCGGACTAATGTACTTCGTCCGGAGGTCTTAATAATTGACCCAAATCAATTATAATGGTTTTTCTTCGCCGGTGTTAACCTTCCTGATCAGGCCCGGAAGCATCTTTAAAGCGGCTATTTCCTGCATCTTGCTCCTGGCTTCGCCTGCCGGACTGCCGAAATATGTTTTCCCCGCCGGAATATCCTCTCCCAGTCCTGATTGCGCAAGCAATACGGCGCCTTTTCCAATGCGGACGTCACTTCTTACCCCTGCTTGTCCCCACAATGTAACACCATCTTCAATGGTCACTACGCCCGCAACTCCCACATGGGAAGCCATCAGGCACATTTTTCCAACCTGCGTATCATGCCCGATCTGAACATGATTGTCGAGCTTGGTCCCGGCACCGATCCTGGTATCGCCGGAAACGCCTTTATCGATCGTGCACATTGCGCCGATCTCGACATTATCCTCGATCACGACCCTCCCGCAGGAGATCAGCTTATCAAAATATTCAGGACGCTTCTTGTAATAAAATGCGTCGGCGCCGATCACGCTGTTCGCATGAATGATCACATTGTTCCCGATATGGCAATTATCATAAACAACTACATTCGGGTGGAGAATGCAGTTTTCTCCGACAGTAACATTGTTTCCAAGATAAACACCTGGCATTATCACGCTGTTTTTGCCTATCCGGGCACTGTCGCTGATGGACTTAAGAGAATATTCCGCAGGTTGAAAGTGTTTTACCAGCGTGTTATAATCCCGGAAAGGATCATCGGAGATCAGCAGTCCTTTGCCTGCCGGCGGAGGCACCTTTTTATTGATCAGGATTGTAGTAGCCTTTGAATTCAGGGCTTTGTCATAATATTTCGGATGATCCACGAAAACGATGTCGCCGGGTTCCACCATGTGAATCTCATTCATGCCGGTTACGGTGTGCCCGGGATCTCCTTCAAACTCGCACCCGATCAGTGCAGCAATATCCTTTAACGTGTGTGCGGATGGTAACTTCATAAACTGGGCATTCTTTTATCAAATATAATAAAAAAGCCCAACCAAAACGCGGGTGGGCTTTTTAACAGTTTTGGGTTTAACTATTTCACTCGCTCCACATAGGAATTTGTGCGGGTATCCACTTTGATCTTTTCGCCTTCGTTCACAAAAAGCGGAACGTTAACAACGGCACCGGTCTCCAGGGTGGCCGGCTTGAGCGTGTTAGTGGCGGTATCGCCTTTTACTCCCGGCTCGGCGTATGTGATCACCAGCTCAACAAATACAGGAGGCTCAGCAAGAATCGGCTCATCTCCTTCAAATGAAACTTTGATCTCCATTCCTTCTTTCAGGAATTTCAGGGAATCTCCAAGGAGAAAAGATGGAATATGGATCTGGTCATACGTATCGTTATCCATTACGACGATGAAGTCACCTTCCGGATAAATGAACTGCATATTTTTATACTCCACACGCACTACTTCAACTGCTTCACCTGAGCGGAACCGGTTTTCCACGATCTTGCCGTTCTTCAGGTTGCGCATGCGTGCCTGGTAAAAAGCACGCAGGTTACCCGGTGTACGGTGCTGGTATTCTTCTATTCTGCAAAGTTCCCCGTTGAAACGGATCACGGTGCCTACGTTGATATCGCCTGTAGTTGCCATTTAAAAAAGTTTAAAGTTCCAAGTTTAAAATTTAAAGTCCCGCTTCAACAAAGCTCTGGCTTATAAAACGGACTGCAAAGATAGGATTTATGGGCATTTATGCAAAAATCGACTGCCTTTTGGGCATTTCTCGTGCTGTTTTTCCCCAGTTTCCCCATTTCCGCATATCGGCGACCGATCCGGGTGCTTTTTTCTGTTTGTAAACTCTGCCTTTTCAACAACACTTTTTGCCTTTCAGCTTGCGAAAAGCCGGATCAGCTTTGATCAGGCACTCCGGGGCCTTGCTTTTTTAGATATTGAAGCAGAATGAATTTTTTAAAAACCGAAATCGTCATGAAAAAATATATCACACTATTCGCACTAATGTTAGCATCCCTCGGGTTTGTGAATGCACAAACAGCCGCTTTGGGAACCAAAGAAAAGATCACTTCAAGAAAACATGTAAAGCTTCACAGCTCACATTTTGAGAAGATGAAACCGGATAAAAGGATGGCGCATAACAGTACAAAAGCATTCAAAGAAGTACGCATCAGGCAATGTCATCCGGATGGCTATTCCATGCGATACACCAGTCCTGCCAAAATGAACAGCAGAAGCTGGAAGAAGGTAAAAAATAAAACCTTCGGAACTTATACCATGAAGTAATTCATGGACACAGACCGGGAGCAGAGGCGGGAACGCAAAGAGCAGAAGGATTAGAGAATAACGCCTTCGCTCCACGGTTTTTTTAGGTGACTAAGTGATTAGGTGACTAAGTGATTAGGTAACTAAGTGACTAAGTGACTGGGTGATTAGGTGACTGGGTGATTAGGTAATTAAGGAGGGAAATGGGAAAAACCGACTAAATCAATAAACAAAAATCATGAAAAGGTATTTGATCATCTTATTGCTGATGACGGGATTTCTGAATTTCAGCAATGCCCAGGTGTTTCACAGAAAGGAGCGCGAAAAGCGTGAAGGGGCTGAGGAATACACCAAAGTAAAACCGCATAAACAAATGTATCACTTCGAAAAGCAGGAGAAGGATAAAAAGATCGCGCATAATGGAAGCAACTACAAGAAACCGGAAAACTACAAGGTAGACGGTAATGGTTTTGCTGCTTATGTGCCGGTAAAGGAACACAAATATGTTTTGTTTCCCGATAAAAGCCGGCGACTGAAGAATAAAATGAAACGGATGCCCTATGCGGTGAAGTAAGCAGAAAAGTAAAAAGTAAAACGGAAAAAGTGCTACTGCCCGATTGGGTGTGGCTCTTTTTTGTATTCGTAAACATACGTTCTGTAGTTCCCGTAGCTGCTGACGTATACTTCTTTTACAAGCAGGTTGCCTTCGTAAAAATACAACGTCTCATTATGGCTCTTTTTAAAAAAAGTCTTTCTTAGCTTGTGTGAATGTTTTTTCTTCTTGTAAGCCGGATTCCGGGAAGTCCAGGTTGTTTTGGTAGGTCGCTGAAGTGAATCGAGAATAATTATGCCTTTTGCTTTTCCTCTTAACAGATGGCGGTAGCTTCGGAGCAGATTCCCTTTCTGATGAATGGTTATCCGATTTTTTCGGGTGATTATGATTTGGCGATCAGCGCGGTGTCGTCCGGCAAAATAGCTGTGGAATTCAATATTTCCGACCTTCGTGGTCTTTGAGCTGCTATGGATTGTTTCCTGTTTTTTGAGATTGGAATCTGACCAATATGTCCGACTTCCCGAATAAGTTATTTCAGATGTGAAGGTATTGTCGTTATACTGCAGCACTCGTTTAACGATCCGATCACTGTCATTATACTCGAATGATTCAATACCAACGGAATCAATCTGTTCCGGAATGGAATCGTTCTTTTCAAAATCTACCCTTCGCGTAACCAGCCCTCTGTTGTCAATATATTCAATGGAATTCAGCCGCTTAAACGTACTGTCGATAGAGTAGAAGTCGATTTCCCTGACTTTCTCTTTTTTCAGTAGCTCTTTTTTTTGGGGTTTCTGGGGAAAAGAAAGAATCGGACAGCAGATCAGAAAAAAAAGAAGTCCGTTTTTCATTTACTTATATTCCTCAATATTGATCTGCCTCTTGCAGAAGGGATATTCCTGTTCCTGCTGGTTGGAAGCAACAAGGATGAGACGATCATTGGAATGAGAAGTTACAAGCGATTGATACCAGTCGATGGCTTTTTTATCCAGGTTGGAAGTCGGCTCGTCAAGCAAAAGCAGCGGCGTATCTGCTAATACAGCTAAAACAAGCCTCACCCGCTGCTTCATTCCCGAAGAAAAATATTTGAGCTGTTTGTCTTTTGACTTTTCCAGACCGGTGATCCCTACGACTTCTTCTGTTGTTAATCCGTTTCTGAAATGCTTGAACTTTGATTGAAAGCCGATCGATTCGGCAAGTGTGAATTCTTCAAATAATTCCAGGTATGGGGCCGCGATACTCACATATTTGTAATGATCGTCCGCGTCGATCTTTGAACTTTGAACGCTGAGCTCAATTGCTCCTTCCGAATGAGTAAGGTTTCCCGCGATCACTTGTAAGAGCGTAGATTTTCCGGAACCATTCGAGCCAAGGATGACGGTATGTTCACCCGCAGCGAATTCCTGGTTCACCTTCCGGAAGATCCATTCGAAGTTATACCGTTTACCGATGTTCTTTAGCTCGAGATTCATTTAAAATAAAAAGGTGCGCTTTCACACACCTGCTTAGTTATTCTTCACTTAGTCACTTAGTCACTTAGTCACTTAGTCACCCAATCACCTAGTTACCTTGTCACCTAGTCACCTAGTTACCTAGGAGATTCCACGCATGATCCCGTCTTTCGATTCGCGGATGAACGTGAGGATCTGGTCCTTCTCTTTTGATGCCGGCGCTTCCTGCTCGATCACTGCTAATGCGTTGGTTACATTATGGCCTTTTACGTAAAGTGTTCTGTAAATATCTTCGATCTCCAGTACGGATTCATTGGTGAAGCCTCGTCTTCTCAATCCGACCGAATTGATTCCGACATATTGCAACGGCTCGCGTGCCGCCTTAGTGAAAGGAGGAACATTTTTTCTCACCAGTGATCCGCCGGTGATGAATGCATGTGCACCGATGCGTACGAATTGCTGAACGGCAGCTAGTCCTTCCAGGATCACCCAGTCTTCAATTGTAACGTGCCCTGCCAGGTTCACGCTGTTTGCAATAATGATATTATTTCCGAGAATGCAATCGTGTGCGATGTGAACATAGGCCATCAGCAAACAGTTGCTGCCCACTGCGGTTTTCATTTTGTCGGTTGTTCCGCGGTTGATGGTCACGCATTCACGAACGGTCGTGTTATCGCCGATCTCCGTTGTCGTTTCTTCACCGGCGAATTTAAGGTCCTGTGGAATCGCGGAGATCACGGCTCCGGGAAAGATCCTGCAGTTTTTCCCGATGCGCGCGCCGGAAAAAATCGTGACATTCGGTCCGATCCAGGTGCCGTCGCCGATCACTACATTGTCGTCGATAAAAGAGAAAGGAGAAACAGTGACATTGGCGCCGATCTTTGCTCCGGGGTGAATGAAGTTTCCTGCGCTCATGCTGTAACTTCTGTTTTGATGTCCTTCGGAGCTTTGTCCTTGATCACTTGCGCCAGCATTACGGCTTCACAAACTTCTTTGCCATTTACATATCCGATTCCCCGCATGTTAACCAATCCTCTGCGGATCGGGCTTTCCAGCGTCAGCTTAAAAACGATCGTATCGCCGGGAATTACTTTCTGCTTGAATTTCACGCCGTCGATCTTCATAAAATAGGTGCTGTAATATTCCGGATCCGGAACCTGTGCAAGGGCAAAAATTCCTCCTACCTGTGCCATCGCCTCGATCTGCATCACTCCCGGAAATACGGGGTTGTCAGGAAAATGTCCCTGGAAGAACGGCTCATTCAATGTTACATTCTTTACGCCGGTAATGCTCGTTGCATCCATTTCCATCACCTTGTCGATCATCAGGAAAGGATAACGGTGCGGAAGCATCCGGGTAATATCATTGATATCGTAAAGCGGCTTTTTGCTCAGGTCGAAAACCTTTGACGAGCCTTTTTTCTTCGATCGGATCAGCTCCTTTATTTTTTTTGCGAAAGCGACGTTCCCTGCATGACCGGGACGTGCGGCAAGGATGTGCATTTTCAGCGGAACACCGACAAGCGCAAGATCTCCAACGATGTCCAGGAGCTTGTGGCGGGCAGGCTCGTTGAAGAAATGAAGCGTGGTATTGTTCAATACACCTTTGCCTTTTACCTCAACATCTTCTTTTTTGAAAACTCTTTTCAGGTGATCGATCTTGTCTTTCGGAACCTCCTTATCCACCAGCACAATCGCGTTGTTCAGGTCGCCACCTTTGATGAGGTCATGTGCCAGCAGTGCTTCCAATTCATGCAGGAACACAAAGGTTCTGCACATCGCGATATCCGTTTTGAAATCGCCTACTTTATAAATATGTGCATGCTGGGTTCCCAGTACATCGGAATTATAATCGACCATCACGGTCAGGCGGAATTCATCCTGCGGTACGGCAAGCATTTCGACATGCTTAACCGGATCCTCGTAGGTAAGGTTTTCCGTCAGTTCAAAATAAACACGTTCTGCATTTTGTTCCTGAAAACCGGCTTTTTCGAGTACTTTGATAAATGGCATTGAGCTTCCGTCCATGATCGGCATTTCCGGACCATCCATTTCCATCAGCACATTATCGATCTCCATTCCGACAAGCGCAGCCAGTACATGCTCGGTTGTATAGATCCTTGCGCCGTTCTGCTCAAGCGTTGTACCGCGTGAGGTGTCAACTACATTATCGACATCCGCATCGATAACCGGGTTCCCGGTCAGGTCGACACGCTGAAATTTGTAGCCGTGATTCTCCGGAGCCGGGCGGAAGGTAAGATTGGTCTGTTTTCCGGTATGTAATCCGACACCTGAAATGGTAACGGCGGTTTTAATGGTACGTTGTTTAATGCTCATGCGTTTGTAATGTTAGTAGCTTCAAATTTAGCGAAAATAATGAAAAAACAGCCCCGGTAAAGGTTTTTTTGTGGCTCCGGAACAGCTGGAACATTTATTTACGAATGGGTTAAAGATCCCGTCCGGATGAAAAAACTGGTTTGTCTCATTAGCTGTTCGTTGTCGCATTGGTGTTCTGGTCAAACCTGGGAGTGGGCCAGGATCATTCCCGCGCCCCCATATACATATATGAGGGATATGGTCAGCGATGGCGCGGGGAACAGCTATATTGCTTTTGAAGTAACAAATGCCGGAAGCTTTGATGTGCTTTCTGTCAGTCCGGGATACTGGATCGCAAAATATGATCCCGGCGGGATGCTGACGTGGCTTAAAAAATACCCGGTGTCCTCAATCGCGGTAAATGATGAAGCAATATACACCTGTGGTAAGTTTTCCGGAAGCCAGAATTTGGGAGGCAGCACCTTCACAAGTTCGGGAGCAACTGATATGGTCATGCTTAAACTGGATCTCAGCGGAAATCTGCTTGCGTTCAAAATCTTTGGAGGACCCGGCGAGGATCAGGCAAATAAAATCGTTCTGGATGAACTGGGGAATACGTATGTGACAGGAAGCTATGAAGATCAGATGGCAATCGACGGTCATGCTTTCGGGGGCAGCCCGTGGTACAATTACTTTATTTTGAAAGCGGATGCTGCACTCGCTTACACCTGGGCTGATACGGACACGACCGCACTTGCCTACGGCTATGATATTGCACTGTCCTCACAGGATGTATTTGTTGCCGGCAGAGCGAATTTTTTTATGAGCTCCGGACATTTTATCAATCATTATACTCCCGCAGGAGACCTGGCACGACAAATTATTCAGGAGGATGGACCAGCGGGCAGCGAGTATCACATTGGGTTTACGGGCGGAACTCTTTGTGCAATTGCGTCAATCAGCTCCACGCATACGACGGACTTCAGTTTTTTCAGGTACGACTCGCTTTTGGAAGTAAGCTATGAAAGACCAATGGGAGCCTCGTATCACTATGCGATTGGAACCGGAATGATCCCCGCCGGGAACGGAAGCCTCTTTTTCAACGGGAATGCGGGAAACGGGATGACCGACTCCTGCCTTGTCGATTCGGTATGGGTCGAGATCCATGGCGGCGAAGGCGATACCTATATTGTCAGGACCGACAGCATGGGGAAGATAGAATCGTTATTGCCGGCGTACAGCCGCGACGGAGCAGCGATCGACTTTTTGTCGAAAGATGCATTCAGCAATGTCTATGCTTTCGGACGGTACTACAACTATGTACATGAAGACTCGCTGCACCTTGGTTCGCTGATCGTACCGATAACACCCGGCGGAACACGTGGTTTTTTTCTGGCAAAAGCGGCGCAGACAGTTTTAACCGGGAGTAATGGAGTTATTACAGAACAGTACGTGCAGGTAAACCTCGGACCAAATCCATCGGCTGGAGTCATTGCACTTTCCAGTACATCGCCATTACTTGGCATCGTGGTTTATGATGATCTTGGAAAGCTGATCATGATAAAATCAGTGGACCGGTCACTGGCTTCGGGGATCGATCTGTCACACTGTAAAAAAGGAATTTATTTTGTGGAAGCGGAAACGGAAAAAGGTGTGATCGTAAAAAAAGTTCTCCTGAACTGAATTATCATTTTGGATAGCACAGGTAATACTTCTTCACGGTTTTTGCAAGCACATCGATGCTGAGCTGGTCGGAAGCCTCAGCGATATCAGCCGTTGTGCCGTCTTTTGCTAGGATATTGATCCTGATTTTATCGGCCCGGTAAGCATCATTGGTCACATTTCCGCTGAAGACAAAATAATTCACTTCTTTTTCGCTCAGCTTCAAATTTTTGCGGATCTCCGCTTTGATCCTGCTGATCTTTTCCTCCTTAAAAGGCTGATTCTGGAGCTCCACACGGAACAGCTCCCGGTTCACCAGGTGTCTGCACAGCGTGGAGAGTACGATGTCGCTGTGGTCGGTCCAGACCTTGATAGAAGCCATGATATCATAATCATCCAGGCGGGCAAACGTATCCAGCAGCTCCGGACGCGACTTGAAGTGATCTTCGTTGTATTTGTTGTAGAGAAAGACCCTCAGGGCCGGTGTACAGAATAATTCGGCTTTTTTTTCTGCCAGCTCTTTGGCCCGTTTCAGGATATTGACGAGAAGGCATTCGGCGCTCAGAACCGTTTTGTGGAGGTAAACCTGCCAGTACATCAACCTGCGCGCGATAATGAATTTTTCAATCGAATAAATTCCTTTTGCTTCAATGGCCAGCTGGTCGTTCACCACATTCAGCATTTTGATGATCCTGTCGGAGCTCACCACTCCTTCGGAAACGCCGGTGAAAAAGCTATCACGGTTCAGATAGTCGAGCCGGTCCATGTCGAGCTGGCTTGAAACCAGCTGGTGAAGGAATTTCTTTTTGTATTTATTCTGGAAGATGGTGATCGCAAGACTTAACCGTCCGTTGAATTCCTTATTCAGGCGGCTCATGATCAGCTCGGAAATATCCTCGTGGGTAACGTTGCTTACGATGCTATGCTCGAGCGCATGGGAAAAAGGTCCGTGCCCGATATCGTGCAGCAAAATAGCGATCGTAACCCCTTCGGCTTCTGCCTCCGTGATCTCATGTCCTTTTGAGCGGATCGTGTCGATGGCCTGTCCCATAAGGTGCATCGCGCCCATTGCATGGTGAAAGCGGGTGTGAAGTGCGCCCGGGTAAACCAAATTGGTCAATCCGAGCTGCTTGATCCTGCGAAGACGCTGAAAATACGGATGATCGATCAGCTCGTAAATAATTTCATAAGAAAGAGATACGAAACCATAGATCGGGTCGTTGAATATTTTCAGCGTATTTGAAAATCCTTTCTTCACCGGGCAAATATAGTTATCTTTTTTACCAAGTAGGTCATTCCCGGCCTGCGGGGTCTGAATTGACAAACAGGGAATGATTTTTTAACGATTGAGAAAGCTGTGCCAGGCTAAAAAAAGTTAAGAATGACAACGGGGTCAGGATTAAGTTCTAACTTTATAGACGAATAGTTAAACGAGATTTATGGAAAAGATCAATGTATTATGGGCGGATGATGAGATCGATCTGCTGAAGCCGCATATCCTGTTCCTGAAGGAAAAAGGATATGATGTATCCACGGCTACCAGCGGCGATGAAGCACTGGAGCTGGTAGATAAAAATAATTTCTCGGTTGTGCTTCTCGATGAGAACATGCCGGGCTTGTCAGGGCTGGAAACATTGAACCGCCTGAAATCGGCGCATTCGGATCTTCCCGTCATCATGATCACGAAAAGTGAAGAAGAGCATTTGATGGAAGATGCGATCGGCTCTAAGATCTCGGATTACCTGATCAAGCCGGTGAATCCAAACCAGATCCTGCTTTCACTGAAAAAGACGCTGGACAATAAGCGCCTGATCTCGGAGAAAACGACATCGAATTATCAGCAGGAATTCCGGCAGATCGGGATGACACTGAGCGATAAGCTCGGCTGGAACGAATGGGTCGAGGTGTATAAGAAACTGGTGTATTGGGAGCTGGAGCTCGACAGCAGCAAGGATGAAAGCATGATGGAGATCCTGAAGATGCAGAAGGCGGAAGCAAACAAGCTTTACGGAAAATTCATTGAGAACAATTATATCGGCTGGCTGAATGGAAAAGGCGGAACTCCACCACTCTTCTCCCATACTATTTTTAAGGCAAAGGTAGCCCCGATGCTGGATAAACACGAGACCACGTTCGTTGTCCTGATCGATAACCTTCGTTATGATCAATGGAAGATCATCCAGCCGGTGATCTCAGAATATTTCAAGGTGGACCAGGAAGAGGTGTACAGCAGTATTTTACCGACTGCCACGCAATATGCGCGGAATGCCTTTTTTGCGGGCCTGATGCCTTCTGAAATTGAAAAGCGCTTTCCGAAATTGTGGCTGAATGATGAAGAGGAAGGCGGAAAGAACATGCATGAAGAGGAATTACTTGCAGAGCAGATCAAACGCCTCGGCAAAGACATTAAAATGAGCTATCATAAGATCACGAATCATGCTGCGGGAAAAAGGCTTTCGGAGAATATGAGCAACCTAATGCAGAACAAGCTGAATGTGATCGTGTATAATTTTGTCGACATGCTGTCACATGCCCGCACTGAAATGGAAGTGATCCGTGAGCTGGCAGACGATGAAAAAGCATACCGTTCGATCACGCAATCCTGGTTTGAGCACTCTCCGCTGCATGATATTCTGAAGCAGATCGCCGCGAAGAAAGGAAAGCTGGTGATCACTACGGACCATGGAACAATAAAGGTGACCGAGCCTTCAAAAGTGGTCGGCGATAAAAACGTAAATACGAATCTCCGGTACAAGCAGGGAAAGAGCCTTGATTATGTAAAGAAGGATGTGTTCGAGATCCGGAACCCGGCGGACGCATTTTTGCCCCGCCAGCATGTAAGCACCGCTTTTGTTTTCGCGAAAGAAGATCTGTTCTTTGCGTATCCGAATAATTTTAATCACTATGTCGGTTACTATAGGAATACCTTCCAGCATGGAGGTGTGTCGCTGGAGGAAATGATCATTCCATTTATTACGTTGAGTGCGAAGTAGGAAAAGGGATAAAGGGAAATCGGGAAAGGAAAATGTGAAAACGTGAAAAGGAACCTGGATTTATTCTTATGAAATACCTGTTTTGTTTCATCCTATTGATTTCCCTTGCATCTTGTGATCCTTATTACAAGCTCAGCTACTGTGTGAAGAATAAAACAAAGGATACCGTTTACCTGAAATTTATGAACTATCCGGATAGCCTTTGCATCGTGAAGCCGGATTCGACTTACTTCCTGCGCACATTCCGGGGAGTAGGATATGCGAAAGAAAAATACAAGCATTCGGGCTTAACGAAGGAGCTTTCTGCGAACATGATCATGATCCGGAAATTTTCAGATAATTCCATGAAAAAAGTATCTGAGAGCACCTGGAAATGGGAAGGCGGGAGGATCTGGGGAAATGCCGTACTCTATGTAAAAAAGTAATATGCGTCAACGAAAAATCAACGATATTTCTGAGCTTCCGGCTCTTGCGCGTGAGATCATCGCCTCCATGGAAAATGAGAAAGTAATTGCTTTCTACGGTGAAATGGGAGCCGGAAAAACAACGCTCATCAAAGTCATTTGCGAAGAATTGGGTGTTATGGACACGATCAGCAGTCCCACCTTTTCCATTGTGAATGAATACCGTGGAAAGGGGGGAAGGAAAATTTATCATTTCGATTTTTACAGGATCAAGAATGAAGGAGAAGCTTACGATCTGGGCTATGAAGAATATTTTTACTCCGGTGCACTTTGCCTGATCGAATGGCCGGAAAAAATTATGGATCTTCTTCCGCTGGAGATCTCCAAAGTGAAGATCGTAAAAGAAGGCGAGAGTCGTTCGGTCAGTTTTTAAAAATCCGAGTCTTTGTTTTGTCGTTGACTGCAGAAATAAATCCGTGAACATCTGTCCAATCCGCGTCATCCGCGTTCCATCATATTTCCTCCGGAAATTCCCGGTTTTTTCGTACCTTTGTGAGCTCTCTGCTAAACGCTTATGAAAACGTCGAAAGAATTACTGGCTTCACTCACCCAGACCGCCCTGATGCCCCAGGAAGAAATGCTGGAGATCGGACGGAAAAAAGGCAAGCTCTTTATCGGAATACCCAAAGAAATTTCTTTCCAGGAAAATCGCGTTGCACTGGTTCCTGATGCTGTTGCATTGCTGGTAAATAACGGCCACCGCATTATCGTCGAAACGAATGCCGGTAAAATGGCAAATTTTCAGGATCACGATTACAGCGAAGCAGGAGCACAGATCGTTTACAGCGCGGAAGAAGTTTACAAAGCGGATATCATTCTGAAAGTAGCACCTCCTTCACCGCAGGAGATCGAGATGATGCAGCAACGCCAGACGCTGATCTCAGCACTTCAGCTCACTGTACAGCCGGAAGATTTCCTCAAGAAGATCATGGCAAAAAAGATCACCGCCGTTGCATTCGACTGGATCCGTGACGAGGATGGTATTTATACCGTGATCCGTTCGATGGGCGAGATCGCAGGCGGAACTTCGATCCTGATCGCAGCAGAATACCTCAGTAATGTGAATAACGGACAAGGTGCGATCCTCGGCGGGATCTCAGGAATTTCACCTACCGAAGTGGTGATCCTGGGTGCGGGAACGGTTGGTGAATTTGCGACACGTGCGGCACTTGGATTGGGTGCATCGGTGAAAGTATTCGATAACAACATTTATCGTTTGCGCCGGCTGCAAAGTGATATCGGAACACGTGTGTTCACTTCGGTAATCCAGCCGCGGGTGCTTGCCAAGCATCTGAAAACGGCTGATGTTGTGATCGGTGCCATCCGCGCTCAGCAGGGAAGAACTCCTTGTGTGGTATCGGAGGAAATGGTCAGTGAAATGAAAGTGGGCTCGGTGATCATCGATGTCAGCATCGACCAGGGCGGATGTTTTGAAACTTCTGAAGTTACCAATCATACAAAGCCCGTGTTCAGGAAGCATGGCGTGATCCATTATTGTGTTCCGAATATTGCTTCGCGTGTTTCCCGTACAGCGTCCTATGCGCTCAGCACTATTTTCGCCCCGATCCTGATCAGCATCGGTGAAGAAGGCGGCGTTGAAAATATGCTCAGGAGAGATGCAGGCGTTCGCAACGGAGTATATATATACAACGGAACCCTCACCAATCAGGTGCTCGGAGAAATGTTCAAGCTTCCATACAAGGATATTAACCTTCTGATGGCAGCACTATAAACGCTCATTCCGGAGCGTCACCCTGAGCGGAGTCGAAGGGCGGGTCTTCCGGGAAACTACATTTTCCATTTTACATTTTACATTCTACATTTAGTATGGCAATCCCTTCAAAAAACGCTGATCTCATCCGACGCCTTAAATTCTATGGTTTCGGTTTTTGTATCGGTCTGCTTGCGGTAAGTATGATCTACAAAGGCAGGGGATGCCAGATGCCCGGCTCGGCAAAGCTGTCGGAATTGGGATGGCAGAAGCTGGAATTCTGCGATGACTCCTGTAAAATAAAACGGTCTGAGATCATTGAAGTGCTTGGTACCGGCCAGACTGTCGGCAAAGGAAAAGTGAACTACGACTTCAGTGATGTCCATAATAAGCCGTTTCCTGTTTATGCAATTGAAGGTCTTACGGCTGCAGGAAAAAATCTCCGGATCATGATCACGGATCGTGATACTATTTCTAAGGTGATAAAAGTAATTGATCTGTCTTCTAAGGACAGCTGCATTTGTAAATAAGATCTTATGTCCATTACAAAGGAATTAAAAGACAGGAACCAGGGGCTTTGCGAATTATGCAATGCTGAACCGGCGGATATTGCATTTACGGTGAGCCCAAAACCGGAAGTTATTTCCAGCCAGGTCGCTTTATGTAATACCTGTTTTTCTTTGCTGAATAAAAAAGAAGCGGAGTTCCATTGGCGCTGCCTTGAAGGAAGCATCTGGAGCCAGGAGCCGGCTGTGCAGGCGCTGAGCTACCGGATCCTTTACGGACTGAAAGAGGAGCAGTGGGCAGCTGATCTTATGAGCTCTGCCGACCTGGATGAAGAAGTAGTGGGCTGGGCGATGACAGCATATGAAGTCGCGGAGCTGCACCGGGATGCATTTGGAAATGAGCTCGTGGCCGGAGACAACGTCGTGCTGGTCCAGGCATTGGATGTGAAGGGAACCAATTTTACGGCTTCAAAAGGAACCGTGGTAAAAAAAATAAAGCTTGTTGCAGATAATCCTGAACAGATCGAAGGCAAGATCAACGATCAGATGATTGTCATACTTACCCGGTACGTTAAAAAGAACTGATCACTTCAGATCCCTTTTTTCTTTTTTGCTTTCTCCCGTTCTTTTCTGCGCTCATCTTTCAGCTGCTTCAGGTAATCTCTCTTGTAGCTTTTGACCAGGCTTTTCTTCAGGGAGCAGATCCGCATATTGTTGCTTGGCACACTTCCGTATTTGATCTTCCTTCGTACAATTTCCTTGTTGATCATCCGGTAGCGTTCCGACTCTGCGCGGCTTTCAAGACGAATGCCTTCTTCGATGAACTTCTGGCGAAGCAGCATCCATTTGTATCCTTCCACAATTGCTTTGAGCTTTGATGATCCGTCCGTGATCCAGCAAATATTTTCCTGGACGACTTCATGGTAATAGCGTTGGAAATTTTTCAGCGAGTCCTTATCCGTCAGCTCTTCATTCACTACTACATTCAGTAAACGGCCCGCTTCAAGCATCAATGCATCCCGTTTTCCCATTGCTCGAAAGATCGCCATACCAATATCTGCACAGCTGTCGGAAAGTCCATATACTTTTGTATTGAGGTCGGCAGCGTACAGCTTTTTTACCGGTTCGATCCCGCGGCGCATATCCACCATCATTTTTTTATAGTTGTCGAGCAGGTTCATTTTTCTAAGCCGCTCTCCGCGATAAAAAATGTCTCCGAGAGAGTCTCCGATCTGTCCTTTCATCCAGAGATTGTCCGAAAGGCGGGCGAGCATTCCGGAGTATGTATCCCGCTGCGCAGCAATGAAAGCGGAGATCGAGTCTACAATCCGCATTTCTCCGGTATATTTATTAAGCATCAGCACCACATTGTCCTTGTTCTTATATGGGTTGGTTTTTACTTTCAGCTTTTGTAGTTTCTTTTTGTCTGCTTCAAGTCCCAGCTCTGTAACTCTCGTCCGGGATATGAATTTTTTCATCTTACCCGTCGCTTTATTGGTAGAAGCGAGTACTCCGTGCATATAGGAAGCGTGAACCCTGTTCTCATTTGTCAGTGCTTTCAGCTTCTTCTGATTCTTCAGCCGCTGAAGCTGGCTCTCCTTGTTAATATCCCGCGAACATTTTTTAAGATCGTCCTTTGCAGTTGCAAGGTATACAAGCGCGGAATCGATCTGCTGAATTTTACTTGCGGAATCAGTAAGCGGGAGCGATTGTTTATAGAAGAGGTCCGAGATCGTGTAATCGCAGACCCAGGGAACAAAATGATTGCGGGGGTTAAATTCCCAGCTGTTATGTTTCATCAGTTTTTGTTTTGTCATCTCATCACTGGAAAGATAAAGGTCGCAGCCGGCGCAGGCGGTCCCGTGGCGCTGCTGCGATTCATAGCTGCTGTCGTTAAGCGCATAATACGCGCTGTCGTTCTCGAAGGTGCGTATCGTAGAATAACCTTCTGTCAGCGACCAGCCGGGGTCATCCGGAATATGAGTGATCGCAAACATTTTCGGATTACTGAGATAGAATTCAGAATGAAGGTCCTTCTGCAATACCCAGTGAAAGCGCAAGGGAACATGCCAGAGCATTTTCAAAATGACGTAGCTCCAGCGCGGCAGGGTATAATAGGTCTGTGTGAACTTCCCGCTCCGGCGGTCGCACTCTGATTTGTGCTTCACACGGAAAGTAATTGTCCTTAGTCTTTTTGTAGCGTTGAGCCGGTCGCCCAGCCGGAGAATAAATTTCGAGAAGGGCTTGAATTCCGGTTCATATTGACCGGCCGACCAGGTCATGTCATATTCATACCAGTTGTCATCAAGCTTTACGGCATTCCATGCATGATTGTCCATGTACAGCGAGTCACCCACATCAAAAAGATCATCCTTTGCATAGCCGTATACCGAAACACTGTTTATGCCGGCGAGGCTGCAAAGCGTATCCATGAGATAAGCATAATCGATGCAAATAGCGCTTTTAGAGCGTAAAATGTGATTGAGCCTTGGAGCGGTCGCACCCCGCGGCGAAAGATACGTTGCATAATCATAGTGGATATTAAGCGCCACCCATGTGAATATCGCATCGAACTTATCCTTGTCGCTGCTCAGTCCCTGTGTTAGTTTAGCTACCAGCTTTTGCGGATCTCTATCACAATTCCGTGTATTGGGGATCCTGAGCCTGGGAAGATCAAGGTTCTGGGCAAAAATGCCCAGGCTGAAAGAGAATGATATGTACAATAGCAGGAAGCGCATTGGCTCTATATTCCGGAAAACGAAAAAAGATACAGCATTATTTCAGCTTCCAATGTTCGAAGCCTTTGTAAACCGCTTCATGCAGAATGGTCGCGTGGTCAAGATCGGGGAGGAAAAGAAAGGAAGATTCGAGCTTTTGCTTCTCAAGCATCTCGTGTAATTGTTTCGCCTGTTTCATCATCACGTCTTCTTCTTTTCCAACGGCAACGAACACGGAAATATTCTTCCGGGAGCTCAGATCGGGCATCGTGTTTAACAATGAGCCATTGTCCCACCAAAGGCTTGGACTTACGATCAGGTACTTAGTGAAGAGCGATGGTTTTTTAAACAGGATCTCTGTGGCAACCAGCCCGCCAAGGCTTTGGCCGATCAGCATTCGCTGCGAGTTTGTCCGGTAGTTCCTGTCGATGTACGGTAATAGTTCCGTTTCAACAAATTCAATGAATTTTGCAGAGCCGCCCGTAGTCGGGAAATCTTTTTTATCGGCGGCAATGGTTGTAGGAAATGTGAAATCACGTTTGCGATCAACATTTGCAATTCCGACCACGATAGATCTTGGAAGAGTATTTACCCACGAAAAATTGCAGAACTGCACCAGGCCCGCAATGTGGATAAAATCTTCGTCTGCTGATCCATCCAGCAGATAGATCACCGGGTATTTAACGGTGTCTTTTGCATCGTAGCCTTCCGGAAGATAAATATTCAATATCCGTTTTTCCGAGAGCACCCTGGAGGGGATCTCTGCGATCTCTCCGATAACGAATGGCTTTGTTGTCTGAGCATTTCCGTATGCAGAGCAGGCAAGCAGTAATAGTAAAAAATATTTTTTCACTGGTCGGAGTTTTTCATGCGTTTGATATTCTTATCGATATACTTTTCAGTCGGAAGCAAACTTTGCTGTATACGCTTTGCATAACGGATGCTATCCATGATCTCTTTATTTTTTTCCTCCACTTCATCACGCTGTTGTTCTATGATCCCTTCGTAAACCCTGTAAACTGTCTTGAACTGCAGGAGTATAAAAAAACAAAGAGCAAATACCGCTCCAACACAAACGAGGTAAGAGACCTTTATTTTGAAAACCGGGATCAGCTCATGCGGAACATACATATCCCGGAGAAAATATCC
This sequence comes from Bacteroidia bacterium, assembly GCA_045805205.1. Lineage (GTDB taxonomy): Bacteria > Bacteroidota > Bacteroidia > 2-12-FULL-35-15 > 2-12-FULL-35-15 > 2-12-FULL-35-15. Next base: position 87,577 of record JBJMLR010000004.1, on the reverse strand, counting down.
CGCACAGAATGTAAGGAACGAAACAGAGATCATCAGGTAACAGTTCAGCAGCTTTTCTTCCATTACAAAAGGCAAAAGGCCCAGCGGGATCAGGAAATATTCAACTCCCGCACCTTTCTCTTCAAGGCTTACATACAAAACGTTCAATAAGATATTGAAGAAGATCCAGTACAAAGCAGCACGGTACAATCGTTTGCTGCAGAGGACCAGGTAAGCGCAGCACAGAATTCCCGCAAACAGTTGCCGGCCCGCATAATATGTACTCTGCAGATAAAAAAGCATAAAGAACATGAAAAAGAAATTGGTGAAGGTCGATAAAAAGCACATCCGGTTGATCAGGTGTACTCTCCTGGTGAAATTTTTGGAGTCATCGGCGTTGAGCCCAAGATTGGAAATATAGTGCCAGAATTTTACCATCACTCTTTTTTGTTTTCTGCGTTGATGTCTTTCAGCAGCTCTTCGATCTCCTTGTTATACTGCTCGAGCTCCGTGGCGTATTTATTAGTATTCTCGTTGATCGTTTTATAATAGAGCTCGGTGAATTTCAAACGCAGCTCCGCATACTTTTTTAACTTATCAGCAGAAGCAGAAATTTCAACCGGCAGCTTCAGCGCTTTTGCTTCATCCATTAGCTGAATATTCTTTTTCCAAAGGTCCTCTGCATTTTGAATGTTTGTCAGCAGCACCGGGACCGGAAGAGAATCGCTTTGTTGGAAAACGGCGATTGCATTGTGCTCATTTTCTGAGAATGCTGCTGTCTTTTTATCATATTCCAGTAAGCCGTTCGGGAGCTTCACATATACAATGGCCAGCACGGTGAGGACGATCAGTGAAACGCCGATCAGGATCATCCGGTTCAGCTGAACGTTGTGACGGTTCTTCAGTCCGAACGTAAATGCATAGCCGATCAGTAAGCCGCTTATCAATCCTCCGATGTGTGCAGAATTATCGATGCCCTGGTTAAGACCGAACAGCAAGTTGTAGCCTACAAATAAGCCGATGCTGGAAAGGAGTTCCTTTCGTGCTGTTTTCTCGATATAATTTGTTGTGAGCATCGCCAGGAAAAATCCGTACATCCCGAAGATCGCTCCGGAAGCTCCTGCGCTCAAGGTCACATCATGCCACCAGAGGCTGGTCATGCTTGCAGTAAGGCCGGTGAGCAGGTAAGCAACCAGGAAGCGGGTTTTGCCAAGCAGCGGTTCCAGGAGAAGCCCGATGTTCAGCAGCGCATACATATTCAGCAGCAAGTGGAAGATCCCGATGTGGATGAAGGTACAGGTAAGAAGGCGCCAGTACTGCATGTCCAGTGTCAGCGGCGTATAATTGGCTCCCCATTTAAGCAGGCTCTCGCTGTCCGGCTGAAAAACGCCTGCACCGGAAAGCACCATTAGCAGGAAAACAAGAAGATTGAGATCGATCAGGATCGGAGTGATCACCATGTGCCTGCCGGGAATAAGCGCAAGCAGGCTCTCTCTCAAAGCTGTTCCACGATTTGACCCGCCGTTTTCATTTGTCTGCCGGTTTGCATTGCTTTCGTCTGTCACAATGTTTTCCGGGCTCCTTTCCTCGTTCATATTCTATTCCGTTTAGCCGAACTAAAATACGGAATTTTGCTGATCAGGAAAAGTAAGGGGCTGTTTTTGACCGGATCTCCTCTATCAGCTCTTCGTCCATATACTGGTATTCATCGGGAATATCGAGAAGAACGATTTGCTTTTCTCCGGCTGCGGAGGGAAATCGCTCAAGCAGCAGATCGCGGTGTTTTCGTTCCATTGCAAAGATCACATCGGACCAGAGAATTAATTTTTCGGTGACTTTGATCCGTGCGGACGAAGAGGTACCTGCCGAACGTGCATTCACAACCGGGTGATCCCGGAAGATCATTTCGGCTGTGGGGCTTCGCCATTGATTGCGGCTGCAGATAAAAAGAACATTCAAAGCTGCAATTTTTGTATTTAGTGATCTGCGATCGGTTTTGCGGGAGCTCCTTTTTTATATCGGATAAGAAGTACTACCGGGATACAGATCAGGATCGCAGCGCCAACCATAAAAAATCCCTGGTCATAGCTTACCAAAGCCTGCTGTTTGAAAAGTAATCCCTCCATGCTTTTATTGGCAAGAGCAGTTGCGTTGTCCAGATCATAACCCTTTGAAACGAAATTTTGTGTCATCATCGAGAGCCGGTCAGTTGCAGCCGTGTTATATTCATTCACATAGCTGATCATATCGCCTCTCACCTGGGCATTCTTGTTGATCAGGAACACGTTGATAAGTGCAATGCCGACCGCTCCTCCCAGCTGGCGGATCATATTTGCCAATCCGATCGCCTGGGCCATGTCCTTACCTCTTAACCCTGCAACGGCAAGCGACAGGATCGGAGACATCATGAATGCAAGGCCGACACCACGAAGCACGAATGGAAAGTAGAAGTCGTTCTGAGAGGAATCAGGAGATGCGAATGACATGATCATCAGGAAGCTGAACGTGATCAGGATCCCGATAAGAATAATTGCTTTTGGATTTTTTCCCGAGCCGAGCAGCTTTCCCACGATCGGCATCGACACCGCTGTGCAGAGCGCGCTGGGGATCATGAATGTTCCGGTTTTTGTGGCGGTCCAGCCTAAAGAGATCTGCACAAAAAGAGGGAAAATGAAAACCGTTCCGAACAGCAGCATTCCCAGCATCAGGTTCATGATGCTGCCCATGGCGAGGTTGTAATTTTTATAGAGACGAATGTTTACAGCGGGATAATCGATGCTGAGCTCGCGATAAATGAATGCGATCAGTCCGACAACGGCAATTACAAACATTACGGTAATCTCTGTGCTTTCAAACCAGTCGTTGGAAGCACCTTCTTCAAGAACGTATTGAAGTGAGCCCACGGCCATGACTAAAAACACGATCCCCCACCAATCGATCTTCCGCGGTTTTCTGGCGCCTTCCATATTCGTCACATAGGTCCAGGCAAGGACCGATGCAATGATTCCGATCGGGATGTTCACGAAGAAGATCCAGTGCCAGTTAAATGTTTCTGTGATAAAGCCGCCCAGTGCAGGACCGAAGGTCGGACCCATGATGATCCCCATTCCGAAGATCGCGTTAGCAGTGCTGATCTTTTCAGGAGGGAATGCGCCGACAATGATCGACTGTGCAGTGGAAAGTAATCCGCCGCCACCGATCCCCTGTACAAACCGCCAGAAGACAAGCATCCAGAGATTTGTGGAGAGTCCGCACATCAGGGATGAAAATGTAAAGATGATCACCGACGCTGTGAAGTATGTTCTTCTTCCGAAAAAATCGGAGAGCATGCTCGTAAGCGGAATGATGATCACATTGGAGATGGCGTAAGCGGTGATCACCCATGCGATCTCGGTGGTCGTTGCGCCGACGCTTCCGCTGATCTCCGGTAACGAAACGTTGACAACGGTTGTATCGATCAGCTCGAGAATAGCGCAGGAGATTGCCGTCAGGATCAGGATCCATTTGGTGGCGCCGGTTGGATATACCGGCTGTTTTAGTTGTAAAGCAGTTTCCAAATTCCGATCAGTTAATTTTTACTTCAACAAAAGCGCTTAATCCGGGAAACAATTCATCTGCCTGGTCCTTCGGATATTCGGTGAGCTCGATACGTACCGGCACACGCTGGATGATCTTCACAAAGTTTCCCGTTGCATTGTCAGGAGGAAGCAGAGAAAACTTTGCGCCTGTCGCCCCGATGAATGAACCCACTTTTCCGCTGAGCTTCATGTCCGGGTAGGCATCGATGCGAATCGAAACATCCTCGCCGGCACGCAGATTTTGCATCTGGGTTTCTTTAAAATTTGCAGTTACCCACATGTGGGTTTTATCGATGGTGGAGCACATCGGCTGTCCGATGGTTATGTATTGTCCTTCTTCAACCGCTCTTTTCGTAACGATGCCATCACATGGTGCCTCCACAGTGGCATTGTCAAGCTGTGTATTGGCAAGTGCAAGTTCCGCTTCACGCTGTTTCACCATTGCTTCTGCCAGTGTGATCTGCGCCTTTTGCGCTTCCGCCTGGGAGCGCACGCCCTGTGATTGTGCTGTTGCTGATTTGTATTGGCTCACTGCAGCTTCGTACTGAGCAGTAGAAATATCCAGGTCGGCTTTTGCCGCATCCAGCTGCGACTGGGTTGCAGCTTTTGCAGCGAACATGTTTTCGATGCGTTTAAAATCGGCCTGCGACTTTGTCAGTCTTGCTTTTGCAGAATTGATGCTTTGCTGAACGGAGGAAGAACTCAATGAGGAAGCTTCTGCATTCTGGCTGACAGCGGTTGCATTGCTTTTCACGGAGAGCAGCGCCGCTTTTGCGTTTTCAAGCGCCGCATCAGCTTGCGCAACTTTTGCTTTCAGATCTGTATCATCGATCGTGATCAGCAGCTGTCCCTTGGTCACATGATCATTGTCCTTGAAATGAATGGTCTTCACATAGCCGGAAACGCTGGAACGGATCGGTACAATATCAGCATCCAGCTGCGCATTATCGGTGCTTACATAGCCTGCGGAGATGATAAAATAGATGATCGCGATGACCAGTGCGGTTCCAAGTATTCCGGCGATGATCACCAGCTTCTTTTTGCTTTTCTTTTTTTCAGGCGCTGAATTTTCCATTTCTTGTTGTGGTTTGTTGTTTTCCATGTCTTTATCTAGAAGTTACTGATACCCTTTGTTGAATTATAATTACTGATCGCATTCATGAGCTTGATCTCATGCACTTTTTGATTCAATTGCGCCTGAAGCTCCGCATTGGATTCTGTAAGATAGTCGGTCGAAGTGATCGAGCCGTTTGCAAGCTGGGCGGAAGCGGTCTCCTTTATATTGTGACGCTTTTCGATAATGATCCTGTCTTTTTCCAGGATCTCTTTCATGGAAGCGATCTGTGCATCCTGGCTGATCAGCGTGGTTTTCAGATTGAACTCGAATACTTCACGCTGCACATCCACCATTTTGGTATTGATGGAGAAGTTCTGTTTTTCGTTTGAAAAGGAGTAAAGCGATCCAAGGTTCCATTTCAGGCTGATGCCGGCTTGTCCGAAGAATCGGAGATCCTGGTTAAGAAAGTTCGGTCCCGGTCTCCCGTAGGCTCCTTCGCCGCTGAGCGAAATTTTCGGCACCGCATAACGGTTAACGAGTTTATGTTTTGCTTCCAGTAATGCTTTCTGGGAATCGAACAGCTTCAGTTCCGGGCGTTGAATGGCATCGCCTTTTGAATCGGATGTAAGCGGATCATAAGAAAGTTCCGTTTGCCCGTCGATGTTTTTGTTGATGAACATTCCAAGAGTTTGCTCCAGCGCTTTTTCATTGTCCCGTGCTTCGATCAGTGATTGCTCCGTTTTCAGCTCTTCCGCTTCAAGGGCGTCAAGGTTGCTTTGCAGGCTCATTCCATTCGTTACGGAAGCAGAAAGAACCGTTTTTTTATTGGTAATATCTTCCTTGTAAGCAGTCAGTGTTTTGATGCTTTCCCTTGCGAGCAATAGGGAGCTGTATAGCTGGTCGATGCGGTCGATCAGCTTGTACAGCTCAACCTGGTTCTTTGCCAGATCGGTTTCGCTGCTAAGCTTGTCAAGTTCTTTTTGCTGATGAATAACGCCGCCATCAAACAAGGTTTGTTCCAGGTCCAGCGCTGCGAGATAGCTGTCGTGCGGAAATGATTTCCCGAGGAATTCTACGACTTCCGACTGGTAAGTAGCTTTGGAGATGAACGACAATTTTGGCAGCCAGTTCTTAGTGTCGGCATTGGCGGTATTATCCTCGCTTTCCCGGATCAGGGCATTTTGTTTTAATAGCGGGTAGTTTCTTTTCGCCATCTGCACACAGGAGTCGAGAGAAAGTGTCTGCGCTGAGGCAGCGGAGGAAATGGCCAGCAATAGTGTAATTATTTTATTCATGAGCGATTCTCGTTTTATTTTCCGAAAGTATGTTCAACAAAATTTTTTACAGATTGTTTCAGCTTTTCATTGCTGAAATCTTTATTCCAGTCCTTTCCGTGTGCTTTCAACGCCAGGCGATGCAATGGAGCCGCAATAAAAGGGTATGCGCAAAGCGACTGCAGGTTGATGAAAAAAAGGACAGCATCGAATTTTTTAAGCCTGCCTGCTGCCATTTCTTTTTCGAGGACAGAAATAAGCCCGGCGTTTTTATTTCGTTTTAATCCCTGTACTTTCTGCTTGAAAAGTTCCGGGTCGGTACTGATCTCTTTGATGATAAACAGCGACATGTGGGGATATTCCGACAGGAAAGGAACGATATTGTCGATATAGCGGAACATTCGCTCCTTGATCGGAAGACTTTCATCGGAGAAGACATCGATCTGCTGGAAATATTTTTGCAGTGCTCCCTCAAAAACTTTATCGAACAGCCTTTCCTTGCTTCTGAAATAATAGTGCAGCAGCGCTTTGTTGATCCCGGCTTTGTCAGCGATGTCCTGCATCCGTGCACCATAAAGACCATAGTTCATAAAGACGACCTTTGCCGCCTCCATGATCTTTTCTTCGGTGCTGGAATCAACTTTCTTTTTCATTTACCTGATGGTTTAACCATTTAGTTAAACACAAAAGTAAAGAGAAAGTTGATACGTCAATAAAAATTCGACAAATAGTTAAAATTCGCTGACTATTTTGTTTTTTTATCTTCCGGAAACCGGAGTTCAATGTCGCCGGTGCGGCTCAGAAATTCATTCCAGTACGCCGGGCTTAGAATGCCGTTGTAAAATCCCCTGGAAATGATCAGGTGTGCGATGAGAAGAAGCGTATAATCGCCTTGTCCCCAGTATACCGGAATTTGAGTGGAATGAATACCAATATGAAAGGCGGTGGTAGTGATCTCCGGCACCAGGCTTAATCCGCAGAAGTTCCCGGCAATAAGAACAATACCCGTAGCGAGGACAAAAAGATTCCTGCTGAAGAACAAGGTGACTGTCAGTAAAAGTAAAGCCGCAATACCGAGATAATGCCGGAGCTCCATCGAGTCGTTTGTGGTGATGACGTCAAACAGCAAGTAAATTGCCATTGCCCAGAGGATGAGCAGAATTACTATATTTCCCGGATAACGTAAACGTTTCATGGGATCACCAGCTTCGCCCTCCCGATCTTTCCATCGGCGGAATGTTTCATCAGGAAATAAATACCGGATGGAATTCCGGCAAGCTGCAGATCGTAAGAAGGACCCGACATCACATCATAGTCGGTTTGCCGGTAGAGCTTCCCCGTAAAATCATATAAGCGGAACTGTGCGTATTCAAATCCGCCCTGGTCGTTCGAGATGTTCACATGGTCAAAAGCAGGATTAGGATAAATGAAAAGATCATACACCGAATTGTCCTCGATATCGCAGTTGTGATCCCAGGCGTTCATCTGCTTTACGGCCCATTCTCTTTGCGACTGGATGAACGGAAAGATCCCGGGGTATTCGAAGCGGAGCGCTTCGGCTGAACCGCTGATCGTCACGAGGTCTTCGTTATCATCGGAAAGTGAACGGCTGAAAGCGCCGTACGTATTGTATTTGTATACATCATCATAATAAGGGCGTTCTGCAAGCCCGTGCATCCTTACGAGATAAGGACCGAGGTGTCCGGTTGTAAAATTGCCCTGGACGAGGCTGCAGCAATTATCAAGGTATTCATTCTTGAATTCAGGGATCTCAAAAATACGCTTCAGCAATGGCCGGACATCAAATTTATTAGCCGGTACGAGGTAGCCGTCGCAAAGCGAAGTTCCGCTCATTACTTTGATGTCCTGGAACGTTTCATTCATATCCCAGGGGATCCAGCGGATCATGCCATCCGGATGCTCATATACAAAGAAGTTGTTCCCGCCGCCCCAATAGCTGTCCCAGCTTCTGCAGAGCTTTTCCACTGCCAGGATCTTCAGATAATTGTGCACGTCAAAACGTGCTTCCAGCTGAGTTTTGAAATCTGCATCGTAATTATTATTCAGAAAATAAATAAAAGCGATGAGCTTTCCCCAGTCGTCAACTGTATCATTTGTGGTGAGCTTCAGTCCTTTTTCTTTATATGCAGCTTTGTCCTCGCCCAGCCAGTCAAAGAATACCGAAACACCCCGGTCTGTTTTGTAAAGATTTCCATCGTTGTTTGCACCCCCGTAATGAAATTTGAGAAAGGTCTTGTCGACATTTTCGATGATGAGGTAAAGGCCGATGTATTCGTTATTGACGAAGAGTTTTGTATAGGCAGTTCTCGATGCAATGATCCCGGCATCCCGCATCAGCTTAAAGCAGGTCGCATCATGCAGAAGAGAAGGGTCGTTGGTAAAATTGCTGAGATTGAATTTTTTGATGCCGTCAAAGGTCTGATCCGTAAATGCGTCGAACGCTATTTTAAAAGGCTTCTTTTTTCCTGCAAACGTAAAGTAGTTGGAAGCATTTCCTTTTTCGCGAAAGCCGCAGTTATAGATAGGAAGTCCGTCAAACGTAACATCGCAGCTCCGGTAGATCTCCGGGTTTGCAACCGGGTCGAGCGCGTTCTGATCATAATCGTAATCAAGTGTTCCGATCCAATCGGTCAGTGGTGTGGTGATACGGATCTCGTGAACGATCGAATCGTTATAAATGAGGCCTCCGGTCTGCGCAAAAGCCGAACCGCTGCATAGGAGCAACATAAGCATCAGCTTCTTCATTTGTGCGGCAGCTTTCGATCGTGATTAAGAGTTTCATAATACCGTTTGAAGTTCCTGTTCAGGAAGTGAATGCCGACGGTAAGATTTACTCCTGTCTGATTATTTTTATTGGAAAAATTAAACTGCATTCCCAGCTTTACGTTCACGCGAACCTTTTCATTAAGCTTGTGTTCGAATCCGGTGAACGGCTCGAAAACGAACTGCGGGCCGTTATTTTGTTTTACGCCCATCAAATTTGCCTCGCTGCCGACCATGAAGCTGTTCTTTTTCAGGTAAGTCGTTTGCCCGAGATAGCACGCATACCCCAAACCAAATTTTGTAACGCCATAAGGTTGAGCCGGAATAATGGTGAGATGAAGATAAGTGAGCTTATTTGCGCGGTAGGCAAATCCTCCTTTCAGCTGAAAGCCGCCGGATGTCGGTGTGAATGCTTCGTTCCGGAAGATTGAAAAATAAGGTGTCTTATAGATCCCGGTATTCAGTCCGAAAAAGAAGGTCTTCAGCTTCTTGCCTTGTACAGTGTCTATTTCGCTCCAGGGAATATTGATCATGGATTCATCGATGCGCTTGATGCGGATATGCGCTGAATCACATTTCTGAATGGTTCCTGTGAGTGAATTGCCATCTTTCAAAACAACTTCATCGGTAAGAAGACGGCGATAATTGAGATTGAAGCAGCCGCTGGAAGCAATGCAGATGAGAAATAAGCAGGAGAAGCGGAGCAGGTGTTTTTTCATATGTTATTTTGACGGATCCGCGTTGACAATGTTTATCAAAATAAAGATACAAAAAAATCCCGCTTTTTATACGGGATCAAAAGGGGCCGGTATTGCAGTTTGAGTGCTTGTCATTTTGATCCGCCGGCTGGGGTAGAAATCTGCTCGTAAAGAGTAAATTTCTCTCTTCGGTCGAAATGACAATTGAAAAGAATTTGTTATTTGCAGGATTCGTCAGTTGGTATTCCGCTGTTTCCTGCGTTCCTTTTCCTTAATGATCAGGCTCAGTTCCCGGCCGGTTTGTCCTTTTACAGAAGTATTTTCCTGTGCTCTGCGGATCAGGTAAGGCAATACTTCATTCACCGGTCCGTAGGGAACATATTTAGCAACATTATAACCTGCGTTGGCAAGGTTATAACTGATATGGTCGCTCATGCCAAGCAGCTGCGAGAAATAAATATGCTTATCAGAATGCGGGATATTCATTTTATTCATCAGCTCCGCCAGCTTCATTGAGCTCTGCTCGTTATGCGTGCCCGCGCAGACCGCAATTTTAGCTACGTGTTCCGCACAAAATTCAACTGCCGCATCATAGTCGCGATCGGTATGCTCCTTGGTATCCTGGATAGGAGAGGGGTAATTCATTTCCGCAGCACGTTTGCGCTCTTTTTCCATATAAGCGCCCCGGACCAGCTTCGCGCCCAGGAAATAATTATTGTCAGTTGCCATCTGAAACGAATGCCTCAGGTAGGTAAGCCTGTCCTTGCGATAGAGCTGGTAAGTGTTGTACACAATGGCCTTTTCCTTATTATATAATACCATCATCTGGTTGGCGAGGTTATCGATTGCTTCCTGGATCCAGCTTTCTTCGGCATCGATGAAGATCGGTACTCCCGCATCATGTGCAGCTTTACAGATATTGCTTACCCGGAGCTGAACGCGCCCGAACTCCTTCTTTTCTTCATCTGTCAATTCTTTTTTTGCAGTTACCTTTTCAAGCAGATCAAAGCGTGCAAGGCCGGTGACTTTAAAAACGCAAAACGGGATATGATTGTGATTGGCGGCTTTTTTTACCGTTGCGATCGTTTCTTCTGCGCAAGCGTCAAAATCTTTTTCAGTTTCCTTTCCTTCAACGGAATAATCCAGGATGGTTCCGATATGAAATTTACCGAGTTCATTAATTGCGCGGTCACATTCTCCGATGGTTTCACCACCACAGAATTGTTTAAAAATAGTTGCTTTGATCAGTCCTTTGATCGGGAGATGAAGCTTGATCGCAAAGGTGGTAAGCGACTTCCCGATAGAAACGAAGGTCGGATTGGAAACCATTCTGAACAGCCAGTAGGAACGGTTCAGATCTTTGTTGCTCTTGCCTGAAAAGGAGATCTCGGTATTGTTGAATGAAAGCATATATGCTGATAGCGTTAACGGCGTAAATATAGTAATTACCTGCGGGGGCAGCAAGACCCGAGGGGTTTTAAAAACCTTTGGGGTCTATGCCACAGTAAACCGTTTCTAAAACCCCTGGAGTCTGACTGTCGCAACCATATTCTTTTTATTATATTTGTTATTCTCATTCTCATTTATGACCGAGATCCGTTCCAATACCTATTCTGTATTTATTTCCGATGATATTGTCAAGGACATCAATCGCTTCCTGAAAGCGAACCGATCGCAGTATTCCAAACTTTTTATTCTTGTCGATGAGAACTCCCTGAAGTATTGCTACCCGCAGCTGGTTGAAAAGATCGAGCCATTTGAGGATGCGGAGATCATCGAGATCGACAGCGGCGAAGAAAGCAAGAACATCGATGTTTGCGTGCAGATCTGGAGTGCTCTGAGCGAATATGGTGCTGACCGCCGGTCGCTGTTCGTGAACATCGGCGGCGGAGTGATCGGAGATATGGGCGGCTTTATTGCAAGCACATTCAAAAGAGGGATCGATTTCATCAATATTCCGACTACGCTATTGTCACAAGTGGACGCAAGCATCGGAGGAAAAGTGGGGATCGATCTCAATCACCTGAAAAATGAGATCGGTGTGTTCAATGACCCGGCTGCGGTTTTTATCAGCAGCGCATTTCTGAACACGCTGGATAAAAGGCAGATCCTGTCGGGCTTTGCCGAAATCATCAAACATGCGCTGATTGCTGATCGGGATTACTGGAAAAAAGTACGGAATGCCGATTTTGCCGATCTTGATTCGTTTGATGACCTTATTACAACCTCTATTCATATTAAAAATACCATTGTGACAGAAGATCCCCGGGAACAGGGAATCCGTAAAGTGTTGAATTTCGGACACACCGTCGGGCACGCGCTGGAAACATTTTTTCTTGAGCAGGAGAACAAAAATAAATTGCTGCATGGTGAGGCGATCGCTGCGGGAATGATCTGTGAAGCGTATCTTTCACATAAGATCTGCCGGCTCTCTTTAGCAGAGCTGGAAGAGATCACGGAGTTTATTTTTTCAAAATACAAAACGCTGAAGCTGGACGAGAACGACCTGCATCGTTTGATCGAGCTGATGCGGCACGACAAGAAGAATGACAAGGGAGATATTAATTTTTCACTGCTTTCGGGGATCGGAAAATGTGAGATCAATAAAAAAGCAAAAGCCGACCAGATCATTGCTTCATTGAAGTACTATACCGAACAGGTAAAAATGCTGAGCTAAGATGAACTACCGCATTTCACATCCGACCAAAAAGCTGAGCGGTACGATCACGCTGACTGCCTCTAAAAGCGAGAGTAACCGCGTCCTGATGATCCAGGCATTGTGTGCGGAAAACTTCCCGATTGAAAATATTGCCGCTGCAGAAGATACGGTCAGGATGAAAGATATTCTTCAGTCCTACCAAAGTTTCCGGGGACACGAGAACACATTTGATATTGGGGCTGCGGGCACCACCATGCGTTTTCTTACTGCTTATTTTTCAACGAAGATCGGAACGCATATCATTACCGGTTCGGAAAGGATGAAAAAGCGTCCGATCGGGATCCTGGTGGAGGCCCTTAAAAAACTTGGTGCGGATATCGAATACATGGAAGAAAGAGGCTATCCGCCGGTAAAGATCCGGGGGAAAGTTATGAAAGGCGGAGAAGTAGAGATGGATGGAAGTGTGAGCAGCCAGTTTGTTTCTGCGCTGCTGCTGATCGCACCCGAGCTGCAGAATGGATTAGTGATCCGGTTCAAGGGAGAAGTGACCTCACGTCCTTACATAAATATGACGCTGAAGATGATGGAAGAGTTTCGTGTTTACGGACAGTGGCATGATAACACGATCTCGGTCAGCCAGCAGAATTATCACCGCAAGAGCGAGGAAGACTATCGCTATACAATCGAGGCCGACTGGAGCTCTGCATCCTACTGGTATGCGATGGCTGCACTGGCGGAAGAAGCGGATCTGAAGATCATGGGATTGAAACACCCGAGTTTGCAGGGTGATGCTGTCCTTGCTGATGTGTTTACGTTCTTCGGGATAAAAACAGAATACATCGACGGTGGGATCCGGATCACAAAAAATAAAGTGAAAGAAGAACATTTCGGATTCGATTTCTCCGATTGCCCGGATATTGCGCAAACCATTGCTGTTGTTGCCGGGGCTATGAATATTTCCGCGCTTTTCAACGGACTGCATACCTTGAGGATCAAGGAAACAGATCGCCTGGAAGCATTGAAAACCGAATTGCTCAGGATCGGTACCGAAGTCGAGATCCTTTCTGACAGCTCCATCAAGATAATGCCTTCACCGGAGCTTTTTCACCCTGCATCGATCTCAACGTATGACGATCATCGTATGGCGCTTGCTTTTACTGCTCTTGCGATGAAAGAAGAGATCGTGATCGAAAATGTGGATGTGGTAAAAAAATCCTATCCTGCTTTCTGGGACGATCTGAAGAAAATGGGATTTAAGGTGGAAGTTTCCGGTTAATAACGATTCCCTGTTTGCACTGGTTCGTTAGTCTGTTTTTTGCCATCTTGATCCGCCGGCAGTCGGAGAGAAATGACACTTAATAAAATTCTTTCTGTCGCTATTTGTATTCCTCAGATCCTTTTGCTCACATAGTTGAATCTTGCAAACAACAGCACCGCTGCAACGGTCAGCCCCAGCGAAAGTCCCCACCAGACGCCCTGTACGCCGAAGTGGTAAACGAACCCGAAAACATAGCTCATCGGCAAACCGATCACCCAGTACGCCACAAGTGTGATCACAGTCGGGATCCTCACATCCTTTATACCGCGCAGGGCACCGAGTCCTACTACCTGCACGCCATCGCTTAGCTGAAAAAATGCAGCGATAACCAGCAGCGTGGAAGCAATGTGGATCACCTTGACATCTTTCGTAAAAAGTCCGGGAAGAAAATTCTGAAGCAGGATAAATAAAAGGGCCATCGTTCCCATGAAAGCCAGAACCATAATAAATGCACTGAACCCAGCTGTTCTCAATCCTTCGCGGTTTTTCAATCCCAGCTGATTCCCGACCCGTACTGATGTTGCTGCCGAAAGTCCGCTCGCCATCATATACGTGGTAGCCGCCATGCTCAGCGCGATCTGGTGTGCTGCCTGGTAATCCGGACCGATCCAGCCGATCATGATCACTGCAAATGCAAATGCTCCCACCTCAAAGACCCATTGCATACCGGAAGGAACCCCGATGCCGAGGATCTTTTTTACCAGCTCTTTTGAAATGTCGCGGAAACTTGAGCCTTGCCAGTAAATTTTGAACCTGGAATTATAATAGACGTAGAGGAACATTGAAACAGCCATTGCGACGCGGGAAATAAATGTGGCCCAGCAGGCACCCATCAATCCCATTTCGGGCAAACCCCAATGCCCGAAGATGAGCAGGTAGTTCAGCAGCACATTCAGCAGGTTGGATCCAAGCGTGATCACCATCGCGACACGTGTGAATGAAAGTCCCTCCGCGAATTGCTTGAATCCTGAAAAGATACAGAGCGGGATCATTCCAAGCATCATAACATTCAGAAAGGGGATCGCATTGTCAACCACTTCCTGCTTCTGGTTGAACAGGTTAAGAACAGGAGAAGCTAAAAAAAGTACGAGAAACAGAACAATTCCAAGAACCGTATTGATCACGATCCCGTGGCGAAGGAGTGCAGCACACAGCGGTGTGTTTTTCGAGCTGTCGGCTTCCGCTACCAGTGGCGTTACTCCATAGGAAACACCCAGGCCAAAAACCAGCACAAGCGTATAAAGGCTGTTGGAAAGTGCAACCGCTGCCTGCTGGACGGTCCCGATCCGGCCGACCATCGCGGTATCGACAACTCCGACCATAATATGTCCTAACTGACTCAGGATCACCGGGTAAGCAAGAGTAAGGGTGTCTCTGTAATTCTTAAGATAGTTAGGGGAAAAAGGGGCGAACATAGGGCGCAAAGATAGCCGAATCCATCAAAATCTTCTTTTCTGTTGTTGAAAAGTCCGCAAAAGCTATCTTTTTTGCCAACCGATGCAACTTCGAAACCTAAAAATTCATCTAAGTCTGTACCATTTCGGTACAGGCGAATACATATATTTGCCGGAGGAACAAAGAATAAACAAACAATACAATCCTGATGAAAAAATTACTCTTTTCGCTAGTATCAATCTCCCTTTTTGCTTTGAAAAGCTTTGCTCAGACTGCCCCAGCAATGGTGTTTCCGCCGACCGACAGTAAAGCTTACGAGGAGATGAAAGCGGCCGGTAAAATAACACCGATGCCGTTTGAGTCAAAAGGGAATTTCAGTCCCAGCTTCGAAGATCTTAAAAAATTAGGTGTAGCACATAAAATGCCGACCACGGGCTGCGGATGCTATAAAACGCCGGATGCTTCTTATACGCTGGCTATGGCACCGAATGATGACGGAAGTACCGGTCTTATTGCCATTCCATTCAACTTTTGTCTGTACGGAACAAACTACACGACCCTTTATATCAACAACAACGGGAATATTTCTTTCGGAACTCCTTACGGAACTTTCTCTTCCAGTCCTTTTCCGGCAGCATCGTATATCATGGTTGCGCCATTCTGGGGTGATGTGGATACACGCGGCACAGGAACCGTGAAATACAAGATCACTCCGACAGCAATGTACGTGAACTGGGAGGCAGTAGGATACTACAGCACCATGACCGACAAGGTCAATACCTTCCAGCTGATCATTACCGACGGAACCGATCCTGTGCTTCCTCCGGGCAATAACATTGCTTTCTGCTACCAGGACATGCAGTGGACCACAGGAGCTGCATCTTCCGGCGTTGGCGGATTCGGCGGGATCCCTGCAACTGTCGGTGTGAACAAAGGTGACGGTGTGAACTACATTCAGATCGGTCGTTTTGACCAGCCGGGTGCCGCTTATGATGGCGGTTACGGCGCAAATGACGGTGTGGACTGGCTCGATAATCAATCGTTCTATTTCAATTCCTGCTCCGGTAACAACATTCCACCGATCGTGAGTATTTCTCCTCCGTTGCTGAGCGGCGGCGGCGGCTGCGATACGCTCAAGCTTTGCGGAACGAATGATACGCTGGTTGTAAGTGCATTGTTCCTTTCGCCGGAGATCGGCCAGACCACTAACATTGCTGTCAATACATACGGCGTTCCCGGCTTTTCCGTGATCAGCAATACTCCCGGAAATTCAGCAAATGCACAGGTTCAGATCATCGCTTCCCCGGCAAATGCGGGATTGCAGATGATCACGTTTACGGCAACTGACGACGGAACACCTGTAGGCACAACGGTTGTGAATCTTAACATATTCATCGATACTACCGGTCTTGCAGCATTTAACCCGGTTATTTCAGGTGTGCTTGATTTCTGCGACGGCGGCAGCACTACTTTAACGGTTACACCAACCACTTACGATGCGTATATCTGGGATAACGGAACGACCGGCTTTTCGGAAACCGTTGATTCAAGCGGACAGTACTGGGTAACCGCACGTAAGAACGGATGCTACAAAACCGTTCTTGTCGATGTAGTAGAACATCCGGATCCGACCCCGGTGATCATCGGTGATCTTTTCACCTGCTTCAGTAATACAACAACGCTGACAGTAGACTCTACCAACCTTTATACAAATTATCTCTGGTCAAATTCAAGCACCAATGATTCGATCACTGTGCTGAGCGGAACATATTCTGTAACCGTAACCGATTCCTTCGGATGTACGGGTACTTCTCCTGCTGTGACCGTGATCAATGCAAATCCGACGGTAAATATCACTGGCCTCGCGCCGTTCTGTCCGGGCGACAGTGTTATGCTGAACGCTGTTGCTTCGATTCCTTCCGGAGCAAACTACGATTGGTCAACATCTCCGAATGATACGCTGACATCGAACTATGTAAATAACGGGGGATTGGTTTATGTTACGGTGAGCTATTCAAATGGTTGTAATGTTTCGGATTCGGTGACCGTCACTTTATTTGATGCTCCCGTTGCGGAATTCAGCGCGAACCCTCCGGGCGTCTCCAACCCCGGTTCACCTGTCAGCTTCACCGACCTGTCAACAACGCCTACCGGTTCCATTATTGCTTGGATCTGGTCATTTGGAGATAGCACAGGAGTGATCGGTTCGATCCTTCAGAATCCTTCGCATACTTATGGAATGGACAATACTTATCCGGTGACGCTGATCGTTCAGAATACGAACGGATGCTGGGATACCGTCATCCATCCGTACGAAATTGTTTCAGACATATCAGTTCCGAACGTGTTTACACCAAATGGTGACGGCCGCAACGACTTTCTTGTCTTCAAAAATCTAAGTTTCTTCCCTGGCTCTTCGTTGAAGGTATTCAATCGCTGGGGGAACAAATTATTCGAGAGCTCAGATTACCAGAACAACTGGAACGGCGGCGGAAATGTAGACGGCGTTTATTATTTTATCCTGGAGAATCCGAAGTTCAAAAATCCGGTGACGGGCTTCTTCCAGATCATTCATTAAAAAGAACTATTCAGTTTAAAAACGCCCCTTCCTGAAAAAGGAGGGGGCGTTTTAATTTTACTGAGGCTGAAAGAAAATTGGAAAAAGCTTCCGGTTTTATTATATTTGGTAGAACTAAATCTGACTCCATGAATAAAAAACTACTCTTCTCCGTTCTAGCAATCGCTTTTGCCGGAACACTGTCTGCACAAATGGTCGGCACCGACGCCTATCTGAAAGGTAATTATGTTGAACTGGGTATTGATGGCGGCGGCGGCTTCGAAGGCGCTTCCACTACAGCATCTCCGCCTCCGGCAGGAATGCATTTCAGATCTGGCAATCCATTCTTTGGATTTGTCAGTAACCCGCAAATGGACGGATGGGTGAATTATGATGGCGACTTTTTTACACCCGGTACACCTGAGAACGGATGGGGCTTTGAGATCGGCAATACCGGGGGACCGGCAGGGCGGAATAACTGCGCTTTCCTGCTGGAAATGCCGGGAACCATCACCAGCTGGAATTATTCAGCGCCAACTACCACCTGCGACTGGGAAGGCGATTACATGACCGGAACAAATGTCCATTTTAAAGTCAGCTATACACTGAATGATAATGATCTTTTTTACATCACTACTATTTCCGTCACAAACAATACTGCTGCTCCGATCAATGATTTTTATTATTTCAGGAATATCGATCCGGACAATAATGAATCGATAAGCGCTGATTTTACTACTCAGAACACCGTGGTAAGCCAGATCACGATGGGAGGAGCAAACACGACAGTTTCCGCTACGCAAAGCACCCCCTGGACCTCGGATTATGAGTTGGTTGCAGTGGATTCAAACTGGATAGGAGGGTATGGCGGGTTTTCCAATCGTGATGCTTCCGATCTGTACAACCTGGTGTCAGGTTTTACCGGAACGGTCGGTTCAACCAATTATGCGGATGAAGCGGTCTTTCTTGCACACAAGATCTCTGTTTTGTCGCCGGGAACAACAATGACGTTCAAGTTTGCTTCCGTATTTGATCCTTCTGCCGTTTCTGCCGCGATCAGTGAAATGAATGGACTCACCACCGGAGTTCCTGATGTAAACGCAGATCCGGTGAGCATTTATCCGAATCCTTTTACGGAGAGCACAACGATCAGCATTGATAAATCGATACAATTGAAAAATGCATCATTGCATATTTATGACGTAACCGGAAGAGAGATCAGTGTGGTGAATAATATCGCCGACCACCAGGTAAAAGTGGAGAAGAATACACTTTCCGCCGGTGCATATATTTATCGCCTTATTAATGACGGGGGCATTACCGGCACAGGAAAGCTCATCGTAAAATAGATTTTTCAAGATTCTATTAAAGCCAAAGCCAGACAACGCCTGAGCTTTGGCTTTACTTTTTCTTCGCGTCCGCTATTGTATTCCGGAGCTTTTTATGCGCTTCTTTTCCATACATCGCGGTAATCCTCCGGATGCTTTTCAAACTGTCCCTGCACGAACGGACAAAGCGTAACGACGTTATAGTGGTTATGGCGTGCATGGTGGACCATCGCTTCAATTAATCTTTTTCCGAGATGCTGTCCGCGCATTTTGCGGTCCACTTCAGTTCCTTCTACAATAAGATCATTATCTTCCAGGTGCACTTTCATCGTTCCAACCTCTTGTCCGTCGTCTTCGATAATAAATTTTCCGTGCTTGGTTTCGTCGATTTCTAAAAGTACCTCATTCATGATCTTACCATTTCAATATCACATTCAATTTTTACATCTTCACTTACCATTACTCCACCGGTTTCCAGGATGGTATTCCAGTTCAGGCCGAAATCTTTACGGTTGATAACACCTCTCACCGAAAAACCTGCTTTGGTATTCCCCCAGGGATCTTTCTGCTGTCCGCCATAATCTACAGCCAGATCTACCTTTTTAGTAATGCCCCGGATGGTCAGATCACCGGTTACCCGGTAGGTATTATTTTCCTGTTTTTCGAAAGCTGTGGAGACAAATGTGATCTCGGGGTATTTTTTTACATCAAAAAATTCCTCGGAGCTGAGGTGAGCATCCCGTTGATCATTGCCGGTGTCGATCGAAGCTGTTTTCCCGGTAAATTTTACAGTCGCATTCCGGAAGTCATCACCTTCCGTTTCTGCATCAATTGTATATTCTTTCATGATCCCCGTCACGTTGGTGATCATCATGTGTTTTACCTTGAATGTTACTTCGCTGTGACTGGGGTCTGCGGACCAGGTTGTTTTCATGAATTTTTGATTTTGGTTACCCCCGGAATACTAAAAATTCATACCTGTTAGCACTGCCAGCGACTTGTTACCTGTTTGTGTTATCCTATAACACAAATGAAATACTTATAAAATATGAAAACCTCAGCTATCTTAATTTTTTCGCTCGTTATGCTCACCTGTTCTGCAATTGCGGTGGAGCGGCCGCAGAATATCAAGGCTCCCGTTACCGCCGTAAAAGTCTGCCTGAATTCCGCGCAGATCACACATGTTCAAAAGCTGAAGATAAAACCCGGAATCAGCAAATTTGCATTTACAGGTCTTTCCGCTACTATCAGCGATCGCAATATCGCTTTGCGGAACATCGGAAGCGGAGAATTGCTCAGCCTGAGGCTTTTTAAGCTGTGTGATACAACGGATATTTTTTCACTCCCGGAAGATATGATCGAGGTGATCCGGAAGACAAAAGATTCACTCCTAACCATAGAAAAAGGGATCGAAAAAGCGCAATTCGAGCTCGAAGCGCTGGCCCTGGAGAAAACGATGCTGCTGTGCAATACCAGCGTGATCCAATACGGGAAAACACTTGCCGATCTGAAAATGACAAATGAGTATTACCGTGACCGCTACACTGCCGTGAACCTGGAAATGACCGGTAAGCAAAAAGAGATCAGGAACCTCCGGAAAAATAAAGTACACGCAATGAAGGAAGCTTTTGATGTGGAGAATTCCGAAGAGAATGCGGTGAGCGTAAATATTATCATTGCAACGGTTCGTAACGACGGCACGGAATATTCCTGTGATGCCGAGCTCAGCTACATTACCGGCGGTGCGGGTTGGATCCCGATCTATGACATCGTGGCTTCCGACAAGTCGATGACGATCGATTACCGCGCGAAGATCCTTAACAATACCGGGCTCGACTGGAACGATATGAATATTTCGGTTTCCACCGCAGATCCTTCGGATTATTACAGCGCTCCGGACCTGGAGCCTTTTTATGTAACCAGGGAAGATCGCCAGAATCGTTACGGGTACAGCAAAGAAGATTACGAGGATGGTGATGCCGACGACCAGGCGGAAAAAGATAAGAAGGTGAAAAAGCAGAATCCGGGCGAAGAGGAGATCAATATCCCGGACCGGGAGATCAATTTTAAGATCGCGAAGAAATATACTTTTAAAGCCGGGACCACTCCTTATTTTGTTGAAGTTGCAATGATCAGCGATCTGGCACCTGAGTTCCTTTATCGTTGCGCACCGAAGAAAGAAGAGCAGGTATATCGTATCGCCCGGCTGAAGAACTGGGAAGGACTGGATCTGATCGACGGCGAAGCAAGCATCTACAACGGATCAGCTTTCGTTGGAAAATGCTACATCCGGCCGAGCGAGATCGAAGACTACCTGGAAATTCCGGTCGGTGTTGTAAGCAATGTGTTTGTAAAGCATAAATTAGTAAATGAATCTTCCGGGAAGAAAGTTTTTGGCGGCGGAATTACCGCGACCTGCAATTATGAGATCCGGCTGAAGAATGGAAGCAATGAAAAGATCGCAGTGGAGGTGCTCGACCAGGTGCCGGTATCCGAGGATTCGGACGTAAAGACAGAAGGAGTTGATTTTACAGAGGGCGGTGATAAGGATGCGACAGAGGGGAAAATTACATGGAAGCTCGAACTTGCACCGAATACGGAAAAAACACTATTTTTGAAATACACGGTCAGCTACCCGAGAGGATATCATTTTGGAGGCAGGTATAAAAAGCGAGCGATCCGTGCAAAATTCTGATGAGAAGAATTATTTCCGTGATCATTTTCATTTCAATTCACCTGGGCCTTTGTGCCCAGGATGATCCGATGAGTTACTTCATAGGAAAATGGGATTTCAAAGTCTGGTTTGCCGGAAACACCAATACGAAGCCCGACCTGAAGGCGTTATGGACATTGGAAAAGAGCGTGGGAAATAATTTTGATGCTCATGGAAAAGTAGTGGTTGAGGACAAAGGGGAAACCACAAAGGAGCAAATGGGATTTGACAAAGCAAAAGGACTTTACTTCCGGACCGTAACCGCTTCGGAAGGACTGTTCTTTTTTACTTCATCGGGTTGGAAAGGAAATAAGCTGACCTGGGAAGGATACCTGGTTCCAATGTCGGATGAGCGCGTTCCGATGAAAGAAGAGATCACGAAAATATCTGCAAACGAGTTTCATGCAGTGTTCTATAAGAAACAGGGGGATAGCTGGGAAGTGGTGACACGTGAAGAACTGAAGCGAAACTGATCCTTAACTTTTTGGAACGGGGAAGCGGATCGTGAATTTTGTACCGTTGCTGCGTTGCAGCTCAACCTTCCCTTCGATCTGCTGTGTAAGCATATCAACCAGCTGCAGTCCCAGGGAATTGGTATTTCTGATGTCGATGTCATCGGGGATTCCTACTCCATCATCAGCGACTTCAAGTAAATAATAAGCCGTTTTTTCCGTTTCCTTTTCGAGTGCAAAATGAAGGTGGATGTTTCCTTTTCCTTTGTTCGGAAAGGCGTATTTACAGCTGTTGGAGATCAGCTCATTCAGGATCAGGCTGCAGGGAATAGCCGTGTCGATCTTGAATAAATGCGGTTTGAGATCGGCATTCACATGGATGCGGATATTTTCAGGATCGAGGTTGTAAGTGCTGTTCATGTACGTAATGAACGAATGCATATACTCGGTAAAATCAATTTCGGAAAGGTCGTTCGACTGGTACAGCTTTTCGTGTACAAGCGCCATTGCGCGGATCCGGTTCTGGCTTTCCATGAACGTTTCCAGAAGGTCGGGCTGCTTTATTTTTTCGCTTTGCAGGTTTAGTAAGCTGGAGATCACCTGGAGGTTATTCTTTACCCGGTGATGGATCTCTTTGAGCAATACTTCCTTTTCGTGAAGTGAAATGGTGGATGCTTTCAGCTCTTCTCCCAGCATGTTGATCCCAAGCGCAAGCGCATCGAAATGATTTTTTTTGTCGGAGATGGGAGCTTTTTTATCATAGCGGAGGTTAGCCAGGTAAATGACAACCTTCAGCACCTCGGTAATGCGCCGCGAATTTTCTTCTTCCTCTTCTTTATACGCCTTCAGCTTCGCTTCGAGCTTATCAAGTCCCTTGCCGATCTCCTTTTCAAGCGCTGCTCCGCTACCCAGTTTTTCACCGGTAAGCTTGCAGATGCGTTTGTAGATCTCTTCCAGTTCCCGGGACATACTCAATTCGAATATTGTTTCAACCAGCTCACTGCTTTTGTTTCATCGGTAAAAAGTTTTACCGGAACGGTTGATTTATTCAGTCCGAGGAAAAAATTGCCGATGATCCGGCTGACCGGTGATTTGATCAGGAGCCCGATCGAATTCACTCCGGGTTTCCGGTTCTGCATCGTGAAATGATCACGCGCTTCTTTGGAAATGGAGTTGATCTCCTTGAGGTTGACAAGCAGCGGGTAGATCTTGCCTTCGCTGACTTCTTTTACCGAAGCGGTATTCTGGACCGCATCTTCAATGCTGATGACTGCATTTGGCTTCACTACCGTATAGCAAATACCGTTATCATCCAGCCATGTGCTGAATGCCCTGATTTCGATTACATTCATAAATAAGTTATGTATCAGAATTTGAAGCGGATCTGGGCTCTTATTTCTGATTTAGTGTTTCCGTTTATCTCTGTCAGTGATCCCTCACTGATTATTTTCTTGTTATCATAAATGGTTTGGGAATACCTCAGCCATAATTCAATTCTTTTTGTCAGGTTATAATCCAGCATGATATAATAGCGTGAACCCCTGTCATAATAAGCCGGGATAGAATACGAGCCCGGGATGTCAGTTTCATACGCATAAATTCGCGCATCATAGCTATCCGATTGGAAGATCGCATAACGGAACGTTACTGAAAGCGGTTTCCCCAGCTTGTTGTAGGTAATGTCCTGGTAAGCAAGATATCCTTTTTCCGTTTTATTGTTATCCAGCTTGTAATCGATCAGCTCCACCCGTGTTTTCAGCTTTACGGAAGGATGAACCGTGTATGAAATATGAAACCGGTAATTCGTTTGAACTACCGGAACAAGATAATCGATCAGTGCAGTGGAAGTCGTATTCTTTTGTTTGTCCCGTTCGCGGAAACGAAAGTACATGTCGGTTTTTTTTGACGGCGTATAATTGAATTGCACCATGTAATCATTTCCATAAGAAGGTGCATTCACCTGGTATTTCAGCCAGGGAAATTCAAACCGGTCATAAAAAGCATTGATAGCAGTTGTATTTGTCGGACGAGCGGTCAATCCGGCGAATAATCCTTTTTCATTTGTAGCGGTTGTGCTTTCGGCAAATCCGTTGCTGAGCAGGTTCTGGAAATTACGTTCATAATAGCGATGCATGATCGTGAGTGAAAGGCGTGGATCCAGCGCGATCAGCACACCGTTGATGAGTGCTTTCCCGCCGTTCTTGCTGATGCTGCCTTCGCCGAAGAAATTGACATTCCGGAAAATGAAATTGTAATCACCGCCGACGTTAAAGTTATTGTAATGCGATGAATCGTTTGTAAATTCGAACTGGTTATAATAGGAGAGCGAGCGATTGTAGGTAGTATTCAGCTGGTAGTTGACTGCGGTGATGCCTGCACGGAATTGTTTTCCTTTATAATTCACATTTCCTCCTGCGATGGTCTGCAGAAGCGCATCTTTGTCTGCGATCTCGCTTACGGTAGTGTGGTATCCCGTTTCCTGCAAGGAGGAGATGACCGCTGCTTCTCCATCAGCAAGCGTATCGGTCACGTTTCCGTCAATGTGTTTTCTTGAAAAGAAAGCGGTTGCCTCCAGCCGCTTATATCCAAGGGTTGCAGCCGCTCCCCGCAGAAAGCGGTTCTCATCGACCGATGTATAGGGTTTTAATCCGGGTGCCGTTTTTTTTGCGCTGATGATGTCCGTGGTCTTTCCGAAAGCCTGTCCGCTCCACATGGTGAGCCCCTGCCCGAAGTTCGCCTGGTAGTCGCCGATCGCAAGTGCTTTAACGAATTTTACGTTCCTTAAAAAGAAGTGCGCGGAATAAAAATCGAAACCATTTCCCTGCTGCCCGTTCAGTCCTTTTTCATACCAGTCATATTTGAACCTTTGATTTTGTTTCAGGAGCAATTCACCCTGGTCTTTTTCCGCGGTGATGCCCCAGCTCACATTTGTGCCATAATTGAACCGGTAGCGTGCATAAAGTTTATCCGGACTTCCGATATAGCGTGAGTTCTGGCTTTTATAGAGCGAGGCGCTGTCAATTGCCGAAAAGCCGGTCTGTTCCTCGATCACACGTCCGTATCTGAAAGTAACGGTATTCGTTCCGTTGCCGAACATTTCTTTCAGACTGAAGTGAGAAGAGGTAAAATTATCTGCAACCTTCACATAAGGTAAGAGCCGGCGGATGGTTTGAAGATCAAAACCTTCGATGCCCTGAAGCTCATAGATCGTGATCAGCTTTCCGTTCTTTTCGATGTGGTTCAGAAGATTGTTGATCTGGATATCGTCGAGGATCTGCAGCTGCTGAAGTTCATCCCGCGTTGTTTTATTCAGGTTGATCGGGTGCTCTTTATAATAGATCAGTCCGTCCAGCAGCGTTGTGTAATCTTCTTCTTCATTTTGTGTTTGCTCCGCAATGTTTTCAAGCTTTTGCTGGATCTCGCTGTCGTCGGTTTTCAGAAGCGTATCCTGTGCCCGGCAGTCTGATGAAACATAGGCGATCAGGGAGAGGAGCAGGAGGAGCCTTCTTCCTGTAAGGATAAACGGGGAGCTTATTTTGGCAGTGTTAATCAATTTTTGGAGAAGTACTTTCTTTTTTCTGAACCGTGTAGGTCAGTCCGAGTTGTGGACTGAACCCGAGCACCTGGTGATAATTTGCCGCCACATCGATCCGTAATCCTTTCAGGTTAACTCCGAATCCGAAGCAGGTAAGGGTTGGATTGGTCCCTACTCCGGCGCGAATGTAAAGTTCTTTCACCGGGTGGTATTCGATACCTGCTTTGAACATTGCTTTTTTAGCGATATCCTTTTCTGTTTCAACGGCAAGCGTGACTTTTTCAGAAAATGCGTAATCGCCGCCGAGGCGAAGGATCGTCGGTAAGCGCTCGTCATTATATTCTGCAAGCTTTGCGCGGGTCGGATTATAAACATGTGCGCCGATCGTGAGTCCTTTAAAAGGTTTAGCCAGGATCCCGAATTCAGCGGCAAAAGCCCCGCGCTGTCCGTAGCCATCCGCAATCTTAGTGCTGAGATAGTCCATGGCAACACCTGCGGAAAGCTTGTCGCCGAAGGCTTTTGCAAATGAAAGGCTGTATTTGTTCTCGCTGTATGCCGAATAACCGAAGTTAGTGATGCAGAGCCCGAATGTTCCGCCTTTCACAGGTAAGGCGACAACACCGCCTTTGATGCTGAGCTCCTTCAGCATGAACCGGTTTTCGAAGTACACGCCGCCGGAAACATCACGCACGAAGCCAAGACCGGCCTGGTTATGATGAGCGCTCCATACATCGGAGAGGGAAACGGAGGCATTACCCATCCCGGCGGAGCGTGCTCCCACGGGATAGTCTTCGTTGCCGGCAAATGCCGAAAAGCCGATCAACAGGCAGCCGAAACCGAAACAAGCTCGTATCATTTTTATAGAACGTCTACCCACTATTGACTGTTTAACTGATTACCGGCGACGATACTAGTTGGTTTTATATTCAAATTTGATCTCAGACAGCTCTTTATTGGCTTTCAGGATCTTATTTTTCAGGTTTTCCTTGTATTCAGACACTTTTTTAAGAAGCTCGTCATTCCCTGCAGCCAGGATCTGGACCGCCAGGATCCCGGCATTCTGACCGCCGTCGAGCGCAACGGTCGCAACGGGAATCCCCGGAGGCATCTGGAGGATAGAAAGAACGGAATCCCAACCATCGATTGAAATGGAAGAACGGCAGGGAACGCCTACAACGGGAAGAGGAGTGAATGCAGCAACAACGCCCGGAAGGTGTGCAGCACCACCTGCACCTGCGATAATCACCCGGATCCCTTTTGTATGTGCATTTTTTGCAAATTCTGCCACTTGTTCGGGTACCCGGTGGGCGCTTAATGCATTAATTTCGAAAGGTATCTTGAACTCATTCAGCACTTTAGCTGCTTCCTGCATGATGGGCATATCGGATACGCTGCCCATGATAATGCTCACTTTTGGTGTCATAAAAAGGGTGTTTTTTTGGTTTTAAGATGGGTAAAAATAGCTTTTTAAATGAGAAGAATAAAAAAAAGTTTTCAAGGTTTTATGAAGGTAAATTTGTTTATTTTTGAGGCTCAATAGCCTGTTATATGAGTCGTGTTGTAATTCATGGACATACTTTCAAAACCAAAATAAGTTCTTCTGAAATTCTAAAAGCGGTTAATGAAGTTGCGGAGCAGATCAATAAAGATCTGAAAGGAAAAAATCCTTTGTTCTTGTCGGTACTGAATGGCTCGTTCATGTTTGCAGCTGATCTGATGAAGAAAGTAAAGATCGATTGTGAGATCTCTTTTGTGAAGCTCGCTTCCTATGAGGGGACGACGTCCACCGGGAAGGTAAAGCAGCTGATCGGGTTGAATGAAGAGCTGAAAGACAGAACCGTTGTTGTTATTGAAGATATTGTTGATACGGGAAACACGATCGAAAATGTGTGGGATCAATTAAAAGGTCTTGGAGTTCAGGATATAAGGATCGCAACATTACTGTTTAAGCCGGAAGCCTATACGAAAACAGTTCCGATCGCATATGCGGCAATTGTGATCCCCAATGATTTTATTGTGGGATACGGACTCGATTACAAGGGGCTTGGAAGAAATCTGGAAGATATTTATGTGCTTGATTACGAAAATGATAAAAAGTAAAACGCTCACAAACGAATATCATAAATTTCACCTCTAACACAAAATAACATGCTAAACAT
Source organism: Bacteroidia bacterium (assembly GCA_045805205.1). GTDB lineage: Bacteria > Bacteroidota > Bacteroidia > 2-12-FULL-35-15 > 2-12-FULL-35-15 > 2-12-FULL-35-15. Next base: position 60,091 of record JBJMLR010000004.1, on the reverse strand, counting down.
AGTACTTTTCGGACCTCCGGGTGCAGGCAAAGGAACTCAGTCGGAGAAATTAATTTCTAAATTTCACTTGGTTCACCTTTCCACCGGTGATATCCTTCGCAGCGAAATTGCTGCCGGAACACAGTTGGGCATTGAGGCAAAAATGTTGATGGATGCCGGGATCCTGGTTCCGGATGAAGTGGTGATCGAAATGATCCGCTCGAAGATCGACAACAACCCGAATGCAAAAGGTTTTATCTTCGATGGCTTTCCAAGAACAACTGCGCAGGCGGAAGCGCTCGACAAGCTGCTCGCAGAAAAAAACAGCTCGATCCGCATGATGCTGGCGCTTGAAGTAAATGACCAGGAGCTGACCAAGCGTCTCCTGCTCCGTGGAATGGAAAGCGGCCGTGCTGATGACCAGAACGAATCCGTGATCCGCCAGAGAATTGAAGAGTACAATCAAAAAACGGCTCCGCTGAAACAATATTACAGCGCGCAAAATAAATACCGTTCGGTGAATGGTATCGGAACTATTGAAGGGATCTTCGCACAATTATGCAATGTGATCGAGCCGAAAGTGGCACGCGCTTCTGATGAAGCAAAGAAAAATGCTCCGAAAGCGGCGGTTGCTAAAAAGGAAGCTCCGAAAGTAGATCGTCCCGCTGTGAAAGTTGCAGCTGCGCCTAAAAAAAAGAAGAAAGCTGCTAAAAAAGCTGCACCTAAAAAGGCCGCAAAGAAAGCTGCGCCAAAAAAGGCCGCTAAAAAGGCTGCACCCAAAAAAGCTGCAAAAAAAGCAGCACCTAAGAAAGCTGCTAAAAAAGCGGCCTCTAAAAAAACGGTTAAAAAAGCAGCACCTAAAAAAGCGGCAAAAAAAATCGTAAAGAAAGTAGCTAAGAAAGCTTCAAAAAAGGCAGCGCCGAAAAAAGTATCTAAAAAGGTGGTGAAAAAGACGGCAAAAAAAGTCGCTAAGAAAGCAGCTCCTAAAAAAGCAGCTAAAAAAGCTGCACCGAAGAAAGCAGCGAAAAAGCCTGCTAAGAAAACGGCTAAGAAAAAGAAATAAGCCGATCCGCTTGTGCTGATAGGAAATTTGTAAGAATGGATTCGAATTTTGTTGACTATGTAAAGATCTGCTGCCGCTCGGGAAAGGGCGGCGGTGGTTCTGTACACCTGCACCGCAGCAAGCTTACCTCCAAAGGCGGACCCGACGGAGGTGACGGAGGAAGAGGCGGACATATCATTGTAAGAGGGAACCGGCAATTCTGGACCCTTATCCACCTGAAATATCGTAAGCATGTGATCGCCGCCGCTGGGGAAAATGGCGGAAGCGCACGCATGACCGGCGCCAACGGAAAAGACGAGATCCTCGAAGTGCCCCTGGGAACCATCATCCGCGATGCCGAATCCGGTGAAGTGGAAGGCGAAGTTACCGAGGACGGACAAGAGATCATCATCGTTCCTGGCGGACGCGGCGGACTCGGGAACGATCATTTCAAATCCTCCACCAATCAAACTCCTCGTTATGCGCAGCCCGGCGAGCCCGGACGGGACGAATGGAAGATACTTGAATTAAAAGTGCTTGCCGATGTAGGATTAGTCGGTTTCCCGAATGCCGGAAAATCAACGCTGCTTTCCGTTGTATCCGCAGCAAAGCCGGAAATTGCCAACTACCCGTTTACCACGCTGGTCCCGAATTTAGGGATCGTTGAATACCGCGACTATAAATCTTTTGTCATGGCCGATATTCCCGGGATCATCGAAGGTGCCGCGGAAGGCAAAGGCATCGGTCTGCGATTTCTGCGTCACATTGAGCGCAATTCAACTTTGCTGTTCCTGGTTCCTGCCGACAGTCCCGATATTATTAAGGAATACAAGATCCTTTTAAATGAGCTGGACAAGTTCAACCCGGAGCTGCTTCATAAAAAACGCATTCTCGCTATTTCGAAATGCGATATGATGGATGAAGAGCTGCTGACGGAGCTGAAAAAAGACATGAACAAGCGTTTCAAAGAAAAGAACACGGTCCCGGTGATGTATTTTTCGTCACAAACAGGTTTTGGTCTGGTGCAGCTGAAGGATGAGCTTTGGAAACAGCTGAATGATAAAGGATCGGTGTTTGATTACTGATTTTAAAATGAGTACCTCCATGAAGATCTTAAAAGGTATCCTGATCGTTATGTTTCTGGCGGCAGTTTCCCGCTTGGATGCGCAGGAAGATTACAAGGAGGTTACCGTTTCTGCAGATTATAATTTTCCTTTGGGAAAGCTCGCCTGGGTTTATAAGTCTTCACCGGGCTTTCATGCGGGACTGAACTGGTGCAATGAGTATTCCGACGGAAATACCAATAAAATAGGATTAGGTCTGGGATATTTTAATTTCAATCCAGCCGCAGACACGCTCTATTATCTTGTACCTCCCAACGGGTATGGAGTGGCAGTATATAGTAAATATAAAGTTGCCAGTGCAACCTTTCATGCCGAAAAAATAAAAGCGTTTGAGAATAAGTTTTGTTTTATCCTTGCCGGTGACGCCGGGATCGCGTTGGTGCAATATACCAGCAGTCACGTAGATGTCGGTATGGACCTTGGAGAAGAGTCGCTGGAAGGAAAATTGATACTGGCGCCGCAGATCGGGATGGGTTATCAACTCAGCGAGAACATGAGCCTGGCATTTGCTACCCAATACAATGCGCTTATTTCACTAGGCAGCCAGGACGCGAACAGTACGGACTATAATTCAAATGCGGGAACGGCCAGGCAGTTTTTTTCGGCCTATCTTAAGTTTGGGTATTCATTCTGAAGAAAATGAAGAAAGCGGTCTATCTTTTTTACTTAGCTCTGTCGATGCTTTTCTTTTACGGTTGCGAGAAAAGTCCTTATGTTCCGAAAGCGGTGATCGATCACATCCGTGATTCAATAGCTAATGCAAAGAGGATAGAGCACATTGCCTTTATTTATAATAACGATGTTTACTATCTCGGCAACATCGATGTCCCGGCTGTACGGCTGACGAATACACCTGCACTTTCAAAAACAAAAGTTGCGCTCAGCCACGATCTTCAAAAGATCGCCTATATAAATTCTGCCGGTAATCCGGAGATTATCGACCGGAATGGTTCGATCACGGCAACGCTTACGTCATATACCTCGGTAACACAAATGGACTGGAGCAATGACGATGCAACGTTGTACATGCTGATCGGAAATTCATTTTCTTATTACGGAGCACCGATCAGTCACCCGCCTCTCAATTTCAGCGGTGTTCCCGGAACAATGCAACAAGTTCTTTCTGCGACCTTGTCAAAAGATAATGATCTTGCCTATGTTGTGGAATATTTTGATCCCTTTGCAGGATATCAGCAGCGTCTCATATTAAAAAAGAATGATGGAAGCGGAACCTGGGTCAATTATGACAATCCTTATACATTTAATCAGATGCGCTACGCAAAGTTTTCTCCGAACGATAAGGATCTCGTGGTTGCATATGACGACGGTGTCGGAAGCAGTCCTAGGTTTCCCGTGGTCGATCTGTTTACCGGTCTCAAAAATTTCCCGGATAGCGGAATGCCACTGTGCTCAAGCTGTGAATCCTGTTTTCCGGTATACAGGAGTGACAAAAAGTGCGTCGTATCGATATACAACGATGGCAGCGATACATTTATCCCTACCGCTATTTTTATCAATGACCTGGTAACCAAGAAACGATCGGAATACTCAGCTTCAACCGCTGTATCAAGTATTGATTGGAAATAATGAGCTTTATCGAACACATAAAGGAAATTGATACCGAACTTTTCTTGTACCTGAACAGCAAGCACAATGCTTTTTTCGACTTTGTGATGTTCTGGGCCAGCCATCGTTTCGTGTTCATACCGCTCTACGCGCTTTTTCTTTTTCTTGCATGGAAATATTATGGAAAAAAAGTCTGGCTCGTTGCGCTGTGCGCTGCACTGCTGATCCTGCTTTCTGATCAGATCTCGGTTCATGCATTCAAAAACGTTTTCCTGCGTTATCGCCCCTGCTACAATGAGCTCATTTGTAACCAGGTTCATTTGAACGACGGGAAAGGCGGACAATATGGATTCATTTCTTCGCATGCGGCCAACACCTTTGCACTGGCAATGTTTCTCTATCTTTTGTTCCGGGGAAAAATACGCTATTTCGGATGGATGATCTTTGCATGGGCGGCATTTGTTTCTTACAGCAGGATTTACAATGGTGTCCATTATCCTTTGGATGTAGCGGTGGGAGCAATTGTTGGAATGGGGATCGGAGTGGCAGTGTACCGGTTGTTTCGCTATATAGATGAAAAAAGATTAACCACAGAGAGCAAAGGAGAAAAATAAGAGTGCCACAGAGAAGAGTGAACAGCTTCTGTGGTTCTCCGCTGAAACGCTGCTAGCTCTGCGGTAAAAAGTTAACGTATGAACAATATTGCTTTTGTATTTATCGGCGGTGGTATCGGAAGTTTGTTCCGTTACGGAATCGCAGAGCTGTTCAGAAATAACTGGAAATCGAATTTTCCGGTCGCGACGCTTTGCTCGAACGTACTGAGTTGTATTATCCTTGCATTAACTGTAGGTTATTTCGCGAAAGCGGACTTGAATCCTGGAATCAAAACATTTATTTTAGTCGGTATTTGCGGAGGGTTCAGCACATTTTCAACATTCAGCTTTGAAACAGTGGAATTGATGCGGTCAGGCAATCTGGCCGTTGCAATTTCCAATGTATTGATAAGTGTGATCGTCTGCCTGGCGCTGATCTGGTTTATCGTTAAGTGATTAAATGATGGAGAGATGCTGCCGGGAATAGCAGACGAACCCCGGACACCTTAACATTTTTAAAAATAAATATCAAGATGAAAAAATTAAATTGTCTGATTATCGCTTCGATCGCTGCAACTATGCTTTCCTGGGGCACGTTCGGTCATGAGCACATTAATCGCGCGGCGGTATTGGCGCTGCCAGCTCCGCTGCAAACCTTTTTTTATAATCACGTGGATTTTATCACGCAGGAGGCTACGGTACCCGATCTGAGAAAATACACACTCAACGACAAGGCGGAAAATCCCCGTCACTTCATCGACCTGGAGAATTATGGCGGGTTGGATAGTCTCCCGGAGAATCTGGAACAGGCGAAGAAGAAGTACGATGAAAAATTCCTGAATCAGAACGGTATTTTACCCTGGTACATGGATGACCTGATGACGAAATTGGTTGCTGCGTTCAAAGCGAAAAAGAAAACGGAAATATTATTCCTCGCCGCCGATATGGGGCATTACATGGGTGATGCACACATGCCTCTTCATACTTCGGCAAACTATGACGGACAAATGACGGATCAGAAAGGCGTGCATGCGCTCTGGGAATCCCGTTTGCCCGAAGCGTTTGGAAAGGATTACAACTATTCGGTTCCGAAAGCGAAGTTCATTGAAAATACGCACGCTGAATTTTTGAAGATCCTGAAGCATTCTCACCAGCTGAAAGATACCCTGCTGGCTGTTGATAAGGAGCTCCGGAAACAATTCGGAGAGAAGCTGTTCAAAGAAGGTGCAGATGGTAAAGCCATTAAAAATAAATATGGCCAACCCGTTTTCTCTGATGAATATGCAGCCGCTTTTCATAAAGCGCTGAACGGAATGGTGGAAAAGCAAATGCGCGCCTCCGCGGAAGCAACTGCTGATTTTTGGTATACTGCCTGGGAACAAGCCGGAAAGCCTGATCTTGGAGATCTCGATCCGGAAGAGCTCACAAAGCAGAATGCACCGCTTCTTAAAAATGAGCTGAAGCTCCTCCAGAAAGGAAAATTATTCGGCGTGGAAAGTGAAAAGGAATTTTAATTGAATATCATTTTCGACCGGGAGAGATCTCCGGCCGTTATCAACATAATAATATCAAAATGAAAAAACGACTTGTGCTTACGGCATTGAACCTGATCGCAGCTGCGACCTTTGCCCAAACAGCAAAACCTGCTGCACCGAAACCTGCGTCAAGACCTAAGCTTGTGGTCGGCATCGTGATCGACCAGATGCGCTATGATTATATATTTCGTTATTGGGATAAATTCGGGAACGATGGATTCAAAAAATTAGTGAACGAAGGTTTTTTCTGTAAGAACACAAATTACAATTATGTTCCCACCTTCACCGGTCCGGGACATACTTCTATTTTCACCGGCACTACTCCCGCGATCCACGGGATCATTGCAAACGATTGGTTCGACCGTTCAAAAGGAACAACCGTTTATTGCGCAGAAGATCAGAGCGTATTGCCAGTGGGCACTACTGCATCGGAAGGGCGCCGCTCCCCCGTAAAAATGAAAGCGACCACGATAACCGATGAGCTGCGCCTTGCAACCAACATGAAATCGAAAGTGATCGGGATTGCGCTCAAGGACAGAAGCGCGATCATGCCTGCGGGACATTCCGCGAACGCTGCATATTGGTATGATGGAAGCAACGGCTATTTTATCACCAGCTCGTATTACATGAAAGAGCTTCCGAAATGGGTACAGGATTTCAACGCGAAACGGCTCGCTGAAAAATACCTGAACCAGCCATGGAACACGTTGTTGCCGATTGAACAATACACGGAGAGCATCCCGGACGATAACAAATATGAGCTGGTTCTGAAAGGCGAAACAGGTCCTGTTTTTCCCCATGACTACCCGAAGCTTAGCGCTGCCAATGGTGGTTTGGGACTGATCCGGAATACGCCGTTCGGGAATACGCTGACAAAGGATTTTGCGATCGAGACGATCAAAGGAGAAAATCTTGGAAAAAGTGATTACACTGATTTTCTTACGATCTCTTTTTCTTCTCCTGACTACATCGGGCATGCTTATGGTCCGAACTCGGTAGAGCAGGAAGATGATTACCTGCGGTTGGATAAAGAGCTGGCTGAGCTTTTTAAATTCATTGAGGCACAGGTTGGAAAGGGAAATGCATTGATCTTCCTGACTGCGGATCATGCGGCTCCTGAGGTTCCTGCCTATCTTGCGGATATGAAAATTCCTGCGGGCTACGTTAAGGAATGGGCCATCGGCGATTCCCTGAAAAAATACCTGAAATCGAACTATGGTGATACCCTGGTGGCATCATTCTCAAATCAGCAGGTGTTTTTGAATCACAAATTCATTGAAGATAAGAAGCTGTTTTTACCGGAAGTTCAGCAGGATGTCGCAACGTTCCTGATGCGTTTTCCTGAGGTTTCGGAAGTACTTACTGCCACTACCTTAAATAATACTCAATTTACCGAAGGCCCGCGTTACCTGATGCAGAAAGGGTATAATGCGCAGCGCTCGGGCGACGTGCTTGTCAATTATTCGCCGGATTATCTTGAATATTTTATGCCAACCGGAACTACGCATGGTTCACCGTATGCGTATGACACGCATGTGCCGCTGCTGTTTTACGGCTGGAATGTGAAGCAGGGCAGTTCCGTAGAGCCCGTTGTTATTCCGGATATTGCGGCTACTATTGCTGCGATGTTGAACATTCAGTTTCCGAATGGTTGCAGTGGAAAACCTATTTCGGCGGTTGTAAAATAAAATTTAACCGCGGAGAAAAATTGAGGAAAAGAAGGAGAGCCGCAGAGAAATTGTTTGAACTTGTTTCTCCTCTGTCTATTGTAATTTAACGGTGTTGCCTGTGGTCAAATGTTTTTAATTTAACCACAGAGGAAAATTGAGGAAAAGAAGGAGAGCCGCAGAGAAATGTTTGAACTTGTTTCTCCTCTGTCTATTGTAATTTAAACGGTGTTGCCAGTGGTCAAATGTTTTTAATTTAACCACAGAGGAAAATTGAGGAAAAGAAGGAGAGCCGCAGAGAAATGTTTGAACTTGTTTGTCTTCTATCTATTGTAATTTAAACTGTATTGTCTGTGTACAAACATTGTCAAAAAGGATTCAGGATTATGCGTTGGCTTTCTCTGCGTCCCTCTGCGACAAGCCCCGTGTCCTCTGCGGTTAAACTTTTATTGTTGCTCTTAATCTCTCAAAGTTCACTTGCACAGCTTCCCAACACCGATATCTGGCTGCTCGATCTGCCATGGGGAGATCATTCTATGCGTATAATCGAAGGTATTCAGAACATTACGAACAGGGAGGGATACGATAATCAGCCCGTCTTTTCTCCGGATGGTAAGTATATTCTTTACACTTCGGTCCGGGATAAAAAATCAGATATCTACAAGTATAACCTTGCGAGCAGGAAGACATCTCAATTTACCAATACGCCAAATACCGCGGAATATTCACCCACTTTCCTTCCCGGAAAAAAAGGGATCTCTGTTGTAATGGTTGAAGCGGATGATTCCACGCAAAGGATCTGGAAATTTCCAATGAAAGGCGGCAGTAAAGCTGTTCCGCTGCTGCCCGGCTTCGATTCGATCGGTTATCATTGCTGGTTCTATGGTAATAGCGCTGCTGTATTTCTTCTTACTGAACCCAACTCGCTTCAGTTGATCGATCAGCACTACGTCAGGCCAAGGTTTATCGCCGACAGCGTTGGCCGGTGTATGAAGTACGATAACGGTATGTTGTATTATACAAAACAGACCGCCGATAAAAGAAATGAGATCTACTGGTTCGATCTTCCCGGTTGGTATGCCAGATCCACCGGAACGGTCATCGAAAGTGAAGATTTTATAATTTATGACCAGGAAGTTGTTTATGGCAAAGGCAGCAAATTATTTACCTGCGATCTGTATGAGGGAAAAACGATCCGGGAGCTTGCGGATCTCTCTGCAAACGGAGTAAAGAACATCTCGCGGATCGCGATTGCCGCTGACGGATATACGATCGCAGTGGTTGGCGAAAAACAATGAAAGCAGAAGAATATAAAAAAGACAATTACCTCATCAGCACAGATCCGTCGAAGATCGACATCGCTGCTGTTCATGCTTATCTTTCCCGTTCCTACTGGTCGGAAGATATTCCGATCGAGGTCGTAAAGCGGTCCATCGAAAATTCACTTTGCTTTGCCGTATACAATGGTGAAAAGCTGATTGGCTTTGCAAGAGTGATCTCCGATTATACCACCTTCGCTTATCTTGCGGATGTATATATTCTTGAAGAAGAAAGAGGAAAAGGTCTTTCAAAATGGCTGATGGAGTGTATTCTTATGCACCCTGAATTGCAGGGACTGCGGAATTTTTGCCTGCTCACACGCGATGCTCAGGGGCTTTACGGGAAGTATGGCTTTAAGAACCTTGAAAAACCGCGGAATTTTATGGCGATCAAACGCGACAATTTCTATAAAAAGCGGTAATTTCAATTTTTATTCGTATCTTTGCATCAGATTACGTGAATTAAACTACTCATTGTATGAATCCTTCCTCCTGAAGGATTTGTTTGTCCCTCTCAATGTTTTTGGAGTTTTAAAAGATCCCACAGTTTAAGGCAGTAACTAAAGCATTATTCCATCTGACCGGTGGCCTGATGACTTTATTATTTACCCGGTCTTAAAAATTACATATTAAAATGTCATTTGAAAATTTAAATTTAATTGAGCCCATCCTTCGGGCCGTAAAGAATGAAGGATACACAACACCGACGCCGATACAGGCGAAATCAATTCCTATCGTTCTGTCAAAACGCGATCTGTTGGGATGCGCACAAACCGGTACCGGTAAAACGGCAGCGTTTGCGATTCCTATCATTCAGCTGATGGCGGAAGATAAAACCGCACATTCTGGTAAGCGCCCGATCCGTGCCCTGGTACTTACGCCTACACGCGAGCTGGCGATCCAGATCGAAGAGAGCTTTCGGAACTATGGAAAGTTCAACAATCTGAAATGCAAGGTTATTTTTGGAGGTGTCAGCCAGCATGCCCAGGTGGAAGCGCTGAAAGCAGGAATCGATATCCTGGTGGCAACACCCGGGCGATTGCTCGACCTGATGAACCAGGGATATTGCGATATCTCGAAGATCCAGTTCTTTGTGCTGGATGAAGCGGACCGGATGCTGGACATGGGATTCGTTCACGATGTAAAAAAAGTGATCTCAAAGCTGCCCGCAAAACGTCAGTCTTTGTTCTTTTCAGCAACAATGCCTCCGGCGATCGTAAGTCTTGCAGATTCGATCCTGACCAATCCTGCTAAAGTGGAGGTGACTCCTGTTTCTTCAACAGCGGATACGATCAACCAGGCTGTTTATTTTGTCGATAAAGGAAATAAACGTCACCTGCTTGCCGAGCTGTTAGGGGATACAAAAATCGAAAGAGTTCTTGTGTTCACGCGAACCAAGCATGGAGCAGATCGTGTGGCAAAAGAACTGGGGAAAAGTCATATCAAAGCACAGGCGATCCACGGGAATAAATCCCAGAATGCCCGCCAGAATGCGCTGACAAGCTTCAAATCCAAACTGACCCGTGTGCTTGTCGCAACGGATATCGCTGCACGCGGTATTGACATTGACGATCTCACGCACGTTGTCAATTATGATCTTCCGAATGTTCCCGAATCATATGTTCATCGTATCGGGCGTACCGGCAGAGCAGGAGCAAGCGGCATCGCGATCTCTTTTTGCGATACCGAAGAAAAAGAATACCTGCGTGACATCCAGAAGCTGATCGGTAAAACGATCCCGGTGATCGAAGATCACGGATTCCCGTTAACGGGAGCGCAGCCGGAAAAAAAGGCTTCACAGCCAAATACCCAGCGCTCCGAAAATGATCGTGGAAAAAACCGCCGAAGCGGAGATCGCAGAAACAGCGGCGGCGGACAGAATAAAAAGAAAGATCAGGCACCGCGTCAGAAAAATGAAACCGGCTCGAAACCGGATCAGACCAATACCGGACGCAAAAAGAAGAGTAACGGAAACTGGAAGAAACGAAAAAACGGGAACCGGGAAAGTTACAATTCGCTGGGTTCTTCAAAATCATCGGCGGCGGCTCCATCAGTTGCAGCTCCGGCAGAAAATAAAAAATCATGGCTCGGAAAGATCTTCGGGCGATAGAAATAGATGGAAAAAAAAGATCCCGTTTGCCAATCGGCGGACGGGATCTTTTTTTTATTTCGGCTGTGGAGGAATCAGCCCCAGCTTTTCCAGGTCCTCGAGATAAACCCGTTTTCCTTTATAGATCGCTGTAACAAAGGCGTCCGTTTGTCCGGCGGCTCTTACTTTATCTTTATGGGCAGTTGCTTCATTCAGCGTTCTGAATGCTCCGCCGATGGTAAAACGGGTGATCCCATCGTCCAGTAAAAGTTTTTCTACATTGCCGAGACCCTTCAAAAACCCGTATTTATAATTTTTTGGAAGGTTATACGCTGCGATCTGCACTTTGAACTCAAGACCTTCTTTTGTTGAGTTGCCAATATCCGTCGCAACTGAATCCGGAGTGATCTTTTTTATCGAATCATTTTTTACAGCCGGTAAAGCGGCTGAATCGATCTTGTTGCTGAACTTGATATCAAAGGTCATTTCGCTGTAACCATGCAGATCCATGGCATCCACTGTTTTTACCTGGTCGGGAAATCCATTCAGCTTGTAGGTGATCTTATAGTTGTGTCCTGACATAAGATTGACCAGGTAATTTTCAAAAGGACGCTGGGTGGTCATCGAGCGGTAGTTCTGATTATTATCGGTCATATCAACGCTGATCATTGTGGAAACAGGCTTGTCGTCGAGTGTCACAGTTCCTTTTACCATGATCACATCGGGAGTGATAAAATTGTCAGGCATATCGACGATATAAATATCATGAAGACCGAAGCCTCCTTCTTTTCCGGAAGCATAATAGCCGCGCTTGCCATCGGTCGATAACACAAAATAACGATCATCATCCGGCGTGTTGATCGGATATCCGAGATTTCTTGGAGTCGACCAGGACGAATCGGCTGCGTTGTATTCGGTCATAAAGATATCATAGCTTCCCATGCTGTTGAGCGCCTGGGAGCTGTAAATGAGCTTTTTTCCGTCCGGGTGAATGAACGGAGCATCATCATCACGTGCCGTATTTACTTTCATTCCGAGGTTCTGAATATTTCCCCAGGTCCCGTCGGCAAGCTTCGTGGCTTTATACAAATCACGTCCTCCGTATCCTCCCGGGCGCTCACTCGAAAAATAAAGTGTTTTTTCGTCGGCAGAAAGGGAAGCACTTCCCTCCCACGCTGCGGTATTGACTTCTCCCTTCAGCTTTTCAGGAGCGCTCCAGCCATTGCTGTCAAGCGTGCTGATATAGATATCACCACCATCATAACTGTTGTCCTTGAAAATAAAAAGCTTCTGTCCGTCATTGGAGATCGCGATCGCCGCATCATTTGTATTTGTATTGATATTATTTCCGATGCTGCCGGGTGTGGCCCAATTGTCTCCTTCTTTGTGAGTAATGAATACATCTTCATAATAAATTCCAAAACTGTCGGGCTGGTTGTATGCGTTCTGGAGCCCGCCTACACTTTGGTCGCCGGTATACGTATAGATCATTACGCTTTCATCGGAGCTTACTACCGGGACATATTCCGAGCCCACCGTATTCACGATGTCTCCGATATTATCGATTTTGGTATCCACCGGCGCTGCGACCAGTATTTTGGCATTGTTACAATACTCAACAAGCTGTTCTGCATCTTTTCGTTCAGAGGCAGTCAGCTTTTTGTCTTTCATGTATTCATTCAGCAGCGCAAGTGCTTCATCAAACTTATAGTTATAATGATAGGCGCGGGCAAGATCATAGCGGATCCCTGCGGCTTTTTTATTTTTTTCGTAAACAGCAGATAGCAGCTCAAGAGCCTTGGGATGCTGATCGCTTCGGTAAAGGCCGCAGATCCCGAACACATATTTCAGATAGAGCTCTTTCGGATGGCTTTGTTCCAGCTTTTCGAATATTGGTAATGCCAGCAAATAGTTTTCGTCCTGGAACATTGCCTGCGCCGCCGCCAGGGAATCTTTTTCAGTTTTTCTCCACTTGCGGGTTTTCATTGCACCCTGCGAGAATGCGTTTGATATCAAGGAAAAAATTAAGCAAAAGATAATTGTCTTTTTCATAACTGTTTATTGATCTAGATCAAATATAGTTATTTTTGCAGGAAACCCGATTATGAACCTGAAAGCACCACATACGCCTAATATGTACCGCGCTAATATCAAGCTTGGACAAACGGTAGATATTGTATTGAAAAAAGATCAGCGGACGGGACAGAGAACGCGTGGAAAGGTGAGGGCCATTCTCACAAGCGCAGCGTTTCACAGCCGTGGGATCAAAGTAATGCTGGATACCCGGCAGGTAGGAAGAGTGCAGGAGATCATCGATGAAAGCAAATCGGAAAGCCAGGATTAATTCAGTAGATTTGTTGTACAGCCTAAACCATTACCAATGAAAAAACTTCTTCTCCCCGCGCTTCTTTTTATTTCAGCGCAGCTGTTCCCGCAAACGTATTCAGGTACCGGCGGACCGGTGTCCGATGACGGAATGATCAATGATTTTCCGCTGACCGTATCCGGATTAAGTCCGGCAACGCTTAACGGGACCAATGGCCTTATCGGGGTCTGCATCAATATTACTCATACGTACGACTCTGATCTTAACATCGATCTTATCGCTCCCGATGGAACCGACATCCTGCTTCTTTCTTATGTCGGAGGCAGCGGCGATAATTTTACAAATACTTGTTTCTCCCAGAGCGTATCCACTTCCATCGTTTCCGGATCAGCTCCCTTTACGGGGACATACAAACCGATGAATACCATTGGGAATGCAAACAACGGTCAGAATGGCAATGGTGTCTGGAAGCTGCGCATTGTGGATACCTACCCTGCGGACGTCGGAAATGTGCTCGGCTGGAATATCACATTCGGTGCAAGTGCTCCGCTTCCGAATGTATTTACGCATTCCAATTTACCGATCGTTATCATCAATACCTTCTCACAGCCAATTGTAGATGAGCCGAAGATCAATGCGAGCATGAAGATCATCGACAATGGCCCGGGGATGATCAATCACGTTACTGATCTTCCTAACGCATATAATAATAACGTCGGGATCGAGATCCGCGGAGCGTTCTCTTCTACGTTTCCTCAAAAACCTTACGGGTTCGAAACCCGCAATAACATGATGGTTCAGAATGATACCGTATTGCTCGGAATGCCTGCTGAACACGATTGGGAACTGCTGACTACTTACAATGATAAAGTATATGTGAGGAACACGCTTGCGAATAAATTATTTGATGAAATGGGACACTATGGTGTTCGTTCCCGGCATTGTGAAGTGATCCTGAACGGGCAATACGAGGGGATCTATTTTCTTTCCGAGAAGCCCAAGCGCGATGCAAACCGGATCAATATGTCGAAGCTCGATACGATCGATAATGCGGGAATTCAGCTGACGGGAGGATACATTATCAAGAACGATTATTGGGATGCAAGTAACAGCTGGCTGCTGGGCTACAGCCCGATCGACCATCCGGGAATGCCGGTGCATCTTGTGTATGAATATCCCGCTCCGGACAAGATCACACCTCAGCAGAAAACATATATCCAGACCTTTATCAACAGCATGGAGAGCGCCTTGTACAGTCCGTCTTTCGCAGATACAGCAAGCGGCTACAGAACTTACCTGAGCACTGGTTCGTTCATCGACTATTTCATCGTCAATGAGCTTTCAAGGAACAATGACGGATTCAAAAAAAGCTGGTTCATGCATAAGAACAGGGACGACAAAGGAGGGAAGCTGAAAGCCGGACCGGTATGGGACTTTGACTGGGCATGGGCGGATATTCCGGGAAGTTCAATTTTTTCAGCTACCGATGGCTCGGGATGGGCCTACAAGATCAACGACGATGGACCGGATGTGAACTCGAACGGATGGTATGTCAGAATGATGCAGGATACGACTTTTCAGAATGAGCTGAAATGCCGCTGGCTCACGGTGCGGCAGGCAATGCTTGATACGACTTATCTGTTTCATTATATCGACTCAACGGCGATCGCGCTGGATTCCGCACAGATGCGCCACCAGGAGAGGTGGGCAACGCTGGGTGTGGATGTAGGAACACCTGAGATCAGTCCACAAGGTGCGACTTTCCAGGAAGATATTTCGATATTCAAAGCCTGGATCGCGGAACGGATCGCCTGGCTGGATGCAAATATGCCGGGAAACTGCTATACGCTTGGTGTGGGAGACAAACCTCATGAACCGGATCCGATCTGTATCTTTCCGAATCCTGCCGCCGGTTTCTTTTATGTAAATGCCGAGCATCCGCGCATAAATGGTAATACTACACTTTTGATCACGGATATCCTTGGAAAGCAAATGGCGCGCATCCCGTTAAAACATATTCTTGCTGACAGCCAGGTGATCAGCCTGGACGGTTTTTCTAACGGGACCTATCTATGTCGGTTTATTGAAGATGATAAAGACGTAGTGAAGCCTGTCCGGCTGATTGTTCAGAAATAAAACGCTCTCAGATCATCACAGGACCATCGTTTATGGATAAAAAAAATCCTCCGGGTGGCGGAGGATCTTTTTTTTATCCGGGAGCAAAATCAATTGATCTTCTTATTGAAAAAATTATTCGCGATCAGGTCCTGTAACAATATCCGGTTGCCGTTATACATTGCAGTGATCCATGCATCCTTGGTTCCGAGCCTGATGCATTCCTGGCGGAAGACCTCGGCATCCTTGATTGTCGTAAACTCACGCATGGTAAAGCGGGTGATCCCGTCAGGGAATGGAGTAACAAGAGCCGGAGGCGGTTCCAGTGAATTCAGGTTCTTGTGTTTAAAATTCTGTGGCTTCCGGTAAGCACCGATCTGCACACGGAATGTAAGTCCTTCGGCACAGGTCGTTCCGGCCATTTCAATCAGCTTATTGTAAACGTCTTTGTCATTCAGATCCTTACCAACAAATGCGGAAAAGTCGGTTGGACCGTTAGGATTGCAAGGATTTTTATATTCATCCATTGTTTTACGGACTCCGAAGAAAAACACAGTAACAAATGATTCTGCAGCATCGGGTTCTTTTTCAACGATCGACTTTTTGAACGCTTCCGCTTCAGCAAGCGTTTTGAATGGTCCCATTGTATAGCGGGTCTTTCCATCGGGATATTTCTTGCTCTCGATCTTTCCGTATTTGCTCAGCTTATCCAGCTTGAAATCGGCAGGATTATCAACTGCTCCGATCTCAAGTTTGTAAGTGAGTCCTGCGATCTCCGATTTCCCTTCGTCCTTTACCGTGTTTAAGTCGCCTGTCGGATTCTCGTTAGTTTGATTGTGGTCCGTAGTTGCAGCAATGCTGTTCTGTTTCGCTTTGATCACCTTTGTGTCGGTCGGAGCAATATAATCTTTGCGGGTGTATTCACTTGCATAATATTGCTGAATGATCTTCCGCTGATTACAATCATTTACCGTAACCACCGCGCTTTTCTTCACTGTAGTATCCACGTCAACCACTTTGTATTTGAACATTTCCGCGCTCAGCAGCGTTTGGAAACCATCAAAATAGTAGGTGGTAGTTCCAACAGGATCTTTTCTTTCTTTGAGCTCGCCAAGCGACTTTGCCTTTGAAGGATCGAAATCCTCCGCTTTTTCCCAGGTACCGAGCTCCAGGTTGTAGGAAACACATTCTTTTTTGTCTTCCCCGTATTTTCTAAGAAGATCCTGGTAAACACGCGCCTCATATACTTCCGCTTTTCTTTCTTCATTGTATCTTCTCACCTGTTCATTGATCTGCATCTGGATCACGTTTGAAGAATCCTGCACCGCAGCGACATTGTTCTGGCTCTTGTAATCGTTCGTGTAAAATTTGAAGTCTTTTTTCACCTGTACGAATGTTTCCAGGCTTTTCACATTTACGTATTGGATCTGCGCTTCGTAACCTTCTACTTCAATGGCGACTTTATAATTGTTTCCGGGTGTCAACGCGATCAGGTATTTACCGCTTGAAGAGTTGGAATGATAAGTCCCCTGCTGTTCTCCTGTTTCCGCATTGGTCACACTGATCTTCGCATCGGCGGCTTTGTCGTTTGCGAACACGGTTCCGACAACCAGCGCCAGAATAGGCTTTTCACCGAAAAAGCCCGGAGTAACAGTATAGATATCCTGCTGCCCGAATCCTCCCTTCATGTCCGATGAATAATATCCATGCTCGCCGTCCGCTGTTAAAACATAATAGCGTTCATCTTCGGTTGTATTGATAGGATATCCGAGGTTGGTAGGCTCCGACCATTTTCCGTCTTTAAATGTCGACCACATAATATCGTATCCTCCGATGCTGCTGTGTCCTTGTGAGCTGAAAAATAAAGTGATCCCGTCGGGGTGGATAAAAGGAGCATCCTCGTCGTAAATAGTATTGATACCAGGTCCAAGGTTCTCCGCTTTTCCCCAGCTGCCGTCGGGCATTTTCTTGCTGATGTAAATATCTCTTCCGCCGATCCCGCCCGGGCGCTCACTTACAAAGTATAATGTTTTTTCGTCTGCAGATAATGAACAGCTGCCCTCCCAGAATTTGGTATTGATATTCGGACCGAGTGCCTGGGCTTCTCCCCAAACGTTCCCGGTAAGGGTACTCATATAGATATCCCCGCCATCCTTTTCCGTACTGTGAAAGATAAAGAGTTTCTGTCCATCGGATGACAATGCAATACTTGCATCGTGATTTTTGGTATTGATATTCGGTCCGATGCTTTCAGGGGTCTGCCAGTGATCATCAACACGCTGGGTAATGAATACATCCTGGTAATAGGCGCCGTCCGGGTCCGGATTAAACTCTTCATCCATGAGTCCGCCGGTACTCTTTGGCCCCACATAAGTAAAGATCAGCACAGATTCATCCGAAGAGATCACGGGTACAGCCTCCTGGTCAGGAGAGTTGATCGGCTCACCGATGTTTTTGATCTCACACTTCACTTTCAGCTCCATGAAGACCTTGGCGTTTTTGCTGTTCTCAATGTAACGCTTTGCCAGGAGCTGCTGATTGATGGAAGGCGCCGGCTTTTGCGCAAGGTATTTATTCAGGGTAATGATCGCTGATTCAAATTCGTAATTGAGGTGAAATGCACGTCCGAGGTAGAATTCGATATCCGGAGTAGCAGGATCGGCTTGCTCCACTTCTTTCAGCAAAGGAATCGCTTTGTCCTTTTCATCACTTTTATACAGATAAGAGATCCCTGCTTTATATTTAAAATAAAGCTCGTCAGGATGAGCGGCAACAAGCTCGGTATAGATCGGAAGCGCCCGGAGATAATTTTCGTCGGAGAAAAAATACTCCGCACTTTCCAGTTTTTTAACCTCTTCCTTGGTTAGTTTTTTGAGATTAGGTTTCCCGCTTTTCTGCGAAAAGAGGGACTGTGAGATCAATAAAACGGAAAGAATGATCAGGATCTTTCTCATAAATTGCTTTTAATGTTAATATTGGCGACAGTGTATAGCTATCCCATTAACATCACTAAATTCTATATAATATAAGGCGTGCTGACTCCCGGGAATTCAAACTTATAAACACGGCCACGTTGAAAAGCGTGCGTTTTTTGAATGCATGATCTTGTGTAATGACCGGTTTTGCTGATGGTTTGCAGTAACCGGCCGCTTCTTTTATAAACATGGAATATTGTGTACATTCGTATTGAAAATCAGGCAATTTATGGAGTTCATTGATGAGAAAATAGAAAATTACGCGCTGGCAATGTCACGTCCGGAGTCGGAGGTGCTCAAAAAGCTTAACCGTGAAACGCATGCCAGGGTGATGATGCCGCGGATGCTCTCCGGCCACATGCAGGGGAACTTGCTGAGCATGCTGAGCCACATGATCCGCCCGAAACAGATCCTTGAAATCGGAACCTACACCGGCTATTCCGGGATCTGCCTTGCCGAAGGATTAGCTGAAGGAGGTAAGCTGCATACCATCGATATCAATGAAGAGCTGGAGGGAATGGTGAGGAATTTCATCGCCGAAGCGAAAATGGAAAAGAAGATCAGCTATTATATCGGGAATGCGCTGGAGGTGATTCCGACGCTCGATGAAGCATTCGACCTGGTTTTTATCGATGCGGATAAAAAGAATTATGCCGCGTATTACGATCTGGTCTTCGATAAAGTAAGAAGCGGAGGTTATATCATTGCCGATAATGTGCTTTGGAGCGGGAAAGTGCTTGACGAGCAAACGAAAATGGATGCCGATACAAAAGCGATCCATGCCTTCAATCTGAAAGTGCATACGGATGATCGCGTAGAGCAGATGCTTCTGCCGGTACGTGATGGATTAATGATTGCGAGGAAAAAGTAACTGGGTGACTGGGTAACTGGGTAACTAGGTGACTGGGTAACTAGGTGACTGGGTAATTGGGTAACTAGGTGACTAAGTAATTGAACAACTAATAACTACCAATTGAAATGACAATAGATCTAAGAAGCGATACCGTTACCAAGCCGTCTAAGGCGATGCTGGACGCGATGTTCAACGCAGAAGTGGGCGACGATGTATTTGCCGAGGAACCAACCGTTACTGCTTTAGAACAAAAAGCAGCGAAGATGTTCGGAAAGGAAGCCGCAGTATTTTGTCCGAGCGGTACCATGACCAACCAGATCGCAATCAGGGTGCACACACAGCCCGGTGATGAAGTGCTCTGTGATACCACGGCACATATTTATAATTATGAAGGCGGCGGGATCTCATCGAATTCCGGAGTTCAGGCAAAGCTGATACCGGGGGAGCGCGGACGGATCTCTGCAAAGCAGGTGCTGGAAAGCATCAATCCCGGCTTCGACTGGCTGACCAGGACCAGCCTGGTTTGTATTGAGAATACAGCCAATCGTGCAGGAGGAAGTTATTATTCTTTGAAGCAAATGCAGGAAGTCGGCGAAGTATGTAAAAACAATAAGCTTGCCTATCACCTTGACGGCGCACGGATCTTCAATGCGATCGTTGAAAATGATTATACGCCTGCTGACCTTGGAAAAACATTCGATTCTATTTCAGTCTGTCTTTCGAAGGGCCTGGGCGCGCCGGTTGGCTCGGTGCTGCTTGGCGACAAGGAGTTCATCCGCAAAGCGAGAAGAGTGCGGAAAGTATTCGGAGGCGGAATGCGCCAGGCGGGTTATCTTGCAGCGGCGGGAATTTATGCGCTCGATAATAATGTGGATCGCCTGAAGGATGATCACCGTCGCGCTAAACAGCTTGCGGAAACGATGAGCAAATTGCCGTATGTGGAAAGTATTCTTCCCGTAGATACGAATATCATTATCTTTAATCTGAATGAAAAGGTGGAGCCGGAAGCTTTTGTAAAGAAGCTGAGCGAGAATAACATCAAAGCTGTGGGCTTCGGCAAGCAGGCGATCCGCTTTGTAACGCATCTTGATTTTACCGACGAGATGCTGGAAAAAACTGAAAAAGTATTAAAATCGATCTGATGTTCAATATTGTAATTATTTCCGGAAGTGTGCGCGAAGGCCGGCAAAGCCACCACGTAGCGCTTTATTTTGAAAAATACATCACTGAGGGAAAGCTCGCGAATGCTGAGATCCTCGATTTGAAGGAATTCAATTTTCCAATTTTTGAAGAACGACTGATGTATCAGAAAGATCCTTCTGATAAAGCGAAGCTTTTCGGAGATAAAGTAAAGAATGCAGATGCCGTGATCATCGTTTCTCCGGAGTACAACGGGAGCTTTCCTGCTGCTTTGAAAAATGCGCTCGATCTCCTGGTAAAGGAATGGTACCGCAAGCCGGTGGGATTGGTGAGTGTGTCCGGCGGAGGTTTCGGCGGTGTTACAACCCTGGCGGCAATGCAGACATCTTTGCTCAAGCTGAAAGTTATTCCCACAGGAACATTTCCTGTTCCGCTGGTGCAGGATAATTTTGATGCGCAGGGAAATGCAAAGGACAAAGCAGGTGCTGATAAGCGCGCCAATGTTTTTATAAAAGATCTCCTTTGGTTTTGCGAAGCGGTTCAGGGAATGAAAAAATCGTCCGAAAGCGGACACAATTAATTATTCAGGAAATAATGGAAATATTTCAGACAGAAAAAGACAGCAAAGGACTTTTCTTTGTTGAAGTTGAAGGGGAGATACTTGCAAAGCTCCTGTATCATTATGCCGGTCCGGGAAAAATGATCATCGACCACACGGAGGTGGATGATAAGCTTTCCGGGAAAGGAATCGGGAAGCAGCTGGTTGGGAAGGCCGTTAGCTTTGCGCGTGAACATAAGCTGAAGATCCTGCCGCTATGCCCTTTTGCAAAAGCTTTAATCGATAAGATCCCGGAATACCAGGATGTTTTATTTTAAACCCGATCGATCATGGAACAGGAACCTGTAATTAAATATAACAAGGGTGATCTTACCGTCATCTGGAAACCGACTGTCTGCACTCATTCCAAAAAATGCTGGAAAGGATTAGGCGAAGTATTCAAGCCGCTTGAAAAGCCATGGGTAAATCCGGAAGGTGCCAGCAGTGAGCGCATCATGGAGCAGATCGATCAGTGTCCCTCGGGTGCGCTGAGCTACGTTCGCCGCTCTGCTGAATAAAGAAGTACACGACAGTGAGCACAACGCCGGCTCCGGCAACTAAAAAAGCCATCTGCGGATTAAAGCTCACCCATAACAATCCTGCTAATCCACTCGCGATCATAGTCGCAATGCTGCTGCAGCTGGCATGGAAACCAATTGCCGTCGCAGTTTCTTCCGGAGGTGTGATGTGCGCGATCCAGGCTTTCGAAACACCTTCAGTCGCCGCGGAATAAATTCCGTAAATAAAAAACAATCCATAAAGCAGGAGCTCTGTTTTGCAAAATGCCATTCCCAGGTAAACGGTCGCAAAGAGCATCAGCCCGATCATAAATGTGGGCCGCATTCCGATCTTGTCTGCGACCGAGCCCACCGGGTAAGCAAAGAGCGCGTACACAAGATTATAGAAGATGTAAGCACCGATGACGTGAAGATCATCCAATCCGATCTGTTTCGCCATCAATAACAGGAACGCATCCGAGCTGTTGAACAATGTGAACAGGAGCAGGCCGGTAACGACTTTCCTGAAATCCGGTGCAGCGATTTTCCAATAGCTGAAATAGGCGAAAAATCCTTTTTTTCTGCTCGGTGCAGCTGCCGCCGGCCTGGCATTTTCCCTGATCAGGAACGTGAGCCCGATCACCACCATTCCCGGAATAAAAGCGAACAGGAAAAGCTCTTTGTATTTTCCTGGCCAGAAATAAAGGAACAATAAGGCGATTGTCGGCCCGATCGCCGCTCCCAGCGTATCCATGGAACGATGCAGGCCAAATACTTTTCCTTTATTTCCCTTGCTGGATTCATCGGAAAGCATTGCATCCCTTGCGCTTGTCCGGATCCCTTTGCCTAGCTTATCCGCGGAACGGACCAGAAGCACCCAAACGGGATAAACGAACATCGCCATAAGCGGTTTGGAAATATTACTCAGCAGATAGCCGAACCGGATAAAAGGAAGACGCTGTCCCCGCTCGTCGGAACGTTTTCCGAAATAACCTTTTGAAACACCAACCACTGCTTCTGCAATTCCCTCCAGGATCCCGATCCAGAGTGCACTGAAGCCGATCGTTTTCAGATAGATCGGCATCACGGGCGTGAGCATTTCACTGCCGACGTCGTTGAAAAGGCTCACAAAAGAGAGGATCCATACGGCCCGGGTGAAGATCTTCTCTCTGCTCATAGTATTTGAGGTTTTAACATTAATTCTCCTTTGCAAAACTTTGCCGAGCAGGACGACCACAGCATTTCGTCTGAGATCCGGCGGACAGAACGGTATTATATTTGCACAATTTGGATCCGCGGCAATCCGGATTTCCCGCTTCATCCGCGTTCCATCATAAAATTACCTATTTTTACTCAGATGAAGTATTTTCTTTCTTTCCTATTATTGTTAAGTCTGCGTGTCCCCGCACAGGAGCTTAAGCTGGTAAAAGCCACAAAGCAAACCATCAATTCCGGCGCTTCGCCAAGCTCTACCGTTAATTATCTCGTGGAGCTGAAAAAAGAGAAGACCGGGAAATGGTCGGTTGATTCGGTTGTGAATGTTTACACGCAGAAGAAAGTGGATTATCACATTGTGTGGGTGAATGATCCGGCGCTGGCTTCCCCGGATTACAGGCAGGTAAAAACATTCAGCAAAAAGGACAAAGGTACTTACCAGATCACTTTCGCAGTTATGAAAAAACGCGGCAGCGGCCGTCCCGGCGCACCTCCTGTGGAATTAACAGTTCCTGTTGCAGAATTCACGCAGGGTGCGATCATATACTATTCGATGGGAAAGAAGCGCAAGCAATTGAAGGTTGAATCTTTTGATGAGCTGGAGACGATCAATGCTCCCTGATCATTATTGCCTGGTCACTTAGTTACCCAGTTACCCAGTTACCCAGTTACCCAGTTACCTGGTCACCCAGTTACCTTAATTAGTGCAGGTGAATACAAATGCGGGAGGGATGTTCATGGGAGTAAAGTTGAGATTGACGTTATTGAACGTTTTCTTCAGCTTCTTATATGCATTCAGGGAATATTGGTATTGGATGAATGCTCCTTTCACGTTCAGCACTTTTTTTACTACTTCGAGCACTGCATTTACAACCGGGTTCGGGATCAGGGCGAGCGGAATGGAGGAAACTACGTAATCTGCCTTCGCGATGTGGTTTTCCCGCAGATAATCCTCAAGCTTTTCAGCGGAATCACAGATCACTTTCAGCCGGGGATCGCTGATCTTTTTCTTCAGACTATCACAGAATTCCGTATTGATCTCAAAAGCAAGAAGTGTCGCATTCTTCGGCATGCGATTGAGCAGCTCCTGTGTGATAATGCCGGTTCCGGGGCCGAATTCGACGATGCAGGACACAGATTCGAAGTCGATGGGGTCGACCATTTTTTTGACCAGGAATTTGGAACTCGGGGTAACGGACCCGACGTGCTTTCCGCCTTTCAGGAACTCAGAAAGAAAATCCTTTTTACTCACAATCGTGTTATTTGCTATACAAATAAAACAATAAAAACCGGAAAATAAAATTAATTGAAGGCAGAGATATCATTTCCTCATCGTCACTTCGTCACTTTCAACAGCCATAGCCCTTACGGAGGTTGTCATCACCTAAAAAAGTTCCGTTTGTTTGCCAAAGATCACGCCTTTTTCATGGTTCAGCAGCCATTCTTTGCGCCATAAGCCGCCGCCATATCCCACAAGCTTGCCGCTGGCGCCGATCACCCGGTGACAGGGGACAATAATGGAGATCGGGTTGCTGCCATTGGCATTTCCGACGGCACGCGTTGCTTTTACGTCGCCCAGCGCTTCCGATATTCCGAGATAGGAGGTCGTTTTTCCGAATGGGATCCTGACCAGCTCGCTCCAAACCCGCTTTCTGAACTCTGTTCCCTCCGGATTCAATTTTAAGTCAAATTCCCTGCGGATGCCGTTGAAATATTCATCCAGCTGGTATATGGCTTCTTTGAGAATTTCCGGGTTCTTTTCGGGAATATCGATGTTCTCATCGATGAAATAGAGCGTAGCAATGCCATCTTCACTACCGGTGATCTCGATGATCCCGATCGGAGATTGATAAAATGCACGCTGGAGTTCCATTTAGCTATTAAAATTAAAACAAAAAGCGCAAAACCATTCGGGCAATGCGCTTTTTTATACATTTTCTCTGTGTCCCTCGGTATCCTCCGTTTCTCTGTGGTAAAAAATTTTAATGTTTCACCGCGAAGCAACGAAGAACACAGATTTGCACGGAGCGTTAAAAACAGTATTTATTCTCAGCGATGAGCTTTGCAGAAACGAGCCTGCGTGCTTCCGTCGTATTGAATGGCTCTGTCTTCGTGAAGCGCTTGATCCCCATCAGCATTCCGCGCTGCTCATCACCTTCCGTGAAGCTGTTGATGGCTTCTTTACCTGCTTTGTGGATCTTATCAGCTGCATCATTTACATATACTTTCATCATTGCGATCTGCTCTTTTACTGCATCTTCGCCTTTGATCCCTGCGAGCTTTTCAACCCGGAGAAACATCGACTCGCAAACATATGTTTCGATGATCATATCCGCGATGTTCATCAGGATCTCCTGTTCTTTGCCCAGCTGCATCATCAGCTTTTGAACTGCTGCGCCTGCAACCATTAATACCGCTTTCTTGAAATTGGTCAGATAACGTTTCTCGTTGGAGAATGTTCCGCCATCGCCTGTACTCATATCCGGAATGGATGTCAGCTCCGCGGCAACTTTCTGCGCGGGAGTCATCAGGTCGAGCTCACCTTTCATCGCACGTTTCAGCATCATGTCGACAGTCAGCATCCGGTTGATCTCATTGGTTCCTTCGAAGATCCGGTTGATGCGTGCATCGCGGTAAGCTCTGTCCATTGGCGCTTCTGCGCTGTATCCCATTCCTCCGTATATCTGAACACCTTCGTCAACCACATAATCCAGCACTTCTGAGCCATGTACTTTAACGATCGCGGCTTCCACTGCAAATTGCTCCACGCCTTTCAGCTTCGCTTTTGCTTCATCCATGCCTCCGGCGATGAGCGCTTTTGTGGCATCTTCGATGTTCTGGCTTGCACGGTATACTGCTGATTCAGCTGCATACGTTCTGATGGCCTGTTCTGCGATCTTGTAGCGGATCGCGCCGTATTTCGCGATCGGACGGCCGAACTGCTGACGCTCATTTGCATAATTGACCGATTTGGTGATCGTTTCCTTACTTCCGCCAACTGCGGCTCCTGCAAGCTTGATCCGGCCAAGGTTCAGAATGTTTACGGCGATCTTGAAACCGTTCTGGCGGTCCGACAATAAATTTTCGACAGGAACTTTGCAGTCGTTAAAGAAAACCTGGCGGGTAGAGCTTCCTTTGATTCCCATCTTATGTTCTTCCGGGTTCAGTGAAACGCCTCCGAATGTTTTCTCCACGATAAATGCGCTGAGATTCTCGTCGTCATCGATCTTTGCAAATACTGTAAAGATGTCTGCAAAACCGCCATTCGTGATCCACATCTTTTGTCCGTTCAGAATATAATGCTTTCCGTCAGCGGATAATTTCGCTCTTGTCTTCCCCGAATTTGCATCGGAGCCCGAGCTTGGCTCTGTCAGGCAATAACAGGCTTTCCATTCGCCGCTGGCAAGCTTCGGAATGTATTTCGCTTTTTGTTCCGCTGTTCCATAATAGAGGATAGGAAGTGTTCCGATTCCGGTATGTGCTGAGATCGCAACTGCGAATGAATGTCCTGCACCCAATACTTCAGTTGCAAGCATCGATGTTGTAAAGTCCTTTCCGAATCCGCCGTATTCTTCGGGAACGGAGATGCCTAAAAGGCCAAGCTCACCGGCCTTGTTCAGCAGGCTGACCATAAGACCTTCTTCCTGCGCATCGATCTTGTCGAGCCTGTCCCAAACGTTCTGCGCGAGAAAGTCGTGGCAGGTTTGCGCGATCATTTGCTGTTCTTCGTTCCATTCTTCGGGAATGAATACATCTTTTGCTTCTGTTTCTTTGATGAGGAATTCTCCTCCTTTGAGTGCTGTCATAGTAGAGTTTATAATTGATTTAACCACGGAGAAGCGGAGAACAGGGAGTTTCACGGAGCTTTTTCTGTGGCCCTCTGTGTTCTCCGATTCTCTGTGGTGAGAAAATTAATTCAGCATTTCGAATATCCCTGCAGCGCCCTGCCCGGTTCCGACACACATACTCACAATTCCGTATTTTTTATTCTGGCGCTTCATTTCATTAAATAATTGTACCGATAGTTTCGCTCCTGAGCAGCCGAGCGGATGTCCCAGCGAAATCGCTCCTCCGTTCACATTCACGATGTCCTGGTTAATATTCAGCTCGCGGCAAACGGCAAGCGATTGAGATGCGAATGCTTCATTCAGCTCGATCATATCGATCTGGTTCAGGTTCATTCCTGCAATTTTTAGTGCTTTCGGAATGGCCACGATCGGTCCGATCCCCATGATGCGCGGAGGAACTCCGGCTGCGGCGAAGCTTACCATCCGGGCGATCGGTTTAAGGTTGTTCTCTTTCAGGAATTTTTCGCTCACCACCATTACAAAGGCTGCTCCATCGGATGTTTGTGATGAATTTCCTGCCGTAACACTTCCTTTCGCATCAAAAACCGGCTTCAACTTTGCGAGTGCTTCCATGGTAGTATCGGCACGCGGACCTTCATCCGTATCCACGATCACTTCGCGTGTTTTTTTCTTTTCATTCTCATCAAGATAGGTTTCCGTCACCTTCACCGGAACAATTTCATTTTTGAATTTTCCTTCTTTGATCGCTTTGATCGCTTTCATATGTGAGTTAAAAGAAAATGCGTCCTGGTCCTCGCGGCTGACTTTATATTCTTTGGCAACTGCTTCTGCAGTAAGTCCCATTCCCCAGTAATGATCAGGATGAGCGAGTGCGACGCCGGCGTGAGGAACAATTCTCCAGCCGCCCATCGGAATGAGGCTCATGCTTTCGGCACCGCCGGCAATAATACAATCTGCCATTCCCGAATGAATTTTGGATGCGGCGATTGCAATTGTTTCCAGGCCCGACGCACAATACCGGTTCACGATCATCCCCGGAACTTTGTCTGTATTGAAAGCCATCAGCGAGATCAGCCGGGCCATATTGAGGCCTTGCTCTGCTTCGGGCATCGCATTTCCAACGATGAGATCGTCTATCTGCTCATGTGCGACATTCGGAACGGAAGCCAGGAGATGCCTGATCACATCCGTTGCGAGATCATCGGGACGGGTGAACCGGAAACCACCCCTGTTTGCTTTTCCTACTGCGGATCGGAATCCGGCGACAATGTATGCGTTCATGATATTGATTTTTTTACCACTAAGTCACTAAGGCCATAGTTTCACTAAGCGTTTTCTTTGTGTTTCAGTGATGAATTATTAGTTTCTTATTATTTTATCTTATCTGACACTGATATCACACGATTTTACTAAGTGTTTCTTAGTGTCTTGGTGGTGAATTATTAGTTTCTTAATACTTTTCCCCCGGTAATGATCGACTGGAGTCTTTCCAGTGTTTTTCGCTCACCGCACAAGCTCAGGAACGCTTCCCGCTCCAGATCCAACAGATATTGCTCACTCACCAGCGTTGGCTGAGAAAGATCTCCGCCGCAAAGAACGTATGCGAGCTTCTGTGAGATCTTTGCATCATGCTCGCTGATGTAATTTCCGACCAGCATCGAATTCGCGCCAAGGTAAGCAAGACCCAAGGCTTGTTTTCCAAGTACGCGGATGTCTTTGCGTTCTGCCGGGCGGGTGTAGCCAGCTTCTGCAAGCTCGATGCAATTCAGCTTTGCTTCCGTCAGCAAACGGTTCCGGGAAATCACCACCACGTCTTTTCCTTTTCTTAAGTATCCAAGGTCAAATGCTTCATAAGCAGAGGTTCCGACTTTTGCCTGGCCAATCGTTAAAAAGCGGTCGCGGAAATTATTCAATTCAATATCGCCTTCCTGCAGCTCATCCGACAAACGAACTGCGAATTCTTTTGTTCCGCCGCCGCCCGGGATAAGTCCGACTCCAAACTCAACAAGTCCCATGTAGGTTTCTGCATGTGCAACAACACGGTCGGAATGCATGCTCATTTCACAGGCTCCGCCGAGAGCGAGATTGTGCGGTGCCACAACTACGGGGATGGACGAGTAGCGGCAATGCATCATTGTATTCTGAAACGTTTTGATCGCAAAGTTGAGCTCGTCATATTCCTGTTCAACCGCCATCATGAAGATCATGCCGACATTCGCTCCTGCGGAGAAGTTGGCGCCTTCGTTTGAGATGACCAGTCCGCGGAAATCTTTTTCAGCGATCTCGATGGATTTGTTGATGCCTTCGATGACCTCTGCGCCGATGGAATTCATTTTGGTGTTCCACTCCAGGTTCACAATTCCATCGCCGATATCGGTGAGTACTGCGCCGCTGTTTTTCCACACGGTCTTTGTGCCGCGGATATTGTCCAGCAGGATGAATGATTCCGTTCCCGGGATCACTTTATAGGATCTGGTTGGAATGTCGTAATATTTCCTGGCTCCGTTCTCAACTTTATAAAACGACTGAGCACCTGAGGAAAGCATGTCATAGATCCATTGTGCCGGTTTGTTCCCTGCGGCTTCCATTGCTTTTACCGTATCCGCAATACCCAGCGCATCCCATGCTTCGAACGGCCCGAGTTCCCATGCAAAGCCGGCATTCATTGCTGCATCGATCTTGTAAAGCTCATCGGTGATCTCAGGAATGCGATTGCTCACATATGCAAAAAGTCCATAAAAGGAAGTCCTGTAAAATTCACCTGCTTTGTCTTTTCCTGCGAGCAGCACCTTCATCCGCTCACGGAGATTGTCGATGGATTTCGTCTGTTCCAGTGTGGCGAATTTTGCTTTCACAGATGGCTTGTATTCCAGTGTCTTCAGATCGAGCGAATGGATCTCGGATTTTCCGTTAGCACCTTTTACTTTTTTGAAAAAACCTTGTTCTGTTTTGCTTCCCAGCCATTTATTCTCCACCATCTTCTGCACATATCCTGGAATTTTGAATACTTCGATGGCTTCATCGTTCGGGCAGCTGGCGGCAACACCATTTGCAACATGAACAAGCGTGTCGAGTCCGACTACATCGCAGGTGCGAAAGGTGGCTGATTTCGGGCGGCCGAGAACCGGTCCGGTGAGCTTGTCTACTTCGTCGATGGTCAGTCCCATCTTTTCAACGGTATGAAACAAGCTCATGATGCCGTAAACGCCGATGCGGTTCGCGATAAATGCAGGAGTGTCCTTGCACAATACGGTTGTTTTTCCGAGATACAGCTCTCCGTAATGCATCAGGAAGGCGGTCACATCGGCTGAGGTTTTCGGTGTCGGAATGATCTCCAGCAGGCGAAGATATCTCGGCGGATTGAAGAAGTGGGTTCCGCAGAAATGTTTCTGGAAATCTTCGCTTCTTCCTTCGTTCATCAGGTGGATCGGAATCCCGGAAGTATTGGAAGTGATCAGCGTTCCCGGCTTGCGGAATTTTTCCACATTCTCAAAAACCTGTTTTTTGATGTCGAGGCGCTCGATGACTACTTCGATGATCCAGTCGCAATTTGCGATGTCCTTCATGTTATCATCAAAGTTGCCGGTGGTGATTCGTTTTGCGAATGACTTCCGGTAGATAGGAGAGGGGTTCGATTTTAATGCGAAAGCGAGCGCATCGTCGACGATCTTATTGCGTGATTTTTTGTCGGTGCCTGCGTCTTTCGGAACAATGTCGAGCAAAAGTACCTGTACGCCGATGTTAGCGAAATGACAGGCAATGCGGCTTCCCATTACACCGGATCCGAGCACTGCAACCTTTTTGATAGTTCTGTTCATAGAATTAATGTTTGATCAGTTTGCTTCGCTCTTCTGCGAGAGCGACAATATCATTTATTGTTTTTAAAAAATCTTCCATTCTGGCTTTCCCGATCCGGTTCTCAATATCCTGGTTGAAATTACGGACTATTTTTTTGGAAAGCTCCTTATTTTCTTTTCCTTTCGGCGTGAGCATGATCTTGACCTTGCGTTTGTCATTTTTATCCGTTTTGCGGATGATCAGCTTTTCGTCTTCCAGCGTTTTGATGATGCGTGAGAGAGAAGTGCTCTCCATGCCGAGGCGCGGAGCAATATCGGAAGCATAAGCACCTTCATCGCTGTCGATGTTCAGCAGGAAATGACCGATGGCAATGGTGCCTCCGTATACGGCAGCTTCCGCATTGTACATGCGGCTGATGATCTGCCAGGCAGATTTCAATCGGGAATCAACGGTTTCTGTATGCTTTTTTGACATTGCTATGCAAACATAATAAATCATTTAATATTATGCAAGCATAATATAAATAAAAAAACGCCCTGCTTTGCTTCGCTATTTGCGTGCCGCTGAGGTTTCAGCGCCAGCTATACGAAAGCAGGGAACAAGGCGTTTCCAGGATACCGGGAGGTAATTATTTGATCTGGTACCAATTCGTACCATCGGAAATGATCCAGATCGAAGAGGCGTTTGCAATCGTTGTCGTACCGGCAGTTCCGCCAATGCTTGTATACCCTGTAATTGTCCTTGCCGCACCGGTGTAGTTTACGATCACATACATCCTGCCGGAGCAGGAGCTGGCAGCAGGTACGGTAATTGTGCCGGTTCCGCTGCTATAGATCCATGCCAGGGCGGTGGCATCGGGATTGGTGGTTCCTGCGGCGAGTCCCGGTTTCACTTTCATCCCGACAGAACCGTTCACCTCAAAGGAAGAGACCGGGCTGGTGGTGGCGATCCCGACATTCCCGGTGCCGGTGATATTGAACCAATAGTTGGAGTTGTCTGCGATTGAAATTCCCCCGTTTGGTGTTGCCGTTGTGGCAGAACCCGCACGGATGAACCAATCATTGGTTGACGCTGTGTTCGTAAGTCCGATGCAGGCTCCTGTCCCATGGAATGCCGTTTCCGAACCGTATACCGACAGTCTTTCAGCCGGGGCCGCATTCCCAATACCTACATATCCTGTTGTCTGTTTTACCCGCATTCTTTCAATGGTATTTGTTCCGATCACAACATCCTGGGCATCTGTGGTGCCGACCCAATTTTCCGTTCCAGCGATCGTTGAGGTTCCATAAGTGGCGGGAGCAGCGGGATCGTTGGTTCCTGTGTTGCCTGTGAGTCCCCAACCGGAAAATGTCCCTCCTGCATCAGCCTGCCATGTTAATACGCCGGCACCGTTGGTTTTAAGAACAAAGCCGCTGGAACCGTCGGTTGCTGGAAATGTGTAAGCGCCTACTTTTAAAGTCGACGTAAACCGGCCTGTTCCCGTGACATCAAGCTTAAAGGAAGGAGCGGTATTTCCCAGGCCGACATTGACTGCATCAGCGCCCGTACCACCAAGAACCATTGAATTGCTTGCAGTTACCAGCGCATTTTTTCCGATCGCGATCGCATTTGAGAGCTGGGTGGTTGTACCCGGTCCGGATTCATAACCTAAAAAAACGTTGTAGCTGCCGGTAATGTTAGAGTTCGTTGAGGTGGTTGTTACGCCGGCACCGCTTCCCATCGCAATATTCCCGGTTCCGGTGGTCGTGTTTTGCAGCGCGTGGTCTCCTGTTGCAACATTATAGCTTCCGGTCGTTGTCTGGTTCATTGCGAAGAAACCGATCGCCTCATCGTCTGTGGCAATATTGGCGTTAGAGAGCGCTCCCGATCCCATCGCGACGTTATCACCCCCAGACGTAATGCCGGAGAGTACGAGCATCCCGATTCCTACGTTGTTGGCCCCGGTGGTCACATTTGTGAGTGTTGATGAGCCCACGCTAACGTTCCCGGCTCCAGTCATCGTAAAATTTCCAGATCCTGTTCCCGCGAAAAAGTTGGTTGTGCTTCCGTAACTATGGATGTACCGGTTCGCGCCGGAGTAGATGATCCCGGTGGTGGAGGTAGTCGCAGGTAATCTGAAATTACCTGTGATCTCAAGCTGTTGATTAGGAGCAGAAGTTCCGATGCCCACATTTCCGGTGGAAAGTACCCTTATTCTCTCGGTGCCATTTGTTTTGATCACAAGGTCTTTAAGATCGGTAGTTCCTACGAAATTGGTTCCTGCAGTCGTTCCAGTATTGCCGGTCAGGTTCCAGCCGGAAGATGCGCTTGCGGGTGTCTGCCATGTCGCATTTCCGGATGCATCCGAAGTCAGGACCTTATTGAGTCCTTCAGTTCCGTCAGCAAGCTTCAACGTTCCGTTTATATCAACGGTTGCAGCGGGAGAGGAATTATTGAATCCGACTTTACCATCCTCCTGCATGTGGACCAGTGGCGTATAGGACATACTGGTGTAAAAGTCGATCTTACCGTCGGTAGCGCTGGGGCCTGCCATCGGAATATAAAATTTGAATGAGCTGAACTGGTTGTACGCATCGGTGCTTCCGAATTCCACATCGCTTGAATTGACCTTCAGGATATTGGATTCATAACTTGAAGCGATGGAAGACTTTCCTTTGAGAGCGACCGCATCATCAAAAAACATATTGCCGTTGCTCAGGTGAATGCTTTCAAGCGGATTCGACTGATTGATCCCGATCTTGCCGTCTTCCTGAATGTGGACGAGAGGCGTATAGGACATACTGGTGTAAACGTCAATTTTACCGTCGGTGGCGCTGGGGCCTGCCATCGGAATATAAAATTTGAATGAGCTGAACTGGTTGTAAGGATCGGTGCTTCCGAATTCCACATCACTTGAATTGACCTTCAGGATATTGGATTCATAAGTGGAAGCGATGGAAGACTTTCCTTTGAGAGCGACCGCATCATCAAAAAATACATTACCTCCGCTGAGGTGTATTTTTTCGTAAGGAGAGGTTGTCCCGATCGCGATCTCGCCGGTCGACATGATCCTGAATGATTCACTGGAGTTTGTTTTGAAAACGAGATCCTTAGCATCCGTTGTTCCTACGAAATTTGTCCCGGGCGTTGTTCCCGCATTACCTCCCAGCTGCCAGGGCAATCCACTGCTGCTGGCAGCGCTTATCAAACGTGTCCACGCACTTCCGGTCCAGTAAAAATACCCGGGCGTTACCGCTGTCGAGCCGGCTCCTGCTGTTGCGGTATTATACACCAGTAAAGATGTTGCGGCTGAGCTGATCGTTGTTACATCACCGGTCCCGGTAAGTGCAACCCTCGGGATCAGCAATCCCTTGTTTGTAAAGCTTACATCCAGTCCGGCTGAAGCATTTGCCGTAGCACCGGTTGAATTGATCCCGACATTCTGCGCATGCGCTTTTGAAGAAAGAAGCATGCAGCATGCATACAATAAAATATATACAAACAAAAGAAGGAGCTTTTTCATTGTCGCGGTTTTTTGTGAATCAAATTTCCGCCAACCACCCTTCCTGCACAATCCTGTATTTGGGTATATTTGCTCCATGAAGCAGATGTTGGCCTTCCTGGCCGCTTTTTTCATTGTTATCAGCACGTTTGGTCAAAAAGATTCCGCCGGTATCAAAAAGGTGGATGCGATGATCAGCCGTTTCTATGACCTCAGCTACGAAGATCCTGACGCAGCGATCCTGCTGCTCGATAGCGCAGGTACACTGGCAAGGAATACCGGTTATGTTCCGGGAGAAAATGAAGTGCTTCGCCAGCGCGGTATGTTCTACACGGAGCGCAGCGAATATGTGAAATCCCTCGGATTGCTGCTCAGTGCTTTGAAAGAAGATGAAAAGATCAAAAACGATGACGGCATCGGTACCGACCTGCTTTACATCGGCTTGTGCTTTTTCAACCAGGAAAAAATGCCGGAAGCGTTGAACTATATGAACCAGGCGATGGAGAAATACAGCTCAATGCAGGATGAAGCGGGCGTTGCGCTGATCAATGCAAATCTTGGAATGGTGTATCGCAACATGAATCGCTTTGATGAAGCGTTGAAATCGTATGAAAGTGTCAAAGCATTTTATCTCAAGGATCATAACGAAAAGAACCTCGCCCGGGTGGAAAACAATATCGGGAACGTATTGAAGGACCAGGGACTTTTTGACCAGGCACTGGAACATTTTATTCTATCGAAGGACCTGAAAATAAAACAGAATGATCAATATGGACTTGTCATTGCTTTTTCAAATATCGCTGATGTGTATTCTGAGAAAGGGCAGTTCGATAAAGCGTTTGAAATGTATGAACAGGCGATGACGATCGCACGGGAACAGAAGTCGCTGAGCCTGCAGAAAGACGTGTATTCCGATCTTTCCGATGCGTTCGCAAAAAAAGGTGATCATAAAAGTGCACTGGAGTTCTATAAGAGATCGATGCAATTGAAAGATTCCATCATTTCGGATAAATTCAATTCCGATCTCGCCGATATGAAGGTGAAATATGAGTCGGAGAAGAAAGAAAAAGAAAACGGGATCCTGAAGAATAAAAATGAGTTACAGGAGATCCGCCTTGCAGATGAAAAGAAGCAAAAGATCCTCTTTGCATCTCTTTTCGGGATCGTTTTTATTGCAATCCTGATCGTATTGCTTCAGTACCGGAACAAGAGGAAGCTAAGTATTGAATTGGCGAATACGAATCAGAAGATCAATAGCCAGAACAGCACATTGAGAACCCTGAACAAAGAGCTGATCGAATCGGAAGAAGATCTTTCCCGTGCAAATTCAACGAAGGATCAATTGCTGGCGATGATCTCCCATGATCTTTATAATCCGGTCACCAATGTGATCAATTATACCCGGGATGTAAAAGATAAAGCGGACTCGTTCTCAAAGGAGGAAGTGCTGGATGCATTCGGGAAGATCAATGCCGGCGTAGTTCCGCTTCAGGATCTGCTGGACAATATTCTCCAATGGGCACGTTTGCAAAAGCAGGAGATCGTTCCGCAGATCGAAAAAGTGAATGTGAGCAATGTGGTTAAGGATGTGCTTGCGCTTTATCAGCCTGCAGCATCGTTTAAGAAAATCAAGATCACTGCACGCGGTGTGAATGTTCCTGAAATCTATACCGACCGGCTGATGCTTTATTTCGTTCTGAGAAACCTGGTCAATAATGCTGTTAAGTTCTCTCCGTCTGATTCCGAGATCAGCATCTCCTGCCTGGCGATCCAGGGTGTGCTGGAAGTAATTGTGTCCGACAGGGGAAATGGGTTTTCCCGGGAGGTCCATGAAAAGCTGAACCGTTCGGAAGAGACGGTTTCAACACATGGCAGCGGTATCGGCCTGGCGGTAAGCCGGAAATTTATCAGAGCATTAAAAGGCGAGATCCACTTTGAGAACGGTTCTTCCGGGGGAGCAAAAGTAATGTTCAGGATCCCGGGGCAAGCAGGCCATGCCTGAGCGCATATTTCACCAATCCGACGGTATTCGAAATTCCCAGCTTTTGCAGGATGTTCTTACGGTGAGTGTCGACCGTTCCGACGCTGATGAATAATTCTTTTGCAATTTCCGAGCTGCTCATTTCATTACATACCCGGATCAGGATCTCTTTCTCTCTTGGTGTGAGGATCGTATCCGGCAGGTCGTTATTGAGAATGACCGATGATTTAAAATAAAGGTCTTCCTCTTTGGTAATGTTCTGAATCCCTTCGGTAAAATAGGTTTTGCCTTTGTACACCGTCAGTATCGCCTCCATCAGCTCTTCCTGCTTTACATTTTTCAGCACATATCCGTTTATTCCCTGCTTTTCGAGCCTGCCGAAAAAGCGGCTCCCTTTCTGATGTGTCAGCATGATGATCTTTTGCTGCGGCTTGAATTTCCGGATTGCTTCAACTACATCCGGTCCGTTTATATCCGGCATGTGCAGGTCAAGCAGAAGTATATCGCAGTCGCTTTTTTGAAGGAGATCAATGGCTTCCTTTCCGGAATTGCACTTCGCGATGATCTTTAATTCTTTGGTCTTTGCTAACAGCAATTCAAGTCCATCGAGGTACAATGGATGATCGTCTGCTATGACCAGGGATATCATTTATGATTTTTCTTGAAACGATGTGATTTTTCCAGCCACTCTTTTCCATTTACGGTATCACCCATGTTGTTGTATGTGATCCCGATGAAGCGGTAAGCAGATTCATATTCAGGATCCACTTTGATCGCTTCCTTGAATGCCTCGATCGCCATGTCAAACATCCTGTTTGCATTCACGTTATCGCCTTTGCTTCGGTAAGCTTCGCCCATCGCGCCGTAAGCGCTTCCTAAGTTCCCTCTTGCATCCACATCATACGGATCGATCTCTATTGCTTTGGAGAATGCTTTCGCTGCTTCTTCAAATTTTCCGGTTGAAAACAGACAAGTTCCTGCGTTGTTGTGGTACATTCCTTTGCCGGGATTCATCTGCATTGCGCGATCATATTCCTTGAACGATTTTTCGAAATCTTTTTTCTCATAATAGATCCGGCCGGCAACATTGTGTGCATCAGGGAACAATTCATAGAGTGAAAGCGCTTTGTTTATTTTCTCCAGGCCTACCTTCAATCGCCTTTCTTTTTCCTGCGGGCTCACAGCAGCAAGAGAATCTTTATTGACGAGGTTGTTTGCATAATAAAACAGCATGTGCGCACTGTTTGGAACGGTTTCCAGGTCGGTCGCAAATAAAGTGGTATCGGATTTCCAGACTTTGTTCCTTGCCCATGTCTTACCCGAATAAAGCAGGACAACAATGCCCGCCACCAGGAATAATGCTTTGTTCATGTGCTTATAGTCCAGGCTAAAATTGAAAATATCGATCCTGAATAATTTCGCCAGTCCATATACTGCTGCCAGGCAAAATGCTACGGAAGGCAGGAATAAAAGGCGTTCCGCCATGTGTGTACCGATCATGATGAACAGGTTGGAAGCAAGTCCCATCGCGATCAGGTAAAAGAAAATGCAAAAGGAGAGAAGGTTCTTTTCCCTGAACTTTTTGATCGCAAAATACAGCAGGAAAATGTGCAGTGCTGCTGCAATAAGAAATCCTGCGTGTCCAAGTGATGTTACCAATGGAATGGTATTGAAAGAATAGTCGGATGATAGCGGATGCGGGATGAGCAGCAAGAGCAGGTATTTGCCGAGAATGTAGATCGCCGTCGCTTTTTGCTGGATCACATCATTGGTATACATGAGTGAGTTATCGATCACCGGAATATTTTTTATCCCGATGCTGCCGATCACTTTCAGGTGAATGAAGATGTAAAAAATGGCAACTGCTCCCATCAATGCTGTGGGCTTGATCAAGCCTTTTAATGGGATTTCAGTAAAGAAATGAAGGAACAGCGGAACCATCAATACATACATGATCGCGGATTCCTTGGAAAGCAACGCCAGGAAGAAGCAGCAGAGCGACAACACCAGCGGCAGGAGCTTATTGCTGCTGATGTATTTGTGAAGAGAAAGCAGCGACAGCAAAATGAACAGCATGCTGGAAAGCTCATCGCGGCTCTTGATATTCGCGACCACTTCCGTGTGAATGGGATGTGCGGCGAAAAGCATGACCCCTACGAACAGGAGCCAGACGTTAAGCTTTGTGAACTTTATGAGGACAAAGAAAAGAAGCACGCAGCAAAGCGCATAGAAAAGCACATTGACGAGATGATGAAAATGCGCATTGTCAGGCGAGATCTGCCACTCGATGGCGAACATTGCTTTGGTGAGCGGACGATAAAGATTGTTCTCATTGTTGCCGTAGCCTTCCCGGTAGCTGTGCGTGAAAATATTCTTGAGTGCAGCGGTTCCCTGCTTTGTCATCTGGTTTTCCTTGATCACGGAATAGTCATCAAGTACAAACTGGTGTTTCAATGTGTTTGAATACAAAACAAAGGCAAAGAGGGCGATGATCAGCGAAAGACCGATCAGCAGCTTTCTGCTCACCTGGAACGAAACGGCTTTTGCTTTTTCCCTGGGAGGATGTGACTGATGCTTTTTTTGTTTTTGCTGCGACATAGATTTTATTCTGCTCCGTAGATCCGGTCGATTAATTCCTTGTTAGCGGTCATGATCACTTTTCGTTTCAGCGACATTTTCGGTGTCATTTCATTCCGGTCGATGCTCCATTCACGCGAAAGA
Source organism: Bacteroidia bacterium (assembly GCA_045805205.1). Lineage (GTDB taxonomy): Bacteria > Bacteroidota > Bacteroidia > 2-12-FULL-35-15 > 2-12-FULL-35-15 > 2-12-FULL-35-15. The sequence goes on along the minus strand of JBJMLR010000004.1, from coordinate 21,668 downwards.
AGCTCCGGTCGTTTGATCGTTTCGTAAGGAGCCAGCGTTTTATTGATCTTTTCTACTTCTTCAATGATCCTTGCTTTGATCGCCGGATTTTTAATGATCTCTTCATTGGAAGTATAAGGAATTTCCTTGCGCTTGCAATAGTCTTTCAGGAAAGCAAATGCCGGAACGATGAGCGCGGAAGCGTATTTATGGTTTTCACCGATCACCATCACCTGTTCGATGAATGGCGATTCTTTCAGTTTATTTTCGATCATTACCGGTGCGATGTATTTTCCGCCGGATGTTTTGAAAATTTCTTTCTTACGATCTGTGATCTTGAGAAAACGGTTATCGACCATTACGCCGATGTCGCCGGTATGAAACCATCCGTTGCTGTCGATCGCTTCAGCCGTTGCATCCGGGCGGTTGTAGTAACCCAGCATCACATTCGGACCTTTCACCAGGATCTCGCCGTCTTCAGCAAAAGAAACCTGTACGCCATCGATAACCGGTCCAACGGTCCCGAAGTGAATTCCATTCGGAAGAAAATTATTTACAGCGATCACCGGTGATGTTTCGGTGAGTCCGTAACCTTCCAGCACTTTGATGCGTGCAGCCTGGAACACTCTTGCGAGTCGTGGCTGCAATGCTGCGCCGCCTGAAGCGACCGCTACCACTTTTCCACCGAGCGCTTCTCTCCATTTTGAAAAAACAAGCTTGTTGGCGATCTTTAGCTGGAACTCATACCACCAGCCGTTTGCTCCGTTCAGCTCGTAGCGAAGCCCAAGGTCCAGCGCCCAGAAAAATAATTTCTTTTTGATCCCGGTTTGTTCGTCCCCTTTAGCAACGATCCTGTCGTAAACTTTCTCGAGCAGGCGTGGAACGGTTCCGAAGATCTGCGGTTTCACTTCTTTCAGGTTATCTCCGATGGTATCGATGCTTTCCGCATAATAAACGGATACACCGAGGTAGAAGTAAAGTGTGCTCAGCATCCGTTCATATACGTGGTTCAGAGGCAAGAAGCTGAGACCTCTCCACGAATGCTCAAACGGCGCCAGCACCTGGCAGGCGATGGAATTGCTGATCAGGTTATTGTGTGAAAGCATTACACCTTTGGGATTCCCGGTTGTGCCGGAAGTATACAGGATCGAAAAAAGGTCGTTCGCTTTGATCGTTGCCTTGATCGCTTCCACTTCGTTCGCCTTCGGGTTCTTTTTTCCGTCCTCCGTCAGCTCCGTCCAATGCTTTGCTCCCTGCACGCGATCGAAGCAATAGATCTCTTTCAGGGAAGTACAGCTGGCGGTAACATTTTTTACCTTATTGTACAAGTCGGTGCCGGAAACAAAGATGTACTTTATCTGTGCATCATTGAGGATAAATGTAAGGTCATGCTCACTGATGGTTGGATAGATCGGAACACTTACTGCGCCGACCTGTTGAATAGCGAAGTCGGCGAAATTCCATTCCGGGCGGTTGTTGGCGATGATCGCGATCTTATCGTCCCGCTGCAGCCCCAGGTTGTATAAGCCATAGCTGAGGAAGGTAACATTGCTGATGAAGTCATCCGTGGAGTAGGTAACCCATTTCCCGTTTTCCTTTGCAGCCAGTGCATCGTGCTTATTGTATTTTTCCTTCAATTGAGGAAGGATATCAAATATTCTGGTGATCTCGCTCATAGGTTCAGTAGTTCATTTGCAGGCTTCCGATCTCCGTCAATTATCACTTCATGACACAATCACTTAATTTGCCTAACTTTGTTTCTCCAAAAATAAAATTTTTTGTCGATCCGGCAAGCCATGAAAGCAGTCCTCAATGAACTTTTATCCATTCGTTTCCCGGTGATCATGGCACCGATGTTCCTGGTGAGCAATGAATCCATGCTGTCGGAAGGAATGAAAAGCGGTATCGCTGCAGCGTTCCCGAGTCTTAATTTCAGGAAAGAAGGTGAGCTGGAGGCGTTGCTGGATGAGCTCAATCAGGTGAAAGAAGCAAATCCCGGAGGAACTTATGGCGTGAACCTGATCGTTCAGAAGACCAATCCATTGTACGAAAAGCACCTTAAAGTGTGCGTGGCGAAAAAGGTTCCTTTTTATATTACGTCGCTGGGCAATCCGGGGGAAGTGATCGTGCAGGCGCATGGTTATGGCGCAAAGGTGTTTTGCGATGTTACGAATCTGGAGCATGCCCGGAAAGCGGCTTCGCTGGGCTGTGATGGATTTATTGCCGTGGGACAGGGGGCGGGAGGCCATGCCGGACCGAATCCGCTGCAGGTGCTTGTTCCGGCACTTAAGAAGGAGTTTCCTTTGGTACCGGTGATCGCAGCGGGTGGAATTGCGGACGGAGCGGGAATTATTTCAATGCTGGCGCTTGGAGCAGCCGGCGTGTCGGTAGGTACACGTTTTATTGCAAGTACGGAGGCGGGAGTGAGCCAGGCATATAAGCAGGCAATTGTAGATTCGAGAATGAGTGACATTGTGCTGACGGAAAAGATCTCAGGGACACCCTGTACAATTATCAATACACCTTATGCTAAAAAGATCGGGTATAAGCAGAATTGGTTTGAAAGATCATTATCCAAAAATTCCTGGACGAAAAAATATTTCAAGATGCTGGTTCAGATCAGCGGGATGAAAAAGCTGGAGAAAGCGGTGAAGCCCGGGAGCTATGATACATTATGGTGTGCCGGTCAGAGCGTGGAGCTGATCCATGACATTGTTCCCTGCTCCGAAATTATCCGGAGAATGAAACAGGAAGCAGAAGATGCTTATCAGGCATTAGCAGCAAGTTTATAACCGTCATCGCGAGTGAAAGGGAGCGATCTCTGCCTGATGAGATTGCTTCATCCGCTGGCGCTCCTTCGCAATGACGCCGTGGGTGAAAACGAGGCGATCGATGCTTATCGGGTATTAGCAGCAAGTTTATAACCGTCACCGCGAGTGAAACGGAGCGATCTCAGCCTGATGAGATTGCTTCATCCGCTGGCGCTCCTTCGCAATGACGCCGCGGGTGAAAACGAGGCGATTGAAGCTTATCAGGCATTAAGCAGCAAGTTTATAACCGTCATCGCGAGTGAAACGGAGCGATCTCTGCCTGATGAGATTGCTTCATCCGCTGGCGCTCCTTCGCAATGACGCCGTGGGTGAAAGAGGCGATTGATGCTTATCGGGCATTAGCAGTAAGTTTATAACCGTCATCGCGAGTGAAACGAAGCGATCTCTGCCTGATGAGATTGCTTCATCCGCTGGCGCTCCTTCGCAATGACGCCGCGGGTGAAAACGAGGCGATTGATGCTTATCGGGTATTAGCAGCAAGTTTATAACCGTCACCGCGAGTGAAACGAAGCGATCCCCGCCTGATGAGATGTCCAATTCGCTAATTGCCTAACCCCCTCACAATCAGCATTTTCTCGCAACTCCCAACACTCGTTCGTCGACATTGTTAATAAACTTATCGAAGAATAATATAAATATAACGATAAATATTTGTTTTATGTCAGATAAAGTGTACTTTTGCACTCGGAAATAAGATACTGAACGACGAAAATGAAAAAACTGATCCTCTCTTTTGTAGTATTGACAAGCGTTTTAGCGACTTCTTGTAAAAAAGAGAGCGAAGTGAAGCCGGAAGGAACTCCTGCTTCGCCGAGAACGGTAAGCGTTGAATACCGTATTTCAAGCGTTTCCGGGCATGTGAACGTGGATTATACCGGTGTTGATGCAACCGGCAACCTCGCTGATCTTCATGCAGAAGTTAGCCGTAACGAAGAATCATTCAAGTTCAGCTACCAGAGTGGCCACAGTTTCAGCATTTCCGCTCAAAATGTAACTCCTTCTCACAGTGTAGTTCAGGTACAAGTATATTTAGATGGTGTCCTGAAAGTAGAAAATTCATCTACTGACCCGTCTCATCCCGCTGTTGCCCAAGGCAGCTTTTAATAATTAGATTTAGTTTAGAGAGATTTGTCTAATTAGGGAGACCCGTTGCGAAAGCAGCGGGTTTTTTTATTTTGCGAGGCCGCTATAACGGCGAAGTATCTATCCAAATAGCTCCCCGTGAAAAATTAAAAATGATCACTGCTTTGGTCTCTCTGCATTGGAAACAAATAAAATGGATTGCTTCGCGTCTGCGACGCTCGCAATAAATTATCCACATTCTTTCAGTTTCCATTATTTTATATTTAATTTTAGGGAAAGATAAAATACCCCGGAAGATGGCTAAGAATTATAAGCTTAAGGATGTGAAGGTCTATTCATCAGATGAATGGATGGCAAATTCAACAAAAAAATACCGTACCGTATTCGACCGCATGGAAACCACTTACCTGCGTACCGAATTCTCATTTTACAATAAATTATTCGACGAAGCCGAATGGAACTGCAAAGTAACACTGAAGGCTTTTTCATTTGAAGGCGACAATAAAAAAGAGCTTTGCGCTATTGATTCCACAGTTACCGTTAAAATGGACGAGAACATCGTGTACGTGCGCGATGGCTGGGGAACTCCCAATGAAGGTACATTTTGGTTCAAAGGAAACTATGTGTGGGAAGCATACATCGATGGTGAACTGGTGGGCTCCCGGAAATTCTTCGTTGAGGACGTAGGGAAAGTATCTGCGGCAAACAATCCTTATTTTTCTGTTGAATCCGTGAAGTTGTATTCCGGTTCCTACGACGGCTGGAACATCACTAACCGCACCTATTATAAAAAGCTTAACCGCAGCACAACTCCTTATTTGTGGGTTGAATTCAAGCTGAAGACAAAAACCGCCAGCGACTGGAATTATGAATTCTTCTTTAATTTCTATGATGATGCCGGGCAGCCGAAAGGACAGAGCATGCGGACCGGTTATGTAGAAAAAGGGAAGACCGATGAAGTCCTGACCTTCGATGCGGGCTGGGGAAGCGAGTCTGCCGGCTCCTGGAAAGATGATAAATACACCGTTGAGATCGTTTTTATGGATACACTTGTCGCACTTATTCCTTTTGAAATGGGTGAAGTTGCAGAAGAAGGCGTAATGGCTCCGCTTGTAGCGGCTGAAGATGCACTGCAAACGGGAACTGTTGTCAGCACTCCTGCGCCCGAAGAAGAAACCATCGAGCAATTGATGGCGAAGCTGGATGAGCTGATCGGGATGGAAGCGGTGAAAAAGAACATCAGGGATCACATTAACTATATCAATTTTACAAAGCTGCGTAAGGAAAAGGGCTTCGAGGACAGCGGGAGAATCAGTCTGCACAGTGTTTTTACAGGAAATCCGGGAACCGGAAAGACAACCGTGGTGAATATGCTTGGCAAGCTCTACAAAAAAATGGGATTGCTTAGCAAAGGACATGTGAAGGAAGTGGACCGCTCGGATCTGGTGGCACAATACATCGGGCAAACCGCGCCAAAAGTGAAAAAGGCCATCGAGGAAGCAAAAGGCGGAATTCTGTTTGTTGATGAAGCCTATTCACTCACCCGTGCAAAGGAGGATTCAAACGATTTCGGCCACGAAGTGCTCGAGATCCTGATCAAGGAAATGAGCGATGGCAGCGGCGATATCGCGATCATGTGTGCCGGTTATCCGAAGGAGATGCAAAACTTCATCGAGGCAAATCCGGGACTGAAGTCGCGTTTCAGCCATTATTTTCACTTTGATGATTACATGCCGGAGGAAATGTTTGCGATTGCCGAGCTGGCTGCAAAGAAAAAAGGCGTAACGATTACTGATGAAGCGAAGAACTTCATGAATGAAATGCTGGTGGAGGTTTACCGCACACGTGATAATTCATTCGGAAATGCCCGCTATGTGTATTCCCTGGTTGATGAAGCGAAAATGAATCTGGGCCTGCGCCTGATGAATCATCCGAGCGTGAGTGAGCTATCGAATGAAATACTGTCAACCATCGAGCTGCAGGATATGCAGAAAGTGTTTGCCGGACAAGGCAAGAAAAGACTCAGCCTCGAGGTGAATGAAAAGCTGCTCAAGGAAGGAATGAATGAGCTGAACGCGTTGACGGGTATGAACTCGGTGAAAGAGGAGATCAACGAATTAGTGAAGCTGGTGCGCTTCTACAAGGAGACAGGAAGAGATGTATTAAATAAATTTTCGCTGCACAGTATCTTCACCGGGAATCCGGGAACAGGAAAGACAACGGTAGCACGGATAGTAGCAAAAATTTACAAAGGATTGGGGTTGCTGGAGCGGGGACATATTGTGGAAGTAGACAGAGAAGGATTAGTTGCGGGGTATACCGGGCAAACGGCAATTAAAACAGGAGCGAAGATCGATGAGGCGCAGGGCGGAATTTTATTCATCGATGAAGCGTACGCGTTGGCGAGCAGAAATTCGAATGATAGCTTCGGACAAGAAGCCATCCAGGTGATATTGAAAAGAATGGAGGACCTGCGCGGACAATTTGGTGTGATCGTCGCCGGCTATACCGATAATATGCATGAGTTCGTTGAATCCAACCCGGGTTTGAAATCCCGTTTCGACCGCACATTTAATTTTGCCGATTATTCTGCGGACGATATGTACCAGATCGCATTGTCGATGTTCGCGAAAGAGAAGATCACACCGGATGCAGAAGCGGAAGCACACCTGAAAGCGTATTTCGTTCATCTGTATGCCAACCGGGATAAACATTTCGGGAATGCGAGAACGGTGCGTAACATAGCAGGAGAGGCGATCAAGAATCAGAATTTAAGGCTGGCTGAAATGCCTTCTGCAGAGCGTACTCCCGCACACCTGGGAACGCTGACGCTGAGTGATGTAAAAGAGTTTGAGATCGGAACGGCGGAACGTGCAAAAGGCAGCAGCTTAGGATTTAAGATCGGAGGATAGTTTTTTAATCAGATAAGACCTGGTAACCCAGGACAGTTGAAAGAAAAGGAAGTACATGCGCCTGAAGATGTAAAGAAAATTGTTGAAGAACCGCCGTCAATCTTTTACAACTGAAAAGGAGGAGCTGCAAAAACTACTTTCGGATTGCAAAAGTATCTGAGATATTTGCTTTGCGGGGAAACCTATTTTTCAAAATTGCAGTATACCATTTCAAGGAGGTGGTAACATGAGCAAAAAAGTATTTCTGCTTGCATTATTGGTATTTAATGTGATCGTCCTGTGCGGACAGATCTGGCCGGAGCAGGCCCCGCCATTCGCGGTAACAGTAAACATTATTTTTCTTTCGCTGAGCTTTGTGTTTTTCTTTATGTCGCTGATCAAACGAAGCAAATAGCATGGAAGACGCCGTAAAGAGAGATGCGTACCTGAAAGGACTGAAGCTGAAGAGAACCGGGCTTGACGAGGAAACGATTGCGATCCGGCTGGAAAAGCAGGGTGTTCCTTATGAATTGGCGAAGGAAGTAGCTGCGAACATTCAGCTTCAGCGGCGTATCGATGTGGAGGATAAAGAAAAGCTTCCATCTTCCGGCTTTCAGATGAAGGAATGGGCAATTACAGGAATGATCAAAGATATTTTCAAATTTCTCGACAGGCATTAAATCCCATAAATTACAGCACGTTTCACATTTTACTTTTCGCTTTTTTACTTTTCACCTTTCATCTTTCACTTTTCACTTTTTACATTTCACTTTCACCTTTCATAATCAACCATGCAATCAAAAGCCGCTACTCCCGATCAGTATGTAAAACAGCTTCCATCCGACAGAAAAGAAGTCATTGAGAAGCTTCGTGCGGAAGTAAAAAAGAATCTCCCGAAAGGCTTCCAGGAGATCATGAATTATGGAATGATCGGTTACGTGGTGCCGCATTCGTTATATCCCGGCGGATATCATTGCACTCCCGAATTACCTTTGCCTTTTGCGAACATCGCCAGCCAGAAGAACTTCATCGCTTTTTACCACATGGGTATTTATGGAAGTCCCAAGCTGCTCAAATGGTTCACCGATGAATACTCCAAACATGCGGGAAAGAAGATCGACATGGGAAAAGCCTGTATGCGCTTCAAAAAGCCGGAAGATGTTCCGGTGAAGCTGCTTGGAGAATTGATGGGGAAGATCACCGTGGATGAATGGATCAGGATCTATGAAACCAATATCGCAAAGAGCAAGACCGGAAAAGCGAAAATAGAGAAAGCAAAAAAAGCGGCTGCGAAAGCGACAAAGGTTGGCAAAAAGAAGTGAAATAATATCCGTGCAAGATGAGAAAGCTGGTATTCCTGTCGCTGGTCTTATTTGCTTCAAAGGCATTGGCTTCAGACTCCTTGCAAACAGGCAGACATTACCACAGAATCTATTTTTTTACAGCCGGATTGCAGGCTTATTCACCGGAGACGATCGATTGCAATGACCGGCAGGCCTCTTTAATGAGCTTCGGATACAAGCGTAAAGGCGGTTGCGTGATCGGACCGCTAAAATGGCTGAGGATAGAATCGCACAATAAGCGTATGGAAAGAAAAATGGTGAAGCGATTTGGCGCGGACTGGTACACGCAATATAATGAGCTGCGGAAGAATTGTTGATCACAATCGGATCCCTACCACAATGGATAAATGTCCGTCCTTGATGTTCAGATCATTCGATCCGTTGTCTCCGTCGTAATGCAGGCGGGATAGTCCGTATTTATAATTGAACTCGATAAACATTGCATGCGCATTGTTCCTGTAATTATACTGCAATCCGAATCCGAGCTGATAAAAGGCGCTTAGTCCTTTGGTATGTGTATTCTCGAAATCGATATTGTCCTTCGCATCGTAAACGGTCACTCCGGTGGAATCATTGATAATAGTGGTGTAGGAATCCAGGATGTAGCGTGCGCCGATACCGCCGATCATGTATGGACTGCAGGGTCTTTCCTTTTCTTTGTTAAATGCCAGCTTGATCGATAAAGGCAGATCTGCTTCCTGGATCCGGAACTCATGGGTGTAGGGATAGGTTTCATCAAACAGGTAGGTAAATCCCGGCTTTTTGTAGTAGCCATGAAAGGTGCAGCCTTCGTTCATATAATCCACACCGATCATTATATTCGCTTTGCCGCGGATAAAGATCTCCGCTTTGTAGGAGGCGGTATAGCCGAATTCACCTTTTGTGCCATTGGTCATATCCGGATGATTCAGGTAGTAAGATCTGACTACACCGGCAGAGAGGCGATGCTTTACCGAGCCTTCACGATAGGCGTAGCTGTCCTGTGCATGCAGTGAACACGAAAGTGTTACCAGCAGTAAAGTTATTACACCACTAAGGCACTTAGGCCACACAGGGCCACTAAGATTTCGGAAGTTTCGAAAATTCATCTGTTACCAAGGGTATTAACTCCCTCGTGATATTCTCACAGTTAAAGTTAATCAATAAACCCTTTGGTTTGCCGGTCAATTTTAAATAGGAGAGAAGCTGAGCTTTATAAACCGGAATTACGGTATCGACTGATTTCAATTCAACAATTACACAGTTGTTTACAACCAGATCAAGCTTTAACCGCGTTCCGAGGATTTTTCCTTTGTAAGAAATGGGAACGTGACTCTGACGGTCTATTTTTAATCCTTTCGATTTCAGTTCTTCGATCAGGCATTCCTCGTATACTGATTCCAGAAGTCCGGGTCCGATATGCCGGTGCACTTCAATTGCGCATCCTACTATTTCGTAAGATACATTATTAACATACTCCTGCGTGATCATATTTTGAATTTAGCTGATGCGCCAGGAGCATGTGGCGAAACTATTTTTCTTAGTGTTTTCTTAATGCGCTTAGTGCCTTAGTGGTAAAGAAAAGATTGGCACAAAAATAAGCAGCCTCATGAAAACAGCACAAGGATAAACGCTTACTTTCCGAAAACCTTTTCGCCATTTACATACGTATACACCACTTTTACTTTTGGAACGCTGTCAATTTCACACTTCATAATATCTTTATCCAGGATCACGAAATCAGCGAACTTACCGGCTTCGATGCTTCCTTTCTCCCGCTCCTCAAAATTCGCATAAGCACCCCAGATCGTCATTCCTTTCAGGGTTGCTTCCCGAGACAACGCATTCTCCATCTGGAAGCCATCTTTCGGAAAGCCTTTCAGATCTTTTCTTGCGACGGCAGCATAAAAAGTATACATCGGGTTGATGTTCTCCACCGGGAAATCTGTTCCAAGAGCAAGCATTCCGGCTGCTTTTAAAAGATCGTTATAAGCATAGGCATATTTTACGCGCTCCGGTCCGAGACGATCCTTTGCCCAATACATATCGGATGTAGCATGCGTGGGCTGAACGGATGGAATGATCACATAGCTCTGTGGATCGAGGTGTTTAAATACAGTTGGATCAATGACCTGCGCATGCTCAATTCGCCACCGGTATAAACCGCAGTGAGTGGGGGTTGCATAAATGTGTGCATATGTGTTCTTTAAATAAATTCTCATGATCAGGGAATTCGCAGAATCGCCAATGCAATGCGTATTCATTTGGAAATTATATTTATTCATCAGCACTGCAGCACTGTCAAAGTGTTCCGGCTTGCTCAGCAGAAAGCCCCGCTGATCGGGCCGGTCGGTATAGGGCTGAATCAGGCAGGCGCCCCTTGATCCTAATGCTCCGTCGGCATAAAATTTAAATGAGCGGACGTTCAGCCGCTCCGTTTTATAAGGACCCTTTTTCAGATAGTAGTCTTTATTCTCCTGGTTGTCCGTCAGCATCGCATAGATCCGCATTTTCAGCTCCCCGCTTTTTTGAAGCGCTTCAATATTGCCGACAATGTTCTTTTCCAGTCCGGCATCATCAACTGTTGTAAGTCCGACCGCAAAACAATTTTTCTGTGCGGCAAGCAACGAACTTTTTATAGCTGCAGCGGATGGTTTCGGAATCACTTTTTCCAGAAGGTCGACAGCATTGTCGATCAGTATTCCGGTTGCAACCCTGGCATCCGTTCTGAGGATCATTTTGCCGGGAGTGGACCAGGTGTCATCATACGGCCAATTCGAATATTCTACTTTTCCGCCTTCCACGGTAGTGAAACCGTCGATGCCGGCTCTTTTGAGTGCCTCGTGATTTGCAAGCACCGCATGTCCGTCAACACGCTTTAAAACAACCGGTCTGTCAGGAAAGATTGTATCGAGAAACATATTTGTCGGAAATTCTTTTACTTTCCAGTCATTCTGATCCCAGCCCCGGCCGATGATCCATTCATCCGGACAAGTTTTTGCGTAAGCTTTTACTTTTTCCAGAACCTCTTCAAACGATTTCGTTCCGACAAGATCGCATTCCTGCAAGCCTTTTCCATAGCCATAAAAATGACAATGTGAATCGATGAAGCCGGGGTAGACTGCTTTGCCTTCTGCGTCGATTATTTCTTTTGCCTCATATCCGGAGAGGATCTCATCATTTGAGCCGACCGCAATGAATTTTCCATCTTTGACTGCAAAAGCTTCTGAATTGGTGAAGGAAGAGTCAACGGTATATACGACGGCGTTATGGATGATGAGATCGGCTTTTTGTTTTTTGACTGCACAGGCAGAGAGAAAAAAAATAAAAAGGAGACCACTAATGCACTGAGGCCACTTAGGTCCACTAAGTTTTTTGAATCTTTTAGATTTCTTCATTTTCTTAGTGCTTTTCTCAGTGTCCTTAGTGTCTAAGTGGTGAAAAAATTATTTACGAATTGCTACACTCGCACTCGCCTGTGCTGTCGGCATGATGATGATATCATTGATGTTCACATGTGCGGGACGGCTTGCCACCCAATATACCGTATCTGCAATGTCTTCCGGCAGGAGCGGCTGCAGTCCTTTGTAAACTGTTTTAGCGCGATCAGCATCGCCTTCGAAGCGAACCAGGGAAAATTCAGTTTCCACCATTCCGGGGTTAATTGCAGTGACCTTAATATTATGCGGAAGAAGATCGATGCGCATTCCTTTGCTTAATGCATCTACCGCATGTTTGGTCGCACAATAGACATTTCCGTTCGCATAAACTTCTTTTCCGGCGATGGAACCGATATTGATAATATGTCCGAAGCCATTTTTCACCATCACCGGTGCAATGTTCCGGGTCATGTAGAGAAGCCCTTTCACATTCGTATCGATCATTCGTTCCCAGTCGCTGATGTTTCCATCCTGGATCGTATTGAGGCCCGCTGCCAGTCCTGCGTTATTGAGAAGCACGTCGATCTGCTTCCAGGCTTCGGGAATGCTTTTTATTGCGGCTTCAACCTGCGCCAGATCCCGGACATCAAAATTCAGTGAAAGCACTTCGATCCCGTATTTTTCACGGAGCTCTTTCGAGAATTCATCCAGCCGTTCCTTTCTTCGTCCGGTGATAATAACATTGTATCCGTTCTTTGCGAAGATCCCGGCGCTGGCCTTTCCGATCCCGGCGGTGGCACCGGTAATGAATGCGATTTTGGTCATTGTAGATGGTTCACTGTTCCGTGGTTAATTGCTGAACAGGCGAATAGACAAATATACGATTAGGTCCGGATTTAGCCAATGAGGAAGAATCAAGCCCAGTATTCCTGAACTTTGAACTCTTATCTTTGAACTCTCAACTTTAAGCTGGCAAACTCTGAACGGCAAGGCTTATTCGCCATCGCGAGTGAAACCCCGCGACTTTGAACTATCCAACTTTGAACTTTGAACTAACAACGTTGAACTATTTCACAGCCAGCTTACTATGCTTCCGGCTGTACAGGAAATAAACGCAAAGCCCGATCCCGAGCCACATTGAGAACCAGATCCAGTTGGAAGCGGCCATTCCTGTGAGGAGATAACAGCAGGAAACAAGCCCGAGCACCGGAATGAGCGATAAGCTTTTAAGAAAGGAAAGAAATGTCATCACAATACACACTCCGAAAAATGCGATCATCGGGATCTTTTGTGCCATTTCCCCGCAGGTAAGATTGAATTGATCTGCAAAGAATTCGGGGAACCGATAGATCAGAAAGCTGAAGGTTGCAACGATCAACAGCGGGAAAATGAATTTTGAATTGATATACGGCAGGCGGAATTTACCTTTTGTAGCTTCATGGCTTCCTTCTTCCGACTGTGACGGAAGCATCAGTACGCCGCCGCATACAAGCACAAACGCGAACAAGGTTCCGATGCTGGTAAAATCGAGAATGAAATTTTCATCCGTGAAGAACATCGGCAATCCGACCACAATTCCGGTCACAATTGTCGCAAATGCAGGTGTCTTGTATTTCGGATGAATGGTCGAGAATTTTTTCGGCAGGAGTCCGTCGCGGCTCATGGTCATCCAGATCCTCGGTTGTCCCATCTGGAAGACGAGCATTACACTTGTCATCGCCACTACTGCTGCAATGGAAACGATGAACAGCATCCACTTCACTCCTTTGAGGGCAAAGATCTCTGCGAGCGGATCGCTTACACCAAGGAGCTTATATGAAACCATTCCTGTCAGAACGAGCGCAAGAACGATGTAAGCGATGGTGCAGACGATCAGGGAATAGATCATTCCTTTCGGAAGATCCCGCTGGGGATCTTTACATTCTTCAGCAAGCGTGGAAACGGCATCGAAGCCGATGTAGGCAAAGAATACTGCTGAAACTCCCGACATTACTCCTCCGAACCCATTCGGCATGAACGGTGTCCAGTTATTGATATCCACATAGGTGCAGCCGACGATGATCACGAGTATAACAACTGCGAGCTTGATCATTACCATCAGGTTGCTGAAATTTTTCGATTCTTTTGTTCCGACGAATACCAGCCAGGTGATCAGCACATTGATGACAACGCCCGGCATGTCGAAAATGATGCGGAGCCCGCCGATCCTGGGAGCTTTGTCCCATGCAACAAAACCTTCGTTCACTTTCCCTTCCAGAAATGCAGCATGTGCCGCTTTGTAGTTGATCGTGAGCCATTCCGGCAAGTGGATGTGAAATCCTTCCAGCAGGTTAGTGAAATAGCCGCTCCATGAAAATGCGATATAGATGTTACCGATCGAGTATTCCATTAACAGCGCCCAGCCGATGATCCAGGCGAAGAGCTCTCCGAAGGAAACGTATGCGTAGGTATAGGCGCTTCCGGAAACGGGAACGCGTGCTGCAAATTCCGCGTAGCACATCGCAGTGAATCCGCAGGCGATGGCGCAGATAATGTACAGGAGAATCACGGCCGGTCCGCCCGAAAAGCAGGCATTCCCGATCGCGCTGAATGTTCCTCCGCCGATGATCGCTGCAATCCCGAAGAAAGTAAGATCACGTACGTTCAGCACCTTGTGCAGCCCGGAATGCTCACCGTCGCCGCCTTGCTGAAGAACTGCATTTACTGGTTTTTTGCGGAACAGGCTATTTCGGCTCATACATTGATCTTTTTTCGTTATGGAACAAAATTAAACTAATTTATCAATTGAGTATTTTTTTCAGAAAAGGCAGCCGGGCAAGCATCCGTTCTTTATTGAGAACAAATAGAAACCCGATCAGCAGAAACGGGAGCGCAATGGTTTTATACCTCGCAATTGCGCCCAGGACCGGTGTGGTTTCGCCGATGATCAAAAATTGAAGCAGCACAAAGGATAGACAGAAAAGTACATACAGCCAGCTGATCTTTCCTGGATCTTTCATGAACACGATGCACACTGCGATCAGGAAAAGGACAAGCAACGTTTCCAGGCCGGATAAAAGCATCAGCGGGCCGCGGCATTCCCATAGATACGGACGCAGAAAAGTGTTGACCAGCGCTTGTGGCGAATTTTTAATGAATGATGCCGGTGTCGGTTCGAGTGGCCTGATGTTCACCAGGCTGTTTGCTGCCGGAATAGGATTATGGCCGGAATCGGTGAATTGGCCGGTGCCAAGCTGCATGAACTCCTGCTGCTTAAGCGATAAGGTTACGAATGGACTCTGAATATTGAAAAGCGTTTCGCTGTTGAGGCCGAGAATGGAGATTAAGGCGAGGACGACAAGAAATTTCAGGAAGATTTTTTTTGAGGACGTTTTATTGACCAGCACCAGCAGTATAATTCCGGGGATCACGCAGAGCCAGACGTAAAATTTAGAAAAGGCGAGAAGCAGTGTCACCAACAGGAAGATCAGTACCGATCTGGAGCGAAAAAGCCGGTCGGCATGGTAGATCAGCAATCCGAGCGCAAAAAAGATCAGTGCTTCCTTAAGTGCGCCGGAGCCCCAGAACAGAACTGAAGGAAGAAGAAAAACAGCAAAAAGCAATTCGCGTTTTTTGTTCTGCAGGTGTCCGACAAATGTTTTGTAGATCGCGGTGAGACCGGTGAGTGACAGAAAGCAGAAAATAACCGTATGCACATTGTAGTAACCCATTGAGAAGAAACGCAGGAGCGCATTGAAACGGATAATCGTATGGCTGTCATTATAAATGCTGCTGTCGACCTTTCTTGCCCAATAGTTCATTTCAGAATAATAATGATCAAATGCCGGGGTGTTGTTGCCGATCCCGGAAAGCAATCTGAAAAAGTCGTCCGGCCGGGTCCGGAAGGAATCATAGATCACTTTACTGTCGTCGAAGTATTTGTAAATATCCGCCGTGGCCCGGTCGGTATAATAAAATGTATAAACTGCCCAGACGACAATTCCTGAAAGTACTTTTAGCAGAAAAAGAAAGCTGATGCCGCGTCGCGAGATCCCGTCGGTTTCAAAGAACCTCATCCTGTGGATAAGAAAAATGAACAGCAGGGTATAGGTTATGGTCAGAAGTAGCTCCAATGTTGGATATTTGGGATAATTCGCTCAAATATAGCAAATAGAAAACTGTTGAAAACTCCAAAATAAATATTCCCCCAGATCCCCCTGTTTTCTGTAAATTTGAGCTCATTTTAAAGGACAGGATCAGAGATCGTTGAATCGGAGTTTATTGATGTACAGGAACTTTTTTGAAAGTTTGCACATTCAGCTTTTCGGTTTAATTCTCCGGTTCATCAACACAACAAATAATTTTTATGTCTGCAACAGCACAGGATCAGTTAACAACAGTTGAAACGGCGAAGAAGCTCGGACTTCTTCCGGAAGAATTCGAGAAGATCAAACAGATCCTTAGCCGTACACCGAATTTTACCGAGCTGAGTATTTTTTCAGTAATGTGGAGCGAGCACTGTTCGTATAAAAATTCCATCGTATGGCTGAAAAAGCTTCCTAAAAAAGGTCCGTATATTCTTGCTGAAGCAGGAGCGGAAAATGCCGGTCTCGTTGATATCGGCGATGGTCTGGGCTGCGCGTTCAAGATCGAATCGCACAATCACCCGAGCGCATTGGAGCCTTACCAGGGAGCGGCAACCGGTGTCGGCGGGATCAACCGCGATATTTTCACCATGGGCGCACGCCCGATCGCGCAGATGAATTCATTGCGGTTCGGTGATATCAAGCTTGACCGGACGAAATGGCTGGTGAAGGGCGTTGTGAAGGGAATCGGCGACTACGGCAATGCATTCGGCATTCCAACCGTTGCGGGTGAAGTGTTCTTCGATGAATGCTATAATGTGAATCCGCTGGTAAATGCATTTTCTGCCGGGATCGTAAAAGCCGGGGAGACCGTTTCTGCAACTTCTTATGGTGTAGGAAATCCGGTTTATATTGTCGGTTCCGCAACCGGAAAAGACGGGATCCATGGAGCAACCTTCGCTTCCGCGGATATTACCGAAGATTCTGCAAAAGATCTTCCTGCAGTGCAGGTGGGCGATCCGTTCCAGGAAAAATTATTGCTGGAGGCCACACTGGAGGTGATCAAAACCGGCGCAGTGATCGGGATGCAGGACATGGGAGCAGCGGGAATTACCTGCTCTACTTCCGAGATGAGCGCAAAAGGAGAGCATGGCATGGATATCTGGCTGGATCGCGTTCCGACACGGCAGTCAAATATGCAGCCCTTTGAAATTCTCCTTTCCGAATCGCAGGAGCGAATGCTCATCATTGTGAAGAAAGGAAGAGAAAAAGAAGTAGAAAAAGTTTTTGAAAAATGGGATCTGAATTGTGCCGTGATCGGTGTGGTAACGGATACCAAACGCCTTAAATATTTTGTAGAAGATGAACTGGTGGCGGATGTTCCTGCAGATGATCTTGTGCTTGGTGGCGGTGCCCCTGTATATCACAGAGAATATAAGGAGCCTGCTTATTTCGCAGAGTCAAAAAAATTCAAAATGGAATCGGTTGAGCTGCCGAAAGATCTGAAAGCAGTAGCAAAATTCCTGATCGGACATCCGAATATCGCATCGAAGCAGTGGATCTACAACCAATACGATTCCATGGTCGGAACCGTGAACATGAGCACCAATGCTCCGTCCGACGCTGCAATTGTGAACATCAAGGGAACCAACAAAGCCATTGCGCTGAAGGTTGATTGTAATTCCCGCTATGTGAATGCAGACCCCGAAGTCGGATGCGCGATCGCTGTTTCTGAAGCGGCACGTAATATCGTTTGCAGCGGGGGTGAGCCTTCGGCGATCACGAACTGTCTGAATTTCGGGAACCCGTATAACCCGGAAGTATACTGGCAATTTGTGGGAGCGATCAAAGGAATGGGCGCTGCCTGTGTGAAATTTGAAACCCCTGTAACCGGCGGAAATGTGAGCTTTTACAACCAGAGCTCTTACGAAGGACCTGTTTTCCCGACACCAACGATCGGAATGCTCGGAGTGCTGAAAGATAAGTCGACACGCATGACGCTGAATTTCAAAAATGACGGAGATTCTATTTACCTCATCGGCTCATCGAAAAATGATATTTCTTCTTCTGAATATCTGTACTCTTATCACAAAGTGAAAAATACTCCTGCGCCTGCTTTCGACCTTAATGAGGAATATGAAGTTCAGAAAGCAGTCAAGACCCTGGTCAAAAATAAAGTGATCCAGTCTGCGCACGATTGTGCAGACGGCGGTTTGTTCATCACGCTTCTCGAAAGCTCGATGACCAATGGATTAGGCTTTGATATCAGCTGTGATGAAGATATCCGGAAAGATGCCTTCCTGTTCGGTGAATCGCAGAGCCGGATCGTGGTATCGGTTAAGAAATCGGAGGAAGATAGATTTATCGATCTGATGATGTCGACCAATGCGGAATTCGAATACCTTGGCGATGTGAAAGGCAAAGAAATGGTGATCGACGGTGAGTCGTTCGGAACAGTAGCTGAAGCAAAAGATCTTTTCAATAACGCCCTCGGCGACCTGTTAAAATAAGAAAATGAAACTGAGCAGGAAAGCAGCGATAACATTTATTTTTATGTGTATCGCTGCTTTTGCATTTGCGCAGAATTCCGCCCAGGAATTTTATAAAAGTGCGATCATCAACGATTCGCAGAAAGATTATGCAGCAGCCTTGCAGGATCTTGATAATGCGCTGAACCAGAACCCGAACTATGACAGTGCATATTGTCTCCAGGGATTTATCAATTACAAGATGGGCGAGTACAAGCTTGCCGTTAAGCTGCTCGACAAAGCAATAAAGCTGAACCCGGCTTATTTTGATGCGGTGAACGGGAGAGGAATTGTGAAAGCCCAGCTCAAGGATTATATCGGCGCCATCAAAGATTTCAGCAAAGCGATAGAGCTGAGTCCGGTTAAGCCGAAACCCTATTACAACCGTGCACTTGCCAAAGCGCACCTGGACGATTATCCTGCCGCAATTGCCGATCTTGACAAATCGATCGCACTCGATGATAAATATGCAAATGCTTATTACAGCCGTGCATTCTGGAAAGATCTTTCCGGTGATTATGCCGGTGCCGTTGCGGATTATAAAAAGGTGATCGAGCTCGACCCTTCTTACCGCGAGGCATACATCGGTCTGGCAACGACCATGTACCAGCATGGTGATAAAACACCCGCCTGTGAATTGCTGAAGGCCGCAGCAGAAAAAGGAAGCGTGATGGCAGATGAACTCTCAACCAAGATCTGCCAGTGATGAAAAAAATACTCCTGTTTTTCTTTTTACTGACAGCGTCTTCGCTTTGCGCGCAGATCGAATTCAGCATTCGTCCGCACAATGTATTATGTAATAATACAGAGTTCGGCAAGATCGGCGTGTCAGTGAACATGACCTATCCTCCATATACATTCAGCTGGAGCACGGGCCAGGTGACCGACAGCATTTACGGATTAACGGAAGGCGACTATTCCGTTACGATCACAGATGCATTGGGTAATGACACCGTGGCGAGCGTACACATCGGTACCAATAAATGTAACATGACACCGTCGGTTTTCATAACGCCGAATGGCGACGACATCCATGATGCCTGGGACATTGCAAATTTTCAGTTCTTTCCGCTGGCGAGGGTGATCGTATTCAATCGCCTTGGTCAGAAAGTGTTTGAACACACCGGCTTGTATGAACCCTGGGATGGTAAAGATCTTTTGGGTGTAACCGTTCCCGATGCCTCTTATTTTTATGTGATTTACCAGGATGGAAATGAAAGTGGAACGATCATCAAGGGAAGCCTGACCGTATTGAAATAAATGAAAAAGAGCCTCTTCATATCATTTGTGTTTTTGTTTTCCTTTGGAATGCAGGCGCAGCAGGCTGTTCAGTACTCGCAGTTCATGCTCAACAATTACGGTTTGAATCCTGCTGTTGCCGGGAGTGAAAAAGGACTTACGATCCTGGTTGGAAAAAGAACGCAGTGGCGCGGATTTGCGCTTGCCCCGGAAACAACCTTTGCGAGCATTACAAAAGATTTCGGGAAGAAAGGATATAAATATTACTGGCATGGATTGGGCGCGTATATCGAACAGGATAAGTTTGGCTTGTTTACGACAAAGACCGTATCCGGATCCTACACGATCCACCTGAAGCTTTCACCGAAATATTTCCTGGGCTTTGGTGTTGCGGCCGGTGTGAAGAGCGTGGCGCTCTCTTCTCTTTTTGATCCGCAGGATCCTGCGATCGACCGGAATGGTCCGAAGGTATTGGTTCCGGATGTGGTTCCGGGATTGTACCTCTATTCAAAAAAGGGCTCGGTTGGTGTTTCTGCAAGGAATGTGTATAAGAATACGCTGAAGCAGGGAAACAAAGAGATCGGATCGAATGGCAGTCATTTGCTGCCGACGCTGGTGTTTACGGCAAACAAAAAATTCCGTTCGCAGGGGTATGATTTTATTTTTGTTCCGGGGATCAATGTGCAGTCGAATTTCTATAGCATTCCATCTGCGCAGCTTAATTTTATGGCATACTTCCGTCAGCGGATCGGTTTCGGCGTAACGTATCGTGCACATGATGCTGTTGCCGCCATTCTTCAGATCCGCGTTTTAAAAAATGTGGTGGTTGGCTTATCTTATGATTATACGGTTTCTGCGTTCCGGGCTGCGAATGCGAACTCCGACGAGATCATGATCGGGCTGAGCCCGGTGATGAGTGCCGAAGGATATCATCCACCCGGCGGTGCCGCCGATTGTCCTAAATTCGATTTCGATTTCTGATCGTGAAGGAGTTCCTCAAAAAATTATGGCGCTTCACCTGGAAAGCGGCGATGTGGTTTGTGATCGTCAGCGTTTTCTCGGTGATCCTTTTCCGCTGGGTACCGATCCCGGTCACACCGCTGATGCTGACGCGCTGCGTGGAGCAGAAGATAGACGGGAAAGACATGAAGCTTAAAAAGGACTGGGTGCCGCTGGAAGAGATCTCCCCGGATCTTCAGCTGGCGGTGGTGTGTTCTGAGGATCAGAATTTTCTGAAGCATCATGGATTTGATTTCGATGCCATTCAGAAAGCGATGGAATACAATGATACACATGAGCGAACGCGTGGTGCCAGCACGATCAGCCAGCAGGTCGCTAAAAATGTTTTCCTGTGGCAAGGCAATGGAATTACACGAAGGATCCGGAAAGGATTTGAAGCATATTTCACGGTGCTGATCGAATTGTTCTGGAGCAAGCAGCGCATTATGGAAGTGTATCTGAATGTGATCGAAATGGGAGACGGCGTATATGGTGCGCAAGCGGCTTCCAAGGAGTTTTTCAAAAAAGATGCGAAGTACCTGACCAGGGAAGAAGCCGCGAGGATCGCTGCGGTGCTCCCCAATCCTATCATTTTTAAAGCCGCACGTCCGAGTGCGCATGTCCTGAGCCGCAGCAGCTGGATCCAGAACCAGATGTCGCTTTGGGGTGGTGTGCTGCGGTATGAAGTACCGGAAGAAAAGACAAGATCCTCCTCCGGAAAGAAGCGCAAAAAGCAGTAATTCGCTGTTTTTTTATCCGGTAAAAATGCGACCTTAAGACCTGAAAATCAATATTTTGATTTTTCGGATACCCCATCTACGCTGTCCGTTTTTCAAAAAACTGTCCTTGCTTATTATTCCATTTAGGCTGATATTTCCCCTGTTTCCACAGATCCCATGAGAGATTACGACTACCGGCCCAACGATAAAGATGACAGGATCCAGCGGATCAAAGATCGCCGTGCGCTCATATACCGCATGGAGGAAGAAGCGGCGCTCCGGAGAAAGTCTGAGCTCAGCATTGGCGCTTCCGATGATGCCTTTGAGCAGCATGCGGACGCGGTTGCGAACAAGATCGTCTCCGGCGAAGATGCAAGCGGCCTGGTGAAGAACCAGCCACCTTCCGATAATTCCCTTCAAACCAAAAGCGAAAGCGATACTCCTGAGATCACCGATCAGTTTCAATCCAGCCTGAACAGCTCCAAAGGCGGCGGACAAAACCTGGATGCTGTTACGCAAAATGAGATCGGCTCAAAGATGGGCACCGATCTCAGCGATGTAAAGATTCACACCGACAGCACAGCGCATGAAATGAGTGAAAGCATCAATGCAAAAGCATTCACGCATGGACAG
>JBJMLR010000003.1:0-21735 GCA_045805205.1 Bacteroidia bacterium | reverse complement strand
TTTTCCTTTTTCCTTTTTCCTTTTTCCTTTTTCCTTTTTCCTTTTTCCTTTTTCCTTTTTCCTTTTTCCTTTTTCCTTTTTCCTTTTTCCTTTTTCCTTTTTCCTTTTTCCTTTTTCCTTTTTCCTTTTTCCTTTTCCTTCATCACCTAATCACTTAGTCACCCAATCACCTGATAGTCACCTCGTCAATCCTTCTTCTCCCCGATCTGCTGGCGCCACATTGCGTAATACAGTCCTTTTTGCGCGATCAGTTCCTCGTGCTTTCCCTGTTCGATGATACGGCCTTTTTCAAGACAATAGATCGTATCCGCATGCATGATCGTGCTGAGGCGATGTGCGATCATGATGGTCAATTGATTCCTGTTGGACGATAATTCACGAACGGTCCTGCTGATCTCATCTTCCGTGATCGAATCAAGTGAAGAGGTCGCTTCATCAAATACCAGCAAAGACGGCTTTCTCAATAACGCGCGCGCAATCGATAAACGCTGCTTTTCTCCACCCGATACCTTCACTCCGCCTTCACCGATCATCGTATCGATGCCTTTATCGGCACGGGCAAGTAAGCTCTGGCAGGCCGCTTTTTGCAATACGTCCAGGCACTCTTCATCCGTTGCACCCGGCGCAACAAACAGCAGGTTTTCCTTGATCGTTCCGGAAAACAATTGCGTATCCTGTGTTACAAAACCGATCTGTGAACGCAGCTGATCCAGGTCCACCTGATCGTATGAATGTCCGTTGTACCGGATCTCTCCTCCCTGCGGATGATATAATCCAACCAGCAATTTCACCAGTGTGGTTTTACCCGATCCGGATGGCCCGACGAATGCGACCGTCTGCCCCCTCTGTGCTTTAAAGGAAATTTCATCCAGCGCTTTTGTACCTGCGCTTTGATGCTTGAAGCTGACACCGCTGAATTCAAGGTCGTCTACATTCTTTACAGAAACCGGGTTTGCAGGCTTCGCTTCCTTTGGAGTGTTCAGGATTGCGTTAAAATTATCCAGCGACACTTCAGCTTCCCTGTACACATTAATAATATTTCCCAGTTCCTGGAGAGGCCCGAAAATAAAAAAGGAATAGATCTGCAAAGCAAACAGGTCACCCGTAGAAAGCTTGCCACGAAAGATCAGGTAGAGCAAAAGAAAGAGAATACAGCTTCTCAGCAAGTTAACGAATGTACCCTGGATGAAGCTGATGCTGCGGATGTAACGCACTTTTTTCAGCTCGAGTCCGAGGATCTTAATAGTCGTTCCGTTCAGTCGCTTTATTTCCTGGTCGGCCAGACCAAGACTTTTCACCAGCTCGATATTCCTTAGTGATTCTGTTGTGGATCCGGCGAGAGCAGTGGTTTCACCGACGATCTTTTTTTGAATGATCTTGATCCGCTTGCTAAGCGCCGAAGTAACAAAACCAAGAACAGGAACCGAAGCAAAGTAAACAACTGCGATCAGCCAATGAATGCTGACTGCATAGATCATTACAAACATAACTCCGACGAGCGAAGTAAAAAGAATACTGATGAAAGACATGATCAGCTTCTCTACATCCGAACGGACTTTCTGAAGCTTGCCGAGCGTCTCCCCGCTTCTTTGATCTTCAAAAACCTGGTAAGGCAGCTCCAGGGAATGCTGGAGCCCGTCAGAGTAGATCTGTGCACCCAGCTTTTGTGTGACCACATTCAAATAATAATCCTGGAAGTTCTTAGCAATGCGGGAGATCATTGCAAAGCTCATCGAGATCATGATCCAGAATGCGACTCCTTTGATGAAGCCATCGGCGCTCCAACCCTGATGAATTGCAGCATACCAGTCGATCAGATGCTTAAATACCAGCGGGTCCAAAAGCGAAAAGACCTGGTTGACGGTTGCAAGCGCCAGCGCTAATACCACCAGCCATTTATAATTTTTAAGATAAGAATACAGGAGCTTCATAGGAAAAATTCAGGGCACAAAGATACTTTAAAACCTATGTACCGACATGAATTATTTACTTGACTTTATATTTTTTATGATCTATTTTTGTATAGACAAACGGTATAAAATGACAGATAAACAGATTGATATTATAGACCAGGTTGAATTATCGTCTGCTACTGTTTCCCTCCGGGACGACGGCATATTTCGCGTAGAAATGAAGATCATCAACCGGGAACTTGAAGAAAAGGATGTCCGGGAGCTCACTGAATCCATCGGCATCATCGGAAAAAGGGCAAAATACCCGGTATTGGTGGTTGTCAATGAATACAACGCGATCAGCAAGGAGGCAAGTGAATATGCCGCCAGCGAGATCGCAGCAAGGTATACGGTCGCAAACGCAGTGGTCGTAAAATCGGCCGCTATCCGCATCGCTACCAATTTTTTTATCAGGATCTTCAAGCCTGTCCGCCCGACCAAAATGTTCAGCGAAGAAGAGAAAGCGATCCTCTGGCTGCGGACACTGATGTACTGACCATGAAAATTCTTGTTCCCGTATCTCACCTGCACAAAGTAGAGCTCAGGGCTTCTACAGTTTCCCTGCGTGAGGATGGGATCATGCATTTCGACCTGAAAGCGGTAGACGAATTCGGGGTGAACGATGTGCGTGACATTCTCCGCACTGTTGAATCGATCGGGGGTGGAAAAAAATTCTGTAACCTCGTTACCGTAAATCAATATGTTGCCATCCACAAAGATGCACGGGCTCTTTCTGCGAAGGAAGAAGGAAACCTGTATACGATCGCGGATGCGATGATCGTCAATACAACGGCAATGAAACTCGTATTGAATATCTATATGGCATTCGATAAGCCGATCCGCCCTACCCGCAGCTTTACGAGTGAATCCGATGCGATCGCCTGGCTGAAGACGTTTTCGAAATAAAGAATTGGAGAATTAGAGAATTGGAGAGGGGGAGAACTGGAGAGTTGGACAATTGGAGAATTGTAAAAAATTTCAGGATCATTATCTGAGCTTTTCGCTGAGGAGAAGCAATGTTTTTTTATCTACTTCATGCCTTCCCTGGAAACGGATCAATTCATACCTGATCTCCTTCGCATCCAGCAGTGCCAGCTGCTTCTCAGCTTCCTGCTCCGGAATAAACTCATCTGCATCACCCAGCACAACATACGTATTCACTCCCTTAAAAATATCCAGGTCGGGCGGAACACTGCCTGCCCAAAGGATCAGGTTGTCCGGACGGACATGTCCTTTTGCCACCCAGCGGCAAACAGTCGCTGTTCCCTGGGAAAAACCAAGCACGTTGATGACCAGCTTTTTATTCCCCGGAGTAACTTCATCATACACTTTATTCAGAAAGTTCACATAATCAGCGATGTCATCTTCCCTGTCTTCTTTGGTCATCCAGCTCGCCACCACTTTTTCCGAAAAACCTTTCCAGTAAAAACGGTGCAATCCTTCCGGCGCCACGATAAGATTTTTTTTCTTGTCGAGTACATCGAACCATTCCAGGAAAGCGTTAGCCAGCTGCGCATAGCCGTGACAAACGAACCAGAGCTGCTCGGTGCTTTCACTCAGCTCTCCGGAAACAAAATAGCGGGCCGTTTTGGTGACCGTGATGTTGCGTTGTTTCATTTGTCGTAAAAATTAAAAGCACCGTCCCTTCGATAAGCTCAGGTAACGGTGCTTTCTTATTCAGTTAAAGCGCGTTATTCTACTACGATCACGCAGTATTTTGAAGCGCTCCAGAATTCCTCAGGATTGGTGATCACCAGCTTCTCTGCTTTTCCATCGGCACCCTCGATCTTGTATGATCCGGCAGGATGTGTTGTGATCATCTTCGCTTTTTTAGCTCCCAGCGGAATTTCCGTCAAAGTAGAAACATCTACTTTCGTAAAATATCCTTTGTTGAAATCCTCTTTCATCTTCGCGGTTTTTCCCATCCCGATGAATCCGCCTTCTTTAGTGAGGACGTTATTTTTGATCAGCTCCTTGGAAGTACCAAACGCGTAATAGGCTGTATTCAGCTTTTCTGTTTTTACTTCCGATTCCTGCACCGCCTCTTCATAGGTTGTGTTCAGGTTCGCCATTTCAACATTCAGCTTTTCCAGCTGATCTTTGAGATCGTTGATCTGCGCATCTTTTTCTTCGATATCGGAGGTCAGACGGGCAATGAATTTTTCAAGCTCATCATTTTTGCCGTTTGATTCTTTCAGTTTAGACTTCAAGGAAGCGATCCGCTGCTTGTTCTTGTTCATCAGGTCATACATTGCCTGGATGTCGGCTACGATCTGCTCTTCTTTTGTCTTACGGGTTTCCGCATCTTTACTGTTAGCGGTCACGATCTTTTCTTTTTCTTTGATCTGATCAAGGTTCTCCTGGATCTCGTTGAATCCACGGATGAATGACTGGATACTGGAATCCTGGTTATGGATCCGCACCGCTTGTCCGCCTGATACTGCAGTAAGGCTGTCTTCTGCTGTGAGCGCACCTTCTTTATTGCCGTTTCCGCAGCTGAATGCAAATGGTAAAAAGGCCAATAAATACTTCAAATTTTTGATCATGGTTATTTTGTTTTAGTTATTGGGAATTCAAATTGATATTTGGTCTGCAAATTTCACGATAACTTACACAGGGGGAAGGAATATTCGACAGCAGTTGGGTTTTGTCCGTTAATGCCTTTCATATTCCCGTCCGCACCGCAAAATCTTTCGTTCAGGGCACAAAGGTATGGTAAAATGGGAAATAACCGGAAATGATGCCCTAAATTATTCTTCGGGGTCCGGAGAAGCTCCCGGATCGCCTAATACAGATAGTACGTCCTCAATGTGATAGGTTGCCCGGCTGAACTTGTTGGAAAGGATAATGACAGTTGTCTGATCAGCCGGACGGCGGTAGAACAGCGTGGTATATCCATGCCACCAGCCGTTGTGATAAATGATCTTCGGATGCACGCCATCATCCGTCAGGCGCCAGCCCAGGCCATAATTCCGTTTCCCCTTATGCTCATTGCTATAGCCGGTAAATGCCTCTTCCAGGGTTTCTTTTTTCAGGAGCTTTTCGGAATACAGCGCCTGATCCCACTTAAGCAGATCCTCCACCGTAGCATAAACGCCTTTGTCGCCCAGGACATCATCCGAATAAAAATCGACTTCTGCTTTTCCAAAACCGTCGTGACCTTTGGTTACATTGTCATGGTCCTTGTCTTTACCCGGTCGGTGCACCCAGGAGTCATTCATTCCCAGCGGCCGGAAGATATTCTGTTCCATGAAATCCGGAAAATCTTGTCCCGAGATCTTCTCTACGATCGTGGCCAGCAGCGCATAATTGGTATTGCAATATTCAAATTTTTTATCAGGTGCTGCGTAAGGCGCAGGCTTCACCGTTTTCATGATCTCCAGCACCGCATTGTTATCGAAGGTCTTTCCGTTGTAGCAATTTTTATCATCACAATAAGGCTCACCAAAATAAATGTAATTGCTCAATCCCGAGCGGTGGCATAAAAGGGATTTTATGGTAACACCATCATAAGGAAAATCAGGAATGTATTTCTTTACATCATCCGTCAGCTGCAGCTTTCCCTGGTCCTTCAGCAATAAAACAGCACCCGCCGTAAGTGTTTTCGATACGGAAGCAAGCTGAAATGCGGAACGAATGGTAAGAGGTGTTTTTTTTGCAAGATCTGAATAGCCGTAAGAATTTTCGTAGATGATCTGTCCCCGCTGAGCAACCAATACACAGGCATTGAGTTTATTGTCTTTGACTTTTACCCGGAAGATCTCTTTGAGAAGAGCGGCTTTTTCATCAGCATGGATCTCTTTCCGGATCTGCTGAATGCTGTCATTATCTCCGGCAACCGGCTCCGGTTTTTTCTCCCCGCCGGTTTGGGACGCACCGCAGGCGAGCAGCAACCCGAAAATGACTATGGTGATCGAATATTTCAGCATCGGGACAAAGATGCTGATGGAACCGCGAGATAAAGCGATCCGGCTTATAAAATTGTTAAAGGGGGATTGTTGAAAACAGGGATTATCGTCTTCGCTCTTCAGCTTCCTCGACGCTCAGCACCATGCCTTTTATCTCCTTGCCGTTCAATTCGGCAATTGCCTTTTCTCCATCTGCTTTTTTTGCCATTTCCATGAATGCATAACCTTTGGATTCCCAGGTGATCTTGTCGTAGATGATCTTGGTATCCACCACGGAGCCGAACTTCGCAAAAAGTCCTTCCAGCTGCATCTCATTAATGTCGGGGTGAATGTTCTTGATGAATAATTTCATAGTGCGCAATACAAATTTCCACGAATTTACGAATTAGGGTTCAACCCGCTGCAAAGGGTCTCATTTTTTTAAGAAAAGTTAAAGTGTTTGGAATTCGGTCATTTTCTGTTTAACTTTACTCAACCAATCCGCCTAAGGTCATGAAAAAGGTATTCTTTTTTTCACTTCTTTTTCTGAGCGCTGCATCTTACGCTCAAACAACCACTGACGATTATTTTGATCCGGCTAAACCGAAACTCAAACCGAAAGATCGTATTTCAGGATCGATCAGCGCCGGAACAGGCGTCAGCACTTTCAATAAGAGTACTTACTATTCGGCATTTATCGCCCCGAAGATCAGCTATCAGCTGAACGACAGGTTCAAGATGAACTTCGGACTAATGCATTATTCGATCACCGGTAACACTTTCATGCCGCTAAGTTCAACCGAGGCATTATATAATCCTTCGAGGCGCAATGCAAGCGGTAATCTTCTTTTTGCAGGAGGCGAATATAAGCTATCCAGGCGTGTTACTTTCGGCGGCGCTGTGATGACCGATGTAAATAATCTTTCAAAGAACAGTTACAAAGCAGCATCACTCGGTCTGAAATATCAGACGTCCAACCATAGCTGGATCAGTATCGAAACGAGTATTTCAAACGGACAAAGCCCTTACTTCGATACTCACCAGGGAATGTATAATTTCGGTCCGGCCAATGGACTCAGCCCTTTCGGCGGTGTCGGACAGGATTTCACCAACAGCCTGAATAACTCATTTCATTAATGTACCGTGATCTGGCTCCGCGCAAAACGCGGGTGGTCATCTGGAAGCTCGGGATCGCCGGCATGTGTATCCTGCTGCTTTGCTCCTTTTTATTTTCCCGCACCGAACCTGCTCTTCACAATGGTGATATTGTATTTCAATCTTCGGAAGGCTCGCAATCCATTGCCGTAAAGCTGGCAACGTATTCCCAATACAGTCACTGCGGGATCGTGTTTTCAAAAGGAAAAGAATTCTATGTATATGAGGCGGTCGGCCCGGTATTATACACACCTTTTAAAGAATGGATCAATCATGGAACAGGCGGGAAATACATTGTCAAGCGATTAAAAAATGCGGAAACGGTTTTAACTCCTGATGTTATTTCTAAAATGAAAAAAGCCGGAGAAAAATACAAAGGTGCGGGCTATGACCTGTATTTCGGCTGGAGCGACGAGCTGATCTACTGTTCCGAGCTGGTATGGAAGATCTATAAAAATGGCGCCGGTATCGAAGTCGGAAAATTACAAACACTAAAGGACCTGGATCTGACAAGTGCTCCGGTAAAAGCAAAGCTGAATGAACGCTATGGCAGCAAGATCCCTTACGAAGAAAAGATGATCTCTCCTCAAAGCATTGCTGACTGCGAATTGCTGGAAACGGTTGCGAATACCTACTAGAGCTATGCGACGCTATAGGAATATGATCCTGATGGTTTTTCTTTCTGCCATTTTTTTCGCTTTTCACGGAAGCGAAGGAGTCAGACATTTTAACACATTTCCACACATTAAGTACACGCGGATTCCTGTCGTTACTTCTAACGATACCCTTAAATCCGTCAGAAGCTATTCTGCCAGCTTGCGCAAAATATATCCCGAAAAAGGACTCAGCGTTAAATACATTCTGGCCGACGAAGACGAAGGTCACATCACAGTAAACATTTACAAAGGAAAAAAAAGAATATTCCGTTTTCATCCGGCAGCCTATGCAACATGGTGGGGCGGCACTGAAGAAAATATCGAGTGTGCCGATATCGATGGAAACGGTTTTAAAGACATTAAGTTCCAGATGTGGGGTGGCGGTTGTGGTCTCGCAGGAGGCCTTTCCACTAAAATTTACCTGATGAACAGAGGAGACACGGCATTTACGTGCTTCACATTTTGTGATTTTGCGGATGATTATGAGTACGATCTGGATGGTGATGGCAGTTATGAGATCTTATCATGCGTTTACGCCAATTACAAAGGCCACGCATATTGGGTTTATAACTCCTATAATTTCCGGAATGACAGCCTGGTAAATAATTCCGAAAGATTTAATTACCCGCTGTGGACAAGATTCTTATGGGAATCCAGCGACAAAATTGCCACTGCGGTTCCCGATAAAGAGCGGGAAAAATCGAAGATGAAATACCCGAATGAGTTCTATATCAGCGCAGGAAAATGAGAATATTTTTATTTGACGGGGTTAAAATTTGCAGATTGCTTCGTCAGCCGGAAGGCCTCCTCGCAATGACGTGGAGTACACCTCTCGCGGCTCATCACCCAGTTACCTGGTCACCTCATCACTTAATCACCTAATCACTTTTTATTCTTCTCCTCGATCCACTTGCTCATGTACTTCGTGCCCGCCAGCGTATGATGCATTAGCATAGCGCCATAGAAGTTTTTCATTCGGTGATATTTTAAGCGCGAGCTGATCTCACTGATCCGCCTGATCAGCTTTTCGCCATGCAATCGTTTATCATAGAAATCGGTAATGATCTTCACTCCGTTCCGTTGCGCCTTCTCCCATTTTTCACGGTTCTGATAAAGTTCAAGGGCGGCAGCAGCAAGCTCCCCGGCTTGGTCCGCAATGATTCCGTTCCATTCGGATTCTCCATGCATTCCTTCCGCACCGACGGACGTAGTCACGCTTGGTGTTCCGCATTGCATAGCTTCGGTTAGCTTACCTTTGATCCCCGCGCCAAAACGCAAAGGAGCCAAAAGTACCTTTGCATTCCGGATCACTTCATTGGAATCCTTTGCTCTTCCGCGAATGTAAAAACCTTCCGATGGCTTGTGCAATTGTTCCACTTTCTGAGAAGTATAGGCTCCGTATACATTCATTTCCGCATCCGGCATTTCTTTCCGGATCAAGGGCCAGATATTTTCCTTTAAATATTTTACAGAATCCCAATTCGGTTCATGAAGGAAGTTTCCGATGGTCACAAAACCTTTTCTTTCGTCAAACGGCTTTAATTTGCCTGTAACTCCGGGAAGGAGAAAAGGGATATAGTGAAGCAGTTCCTCATCTAATTTAAAATGCTCCGTCAGCAAACCCATTTCGAAATCAGAAATGATCAGCGAAATATCGCAGCGGAGAATGCTTGCGATCTCGCGCTTCGCGACATCCGAAAAAAGGTCATCAAATCCGAAAGACCGGTTCTGCTTCACCGCAGCATGTCTTGCCTGCCGCAGACAATGCAGGTCGATCGTATCCAGGATCCGCAGCGCAGCGGGACAATTTTCTGCAACTCTCCATCCGAATTGTTCTTCTGTCATGAAGCGATCGAACATCACAATATCAGGCTGAAGCTTTGAAATGAACTCATCAAAGGAAGAGCTGTTCAGCCCGACCCTTACCTTATCAATTCCATAAGTTGCGATGTCGGCTGCAAATTCACTATCGGCCGCAGCCGAGGCGAACGTCATTTTCCAGCCCTTTGCGCCGAAAAGCTCCATGAGCTGCAGGGTACGGCTGCCGCCCGCGGATGAAGCGGGTTCGGGCCAAACGGCCCCGATGATGAGCATTTTAGGAATTGTCTGCATTACTTGGATAAAGTTAGAAATTTTATTATCTTTATATGCTATCCCCATTAACCAGCCTTACCTGGTTGTATGAAAAAACAGACATTTTTTACCATCCTCTTATTTTGTGCGCTTCGCATACCTGCGCAAACGGACTTCAATCAGGTCCAGCTTCTTGCACCAAAAGATTTCATTGAAAATGCAGGCCAGTTTGACGGCAGGAAGTTGCCCAACCACGAGCATATCCTGTACACTGCCAATATTGACGGTGTTGAATTTTGTTTTACGCGAAGCGGATACACGATCGTACAGCGAAAAAAAGCGGAACGGACAGAAAAAGAGAATGAGCGGGATGGGGAGGCAGCTGAAAATGCTGTAGAAGGAGATCAGGATCTCAATTACCGGATCACTGAGCAGTATCATGAAATGAAATTTGCGGACGTTAGTCCCGGATTAACCGTGATCCCCGAAAGTATAGTCAGTAACTACTACACCTATTCAAAACAGGACAATTCTACAGACAAAGGCATTCGTGCAAATGCCTTTAAACGTTTGGTCTATAAGAATATCTTTCCGCTGACGGATGTCGTTTTTGAATTCCCAAAAGATTCTGCAGGTATTAAATACAGCATTTACCTGCATCCCGGAGCCGACATTAAAAAGGTGAAATTTTATTTTCCCGGGAACAATTCCGCGCAATTATCAAATGGAGATCTCGGGATTCAATCTTCATTCGGAAAGATCATTGATCATCAGCCAACCTCTTTCACAGAAGACCGGTTACCCGTTAAAAGCAGTTTCAGGATCCGCAGCAACATGATTGGCATTGTGCTGGATCCGATCATAACCGATAAAACGGTGATCATCGATCCCTGGACCGTTATTCCGCCATTTCCCGGAACCAATAACGCATTTGATGTCGATTATGACAACGCAGGTAACGTATATATGTACGGGGGCGTATTTCTCGGGCAATTCAAAATACTAAAGTACAATGCTGCAGGGACACTACTCTGGAGCTATCTGACCTTCTCAAGCGGAATGCCGGTTGCAGGAGATTTCGTTGTCGACAAAAACTCAGGCAGATGTTACTATGGGGAAGGATTCAGTGGAACTATCGGCGCAAACGTCTTTAAGATCAACACCAGTGGAATTCCTATTGCACAATTCACAGGTAATCCTTTATTCTCGGAAATATGGAGAATGGATTTCAACCGGTGCACCCATAAGCTGGTCATCGGCGGAGGAGGTATTAACAGTACAAATTACCAGCTGGCTACAATGGATACGAACCTGACCACGTTGACGCCGGTAAGTTATATAACCACTACCAGCTGTTGTCACGACGTCGGCGTTCAGACGCTCGACAAATATGGGAACTGTTATCAGCTGACCAACAAAAAATCCGTATCTCCGGATGGGATCTATGAAAATCAGCTTGTAAAGCTTTCGCCGTCTGCATTGTCCCTGCCGGTCTATCATGTAAATTCAAACTATGCTTTTATTGAAGTGAGCACACCAATGTACTACGGGGGAGGAATTCCTAACCTGTCAAACGGATACAATGGCCTGGCCACCTCCAATGCACTGGTTTATTCGTACGATAGCTATGTATTGAAAAAATGGGACGGGGGAACCGGCAGTTTATTGACCTATAAAAGGATCAACTATCCTTCTTCCGGTGATTCATCTAAAGCATATTGGGGAGGTATCTCAGCTGATGATTGTGGAAATTTGTTTCTTGGAGATAATATTTTTGTCCGCCAATACGATACCGCTCTGAATCTTGTGAATTCCTACCCGATGCCGGGAGTTGTTACCGATGTGAAGTTTGATCCTTCGGGAAAGCTTTACGTCTGCGGCCTCGGCTTCGGACTCACCTTGAACCCGACCGGACTTCTCGCATGCAGCACATTACCTTTGAGTGTTAGCAATACCGTTACTAATGCGATATGCACAACATTAGGCTCCGCTCATGTTACTGCTGCCGGAGGTGCTGCGCCTTATACGATCACATGGAACACGAGTCCGCCACAATACGGCCCCGATCTGGTAAATGTACCACCGGGAATTTACATTGCAACGATCCAGGATGGCGACTGTATGGTCGATAATGTTCAGGATACAATAATTATCGGCTCTTCGGGATACCTTACGGATACGGCAGTTGTCACCAGCATCAATTGTATCACCCAGGGAAGTGCAATCATCAATTGCATGGGCGGAACTCCCGGATTCACCTATAGCTGGAGCAGCGGACAAAACACTACCGCAGTGTCGGGTTTACTGACAGGTACATATACCGTGATCGTCACGGATGCGGCAGGGTGTGCCGATACGCAGACCGTAAATATTATACTTCCGCTTCACCCCGTTGCCAGCGTTGTTTCATCTCCTACCACCTGCGGATTGAATAACGGAAGCGCCACCGGATCGGCTACGGGAGGAGCTCCACCTTACGTATACACATGGACCGCTACAAGTGCCACAACTGCGGGTGTAAACAATCTTTCCAACGGATATTATTATCTCATTGTGACGGACAGCCTGGGTTGTAACGATTCCGCTTTTTTTAGTATTGCTGAAAGCACAGCCCCTGTTATTACTCTGTCCGCCGATGACACGGCCGGCTGTAGTCCGCTGTGTGTTCAATTCAACAGCACATCCACGCTTCCGGTAGCGAATTACTCCTGGAATTTTGCCGACGGATCTTCATCTGTGTTAAGCGATCCTTCGCACTGTTTCAATGCAGGAACGTTTCCGGTATCCCTGATCACAATCGACTCTGTCGGATGTGTTGATACCACCTATCTAAGCTCGCCGGTCACCGTTCTCGCAAAACCAAACGCCGGCTTTTCGATCAACCCTGCTTCTCCGATCGATGTGAATACGCTGATCCATTTTATTGATCAGAGCAGCAATGCATTTAGCTGGCTCTGGAACTTTGGTGATGCAGACAGCTCTGTTTCGATTATTCAAAACCCTTCCTTTACTTTTGATCAGACAGGTACTTATGTTACCCGGCTCATAGTAAGCGATGGTCCTTGTTCCGACACAACGTACATGACCACCGTGATCGATATCGGATTCACTTTTTATGCGCCGAACTCGTTTACTCCAAATGGAAGCGGATTGAATGACACGTTTATCCCCCGGGGAATTATGTGGAAAGAAAATACCTATGAACTTTTAATTTTCGACCGCTGGGGTAATGAGCTGTTCAAATCGAATGATCCGGAGACCGGTTGGGACGGGAAGGTAAAAGGTTCAGACAAGATTGCGCAGATCGATACGTATGTCTGGAAAGTGCATGTTACAGATAACCGGAACAACGAGCGCTTTTATATCGGTCATGTTAATCTTGTAAAATAGATCCGTTACGGATTAAACGGTAACCGGAAATCACATCCGTTCTTATATTCGCTGCATCCGTATGCCGTTTTTCCTTTCAGGATACTTCCCTTTTTACATTTCGGGCAGACCGCCGGAGGCACCTGCTCTATCTTTTTTGAAGCTTTCGGCGCTTTCGCAGCTGCTTCTTCAAACTCGATATTAAAAGTCCCGGTCAGTTTCAGGAGCCCGTCTTTTTTTCCGGTTCCCGCGGTAAATCCTTTAATGATGCTTGTTTTTTTCTTCTCGAGCAATGCTTTGATCTGAGCTTCGGTCAGCTTCTTCCCCATCAGCTCGAAGGGCACTTTCATATCGCAGCCACTTTTAAAATTGCTGCATCCGAAAGCAGCCTTTCCTTTCAGCATGGCGCCGTTCCCGCATTTCGGGCAGGTGATCGAATCACTTTTCTTTTCAGGACCCGCAGCGGCGGATGCGATTGCAATGCGTTGTACACTCTCACTTCTCACCTGCGTTACCAGCTCGCTTACCATCTGTTTCATCTCCTGTAAAAATGCTTCCGCCTGGTAGCTTCCTTTTTCGATCTGGCGCAATTTAAATTCCCAATTGCCCGTCATTTCAGCAGATTTGAGCAGCTCATTGCTGATCACGCGGATCAGTTCCATGCCCTTGATCGTAGGAACAATGTTCTTCCGTTCACGCCGGATATAATTCCTTCTGAAAAGTGTTTCGATGATGGCCGCGCGGGTTGAAGGGCGACCAATTCCATTGTCTTTCATCAGGTCCCTCAGCTCTTCATCCTCAACCTGCTTTCCTGCTGTTTCCATTGCGCGAAGCAAGGTTGCCTCGGTAAATGCTTTCGGAGGAGACGTTTTGCCTTCCGATAAAAACACTTCATGCGGCCCGCTTTCTCCGGAAGTGAACTCCGGAAGGATCTGCGTTTTTTCTTTTTCGTCTTCCTCTTCTCCGGTGCTTTCTTTTCCGTATACAATTCTCCACCCCGGCTCCAGGATCTGCTTTCCGTTCGCTTTGAATTCAACTTCTGCATCCGGTGATCGCAGAGGTTTTACCTTACCGATCACCGTTGTATTTGACACTTCACAATCCGGATAAAATGCTGCTAAAAATCTTTTCGCGATCGCATCATACACCAGGGCTTCATTTCCGGCGAGGCCCTGTGCAGGCACATCTGTCGGAATGATCGCATGGTGATCCGTTACTTTTTTATCGTCAAAGACTTTATTTGATTTACGGATTGGTGCCGACAATAATGGCCGGACCAGCGGCTGATAATTCACGAGCTTGTTCATAATTCCCGGGATCTTCGGGTACAGATCATCAGGAAGATAGGTTGTGTCCACGCGGGGATAGGTGACCAGCTTTTTCTCGTAGAGATTCTGAATGATCTTGAGCGTATCGTCGGCGGAAAAAGCAAATCTTTTATTGCATTCCACCTGCAGCGAGGTGAGATCGAATAAACGCGGAGCGGTTTCTTTCCCTTTCTTAATATCCACCAAGCTGATCACGAAGGGCTGGTCTTTCAGAGAATTCATCAGCTCTTCCCCTACGGCTTTTTCATTCCCGTAAAAGCGATCGCGAACGGCATTGAAGATCACGTCACGGTACTTCGTTTTTAGCTCAAAAAATACAGCGGATTTAAATGCATTGATCTCCATCTGACGATTTACGATCATTGCCAGTGTCGGCGTTTGTACTCTTCCGATCGAAAGTACCTGCTTTCCGTTTCCGAATTTAACGGTATACAAGCGGGTTGCGTTCATCCCCAGGAGCCAGTCGGCAACTGCGCGCGAATAACCCGCGAAGTACAAGCTCTCGTAATCCTTTCCTTCTTTCAGCTTTTTAAATCCTTCACGGATGGCTTCTTCGGTAAGCGAAGAGATCCAGAGCCGTTTCATCGGCTTTTTACAGTTCGCTTTGGAATAGATCCATCGCTGAATGAGCTCTCCTTCCTGCCCGGCATCACCGCAGTTGATCACCTCTTCTGCATTTTCAAATAAAGCGGATATCGTATTGAATTGTTTTTCGACGCCTTTGTCGTTCTTTACTTTGATCCCGAATTTCGACGGAAGGATCGGAAGCATGTTCAGGTTCCATTCACGGTATGCCGAATCGTATTCGTGTGGTTCCTTCAGCTCGCATAAATGCCCGAAGCTCCAGGTCACCTGGTAGCCGTTGCCTTCATAGTAACCATCTTTCCGCTGCTTTGCGCCCAGGATCTCTGCAATTTCTTTGGCTACACTCGGTTTCTCGGCGATACACACTTTCATGCCCTAAAAATAACATTGGCAAAGGTTTCAGAGAAAAAATGATGTGAGGTTTTATTAACATTTCTTTGGTTTTAGATTTGTTGTACTATTTTTACCTCATTAAATAAAATCTTTGAATTGCATCGCATTCACGAATACATTAAAAACAATCTCATGAGTAAAAAAGTAGTATTAGCCTTCACATTATTGCTGGCAATAACATCCGGTTTTGCAAAAAACAAAAAGCCCAAGCTGGAACCCGGTCTTTATGCGGAAATGGAAACCAGCAAAGGAAAGATCTTATTGAAGCTTGAATTTGAGAAAACCCCTTTAACCGTCGCGAATTTTGTCGGACTTGCAGAAGGAAAGATCAAGAACAAAGTAAAAGCGGATGGCAAACCTTATTATGATAGTCTTAAATTTCACCGGGTGATCCCGAACTTTATGATCCAGGGAGGCGATCCTGCGGGCAATGGAACGGGCGGACCGGGTTATATGTTCAAAGATGAGTTTGTACCGGAGTTCAAATTTACCGGCCCCGGTATTTTAGCGATGGCCAATGCAGGCCCCGGTACCAACGGCTCACAATTCTTCATCACACACGTGGCAACTCCCTGGCTGGATATGCACCATACGATCTTTGGTCATGTGGTGGAAGGACAGGATGTTGTAAACGCGATCCAGCAAGGCGATACGATCATACACATCAAGATCATCCGGAAAGGAAAAGCAGCAAAGAAATTCAAAGCCGATAAGGTCTTTGCGGAGCTTAATAAGTAATCACTTTTATTTTTTACATTTCACTTTCTCTTCCACACAAAAAATGATCGCAACAGTAGAAATAAGCATGTATGCTCTCACCGACGGGTATGAACAAAAGGTGATCGATTTTATACAAAGGGTGAAACAAAATAAAAATATACGCGTTGAGGTAGGCGGACTCAGCACTATGCTTTACGGAGAATATGATGCGCTGATGCAGGTATTAAAGAATGAAATGAAGCACGATTTTGATAACGGGAAAGCTGTATTTGTGCTGAAGATCGCGGGGGCAGAACTGACAAAAGAGAAATTACCGGAAATTTTGAAATGAAAATGTAATAAAAGGGATAAGAAGGGATACAGCTGTTATAATATCACTTTATTACTTTTATTACGCTATCACCACCAATAAATTTTATGACCATGAAAAGATACCTTTTGATCATCATCGCGATTGCGGCTACTGTTACTGCATTCAAGCCGAAAGCAAATGTTGTCGGAACCATTTTTCCGGCGATGGAATGTGAAGACTACAACGGCAAGGCGGTAAACCTGCCGGAGAATACAAAAGGGAAATACACCTTGCTCTGCTGTGCATTCCGTACCGCAGCTGAGGATGATCTGAAAACCTGGATCAACCCGATCTATAATAAATTCATCGGAAAAGTAGACGCATCGAAAGCGGATGTATTTGATGTACACGTGGATTATGATGTGAATCTTTATTTTATTCCGATGTTCACAGGATTCAATAAACTCGCGAGCCAGTCATCAAAAGATAAGATCAAATCAAAAACAGACAAAGAGCTTTGGCCGTACCTCCTTTTTTACGACGGAGGAAAAACCTATAAGGATGAACTGGAATTCAAAGACCGCGATATCCCGTATTTCTTTGTTCTCGACAAAACCGGCAAGGTCATGTATACCACTTCCGGTAAATATGACGATAAAAAGCTCGAAAAAATCCTGGATGTGATCGAGGAAAATTAACCGGAGACTATATTCCCGTTTTTTACTTTTTTTCGTCGAAAATTCTGAAAATCAGCCGTATGCTAGTCAATAAATACGCGCTATATGTCGATTAAATTCGTGTACCTATCGAATTAACGCAATCTTAAGTATAAATTATTGCGGTTTCCTTGCATTTTTTAGTACATTTCGGAGTAAACTCCCATGAATCTACACTCCGACTCCCGTCGTTATAGCGCTTCGTGTCCGAGCCTCTCTGAATTAAGGAGTCTTGCCTTCAGGAATTTTTCCAAACGTAAATCTTACCGGCATGCAGTTTAAGAAATCGGTATTGATAGCGTTGCTTCTTCTTTCCAGTGTCCGTTTTTTCGGCCAGCTTCCCGGCTATTATTTTTACAAGGTACTTACCATCCAGGCATCAAAGGTGCAGGGGCCCGGGAACCACAACGATTTTCCGGTCCTCATCAAGCACACGGATCTTGACATCCGTCATACCAGCAGCGGCGGCGACGTAAGAAATATCAACGGATGGGACATTCGCTTTACTGCATCCGACGGAGTTACTCTCCTGGATCACCAGCTTGAATATTATTCACCGACAACGGGCGAAATTGTTGCCTGGGTTAGAATTCCCAACCTCTCTTCCACTACGAACACGGATATCAGGATCTATTACAGCAACAGTTCTGTTTCCACCGATCCGTCTTTAACATCCACCTGGAATTCCAAATTCAAAGCAGTGTGGCATCTGCACAGCGATTTTCTGGATGGGACATCGAATGCGCATACGATGACCAACAGCGGAAGCACGAACCAACCGTCCTGTATGGCTGCTGACGGACAGAATTTTATTGCTTCCCAGTCGCTTAACCGGGCACTTGATGCAACGCTGCAGTTCAAGGCGGATCTGACAATGGAAGGATGGATCCGGAATACCACTTTACAGGCAACAACTTACGACAACAATATATTTACCTGCGGTGCCGGAGGTGAGGCAGCAAACGCAAATTATTGCTATACACTTTCCATTGATCCGGACAAGCGAATAAGGACATGGTGGGAGAATGGCTCCGGAACGGATAACATCATTACATCAACTGTTCCATCGACGCTCACAACCGGAACCTGGATGTATGTAACGGTCGTGAGGAATTCAGCTACAAATTCTGTCTCGTTCTATACGGATGGAAATCTCCTGGGCACTCCCGTTACCTATGCGAGTAATCCGACAGGGGGAACGAATTCCGTGTTCAGGATCGCCATGGATCCCGCTTCGACGCTGAGAGACTGGATCGGAGACCTGGATGAACTCCGGCTTTCGGATACGATCAGGTCGGCAGCCTGGGTAAAAACCTGTTACAATTCGGTATTCAGTCCTTCCACTTTTTACACGATCGGTCCGGAATATAACGCCTGTGCAATTACTCCGAGCACTGCGAATGCAGGTCCGGATCAAACGGTCTGTTCCGCCAGCGCAACACTCGCAGCGAATACGCCGACAGCCGGTATCGGAGCCTGGACAGTCATTGCAGGGACCGGCACCGTTACTGTACCGGGCTTGCCGGGATCAGGAGTTACCGGGTTGAGCGCCGGAGCAAATACATTCCGCTGGACCATTTCTAACGGAGCGGCTTGTGTATCTTCTTCCGATGATATTACCATAAATCGTGACCTGTCTCCGACAACATCTGCCGCCGGTCCGGATCAAAGTGTTTGTGCAACAACTGCAACATTGGCAGGAAATGCACCGGTAACAGGAACCGGAGCATGGACAGTGATCTCCGGAGGCGGAACCGTTACAACACCTTCTTCACCAACTTCCGGAGTGACCGGACTTGGAGTCGGAGTAAATACATTCCGCTGGACCATTTCCAATGGCGTTTGTACTCCATCCGCTGATGATATTATTATAAACAGATCCGCTGTACCGACTGTCTCCGCTGCAGGACCGGATCAGAACGTTTGTGCGACAACTGCTGCATTAGCAGGAAATGCACCTGCTATTGGAACCGGAACCTGGACAGTGATCACCGGAAGTGCAACGGTTACAACACCTTCTTCGCCCACTTCAGGAGTAACCGGCTTAAGCACCGGTGTCAATACATTCCGCTGGACCATTGCTAACGGTGTCTGCACATCTTCAACCGATGATATCATCATCACAAAATATGATCTGCCAACCACTTCGGCTGCAGGACCGGATCAGAATGTTTGTGCAGCAACCGCAACACTGGCTGGAAATACACCCGCTATCGGAACAGGAACATGGACGGTGATTGCAGGAAGCGGAACCGTTACGACTCCAACGTCACCAACCTCAGGAGTGACGGGATTAAGCGTTGGAGCGAATACCTTCCGATGGACCATTTCAAACGGGCCCTGCACCTCATCAGCAGACGACATCATTATCACAAGGACGGCTGCACCGACCGTATCGGCAGCAGGACCTGATCAGAACGTTTGTGCAGCAACCGCAACACTTGCAGGAAATACACCGGCCATTGGAACAGGTGCGTGGACAGTGATCACAGGAAGCGCAACGGTTACAACTCCAACCTCACCAACCTCAGGCGTGACCGGATTAAGTGTCGGAACAAATACCTTCCGATGGACCATTTCAAACGGCATCTGTACTTCTTCTGTAGACGATATTATCATCACCCGGTATTCACCGCCAACTACTTCCAATGCGGGACCCGACCAGATCGTATGTTCGAATACTGCAACATTAGCGGGAAACACGCCAGTCACCGGAACCGGCACATGGACCGTAATCTCGGGAGGAGCCACCATCACTACACCTTCTTCACCAACTTCGGGCGTGACCGGAATGGCCATCGGATCGAATACGTTCCGATGGACGATTACAAGCGGGCCCTGCACTTCGTCATTTGATAATATCACCGTCACAAGATTAGTTCCACCTACTACCTCTGCAGCCGGACCTGACCAGTCGGTATGTGCCACTACAGCAACTCTGGCGGGTAACACGCCGGTCACGGGAACCGGAGCGTGGACGGTGGTCGCAGGAAGCGGAGTTATCACTACTCCAACATCGCCAACTTCCGGTGTCACTGCGCTGGGTGCCGGAGTAAATACATTCCGCTGGACCATTTCAAATGGAACCTGTACTCCATCTACTGATGATATCAACATCACCAGATATGCAAATCCAACTGTTTCCAATGCCGGACCGGATCAGAGTGTTTGCGATACCGTAGCAACACTTGCCGGAAATGCGCCCGCTATAGGAACCGGCAGCTGGAGCGTGGTTGCCGGTACAGGAATCGTAACGAATCCTTCTTCTCCGACATCGGCTGTAACCGGCTTAAGTAGCGGTGCCAATACGTTCCGCTGGGTCATCACAAATGGTACCTGCGCGCCGTCGACAGATAATATCACGATCACCCGTATCAGTTTTACAACACCTTCCAATGCGGGACCTGACCAATCGGTGTGCGGCAGCACCGCAACACTTACAGGAAATGCACCCGCAGTCGGAACAGGCAGCTGGAGCGTGGTCACGGGAAGTGCAACTGTAACAACACCATCCTCACCAACATCGGGCGCCACAGGATTGAGCAGCGGCGTGAATACTTTCCGCTGGACGATCTCAAACGGGATTTGTACTCCTTCATCAGACGATGTTATTATTACAAGCGATGATGTTCCTTCTGCTTCCGATGCAGGACCGGATCAGGCTGTCTGTGATTCGTCCTCCGTACTTGCAGGAAATACACCGCTTACCGGAACGGGAACATGGACAGTGATCGCAGGTACAGGAACGGTGATAACACCTGCTTCTCCAACTTCCGGCGTGACCGGGTTAAGCATTGGCACGAATACATTCCGCTGGACCATTTCAAATGGGATCTGTCCTTCATCGTCTGATGATATCAGCATCATACGTTATGCACCGCCAAGCAATTCCGTTGCTGGCCCGGACCAGTATATTTGTATTGATACTGCAATACTGGCCGGGGATATTCCAACAATAGGAACAGGAACGTGGATGGTGATCGCAGGAAGCGGAACGGTTTTGACTCCCTCTTCTCCAACTTCAACCGTAACCGGACTAAGTACCGGAGTGAATACCTTACGCTGGACCATTTCAAACGGAGCCTGTACCACGTCTTCCGATTCAGTTACGATCACGGTATATCCCGCTCCAGATATTGCAGCAGCCGGACCCGATCAGGGCGTTTGCGATTCTTCATCGGTACTTGCCGGAAACACGCCGCTTACCGGAACGGGCGCATGGACCGTGATTGCAGGAACGGGAACTGTTACAACACCTTCTTCTCCGGCTTCCGCTGTAACGGGATTGAGTACCGGCCCAAATACCTTCCGCTGGATCATCTCAAACGGAACCTGCACTCCATCGACGGATGATGTGACGATCATACGATATGCACTACCGGATGCTTCGTCCGCAGGTCCGGATCAAAGTGTTTGTGCAACAACTGCAACATTGGCAGGAAATGCACCGGTAACAGGAACCGGAGCATGGACAGTGATCTCCGGAGGCGGAACCGTTACAACACCTTCTTCACCAACTTCCGGAGTGACCGGACTTGGAGTCGGAGTAAATACATTCCGCTGGACCATTTCCAATGGCGTTTGTACTCCATCCGCTGATGATATTATT
>JBJMLR010000002.1:0-24910 GCA_045805205.1 Bacteroidia bacterium | reverse complement strand
GGAACCGTTACAACACCTTCTTCACCAACTTCCGGAGTGACCGGACTTGGAGTCGGAGTAAATACATTCCGCTGGACCATTTCCAATGGCGTTTGTACTCCATCCGCTGATGATATTATTATAAACAGATCCGCTGTACCGACTGTCTCCGCTGCAGGACCGGATCAGAACGTTTGTGCGACAACTGCTGCATTAGCAGGAAATGCACCTGCTGTTGGAACCGGAACCTGGACAGTGATCACCGGAAGTGCAACGGTTACAACACCTTCTTCGCCCACTTCAGGAGTAACCGGCTTAAGCACCGGTGTCAATACATTCCGCTGGACCATTGCTAACGGTGTCTGCACATCTTCAACCGATGATATCACCATCACAAAATATGATCTGCCGACCACTTCGGCTGCAGGACCGGATCAGAATGTTTGTGCAGCAACTGCAACACTGGCTGGAAATACACCCGCTATCGGAACAGGAACATGGACGGTGATCGCAGGAAGCGGAACCGTTACGACTCCAACGTCACCAACCTCAGGAGTAACGGGATTAAGCGTTGGAGCGAATACCTTCCGATGGACCATTTCAAACGGGCCCTGCACCTCATCAGCAGACGACATCATTATCACAAGGACGGCTGCACCGACCGTATCGGCAGCAGGACCTGATCAGAATGTTTGTGCAGCAACCGCAACACTTGCTGGAAATACACCGGCCATTGGAACAGGTGCGTGGACAGTGATCACAGGAAGCGCAGCGGTTACAACTCCAACCTCACCAACCTCAGGCGTGACCGGATTAAGTGTCGGAACAAATACCTTCCGATGGACCATTTCAAACGGCATCTGTACTTCTTCTGTAGACGATATTATCATCATAAGATCCGCACCGCCAAGTTTATCATCCGCCGGACCGAATCAATCCATTTGCGGAACAACAACTACGCTTCTCGGAAATAATCCCGGAATCGGGACCGGGATCTGGACAGTGATCAGCGGGCCCGGAACGCTTACTACACCTACTTCACCTGTTTCGGGAGTTACCGGCATGAGCACCGGAACCAGCTCATTTGCGTGGACGATCTCTAATGGCGCATGCCCTCCTTCTGTTGATACCGTCGCCATTACAGTTCTGTCAATTCCAACTATCGCCGCTGCTGGTCCGGATCAATCGGTTTGTTCCGCAACCGCTACATTAGCGGGCAATACGCCGGTAGTCGGCACCGGAGCATGGACCGTGATCGCGGGAGGCGGAACGATCACAACTCCAGCATCACCAACTTCAGGTGTTACCGGATTAAGCATCGGCACCAATACATTCCGGTGGACCATCTCGAATGGAACCTGCGTCCCATCGGCAGATGATGTAACGATCACCATGTA
The DNA here is from genome assembly GCA_045805205.1 of Bacteroidia bacterium. Lineage (GTDB taxonomy): Bacteria > Bacteroidota > Bacteroidia > 2-12-FULL-35-15 > 2-12-FULL-35-15 > 2-12-FULL-35-15. Next base: position 23,534 of record JBJMLR010000002.1, on the reverse strand, counting down.
TGCCCCACCTGATCTTTCATTTGCCGGACCGGATCAGAATGTTTGCGGAGCGACAGCGACGCTGACGGGAAGTGCGCCAACTGTCGGAACCGGAGCATGGACCGTGATCACAGGAACGGGCATTGTGACTTCTCCTACTTCTCCTACTTCCGGAGTGACCGGATTAAGCATTGGCATAAATACATTCCGGTGGACCGTTTCAAACGGGACCTGTACATCCTCCGTTGATGACGTAACCATTACACAATTAACTCCTCCAACGATTGCAACTGCAGGAGCCGATCAGAATATCTGCGATGATACAACTACATTAGCGGGTAACACGCCATCCGTCGGAACGGGAGCCTGGAGCGTGATCGCCGGAACCGGTGCAGTAACAACGCCTTCGTCACCTGCTTCGGCAGTAACGGGATTGAGTATCGGAATAAATACGTTCCGCTGGACCATCTCAAACGGCTCCTGCACTCCATCTACCGACGACATTGCGATCACTGTATCTCAGTTACCGACTTCGTCGGCAGCAGGACCCGATCAGTCAACCTGCGGAACAACTGCCTCGCTTGCGGGAAACATTGCAGGCGTCGGAACCGGTACCTGGACGGTGATCTCCGGAACCGGAACCGTTACTTCGCCATCTTCTCCAACTTCAGGAGTGAACGGTTTAAGTATCGGAACAAGCGCATTTGCCTGGACCATTTCAAATGGAACATGTCCCGCTTCTGCGGACACGGTTTCAATTGCGGTAACATCAATTCCGACCATTGCAGCAGCGGGCGCGGATCAATCCGTATGTTCCGATACGAGCAGTCTTTCGGCGAATACCGCCGTTGTAGGAACCGGCGCATGGACAACAATTACGGGAAGCGGAATAGTTACGACACCTTCTTCTCCAGCTTCGACCGTTACCGGGCTGAGCATCGGAGCGAACACCTTCCGCTGGACCATTTCAAACGGAACTTGCGCGCCATCTTCCGATGATATTACAATCACGAGATCTGCACCACCGACTTTATCTTCTGCAGGACCCGATCAGACCATTTGCGGAATTACAACTGTATTTGCCGGAAACACACCCGCTGTGGGAACAGGTGCCTGGACGCTGATCACAGGGACAGGAGCGATCACGACGCCTTCCTCTCCGACTTCGGGAGTCAGCGGCTTGAATATAGGAATGAGTTCGTTTGCATGGACCATTTCAAACGGAGCGTGTCCCGCATCTGCCGACACGGTCGCAATCAGTGCAACTGCGGGTCTTACTGTCGCTAACGCCGGAATTGATCAGTCGGTGTGCTCCGATACCAGCAGTCTCGCAGGAAATACGGCTGTTTCAGGAACAGGCAGCTGGACCGTGATCACGGGAGGCGGAACAGTTACAGCATCTTCTTCACCAACTTCAGGGGTAACGGGTTTAAGTGCGGGTATAAATACATTCTGCTGGACCATTTCAAATGGAATGTGCCCGCCGTCGATCGACACGATCGTTATTGTCCGTGCACTGCCACCTACTGCAGCTGCAGCCGGCGCGGACTTTACGGTATGTTCTTCGGGTTCTGTATTGAATGGCAATACTCCGGCGTCAGGAACAGGAATCTGGACCATACTTTCGGGAACGGGATCGATCGGATCGCCCGGATCTCCTTCACCAACCGTTACAGGAATGGGTGCCGGAATAAATAGTTTCGCATGGACGATCTCAAGCGGCAGCTGTCCCCCGAGCTCCGATACTGTTTCCATTACAGTAAACCCGGCAACGACGACGGCCGATGCAGGATCTGATTCTACCATCTGCTCTTCTTCATCGGTATTGAATGGCAATACACCGGTTACCGGCACCGGATCATGGAGCATTGTCTCCGGCGGCGCAACGCTCGGAAGCCCATCAGCACAGAATTCTACTGTCAGCGGATTGACGCCGGGCCTGAACACATTTGTGTGGACGATCACGAGCGGCTCTTGTCCGCCGTCATCCGATACGGTTGTGATCACTGTCGATCAGCCTCCGACGATCGCGAATGCCGGTGCTGACTTTGCAATTTGTTCCGCCTCCTCTGCATTGAATGGCAATGTTCCTTTGCTTGGAACCGGAGCCTGGACAATCGTTTCCGGATCCGGAACATTCACTTCTGCTTCTTCTCCTGCTACGGCGATCTCCGGCATGGGCGTTGGAGTAAACACGTTTGCCTGGACCATTTCAAATGGAAGCTGTCCGTCAAGCTCAGATACGGTTATAGTGACGGTAAATCCTCCATCCACTATTGCTGATGCGGGCTCCGATTCTACCATTTGCGACTCTGCTTTTGTTCTTGCCGGTAATATCCCGGGAACAGGAACGGGAATGTGGTCTCTCGTATCCGGCAGCGGTTCCATTGCAAATCCTTCTTCGGCTGCGACCGGAGTAAGCGGATTAAATCCCGGATCAAACATTTTCATCTGGACCATTTCAAGCCTGACCTGTCCGTCCTCGACCGACAGCATCGAGATCTTTGTAGATACACCGCCAACCAGTGCAAATGCAGGTGCGGATATTTATACAAACCTGAACTCGATCAGCCTGGATGCAAATTCCCCTTCATCAGGAAACGGGATCTGGGGCGTAGCTTCCGGCGCCGGAACATTTTCTAATGCAGCTGATTCGACTGCGACAGTATCCGGATTAGTTACAGGCGCCAATGTCTTCACCTGGACGATCTCCAACGGCGCATGTCCTTCTTCCACCGATCAGATGACCGTTTTTGTTTCAGCGGTTGAAGTTCCCAACGGCTTCTCACCGAACGGTGATAACCTCAATGATGTTTTTGAGATCCCGGGCCTTACCGAATATAAAAATGTCGTTCTGAATGTGTTCAACCGATGGGGAAATCTCGTCTACAACAGTGATGATTATAAAAATAACTGGGACGGGAAAAACAACAAGGGCGGCGCACTGTCGGATGATACTTATTATTATACATTGAAGCTTAAGGAGGATATGACGCTCAGCGGATACGTCATCATAAAACGATAATGAAAAATACGAGGCTGATATTATTGCTTTTTGTCCTGGTGAATTCTGCGTATTCGCAGCATACGAACCAATATAGCCAGTACATGTTCAATGGGCTGGTGATCAATCCTGCTTTTGCAGGCGCAGATGATGCTCTGGATGCTACCATTTTGTGCAGGAATCAATGGGTGGGACTCGAGGGCGCACCCAAAACCGCCTCTCTTAGCATACACACACCACTCGTAAATAAAAAGCTGAACGTAGGGATCAGCTTAATTTCGGACAACTACGGGATCACACACAAGAATATTTTCACCGGTGTATTTGCTTACAAGATCCGATTCCGCGAAAGCTCCGTCAGCTTTGGGATACAAGGTGGTGCCGATATCAGCAGGAATAACTGGGACCTGGTTAAAACGACCGAAGCAGGTGACAATACTTTTATGGGACAGAAGGAAAGATCGGTAATACCGGTAGCAGGTGCGGGAATCTACTACCGTGCAAAAAAATATTATGCAGGTTTCTCGTCCCCTTCCCTGCTGCAATTCGGGAAGGAAAGCAGAACGGTGTACAAGCCGTTTTTGCTGAATGCAGGTTATATTTTAAAATGTTCAGAAAACATTGTTTTAAAACCTTCGATCCTTGCAAAGTACATCCGCAATGCTCCGCTGGAAATGGATCTCAATCTGAATGCTTATTATAAAAACGCAGGCTTGGGAGTTTCATACAGAACGAACGATGCCTTTGTTTTTCTGCTCGATTATTCTGTACGTGAGCAGCTCCGCGTTGGCTATGCTTATGATCTTACTTTCTCGAAGCTGAGAACATATAACAAAGGGTCCCATGAAATTATGCTCAGGTATGAGTTCGGATACAAAGTAAACACGGTAAGTCCCCGCTATTTTTAGTTGTATGAATAAACCTGTTTTATTGGGGATCATTTTCAGCATTCTGCTGCTTACGCAGGCTTTGGGACAGGAAAGCAATGACACAGACTCTGTTCATTATTTTACGATCGATACATCAGCCTACATCCTCCGCGCGGTGAGCATTAATACGCCGAACTCAGAATTTTCTCCGGTATTAAAAAACGGGGATATGGTGTTTGTATCGGACAGGATCAATCCTGTGAGCCTTGGATATACGCCGCCCGGTGAACGACAAATGACCGAGATCTACACCTGTGAGCAGGTAGATACGGTCAGGTTCAAATCTGAAAAACCATTCTCCAAAACGATCAATACTCCTTTTGACGACGGTCCGCTTTGCTTCAGTGATGATAAAAAGCTGGTCATCTACAGCTCGAATTCCCCTCACCGCTTTTCGCTAAAGCAGGAAGATTCCGCCAGGATGAGTCTCCAGCTATTTCAATCGGTACTAAGCAAAAAAGGGTGGATGCAGCCGACAAAGCTGCCATTTTGTAAAAATGAATTTTCGTATACACATCCATTCTTATCCAAAGACGGCAGCACATTGTTCTTCTCCTCGGACATGAAAGGCGGCAAGGGCGGAATGGATCTTTATTACTCCAGGTGGGATGAAGGAGTCTGGTCGGCACCGGTCAATCTTGGTCCGGAGATCAACAGCCCGTACAATGAAGTTTTCCCTTTTTTGTCGGCAGAGAATGTCCTCTATTTTTCGAGCAGCATGCCGAACGGCTACGGAGGTCTCGATCTGTATTCCTTTTCGATGCAGGATTCCGCCCACTCTAAAAAGCAGCTGCTTGAACCTCCTTTGAATTCAGGCTTTGACGATTTTGGAGTCTCCACGGATGCGGGGATGAGCGGCTATTTTTCTTCTAACCGTTCCGGGAAGGGAAAAGATGATATCTATTATTTCAGAAGCAAATATCCGAAAAGTAAAAATTGCTCTCCTTACAAAGCGCCGTCATACTGCTATACGTTTTATGAAGAGAGCACCGGTGACAACTTATCCGATAACGGAGTGCAGCTGACCTACGAATGGAATCTCGGCGACGGATCAAAAGTAAAAGGACTTGAAGCGAGGCACTGCTTCAGCACTCCGGGAGTTTACAATGTGGAGCTGAACATTGTGGAAGAAGCATCGGGAGCTTTATTCTACAATGAAACGAGCTATGAATTTACAGTGGAAGATGCTGAACAAGTATACCTGAACTGCCCGGATACGATTATAGTTGCGCAGCCGGTTTATGTGAGCAGCGAAAAATCAAGGGTCCCCGGTTCATCGATCCTCAGCTACCTGTGGGATTTCGGCAATGGCGATCATTCCAGCGGAATAGCCGGACTGTACCGGTATAACAAAGAAGGAGTTTACCCGATCCGCCTGCAGGTAGGCTACCGGAATGATTCCTCCGGCCATTCCGACAAAATATGCCTGGAGCGGAATATTGTTGTAATGAACAGCTCCTGGAAAGAGTCCGATAACAATACGTATGCATCGTCTCAGAAAAAAAAGACGACCTATTCAACGGAAAATGTCGATAGCCTTAATTTCAGAGTTTTCCTGGGTACCTCGGAAACCAGGATCCCAAAAGATGCTAACTTTTTTGAAGGCCTGACCGATGTTAAAGAGTCGTTAAAAGATAGTCTTTTCATTTATACCGCCGGAAGCAAGAGCAAAGCGCTGGACCTCACCGGTGAATATGCGAAAGCAAAAGCAAACGGTTTCAGCAGTGCCAGGGTCCTTGCATATGGCGGCGATTCCCTGATTTCGAATATCGACAACCTGCTAAATGTCAGAATTTACGACGGGATCATCGATCTGAAAAAAAATAATACTATATTGAAGGAGTTTTCGAGCAATATCTATTTTGACGCTTTTGTGGATTCTATCCAGGTCAAATATTTACCGACACTGGATTTTGTTGCCGAGATGCTAAAGAAACAGCCGGAGCTGACAATATCGATCTATTCATTTACGGATACGATCGGGCTTAGTGAGTTCAGTGAAGATGTTTTTGAGCAGGCCCGGTTATCGATTTCGGTCAAGCGCGGGGAAGCCATAAAAAAATATCTTGAGAAAAAAAGATTGAAGATCCCCGAGATAAAAAACATCCCGAAAGGTGAGCATATTCCGCAACCCGGAACCGAGATGGGAACGATGAATACAAATGCGTTATACAATCGTAGAGTAACGATCTACGTAAAAAAGAAATGAGCATGAAAAAGATATTGCTGCTGATCTTACTTCCCCTGGCCTTTCCTTCGGGTGTGGTTGCCCAGCCTGTCCCCTCAACGGATGAAAAGTTCCCCTTCCTCGGAACGTTCGGGAAGAACTCTCTGAAAGAATGGGGTGACGACGATTTCGTACAGACCTTCTTTTTTGTTGTGCCGATGTCGGAAAAAAATCCCGTATACATCCGGATCTTTGATCCCGAGACCGGCGGTTCTTTTGATGAGCTGCACGGTGCTTCGTTCAACACAAAGACCCGCTTCAGCGTTTATGGCGGAAAAGGTGCGCATTCCGATCCTGATTGTAAAAAATCAGATCCGACCGGGAACTTCAAAAGCGGGATCCAGCTGGTTACAAAGGTTTTCGGAAACGATACTGCATTCGATAACAAGTGGACCACACTTGGGCCATTCAACCCTACGGAAGGAGAAATACAGCCCGATTTCGGAGGATATGTTTTTAAGATCGTCGTTGAAGGATTGGAAGGCGATGACGGGAATCTTTATCGTTTATTCCTGTCGTCAAAATCAAATGAGAACAAAGAAATTGAAGGCGGGAACGCATTCGCATATGAGTATTCACTTCGTCTTTCTGACACAAAAAGCTCGGTGGCGCATCTGTACCCTTTCATCGCTTCCAATGTGACAGCTGTCAATATCAACATATTCGATTACGATGATGATGGTGTTATCCGCGTGGTGACCGTCGCGAAAAAAGGAACAGGAGAAAAGTCCTCATCCAATAACGAGTGGAAAAAAAGTACGCAGCCGATCGTTCCCGAAGAACATAATACTTCCATGGATATTCAATTTATCAAGCTGAAAGATTCAAACAATAATAACATTGTCGTTTATATCCAGAACCAGTACGGGGAAAACATGCCATTCTTCGCTTCACCCATCGGCGGAGTCCCGAAATATAAATACAAAATAAAAGTAAAAACGGGAACCAATTGATGACGCTATCCAGGAAGCTTACGATCGTTCTGATCCTTTTTCTTGCGAGAACGGGTTATTCGCAGATCTACCATTTCGATCTGTATACGGAAGATAATGGTCTCGCTCAAAATTATATCTATTCGATCTCCCAGGCGAAGGATGGCTTTCTGCTTCTTTCAACAGGGAATGGGTTTGTGTCGTTCGAAGGAAATAAGTTCAGGAATTATACGGTTAGGGATGGATTGCAGGAGAACTTTGTAAATATCCATTACATCGATTCAGGGAACAATACCTGGCTGGGGCACTATCAGAGCGGGATCACGAAGATGCGAGACGGAAAGTTCACGAAGATCAAAGGATCGGAAGAACTGGGCTCCAAGGTAATTTGTTTTGATGAAGATCAGAATAAGAATATCTGGGCAGCAGTAAAAGACAAAGGCGTTTATTACATCGATACTGCAAATACGTTACGGGGTCCTGTTCTCCCGGGAGATCAAAGTATCAATTGCTTCCGGATCATTTCGGATGGAAGCCTTCTGTGCGGATCAGATCAGGGCCTTGCTATTTTCAATATCAAAGATCCCGGAAAGCCGCTGCTCATATCGACTGTACCGGAGCTCACCGGCAAAAGTGTGAAGTTCATTATCCGTGATTCGAGGAATACCAGCCTTTATTGGGTAGCCATTCCCGGAGAAGGTGTTTACGGGATCAAATTCGAAAAAGGGAACGCGAGAACAGTTTCGACCATCACCGGCAAGCTTTTATCTCAGTCCCTGAATATCCTGAGCATCTATTCCGATCATGAATCCAACCTGTGGATCTCGCTTGCAGATGAAGGATTAAAAAAGGTGATCTTTCCGTCGGGAAACAAGAAGGATATTTATTCGGTGAAAACGATCTCCCAAAAGAACGGATTGCCTACAAATTATATCCAGTCTGTTTTTGAGGACTTCGAGTATAACATGTGGTTCGGCACATTCGGAAACGGCCTGATAGAGATGCCGGTGCACAAGTTCAACTTCTTTCGACCGGAAGCAGGGACCGATATCACATCGATCCTGACCGACAGCCTGGATTATATGTGGCTCGGAACAAGCGCGGGATTATTGAAATACAATTCCGAAGACAATTCAAAAACGATCCTGTATGATGAGCACAATGGCTTCGTGAAGGACCAGGTCAGCAGTCTCATGAGGGACAATACCGGTAAGATCTGGATCGGCTGCGTGCTCAATGGCTTATTTACATTCGATCCGAAGACGGGGCAGTTCGAAAATTTTTCAAAGAAGAACAAGCTGCTTCCCTGCTCGGTAAATCATATCACGCAGACGAAGAAAGGAATTATCATTGCCGCTACAACCGAAGGAGCTTACTTTATCGATCCGCTTGCGCATACACAGCAATTGCTCACCACGAACGAAGGATTATTGTATAATAACGTCCGGCATGTATTCTGCGATTCAAAGAACAGGATCTGGTTCAGCTCAGAGGGCACGCCGCCATACTTCCTCGAGAAGGATGAGATCACGATCCTGAAGGATATTCCGGAGCTCAGGGGATTCATCATCAATTCTGTAACGGAGGACCTGAACGGATTGATCTGTATCTGCACCGGGGGAGACGGGATCTTCTTCTATGATGGAAAGAAAACAACGAACATCCGGGTCGAAAATGGTCTTCTTTCCAACTTCTGTTATTCTGCGGTTCTGAATTTCAACAACGACATCTGGATAACCCACAAGAATGGGATCTCCCGGATCAAAGGATCGGATCACCATGTTACTACCTACAAGAAAAGTGACGGGTTGCTTTTCGTCAGCAACAACATGAATGCCGCTTGCTCTGATCTGAAAGGAAATCTCTGGTTCGGAACAGAAGAAGGTCTTGTGCTTTATAATTCAAAGCGGAACAGCAATGCGATCCCGGAACCCAGGGTAAAGGTCCAGTCGCTGGTACTGAACGACAAGAGCTTCACAACGCAGGATCGGATCGCGCTTCCTTACGGCAGCTACAATGCAAAGCTCTCTTTTATCGGGATCTCTCTGACGGATGCATCGAAAGTAATGTATAAGTACCGGCTGTCGGGACTGGATTCAACCTGGCGGATCACAGACGAAAAAACGGTTGAGTTTCCGAAATTGTCGAATGGCAATTATACTTTCCAGGTATATGCCTGCAACCAGGATGGGGTTTGGACAACGCTTCCTGCGGAGATCTCCTTTGAGATCGGAATTCCGGTCTGGCAGCGCATCTGGTTCTGGATCGCTGTGATCCTCCTGCTGACCTTCCTCATTTATATTTTCATCAGATCAAGGATCAAAGGATTGCTGCGGATCAAGCAGCAGCTGGAAGCCAAGGTGAAGGAAAAGACATACCAGCTTCAGATCGAGAAAGAGCAGATCGAAGGGATCAAGGTGATCCTGGAAGAAAAGAACAAGGACATCACCGATAGTATCACGTATGCGAAACGGATCCAGGAAGCGCTGCTGCCTTCCAAAGAAAGCTTTTTTGCATGCTTCCCGAACTCATTTATTTATTTCAAGCCAAGAGAGATCGTGAGCGGAGATTTTTACTGGTTCACGGAAACGGAAACATGCTACGTTATTGCGGTTGTTGATTGCACCGGGCACGGAATTCCGGGAGCTTTCATGTCGATCATCGGCTCAACCATTCTATCGGATATTGTAATCGATAAAAAGATCACAGCACCGAATGAGATCCTCAATCAGCTGAACCTGAATATTGTCAGGATGCTGAAGCAGGATGAGGAAGGCAGCTCTTCGAGGGATGGAATGGATGTTTCTATTTGTACCATCGACAAGCAGAGAAAAAAGATGGTCTATTCCGCTGCATCGAGGCCTTTGTACTATGTCCGGAACGGCGTCCTGAATGAGATGAAACTAAAGAATCATTCGATCGGAGGATCCTACGAAGAGTACAAAAAGATCTACGCCGCGATTGAGATCGATATCGAAGGCGGTGAAACCTTTTACTTGTTCTCAGATGGATTTGCAGACCAGTTCGATCAGACGGACCAGGTGAAATTCAGCTCGAAGAGATTAAAGAAGATGTTCCTTGATGTGTCGCCACTTCCACCCGGCGAGCAGCGCAAAATGATCGATACCACATTTAACGCATGGAAAGGAAGCAGGAGCCAACTGGATGATGTTACCATAATCGGATTCAGGATATAATGCATTTTTAATAAACACAGACAAAAAAAAGAAATGGAAAGTTTTACTATTGAAGCAACCCGGCACACTCCCGAAGTATTGATCAACTTCGGAGAAGGCATGATGTATATTAAAGGACGATCTTATTCCGAAGATTCCATGGAGTTTTTCACTCCGATCTTTGCGAATGTGCGGACTTATTTCGAAAATCCTCAGCCTTCCACCACATTTGATTTTCAGTTTGAATATCTTAACTCATCTTCATTCAAGCTGGTTGTGGAAGTGCTGATATTGATAAAGAAACTGAGCCCTCCGGAAAATAAGCTGATTGTCAAATGGAGACATGAAAAAGATGATGATGATATGCTTACGCTGGGAGAGGAGGCCTCCAGGGTTTCGGCGCTTCCGATCGACCTCATCGCATACTAGTTGCATGGTAACGCAGGCACGTTGCTTGCGTTAAAATGCTTGCTGATTTTCGGCATTTTTCTTATTTTTACTTTTCGGCTCCCTGAACTAAAAAGAAAATGATGAAAAAACTGCTACCGATTATTTTCCTTATTGCTTTTTTCAGGGTTAATGCAGCAACTCAGCCGGATTTTCCGACTGAAAGCTACCTCCAGGGCCCCTCACCTGCTAAGTACATTGTCAACCCTTACGCTGCAACCTTTGAGAAAGCCTATTCTCTTTATCCGGAGATCCCGAAAGGCATGCTTGAAGCGGTGGCTTTTTGCAATACACGTTTTGAGCACATCATCCACGGATCCGCTGAATCCACTTCCTGCATCGGCTACCCGAACGCTTATGGCGTAATGGGACTCACGCTTGACGGAAAAGGCTACTTCGCAAATAACCTGATCACCGTTTCCGAGCTGTCCAACATCAGCACGGCTGACATCATTGCCGATCCCGAGAAAAACATCCTCGCTTACGCACGTGCTTTTGCCGTTGTGAAAAACACCCTGAATATCAGAAGCAGCAAAGTGGAAGATAACCTGACCATATTGATGTACCTGAGCGAGCTTCCCTACTCTACCGAAGGCCAGCTGTATGCTTATGCGGCACAGGAATATGGCTATGTTCAATTTTTAACCAACCCGGATTACCAAAAAAGATACGGATTTCCCGATCCGGTGATGGATCCGGTAAAATTTTTCGGCGCTGAAAATTATGCGGTGCTAAGTTCTTCGTCGGTAAGCGTAAGCGAAAAGAGTGTAAAGAATAAAAACGGGAACGAATTCCATGCAAAGTCGATGATGTCCACCGACTACGGCCCCGCACTATGGAACCCCGCTCTTTCCTGCAATTATAACGTAGGACGGGGAGGCACAGCGATCTCTGCAGTAACCATTCATGATATCGAAGGAACCTACGCGGGCTGTATCTCCTGGTTCCAGAACTGTTCGGCAAGCGTTTCTGCACATTATGTGCTTCGTTCCAGCGATGGACAGATCACGCAAATGGTCCTCGAAGCAGACAAAGCCTGGCACGTGGGAAGCGAAAACGGATATACCATCGGTCTTGAACATGAAGGATACGTAAGCTCCGCATCCTGGTACACCACGGCGATGTACAACAGCTCCGCCGCACTTGTAAGAGATATCTGCGCAAGCGGCTATGGCATCAATCCTTTGCGCTGCTACTATGGCCCGGGATGTACAGGCAGCTCCTCTTCCTGCCAGGAAGGCGGCTGCATCACCATCAAAGGACACCAGATGTATCCCTATCAGACACATGATGATCCGGGACCGAACTGGAACTGGTATTACTATTATGAGCAGATCAACAACTCCACTCCGGTTACTTCACTCACGACATCCACGGGAAATTTTTATGACTCCGGCGGTCCGGCTGGAAATTATTCCGACGATGAAAGAACGATGACGCTCATTCATCCGGCAGGAGCAACCAGCATCACACTTACCGTGAATAGCTTTAACATAGAGAACAACTGGGATTATCTATATATCTACGACGGCAATTCAACATCTGCTCCCTTGATCGGAACATATACGGGAACAACCATTCCCGCAACGATCAGCTCGACAGGCGGAGAAATGCTCATCCAGTTCCGTTCCGATTGCGCTACGGTCGCAGCCGGATGGAATTTTTCCTGGACAAGCACCGCCGCAAGCATCGTTACACCAGGTGCGCTTACGGTCAACGCTTCCGCTTGTCCGAATATCGGTGTGAACCTGAGCTGGACAAGCAGCGGCAGTGGTTGGTACCTGGATATTTCCGATGATCCTTCTTTTACCACTTTTTACAATAAAGATGTTTCAGGATTAACATCGGTGAATTGCCCGGGCGGATTCTGCGAATATCCGGGCTGTGCTTCTTATCTGAAATTCAGACCGGGTACAACGTATTACTGGAGGATCTGGAACGGAACAACCGAAACAGCAGGCTCCAGCTTCACAACGCCAATCTGTGCGTTCAACGATGCCAGCTGCAGCGGAACACTCGATGATACCGGCGGACCCGGCGCCGCTTATACCGGGAATGAAGATTATACCTACACCATTGCACCGGCGGGCGCTACAAGCATTTCCATGAACTTCAGCAGCTTCGATCTTGAGAATGGATTTGATTCACTTTATATTCATGATGGAAGTACAACGGCTGCTGCACTTATCGGCGCATACACCGGAACAGTTTCGCCCGGCTCGTTTACATCGACCGGCGGATCAGTGACATTGCATTTTGTCTCCGATCCGTTTACGAACAACGCCGGTTTTGTCTCCAGCTGGACCTGCACCGCGTTGTCGACCGATATAAATGAATCGACCGGCAGCGGCACTCTTACTGCTTATCCTAATCCGTTCAGCGGAACGACAACGCTGAGCTATTTCCTGAACGCGGCCAGCAGTGTAAAGATCGCCCTTTGCGATGTGCTGGGTAAAGAGCTTATTTTGCTGAACACGGAACAATCACAGGGAAAGCATGACCTGCTGCTGAATGCTTCAGAGCTTGATCTTGCGAAAGGAATGTATTTTGTGAAAATGAAAGTGAACGAAGAGCAAAAAACAATTAAAGTGATCTTAAAATAATGAAGAATCTTTTAGTTGCATTTTCTGTTACGCTTGGCACATTTGCTTTTTCGCAAACTACAAAACCTTACACTTGCCGGTTGCCGCTAAACGAGGAAGCAGATTTCACGCCGGATTACGACGCTGACAGCAACATCACCAATATACCGAATTGCTTCACCATAAAACAATGGCTTCGGGATCGTGATCATAAATCCATTCACCAGGAAGAATCCGAAAAATATTCACAATACCATTTTACAAAAGACGAGCAGTGGGACAGTCTTCGTACTTTCAACGGAGAAGTAAAACACCCGGTCGCGTTCCGCAGCAGCTCACGCGCATGCAGCCTGAACAAACGTGTATACGGATGGCACCCCTACTGGAACGCAGGACTGGAAGCAAATTACGACTGGAGCAGCCTCACCGATCTTTGTTATTTTTCCTATGAAGTAAATTCCGCGAACGGGAATGCGATCACAACACATAACTGGTCGACGGCGAGCGTGGTCAGCACGGCACAGGCAAATGGCGTGAATGTAACATTGTGTGCGACGTTGTTCAGCGGACATACTGCATTTTTCTCCAGCTCCACTTCACAGCAAACACTGATCACCAATCTGATCAACCTGGTTTCCGCGCGCGGTGCAAAAGGCGTGAACATCGATTTTGAAGGAATGGGCGCCTCTAACCGTGCTGACTTTACCGCATTCATGATCAATCTCAGCAACCAGATGCACACTGCCATTCCGGGCTCTGAAGTAAGCATTTGTCTTTACTCTGTCGACTGGAGCAATGTATTCGACATGGCGGCAATGGATCCTTACGTCGATCTGTTCATCATTATGGGCTATGATTATTATTACAGCGGAAGCACTACAGCCGGTCCGGAAGATCCGTTGTACAACTTCCAGACATCCTATAATTACACGCTCACAAAATCCATCACTTCTTATCTGAAGCAAGGCACAACCTATTCGAAGCTTTTGCTGGGACTGCCATGGTACGGCCGCGAATGGGGAACCACTTCCGCTTCCATTCCCAGCGCAACATCCGGCGCGGGAACCAATACGGTTACCTATAAAACGATGCGTGATAATGTCAGCGGATACTACAACACCAGGAGCTGGGATCCGGTCAGCTTCTCCAGCTATTATGCTTCCGTCCGAGGGGGACAGAACTGGCAGGCGTTTGTGGATGATGCAGCTTCGATGGCAAAACGTTTCGATATTGTGAACCAGAGAGGGATCGGCGGGATCGGGATCTGGGCGTTGGGCTACGATGATGGCTACAGCGACATGTGGAATCTCATCCGCGACAAATTCAGCAGCTGCGCTACCGTTCCCTGCACAGATACCATTTACGACATGGGCGGACCTTCTAGGAATTATTATGACAATGAAAATTACACCTACACCATCGCACCAACCGGCGCAACCGGTCTTAGCCTGAATTTTACTTCTTTCAGCACCGAAGCAAATTATGATACACTTTGGATCTATGACGGTCCGAACACAAGCTCTCCGCTTATCGGTTATTATCACGGCACAAGCAGCCCGGGAACGATCACTGCTTCCGGCGGAGCATTAACGATCCGTTATAAATCCGATAATGCAACTGTAGCAGCCGGCTACCAGGCGATCTGGAACTGCAGCATCGATAACGTTGCACCGGTAACAACCGTTTCTGCACCGACAAGCTGGGTAACCGCCGACTTCAGTGCCGGCTTCACAGATACAGATGCCGGCTCAGGAATTGAAAAGAGCTTTTACCAAGTGCTGGAAAACAATGGAACGGAATGGAGAGCAAACAATGCAAATGGATTCTTCAGCGACAATTTCGACGTCGCCATCCATCCTGACTGGACCATCGAAAGCGGCGTATGGAACATTGCAGGCGGCTATCTTGAACAAAGCGATCAGACAAATGGCAATTCGAATATCTGGGCACCGCTGACACAGGATCTTTCGAACCGCTATTTATACAACTGGCAGGGTAAGATCAGCGGAACAGGAACCAACCGGCGCGCCGGATTGCATTTTTTCTGCGATGATGCAACACTGAGCAACCGCGGCAATTCCTATTTTGTATGGTTCAGAGTTGAATCAAGCGTATGTGAATTTTATAAAGTTGTCAGCAACGTTTTTACATTGGAAGCATCGGTGCCGATGACGGTCAACGCCGGCCAATGGTACGACTATAAAGTCTTCTATGATCGCATCAGCGGAAAGATGGAAGTTTACCAGGATAATATTTTTGTCGGGAGCTGGACCGATCCTTCGCCCTATTCAACGGGAGCTGCGATCTCCTTCCGGAACGGGAATTCGGATTATGTGGTGAACGATCTGAAAGTATATCGTTCAAGACCGCCGTCTGTCACGGTTTCCGTCGGACCGGCGAGTACCAATGACGTCCGCTATCAGAATGCGAATCCGGCTTCCCCATCCTGCAGGGTAAAATCCATTACAAAAGATGCAGCCGGAAACCTTTCGGCGGTCGCTTCACAGGATGTGAACGTAGACTGGACGTCGCCGACAACATCGGTTGTCAGCGACGGAATTGCAGCGGATATCGATACATCCTATTCGCTTACGCAGCTTTCGGCAAACTGGACGGTGAGCAGCGATCCTAATTCCGGACTTTCAAAATACTGGTACGCGATCGGGACAACGCCGGGAGGAACGGATGTGGTGAACTGGACAAACAATGCATTGGCAACATCCAAAACACAAACCGGCTTATCACTGATTTCCGGGCAATACTATTATTTCAGCGTACGATCGGAAGACGGGGCCGGCTTGCTTTCGGCGGTGAGTACATCCGACGGACAGCTGGTGCTTACAGCGACGAATATCAATGATTTTAATAACGGAACAACGCTGATTGCATATCCCAATCCATTCGGCGAGCTGACAACGATAGAATATACATTGACACAGGATGCAGAAACAGAGATCCGGTTGATGGATGTTCTCGGCAAAGAAATTGTTCTGCAGGAAAAGCAAAACCGGCCGGCGGGGAACTATCGTGTGACGATTAGCAAGTCGGAGCTCGATCTTGCAAGCGGATTATATTTACTGAAGCTCCGCGTAAATTCAAATGAACTCGTCAGCAAGCTGATCGTACACTAACCTTATGAAGCACCTGCTCCTGCTCTTTTTAGTGATTGTTTCCACGGCGCTCCTCGCGCAGGAAGACGCTGATCCTTTTGATCTGTATGGCCCTCCGGGTTCCGTAACATTCGGGAACCTGAAAGATGCGTTAAAAGAACCACAAGCCGTTTACAAGCTGAAGATCAGCAACCAGCCGATCGATCCGAAGCTGCTGCCCAAGATCAGCAAGCTGGACCAGCTCCAGGTATTGCAGCTGAACCAGAATAATCTGACGCAACTGCCGGCTGAATTTACCGGACTTTCCAACCTGATCTATTTTGCGAGCATCGAGAATCAGCTTACCTCGCTTCCGAAAGACATCGGAAACCTTTCCATGCTGACAGAAGTACACTTATACAATACAAAGCTAGATTCACTCCCGACGGATATTGCCTATCTCGGTCGACTAAAAGCCCTCGAGATCCAGAACAACCAGGCGGATACGTTCTACTTTCCGAATTCATTCGGTTACCTCAAGAGCCTCAATAGCATCCTGCTTTACAATACAACGCTTGATACATTGCCTTCTTCTTTTTCAGAATTCAAAAAGCTGAAGAGTGTCACCTTCAGCAAATGCGGGATCAAAGAAATTCCAAAGACAGTAGCAAAAATTGCAACACTGGAGATGCTGATCCTGGATGACAATAAATTAACGGAGCTCAATAAAAGAGTTTTCAAGCTGAAAGGCTTAAAATATCTCTCGGTGCGCAACAACCAGATCACCAAGATCCCGGACATGATCAGCACGCTTCAGAACCTGGAAGTGCTCGATCTGAGAGGGAATCCGGGATTCAAGGAATTTGATATTGCGGTGGTGAAGGCGTTGTTGCCGAAGTGTAATGTGTTGTATTAATTTGTGCTTGTATAATTTCTGTCCAAGCACCTTATTCATTGGGATTATTCATAAAACCCTTTTCCATTCATAACAAGATCTCTAATTTTTTCTGAGTCATATATTTTACCGGATTCATCAACAACAAGCCCTCCTTCAATAACATCCAACAAGTGTTCTATTAAAGAAGCCCCGAGCCTTCCTTGTTTCTCAGCAGAACTAAATTCTATCCATAAATAAAACTTATTCAGACCCCCAAGTTTTTTCGAAATAGAATCTAATTGCTTCGGTTCAAAATCTGAATCATTTATCTCCGAAATATAGAATCGCACATACCTGCCGGGAGGAAACGAAACGATCCAGTAGTTAGAAGTTGATTCAGCTCCAGTCTTATCCAGAGCCTCTATAACCATTTCTTTTGAAAAATTATTAGAAGGAAAAAGAGATACTGTTTTTAGCATGCCTGGAATTCTATTTCTCTTAAATTATTTTACAATCAAAGTTCCGGCTGGTTTTCTTCAAGTCATCAAGATTTACAAATCAAGGTCTGCTTGCTCTTTTTCAAGAATCTCGAGATATTCGGCACCCGAACTATTAAATAATTGTTCAGCCCTATAATACTCACCTGCGAGCACGTCAAACTTATTACGTTTAATTCACGCCGTTATCATTCTTCTCTTGAGATTGCGGAAGTGTAATCACTATTATTGAAAAGCTGATCCAATAATTGAGCAACCTCTACAATTCCTGCTCCCCTCGGATAAAGAGTTCCTTCTGAGTTTTCAAGTCTTCCGGTTGCGCTCAAATAATAAACTATATCGTTGTTTATGATTTTGTCGAGCTCAAACAACAACACAATTGATTTCTTAATATCACCCCGAACTTCCATGATATAGCCATGGCGGGTTCATTTTTACATTTTTTGCTTTGCTAAATCACAGAGTTATGTTATTCCTGGTTTACAATAGTTGAAGTATAATCATTGTTATCAAACAACTGATCTAATAGCTTAGCAATTCCTTCTATTCCTTCACCTCTGGGAAAGAGAACACTTTCTGAATGATCAATTCTCTGTATCGGACTAATATAAAAATTCGCACTGGGATCCAATATCATATCAAACTCATGCAGAACCTCTATTGCAATTTTTACTTCGCCCTCAATTTTCATTACATACCCATAATCATAAACAATAAAGTCTAAATCCGGAAGAGAGAACTTCTGAAAAATTGTCGATTGAGGACTAATTTCATTTTTCGTTTTTTTCAGGAAACGAAAAAAAGACTTCTTCTGAAATTCGGAGCAAAAATTGCCGAGACCATCGCTCTTAATGATTCCGTTTTCATTGAAAATAAAAACCTCTGTTGTCTTTTTCATTCCAGGATGTTAATTCAGCTCTTCCCTTATTTATCTCTTCGAAAATAACGGTAAGTAATTTCAATGGATCAAAATCCAAGTGGATTGTCACATTTATACTTCTTTAATTTAAACTCAATTACATCCCTTACGCTTTTCATTTTTCTATATTTCTTGTAATTGCAACATCAGACAATCTGGTCGTCCACCTTGTATCCGACATTCAAGTTTTCGCGTTTTAGAAAAAAAATAATTACCGACATAGTATTTTACAAATCAAGGCCTGCTTGCTCTTTTTCAAGAATTTCGAGATATTCCAGTAAAAGATCGAGTGGCTCTTTCTTTACTAAACTACTCACATTTGAATAACCAAAAATTTCCTCGTCTTTAAACCGACCATGCCAGAGATCTTTCATTTTCGAAACCGCACTGGTGTGTCCCCAGAAACATATAAGATGCGGCAAAGTATATCCTTTAGTATACAATGGAGTTAACTTTGCCAGAATAGCAGCAGCCACCCCAAATTCATGAAGCTCCCGAATGATTCTTAGATCCGTTACACCAAACAGAATAATTTGATGTTTTAAGTCTTGCCTTATTTTTAATTTGCTTTCAAGCTCTTCATAATTTTCCGGACAGTTCATTATTATCCATGTATCCTTTGTATCCGAAGCCAACAATTCGGAACGATATTCAGAAAGAAGCGCTTTTTTTTTTGAAGCTTTTCCATCATTTCCAAAAAGTCATCACGCATAAAGCCGGAAGAAAAACCGTTTTGATCTGGTTCATTCAGGAAAATTATTTTTCTTTGAATCATCATTATAAATCTGAATACTTCAGAAGATCCAAGTATTTCTTAAATAGATTAGTTGGTTCTTTCTTTCGATAAGAATCGATCATCGAATCATTCTCTCTCCCATCAAATCTGTTCTTTTTTCTCATTTTCAAGAATTTCCAGGTATTCCAACAATAGGTCTAGAGGATCTCTTTTTACCAAAGAACTTACATCCCTATAAGCCGAATCTTCTCGTTTATAAAGGTTAACAAAACGATCAGGCATTAAATCATTCATCTGAGAAACGGCACTTTTTAATCCCCAAAAACAGACAAAATGTGGTAAAGCATAGCCCATTATGTACAGATAAGTAAACTTTTCAAGAACGGCAGCAGCAATCCCGTAGTCATCTAAACAACTAATAATCTCGATGTCAGGCACACCAAACAACACAATCTGTTTTTTCAAATTTTCCTTGGGTCTCAAGTAATCAGAAAGATTTTCGCGCGTTCCCCAACACTTCATTATTATCCAGCTATCACTGTGGTCTTCCAGGCACAATTTAGATTGATATTCGGCATAAATGCCTCTGTCAGATAGCTTTGAAATGATTTTTTTAAAGCGATCCTCCATTGTCGTATCCGAATAGCCAAACGGATCTAATTCATTAAGAAAAATTATTTTCCTTTTTATCACAATTAAGGATTTAAATTTCCCATAAGATTCAGATATTCTAATAGTAAATCCATTGGATTCTTCTTTTCTTCGAGAGTACTTATTTCAGAATAAAAAGGTCACTTCTTTTTGATAGCCTGTCGATAATCTTTTTGTAGTAAAAGCCAATTGTCAAATCTGGACCTCTGCTATTAAAATCCTGATTAAAAAGACAATATTTTTCATTTTCAATTCTGTTTTTTGCCGAACCTAAATAATATCGCAAGATACTTTCTCCTTCGTAAATAATCGGACGATGATCTGCGTTTATTTTTTTAGCAATCGCGTCTCACATAATAGTTGTGCAGCTCCGGCTTATTCAATACTCCTCAATAATTCCATCTGTTCTCTACATTCTTAATGACGAGATCGAGCCATATATAAGCTTCGTCCGATGTATTTTCATCCAACACCCTATTAGCTCCATTATGGACAAGTTTAAGCACCCAGCCGTCGATTTTTCTTGCAACTACCAGTTCTTTAAAATCGGGCCACAATTGTTTAGCTTTTTGGTATTCGGACGCGGGGGAAAGCTGGAGCTTCAATTTTTCAATAGCTCTTTTATAATTCGATTCATCGAAAAAAAATACTGCCAGAAACCTTTCCAGGTTTTCGTAAGCTAAAGGCTGTTTCATAAGCACATTTTTCATTCAGAGAAATCATGTTTCCAACCGATTCTTTTTGGAGAAATATTGTCCTATTTCGGGCGGTAATCTTCGAACTCCCACTTTCCGATCCTGCCTATTTTTTCAGCAACCGCATCCCAGGTGTCACCTGTTACCGAATCTACGTATTTATGAAGTGATGAATAAATTGATTGATAATCATACTTAAACACTATAAGATAATGACGTCCATAAATAATATCATTCTCCTTTTTATTTGATAGCAGCCACTTAGGAGTGCAAAGAACGATATCGAAACTCTCTTCTCCTTTTTCTTTGAATGGTCCAACAACCAATTGAAGAAGAAGACAAAATTCATCCTCTATTGAAGGGTGGAAATTCTCAAGATCTTCCACATCCGGACTGAATATGTATTTGATTTCAGCTTTCATTTCGCTTATTTTAAGATATCAATGTGACCATTGGACTGCCATTCTCCTTCGGGAACACTTCTCGATTGAAGATTTGCTTGATCAAAACCTAGTTTCGGTTTAAAGGATGGAGGTCTGAATTGTCTTAAGCCGTCCTCGCTTATCCAAGCTTTTCCTCCACTAGAAACTCGATAATTAGCTCCTACCCATGACTTTCCAGCTTCAACCGTCTCTTCCTCCGTTGCAGTTCCCAATCCAAAATTTCCTTTTCCTTTCGATGCGTCCCGCACAATACCACTAATTTTTGCCCAATCCAAGTATGTAGGTCCATTCTGCGTTCCATATCCTGGTGGTCTCAAATTAGATGATCCCGGTGAAATACGCCCGTTCGAACCTGTCACCGACGGATTTACAGGCCCGTTCCGTATTGTAAAGATAGCATTTACCAGGTAAGGAGCTGCGCCGAGCTCAAGCACTGTTACACCCGCCACGTCGCTTGCCGTAGGTCCGCCTTTATAGCCCGGGAAACCGTATGCATAAATATCGGAGATGAGACCGAGATCGCGGGGATTGTCACTGTGCACGGTACCGGGAGCTATCGGACCTTCAACACCAATCGTGAATGCCAATGGATACTTTTCAGGATAAACAGCCGGAGGAAAAGTTTTTGCAAATTTCCGGATCGCATCCACTTGGTTTTGACCATCAGTCTGTGTACCTACAAAACGGACCGTAAAAAAGCCTACTTCAATTCCACTATATTTTACCTGGTATTTTGTGCCTACGGTCGGATCAAATACCCTGTCCACACCAATCTGCTCTTTACCGATACCAACCAAAGACAACGGATTATAAAAAGAACCCTGGGACACTTTTGTGAATTCGATCAGAGAAGGATCGATAAAATGTCCGCGCAGATTCGAGTAGTTCATTGGCGGCACCGGCACAACTGCAATTTCGGGACCCGAACCGGGCTGCCAGGTCGCTATATTTTCCCAGCTCTTTTCGTTATTTTTTTGCGCGTTGGCATCCGACAGTTTTTGGTTTTTTATCTGCTGGTCTTCGATCGATCTCTGTTCGCGAAGCACAAGCGCTTTATCCAGCGCATCCAGCGTTTTCGATCCTGTAATACCATCCGTGTCAAGATTAGGTTTGCCATATTGCTTTTCAAAACTGGTTACAGCATTTTGCCGTGCCAGGCTCCCCGACCAAACATCGGTATCTTTTTCCAGCTTTCGCGCTGCCCCGGCTCTTCCTTCTTCTTCAACTCCGAATTCAACATCATATTCATATTGAAACTGGCGAACCGTAGCAGTAGTCGACGATCCATATTTCCAACTTTTGAGTTCCGCTGCGTCAATGGTATATGCAGGATTAAGCTTTTGAAGGGCATCCTGGATAACATGCACACTCTGACCTGTTACTCCACCACCGATCACAAATCCATACTGCGGATCTTTGTTCAAGGTATACCACAGTTGCTTGTCGTTATACGATTTGAATAATGCTGATTTAAAGAAACGGTAATCGTACATTCCTTTTTTATTCTTCAGCATACCTTTTCCTGTTTCTGTGACATCAATACTGATCAGATCAGCTGTAAAAGGCTTATCGCCGGGAGAAGTTCCTTTGGGAACAGATATGCTTAAGCCAAGAGGTACATAGCCAAAGTTTCCATAAAAGAATACCGGAGGTCCGGGGTATTCCCCTCTTAGAAAAAATGCAATTGATCCAAAAGAACTGACATTGTCCTCTAGCAGATAAAGCGAACCGATGTTCTGATCCGCAATTGATAGCGTATATATATTGTATTGAGGATAAGTTAGCACCCACTCAGCAGTTTCAGCCAGATCCAACAGGCTTTTCAGGTCTTTCAGCTGTCGTTCAGTAAATGTATTTAAGTCAAGCCCTGAATATTTATTAAGAAAATCGATCTGCGCTCCGTTCGGTAATTCCAGCCGGCTTTTCCACCAGTTCACAAATTGAATAAGAAAGTGATCAGGTTCATTGTCGGGATTATAACCCAGATCTCTCAGATATTTATCCTGCTCTGCAGTTAAGACCGGACGTTCTTGTGGCTCACGCTGCACCTTCGCCTGCACCCCGCCCTTCTGCTGAACCGTATGCGTCAGCTCATGTGCAAGCAATGATTTTCCTTCGGTGGAGCTTGTATCATAATTCCCTTGCTTGAAATAAATATCCTGTCCATGCGTGAATGCTTTTGCATTGATGCTTTCACTCATTTCATGCGCTGTGCTGTCGGTGTGAATCTTTACATCGCTGAGATCGGTGCCCATCTTTGAGCCGATCTCATTTTGCGTAACAGCATCCAGGTTTTGTCCGCCGCCTTTGGAGCTGTTCAGGCTGGATTGAAACTGATCGGTGATCTCAGG
>JBJMLR010000001.1:0-190792 GCA_045805205.1 Bacteroidia bacterium | reverse complement strand
TACCGGTACTGCACTCGATACTGCGATCTTCGGAAAGTATCTGCTGCGTCACAACAAGCCACGCTCCGTGGATCTTTTACCGATCTTCCACACCGGCGTTCCTAACCTGGCGCCTTATCAGCTGGCTACAGGAAAGGTAGATGGCAACCCGCTCACTGCAGGAAAACCATTCATCAACAACTTCCTGCCGATCTTCGGTGATATGCTTCGCCTGAACATGGCGGTTCCTGTCACACCTAGAAACTCACCGGATTTCAGCTCGCTCGGACTGGTGCAGGCTGCGGTGCTCGGACTTACCGATTCCCGCTTCAACGGATCAACTGCTCTTCAGCGCATTCCTAACATGGATGGCTTCCCGAACGGAAGACGACTGGAAGATGATGTTACCCGCATCGAATTACAAGCGGTCAGCGGTGTAGTGCTTGCTGCTGTCGGATGCTGGTATGATGACCGTCCGATCGGTTCATCGCCGCTTACTTCCGACCTGCTTGGAGTACTCGGATATACGACCGGAGTGGAAGCGAATGATACTACTTTCAACGCAACATTCCCATATGTACAAACGCCCTGGAGCGGTTACGCAAACCACAGCGGACAGTAAGGAAACATAAATGATCTAAAAAGAAAAAGACATGAAATCGCCGCAGCCTTCATCCGGTGAATAAACGGAAGGAACCACGGCAGATTCAATCTGACCTTTAAAAAAATCTAAACAGATGAAAAAAATATCAACAGCAAAGATCCTTACCCTCGCCGGTGCAGTTGCGACTGCACTCACCATAGGTGTTTGGGATTCTCAGAAATCCACTGTGGAAGCATCCAGCCACAGGGAAGCGCCATTGATCGCGAATGATCCACTGGCCGACAACACGGACCTTTATGCTTTCAGAAGTCCGGATGACACCAATACCGTTACCATTATCGCTAATTATGTTCCGCTGCAATTACCGCAGGGAGGACCTAACTACGCTTCATTCGGAGAGAACATCCGTTATGAGATCCATGTGGAGAATGATGGAACTGCAGGTGATGATATCACGTATCGTTTCACCTTCACTAAAACCAATGAAGATCCGACCACGTTCTTCAACATCCGTTTGGGTCAGCAGAACCTGAAAACAACGTACATCTGCGAGAAGAGCATCAACGGCGGACCATTCTCTACCATTGTTACTTCGGGAACCGTTCCTCCTCCGAACATCGGACCACGTTCCATCAACGGACCGGTGGGATTAGGAATGAGCTATAATACGCTCATGACAAATGCCATCACAACAGCAACCGGCGGCGGCGGAGAAACTATTTTCTGCGGGCCAACCGATGATCCTTTCTTTGTGGATCTCGGAGGGATCTTTGACCTCGGACAAACAAGAGCCGGCGGAACCGGCGTAGATGCTCCTGTTGACGGTGTAGCCTGCAAAAATGTGCATGCGATCGCATTAAAAATTCCGATCAGCACTTTACAGAAAACAGGCTTAAGCGTTACTTCTGCTACCAGCATCCTCGATCCTAATTTCGTGATCGGTGTCTGGGCTTCCGCGAGCAGGCCACAAATGAGAACGTTGAACGGCGATGGTACGGAATCATATACCGGCAGCTATGTTCAAGTGTCCAGGGTGGGTATGCCTTTAACAAACGAAGCAGTGATCCCTGTCGGTTCAAAAGACAAGTGGAATTCACTTACTCCGTATTCCGAAGACACAGCTATGGAAAACTATTTCTGTAATCCTGAGCTTGCACTTTATATGGACAATGCTGCTTTCGGAGCTGCTGTTCCGGCAATGTCTGCACTTCGCATTCAAACCGCTTCACAAACTGTTCTCGGACCGGTGAACTTTACCAACGGACATGATGGATTGTATGTGCTTTACGGAAACCCGGCTACTACCGGTACTGCACTCGATACTGCGATCTTCGGAAAGTATCTGCTGCGTCACAACAAGCCACGCTCCGTGGATCTTTTACCGATCTTCCACACCGGCGTTCCTAACCTGGCGCCTTATCAGCTGGCTACAGGAAAGGTAGATGGCAATCCGCTCACTGCAGGAAAACCATTCATCAACAACTTCCTGCCGATCTTCGGTGATATGCTTCGCCTGAACATGGCGGTTCCTGTCACACCCAGAAACTCACCGGATTTCAGCTCACTCGGACTGGTGCAGGCTGCGGTGCTCGGACTTACCGATTCCCGCTTCAACGGATCAACTGCTCTTCAGCGCATTCCTAACATGGATGGCTTCCCGAACGGAAGACGACTGGAAGATGATGTTACCCGCATCGAATTACAAGCGGTAAGCGGCGTAGTGCTTGCTGCTGTCGGATGCTGGTATGATGACCGCCCGATCGGTTCATCGCCGCTTACTTCCGACCTGCTTGGAGTACTCGGATATACAACCGGAGTGGAAGCGAATGATACTACTTTCAACGCAACATTCCCATACCTGCAAACACCCTGGAGCGGATTCGGCAGATGCGGAGGTCCGACACCACTGATCACCGGTGTTGACGGTTATGGAATGAACATCGCGGCACCTGCTCTGACCATGCTTCAGAATTATCCGAACCCGTTCAGAGAAAGTACGACCATCAAGTACCGGGTTTCTGAGACATCACACGTCGATATCAGCATTTTCGACCTGTCAGGAAGAAAGATCGCGACGCTGGTAAATCAACAGGTGCAGGAAGGTACCTATGAACTGAACTGGGCACCGAACAACGTGAGCAGTGGAACTTACATCGCTTCACTTTCTTCTAATGGAAGGATCATTCAGACGATGAAGCTTGCTGTTTCAAAATAATCGATTGAGAATATTACAAGAGCCGCTTCCCTATTATCATGAGCGGAGCGGCTCTTTTTACAACCCCAAAATTGTTCACATGCGTAAGAATAGATACACGATCCTCGTTGCAGCCACGATCATTTTACTGGCAGGCATTTTTGTTTTCGCGAAAAAACCGCATAAGGCTGTCGCACGATACAAGGACAGAACCGGTCCGATCTCATTGACCGCTGAATGGCTCGACACGAAAAAAGCGATCGAGGATCTGCTGAAGAATATTGAAGTCGATCCCGAAAATTACAAAGCGAAGCTGAACCTTGCACAAGCTTATATCCAGGAAGCGCGCGTTACCGGCAACCATGCCTATTATGATGGCGCGGCGCTCGATCTGCTGAATGATGTGATCGAAAATGAACCGGCGAATTTTGACGCACTCTGCTGCAAAGCAACCGTGCTTTTATCGCAGCATCATTTTTCAGAAGGACTGGCCGTTGCAAAACAGGCATTACCGCTGAATCCTAACAGCGCATTTATTTACGGACTCATGTGCGATGCCAATGTAGAGCTCGGAAACTATCCGGAAGCGGTTAAGATGAGCGACAAGATGATCAGTCTCCGTCCCGATATCCGCTCCTATGCACGGATCTCGTATTTACGTGAGATCCATGGAGAATTAAAAGGTGCCATCGCTGCGGGCAGACTTGCAGTCAGCTCAGGTTATCCCGGACTGGAACAGACCGAATGGACCCGGATGGTCCTTGCTCATCTTTATGAATGCACCGGCCACCTCGACACAGCGGAATATGAATACCACACTGCATTGAATGAACGCCCTGACTACCCATTTGCTATCGCGGGCCTGGGCAGGATCGAAAAAGCAAAAGGAAATTATAAAGAGGCGATTGCTTATTACGAAAAAGCCAATAGCATGATCACCGAATATTCGTTCACCGATGAACTTACCGACCTGTATCGCCTGAGCGGTCAAAAAGAAAAAGCCGAAGCATCCGCAAAGCAGGTGATCGGAATGCTGAGCCCTGGTGCCAATAACGATGAAAGCAGCAGCTCACACGGGCATTATGCAGATAAGGAACTCGCATACGCTTACCTCAAAATGAATGATGTCGATAATGCGCTGAAACATGCGATGATCGAATATGAAAGGAGACCGGACAATATCGATGTCTGTGAGACTGTCGCTTGGGTTTGCTATAAAAAAGGAGATTTCGCAACGGCCAATACCATGATCAACAAAGCGATCCGGACCCACAGTAAAAATCCGGTATTATTGTGCCGGGCCGGGCTCATCAAGATCAAAGCAGGAGAAAAAGAAAAAGGAATTGATCTGATCCATACAGGATTGAACCAGGATCCTTTTATCTTTGATGTGGAGCTCAAAAATGAAGCTTCCGCTTATGTCAATTCTATCTGAAGTGCATCTTCCAAAAAGGAAAATCGTCCTGCTCGCTTTTGTACTGCTGCTTCCCGCAGTCGTATCAGCTCATGCGATCGACATGTCTCAATTTTCCCGGACGGAAGTCGGTTGGATGTATCTGAAGCTGGGATATGAGCACATCATCCCTCTTGGCCTCGATCATATTCTTTTTGTTCTGAGCTTGTTTTTCCTCAGCTCCAGATTAAAAACGGTGATCTGGCAGGCAACAGCATTTACCGTTGCCCATTCGATTACGTTAGGACTGGCGATGTACAATGTCATTTCTCCGCCCACTTATATCGTGGAGCCGGTGATCGTTTTATCCATCATGTTCGTTGCAATTGAAAACATTATTTCCGACAAGCTTCGCCCGTCCCGTGTGCTCATTGTTTTTTGTTTTGGTCTGATCCACGGCCTGGGATTCGCCAGCGCACTTACGAGCCTCGGACTTCCGAAGAATCAGTTTCTCACATCGCTTCTTACATTTAATCTCGGGGTTGAGCTGGGCCAGGTTACGATCATTTTACTCGCCTGGCTTTTGATCGGAATGTGGTTCCATCGCAAGGAGTGGTATCGCAGTCGCGTCGTTATTCCAATATCCACAGTAATCGCGCTTGTAGCACTCTACTGGACGATCGAGCGGACGTTCTTCCCGTCCTGAAATCCCGGATGATCAAAATTCCGTAGATGATCCCGATGAGATCATCGTTACAAAAAATCTCCTTTTTATTCCTCGTTTTCTTTAGCTTTTCCATGGCTGCACAAACTGCTGTCGTTACCGGAACGGTTAGCGACAAAGAAACAAAGCAGCACCTCGAAGATGTGATCGTGAGCATTAACGGAACAATAACTCACACGCATACGGACACTGCCGGAAAATTCTCATTCATCCTTCTGCCCGCCGGAAATTACGAGCTGGAGATCAGCAAATTTGGATTTGAAACGCAGAAGCTGAAAGTCGCAGCTGCCGAAAACGAAACCGTGCAGCTGAATATTGCTTTGGTGTTCAATCCGAAAGCGTTGAACGTGATCGATGTTGAAGCCGAGCGAACTACCTCCGCTGCATCTTCGAAATACCTGAGTGCGATCGATTTTCAGAATCGCCCGAAAAACTCGGCGCAGGATATGCTTCGCCTGGTTCCCGGATTATTTATTGCGCAGCACGCCGGTGGTGGCAAAGCAGAGCAGATTTTTATCCGGGGATTTGATTGCGACCATGGAACGGATGTGGCAACCTATGTCGACGGGATGCCGGTGAATATGCCGAGTCATGGTCACGGACAAGGTTATGAGGATCTCCATTTCCTGATCCCGGAAACCGTTCAGGGAATGGATATTTTCAAGGGACCTTACAGCGTTCAGTACGGAGACTTTGCGACAGGCGCAGCGGTCCGGTTCAACACCGCCGACACCCTTGAAACAAATCTAATTCTCCTGGAAGGTGCAGCAGTTCCGACTGCCGGTAATATTACTTCAAAAAGGCTCCTGGGTCTTTTTCAGATCCCCAAGTTATCCGACAATATCAGCTCATACATTGCAGCAGATATTATCAATAACCGTGGCTATTTCGAGCGGAGCCAGGATTTCAATCGCTTCAATCTTTTTTCGAAGACCATGTTCAGGATCAGTGATCACAGCAACCTCAGCTTTTCAGCTTCCGGGTTCAGCTCTTCCTGGAATGCATCCGGTCAAATTCCCGAACGAGCGGTGAGCAATGGCTGGATAAGCAGGTATGGGAGTCTGGATCCCACAGAAGGCGGAGTTACATCGCGAAATAATCTTAATATTATCTACCGTTCTTCGGGAGAGCATGGAGAATTGGAATCACAGGTATATTCGTGCAACTATCACTTTAAGCTTTTTTCCGATTTCACATTTTACCTGCATGACCCGGTAAACGGAGATGAGATCGAACAGGATGATACCAGGAGCGTCCATGGCCTGAATATGAAATACACGATTCCCCATTCGATTGGAAAAAGCACCGAAAGATTCAGCATTGGAGCTTCATTCCGATCAGACGAGATCGAGAACCAGCTCTGGCACGCTGTGAAGCGCGAACGGCTGGAAGCCAGGGCGCATGCGATGATTCACCAGCGATCCTCGGGAGTATTCGCGAATGAAGCCTTCCGCTTTAATGACCATTTCAGGTTAGAGCTGGGTGCCAGATATGATTATTTTACATTTGATGTGGAGGATCTGCTTCCGGCTGATTCCACTCATACAAATTATACCGGTTACAACTATCAAACGCTTTTCAGTCCGAAAGTAAATTTCATTTATACAGCGAACAATAATCTGCAGCTCTTCATCAATGTCGGAGGAGGCTATCATTCAAATGATGCACGTTCCGCCGTGCAGGAGCCATCCAATCATCAGCTGCCCCGTTCGGTCGGCGGCGAGATCGGAACACTCGCGCATGCCGGAAGGAAAATCGTGACGTCTGCTGCACTATGGTGGCTGGAAACAGAAAATGAACTGGTCTATGCCGGCGACGATGGAACAACAGAGAATAAAGGTTCCAGCAGAAGACTTGGAATCGATCTGAGCACACGCTACCAGATCACGCCATGGCTCTTTGCAGACGCGGATCTGAACCTTTCACAAAACGAACTGACCGCTCAACCTTTCGGAGACCGGCTAGGTACAAACCATTATATCCCTTTGGCACCCATAGCAACATCAGCAGGAGGCCTTACTCTCCGGCACAAAAAGGTGGAAGCCGGTTTGCGATACCGGTACATGGCAGCACGGCCGGCTAATGAATCAAACAGTGTCACGGCTAAGGGATATACTATTCTGGACCTTTCCCTGAATTACAAAACAAAGCGGATGAAGATCGGCTTCAGCATTGAGAACCTGTTGAACACCGAATGGAACGAGGCGCAGTTTGACACGGAGAGCCGGTTGCCTTTCGAGGACAAACCTGTAGACGAGCTTCATTTCACACCCGGAACACCTTTGTCAGCTAAGGTCTCGGCGGGATACGTGTTTTAAATGGGCAAAGCAATAGCTGCAAAATATGACATCAAAACCAGGTATTTATACCTATATCCGCCGTTAATAGCGGAATTGCCATTTTTGTGAAGAATCGTTTTTTGAATCTAAACTTTTTGTTTCTTCGTACGTCTTTTGTTAATACGGAAAAACGAACGGATATAAGTTTTAATTGGGGTTAAGACGTTGTTGCAAAACAACAGTATCCGATCGCGAGGGGGCGCAGTTTGAACGGCTGCGTCCTTATTTTTTTTCACTACGAGTGCAACGAAGTAGTCCATTTCTTTACTACGAGCCCCGCGAAGTAGTCCATCTTTTAGAACCCCACGCAAACGCAGTGATCAATCATTTTAATAAAAGCGAACAGCAGAGTCGTAAAATGGATCACTTTATTCCTGCATAATTCGCGGAAAAAGTGTGGAATTTCTTGCCCAAATGCCCTATTTATCAACATTTGAGCTTCATACCAACTTTTCATATTATAATTGCATTCAGATAATCGCATCACTATCTGGGAGTGTGTGATACGATTCGAAAAAGTCCTTCCGAGCTATCGGCAAGGGCTTTTTTATTTGCTGCAAGCTGTGTAATCAGCAAAGCAAATTTCTTCTCCATCCAATTCACCAGCCTTATTTTGCAGCTTTCGGAGGAAGCAATCCATCGGTCCTCAGCTTACCGGTGATCACCTGCGCGAACTCTTTTGAAAAAGGAATCAGATTATCCGGCGTGTAGGTCTTCGATTGCGCCGACCAGATCAGCTTTTCCGACTGGGTATCATAAAGATTGGTCTCCATGTAATAAACCTTATCCGGCGTATAATAATTCGGATCATAAACGGTAGGATACCAATAGCTATAATAGCTCCAGAAATTGTTATAGTAAACATATCCCATCGGAGTATATGGCTCCGGTCCGATATAGCGGGAATCATTTTCCTTTTTGAGAATGGAAATGACTAGGATCCCGCGAACGTTCCGGTTTTTCATATTATCCAGCATCACCTGCTTATTGGAATCCGCACCGTTGAAATCCGGCGGAAATTCATTGATGCTTTTAAGCGTTTGCACACCGGATCCGATGGCATCCGCCATATCATTCTCCAGTGTCGACCGCACGACGGTATTTTTTGTCATTGCAGCAATGAGCAAACTGTTGTATGCTGCCGATGGAGGCGAAGGAGATTTCCATGAGCCGGTAATATAAGTGGATGTTGAGCAGCCGGCCAGCAGTATGACGGTAACAGCGATTAAAGGAGTGATCTTTTTCATATTTTACGTAGCTTTTTTTAGAACCGGATTCAAAAGATTTGTACCACAAAAAATTTAAGGCCGGTAGCAAATGAATTTGCTTTCCTCGCCGGATTATTTTACCTTTCATCTTCAAACAAAAAACTACTCACATGAAAAAGATCTACCTGCTTCTCCTTCTACTCCCTTTTTCTGCATTAAAAATGTCTGCACAGATCACTTTTGTTTCCTCTGCACAGGCAGTAGGCAGCACAGTAAATGTTACCGTATCTGCACCCAGCGGGATCATGGCAAACGATGTGCTGATAGCAGCTGTACATTGTGGCTGGTGTAATTCAGGAGGTCCGATCACAGCTCCTGCGGGCTGGATAGCGATCAACCAGACGAGTAATACAGGATCCGGCTGCGGCTCCTCCAATACAACCATACAGCTGGCAACTTTCTATAAGATCGCGACGGCATCGGAACCTTCGACTTATACTTTCACCGGTAATACTAACCAGCTGTATGTTGGCGGAATTGCGGCTTACCGCGGCGTGAACACAACTACTCCCATAAACATGAACAGTAATAATGGCGCCCAGGATGCTTGCGGCGCTATCACTACAACCGGTGTAACAACCACTTCCGCCTGCACAAAACTTGTAAATATTTTCATCTGCAGTGTAAATTCCAGCGCAACGAATATTATTCCGACGGCCTCACTGACCGAGCGCCTCGACGTAAGCACTACCGGCAATCATCCCTGGGGAAATGAGAACCTGGAGATCTCCGACGAAAATTTCAGCAGCGCCGGCGCAACCGGGAACCGTACAGCAGCACTTTCGGGATGTTCCGGAACAGGCTGGGTAACTGCCGGACAAATGATCGCATTGGAATGTGCAAGTGCAACAGGCATTGAAGAGTCGGTGCTGAATTCATTTGCGGTAAACCCCAATCCATCAAATGGCCAGCTTACGATCTCGATCTCATCGGTCAACCAGAAATGCGAATTGCAGATCTGTGATCAGCTTGGCCGGATCTTAAGGTCCGAGAACCTGCAAAAAAGCCAGACGACTATTGACGCCTCGGAGTTACCGAAAGGGATTTACTTCGTTAAGATCATTTCAGCGGAAGGAACAGCGGTAAGGAAAATCGTTTTACAGTAAAGTAAGATCTCGGCCCTGGCAATGTGTTTGATCCGGAACAGCAATCCGGATCATGCTGCCACTCTCTGCAGAATAACTTTACATGGAATGGAAGAAGTGACTCTTACTTCGTGTTTTGCATGCAGGGGGATCTGGAAATAATCACCGGGAACAAGCTTGTGGATCTTTTCGCCGATAACGATATCGCAGGTCCCTTCCAGGATCAGGAATTTTTCAAATTCATCATCGTGTACTTCCTGCGGAGCCATGTGCTTGATCCATACAATTGCAGACGTGACCTCCGATGAATAACCGATGATCTTGGCGAAGAGCTCTTCAAAATCGTTCGGAACGTTCATATCGCTGCGGCTGATCCACTGATAATAATCTTCCGGCCGGGATTTTTCATTCAGGATCGGAGGAAAAGAAGAAGGTTCTCCGTTCTGCATCCGTTCCATATAGTCGATGGTGGCCAAGAGCATCGGCTTGATCGCAGCATGCGGCCGTACAGCATTATCCATGGCATATTTTTCCATGGCATATTCAATCGCTTCAATTTCCGACCGGATCTCCGGGTGAACAGATGCCATACGCTCCACTTCCGCACATTCCGCTTTTGTGGAAACGCCTAGCACGTAGGTTTCCAGTATTCCGGAATCGATATATTCCTGTACGTTCATTCAGGGAGCCTGTTTATGTTGAATTTACGCGATTATGGGCGCTTCAGATTGCGAACGGGACGAAATTAGCTAGAATTTATACCGGGACCCTCAGAATTTCGTCAAAAGGGGTTTTTGATTCGAGGAAAACAGGAGACCGTTTCATCTATCGGATGATTTTTCCGTTTAGGACCCGGCTGGACCCGGAATATTGTACACGATTTTTGCTGAGCTGAATTTTAGCGGGGAAGGAAATTCCAGGTGGTACCTGTGAGTGAGTTTGCCCGGCGATTATTCTCCGGCAGGTCAGACAAAAAAAGCGAGCCGCGATGCATACGCATCCCGACTCGCCTTAAATAGAATGTATTTAAAGAAGTATCAGATTATTCTGCTACCTGCACCATCTTGAATGGTACATTGATAATTGCCTGGTAATCCTCACCTGCTTCGAGCATATCCTCATCATCCTCTTCATAATACCAGTTGATCACCACTGCGCTTCCACCTTTATTGATTGCTTCCAACTTTTTGAATACATCAAGGATACACTTTGATGAGCTCGTGTTGAAATATTCCAGTTGAATATTAACATTGGTTGCTGACTGAGGTTTTGCCGCATACTTTTCCAGCCAATCCACTAATGGCTTGTAAAACTCGATAGAGTTTTCAGGGATAGAGCGTCCTTTGATCTCTAAAAATCCTTTCCCTGTGTCAAAAGTGATGGTTGGGGTTTTTGGTGTTCCTTCAATTGAAATTGTTTCCATAATCTTTTTTGTTATTGTGATATTTTGATATTTAAACTGAAAAATGAAAATTTATCATCGACCGGTGAAAAATTAAAATTCAATTTCTCTCCTGTTTTACGTGCTATGTCTATCATTCCCAATCCGCCTCCGCCTTTCAAAGACATCTCTCCATTATTGAGCACGGATTTGTAGTATTCTTTTAGTTCCTCCTTTGTTAACTGGTTAATATCTTCCAGTCTTTTTTTCAGACCTTCTACGTTCTCTTTCTTAATATAATTTCCGGTCACAATGTTATACTGGTTATCGATCTTCCCGATCATAAATATAGCTGAACGGGTAACATCGTTCTGATCGGGAGCAACTTCATCCATATGGTGATATAGATTCTGAAGACACTCCACTAAAACATTGTAAACTTTCTTTTTGATCTTTGGTTCTTCCTGCAAGTTGTCCAGTTTGGATTCCATTATTTGCAGGATCGAGGTAAGTAACTCAGAAGTAATATCGCCTTTAAAAGAGAGCATAATGTTGTTACGCTCCATTTTATCGTAAAAATCGTAAATATCTAACATCATAAAACGCTAAGTTAAATCGATAAAGCTGATAATTCTGGTTATTAATTAAGCAAATATATAAATAAAGTCAATTAAACAAACATTCGTACTCTTTTTTTCAGGCTTCAATTTAACTTATAAAATATCTAAAAAAAAAGGGCTGTTTCGCCCTTCTTTCTTTTAGTTCATTGTAAACTGGAACGTGTTGCCGTTGATGGTCAGCGTCGCCTTATCATCACAGGTTCCGTCGCCATAGTCAACCGTTCGGGTTGCAAGTCCTTCTGGCGTCAGATCGATCCTTCCCTGCGTGATCCAGGTGCATGCCGCTTTTTTGATGACCGGTACTGTTACATTTACTGTATAATGTTTTCCTTCGCGGTTCTTGCCCTGTGCGTTGCCCGTGAATTCAAACACATCGTTATAAGGGTTGTAGTCGCCCATTCCCGCTGTCTGTGTCAGCGTTCTGGTTGCTGCCCAATCCAGGTTCACATCTCCGGCCGAATTATTACAGTGTCCTCCGATGATCTGGTTCGTATACGAATACGCCGCAGTATGCTTGATCATGATACTGTCACATGCATATTTCCACCATGGGGCACCGGCGCTCTTCGCAACCCAGTAATTGATCAGCTTAACCGTAATGTTGCTTCCGATCGTATCCCAGGAATTGCTGAATTTGCAGGATACCTGCCCTTTGCGGACCTTTCCATCGATCGAGTCGGTTGTTCCGGTTCCGTAATCCAGGATCATCGTCACCGGGAAACCGTCCAGCGTA
The DNA here is from genome assembly GCA_045805205.1 of Bacteroidia bacterium. Classification (GTDB taxonomy): domain Bacteria; phylum Bacteroidota; class Bacteroidia; order 2-12-FULL-35-15; family 2-12-FULL-35-15; genus 2-12-FULL-35-15. The sequence continues at coordinate 178,472 of JBJMLR010000001.1, read as the reverse complement.
TCTGCCGGGTTGATAATGATAGTAGGCTGTCCAGACATCGTAGCCATTGCCGACATCATCGACTTTACGCCCTGTTCCTTGATCGCAATGCTGTTAATGACCGGCATGCGTCCTGTGAATTCGCCTTCACAAAGACTGTTATCGACGGCCGATTGAGTTTCCGTGTCCGGCTCTTCCTTTTTACAGGAGTTGAGCGTAAGCGCAGTAACTGCGCTGATAAGTACGAGTGTTGAATGGAATATGCGCTTCATTTTGTCAGGTTTTTATGATTTACACAATTGGACCCGCGGGGCGGACCTTTGTTTATTGAGTTTCGTCGTTAAAAATCTTATCCTAGCCTCAAATATAGCTAAATTTTACAATTTGCCAAACAAGTCGCGGAGAAATGGAAAAATGTGCAGGCAAGACCTCAGAAACGGATCCCGATCACCAGGATATCCCTTCGATCCGCTGCTGCGGACTCTGGGCAGGCTGACTCATCCTGGTGTAAGATCATTTTCGCCGATCATTCTGATCAGAAACGGATCCCGATCACCAGGATATCCCTTCGATCCGCTACTGCGGACTCTGGGCAGGCTGACTCATCCTGGTGGAAGGTCATTTTCGCCGATCATTCTGATCAGAAACGAATCCCGATCACCAGGATATCGTCCACCTGCTGATAAACCCCGCGCCACTCCTCAAATGTACGATCCAGTATACGGCACTGCTCTTCCATCGGCTCCTGCTGCATAGACAGAATGAGCTCATGGAAGCGTTTTATCATGAATTTTTTGCCTTTGTCGCCGCCAAACTGATCGGCATACCCATCGGAAGCCATATAAATAGTATCTCCTTTACCGATCACTACCTTATGAGCTGTAAATTTCCGGTCCGCATCCAGCTGAGAGCCCCCGATAGGATTCTTATCCGCTTCGATCTTGTCCAGCACCCCGTTCCTGACAATAAACAACGGACGATAAGCTCCCGCATAGGTCAATTCAGCATTGCTTTCATCAATACAGCAGATCGCCACATCCATACCATCGCTCGTGTCCACTATATTTGTTCCCTGTCGCAATGCCGACTGCACGCCTCTGTGCAGCGCATTCAGGATTTCATCCGGTTCCGTGATCCCGTTTTCCCCGATGATCTGGTTCAATAAATTATGTCCGATCATACTCATGAAGGCCCCGGGAACTCCATGACCCGTACAATCTACAGCCGCAATGATGCGCTTGCCGTCCTTCACTCCGAACCAATAGAAATCGCCGCTGACAATGTCCTTCGGTTTGTACAGCACAAAGGAAGTCGGAAAATATTTGTAGATCTGCTCCAGCGGCGGCAGGATCGCAAGCTGGATCCGTTTCGCATATTGAATGCTGCTGGTAATATCCTTGTTCTTCTGCGCCAGCTCCTGTGTCCGCTCTTCCACTTTCTCTTCAAGGATCTTCTTCTCCCGTTTGATCGCGCTGGTCCTGTATCTCACAAATCCCGCAAATCCTGCTATGATCGTAAGAACACTCAGAGCATAGAACCATTTCGTTTTCCAGAACGGCGGATTGATCCGGATGTACAGCGTTACGCCGTCATTGTTCCAGGTCCCGTCGTTATTGGCTCCCCGGACCCTAAGAATGTAATCACCTCCGCTCAGCTCGGTATAGCTTGCGTAACGGGTTGTGCTCGGCGGCGACCAGTCATCGTCCACTCCTTCCAGCTTATAGGAATATTTATTCTTCCCCGGCATCTGGTAGTCCAGCGCAACAAAATCGAAAGAGAAGAAGTTCTGCTTATAGGAAAGCTCCAGGTATTTTTTGTCGTAGATCAGTGTATCGAGCATTACTTCGGTTCCGAAACGTTTATATGAAATGATGTGCACCGGCGGAATGTTCGGATTATCCTGGATCTTATCGGGAAAGAACGCATTGAAGCCGTTCACTCCTCCCAGGAAGATCTCTCCTCCTTTGCTTTGATAATAAGCACCCTGGTTAAATTCAAGTCCCTGCAAACCATCATTGACATCATAATTTCTGAACGCGGATCCGTTCTCGTTCGTCATGTTCGGATTAAATTTGGAGACACCTTTATTCGTGCTCATCCAGAGATTTCCTTTGCTGTCGGGCAGGATCGAGTATATAAAATCATTCGGCAATCCATCCTTTTCGAAGTACGCACTGAATTTTCCTGTCTTCACATCCAGCCGGTTCAGGCCATTTGATGTTCCGAACCACATGTTTCCATCTTTATCTTCATAGCTGCAATTCACCGAATTGGAACTGATGCTGTTCGCTTTTTCATCACGCGCATAGATTCTGAAAACATTAGCATATTCATTGTATTTTACAACTCCTCCTCCATCCGTTGCGATCCAGTAATTCTTCTGACCATCTTCATAAACATTATAAACGTTATCGATGCTCAAACCTTTGGATGCATCATAATTAGTGAATTTTCCTGTCTTTTTATTGTAAACGAAAACGCCTGCACCATAGGTTCCTACCCAGATCTTTCCTTCAGAATCTTCCATGATCGAAACGATCGTAGCAGCGCTCACGGGATCGAATACCGCATCGTTTGCTTCCTTTGCCTGCTTCAGCTTCTGCTCGTAATTCGTCACCCGCTTCGTCTTCTTATCGTATGAATTCAGACCGTCGCCCCAGGTTCCTACCCAGATGATCCCATCGCGGTCCTCACACAGAGAAAGGATCGAATTATTACCGGATGTAGACAATTGCGGATAATGCTGAAAAATATTATTCTCCCGGTCGAAAGTGGTCAGCCCGCCATGCCCCGTTCCGATCCAGAGCAAGCCGTCCTTGTCCTCCTGCAATGCATAAACGATGTTACTTTTTAAGCCGTTTGCTTCCCCGGAATTGCGATAGAATTTAAATTTATTGGACGCACGGAAATGCGCGTTCACACCTCCGCCTTCGGTGCCGATCCATACCGATCCGACCTTATCGTGATACACACACTTGATTTGGTTGCTGGAAATACCGGATGGATTTTTTTCATCGTAGGTGATGCTTCTGAAGCGACCGGTTTTTTTATTGTAGAGATTCAAGCCATCTCCGTACGTCGCCATCCACAGCATCCCGTTCATATCTTCGGTGATGCTCATCACCTGGTTATTGTTCAGGGAATTGGGATCATTCGGATTATTGCGGAGATTCCTGATGAACTGGCCCGAATGCGGATCAAAGATCTGAACACCTTCTCCGTACGTTCCGATCCAGAATATTCCGTCCGCATCTTCATAAATGGAGCGGATGAGATTAATGTTGTCGAACATCAATTCACCCCGGTCGTTGAACTGGTAAAAATGTTCGAACTTTCCTGTTTTCTTATCGAATGAGTTCAATCCTCCTCCGTACGTTCCGATCCAGAGCTTTCCATCGCTTCCTTCGTGAAGGCACCATGCATTGTTGCTGGAAATGGTATTGACGATTTTACTGTCGTTCAGGTAGCGCGAATACCGCCTGGTTTTCGGATCAAAACTGTTCAGGCCATCATCCGTACCGATCCAGAGCATTCCGTCTCTGTCCTCCAGCAGTGATTTTACATTGTTGTTGCTCAGGCTGTTTTTGTTGGCTCCCGAGCCGATGTGATGCTTGAATTTACCGGTGCTGAGGTTATACGAATCAAAACCGCCGCCGTTGGTACCGACGAGAAGCTCGCCATTTTTATCCTCGTACAGGCAGTTGATGAAATTATTCGAAAGCGTATTGGAATCGAGCTGGTTATTCTTAAAAACAGTGATGTTGTACCCATCGTATTTATTCAGTCCGTCCTGTGTCCCGAACCACATGAATCCGCGGCTATCCTGGAGAACGCAGTTAACCACACCCATCGACAAGCCTTGATCTGATCCGATGTGGCTGAACTTAAATTCCTGTGAAAAAGAGGCCGGAATAACGCCGGAAACCAGTGTTATGCAAAGGCAAATGCGGGTGTATATGGAGCAAAATCTATTCAACGAAGTAAATATAGGGAAAAAGTGATTAGGTGGCGGAGGAGGGCGATGAGGGGATCAGGGGATAGACGGAATTCATACCACTAATGCACTTAGGGCACGGAGAAATCAATAAGAGCTGGTGCTTCTTGTGTTTTTGTGGTGAAGGAATAATTAAACCCGGATACCGATCACGAGGATATCGTCAACCTGCTCGAGCTTTCCTTTCCACTGCTCATGATGATAGTTGAGGATATGCTTTTGTTCTTCCATGCTATTGTCCTGGATCTCGATCAGCAGCTCCTGGAATTTCTTGTATTTGAATTTCTTTCCGTTCGGTCCGCCGAACTGGTCCGCATAACCATCGGTAAAGAGATAGATCGAATCTCCCTTTTCAAGCTTAACGACATGATTCGTAAAAACCTTTTCTGCCGCACCTTCCGTGTCGGCTCCAATTGCCATTTTATCGGGCTTCACCTCGATGAATTGCTTTTGGCGCACAATGTAAAGCGGGTTGTTTGCGCCGGCGTACTGCAGTTCCATCTTTTCGAAATTGATCGCACACAGCGCCATGTCCATTCCGTCCTTAATGGAATTGAGCGTTTTCGTAATTTCCTTGTTCAGGTATCCAAGCGCATCTGCAGGAGAATTGACGCTCACTGCCGTGCTTGTCTGGTTGAGAATCGTGCTTCCGATAATGCTCATCAGCGCGCCGGGAACCCCGTGACCCGTGCAATCCACAGCTGCCATGATCACTACTTTTTCCTCGCTGCCATTTCCTTTTGTGGTGGTCACAGCGGTGTGCCAGTAAAAATCTCCGCTGACCACATCTTTTGGCTTGAACAAAATAAAATAATCATTCAGCAGCTTGTCGATCCGCTCAAACGGCGGAAGGATCGCCTGCTGGATACGCTGCGCATAATTAATGCTGTCACGGATATCTTTGCTCTTCTCTTCGATGATCTCGTTCTTTACAGCAAGCTCCTTGTAGGACTCGGCAAGTGCAAGACGGGCAATAATTTCTTTTTTATTCAGATTATAGCGGGTATGGATCAGCAGGATCGTAAAAAGTGCGACGGAGAATACAAGCATTCCTCCGTTTATCAATATGTCGCCGACCTTCAGATGTCCGAAGAGCGCAAAGAAAACGATGTTGGCAATGAGTGAAACGACTACGATCAGGACGGAATAAACGGGGCGCCAGAGCACGAACATTCCTGCTCCGATGAACAAAGCGATATAAGCGAACGTATGTTTTTGCAATTCATTAATGTTCATGACGCTGAACATATATGCATTCTGGATGGAGATGCCGATGAACGGAACGAGCGCAATGATCTCCGGCCGCTGACGAAGCTTTCCTTTCATCAGCACAGCGATCAGTGTCGCCAGGGAAACTGCGATCCTGAATACAAGAAAATCGAAAAAGTGATTGGGACTATTGAAAAAATCTCCGACGGCCCAGATCGGGTTGAGTCCAACAGCAACCCACGCGATGAGCACATGATAGCGAAAAGCAGCAGCTTTCAGCTCGTCTCGCCAATCAACCGGAGCCATTTGATTGTTCTTTGACATGATGCGGGTTTCTCAGTCAAATGTAACAATTAGCATCAATAATTCCTATTTTTGCATAAACTTGAGAGAATGCAGGACGAGAAACATCCGGATTGGTTTGCATGCTGGTTCGATACACCTTATTACCATCTTCTTTACCGTAACCGCGATCATTCGGAAGCGGAAAAATTCATGGATAATGTGCTCGCATTATTGCATCCGGAAAAAAAGGCCCGGATCCTCGATCTTGCCTGCGGGAAAGGCCGTCATTCGATTTACCTCGCACAAAAAGGATTCGACGTTACCGGGATCGATCTTTCGAAGCACAGCATTGAATGTGCACAACAATCGGAAAACGATCACCTGCACTTTTATGTACATGACATGCGGAAGCTTTTCCGGACAAATTATTTCGATCTCGTGCTGAACCTGTTTACCAGCTTTGGTTACTTTGAAAATGAACGCGACAACAATGCAGTGATCCATGCAGCTGTAAAAGCGCTCAAGCCGGGCGGAACGTTCGTTCTGGACTTTATGAATTCCACAAAAGTAATTGCTGATCTTAAACCGGAATACCGGGTCAGCATCGAAGGCATTGATTTCACCATTCACAAAAGGCTGGAGAAGAATATAATTGTAAAAGAAATCGAGTTCAGGGATAAGGGAAAAGATCACCGCTATACCGAGAAAGTGAGCGCTTTCACTATGAGCGAGCTCGAGGTAATGTTCGTGCAAAACGGACTAAAAATAGTAGATTTGCGGGGCAGCTATCAGCTGGAAGAATTTGATGCGGCGAGCTCGGACCGGGCGATACTGATCGGAAGGAAGGAATGATTTTTTTACCCGTCATGACGAGCCGCCCGCCGGCGGAGAAGCAATCTTGTTTTTATCAAGAGATCGCTTCGGTCGTACCTTCCTCGCGATGACGTAAATATGAAACTATGAACACATTAATGTACATTCTCCTTTTCCTCTCTGTTATCGTCAGCGGAACGAGCGTGCTTTACATTAACATCAGCAGCAAAAACCTCAAGCTCATCCTCTCCTTCAGCGGAGCATTTCTTTTTGCGATCAGCGTACTTCATCTCATTCCTGAGATCTACCAGTCGCAGACGAAGAACATAGGTGTTTTCATTCTTATCGGTTTTTTTGCGCAGATCCTCCTGGAGTTCTTTACGGAAGGGATCGAGCACGGGCATATCCACATTCATAAACATGACCACCAGCACAATGCATTTCCGTATGCGATGATGATCGGGCTTTCCATTCATTCTTTCCTGGAAGGGATGCCGCTTGCAAACGGAACGTCGGAATCGCACAATTCCTTGCTCACCGGCATTATCATGCACAATATCCCGATCGCCGTTGCACTGATGACCATGCTCCTCGGCTCGCATATCAGCAAAGGACAAGCTGTATTCTGGCTTTTTGTATTTGCTTTGGTAACGCCGCTGGGCACATTCACCAGCTATGCGATCGGCGCCAATATGCTGTTCAATCTCGCCCAATATACGGATACGATCATGGCCGTAGTGGTCGGGATCTTTCTTCACATCTCCACAACCATTCTTTTTGAGTCGAGCGAGAACCACCGCTTCAACCTGATCAAGTTCGTGATGATCATTTTGGGTGCTGCTTTCGCGATAGTCACTGTATAGTGTTTCTAACCGCAGAGGGCGCTGAGGTTTAAGCAGAGTACCGCGGAGAAGGATTCTCGCAGAGACGCGGAGGGCGCAGAGCGGTGTAATATTTTTAACCGCAGAGAGCACGGAGGTTTACGCAGAGTACCGCGGAGAAGGATTCTCGCGGAGAGCGCAGAGCGGTATAATATTTTTAACCGCAGAGAGCACGGAGGTTTACGCGGAGTACCGCGGAGAAGGATTCTCGCAGAGGCGCAGAGAGCGCAGAGCGGTGTTTGTTTTTAATTGCAGAGGGTACGAAGGTTTACGTAAAGTACCGCGGAGAAGGATTCTCGCAAAGGCGCAGAGAGCGCAGAGCGGTGTATGTTTTTAATTGCAGAGGGTACGGAGGTTTACGTCGAGTGCAGAGAAAATGATTCTCGCAGAGACGCGGAGAGCGCAGAGCGGTGTAATATTTTTAACCGCAGAGAGCACGGAGGTTTACGTAAAGTACCGCAGAAAAAAGGAGTCTCGCAGAGGCGCAGAGAGCGCAGAGCGGTGTATGTTTTTAACCGCAGAGGGCACGGAGGTTTACGTAAAGTGCCGCAGAAAAAAGGAGTCTCGCAGAGGCGCGGAGAGCGCAGAGCACATGAAATTCAAACAATAAAAAAGCCGGAACATTGTCCGGCTTCTTAGAATATCAGGTGCAATTTTTACTTCAGCTTGTTCAAAGCATCTTTCAATGCATCGAAGTTCGGATAAGAACCGGCATCTTCCAGGATCTCCTCAAAACGGACAACACCTTCCTTATCGATCACGAATGAAGCGCGCTTGCTGACGCCACGCAGACCGTGGATCCACTCTTTGTAGATGCAGTTGTAGGCAGTTGACGCTTCTTTATTGAAATCAGAAAGCAGCTGAAAATTGTAATTGTTCATTTCCTTGAACTTTGCAAGCGTGAAGGGCATGTCCACTGAAATTCCGAATACAACTGCATTCAGATCATTATAGTACGACAGCTCGTCACGGGTTTGGCACAACTCTTTGGTGCAGGTGCCTGTGAATGCAGCAGGAAAGAATAGCAATACGACGTTCTTGCCTTTGTAGTCGGCAAGATTAACAAGGTTCTTATCTGAATCCTTAAGAGAGAATAAAGGGGCTTTTTGTCCGACTAGAGTGCTCATGTGATTGATTTTTTATAAGTATGAATAAAAGTTAATAAAATCCAAAGAGGATGGCTATGTCCGCAAATTTAAAAATTTATATTTGCAATGAACTTTTAAAACGACAAAAATGAAAAACTATCTCATCGAGCTTGTTGGCACATTTTTCCTGGTTTTAGTCATCGGCTTAACCGGCAATCCGATCGCGATCGGCTGTATCCTGATGGCAATGGTATACATGGGCGGACATATCTCCGGGGCACATTATAACCCGGCGGTGACGCTTGCCATCCTGATGCGCAAAAAGATCGAGGCGAAAGATGCATTCATTTACATGATCTTTCAGATCCTTGGCGCAACCCTGGCTGCCGTTGTCGTTTATCTCTGCGTCGGAAAAACCTTTGCACCGGCTCCTGCTGCGGGATATCACTACAACCTGAAACCGCTGATGACAGAGATGCTGTTTACCTTCGCGCTGACCTCAGTAGTACTCAACGTTGCAACGCATTCAAAAACAGCCGGCAACTCCTTTTATGGTCTTGCGATCGGATTTACCGTGCTGGCAGCTGCATTTGCAGGCGGGCCAATCTCAGGCGGAGCTTATAACCCGGCTGTCGGGATCGGACCGATCTTTATCGACAGCATACTCGGACACGGAAACATGAGCAATCTGTATCTATACATTGCCGGGCCGTTTGCAGGATCAGCCATTGCCGCACTTGTTTTCAAATATGTTAACCCGGCAGAGTAATCTCCGGTCCTTTTATTTCGTCAGTGAAGAATGAACCCAATGAACCAATCCATATGAACAAGAACTTTTCCGTTATCCTGAATATCGTGCTGGTGATCGCAGTCGGCGTTCTCTATTATCTCCATTTCTCTTCGGTTTCGCCGGCTTCTTCAACAGTTACTGAAAATGCAGGTGATTCAACCGCAAAAGAAAAACCGGTCGTACTTTCTCCGAAAGACATCAAGAATTCACGGATCGTTTATGTAAATCTTGATGTGCTGAACGAAAAATATGAGTACATTAAAGATGTGAACACCGCCGCAAAGGCTGAACAAAGCACGCTGGAAAAGCAATACCAGACGAAAGGACAAAAGCTCCAGGCGGATTACGAAGCATTCCAGCAAAAAGCTCAGGCCGGATTATTATCGGAAAACCAGGTAAGTTCCGAGCAGGAAGCATTTCAGAAAAGAAAAGAGGAGCTTGACATGCTGGAGCAGAGGTCGCAGGACCTCATGGACAAGATCCAGGAACGCTCGGATGAAATGAACACCAGCATCAAAGAGTACCTGAAGGAATACAACAAGAAAACCAACTACCAGTTTGTGATGGCATACAGCGCAGGACCGCTCAGCCCGGTTCTCATTGCGAGCGACAGCCTGGATATCACACAGGAGATCCTTGACGGACTGAACGCTCAGTACAAGGAAACGAAAGGAAAGAAATGATATTTCAAGGTGTTAAAGTGTTAGTGTGTTAGTGTGTTAGTGTGTTAGTTAAAAAGATATAAGATGGAAACAAAAGAAAAAGCGGGAGCACTGATCGATAAGATCAAACATGTTGAACTGTTCCATGATACTTTTAAGATCGGGAATCGTTACGAACCTACTGCAAACGTCGGTGAAAATGAATACATGCTTCGTTATAACCTGATCAAGGAAGAAAATGAGGAATACCTGGAAGCTGCCAAAAACGGCGATATTGTAGAGATCGCAGATGCCCTGGGCGATCAGCTGTATATCCTGTTCGGGACCATTCTGCGCCACGGACTGCAGCATAAGATCGAGGAAGTGTTTGATGAGATCCAGAGAAGCAATATGAGTAAGCTGGATGAGAACGGACAACCAATCTTCCGGGAAGACGGAAAGATCCTGAAGAGCGCACTTTATTTCAAACCGGATATCGGAAAGATCCTGGAAAAATGATCAGTCTACCAGCACCCGGTAGACCATGATCACCCCGGAGATCATCAGGATGATCCCGGCGATAATGCTGACCAGTCTCAATATTTTTTCACTTAAGAATTTGCTGATCTTTTGAGCAGAATACGCTTTGAGCGCGTCAGTAAAAAATACCGTAAGAAGCGAAGCCGCAAAAAACAGGAAAATGTGGATCCCCCTGTAATTCTTATTCGAGCTTACTGAAACCACGCAAGCCATCCAAAGACCGATCACAACGGGATTCAGCAGATTCAGGAAGAAGCCTTTCACCATGTACAGAGGAATACTCGCTTCTTTTACCACCATGTCCTTCTTCTCCACTTCCTTTTTCTGAAAAGCACTGAAAAAGCCGAACATCACCAGCACCGTTCCTCCGATGAGCCCGACATATACTTTATTCTGGGGATCATCAAAAAACTGCGCAATTCCGAGGTAAGCGAGCATCACGCAGAACATGTCGCTGATGAAAATCCCAGCCGCAAGTCCGAGGGCCGGTTTAAACCCGCGCTTAGTGCTCGTTTGGATCAAAGCAAAAAAAGAGGGCCCAAGAGACAGTGCCAGCGCAAGCCCCAATGCGAAACCTGAAAAAATTGCTTTAAAGATCATACAACTACTAAATACGAATATTTACGAATTTACGAACACTTACTCCCTCATCATGAAATTGCTTCCACATCTGCAAGGTTCGAAATTTCCCTGCAATCACTTGCCAACTGCGCCCTGCACCAGTGAACTTATGAACTATTGAACTAATGAACCAATGAACTAATGAACTAATAAACTATTGAACTAACTATCGCTTCATTTTCAAATAAGATTCCCACTCAATCAGCTGATTTTTCTTCAAAACCCTGGGAAACTTAAATTGCGATCCAACCTTACCTTTTGTACGCATATAGTCGTAAAATACTTGTACCGGATAAACATCTACAATGACGTCCTTTAATGCTGAGATCCTTTCCACTTTATAATCATCATTCAGCTCCTTCAACGTTTCATCCAGGCGTGTACGAAGCAGCTTTGCATCCACCTTTCCATCCGTGCCGATGAACCAGTGGTGTGCAAACATCGTGTCATAGCTGATCCCGGCCACGGTGAATTCTTTGATATCAATTTTCAACTCTTCTGAAACCAGCTCGATCGCCTTGTTCATATTGTCCTGTGATAAATGCTCACCACAGAGACTGAGAAAATGTTTCGTCCTTCCGACAATGATGATCTCATGCTGCTCAACGGAAGTAAACTTGATCACATCACCGATAAGATAACGCCAGGCGCCTGAGCAGGTCGTGATCAGCAATGCGTACTCGACTCCTTCACGCACCTGGTCAATATGCAGTGTTTGCGGATGCTCTCCCATGTTTCCTTCATCGTCGAAATTCTCCGGTGTAAAAGGAACGAATTCATAAAACAATCCGTTATCAAGCATCATCTTCATCCCGTCCGTTTCCTGGCGCGTTTGAAAAGCCACATAGCCTTCCGATGCAAGATAAGTGTCCATGTACACAATCGGGCGGCCGAGAAGCTTATCAAATCCTTTTTTGTAAGGCGCAAAAGAAACACCACCGTGAATGTAGACGTTCAGGTTCGGCCAGATCTCGTGAATATTAGCCACTTTGTATTCGCGGATGATCTTTTCAAAAAGGATCTGGATCCAGGCCGGAACGCCACATACGATCCCAATATCCCATTTCGAGGCATTGTTGGTGATCTCCTGCAGTTTGGCTTCCCAGTCGCTTACGCTGGTGATCCGTAAGCCGGGTTTGCTGTAACCTTGTACATAAAAAGGCACCGAGCCCGTCGTGATCCCGCTGAGGTCGCCTTCATAGTAAATGCCATTGTATTTGAGATCGGTGCTTCCTCCGACCATCAGCACTTCCTTTTCAAAATGTTCTTTCGGAAGTCCGACGTGCACGAAAGAGATCATTTGCCGGAGAACTGCCTTACGGATCACTTTCAGCATGTCGCTGGTAACCGGAATGTATTTGCTGGCAGCATCCGAAGTTCCGGAGCTCAATGCAAAATACTTGATCTTTCCCGGCCAGCAGATGTTCGCTTCTCCTTCACGGGTACGATACCACCAGTTCTTGTACATTGACACATAATCATGTGTTTTCACCGTTTGCTGGAAAGCGGCGATCAGGTCTTCCTCACCAAGGATCTTCGAAAAATTATAATGTTCCCCGAAAGCGGTGAATTCCGCTTTGGAAAGAAGCTTTTTCAGCGTTTTGGTCTGCTGCTTATATCCATTTCTTTTCCGGATCTTTGGCAGGCTCTCCCTGATCTCAAACGTACGCTTTATCACCGAACCGATTATTGCCATCCTTGTTTCCTGTATTAATTACCTGGAATTTTAAATAAATTTTGACTAAAAATAGTCATTTTGACCTAAAAATCCTCATTTTTAGCAATTATTAAGAAGCTCTAAAACCATTGCATTTCATGCTATTCCGACTATTCCTGTGTCTGCTTCTTTCACTCTGGGTCCGTGTGCTGAATGCACAGGCAAATTACCTTCCCAATGCCCACTCTCATAATGATTATCTCCGGAAGCATCCGTTGAAAGATGCATTAAGTCATGGTTTTGCAAGTGTGGAGGCAGATATTTTTCTCATCGATGGCGATCTGTATGTTTCCCATACTTATCCGCTGTTAAACAGGCAGCGGCTCGATTCCCTCTACCTGGAGCCCCTTGCTAAGATCTGCAGGGAACACAATGGCAGGATCTATCCGGATGCTCCGCTCATTCTCCTGATCGATATTAAATCCGGTGCCAAAGCTGCTTATGCGGTGCTCGAAAAGAAACTAAAAAAATACAGCTCGCTGCTCACCAGGTCGGAGAACGGCAATATTATCCCGGGCGCCATCACCGTGATCATCACAGGAAATAAGCCTTATGATCAGATCTGCTCAGAAACTGTTCGCTGTGCTTTCATCGACGGCAGCTTATTAAGAACCGAAAATGATCGCCTGCAGAATGTCTTCCTGATGGCCAGCACAAAATACTCGAACATACTTCACTGGAAAGGAAAAGGTGAAGTTGATCCTACTGAAAAGGCAAAGCTGATCGGGTTGGTTGAGAATGCACATCGACACGATAAGAAAGTGCGGTTATGGGCCTCCCCCGAAAATAAAATTGTCTGGAAATTTTTGCTGGATTGCGGCGTTGATCTGATCAACACAGATCAGCCGCAAATGCTCGACGAGTTTCTCAGGGAAAAATGATCGTGTACTCTTCAGATCAGAGACCTTCAACAATCTTGATCCGCAGCGCTTCCACCTTGGAATGGATCGTGATCAGCTGCTTTTCATTCATCGTTTCATCGGAAGTAATATGGTTATACTCAGCCGTAATGCCTTTGAGCTCATCGATCAAACGGCCGATATAAGGATCATTCTTATATTCATCGAGCAGCTTTATCACGATCACTAAACTCTGCTTCTGCTCCTGGATGGTCTTGTACATTCCGCTGTTTTCCGGCGTTTTCTCAACGTCAAGGAATGCCTGGGTCGACAAATAGAGTCCTTCCAGCCAGCTGCCGGTCACCACCAATGCAGCCATTCCGACTCTTTCATCCCCTTTCAGGGCTTTGTCGACCTGGTTATAAGAATCATAAACGACTTTTGTGAGAGAATCCTTATTATCCTTGAACTTGTTGTATTTATCCATCATGCTGTCGTCAAATGCATAAGGAATATTCAGATCCTCCGCCAGCCGCTTGGTTGTTTTTACATATCCTCCGATCTCCTGGAACTGCTCGTAAGTAACGGCATAGGCGAGATCCGCACCATAAATACCGAGGTTAAGCGCTTTGGAGTTGTATTGATTATATTTTGAAGCCTGCGATGTCGGATTCATCGCTTTCACTTCAAAGGGAACGTGCTTAGTGTATAAATTATCCAGGATCTCGAACGGGAAAGGGATATCACTGATGACCATGTCGAACTTCCCTTTACTTTCAACAGTTGTGGTATTATCAACCATCGCGAGGGAATCTTCGGTCGTCAGTACGTTCTCTTTTACGGGCTTATCACTGTTACAGGACGAGAGGCTGATGGCCAGGATGAATAGAGAAATTGGGAGTCCGGAACGGTGAGACATAGAAAATGGTTTGTGCGGGTATACGGCAAAAAGCGGCTAAAGTTTCAGCAGCTAAAATGCAGTAGCTCAGCTTGTTTTACTTCTTGATATACTTGAAATCATGGCCGCTTTTTATTGCTTTCAGCGACTCGAAAATAAGCCTGATCACATTTTCCACATCATCCTTATGAACGCTTTCTACGGTGGTGTGCATATAACGCAGCGGCAATGAAATGAGCGCTGATGGAACTCCGCCCACGGAATACGCAAAAGCATCTGTATCGGTGCCGGTTGCCCTGGAAGCAGCAGCTCGCTGGAACGGTATCTTTTTTCCCTGTGCAGCATTGATGATCAGCTTCAGGAGATTATTCTGAACAGCCGGACCATATGTCAACACCGGGCCTTTCCCGCAAGCCTGGTCACCGCTGGCTACCTTGCTCATCATCGGCGACTGTGTATCATGACAAACATCGGTGATGATAGCAACATCGGGTTTGATGGTTTGAGAGATCATTTCCGCACCCCGTAAACCAACTTCCTCCTGCACCGAATTTGTGATGTACAATGCATACGGCAATTTCGTTTTGCTTTCTTTTATCAGCCGGGCCACCTCCGCGATCATGAAACCACCAATGCGGTTATCCAATGCCCGCCCGACATAATGACGATCGTTCAAAACCATGAACTCATCTTCATACGTAACCACGCATCCCACATGCACGCCGAGATCTTCCACTTCTTTTTTCGTTGTACATCCGCAATCCAGGAAAATATTTTTTAATGACGGAGCTTCTTCGCGCGCTGCATCACGCACATGGATTGCCGGCCAGCCGAAGATCGCTTTCACAATTCCTTTATCCGTGTGGATGTTCACCCGCTTCGAAGGCGCGATCATGTGGTCGCTTCCGCCATTTCTGCGGAGATAGATGAATCCATCACTGGTGATATAATGCACAAACCAGGAGATCTCGTCTGCATGCGCTTCGATCACAACTTTATAGGAAGCTTTCGGATTGATCACCGCTACAGCAGTACCGTAATTATCGGTGAAATAATCGTCCGTATACGGTTTGATATAGTTCAGCCAGAGCTTCTGACCTTCGCTCTCAAATCCCGTTGGAGAAGGATTATTGATGTATGCCCTCAAAAAGTCCAGCGACTTTTGATTGAGGATCGATCCGGATGTTTTCTTTTTGATTGTTTTTTTTGCCATATTTTTTAACCACAGATTTTGAATTTAATCATCATCACGATCCGCCCGGCGGAGAAGCGATCTCTTCATTGAAGAGATTGCTTCGTCGTTCCTACTCGCAATGACACCCTGAACAAGTTACTTACATTTTCAATTTCTTCTCCACCCAGGTATTTACCATTTCCTCCAGAATATCCAGGGGGACCGGTCCGGAGGTCAAAACTACGTCATGAAACTCCCGGATGTCAAATTTATCACCCAATTTCTTTTTTGCATCTTCTCTCAGCTCCAGGATCTTGTTCATACCGATCTTATATCCTGTCGCCTGGGAAGGCCAAACGATATAGCGTTCTATCTCTTTTTTATTGTCTCCTTCCGGATTCGGGGTATTCTCCTTGAAATAATCCAGGGCCTGCTGGCGCGTCCAATGCTTGCGGTGGATTCCCGTATCCACCACCAGCCGTGCTGCGCGGAACAGCTCCATGGCCAGCCGTCCGAAATCAGAATAAGGATCCTGGTAGAAGCCGATCTCTTTCGGGACCAGTTCCGAATACAATGCCCAGCCTTCCACGTAAGCAACATTTCCGCCGTGCATCCTGAATTTCGGCAATCCTTTCAATTCCTGCGCGATCGCGATCTGCATGTGGTGCCCCGGAATTCCTTCGTGGTAAGCCAAAGCTTCCATCTGGTAATTCGCCTGGTCGGCCATATTATATAAATTAATATAATAACGTCCGGGACGTGAGCCATCCTGCGCCGGGTCTTCATAGAATGCACCTCCCGCCGATTTCTCACGAAAAGCTTCCACCGGCTTCACCACAATATCTGCTTTTGGCTTTGTAAGAAATAATTTGTCCAATTGCACTTTCATGTCGTCGATGATCTTTACCGCTTTCACACGGTATGCTTCTTTTCCGGCTGCATCGTTCGGATAATAAAATTGCTTGTCGACACGCATGAACTCAAAAAAGTCCCGGAGGTTATCATTCTTGAAATTCACTTTTTTCATGATCTCACGCATTTCGTTGTGAATGCGCTCCACTTCTTTCAGACCGATCTCATGGATCTCATCTGCCGTAAGATTTGTCGTTGTCGTCTGCTTCAGCATATTATCATAATATGCGTCTCCGTTTTTCACTTTCCAGATGCCATCATCCGTTGTAGCCTTTTTTTCCAGCTCGTTCCAATAGGCTATCAGCTTTTCATAAGCAGGCTTCACATTTTCCAGGAGCGCCGCTTTCGCTTTTTCTTTCAGTTCATTTTTTGTCGCCTCATCTATGTCTTTCAGTGCCTCTACTTTTTTAGCGAAGTCTTCCATCAGCGGATTCATTCCTTTTCCTTTTTCAAAAGGTTCTCCGCTGAGCATGTTCCGGCAATCATTCGCCACATATGGAAAAACAAACTTCGGCGGAATAACGCCCAGATCTTCCCGCAGCTTCAGGTTTACGATCAGCTGGTCAAACAGCGACTGGATCCCGCTCAGACGGGAAACATATGCTTCCGCATCGCTCTTATTATCCACCAGGTGCACATTGATCATGAATGTAGGAATGTCTGCGTGCAACCCGCCCATCTGCGTAACCGGGTAATCATACAGGTGCCATTTGAAATTGTCGATGCCCTCACGGCAGGACTTCGCAAATAAGCGATAGCTGATCAGTGTTTGCTCATCCAGCTTTGTGCTGTCGATCTGCTTCAATGAATCCAGGGCCTGCTTTGTGATCGCTAGTTCTTTCTCAGCATTTGCTTCACTGATATCCTGCCATTTGCCATAATCTTTTTTTATTCCAAGCAACGATTGCTGCATCGGATCGCGATCGATCTTTCCGTCAAATACGCGGTCGAAAAAAGCATTCGCCTTTTTACTTTCAGCAGCGATCTCATCCGCTGATGCTTTTCCGGAACTGGCTGTTTTGTCGCCGCCACATGCGCTAAGGAGCAACGCAGCGCCTAAAACTGACTGGTAAATATATTTTTTCATTTATGAAAATGTTGATTCGGATTGTTCGTTTCTATTTTTAAAAAATGCCACGAGTATGATCCATCCCAGAATGATGCAAAAGGATGCTGTTGCTATCGGCAGGTTGATGTTCACCATATTGATATAGCTTGCTATGATCGGCGGAATCGCCATTCCGAGGGACTGGATCGATTGGTTGATCCCGAGGATCTGCCCTTGCTCATCCTTGCTTGCCTGGCTGGAAACAACCGATGTGATATTCGGCTGCGTAAGTCCCTGGAAGATCGCAATAAAAGGAAGCACATAGAAAATGTACAGCGATTTCGACGGCAGCAGCAGTAAAGGCAATGTCAGTCCAAGGCAAAGCCCTGCCACCTGCAGCATTTTCAAAGGCAATACTTTTTTGGATAAAGGACGCTGCAATCCTCCCTGTGCAACCACGATCCAGATCCCGATGAATGCAAACGTATCCGCGATGTTGGAAATAGAGAACTGAAATTTACTGATCAGGAAAACGGTAAAGAACTGCGTAAAAAAATTAAATCCAAGCGTCAGCAGAAAAACAACGAGGAAGATGGTTCGCATCTGTCGAAGCTGAAAAGCTTTTCCCAGGTTCCGGACCCCGGTAAATATGCTGACAGGAGTGTTTCTTCGTTCACGAAGTGTTTCCGGAAAGGCGAGCCAGACAAATGCAAGATTCACCGCTGTCAGGATCGCGGCAAACCAAAACGGCGTGGCTGCATTGAACCAGGAGATGACATTCGGATCCGCAAATTTCCCACCAATATATGGACCCAGGATAAACCCCAGTCCGAAAGCAGCCCCCACCATTCCGAAATTTTTCGCCTTCGATTTTTCATCGCTGAAATCGGAAATGGATGAAAGGGCTATCGAAATGTTGCCGCCGGTAAAGCCATCAAGAAGCCTGCTGAAGAACAGCAACTGGATATTTTGCTGGAGGATCGCCATTGCAAAAAGGATATAACCGATCAGCGTCCCGGCGAGTGAGATAAACAATAAGCGTTTTCTGCCGAAGCGGTCCGACAATGCACCAAGCATCGGCGCTCCGAAGAACTGGGCCAGCGGATAGGCAGCGATCAGGAAACCGAGGGCGACCGTGCGGGTATGAACGCTCGCTGCCGCATCCAGCATGTGATGTGAAGGATCCAGCATGAGCGGAGCGATCACCGGGATCACGATCCCCACGCCGAGCATATCAATAAAGACCGTCAGAAAGATGGTAAGGAGCGGAGAACGATGTTCTTTTGGTCGACTCATAAATGTTAGAGAATGACAAACTTAACTAAATTGTTTGGTATCAGGAAAATACTTGACAATGTTATTTTACAGATAATACCGGTCTTTTTTATAATCAAAAAAACTTGTTATATTTATCATATTCTAAAGATAAAACTATGAATCTCAAAAAATTATTGGTGGGGGCATGTTGTGTACTTACGGCCTTTGGCTATGCACAAACAGATTCCATTGTTAAAGCGAAGATCCTGGATGACGGTTCGCAGGATGCTGAAAAATTCTATAACACCGGAATTTCGGATTTCGCAGCCAGGAATTTCAGCGGAGCCCTGAACGATTTTAACCAGGCCATTTCCCTGAAACCGGATTTTGAACGCGCCTACTACAACCGCGGAACAACGAAATTTGAGATGAAAGACTATAATGGTGCGATTGCTGACTTCGATAAAGCGCTCACATTGGCTGAAACCGCGGACAGCTATTTCAGCCGCGGACAAGCCAAGTACGCATTGGGTAAAAAGGATGACGCAGTTGCCGACTACACCAAAACCACGGAGATAAAGCCTGATTATGCGCAAGCGTATTACTACCGCGGCGGAGTAAAATTTGAAAATAAAGACTATAAAGGAGCGATCGATGATTTTACAAAAGCCATCACGATCAAACCGGATTATGCCTATGCATACAATGACCGCGGAAGCGCGAAGCGCCAGCTCGATGATATAAAAGGCGCTATTTCAGACTACAACAAAGCACTCGTGGCAAACTCGGAAATGGCATTCGCTTATAATAACCTTGCCAGCGCAAAACGCAAACAGGGCGATTTCAGAGGCGCTATCAGCGATTACACAGAAGCGATCAACCAGAAGAAAGATTACTATGTTGCTTACAATAACCGCGGAAGCGCAAAGATCGACAATGCAGATTTCAGCGGTGCGATCGATGATTTCAATAAAGCGATCCAGCTAAAATCAGATTATGCATTTGCATACAATAACCGCGCTGTAGCGAAATACAAAATGAAGGACTACCGGGGTGCGATCGATGATTGCAGTAAAGCGATCCAGCTCAATTCATCTTACGGTGAAGCATATCTGAACCGCGGAATCGCAGAGGAAATGCTGAGAGATACTAAAGGAGCTTGTGACGACTGGAACAAAGCGGCACAGATGGGCGTGGAAGCTGCGCGAAACTATACCGGCGATTGTCATTGATACATAATACGTAAGATGTAATACGTAAGATGAAAAAAGTAAAATGTAAGATGTAATATTTCAGATAGAACATTATGAAAAAAATATTTACAATACTGAGTTTCGTTATTACCGCAAACCTGTTTGCGCAAAACGTGGAATTCACGAAAGACAACTTCAAGGAAGATAAAGACGGGCTGAAAGAAGCGAAGAAAAATCTCGAAAAAGGAGACGAACTTTTTGCGCTGGCAGAATCTCATTACAGGGAAGCCATAGAACCCTACCTGGCGGCAAACAAATTCAATCCGAACAATGCATTATTGAATTATAAGATCGGGAAATGTTACCTGTATTCAAGCTATAAACTGAAATCAATCCCATTCCTCGAAAAAGCGATCCAGCTGAACCCGGCTGTTGATCCGCAGATCCACTTCCTCATGGGAAGAGCCTATCATCTCGATATGCAGTGGGATAAAGCGATCAAGGAATATCAGACTTTCCAGCAAACGCTGAAGGGAGAAGAGTTAGCAGAGCTTGGAGCGGATATCAACAACCGCGTAGCACAGTGCCTTACCGGAAAAGAAATGGTAAAGAACCCGGTGCGTGTGTTCATCGATAATATCGGCCCCGATGTGAATACGCAATATCCTGAATACGGCGCGGTAATTTCTGCCGATGAATCGGTAATGTATTTTACTTCCCGCAGACCCAATACCACCGGCGGTAAAATTGCGGAAGACATCAATGAACCGTTTGAAGATATTTATATGTCGCTGCGCAAAGACGGACACTGGGGGCCAGCCGTAAACATCGGTCCGCCGATCAATACCGACAATCACGATGCAAACTCAGGACTCTCCGCTGACGGACAAAAGTTCCTGATCTACATCGGAGACCATGGCGGAGATCTTTATGAATCCGAATTAAAAGGAGATAAGTGGAGTAAGCCTGACCACATGAACAAGAACATCAATACCGATGGACATGAAACTTCTGCTTATTACAGCCCGGACGGCAAATCGGTTTATTTCGTTTCCGACAAGCCGGAAGGAAGCTTAGGAGATCTTGATATCTATATGTCGACCAAAGATGAAAAAGGAAAATGGGGAAAGGCAGTGAACCTCGGTCCAACGATCAATACCCAGTACGCAGAAGAAGGCGTGTTCATGCACCCCGATGGCAAAACACTTTATTTCAGCTCCAAGGGACATAAGAGTATGGGCGGATATGATATCTTCAAGTCTGTTTATGATGTAACGACAAAAACCTGGAGCGAGCCTGAAAACCTCGGTTATCCTGTGAACACACCTGATGATGATGTTTTCTTTGTGACAAATGCGAGCGGAAAACACGGGTACTATGCCTGCTTCAATCCAAACGGATACGGCGAAAAAGATATTTACATGGTTACATTCCTCGGACAGGAAAAACCGATGATCCAGAATAACGAAGATAATCTTCTGGCAAGCCAGGCAGCTCCTGTAAAAGAAACCGTCATCGCTCCAACCCTTGCGATCAAAGAAGCTCAGCTGACGATCCTGAAAGGAGTGATCACCGATGAATTGACGAAACAGCCCCTGGAAGCGACAGTTGAAATTGTGGATAACCTGAAGAACGAAGTGATCGCCAGCTTTACATCAAACAGCTCCACCGGGAAATATCTTGTTTCTCTTCCTGCCGGACGAAACTACGGTATCGCTGTAAAAAAAGACAATTACCTCTTCCACTCCGAGAACTTCGACATCCCGAACACTGCCGCTTACCAGGAAGTCGTAAAGGATGTGGCATTGAAGAATATCGCGGTGGGAAGCAAGATCGTTCTTAAGAACATCTTCTTTGATTTCGACAAAGCAACACTTCGCCCGGAATCAAACAATGAATTGGAACGTTTGACCAAGCTGCTCAATGATGTTCCATCCCTGAAGATCGAGATCTCGGGCCATACGGATTCAAAGGGTGCGGATGATTATAATAAAACGCTGTCGAACAACCGTGCGAAAGCAGTTCTTGACTATCTCGTAAAGGCAGGGATCTCCGCCGGCCGGTTGACCTCGGTGGGTTACGGTGAAGAGCAGCCGATCGCTACCAATGATACAGACGAAGGGCGCCAGCTGAACAGAAGAACAGAATTCAAGATCCTGGCTAAATAATTTTTTCAACCGTCATCGCGATCCGCCGCATGGCGGAGAAGCAATCTCATTCCGAAAAGAGATTGCTTCGTTCGTTAAGGAACTCATTCGCAATGACGGTAATTTCTATCCATGCAACGCAAACTCATCACCACCGCCGACGGCTCCCATTCGCTTTATGTGGAAGGACTGGACGAGAACTATCATTCCAAACACGGCGCGATCCAGGAATCATTGCATGTTTTTATTAAGATGGGATTGCATCATCTTACCGAAAAAGGAATGAAGGAGATCTCCATTCTTGAAATCGGCCTGGGAACCGGTTTGAATGCGCTGCTGACATGGATCGAAGCGGAAAAGCTGGATATTAATATTCGCTATACAGGACTGGAAGCATATCCGCTGGAACAGGAAATTACCGACAGTTTGAATTATCGCGAATTGCTTACGAATAATGCACCTTCTGGCTCCGCTCAGAGTGACGCTCATGATGAAGTGAATGAAAAATATGGAGCAATTCATTCCTCTGAATGGGAAAAAGAAATTAAGCTCCCCGGTAATTTTGTTCTGCACAAGATCAAGGAAAGTCTCCAGGAAGTGAAGCTGACCGGGAAATACGACCTCATCTATTTCGATGCCTTCGGTCCGCGGGTGCAGCCCGAAATGTGGACAGATGAAATTTTTGCTAAGATTTTTGCACTTACAAACCTGGGCGGAGTCCTTGTTACCTATTGTTCAAAAGGTGAAGTACAGCGCTGCATGAAGCGAGCAGGATTTACAGTTGAAAAAGTACCGGGACCACCCGGAAAAAGAGAAATGGTGAGAGCGATCAGGCTTTAAGGTTCCCCGAAAAAAGCTTCAGCGAGCTTCGGACGAAGAAATAGATCGCAGTGAGGGTTACCAGCAAATAGATGACCTCTGCTATTTCCCATTTACCTATGGCAAAATTAGCAACGACGGATGCAAATGCCAGCAATGGATAAAACAGCGAAGCAAAATTTGCAATTAACAGAATGCTGGTAACGGTCTTTGCTCCTTTGCGGATGCAGTAGAATAGAATGCCCGGGAAGAACATCCCGACCAGGGTCCAGGCACTATACGGATACTCACCCAAGCCGGCAATAACGATCGATAAGAACCAGAAGAAGCAAGCCAGCGAAACATTCAGGATCACGGTTCTGCCCGTTCTTTTGTCTTCCTCAAAATTATTTTTCCGTCGGATTTTTCTTTCCCTGAAGTAATTTTTCAATGGTCTTTTTTACTCTTTCGAATCTTGTTTCTTCTCTTTTTGCACCAACAATCCACATCACATATTCTTTTTTTCCTGTAAACGAGAGCGCATCAAAAAACGATTGCGCCTTTTTACTTTTCAGAAATGCAGCTTTAAGATCTTCGGGCACAATTACGGTTTTCGTTTTAGCATCTGCATAAGCATTCTGATTTGCGTGATAATCTTTTGAAGCTCTGCTTTGTCCTTTCGGCGGTGTGTTTCTCATCGCAAAAGCGCTCCAGTTCCCGTCAAAGGAGATCAACGACAGCCAATCCATGTTGAGCTCTTTCAGACAGTCCCATCCTTTGTCGCGTGTCAGATCGGTCTGAATCCCTGAACTTCCTTTCGGATAGGAGATCCAGATCAGTCCGCCGGGGGCAGAGAGCTTCACCGCTCTTGCAATATTTTTTTCCAGCTCTGCTTTATTCTTCACAAAGATGTGAATGAACTCATTTGCTTTTGCCGGTTTGTCCGTGACCTTTGTTCCCTTTGGCAAAGCACCCAGCGACTTTTTATAATCAGCCGGTGCATTCATGGTGACGATGGTCATATTTTCACCGAGTTTCAGTTTTTTTGCAAGCATCAGATCTCTTTTCCGTAAAGATATTTTATTGTTCTTAAAATCTCAAGTAAATTAGCAGAATGCAAGTGAATAAATTCAATATCCGCGTATACGGGATCCTCATTGATGAGAAGGAAAGGGTTTTAGTGACCGACGAGCTGATCAAAGGGAATCCCATCACGAAATTTCCAGGCGGCGGATTGGAATTCGGGGAAGGCACCCTGGAATGCATCAAAAGAGAATTTATTGAGGAAACCGGGAATGAAGTGGAAGTGACCGATCATTTCTATACCACTGATTATTTCCAGGTTTCCGCATACGACAGGACGCACCAGATCATCAGCATCTATTACGCTGTAAAACCGGTGTCAACTTTCCAGCTGAAAACGACGGATAAGGTCTTTGATTTCGGAGATGATAAACGGTATGTCCAGACATTCCGCTGGATTCCCTTGAAAGAAATTTCCGAAAATGACTTCACACTTGCTATCGACAAGATCGTAGGGAGAATGCTGCGCGAAAAATACAGCTCCTGAAAACAGGCCAAAAAAAATCCCCTTGATTTAAGGGGATTCTATATCAATTCAGTCGCTGCGGAACGATCAGCTCAAATTCGGGGATCGTTACATAAAAGCGGGCCTTGTCAACTTTTCTTTCCATCAGGTAGCGTCCGCTCATTTTGCCCATATCGGTAGTGAGGCTGCAGGCGCTTTCATATTCAAATAATTCTCCGGGTTCCAATACCGGCTGCTCACCCACTACTCCTTCTCCGTCCACTTCGCTGTGCTCAGAGCTGGAATCATAGATATCCCAATGACGCGACAGAAGCTGTACGGTGTATTCGCTGTTGTTCTCAATCGTAATGCGATATGAAAAAAGGAAATGACGATGCTCTGCAATAGAATGCTCACTTTGAAATTTGGTTTCCACACTGATCTTGATGCCGTGTGTTACCTGAGTAGATTGTGCTCCCATAACAATATGTTTATAATGTTTGGATTAACTGGTACAATATTAATCATTCCGGCCCCCAATAAACAAGTATCAAGCCAAAAGGTTTTCAACACTAAGTGGCTGATAATTATGCAATAAGACGCATTTTTTTAATGAATGGTTGCCTGCCGTTTTAACCTGTCCGCCCTGTAAAAACGGGCTTCCGCCTCAATTGTCAAAAAAACTGCCAGATCAGTACTGCTTCATGGAGTTAAGGCGCTTTACCCCGATCAGCTGATCGTAAAAAGTCCCCGGCGCATGGTGATAAACATAGATCGTATAATCGTCCTCCGTTTCATAATGCATTCCTTCTATCAGTGTTTCGTCAGCAGCGGCTTCTCCGTCTTTCAGAAAAACATATTCATAATTATAATACCCCTGCTTCAGATAAAGTGTACAGGTATACCCGAAACGTTTCGCATCATAATGCATTAAATTTTCCGTATTGCATTGCCAGGCATTGAATGCCCCGAATACATATAAATTGCCGTCGGTCAATCCTGCATCATACGGAAGAAAAAATGAAACGTAGCAATAGTCCGCTTCCACTTCGCTGTTATTTCCTTCCTGGACCTTGATAAGAAAATCGCCATTCATATCCGGTTGAGAATAGTAGCGTTTGAAGCTGCGCTTTTCATCCGATACCAGTTCCACATGATATCCTGAGCTATCCATGTTCACAGCATAAACGTGATCCGAATGATAGCGGACACTCCTGATGTCAAAAAAACGGAATTCATTGCCGCCGGGAAAAACATTCTCCTCATCATAGTCATACACCAGCTGCATATCTTTCACGTATACGGGTTTTAAGTTCCGCTTTGCATTGTCCCAGCGCCCGTTCTGTGTGATCACGACCTGGAGATCGGAGTATGGATTTTTGATCTCGTAGCCGGTATAATCGATCTTAAAATCGATCTCATGCTTAAACGTTCTGTATTCGATAATGCTTGCTGCATCTACCTTTGATTCGATACCGATCTTGCTTTCGAACACCATGAAACGGCGCGTTAAAACGAGATCTTCCTGGTTGCTGTTCAGGTAAACCTTCAGAATGTAATTTCCCGATTTGGTAATGCGCAGGGAGCTGTTCGGAAAGCTCACATTGTAATGAGTGTACTTCTGGAGCGTATTAAAAGAATAACGATAATCGTTGATGTTGTTTTCCAGGAAACCATCGATGTATTCATTCTGCATAATATCGGAAGGCTGCCAGTTAGCATCGCAATGGATGATCGTGTAATTGTAGTTTTTCAGATCGGCATCAAGATCATCGAAGCTCAGCTTCAGCTTTTCTTCCGATCCCAGGCTCAGGATCGCATGGCTCAGCTCGAAGCTTTCATCACGCAGCTGGACAGTTCTGATATTTTTTTTATAGATATGATCATCATAGCGAAGCACATTGTCCGTGTAATAATCATCAGCAGTAGTATCTTTTGCAGCCGGAGTATTCAGCGCTTTCCACAAGCTGGTCTTTTTCTGTCCGGCAGCCGTCGAACAGATCACCAGGAAAGCGATCACCAGGAGTTCAATGCGTTTCATTTTTGATAATTTCGTCCTTGCGGTGGCAAATGCTGTGCCCCAAATACCATAAGTTATTGGTTGCAATATCGTTGTTGATCTGAACACCGGAATAATGGCTGTCCTCCTGGTTGACAGGCAATGCACGGATGCCGCCTCTGAGCCCCAGGAACAGCGCGATTGAAATGACGATCAGCTGAGCTAAGCGGCTCTTTTTATTTTCATAGGGTACAGAAAAGCTGGTGATGTTCCTGCGATAAGATTGGATCCCGAGATATGCAAAGAAAGCCGAAGCCGCAAGCAAAAGAAAAAAGGACCACAACGAAAGGAAAGCTTGTGCTTCTTTTGGATACAGAAGATAGACCAGATCCTCGGAATTCATCAGGGTACCGTATTCACCGTACAGCTTGATATTGAAAATACTGAGAATACTTGCAAGCGAGATCACAAAATAGTTGTAGACCAGGTTCACACGATGGATCATCCGGTTCTTATTGAACTGCTGAAGAGCCCATAAAAAAAACGGAATGATCATTAATGCACAGGTGGTAGCAAGGTCGAGCCGCAATGCGTACAAAAAGCTCATGCTGGTCTCAGAATGCTGTCCGTCAGGGATCCGGGCGTGGTGATAGATAATAAAAAGCACCCGGAATAAAGCAAAGAACACGAACCAGAATAACGCCAGCCTGAGCAGATAATGTACTTTTATTTTATTCCACTTCATCTTCTTTTATCAGTCAAAATAAAGGTTTCCTTTTCCGTTGAAGGTCTTGGTAACATTCGGCGGATGGCCGGTGCAATGAATATCACCGAGATCATCGATGCGGCAGATAAACAAGTTTCTTGCAAATACATAGCTGTTGCCGGTCGTATAGCTCTGGATCCAGGTGTAATCGGTATCGAGATCCTCCGCGTGAAGAAAGGATGCGCCACCGATACTGCAGGCGTGCTCCGCTGTTCTTCCATGAAGCGTAAGATCGCCGGCACCAAAGATATGCGAAATGACCTTCCCTGAGTTCACCGTAAGCTCAATATTTCCCGAATTCATGATCCGGATGTCGAATGTGTCTTTGACGATCGTGTTCTGAGAAGAGATCTTTCCTGTTCCATCTGAAGTGATATATTTCAGACCCGGAGTTTTTATGTACACATTCAACGGCTTATCATAGCTCCTTGCCCAGTTACAGCGGTTGTGATTCCGGATGATCAGTATTCCATCCTGCACAACGGTTTCAATGAGCGGCTCGATATTTTTTCCTGCTTCTACTTTTACTTCCTGTACAGCAGCATCTGTAATGAACACATTTACATTCTGCTCTACCTGCAGGCGGTCAAACGCATTCACGCTCCTCGTAACGGTAATGATCTCACCGGTCCGCTTGAAACAATCGCAGCGGTTCTCTTTCTTACAGGAAAAAAGAACTGTTATCAGCAGGAAGACGCAGAGTATATTCCGTAGTTGCTTCATCTTATAATTCGTATCCAAAACCAAACTCAAAATAATCTGCTTTCGCCCAATGTGTCAGCAGTGTAACACTGGCGATAAAATGTTTGTTCATCATGTAGCGAAGGCCGATCCTGTGAAAGAACAGATCGTCATTTCCTTTGCTTCTGTAAAAATAGGCTCCGAATTCAATCGGGAAGGAAAGCCGGTCGAGCTGGAACACATACCCCAGCTTGGCTCCTCCCTGCAGGATCTCGGTATTTTTCACGACGGAGATCGTATCAAAAATAGCTTCGTGCCGGGTTGCATTATTATAGGAAATTTCCAGTCCGCCGCCGAACCGGTTCTTATAGTTTTTCGACCAGTAACTGTTCAGCATAAGACCATAAGCCATGTATTTTGAGCCGCCCGGATGCTCGAGCTCTTTCACACCGGCAACGCCAATTACCGCGCTGTGCCAGCGTTTTGAAATTTTCGGCATGACAGAATCACATTTCATCTGCAGATTTTTGTCGCCGAATACATAACCTACTCCCATATTGACCGTGGCCATGTTCAGTCCGAGGTTCGGCGTACGCATCGAGCCATTGGATGCATGCATCAGACCGACGCCCATATCCATCCGCCAGGCTTTTGCCAACATGAACGATCCGGAAAGCCGGACATTCACAAAGCCATTGTAATGTGAGCCGATGGCATTGTTCTGATGATTGGTGATCCTGTCAAACGGTTTTGTGATATAAGCCATTCCAAATCCCAGGCGCAGCGCGAGATCGAATTTTCTCCGCTCTTTGTTCAGCCGCAGATTTGTATAAGGATATAATGCAACAAGATTACCAAGCTGAGCAGGATTACCGAGGTAAACGAAAACACCCGAAAAACCAAATTCCGGAAATTTATACATCGGCTGCCAGCATTTCTTCCCGCAGGTGCGGAAAATATAATTCAGCTCAGCACCGTAGATATGATCCTTGATCAGGTGGGCCATGTAATCATGGTGGGCGATAGAATAACCGAAATGCCCCTGCGCTGAGAGAATGAAATTCTTTTTACAACGGGTCGAATCCCCGGCTTGCGCAGAAAGAGAAAGCAGCATGACAGCTGCCGCAATTATGCTGAGCCGGACTCTCCGGAAATATGCCTTGGCGGTACTCATTCGTTGTTTACAAAATTATCAAAATTATTGGCTTTCCCACGTTCGATTATTGCGTAATTTCCCCCTCGGAAAACGCCGATATTCCCCTAAAATACTCAAAATGGAAGAAAAACTGAAAGCCTTTGAGCGTCTGCTCATAATTATGGATGAATTGCGTGAACAGTGTCCCTGGGACAAAAAACAAACGATCGAAAGTCTGCGGCACCTGACCATTGAGGAGACCTATGAGCTTGCCGATGCGATCATTGAAAAGGACATGCAAAATATTAAGAAAGAGCTTGGCGATGTGCTTCTCCATATTGTTTTTTATGCCCGCATTGCTTCAGAAACAAAGGAGTTTGACATTGCGGATGTGATCAATTCGCTTTGTGAAAAGCTGATCAGCCGCCACCCGCATATCTACGGCGATGTAAAGGTTCAGAATGAACAGGAGGTCAAGGAGAACTGGGAAAAATTAAAGCTGAAAGAAGGCAATAAATCCGTGCTCGGAGGTGTGCCGACGTCCCTTCCTTCGCTTGTAAAAGCTTCGCGCATCCAGGAAAAAGCCCGGGCAGTAGGATTCGATTGGGAAAAGCCGGAGCAGGTCTGGGAAAAAGTACAGGAAGAGATCAATGAGCTGAAAGAGGAGATCGACAGCGGTGCGCCGACGGAAAAGATCGAAGGAGAATTCGGAGATGTTTTGTTCTCCCTGATCAATTATGCGCGCTTCGTAAATATTAATCCGGAAGATGCGCTTGAAAAAACCAACAAGAAATTCATCAAACGCTTTCAGTACCTGGAATCAGAAGCAAAGAAGTCCGGAAAACAGCTCAGCGATATGACCCTCGCTGAGATGGATGTTTATTGGAACAAAGCAAAGGAATTATAGCTTATCCGCCCGACAGAAGATCTTTATTCGGGTTTTCGTCACCCGTTTTATCCATTCGCATAAATACTCTCCAATAATGCTCCTTATCCATCTTTTCCCAATGGATCAGGTAATAACGGTATTGAAATGTCTGCACCTGGCAAAGCACAATGCAGCAAACAATAAGTCCGGAGAAAATACTTCTTGATATTTTCGAACGCATCTCTTCATATGCGGTCCAGAGCATGATCGCTGCCAGGCCATAGTATTCCAGCGAAACCCGCGAGCTGAAGCTGCCGCCGTACCACCAGTTCCACCAGGAGGACAAAACATACAGGAGGACAATCGAAAAGAAAGCAATGGAGTAGAACTGAAAAGTATTTTTTTTGAAATACAGGAGCGTGCCATATAAGCTCAAAAAGATCAGGGGGGTATATACAAACAATCCTTTTTTATAACTGAACAGAAAATCCAGCGGATGGGGATCCGACCAATTGAAATTTTCATTTCCGTATGCATAAACAAAAAAATGTCCCGTCTGAATTTTATAGATCACCAGCTGAATCCCGATCATAAGCATCAGAACAACAAAGCCGGCACCAGCTGACACGGGATGCTGCAATAACCATCTCCAGGCTTTTTTCAGAGGCTCTTTCCCGCCCGCAATAAAAGGAATGATCAAGACAACAAGTCCGTTCACCGGCCTGATCAGGACGATCATCCCGAGTAAAAAAGAAAGCAGCAGGAGTGTTTTGGTATTCGCTGAGCGGAAGAACTCCTGCAGGTAATAAAGAAATATCGTAATGAACGCAAACGAATAAATATGCGACATCGCCGGTTCACATACGGCATAGTAAAACACATTTGTTCCGAAAACGATCGCAACAAGAATAAATGAAATGATATGATCTGCAGCACCCAACCGGAGCAGGAGCTTTCTTAAAAAGATCAGCGCCAGCAAAAGATAAAAGATGGCAGCTACATTGATCATTACCGGGTAGATCTTCGAAAACCCGTCGGCGTCACTGGCGCATGCGTGTGCGATAAAGAAGAAAGGCGACATCGCTACGGCCGTCCCCACATAATATTTGTCGACAGTTCCACCATCCGCATTCATCCGGTAATCATAACGCAAATGCGGATTTGAATATTTTTTATCGATGCTGTCATAAAAATCGAAATGCAGATCATGATAAATGAACATCGCCGGCAGATAAGCGTAATATCCGTTGCCATCCGCTTCGATAATATCCTTCCACTTGTCCCCTCCCCACTGGATATTGGAAGAGCATAGCAGGACGATCCCGATGATCAGCGGCAGTATACTTTTATGAAGTGTTCGTATCAGCATGAATAATGCTTAAATTTACTAAACATTAGCGGACCAATGAATTTCCTTTCCCACATCTATCTTTCCGGCAATTCCGAAGGGCTCCTGATCGGCAATTATATTGCTGATTCGGTAAAAGGACAGGTGATTAATGATTTTCCTGAGGAGATCCGGAAAGGGATCGTCCTGCACCGGGAGATCGACACATTTACGGATCAGCATCCGGTTGTCGAGCTGAGCAAGCGGCGGTTACGACCAAAATACAGGAAATATGCAGGAGTGATCGTGGATATTTATTATGATCATTTTCTCGCTGCAAACTGGGAAAACTACTCGGATGAAAGTCTGCCTGATTTCACGAAGAAGATATACCGGCTCCTGAGCGAGAGAAGCAATTCGTTCCCCGTCAAATCACAGCGCTTTACAAAGTATATGCTGGAATATGATATCCTCAACGCTTATGCAAAGCTGGAGGGAATTGAGCGGGTGCTGCAGGGAATGTCAGGACGTGCAAAATTCGAATCGAACATGGAAAAATCAATACATGATCTGAAAGAACATTACTCCTCGTTTGAAAATGAGTTCCGGAAATTTTTTCCCGAGCTCCGTGAATATGTTAACGGGAGGATAATACAGTCTTTATAATTCCTTCATTCCACATCGCTTCCTTTGCAAATAAAAAAACAATGGAAGCATCTGTCTTATTACTGATATTGTTTATTGGCATCATCGGGTTCCTGCTCTCTCCTTTCGAGATCGAATTCGAAGACAAGGACGAACTATAGATCAGGAAAACACCTTTTTTTGTATGAAGACGCCTAACCAGGCGAACAACGGCGCAGCCATTACATCAATGCTGTAATGCACATGCTGCAATATCAGCAGCATTCCCACCGCAGCTGCTCCTACGGCATAGAACCATTTAAACCGCACGTTCTCAAAAATGAAAACGAATAAGCAAATGGTCGCCGTGTGCCCTGAAAAGAACAGATCTTTCAAATTTTCCCTTCCGGAGTAAAATGAATGCCGGAGAAATGAATCACGCAATGGAATAATGGTTGCGGGCGGCTCAAGCGGGAGCAGGAACATACATCCCATTCTCAACAGGGTCATGATCGTATACGCCTGGATCAGGCGTAAAAATAAATGCGGTTTCTGGGCGCAGGTGATCAATCCATAAATTCCGAGAACATAAGTAATGAAGAATGTGTATTCGGAAAGTGCGTAAGGCTTAAAAAGATGAAGCACCGGATCCGGGAAGCAAAATCCGGAACGTGTTTCATTGTAGGTCAGAAATTTTACGAAGAGAAAAAGCGTAAGTGTGAGAGCGGAAAGTGAGATAAGAACCCTGTTCTTGTTTCGCTTCTCTTTCCAGTATTTTTCCCACCCTGTCTGCTGCATCAGAGACTCATCATATCTTTCAGTCTGGCTGCCTGTCTGCGTGAGATCTCCACCTGTTCTCCTCCCCTGAGTTTCACCATCAGGCCGCCGTTGAACCAGTTTTCAATGCTCTCCACCCACTTCAGATTGATGATATGCTTGCGGCTTGCGCGGAAGAACGTACGGTTATTCAGGCGCTCATCGAGGTTATTCAGAGAGCGGAGGATCAGCGGGCGGTTTTTGTCAAAGTAGATGCGAACATAATTTCCCTCCGATTCAAACAAACGGATCTCGCTCAGCTTCACGAACCAGCATTTTTCGCCATCCTTTACGAATACCTGATCGGTGTCATTCAATGGCATTGTTTGCTCCCTGGACTCCTGCTTTTCGCTGCTTTCCTTGTTGAGAATTTTTTTGACCGTTTCCGCAAGGCGGTTCGGCTGCACCGGTTTCAGCAGGTAGTCGAGTGCATTCACCTCAAAGGCCCTGATCGCATGTTCGTCATAAGCGGTAACAAAAACCACCTCCGGCACACCGCTGATCTCTTCCAGCAGCTCGAATCCATTCTTACCGGGCATCTGGATATCCAGGAAGATGACATCCGGCTTAAGCTGTTTGATGCTTTCGATCCCGGTTTCAACGTTGCTCGCCTCTCCTACTACCTGGATCTCGGGATATGCGCTTAACAAGCTTTTCAGCTCCTGGCGCGCAAGACGTTCGTCATCAATTACTACTGCTTTCATTTAAGATCTATTTTTTTAGGGATTACCAATTCTGTTATTACACTGACCCCATCCTGGTTCCGGATACTTAATGAAGCACCATTTCCGTATAATAATTGCAGGCGCTGCAATGTATTTTTGATCCCGAAGCCGCTTTCTGAATCCGGTTTCTCAACAATCTGTCCGCTGTTGCAGATCTTCACTGTCAGCTTTTCATTCTCTACATTCGTTTCCACCTCTATTTTGCCGCCCTGTACAAGCTTTGAAATCCCATGCTTGATCCCGTTTTCGATCAGTGTCTGGATCATCAGCGGAGGAACGTTAAAATCCCTGCTTTGCGGATGGATCTTCACGATCGCTTTTAAACGTTCTTCATAACGGATGGACTCGAGCGCAAGATAATCATTTACGATCTTCAGCTCTTCATCGAAGGGAATTACGCGATTCTTACCCATTTGCAAAGTGTTCCGGAGAATGTTCGAGAGCTGTGTGATCGCATCTTTGGATTTACCGGGATTTTCGTCCACCAAAGCACGGATGCTGTTCATCGCGTTGAACATGAAATGAGGATTGAGCTGCGACTTCAGCTTATTCAGCTCTACTTCATTGATGGACGCCTCCCATTTAAGATTTTCAATCTCCGCCTTTTTATAATTTTCGATAAAGTGAAACAGGAAATAGATCAGCGACCAGGAAAAAAAAAACGGGGTGATATTCAAAACACTTGTCACCACTTCCAATAGATCATGCTGAAAATCGCCTGTGATCCCGAACATGAACTCGAATACAAACTTTACATAATAAAGCAGCAGGGAAAGCAGGAGCGTTGCAAAGATCACACGCGGGATGAGCGACAACACTTTGAAGCGGAGCCAGCCGAAACGCACGATCAGGTTCCTGTATACATGAGAAAATAGAATTCCAAGCAGCAGCAGGATCAGCATGCTCATCGTCACATTTTCATTGCCGCTTAGCTTCAGAAAAAAACCATTCATTACGGCCAGGAAGGACCAACCGCCGGTCTGGCAAATCCAGTATAGCTTTTTTTTATCCATCTCTCAGTGGCTTCCCATCCAGGCCCTGCGGATCTTCAGTTGCTGATCCGTTGCATCCGTCCGGAGCACCAGGTTATTTTTCTTCGATGGCGCCACGGGGAACAGCTTTGCATGCAGCTTCACTTTTTTTGCCCGGCCGTTCTCAGATTTTTTTCTCCCTACAACAACATCCAATTCATCTCCTTCCTTTGCACTTGCCATAAATTCACCGATCACCTGCTGGGCATTCTGCAGCGTAACTTTTTTTCCGTTGAATTTCCGCAACTCATCGTATTCATGGTAATCCATCATACGGCCAAAATCATCCATTGAAGCTGTATTCACGAACATCAATTTATTCGTTGCGGCATTCACACCGATCGCGACCCCTCCGAAAGAAAGATGCTTTTCGGCATTTTCCTCTCCAAACGCGATTCCGGTCAGCGCGAGCATTTCTTTCAGGGGCAATGGTTCCGAACCCGCGACATAACGTTTGAAGAAATCACCGATCTCGGGATAGGTCAGCTTCACGATCTGGTCAAACAATTCATCGTCATTAAAAGAAACGTTCTTACCATAGGTTTTTGAAAGATCCTTCATGAGCTCCTGCAAGCCGTATTTTCCATCCGATAAGGCACGCAGCTTAATGTCCAGGCACAAACCGATGAGCGCACCTTTTTCATACACATTGTTATACTGATTCTTGTACTTCACAAGACAATCTTTACTCATCACTGTAAAAGGAACAGAGTCATTGTAGCTCATGGAGCCGGCATACTTGCTTTCGATCACCTTCAGGTATTCATCAGGTGTCATCGAGCCATATTTGACCTGGACCAATCCGGCGGCATATTCAGTGGTGCCTTCATACAGCCAGAGATGCTCCGACATTTTCGGATCGCTGTAATTAAAATCGCCGATCTCCTTCGAATGAATGCTGAGTGGTGTTACAATGTGAAAGAACTCATGCGCACTTACATCGCGGATCGTTTGTCCGAGGTATTTTGGTTCGCGCTCATTCAGATAATACATGGATGAATAGCTATGCTCAAGAGCACCATTCGCGCCTGAAAGCCCGGTTGTACCTGTCAGGTAAATGAGGTATGCATACTTTTTGATCGGCAGTGAGCCGCCAAGGTATTCTTTCTGTGCTGCAAGAATATCTTTGATCTCCCCGGCAATAAATGCGGCACTGGCAACCTTGTTTTGCGAATATACCGAAATGAGCACCTTCGCTCCACCCACATTCAGGATAGCAGTATCCGGTTCGCAATACATGATCGGCGAATCCTGGAGCTCCATATAATTGTCGGTTGAATAGGTATCCGTATTTTCTTTCGAAATAACGTCACTTAGGCCCGTAGACCCATACATATTCTGCGGATGCAGGATCTTTACCTCATAGGGTGTGCGTGTCATCCCCTCGAAATAACCGAACAGACAATGCGTATTAAGCATAAAATTCCTGCCGGCTTCGAAATTGCTTCCGGCAGGCTCAAACACGATAGGTTCTCTGATATTCGTATCCCAGGTATCTTCAACCAGGTAGCTCACCTTTTTCAAACGCTCCCCATTCCTGACTTTCCATGTATTGGCATCAGGATGATCCACAGCGAGTGGCTTTCCGTCCGTATCATACGCTTCAAAATCGCTGACAAAGCGGCCGAAGTTCAGAATCTCGTATGTTCCCGGAACTATTTTGGGAAGACGATAAATGGCTTCGCCGGTATTCAGATCAGGAACAGTAAGCTCGATCCTGAGCTTATCATTTACACATTGGTTCAGATCGACCGTGAATGAATATTTATTCTCAGCAAAAAGACAGATCTGTAAAACAACAAAAAGGGGAGTGATCAGGTATTTCATGTTCGCTATTAATTAAAGAAGGGAATGGCTGCTACGGTACCATTCCCTTTTGAGAATCCTCACACTAAAATAGAGTAGTGGAATATATTCATAGCTAAATTACGCGGGTCCGCTGATTTTGCTTCTTAAAAATACACGAATGGCAAATTTCAGCTACCAGCGGAAGCCTGGCTAATTTTCATGAATGGTGATCTTTTCGATCTTATCTCCCTGGCGGATCTCTTCGATCACCGGAAGTCCTTCCACAACTTTTCCAAAACACGTATGTTTTCTGTCCAGGTGAGCAGTCTGCGCACGGCTCATCACAATAAAAAACTGGGAACCGCCGGTATCTTTGCCTGCGTGCGCCATTGAAAGCACACCGCGGTCATGGAACTGGTTGCCGCCATCCAATTCACATTTGATCGTATAACCCGGTCCGCCGGTACCGATCCCTTTCGGACATCCGCCCTGGATCACAAATCCGGGGATAACACGGTGGAACGTTAATCCGTCATAAAATCCTTTTTTTGCCAGGTCCACAAAATTCTTCACTGTTCCGGGAGCGTCCTGCTCATAGAATTCCACTTTCATTGTGCCTTTGGCTGTTACGATTTCTGCTGTTGTCATTTTTATTTTTTCTATTAATAATTAGATGCACACAAATATAACATTTAGAAAACTTAAATTTGCGCGTTTTTTAAAATTTTATAATGCGCAAACTCCTTTTACTCCCTGCCTTTCTGACCATTGCAACAATTTCCTGCAACGCTCCTGCTCCTGAAGAACAAAAACCGGAGCCCGCAGACAAAGTAGAGCTGGGCAAGATGTTGTTTTCCGATGCTATTCTTTCCGATGATCACTCTGTCAGCTGCGCCAGCTGTCATATCCCCGAGCATGCTTTCGCAGA
Organism: Bacteroidia bacterium; assembly: GCA_045805205.1. Lineage (GTDB taxonomy): Bacteria > Bacteroidota > Bacteroidia > 2-12-FULL-35-15 > 2-12-FULL-35-15 > 2-12-FULL-35-15. The sequence continues at coordinate 141,432 of JBJMLR010000001.1, read as the reverse complement.
CACCTCCGCTCTGAGCAAAGGTGTGGGCGGAAAGCGCGGAACACGCAACACTCCCTCCTCGATGAATCTCAGCGCAAGAAATAGCTTTTTTTGGGATGGACGTGCAGCGAGCATGGAAGAGCAGGCTTCGGGCCCGATCGAAAACCCGGCGGAAATGAATTTGCCTGTGGCTGAAGCTGTGAAGCGGCTAAATGCAGATCCGGATTATTCAAAATGGTTCCGGAAACTGTACGGCGAATTACCAAACAGGGCAAATCTGCTCGATGCCATCGTTTCATTCGAGCGGACACTGGAAACCAGCGCAACTCCTTTTGACCGGTTTATGAAGGGCGATGAAAAAGCCATCAGTGATGCAGCAAAGCGCGGACAGCAGATTTTTAATATCAAGGCGAAATGTTTTGATTGCCATTTCGGCCCGGATTTTACCGGCGATCAATTCCGGAACATCGGGTTGTATAACGGAAAGGAATTGAGCGACAAAGGACGTTCGGAAATTTCAAAAGACAGTGCGGACATAGGAAAATTCAAAACTCCGGGATTGCGGAACGTGTCCGTTACAGGACCGTATATGCACAACGGCATGTTCAGAACACTCGAAGAAGTAATTGAACATTACAATGATCCGGAAAAATTTGTGAAAGGTGCGATCAACTCCGATACACTCATGCAGAAATTGAATCTTAGCTCCGCAGAAAAAAGCGATTTGCTGGAATTTCTGAAAACGCTGACGGATGACCGGTTTCAGATAAGGCAATAGGATGTTCCTATGTGATGATTTTTTAAGCACATAGACACATGGGAACAAAGAATTCAAAAGATCAATACTATGTGCTTGTGCAATCTATGTTCCTATGTGTTAATTTTTAAACATACAGAACTCATCAGCACATAGATTTCAAAGCGTTCTAAAAAATCAGTGTGAACAAGAAAAAACTGCTTAACAAATATTAACACTTGCATAATTCAAAAAAATATACATCTTTGCATATCCTTAAAATTAATATGGATCCTGATAGTACATACTTTCCTGAATTACAAATGAACACATCCTTTGTGCTCTCTGCCTGATCATTTGCATTGAGCAGAGCCATTCCTCAAAGAGGCGGGATGTCAAAAGCTTAATGTATGAAACGAATTCTTTTTATAATCTCCCTTTTTTCTTTCACTTTCTCTTACGCGAACCTGCGATCGCAGACAAACACTACGCCCTCGACAGATACTGTCCCTTCTATATTTGAAGAGGACGAAGTATTGGATTACGACGACTCCCTGATCGCATTTCCATCTTCCGGACTTTATTGTAATTGGGACACGACGAATATCCATTATCCAAAATTTGACATCAAGACAATGAAAGACAGCATGCGCGAAGTAACGCTATACAACGCCGGCAGCTGTGGATATGTACATCCGTTCTCAGGGAAAGTAACCTCTAAATTCGGCCCGAGGAAAAGACGATTTCATTATGGTGTCGATATCGACCTGGAGACCGGAGATTCCGTAAGTGCGGCGTTTGACGGGCGGGTGCGCATCGCGAAGAAAAGCAAAAGCTATGGGAATGTGATCGTGATCCGTCACAGCAACGGACTTGAAACGTATTATGCACACCTGTCGAAGCTTGATGTGGTTCCCGGACAGGAAGTGCTTGCAGGCGATGTGATCGGGCTGGGCGGCAATACAGGGCATTCACACGGCAGCCATTTGCACTTCGAGATCCGTTACCTGGGACAGCCGATCGATCCGACCGAGATCATTTCATTTGACAATGGCCAGCTTCTTTCAAATACCTTTTGCCTCAGCCAGGAAACCTTCAAATATGTAGCCGAGGCAAAAAAAGCAGCTGCTAAAACAGCCGCTAATTCAAAAGGAAAAAAAGGAATTTACGTGGTGAGGAGAGGAGATACACTTTCGGCGATCGCGAAAAGATATGGCACTACGACAACTGCGATCTGCAAGAAAAACGGGATCAAAAGTACTACAACACTGCGCCTCGGACAAAAGCTGAAGATCTAGGTAAAATGGGCTTTTCACATTTTCCTTTTCCCTTTCCCTCCTAAAATCCTTCTTCCTTCCAGATATAGGTTCTGCCTGGCATATTAAAATAAGCAAGCTTATCGTTTCTTTCAAACTTCAATGTTGTCGGACTGATCTTCTCGATCGTTTCCATCTCACAGGGAATAACCAAAGCCCCTGATGCATCTATAAGTCCGCTGAGATCATCTTTTACTACCGCACAAAATCCGTTTCCGAGCTTATCAAAATCTTCGGCACCATCGTAAATATAATCCGCTACCAGCTTTCCGCTCTTATTGATAAAGCCATACTTTTCATTTTTTTCAACTCTTGCGAGGCAATCGTGAAAATGATCAACGGACTGAAATGAATAAGGGATCTGCAGCTTCTGCTTTTGATCAATATAACCCCATTTATCTTTTTTCATCACCGGCGCCAGGCCTTCATGAAATGCTTCGATGTGATCAAAATCTTTTGCCGTAATGTATTTTCCTGACTTATCGATCAATCCCTGCTTGTTTCCTTTTTGCGCAACAGTTACTCCTTCGTAAAATGAAAGCGGCATCCACAGCTCGCCGCCGTAATCAAATTCCATGGGGATGATGATCTTCCCGCTTCTGTCCGCAAAGCCGTATTTCTGATCTTTCACAAGAAGGATCGCATCTTCCGAAAAATCACCAAGGATATCGTATTCGCAGGGAATGATCACGTCGCCCGATTTGTTAATGATCCCAAGCTTTTTCAGCGACTTCACTTTAGCAAGTCCGTCATGGAAATTATCGGCCCAGTCATATTTAAAACCAATCACGCTCTTCCCATTGTGATCGATGTAGCCCGTTTGCCCGCCCATTTCCACAGCGGCGAGTCCTTCTGAAAAATCCGCCGCTTTGGTAAAGCCAATGGGAATAACCAGCTCACCGCGAGTATCGATATAACCGAACTTGTCTCCAAGCGAAACGGATGCAAGCCCTTCCGAGAATTCCGAGATCTCATCATATTCATACGGCACGATCAGCTTCCCGAGTTTATTGATCACCCCGTATTTTTTATTTTCCTGCACAACCGCTGTTCCGTTGCTGAACTTTTCCACCTCTTCGTACTGAAATGGAATAACCAGTCGCCCCGATTTATCAATAAAGCCGGCTTTTCCACCCAGACCGCATTCAGCAAGTCCGCCGGAATAATTTTCCACCCATTCATAAATGCAGGGGATCGTGATGTGACCAAGCGTATCTGCAAACCCCCATTTCTCATTTTCTTTCACCGGGAGCAATCGCCTCAGGGAAAGCTCGAGATCGGTGTTCAATTCATCCATAAAAGGATATTCCGGATACATCTGCTTAAAGTGATGGATCGCAGGATAGCTGTAATCCATTGTGCTTACCAGGTAAAGCATTTTCCAGGCTGTTCCTACGTTATGGTTTTTCGGATACATCTTTATGAACTCAAAATAGTCTTCTTTGGTTCCGGATTTTGTTGCCAGCTCATAGATCCTGTTTTCCGCTTCACTGATAAAAGGACTATTGGGATTGTCGGAAATAAACTTCTCAAATTCTTCGATCGTATTGTTCCTTGTTGAGCTCTGGAACATCGTTAAGTAATACCTGGCTTCTGCTTCCTCCAGCTCCATTGCAAAAGGATAGGTTTCAATAAATTGTTTGTAAGCCTGCCAGGTATCGATCTTTTTTGCTTCCGCGAAAGCCATGCTGTTACGAAGATGAGTTGCATCAAAACATTGCGGAGCGGTTACATACACGCGAATGAATTTATCGAGCGCGGCAATGGAGTTCTGCGACTTATAAAACTCAAATGCTTTCCGGTGAACCAGGTCTTTGAGTGAATCGATCGACGTCCGGCTCAGACCAAAGACCGCATAAGCGGTTTTATTTTTAGGACTTAAGGTTTCAAAACGCTGATCGGCAAGAATAATATATTTGTATGCACTATCAATATTTGAGAAGGGATTGTCGTTCCTGTAATAAATAATGCTGAGTCCATAGGCCGCGGGTGAAGTTTCCTTTTTGAGAGATCTTTCAAAAATACGCTTCGCTTCAAAGTAGTTGTAGATCCGGAGCGCATCATAACCTTTGCTGAGCTTTCCGGCGGACAAAAAGCCCGGAAGACAAAGAATCACCAACAAAAAAAGCGGTTTAAGCCTCAGCATATAACGGCATATTTTTTTCGTAAAAATACTACTCCCCGATGATTAATTAGTACTTTTGATGTCGAATAGAAAATTAAATACCATCGAATGTTTTCAAGGGGACAGCTGATCTTTGCGCTTGTGTTCTTCATTTGTTTTGTGATCGGCATTATCTGGGCGTATCGTAAAGACAAAGGAGGTAACAAAGCATTTTTCAAAGGAAGCTATAAAGTGCTGCTATTTTCGCTGTTCGTTTTCTTTGCATTGTACGGGCTCGTCAAACTTAAGCATTTGCTTGCTCCCTGATCAAACATACACAAAGCTCTGACCATCAATACATTAAGGTTAATTCGACGAAAATTCGATGAATATTTAGTTTAGATGTATTGCATATATCATCGATAAATTATATATATTTGTAGACGAATTTGAAATTTTTTATAAGTAAAATGAAAAAACTACTCTTTTTTTCAGCGTTAATGCTCACCATCTGCAATTCATTTGCCGGCATTATTGTCATAGAAGGAAAATACCAGGACAAAAATCTTTACGTGCAGAATGGCTATGCGGGCAATGGCGTGGGCTTCTGTACTTATGAAGTTACGATCAATGGAAAAACATCAACCGATGAAGTAAACTCCAGCGCGTTCGAGATCGATTTTGCTGCTTTCCAGATCAAGCCGGGAACGCCTGTTGTTGTTGAGATCAAGCATAAAGACGACTGCAGCCCGAAAGTACTGAACCCGGAAGCACTGAAGCCAAAAGCAACTTTTGATGTTGTGAATATTGACATCGATAAGAACGGATTATTAAGCTGGTCGACAAAAAATGAAATGGGCTCTTTGCCTTATGTTGTTGAGCAGTTCCGCTGGAATAAGTGGATCCCGGTCGGCGAGGTAGACGGAAAAGGAGCAATGGATAACAATGCGTATTCTTTCCAGACCACTTCTCATTCAGGAGAAAACAAGTTCCGGGTGAAGCAGGTCGGATACGGCGGTGCAACCAAAAAATCAAATGACGTGACATTTGTGTCAGCTGTCGGACAACCGACGTATTTGATGGATAAATCAGGAAACTTTATTCAGTTCTCTGCGGAAACCATGTATGAGGTATTTGATGCATACGGAAACGTCGTAAAGCGCGGTTTCGGTAATAAGCTCGACATTGCAAACCTTGAAAAAGGTTCGTACTATCTCTGTTATGATAATGTCATGACGGATTTTGTGAAGAAGCGATAACCTCAGAAACAACGGCATTCAGCTCGCTGATCATCATTGCTGTTGCGCCCCATACTGTTAAGCCCTCTATTTCGTAATAGGGGGTTTTTATTTTAAAGCCATTGCTGTGGCTGATCACTTTTTCTCCTTTTATTTCCGGGTCGTTCAGCTTAAAGAGATCCACTTCGATGATCCTTTGCACTTCTCTTAGATCCGGGTGCAAAGCGGGTCTGGAAGCAGCAAATCCGACAAAAGGGCTCACGAGAAAGTTGCTCGGTGTGATATAAAGATCTGTCAGATGTCCGATCACTTTTATTTCCGACGGATCGATGCCGATCTCTTCTGACGCCTCTCTCAGCGCTGTTGTCCGGAGCTCACCATCGGCCTCTTCAAATTTTCCTCCCGGAAAGCCGATCTGGCCGCTATGTACACCTTCATATTCCGGCCGCTGGATCAATAATGTGTGTATGGAATCCGATTCAGGGAAAAGCACAATGAGCACAGCGCTTTGCCGCGGGTTGTATTTTTCCATGGAAATCTCGCTGATCCTCTTCCGGGAATAAGGAGCCATCGAGAACTGAGCGCTTTCACCCGGCAGCTCTTGTCCAAGGCGGATCTCCAACCTGCTTATAAAGTCCCGAAACATTAAATATTACCGTTTTTTTCCGGCTCAAAGATGGTAAATAAAGCGCTTTTGAGCGAAATAGCGCAACCAATTTATAAACATGCCGTAGGAATTATCAACTCTAAACACAAAACTGATGAACCAGGAACAATTACAAGAAGTAGTTCAGTGGCTCAATCAGCAGCTTGTTCATGTAAATGAAGTGATCAATGAAGCGCATCGCACCAAGAATCTCGGGCGGGAATCTCAGTACGAAGGGATGCGGGATGCTTTTATGAGATGCTTAAAAAAACTGAACAACGCCTGATAGGCAAAATCTCCCTCACTGTACAACATTAATCACCATCCCCGGCTTCAGCCTTATTTTGCCGCTGAAGCCATTCATTTGCTTTATCGAAGCAGTGGTGGTTGCATAGCGTTTCGCGATCTCGAAAATAGTATCGCCTTTTTCAATCGTATAGCATTTTTGTCCCTCCGGGTAAGCCGCAAGGCCCCATTTTGTTTTCCTGATCGTGATCTCATCACAGAGTAACTTTTCGTCACTGAACGAAATGAGGTATTTCGGATTGATCGGAACTCCTTTAAAACGAACTTCAAAATGAAGGTGGGAACCTGTTGAATGCCCGGTGCTTCCTCCCAACCCGATCGTTTGACCCGATACGACTACTTGTCCCGGCTTTACTTTTAATTTTGAAAGATGCCCGTACACTGTTTCCAGGCCGTTGTAGTGACGGATGATTACCACATTTCCGAAGCCTCCTTCCCGCTTCGCGATCCTGACCATACCGTCAAATGCGGCGGCTACCTTATCGCCTTTATTCAGGTCAATATCGATCCCGTTGTGCTGGGCACTGTCGCGCCATCCAAAACCGGACGTAACCGGACCATCGAAGGGATGAAAGTACTCTCCCCGCTCTCCTCCACGTAAGGTAAGCGTTACAGATGTATCTCCTTTCAGCTGAAGCATGTCCTTTTCGGGGAACAGCTTGTTGATCTCCCAGCTGGAATAAAAATCAGAGGACGGAATGGTTGGCTTCATCGCATTCAGGGCTTCTTCACGCTCATCTTCGGCATTAAAAAAAGCGATGGCCTTGTTTACCTCCTTCATCAGGTCAGGAGGAATGGTATCCATTTCGAACAGAAGATCTACCAGTGTGCCGAGCTGCTCACGGTTCATATTCGCTACGATGCTTCCGGACCGGATGGTATTGGTGCTGTCTTTAGATCCGCCAACAGGTTCTCCTGCCCGGGCATTACTGCAAAAGCAAACAACCGACAAGAATAGTACTGCGGATACTTTAAAGAAAAGGGAGTTTCTGAAAGCGTTCATTTTAGCCCTACCCGGTTAAAATTGGAACGCTAAATTAATGATTTTGAGGAAATAAGCAAATCCGGAGCTGTTAAAATGTAAGTTTCACCGGAAATCCCCGGAAAGAACTTTCTGTGATCAGCCAGGAATGTGCTCCTGTTTTCACCGATTCGTCCGGTGATGGCCCCCCTTTTTGAGTAGGATCAAGATCATACAAGTATTTCGTAGTCATCTCTCCGTCCGCTCCAAAAGTGTTCATCACCACGGCGTAATATGCCTTGGGCTTTACATCCAGCTTGTCATAGCCGAATCCTTCCTTTTGCAAAAGAAAAACCATCTGCAATTTATTCCCGTCTTCCATAAATAATGGAGCCAGAGATATCGCATCGCGCGTTGACATCCGCAGCGTCTTGGTCGTTTTGTACATTCCCACGTTGCAGGAGTATGTTTTTCCGTACGTATATCCTGCGTTTGCGTCTTTTGTAAAAAGAGCATAATCCATTCCCACGGATTCCAAAGTAATGCCTTTCTTATCCAATCCAACGGTCCGCTGCTGAACAACAACACGATCACCTGCAATAAAGGCATCCAGGATACCGCCGTAATTAGCTACATTCTTTTTTTCGCTGACATATTTTCTGGTAAATACCTTATCCGACAGCGGCGCGTGAAAAACTCCGGGCGCAGAATTCATATTAAGCTCAGCGATATACAATCCGCCTTGATTTGTGCTGCCTGGCTGTGGATCATAAAATCCGGTGTACACCAGTGTTCCATCTGCTTTCACGCGTGCATCCTGGATCGAAGATGCAATTTCCCCATTTTTAAAGGATGCTTTGAAAATATCTTTCTTCTTCATCATCGATTTCTTTCCGGAATTATAGCAAAACACATAACCACTGTTGATCGCTTCGGCATTTGAATACATTCCGAGAATTCCTGATTTTGGAAGCACGTAAAAATTTCCTTTGGGGTCAAGAAGAGGTTCCGCAAGAGGGATATTTTCACCTTCAAAGTCGGTGATCTTATCATCGAACACTTTAAGATCCTTGTCAATAAGAACGAAACTGAGGATGTCTGTTTTCAGATCGTAATCCTTAACACTGAACGGACGATCCTTCTTGTAGTACACGAGAGCCTTATTGCCGGGGTCGCTGCTTTGCGGTCCGACAATAAATATTTCGGAGCCCAGGGTCAATTTCTTGCCGTTATAGACCGGGCTTTCCCATTCTTTAATAAGAGTCAGGGGGCCCGCTGCATTGATCTCGTTATTTGAATTCACGATCACTTTTGCATAGATCTCATTGGGTGCATCCCGTTTCCAGACAGTGACGATCAATACCAATCTGTCGTCCAGCTTTACAATTTTCCAGTTATCACTGCCCATCTTAACGCCATCATTCACGATCACTTTACTTTCTTTCATTTCCATCGTTTCGCACGAATTGCTATTAATGGAATAGCCGGCTTCCTTCGCTTTCTTATCCCTCGTAACAGTATAAAATGTACTCCCGATCACACCTGCGAATCCGCAATTGTCCACATTTTTATCCGTCTGAATATAACTTTGCTGAACATCCTGAGCGAGAACATTTAAGTTCAGGCACACCATGACCAGGTATGATAATTTTTTCATAATTCCGTTATTAAAATTTAAGCTGTTTTTCCCGGGTATATTTGCAATGCCTTTTCTAAACATGCCATCGCATTTTTCAATGCTTCTTTGTTTAATACATAAGCAAGCCGGACCTCATTGATCCCTGCTCCGGGTGTAGAATAGAATCCGGTTGCCGGCGCCAGCATCACCGTCTGGCCTTCGTGCTCGAAAGATTCAAGGAGCCATTGGCAGAACGTATCTGCATTATCGATCGGGAGGCGTGCAATGCAATAAAATGCTCCGCTCGGTTTCGGACAAAATACGCCGTTCATCTTGTTGAGTGAATCGATGACAAAATCGCGGCGGGAAACATATTCTTTTTGAACTTTATCGAAATACTCTTTCGGTGTTTTCAGCGCAGCTTCCGCACCGATCTGCCCGAATGTAGGCGGGCTCAAACGTGCCTGCGCAAATTTCATTGCGGTGTTCATTACGTCCTTGTTCCTGGAGATCAGCGCGCCGATCCGTGCGCCGCAGGCACTGTATCTTTTCGAAATCGAATCCAGAAGAATAACATTGTTATCGATGCCGCTTAAGTGCATGACGGAAACATATTCTTTTCCATCGTAGCAGAATTCACGATATACCTCATCGCTCAGCAGGAACAGATCATATTTTAAAACCAGCTGCTTCAGTGATTCCAGCTCTTCACGTGAATACAAATACCCGGTTGGGTTTCCGGGGTTGCAGATCATGATCCCTTTTGTTTTTGGTGTGATCAGCTTTTCAAATTCAGCAATCGGCGGAAGAGCAAATCCATTTTCGATGAATGATTTTACCGGCACTACTTTTACATCTGCAGCGCAGGAGAATCCATTGTAATTAGCATAAAACGGCTCGGGAATGATGATCTCATCACCCTCATTAAAACAGGTCATCATCGCAATGGCAATTGCTTCGGATCCGCCGGTCGTAATGATGATGTCATTATAATCGATGTTAATATTGAATAAGCCATAATACTCAGCGAGTTTTTTACGGTATGATTCGATGCCTGCCGAGTGTGAGTACTCCACAATTTTGATATCAGCGGTTTTGATCGCATCCAGCATTACCTGGGGTGTTTCAATATCCGGCTGACCGATGTTCAGGTGATAGATCTTTGTTCCGCGTTTCTTTGCGGCTTCAGCGAAGGGCACCAGTTTGCGAATGGGAGAGGAAGGCATCGCCTGTCCTTTTGCAGAGACTTTTGGCATTGTGTTTAATATTAGTCCTGCAAAATTAGTATTTCACAGGTAAATGCCGGGAAAAAATCACTTTTTCTTGGGTTTGAGCACAACGCCCTTGAAACGGATTACTGTAGGGGAATTCGTGGCGTTGGAGATCAGCTTCACTGTCCGGTCCTGCCGGTCGTATTTATCATGCGTATCAAAAGATACTTTGATCGTATAGCTTTCTCCGGGCTCGATGCTATGCCGGACCCTTTCCATAACGGTACAGCCGCACTCCACTTCATAGTCTGAAATGATCAGCGAAAGATCTCCTACGTTCTTCAGCTCATAGCTCAGCAATACCGTGTCTCCTTCGTGGACAAAGCCAAAGTTCTTTTTGGTTTCTTTAAATTTTATTTCCTGTGCGCAGCTTGGGAAAGCGGCAGATAAGAAAATGAAAATGATAAAGTATTGAAATTTCATTTCTTCGGGATAATTCGACTAATGCATTCAAAAAGAATGCAAGTCTCATTAAACGACAACCCCTTTCAAAGCCGAAACTCTGAAAGGGGTTGAAGAGATACTAATAAACAAACAAATATTAGTGTTTTTGCTCAGTTGGAGCTGTAGTCGTATTATCAGGAGCAGGCGTAGGATCTGGCTTAACAACGCCTTTGATCTTGATCACTTTCTGCGGAGTATCAGCATTTGAAGTGATGGTAACTGTTTTTTCAAACTGTCCGACACGATCAGTTGCATAGTGAACTTTAATAACTGCAGAAGCACCTGGCTTGATCGGCTCATGCGGCCAGTTAGGAGTGGTACATCCACAAGATCCAACTGCATTGGAAATGATCAGCGGCTCTTTACCTACGTTCGTGAATTTGAACTCGCGGTTTCCATCAGCATTGTGTTCGATGGTACCATAATCCACTACTTCTGTTTCAAATTTGAATTTCGGAGCATTCGGATTTACCGGGTTTGGAGTAGCTACTTCCTGCGCTTTTGCACCGACAGCTACACATAGCATTAAGCCGATCGAAAAGATTACTTTTTTCATTGTTTGTGATTTTTTAGTTGAGATTGATTGATTTTATTTTCCTGTTATTAATGTTTCTCGAATGGTGTTGCACCGTCATCTTTTTTTCCATTTGTCGGAAAGGCTTCCTCAGTTGGTGCAGGATCTACTTTCCCTTTTATTGTCAATACTTTTGTGGGTGTTTTTGCATTTGAGGTTACGGTTACTGTTTTCGTAAAATTCCCCGGACGTTTTGTATCATACGTTACCTTGATCACTTCAATTTGTCCCGGCTTGATCGGAACATTTTTAGGATACGTTGGAACGGTGCACCCACAGGATCCTTTTGCGTCGGAGATAATTAATGGCTCTTTACCGGTATTCTTGAATTTGAATTCATATGTTCCGTTTCCGGCATATTCGATCTGCCCGAAATCATGGCTCTCTGTATCAAAAGTGATTTCGGCATTGCTGGTTGGAGCGGGAGGAGTGGTTGTTTTCTCCTGTGCTTTCAGTCCAAAAGTGCCTAAAACAGCGATCGAAAGGGCAAAAATTACTTTTTTCATACTATTAAAATTTAATCGTTTTAAGGTTAAATTTCTTGTCCCGACTGCTAGCCAAAACCGTGCCATAATCAGGGAAAAGAAAGAAATTTATTTTTTGCTAGCTTTGTTGTCCTTTTCAGACAAACGAAGTAAGGAAATAAATATGGAAATTCCTAAAACCTACGACCCAAAAATTACCGAAGACAAGTGGTATTCCCATTGGCTCAAACATAAATTCTTTCGCTCTACGCCTGATTCCCGCGAGCCATATACGATTGTGATCCCCCCGCCTAATGTGACCGGCGTACTCCACATGGGGCACATGCTGAATAATACCATCCAGGATGTGCTGATCCGCAGGGCAAGGATGCAGGGTAAAAATGCCTGCTGGGTACCGGGAACCGATCACGCTTCCATTGCAACCGAAGCTAAAGTAGTGGCGTTGCTGGCGGAAAAAGGCATAAAAAAGACCGATCTTACCCGGGAAAAATTCCTGGAATATGCCTGGGAATGGAAAGAAAAATACGGCGGAATTATTCTCAAACAGCTTGAAAAACTGGGTGCTTCCTGCGACTGGGACCGCACCCGCTTTACGATGGAAGAGGACCTGAGCGAAGCTGTGACCGATGTTTTTATCGACCTCTATAATAAAGGACAGATCTACCGCGGTGTAAGGATGGTGAACTGGGACCCGCAAGGACTAACTGCGGTCTCCGATGAAGAAGTGATCCACAAAGAGGTGAATTCCAAGCTGTTCTATGTAAAATACAAAATCGAAGGGACTACAGATGAATGGATCACCGTTGCAACCACCCGGCCGGAAACGATCCTTGGCGATACTGCTATTTGTGTTCACCCTGATGATGAACGCTATAAGCACCTGAAAGGTAAAAAAGCGATCGTTCCGATGGTGAACCGTGCCGTTCCCATTATATACGACACCTACATCGATCTTGAATTCGGAACAGGTGCCCTGAAGGTTACTCCGGCACACGATATTAATGACTATAACCTGGGCGTTAAGCATAAGCTGGAGGTGATCGACACAATCGCACCGGACGGAAAAATGAGCGCTGCGGCGCAGTTTTATGTGGGCATGGACCGGTTTGCTGTAAGAAAGCAGATCGCGAAGGACCTTGAAGAAATGGGACAGATCGCGAAAGTGGAGGATATTAAGAACAAGGTTGGCTACAGCGAGCGCACGAACGCCGTGATCGAACCGAAGCTTTCATTGCAGTGGTTCCTGAAAATGGACAAGATCTCGAAACCGGCGCTGGAAAATGTATTGAACGGCGAGATCAGGCTCATCCCGGAGAAGTTCGTGAATACTTACAAGCACTGGATGGAGAATGTACACGATTGGTGCATTAGCCGGCAATTATGGTGGGGACAGCGGATTCCGGCCTGGTATGCTCCGGACGGAACAACCATAGTGGCGAAGACCAGAGAAGAGGCATTCGAAAAACTTAAAGTTCAAAGTTCAAAGTTCAGAGCGGAGGACTTAAAGCAGGATGAAGATGTTCTCGATACCTGGTTCTCATCCTGGCTTTGGCCGATCAGCGTTTTTGACGGTTTTAAAGATCCGGATAATGCTGATATTAACTATTACTATCCAACGAATGACCTGGTAACCGCACCCGAGATCCTTTTCTTCTGGGTTGCACGAATGATCATTGCAGGGTACGAATACAAAGGGCAAAAACCGTTTACGAATGTTTACCTCACGGGGATTGTCCGTGATAAGCTTGGACGTAAAATGAGCAAGTCGCTCGGTAATTCTCCGGACCCGATCGAACTGATTGAAAAATACGGCGCGGATGGCGTACGTGTAGGAATGTTATTATGCTCGCCTGCGGGTAATGACCTGCCTTTTGATGACAGCATGTGCGAGCAGGGAAGAAATTTTTCGAATAAGATCTGGAACGCATTCAGGCTGATCAATGGTTTTGAAACCGCCGATATTCAACAACCTGAAACCAACAGGATCGCAGCACGATGGTTCGAAGCACGCTTTAACGAGCAGCTGGAGATCATCAACGACCTGTATTCAAAGTACAGGATGAGCGAAGCGCTGATGACCACCTACAAATTAGTGTGGGATGATTTCTGCGCCTGGTACCTTGAAATGATCAAGCCGGAATTTGCGGACGGAAAAGCACAGCCGATCGATAAAGCAACATATGACACAAGCATCGTTTTCCTTGAACAGATATTGAAAGTATTGCATCCCTTCATGCCGTTTATCACCGAAGAGATCTGGCATCTCATCGGGGAACGTGGCGAAAAAGATTGCATCATCGTTGCCGAATGGCCACAACCGACTAATACTAATGCAGAGATCATAAAACACTTTGATGTGGTAATGGAGGTGATCACGAACGTCCGCAACATCCGCAAGCAGAAAAATATTCCGCCGAAGGAAAAGCTGAAAGTGTTCGAAAAAGTGAACCAGGGAGAGATCATCAAAACCTATGATCCGATCATTATCAAGCTCTGCAACCTGGAGAGCTTCAGCTATGTGAATGAAAAAGTAGCCGGTGCAATGTCATTCGTGCTAAAGCATGCTGAATTTTATGTTCCGCTTTCGCAGAATGTAGATGTTGCTGCGGAAAAAGAACGCCTCGCCAAAGACCTCGACTACAATAAAGGCTTCCTGAAGTCCGTTCAAAGCAAGCTGGCGAATGAGAAATTCGTTGCCAATGCCAAGCCCGAGCTGATCGAAAATGAAAGAAAGAAGCAGGCAGATGCGGAAGCGAAGATCAAAGCGCTGGAAGAGCAGCTCGCTGCACTCAGTTGATGTGCAGATTTCTGATGTGCAAATGTGCAGATTAAGAGAACATGAAATTAATTAAAAACCTCCTGTTTGAGTATTTCCCTGAGCGAAGTCGAAGGGCGAAAGCAGGAGGTTTTCTTTTGCTATTATTGACAGGCATTTCAGGTTTTACTACTACTGATGAAACGACCACCCGCCTGAAAACAAAATCAAGAGAAGCAGGATCCTTTTGTAAAACGAAAGGCTATAATACTGAGTTTTGTATTCTCATCGACATGACGATCCATTCGGGTAAAAAAAGAGCCTTTCTTTATGATCTGAAAAAAGACAGTGTTCTTGCTTCCGGCATGTGTGCGCACGGCTGCGGTGCAAATCCCTGGGCAAGCACATATACAAAAGACAAGCCGGTGTTCAGCAACGTTCCTGACAGTCATTGCAGCTCGCTTGGAAAATTCATGATCGGCAAGAGAGGATACAGTAACTGGGGAATTAAGGTGAACTATATTTTAAATGGATTGGAACCGACCAACAGCAATGCAAAAAAACGGGAGATCGTTTTACATTCCTGGGAAGATGTTTCGGATACGGAGATCTACCCGGAAGGTGTTCCTGAAGGCTGGGGCTGTCCGGCTGTTTCAAATGCTTTCATGAAAGTGGTTGATCCCTGCTTAAGAGCCTCGTCGAAACCGGTGCTTCTTTGGATCTACAACTGGGTGACTGGGTGACTGGGTGACTGGGTGACTGGGTGACTGGGTGACTGGGTGATTAAGTAACTAAGAAAACAAAAATGAGCCTGAAAACTTTTAAGAATATTTTCATCACGCTGTTCGTAATAACGGTATTGTCTTCCTGCCGTGTGATCGGCATTCACTACAAAGTGGAGAATCCGAAGAAGGCCGGAAAATATCCGAAGGAAACACGCGCAATTGCACTCTGGGCAAAAGACAGCAGATTCAGGAGCTGCTTTGATGTTACGCACTACAAGCTCGAGGTGAATGTAGACCCTCAAAAGAAATACCTGAAAGGAAATGTTATCATCACCGCAACTGCGCAATCAGATTTTGATACGCTGCAACTCGATCTCTACAAAAATATGAAGATCAACAGCATCGGATCCCTTAATACACCTTTGAATTACAAACGTGAGGAAGGAGCGATCTTCATTAAGATGCCGTCAACCGTGAAGAAGGGAGAACGATTCGATATCTCCGTGCAATTTGAAGGCCGCCCGGTCATCGCAAGGAAACCACCCTGGGACGGAGGATTTGTGTGGAAGAAAGACAAAAAAGGAAATCCATGGATCGGTGTCGCCTGTGAAACGGAAGGCTCCAGCCTGTGGTGGCCATCAAAAGATATTATGAACGATGAAGCCGACAGCACGGATGTGATCATTACTGTTCCGAAAGGTTTGATGGCGGTAAGCAACGGACAGCTCAAAGACACGACAGCTCTCGGGAATGAGACTGCTTACCACTGGCACATCTCCTACCCGATCAACAACTATAATATTACCTTATATGTGGGTGATTTGAAACTGCTTCACGACACCTACACCAGCGTGACAGGAAAAGTCGTTGACCTGAACCATTATGTGCTGCCGGACAATTACGAAAAAGCAAAAACGCATTTCCAGCAGCTGAAGAAATACCTGGCATTTTATGAATTGATGTTCGGTCCGTATCCATGGCAGAACGACGGGTTCAAGCTGGTAGAATCTCCTTATGAAGGGATGGAGCATCAATCGGCAATTGCATACGGGAACGGCTACAAAAATGATTACAGCGGGATGTTCGATTATATCATTCTGCATGAAACCGCACATGAATGGTGGGGCAACAGCGTTACTGCGGCTGATCTTGCCGATGCCTGGATCCACGAAGGCTTTGCAAGCTATTGCGAAGCGCTTTATGTGGAAAGCATTATGGGCAAGGAAGAGTACACGAACTACATGTGGCAGCAGCGCATAACGATCATGAATAAGCGCCCGGTTGTGCGCCAGCGCGGGATCCGTTATTTCGATTATCATGACGAAGACGTTTATTCAAAAGGATCCTGGGTGCTTCATACATTGCGGACGGTGATCGATGATGATCCCTTGTTTTTTGATATCCTGAAAAGCTTCCGCATGGAAAACAATCAAAAAGAAATTTTGTCGGAAGCATTTATCGATTTCGTAAATAAAAAAACCGGGAAGGATTACAATTGGTTCTTCAAACAATATCTTTTCAGGCGGGAAGCACCGATCCTGGAATTCTGCAGGAAAAATAACCGCTTGTATTATAAATGGACCTGTACGGATGATGATTTTGTAATGCCTGTCAAAATCAGGACAAATGGAAAAACGATCACCCTGGAGCCAACTACAAAGGTTCAATCGATCGGGCTGGATGATACGTACGACTTCTACGATAACAGCCTGGATGAGTATTACGGGATGAAGCTGAATAAAAGACTTTCAAAGGAAAATTAAGAGTAACCAACCACCTTGTAAATAAGAGCTCCTACCCATTCGTGAATGAGTGTGGTCCAATCGCTGAACACCGATGCATTCGGGATGAAGAGATGATCGAACTCAAATTTACGCGGACCGGCGAAACGATCCGTGCTGTATGGTTCCACTTCAAGTCCCACGGTGCGGAAACATCCAAGAGCTCTCCTCATGTGGAAAGCAGATGTTACGAGGAGCAGCCGGCCCTTGATCTGTTTTTCCTCCAGTATTTTTTTTGTATCGAGCGCATTCTCATGCGTGTTCTGTGATTCTGATTCCAGGATAAGGTCCTGCTCTTTCACACCCATAAAAAGAATGTAGCGTTTGAGATAGATCCCTTCTTTCATTTCCGGATGAAGCACTCTTCCCGAACCACCCGTAAGCAGGATCTTTTTCACCATTCCCAATTTATAAAGCTCGATGGTTTGGAGAATGCGGTCAGCACCGCGATAGAATTGCGCACGCTCATAATTTTCATCGTAGACACTCATTCCGCCGAGAACGATCGCAACATCGTAAACCTGGAGATCCTCGTATTTGGTAGCGGGGACTTCCCAGGCACGGGCAAACTCGTCAAAAATAAAACCGTTGCTGAAAAAGATCAGGAGTGCGAATGCCCAGATAAAAGACTTTTTGCGGCGCTTCTCATTTTTCGACCAGATCGCAACGCAAAACAGCCCAATGATCCAGACAATGGGAGTAATTATGAACGTAAGCAGTTTTGAGAGTAAAAAGAACATGCTTTTTTCAATTGGACGCAAATATAGGAAAAAGTAATCAGGGGATTGGGGGATAAGGTGATATGAGGGATAAAGTGATGAGGGGATAAAGGAAAAAAGGGAAAAAAGGATAAAGGGCAAATTGTAGTAGAACTATGGTTCTAATCTCCGGCAACTCATCATCCATCACTCATAACTTATAGCTAACTTTGTTTCATGTTCCGTAAAACGCTCCGGCTTCTGTTTAATTTCATTTTCCTGCTGTTCTTCATTGTTTGCATGATCTGGCATAAGATGGCTGTTTACGGTCTGACGCAGGCAAAAGGACAGCTGGAACTGGTGTGGAACGCCCGGCCCATTGATGAAGCGTTGGCCGATCCCGCATTTCCTGATTCCCTGAAGCAAAAACTGATTCTTGTAAAAGAGATCAAAGTATTTTGCACTGATAGCCTGGGAATGAACCCGAGCGACAACTATGCAGCAGTTTACGACCAAAAGGGCAAGGCACTGCTGCTGACAGTTTCCGGTTGCGATCCATATTCCTTTACACCCAAAGAATGGTCGTTCCCTTTCCTTGGTTCTGTGCCTTACAAAGGCTTTTTCGATAAAGAGGAAGCAAGGAAAGAAATACTGAAGCTAAAAACAGAGGGTTATGATGTTGATGTTTACAGCCCATCGGGATGGTCCACGTTGGGCTGGTTCCGGGACCCGATCCTGAGCAATATGCTGAAACGGGATGAGGGAGAATTAGCGAGCCTGATCATTCATGAGCTGACCCACGGAACACTTTTCGTAAAAGACAGCATCAACTTCAATGAGAATCTTGCCAATTTCATCGGTGAAAAAGGTGCAGAAAAATTTCTGGCCTTGAAATTCGGAAAGGAGTCAAAAGAATATACGGACTTTATCCAGCGAAAGCTGGATGAAAAGATCTATAACGATTACATCCTTGATGGTGCGAAGCAACTGGGCACTCTTTATAAAGAGCTAGGAAGAGGGAAGCCGGAGGAAGAGATAAAAAAATCAAAAAAAGAGATCATTATGGATATCGTAGTGGGTGTGAACAGACTTCCGTTGTATAAGAAAAAAAGCTTCTTCCGGTATACGGAACAAGCTTTTTGGGAAGGCAATGCATTCTTCATGAGCTTTAAACGCTACGACTCAAAATATGATGTTTTTGAAACAGAGCTGGCAAATTCCTATCATTCCAACCTGAAAGCGTATCTGGCTGCTTTGAAAAAGAAGTGGCCGTCGTTGTAGTTTCAGCAACCGTTGCAGGCTTATCGCAGGATCCTTCGCTTTAATATGTTGAACACATGTCCTTTCGGGAGAATATGAAGCTTAACATTTTCCAGGCACAGGTGATGATTCTTCCGGATGGCCCTGATATTGTTAAAAGTGATCTGAGTACCGTCGACCAATACAACGAGATTCTTTCCGATGATCTCTACTTTTCCGGGATTTTCAAAAAAAACAGCGGTATTTTCCGACAGCCCGATTCCCAGCTTATCCGGAAAATATGCAACCGCCTCAATGAGGCGTCCCATTCTCCTGCGCTGTACAAAATGCGTGTCCACAATTATCTTTGGCAGCAGGCCCAGGCCTTTCATCATGTTGATCTCCCCTTTTACAAATGAGGTGACGGTATCTCCATAGGCGATCATTTCTTCTCCAAGCGCCATTGCACCGGCGCTCGTTCCTGCGATCACAAACTTTTTTTCATGAAACCTGCGTTTCAGCAGCGTCAGAAACTTGGTTCCGCGAAGAACCTCACAAAGCAAAACCTGGCTGCCACCGGTAAAAAGGACGCCGTCACAATTTTTGAGGCGCTGATACATTTCCTCTTTTTCAGCCTCTTTGCTTTTTCTGAAATGCATGATCCCGATATTCTTACAGCCGAGTGCTTTTAACGCTCTGCGGTATTCATAGCCGATCGCAAAAGGAATTTCGGAAGCGGAAGTAATCAGCTCGACCCGGGATCTTTCGCCTTTCATTTCTTTAAGGAAATGTTCCAGGATCTCCGGCTTGACCATTTTTATTTTTTTAGGTTTGCCAAGCTCCTTTTGTTCTCTGGCTGACAATGCGGAGCCGATGTCCACGTGTCCGCCGATCAGAATGATCTTTCCCATATCACAATGCAGACAAAAAAGAAGCCAGCCGGCGCTATTTCTTTTTCGTTGTGCTTCCGGTAGTTCCGGCTGATCCGCCGCTGCCGGTGGAACCGCGCGTTCCTTTTTTCATATTATTGAGCTTTTCCGTATCGTCCTTCTTGCCGGTATTGTAACCGGAATCCATGCGAAGGCTGGCATCGCTGTCGGTGCCTGACGCAGTTGAATAAGTTCTGCTCGATTTGGTTGAAGCGGTGGTGCTGACGGGATTATCGGCGCCGGTGGAGCTGCCATCCGCTCTGTGATTAACGCCATTGCCGTTGGGATCAGAACCGCCGCGTGACGTAGAAGTGCTGCGGTCGTTACAGCCGGCGGTAACAGCTACAACGATACCGGCGGAAAGTACTAATTTGAGGATCTCTGTTTTCATATTTTCTGGTTTTAAAAATTAAAAAAATCAAAGGAGCGTTCTTATTTCTAAGAACGCCCGTTTGAATACTTTAAGTCGTTGCACCCGGAGTAGTGCTGGTGGTGCTGGTTGAGCTGGTTGTACCGGTGCTGGCGGTAGTACTAGTAGAGCTCGTGGTGCTGCTGGTTCCTGTCGTACTTGTTGTACCGGTGCTGCTTGTTGTACTTGTCGTACCGGTAGTACTTGTCGTGCTGGTAGAGCCGGTAGTGCTGGTAGTACTTGTTGTGCCGGTAGAGCCGGTTGTACTTGTGCTACTGGTAGTGCCTGTTGAGCCGGTGGTGCTTGTCGTGCTCGAGGTAGAACCTGTTGATGATCCGGTCGAACCGGAATTATCATCATCTTTTTCACAACCGGTGAATGTCAGCAGGCCCATTGCTCCGGCAAAGAATAATGCGAGAATTGTTTTCTTTTTCATTTTGTTTTTTTAGAAGTTAATACTGGTTTTTTGTATAACAGCATTCTAAAAAAGCAGGCCCGGCCATATGTAGAAAGGGATGCGCAGAAAGCCGTGCCAGTGGAAATACAATTTTTACTTCGGACTGTGATAGGTTGCAACAGAATCAAGCGGCGCGGAACTATCGGGACCTTTCTTAGGATAGTGGCTGTCGTCAGCGTCGCAGCCAGGAACTACAGCGACTACAATATTCGCTGTAATTAATAGTGCAAAAATGGTTTTTGTTTTCATGGATGTTTTTTAAATAGAACAATGAGTTCTACAAAAAAAACAGGCCGGGAGGAATCGAATACAGAAAGAAGTAAGTGGAAGAAATGTTACCTCTTTGTGTTTATGCAACGGAGGTTTGTATAATCTTTCGTAAATTTAACTGTGAGATCGTTTATAATAATTATTTCGCTTATGAGTATTGGAACTTTAGAGGCACAACCTGATAAAGTTTACCACTCTATACAAGAAGGCCTGGTTAACCCTGAACAGGTTTACGATCTTCGCTTGTATTTCCATTCAGATTATACAGGTTCAGACATAATTAATCTCGACAAATTCGTCAACCTGAAATCTTTGCTACTCGTGTGTCATGAGAATATACCGCTTCCTGCTATTCCCGAAAGTATAAAGAACCTGAGAAACCTGGAAAAGCTTGATGTTTCTTCTTGTGATCTTGACTTGGTTGATCCAGCGGTGTTTGCGATAAAGAACCTGAAAGATTTGCGGATAGGTGGTTGCAAATTGAAAACCTTTCCAAAAGAAATAACCGACCTGTCGGGACTTGAACGATTAGATTTGAGTGACAATAAGCTTGATGATATTCCGGATGAAATTGGCAACATGATCGGTTTGACATATTTGAATCTTTCGGGTAATAAGATTTCTCATTTACCTGCCAATATTGGTAAACTTACCCGCTTAGAGGAATTGGACTTATTGAATAATAAACTGGAAGAACTACCAGAGGAGATAGGCAATACGAAAGGATTGAGGGATCTGGAATTATCAAAAAATAAATTAAAATCGCTTCCGGAGAGCGTAGGAAAGCTTTCCAACCTTGGCTCTCTTAACCTGGCTTTCAATCAACTCCATGATCTTCCTTCGTCCGTTGCTAATTTGTCCGAACCACTATACCTGGATTTAAGCGATAATAATTTTTCCGACTTTCCAGAAAGTATTTTCAAGATTAAAAATGTCATTGTTGTTAATCTAGACAGAAATAATTTAAAAGTAATTCCTATAGGAATAGGCGATCTTGCGAATCTAGAAACCCTTTCCCTGAATCAAAACCAATTTCAGGAATTTCCGGAATCTGTTACAACGCTTAAAAACCTAAAGAGTTTTTCTATGAAGCAGAATCATATAAAAGCTCTTTCCGAAAATATTGGCAATATGACGAATTTGGAGCACCTGTTCCTGGAAAAAAATAACCTGTCAGCTCTGCCGGCTACCATTGAAAATTTAGGAAAGCTGAAAGTGTTATCTCTAACCTCAAATCAGTTGAACAATATTGAACCTGTCAAAAAACTTAAATCACTTCAGTATTTATATCTTGAACACAATCAACTTAAGAGTATTTATCCGGTTGTGAAAAACCTTGACACGCAGCACATTTATTATAAAGGAAATCCTCTTTCAAAGGCTGAAATCAGATTAATGGAGGAAAAATATCCCAATTTTGAAGGTCATTTTTGATATATTACTCCTTTAAAAATGCATAATATTTTTTTTCAAAATTACTATCAAAATTTCCTGCCCATTTTTTGGAATCAACACCCTGATCTGCAGCCAAGTCAGTAAAACCATACGCTATTTTTTCAAAACTAAACCCTAATTCTACACCGGTATTTTTTTCAAGAACGCCAGCGTTATTCTGTAGTTTCCATTCTTTTGTTGGTCCATAAAGATCCAGAATTGAAATCCGAAGTTCATTCCTCACCTGGTCTTCAAATTCAGCCAGTTTCTTTTTGGGACCAGGTGCGGCTTTCCAGCTTTTATATTCTTCTCTTTTGCCAACTATTTTAGGTGTTTTACTACCTTCAACCGTCCAATGTTCATCCTGCCGTGGAGTATCTAATTTCATATCAATGATTATCTGTTCTATCAGTGTCGTCAGATATTCTGGCAAAGCGCTTAGCTGTTCTCCC
The DNA here is from genome assembly GCA_045805205.1 of Bacteroidia bacterium. Lineage (GTDB taxonomy): Bacteria > Bacteroidota > Bacteroidia > 2-12-FULL-35-15 > 2-12-FULL-35-15 > 2-12-FULL-35-15. Next base: position 118,605 of record JBJMLR010000001.1, on the reverse strand, counting down.
TCTGAGGCGTATCCGGGAATTTGTTTTGTTCCACGGCCAGCCTCAGCAGGCGCTCTCTTGTTTTTTGCCGAATCCCGGCTGAACCAAAAATCCATATAATGGTTCATTTCATGCAGGTAAGTCGCAACGGCAACAGAAAAGCTGATCCCTTTTTTTATCATTATCTCTTTGGGCGTGTCACCTCGGGCACAATCTGTTCGACCTGTAGATAAAATTGCGTCGGTTATTTTAAGATTCGGTCTACGTAAGGAGAAAGAGGCGCGAAAGAATTTATTGACTTCTTCTTCCTGAACTTTCCGATCCGGGAATAATTCGTGAATCTTCTGCACATAAATAAATGCATTCATTACGGCAGGATCACTTTCCAGAATGTTCTTAGCTGCTTCCTGGATATCTCGTTCATTATAATTTGTTTTTTCCTTGTAAGTCTTATACCCCTCGTCGGGTTGGTAAACCGGACCCAAATCGTTCCCCAGAGTCTTTGGCAGGTTTATTACAGAAGGAACCGGAGTAGTTGAAATTTTCGGTATTGGCTTCGTCGGCATCATCTTCATCGGAACGTAAGGAATAATGATCTTGTCTCCCGATTTGATCTGCTCAGGAATGACTCCCGGATTAGCGGCAATAAGGTCGGTAAGGTCCAATAAAAATCTATCCGCAAGGCTATACAAGGTATCATAAAGCAAACTCGTGCCTGGATACTTCGCCATCATATCATTTTTCGCCCCGCTGTTTGCCGGATCATTATAATATGCCTTAGTAATTGGAAATGTTTTTGGAACAATAATATAGCCGCCTTTTCCTTTATCTCCATGAAACACGCCTTCAGCATGCGGAGCCGAACCCATATCTCTTACTCTCGTTGTCGCCGTTGGCTGCCGCTGGATCGTTCGCTGAACTGCTCCCTGCTGCTGCACCGTATGCGCAACCTCATGTGCCAGCAATGATTTTCCCTCATTACTTGAAGGATTGTATTGTCCTTCCTTAAAATAAATATCCTGTCCGTGTGTGAATGCCTTTGCATTGATGCTCTCTGACATTTCACTTGCATTGGAATTCGTGTGAATGTTCACACTGCTCAGATCCGTCCCTGTATGACTTTCCAGTTCCTTTCGCTGGATCGTATCCAACTTTTGTCCCTGCCCTTTTGTTCCCTGAAGCTTGCTGTCGAAACCATCCGTAGTTTGTGTTACCTCGCCATCGCCTTTTGTGCTGATCTCAGAAGTGGTCTTTTCTGAAAGCGCTTTTTGCGATGTGGCGACATCGCCCTTCATCACTCCCTCAGCAACCTTATCCGCCTGCTGCTCTGCTTTGTCCTGCGGATTTGAGATCTCCAGCTTAGGTTGGATCAGACCGTTCTGTCGCAATTCATTTTCATAAATGGCCCGACCGGTAACATCGGCTCCCTTGGGTACATAAGGTTTTCCGGCATCAGAGATCATTCTTGAGATCTGCTCCTTGCTGAGTGAGGCTATATATCGCTGCACGCCCTCCAAGCCGGAGTTATTTTTCTTCTTCCGACGGACTTTTTTATCTCCTGAAAAACCGTGATCATAGGTTCTCATACCGGGAAATTAAGGCGGAAAACCACAAAAAGCGGGGACAGTTTTTTGAAAATCGGACAGCGTAGAATGGGTACGCGAAAAATTAAGTATTTGGTAATCAACGGTTAAAGCGGCAAAAATGGCCTCAAAAAAACCGGCTTTTTTCATATTCTGCATTTTGGACAAACATTGACTTGGATGATGTGATGGTTTACATTTGAATTGCTCAAATAATACTTACATGTTTTCAAATGAGACAATGGAAGCATAATAGGAGCCTAACAGACCGCTTCGATGCGCGAATGATCACGTATCTTTTCTATGAAAAGATTCTGCTTCAAGCTACTTTAATTAGCAGAATAAGCGGATGAGATCATTAAGAAGATCACAAATGGCCTGGCTTTTAGCCAGGTCTTTTTTAGACAGCATGTTTTTTAATATACATTTTCCAATCAGCGATCAACGTGTAATTCTCAGCAACGCTAAGAAATTACCCGTCCCGGCATGGACAGGCTCTGTTAACGGAAAGGCGTTCATCCGGCGCTTCGGTGCGATGAAAAAACGTCCGCTCGGAGGCTCCGTTCATTTTGAAGGTGAAGGAACATTCTGCGATGCAGAAAACTTGTTAAGCTTTCTTCCCGTCAACCAAGTTGAAAACGTATTCTCGCCTGTTTTCAAACGTTTCTATTCTGACGGCTGCTTTATGAATAAAATGGAAGTGGGCTTCCGCCTGACAAATCCCTATTTCAAAAACGGAGACCTGGAAACTATCCTTCAAGCCGCTTTTTCTCAACAGGTCCGTATTAATATATATGACAGGGAAAAAGCAGATACTACGCTCTTTGCCGCGGGAAGGCGGCTGCGTGATGCTTATATTGAATCCACAACAGAATACGGACATCTCAAACAGGAAATGTATCATTCTGCACAGCATGGAGAACCAGTCGGAATCCTAATCTATCAGCAGGATGGTTATACGAAAATTCCCGGCGGGGCCCGAAAGGTGGATCTGCAATATAATTATACCCTTCCTTTTCAGCCGAATCTGCATAGCTATCAGTTAGTGCTTCCCGGAACCACCATGAACATGTGGCTTATCGGCATACCCGCATACGAGGAAAAAAAAGTGATGCTGAAGATCCGGAAACAGGAAAAAGAACTACGGGAAATAAATAAACAGATCGGTTACACCAGGGCAGAAGTATTCTGCGCTGGTAATCTTTTGCGTCACAGCGATCATTCCGCAAACGATGCATTTCGGGATGACCGCTCGGAACAGCTCAGATCGCTCCGGTACGCACGCAGACGATTGCGCAAAAAAGAAATCAGCCCGAAAGGTGAACTTGCACTGGCCAGCTCCGAAAAAAATGCATTGGCGGTTTCCATCCGGGATCTGCGGCTGATCTTTGCAAAATTACATTCTGAAAAGGAAACGATCCGTCTCTTGCTCAACTTCCTAAAGGACAAGCGGGAACCCATTGCAGAAAAGGATTCGATTGAAGCACGCAGGGTAAGCAATTACCTCGAGCGAACCACCAGGAACTTTTTTAAAAAGCAGCGTCACAATATTTCCCAGCAGGACATTGTAAGTCTTGTGCTTGAAAACGGTGGGATCATGAACCGCGAAGAATTTAACACGATGATCCGTGAAACCGATTTTATGAGCGACTACCTGAAACAAAATCTGACCAATATCATAAACAATTATATCACAAACAATAACGACATGAGCACACATAACCATTTTACTTTTAATAATTCGACGATCGAAAATTCATTCAACAACTCCTTCAATACGATAACTGAGAACCACGGACCGGAAGTCGCGGATGCAATGAAAAAGCTCATGGAGCATGTCGACAGTCTGAACAACAAAGATGCAGCAGATTCAGCGGCACAGCTGGCGGAGCTCGTGAAGGAAAAAGACCCTAAGAAAGGACTGATCAAGACAATCTGGAACGGGCTTGTCGCTATGGCGCCGACCGTAAAAACCCTCACGGAAATTACTGCCATCATTACTAAATTTTTCATATGACGAAAAATAATTTCCAGAAACAATGGGACAACGATCTTGTCCTCCATTACAAAACACATCGTCTCATCCTCGGGATCATGGGTGTGTTTCTTCCGCTGGCGTTGATCATCGGATCATTCATCTGGAACAAAGGTCAGATCGAAAACTCTATCAGCGATTATTTCTATACCTGTCTGCGTGACCTGTTTGTCGTAACACTTTCTGCCGTTTCGATTTTCCTGCTGACCTACAAAGGTTATGGCGGAAGAGATTTCTGGGCGAGTAATATCGCGGGCTTTTTCGGAATGATCACCGCTTTTGTTTCCACTAACTTCTCTCCGCATACTCAAGTGAGCTGTCACCAGCTGGTGGAAAAAGCTCCTTATGACCAAACGGACACGATGATCGTCCTGAAATCAGATTGCGTCTGCCGCGCCTACGAGATCACACCGGTACCCCATGCGGAATGGCTTGGCAGCCTGCACCTCGGCTGCGCCTCGATATTCCTCCTGGCACTGGCCTACATGGCCATCAGGGAATTCACACTTACCAACGGCGGTGTGCGTCTGAAGACACGAAAAAAGCAACTCGACGTCCAGGAGCAGCAATTACTCGCGAAGCAGAAGGAACCGGGTGCCGACCTGAACGAAATCAAAAATGAATTATGGGGAATTGAAGTCGAAAGAGAGCAGATGCCGAAAAAGGTGATCGAGAATATCTTCTACCGATTCTGCGGCTGGACGATCGTCGTAGTGCTCGCAATTCTGGCACCCATGGTCTTCAGCGATGCGATCGGTCACTTTTACGACAGATATAATATTGTTTTCTGGGGTGAGAGCATTTGCCTGGTCGCGTTTGGAACGTCGTGGATCATTAAGGGGGTGTAATAATTAATTTTTATGGGAATACCTACTTTACCAGATAATCTAAAAAAAGTGCTTTTTGTTTTGGGCCTTGTACTGATGGGCGCTGCGATCAGTCATTACATCACAAGTGACGTTTCCTGGAACCAAAAACGAGTCGAAATGGATCACAAAATCCTCGAGATAAAATACGATATCATGGCTGATAGTCTGGAGTATCAAATACTTCAGAGTCAAATTGACACGTTGGCCGCAAAAAAGCTCTCAACGTTTGCAAAAAAATCGGAGCTCTCGAGAAAAAAGCTGACTATTCAACGCAAAGGTTCAGAACTGACTTATCTAAAACAAGAATACAATGAGCTTTTTGATTCCCTTAAAACTGCATTGGATCTGTTTATTGCACCATGGGTGATTGGCGGAATACTGCTTCTTATTGGTGCATTGCAATGGCTGACTCACGAAGGCTTCAACGACACCTACCAACGAAAGAAAATTGAAAAGGAGATTAAAACATGTCCCTGTCAGAGTTGTGGGATGATGCTGAAAAACGATCTGCATCCTCACGTAGAAAACGAACTCTGTAGCTTTTGCTTTGACGGCAAAAAATATACAGAGCCCGAAATAACCTTGGCGGAAATGAGTGACAGGATCCGAAAAAGAATGAAAATGCAGGGTTCAAAACAGAAACTGGTCGAAAAGCACATTAAGAATTTAAAAGCACTTGATCGCTGGACTGATCAATTGCGATGGAAATAAACACAACCTAAATATGAAAAAACTATTCTTCCTTCTCTCTTTCAATTTTTTACTGGCCAGCCTGGGTATTGCCCAGATCATCGTCAGCAATGCTGCCTACAAGGCCAACTTCAGCAACACCTACCACGTACCCAAATACGTGAGCTACTACCTGTACAAAGGCGGTGGTCCCTGCGACCGCAAACCTTTTCATTTCAAGAATGACCGGCAGGATCTTCTAACGGCCTCCGATGATGATTACAGCCATTCCGGTTATGAAAAAGGACATCTTGCCAATGCAGAAGATTTCGCTTTCGATTGCATAAAGGATGAAATGACATTCCGCTATTATAATTGTCTGCCGCAGACTGCCAACCTGAATAAAGGCCCCTGGAAAAGTAACGAAACGCTTGTTCGTGAGTGGTCGCAAAAAGAGAAGCTCTACATCATATGCGGCGGCGTATTCGGCAGCGCGACAATGGGAAATGGAATAGCCATTCCTAGCTTTTGCTGGAAAGTGGTGCAAAGCGCAAAAACAAAAAAGATCCTCTACTGCGGCTGGTTCAGCAATACGAATCATGCAACGGAGGAGGAGATCACAGTTACGGAATTGGAAAAGAGGTTGAAGACGAAGATTGTGGTGTTGAAGTGAATTAAACGGTATATATACTTATAATATGGCTTTGATAAAATGTAAAGAATGCGGAGAACAGATAAGCAACCAAGCGAAATCCTGTCCGAAATGTGGTTCACCGCTGCAAAAAAAATCAGGGAGCGGATTCCTAATTTTTCTTTTGATAATAATCATTTGCGGCGGTGCACTCTATTACTATAAATTTCATGACGACACAAACGAAAGAATAGCTGCTGCCAAAGAAATATTAAAAAATAACCGCGATGATATAGTTCAATTGGCAACAGGGAAGATTGAAAAAAATTGGGTGAGGGCTGTTATTAATGTCGCTGTTGATCAGGGCTCTGAATGTATTGTAGACAGTCTTGCAGTTAGACTAGCAAATCAATATTCTCTTGATGAATTAAATGATATTAAAATACATCCTGCAACTAATTTACTTATTATTTCAAAACTCGTTACGCAGAATGAAGATGTTTGCGTCAAGTGTTTGCAGTTACAAAGGTAGCAGGTGTTAATTAAAGAGAAAGTATACAATTGCTAAGGTTTGTAGCATTTGGAAAGTCCGAGCTATTAAGAACAATTAAATCTATACATTCGAAAACCATGACCAAATTTGATTCACAAATTCAAGTAAAATCAGACGATCTTTTTACTCCCGAAGTTCGAGAATGGTCTCTTGAAAAGTACAAGCTTGTAGGCAGCTATTGTGATATTTTTACTTCAGGAATGAAAAATAAATGGGACCAACTGGTATACATTGATTTATTTGCGGGTGCCGGATACGCTAAGATCAAGGAAACTGGAAAAATATATCGCAACTCGGCGCTATTAGCGATGTCGATCCCAGTTCCCTTCACCAAATATATACTTTGCGAGCAAGACCCAACCCGATTCGATGCGTTGTGCAAACGTGTAAAAAGAGAGTTTCCTAAATTGAATTGCGAACTTATTCAAGGAGACAGCAATCAAAATGTGAAGCAGGTAATTAATGCAATTCCAAAATTTGGAAAAGGCAATACTTTATTACCATTCTGTTTTGTTGACCCATTTTCACTCAATTTGCATTTTTCGACCATAGAAGCACTGGGGACTGCTCGTGCTATGGATTTTTTAATCCTTCAAGCATTGCATATGGATGCAAATCGTAACTTTGATTCTTACTTTTCGGAAGAAAGTACAAAAATTGCAAATTATTTAGGGGAGAAAAACTGGCGCGTAACAATGGAAAAGAACGGTGTAGCAAATCGAAAGGATTTTGTAAAATTTTTAGCGGAGAATTATCAAGATAAAATGCAGAATATAGGCTATCAAAAAGAAAAGCTGATGCATCAGATTCGATCAAATGAAAAGAATCTTCCCCTATATTATTTATCATTTTATTCAAAACATGCGAGAGGCGAAGAGTTTTTTAAAAATGTGAAAAAGAGAATAACATCTCAAACCTCTTTGGATTTATAGATAATATGGCACAGTCGACAATAGAATGGACTGAAATAACCTGGAATCCCACGACAGGATGTAGCAAGCTATCGGCTGGCTGTAAATTTTGCTATGCGGAAGTAATGTCAAACAGGCTTTTTCATATGGGAGTGAATAAATACAAAGACAACTTCAAGATTGCAATTCATCCGGAGACTTTAAGCGAACCGCTTAAATGGAAAAAACCAAAAGTAGTCTTTGTAAATTCAATGAGCGACATGTTTCACAAAGACGTTCCGTTAAGTTTTATAAAGCGGGTTTTCAAAGTTATGAATGAAAACCCTCAGCATACTTTTCAAGTTCTTACAAAGCGATCTGATATCCTATTGAAGTATAACAAAGAATTAAACTGGACTTCTAATATTTGGATGGGAGTTTCAGTCGAAGATGAAAAAGCTAAGTTTAGGATTGACGACCTTCGTAAAACAAGTGCCAAAACTAAATTTCTCTCCCTGGAACCTTTAATAGGCTCATTAGGCTTGCTTAATTTAAAAGGAATTCATTGGGCTATTGTGGGAGGAGAATCCGGGAGAGGAGCACGCCCAATTAAAAAAGAATGGATCATAGATATCAAAAAGCAATGTGCCGAAAGAAAAGTTGCTTTCTTTTTTAAGCAATGGGGTAAAAAGCAATTTAACCCTGTCATTTCTGATCCTACAATAGCTAAAGACCATTCTCAACACGCCAAAGGCGGGTGTATGTTAAATGGTAAAATTTACAGAAATTTTCCAAAACAAACAGTATAAATAGATTTAATAGTGTTAAAGAATGCGACTAAAGGCTCCGTCGCAGAAAATGTCACATTCGGCTAGCTTATACAACAAAACCGTTCTCCAATCATTTAATCCAAATTTCGCTTCAAAATATTTTCCATTCTCAGAAAGAAAACGTTTAACATTTTCTTTTCTTTCGTCGCCGTAGGCTATTTTCATTCCAACTGCAAATGACGACAAAAAGGTATTAACTTCTTTTTTTAAGCGTTTGTTTAGATTTACACGCTCTATTTGAAAACTAATTTGTTCAAACATTAAATCGGTTAAGCCCTCAACCTTTTCAACATAAAAATTAAATATTAACGTATCTCTCTCAATTGCATGATCCATTTTTAAAAACTGGTTATTTTCTGGAACCTGATCGTAATACACATGAATAAACCTTTCGTTTGGATCCTCTCCTGCTAGCGTTCTTTTCTTATTATTACATTTGTGGCAAATAGGAACAAGATTACTCGAATATATAGCTATGGGGCTATATTTTGACCTTGGCAAATGGTGATCTAGTTCATCAGCTACTGAAATACTACAGCACGGACACCTATTTACTTCTAAGAGCAAACGAGATCGTAAAGAATTTAAACGTCCTTTTTCCTGAACTTCCCCATATAAATCACGAATAACCTCCTTCGTTTTTTTACTCAAATCATTCCCTTCTAAGTCCTCATGAGCAACACCTTTCAACGTCTCGTAATTTTTATATATCCCCGCTATAATTTTCCTTTCTGAAGCATTAAGATTATACTTTTTGTGTCCATTCTGGTTTGTAAGTGCAGTATCAAGTTCACTTAGAGAATTTTTATTTTCTGGCAGTATAGCTTTCCACATATTAATTATCTTGTCTATCGAAAATATTTGAAAGAATATAGGCGCGCGCTTGTGAGCTTAGTTCATCTTTAAATAAGTCTTGAATTTTTTTATATGCATTTTCTTTATCAACAAATCTTCTTACGTTCACATAATAGCTAATAATACTGTCTAATTCGGAATGAAAATCAGTTATGTCGGAAGAAAGGCCGAAAACATGAGATGTAAGCATTCCAATATTTTCACCAAAAGTGGGAATTTCTGGGGACATTACACTGATGCTTTCACCTTCTCTTCTAATGATAAATACATGCTTAGTTAATGTTTCCTGCAATATAACTGGAGAATGGGTCGCAACTATCATAAAACCATTTTTTTGATTTAGGATGTTTCTTATTGCTCTCATTAACACCGCGAGCAATGGCGGGTGCAAATGCGTCTCTGGCTCGTCAAATAGAATAAGTGTTCTGGGCTCAATGTGTTCAACGATTTTTACAATTGAGTGCAAAATAAATTTATGCCCTGTACTTAAATGGATAAAATATTCTATTTTCTCCTTTTCTGTCATTTCAAAGAAATCTATGTCAAGAATTTGTCTTAGTGATGGCTCCTCAGACAATATAGTATTGGCAATATTGAAAAGCGGCCATTTTTTCTTTTCGCCAATCTTTTTAATACTATCGCTAAATTCCTTTGCTAAAACTTCAATAGGCTTTAAGAAGGTGTTCTTTAATCTATCCTTTAAAATATCTTGGTCAGAGAGCTTACCCTCCTTATCTATTTCTAATTCATCAAAAGATTCTATTAATTCCTTTGCAACATCACGGATACCACAAAACACATATCTCCCAACACCTCTTTGAATATCTTTTGCAATTTGTTCTTTTTCTTTTAAATAAATTCCAGGAACTTGAAAACTATCGAAAGAGCTATACGATAAACTAATAATTTTTGGAAAACCTAGTCCATTAGGAGTTAATTGCCCTACCTGTAATAATGTTTTGTTTTTTCTATCACTTGTGGATGCAAAAGCAATTCTGGAGATTTTCGACAAAAAAGTACTCTTCCCAGAACCATTCCTGCCAATTAAAACGACAACCCTATTTGGCAAAGTTTTATCCTCATTTCCATACTTAGGTGAATCAAAATCAAAAGTTACTGGCTTTTCAAGCCCACTTACTTTAAAATCAAAAATTAGTTCTAAGCTAGGAATCTTATGATAATCTCGAGATATAAGCAATGGTGCTAAGAAAAATATATCGTCATCCTTCTGAATCCATCTAAATAGTGATTTACTCCAACCATCTTCATCCTCAAATCCTTTAGAAAAGTTGGGAAAAATAACGATATCACGCAATGCATTCAAAATTTTGTCGCCTAACGGTCGATCTAATTCTGCTATTCTTTCGTAATAGTCTAGCGACTGGCCTAAAGAACAAAAGCTTCCATCTAGTTTTTCCAATGGCCCAATAGCCAGCTGCAAGTAATCATCGGTAGTCTGACCTTTTTTAAGAATTTTTACCGATCCCATGTATATTGACACGTTATCTTTTGCATATTCACGAGACAAATGCAAATGATAAAGAGTGTTATAAGAGTAATCATTCCAATTATCTCTTTCTAAATAAAACGAAGCCCCAACCCAATCTTGGGTAACTCTATGATTAGACCATTCTACTACTTTTATTAGCATCTTTTTGATTTTTAGCAAAGGTCATTTTTAACATCTTAATATCCTTGGACACTTTTCTCTCTCTGTGACATTTTTGACAGCATCGACATTTACGGGTATTTCTATAAAACAAAAAAGGCCAACTTTCGCTGGCCTTAAAAAGTGTTACTTTTTCACGTTACCTCTGTCATCGCCGGAAGGATTCCCGGTTGTGCTTGGGTAGTTTGGATTTGTAGGCATATTGTTTAGTTTAATTGGTTTATAATGCTCAGTATTCTTCAAATCAAGAACCTATTTTTCAAAGAGCAAATTTCGGGACAGCCTGACAGTTTTTGGCAGGACCTAATAATCAGAAGTGAAGGTTACCAGTAGAGTCAATACAAAAAGTCCGAAACTGGCAGCCCCCCTCCCCTCATACACCACCGCCGTCATCATACAAAACACAAAATGAGCAAGTACTAATTGAAGATAAAACTCACCTGTATTGAATGCCCGTCCCGGATGAAGGCGAAAAGTCGCTTTCCAGCCGCCGACTGCTATCAGGCCGGTGACTAAGCCGAAAAGAATACTGCTCCGGAGCGGAGACACCCCCTCTTTTCTCCAGATTACAGTGTAAATGCCGGAAAAGAAGATCCCGACACCATAATGGATCAGCCAGCTTTGCGCCTTTGAAATCCTGAAAAGCTTCGCCAGCAGCTCCGGCTCACGGAAGTCCTTTTTCCGGATCAGCGATAGAGCGTAGCTGTAAACTGACATGGCAGTGGTGCCGGCGACTCCGGCAAGTATAAAATCCCTATTGCGCTTCATACCAATAGGGATAAAAAAAGACAGCCACCGAAGGGCAACAGGAGCCTGAAAAGCCAATTACCATAGCCAAAACCGACCTTTGCAAAATCCCCCCTAAATCCTTACATTTGTTTACATAATGCAAACATTTGCAAAAAGTAATTTGAACATCTGAACACCCATGAGCACCTACATTACCGAACCATACAAAGCCAAAAATAAGATCCGCATTGTGACGGCTGCATCCCTTTTTGACGGGCATGATGCCGCCATCAATATCATGCGCCGCATCATCCAAAGCTCCGGCGCCGAAGTGATCCACCTCGGCCACGACCGCAGCGTTCAGGAGATCGTCAACTGCGCGATCCAGGAAGATGCCAATGCCATTGCCCTCACCTCCTACCAGGGCGGTCACAACGAGTTTTTCAAGTACATGTACGATCTGCTCAAGGAACGCGGCTGCAGCCATATTAAGATCTTTGGCGGCGGCGGCGGAACCATCCTGCCTTCTGAGATCGAGGACCTTCATAAGTACGGAATTACCAGGATCTACGCCCCGGACGACGGTCGCGCTATGGGCTTGCAAGGCATGATCAACGACATGCTGCAGAAATGCGACTTTCCTACCGGAAATAACCTGAACGGGGAAGCAAAACACCTGAAAGAAAAAGATATTAAATCCATTGCCCGCCTTATTTCAGCCGCGGAAAACTTCCCGGAAGAATTCTCGAAGTTCATCCCGGAGATCGAAAAAGGTGCGAAAACCATAGTGACTCCTGTACTTGGAATTACCGGGACTGGCGGCGCCGGCAAATCATCGCTCGTGGATGAGCTTGTCCGCCGCTTCCTCATCGATTTCAAAGACAAGACCATCGCAATCATTTCGGTGGATCCTTCCAAACGCAAAACAGGAGGTGCACTCCTCGGCGACCGGATCCGCATGAATGCAATCCGCAATGAACGTGTCTACATGCGTTCACTGGCAACCCGCCAGAGTAATCTCGCACTTTCAAAATATGTGAAAGAGGCGGTCGACATTGTAAAAGCTGCCAATTACGACCTGATCATTCTTGAAACATCCGGAATCGGACAGAGCGATACCGAGATCACCGAGCACAGCGATATGAGCCTGTACGTAATGACTCCGGAATACGGTGCCGCTACCCAGCTCGAAAAGATTGACATGCTTGATTTTGCCGATATCATTGCGCTCAATAAATTCGATAAGCGCGGTGCTCTGGATGCGATCCGTGATGTGAAGAAACAATACAAACGCAATCACCAGCTCTGGGAAACAGACGACGATGCGCTTCCTGTTTACGGAACCATCGCTTCTCAATTCAATGATCCGGGAATGAATAAGCTATACAAAGCGGTGATCAATAAGCTTGCAGAAAAGACGGGCGCTGATTTGAAATCTGATTTCGCGGTGACGGATGAATTGAGCGAAAAGATCTATATCATTCCTCCTCACCGTACACGCTATCTTGCAGAGATCGCGGAAAATAACCGCGGCTACGACAAATGGGTGAACGATCAGAAAGAGATCGCACAGAAGCTTTATTCGATCCGCAAATCCATCGAGACGCTGAAGGACGCAAAGATCGAAGACAAGGACAGGCTGATCAAAGGACTGGAAGAAACTTACGCGCAGATCGCGATCAGCTTTGACGGTCATAACCAGAAAATTCTCGACGGCTGGAAAGAAAAAGTTCAGCAGTACAAAAACGAATATTTCATCTTCAAGGTCCGCGACAAAGAGCTGAAGATCAAAACACATTATGAATCGCTGTCGCACTCGCAGATCCCAAAGATCAGCACTCCGCGATATGAAGCATGGGGCGATATCCTGAAATGGAATTTACAGGAGAATGTCCCGGGAGAATTCCCCTACACTGCGGGCGTATTCCCCTTCAAGCGTGAAGGTGAAGATCCTACGCGGATGTTTGCCGGTGAAGGCGGACCGGAACGGACGAACAGGCGCTTCCACTATGTAAGTCTTGGAATGCCTGCACACCGCCTGAGTACAGCCTTTGACAGCGTTACACTTTACGGCCAGGATCCTGATCTTCGCCCGGATATTTATGGAAAGATCGGCAACTCGGGTGTTTCCATCTGCTGCCTGGATGATGCGAAGAAATTGTACAGCGGCTTTAACCTCGCCGATCCGAAGACTTCTGTTTCGATGACGATCAACGGTCCGGCTGCAATGCTTACCGGCTTCTTCATGAATGCAGCGATCGATCAGCAATGTGAGCTTTACATTAAAAAGAACGGGCTCGAAAAAGAAGTTGAGAAAAAGATCGAAGCGATTTACAAAGCAAAAGGTGCTGCAAGACCAAAATACCAGGGGCCGTTACCGGAAGGAAACGACGGCCTGGGACTAATGCTGCTTGGCGTTACCGGCGATCAGGTATTACCGGCAGACGTCTACGAAAAGATCAAAGCAGAATCCATTGCTGCTGTCCGCGGAACGGTGCAAGCGGATATCCTGAAAGAAGACCAGGCACAGAACACCTGCATCTTCTCTACTGAATTTGCATTGCGACTGATGGGCGACATGCAGGATTATTTTATCCGGAAAAACATCCGCAACTTTTACTCTGTTTCTATCTCCGGCTATCATATTTCCGAAGCCGGCGCTAATCCTATTACACAGCTTGCGCTGACACTTTCCAACGGCTTCACTTACGTAGAATATTATGCGAGCCGCGGAATGGACATCAATAAATTCGCTCCTAACCTGTCGTTCTTCTTCAGCAATGGGATCGATCCGGAATATTCTGTGATCGGACGTGTGGCGAGGAGGATCTGGGCAAAAGCAATGAAGATGAAATACAATGCGAATGAGCGCTCACAGATGCTGAAATATCATATCCAGACATCCGGCCGCTCACTGCATGCACAGGAAATCGATTTCAATGATATCCGTACAACGCTCCAGGCATTGTATGCGATCTATGATAACTGCAACTCGCTTCACACCAACGCCTATGATGAAGCCATCACCACTCCTACCGAAGAATCCGTAAGAAGAGCGATGGCGATCCAGCTGATTATCAACCGTGAGCTCGGACTTGCAAAAAATGAGAATCCGCTGCAGGGTTCATTTATTATCGAAGAGCTGACCGACCTTGTTGAAGAAGCAGTTCTTTCTGAATTTGAAAAGATCAGTGAACGCGGCGGTGTGCTGGGTGCGATGGAAACGATGTACCAGCGTGGCAAGATCCAGGAAGAAAGCCTTTATTACGAAACACTGAAGCATACCGGCGAATATCCGATCATTGGAGTGAATACGTTCCTGTCATCGAAAGGCTCACCGACGGTATTGCCGAAAGAGGTGATCCGCGCAACGGAAGAAGAAAAAGGCTACCAGATCTCCATGCTGAAAGAGCTTCAGAAAGGTAACAAAGATAAAGCGGCAACTTTGCTTCGTGAATTGCAAACAACGGCGATTCAGAATCAGAACATTTTTGAAAAGCTGATGGAAGTCTGCAAATACTGCTCGCTCGGCCAGATCACGAATACCCTGTTTGAAGTGGGCGGACAGTATCGGAGAAATATGTAATTAATTGGCAGTAGGCAATTCAGTTCCAACGCCGTTGCGAGGGAAGATTGGCAGTACGCAATTTAGTTCCAGACGTCATTGCGAGGGAAGAATGACCCGAAGCAATCTCACTGTTACTCGTTGTAAAATGCAAACCGGAGACATTATATACAATTCGATCGTTGCAATTCTTGTTGCCGCAGCAGTATTTATCATTATTTATTTGGCGAGACGAGGCGAAAAGGAACGCATGCAAGGCAAACAGAATGTTGCGGAAGATAATGAAGGATGGAGAGCTCTCCTTTTGATCGGAGGCTTCCTGTTTTTTCCGCTGCACATCATACGCGCCGCAATTCCGAAAACTAAAGAAGGAATTTGCCGCCAGTGCGGATACAGAGGCCCTCTTCAGAAATTTTGCCCGAGCTGTAATAAAAACAACCAAGGTCAGGTGCGACAATATAAATGCAATTATTGCTTTAGCATATTCAATACGTATTCCGAATATTGTCCGACATGCGGAAAGGATAACAGCGGAAAATTCATTAACGGGGCATCATGAACACGGAAGAAGAGATTGCATTGCATACGCATGAAATGAAAGCGCTCGATAACGAAGCGCTGACCGCGATCGTTCGCAACAGCGAAAACGAGACCGAAGAACGTTTACAGGCGGCCTGGCTCATCCTCGATGAACGCGGGATCAAAGACCAGGTTCTCGATCAGCTGGTGAAATCCGACGAAAAAAAGAAGCTCAGCCTGAGTGATCTTACGGATCCTGAGAATGAAGAAGAAGTTTCCGACGACAACTTTGCAGAAAAAATTGAATTTGTTGTCGGAAGTGAAATTCCCGTCAGCCAGCGCGATCTCCTTGGAGTTTTAAAAATTACCAGCGCCAGGGAAGAAGCGAAGCCGGTTGAGGAGATCGATCCTGATGAGCAGGCAAAAGCAAAAAAAAGACAAGAACAGCAGCTGATGATGGCTGCAGCAAGCTTTCTTTTCCTCATTGCAATTACGATCTGGCAAAACGATTCTATCACAAAATTTGCTTTCCAGGGCGGACTTCTCCTCCATAGCATTGTGAGATTGTTCTTCGCATTTTCAAATCACCTGTCGGGAAGGATCAACCGGGACCAATAATCAGTTAATGCCGCAATCGGAAAATCAGGATGGGAATTTTACCGGCACCTTTGCCGCGGTCCTGGCTGTAATTGCGCTGCTCACAATTGTATTGCTGATCTTGTTAGACAGGCGCCGGCTCTCCAAAGGGGTTTCCCGCTCCGATGAAAAAACGACAACGATCGTATTGTTCATTCTCGGCTTTTTTGTTCCTTTTCTCCATATTGCCAGCTTGTTTCGTTCCTCGGAACCGCCGATACCCAAGTATCGCTGTAAATTCTGCGGATTCGGCGATAATATAAATCATGAGTTCTGCATGAATTGCATGCGGAACAACGACGGCTTTCCGATTGAGACAATAAAACCTTATAAATGTCCGCATTGCTATACCCGCCAGGAAAAACCATTTCGCTATTGTCCGAAATGCAATAAGAATGAGCGGGGACAAACACTTGGCATCGCGAATTTTGAAAAATAATGTAAGGTGACGGATAATACTTCTCTGTGTTCCTCCGAGCCTCCGTTTCTCCGTGGTAGTTTTTCTGCCATTTTCAGTAATTGTGGCAGGAACCTTTACTTCTGATTTCCTTGGTCCGGAATGTGATGCTATGAGCGCGACTTTATTAATTTCAATTAACCATTTCAATTAAAAAAATGAGAAACCACGAGATCGATTACCGGATTTTAGGAGAAGAATTGCAAGCTGTAGAAATTGAGCTGGATCCGAATGAAACAGTTGTCGCAGAAGCCGGAAACTTCATGATGATGGAGGACGGCATCCGGATGGATACCATTTTCGGCGATGGCAGCCGGGAGCAAAGCGGATTCATGGACAAGTTATTTTCTGCAGGAAAACGCCTCCTGGTCGGCGAAAGCTTATTCATGACCGCTTTTACCAATACCGGCAACGGTAAAAAGCGGATCACTTTCGCTTCCCCGTATCCGGGGAAGATCATTCCGATGGATCTGAGCAAGCTGAATGGAAAGATCATCTGTCAGAAGGATGCATTCCTGTGTGCGGCAAAAGGCGTAAGCATTGGTATTGAATTTCAGAAAAAGCTGGGAACCGGCTTGTTTGGCGGGGAAGGTTTTATCATGGAGAAACTGGAAGGCGACGGAATGGCTTTTGTGCATTCGGGCGGAATGATCATTGAAAAGGAGCTAAAGTCCGGAGAGCTTGTTAAAGTCGACACGGGCTGTATCGTTGCTTTTGAGCAATCGGTAAATTATGATATCCAGTTTATCGGCGGGATCCGGAACAGCATTTTTGGAGGGGAAGGCTTGTTCTTCGCTACACTGAACGGACCCGGCCGGGTTTGGATCCAGTCCCTGCCGGTTAGCAGATTAGCAGGACGATTAATGTCATACTCCCGTGGCGGCAAGGAAGAGGGAAGCATATTGGGCGGCTTGTTCCAGGGGGATAGCAATTAGGTGACTGGGTGACTGGGTGACTGGTGACTGGGTGACTGGGTGACTGGGTGACTGGGTGACTGGGTGACTGGGTGACTAAGAAAACTTGACAATTGCAGGAATATTCAGTACTTTTATTCAACAATAATAAAAACTAAATTCTCATGAAAAAGATCATACTATTATTCAGCGCCGTATTGGCATTCGCTGTCGGACATTCACAGGAAATGACCACAACCACCGGCGTTCAGCAGCCCGATGCTGTTGTGCGTGCGACCAATATGACCGATAAGATGGCCGCTGCAATCACCGATATGACAGCTGACCAAAAAACGAAAGTACAGGCGATCAACCTTGAATGTATCAAGCTGAATGACCTTAATAACCAGAAAGCTGCTAATGATCAAAACCAAATGGCTGCTGAAAGAAGAAGGATCCAGGCGAAATGGGAACAGGATATGAACGGTGTTCTGAAGCCAGCGCAGATGCAGAAGTGGAAAGACACAAAAGCAAATAAATAATACGAAAGCTCCTCCGCAAACCGGGGGAGTTTTTTTTATATTTCACCATGCAGAGATTCGAACAACAAGCATTCAGATATCGTCGGCATGTTTGAACCAGAGATCTATGAAAAGAATCCTTGAGACCGAGAGGCTTTACCTGAGAGAATTTACAGGCGAGGATGCTCCGCTCTTAATTGATCTGAACTCAGATCCCGAAGTGATCCGCTATACCGGCGACGGACCGGTAAAGGATCTTGCAGAGGCAAAACGGATCATCAATGAGATCATCCTTCCCCAATACAAAAATGCCATGGGACGCTGGGCCGTTCATTTAAAGAGCAACGACGAATTCATCGGCTGGTGCGGGTTGAAATACATTGCGGATGAAAACGAGATCGATCTTGGCTACCGGTTCTTTAAAAAGTTCTGGGGAATGGGATATGCTACCGAGTCGGCAAAGGCCTGCCTTCACTATGGAAAAAATAAATTGCGGCTTACACGGATCATTGCAAAAGCAGCAAAAGATAATAAAGCATCGATAGGAGTGATCAGGAAGCTCGGAATGGTTTACTTCAAAGACGATCTTTGCGCACATGATCCCGCAGAGGTATATGAATACCGATCTGATGAAAAGAATTCCTGAAATGGAAAGGCCCTCCTTACGGAATTTACGATGATCAGGCGAACAGGTAACTGAGTGATTAGGTGATTAGGTAACTAAGTGACTAGGTGACTAGGTGACTAAGTAATACGTTTATACATGGCGAAATATGAAATTGAGAATAATAGTCTAACACTTTTTGTAAAAAGGTCTGCTCTTTTCGCACGGATTTTTTTGCTCTTCTTTATTGCGCTTTTTTTTCTGGCTCCATCTTTTGGAATGTTCAGCGCTTTAGCAAACGGCAGAGCTTTTCATATTGGCTTCCTTTTCGGGATTGGTCTGTTTGCACTGATGGGATTTTATCTGCTCAGGATCTTCCTCTGGAATACATACGGCAAAGAGCTTATCCAGTTCAATGGGAAGACGATAACCTATGAAGCGGATTACGGCTGGTTCCGCGATGGCCGGAAGACTGTTGATATTGAAACCGTGGTTTTCTCGATGAAACAGATCGGTTTCGAAAACGAAAACATTGCAGTGCTTGTGATCGGATCCGGGGAATCCATGATAGAATGCGTGACCAAAATGACTTCCGGGGAACTGGAAGAATTGATCGGTCATCTGAAACAAATGGACGGCTCCTCCGGAGCGTAAATTGGAACGCCCCGCTGGGGCTGGATATAGGAGACTCCTCCGGAGTCATTTTTTAAAAAGTATTTTAGCCGGGGTAATTTACTGAAACTAAACTTCCTATCGGATATGGGAGACTCCTCCGGAGTCATTTATTAAGAAGTATTTTAGCCGGGATAATTCAACTGAAATTAAACTTCCTATCGGATATGGGAGACTCCTCCGGAGTCATTTTTAAAAAGTATTTTAGCCGGAATAATTCAACTGAAATTAAACTTCCTATCGGATATAGGAGACTCCTCCGGAGTCCTGTATCAAAAACAATTTAGCAGGAAATAATCCCACTTAGGATTCGACTGTTTTATCGGATATGAAAGACTCCTCCGGAGTCCTGTACCAAAAACAATTTAGCAGGAAATAATCCCACTTAGGATTGGACTGTTTTATCGTATTACGGGAGACTCCTCCGGAGGTCATTTATTAAAAAACATTTCAGCAGGAAATAATCCCATTTAGGATTGGACTGTTTTATCGTATTACGGAGACTCCTCCGGGGTCATGTATTCAAAAAACATCATAGCAGGGAACAATCCATTTCAGGATTAAGCCTTTTAGCGCTCCTTGCTATCGTCCTCATTCTTTCACTTACTTTTTCCGGACAACTATATACCTTCTAAAACAATTCCATCTGCTTTACTTCACCCGGCCGCCGGAATTGTGTAAGGTCGTATTCAAACGTATCCCGCCCTGCGAGATGCTTCTTCACACTCATTTTGAACATCTGCCTGATCGATGCGATCATGTTCCCTTCACCCCGCATTCTTGTTCCGAACCGGCTATCGTTCAATTGTCCGCCATGTGCATCCTCGATGTGGTGCAGCACTTTTTCTGCCCGGTCGGGAAAATTTTTGTGTAACCAGTCTTTGAATATCTCCCCTATCGCTCCATTCAACCTGACGATCGTGTAACCCGCGCTGTCCGCCCCATGATCAGCTGCCGCTTTTATCAGGTCGGGGATCTCGTCGCTGTTTAAGCCCGGAACGATCGGCGCGGTCATTACTCCTGCCGGGATTCCTGCCTTCGACAGCTTTTCGATCACCTTCAAACGATTTTTTGCGGTTACTGTCCTTGGTTCCATTTTCTGCCGCAGCTCTTCGCGCAGACTGGTAATTGAAACCATGACATGAACCAGGTTCAATTTAGCCATCTCCTGTAAAATGTCGATGTCGCGCAGGATAACATTGTTTTTTGTGATCATGCCCGCCGGGTGACGGAACTTTAAAAGCACTTCCAGCATAGCACGGGTGATCTTCAGCTTTCTCTCTATCGGCTGATAGCAATCGGTATTGCCGGAAAACATGATCGGAGAAACCACCCAATTCTTGTTCATAAACTGCTTTTCCATCAGCTGCGGGGCATTGGGCTTGGCAATGATCTTTCTTTCAAAATCAAGTCCTGCACTATATCCCCAATACTCGTGCGTATTCCTTGCATAGCAATATATGCAGCCGTGTTCGCATCCCTGGTAAGGATTCATGGAATACATCGCCGGAATATCCGGGCTTTTCACAACATTGATGATCTTCTTGGGATGCTCATAAAAGATCTGCGTTTTTTCATCGCTTAATAAAGGTTCGTCCAACACTTCGTCATGCTCCGTCACATAGCGGTTTCTCAGAAATTTATTGCTGGTATTCACTTGAGATCCCCGCCCCCTGAAGTATTCCGCCTCTTTTTTCTCTTCTTCCATGAAGCAAAATTACATCAGCTTTAAGAGAAATGCGGCCATGTTTTTTAGTATCTTGAAAACTATCTGTGAAAATGATTTATCTTTAGGAGAATGATTGGTTAATGGTGGGTGGTGAGGATAGGGCCAACAACTGACAACAAACAATTAACAACCATTTTATGAGAAAAAAGTATTTTCGGTTAATCCTGTCAACCTTTATATTCTGCTTCATTATCAGCAGCGGATCAGCGCAGGCCTTGTTAACCGATTCATCTGCTGCAGCGGCACACCATCACACACCGTGGGATATTCTTTCCGGCAACGGAAGCGACACGATCGTATGCTACAAACAGGCACACCGGAATATGTACTTTGTTGTGACCGGGCTGATCGTGGTGATCGCATTGGTATCGCTGAGGCTTCTGCGGACCAATCGAAAAAACAACAAGATCCTCAAAGCACAGAATGAGATCATTGAAGAAAAGAACAAGAATATCACCGATAGCATCAATTACGCGAAAAGGTTGCAGACTGCTATTCTCCCCCCGAAAGATCTTGTCAATAAAGTATTACCGGAACATTTCATTCACTATCAGCCGAAAGACATCGTAAGCGGCGATTTTTATTGGGTTTCTCATCATGGCGATAAAATAATGGTGGCTGCTATCGACTGCACAGGCCATGGGGTCCCGGGAGCGTTGCTTAGCATTGTCGGACATAATGCGATCAACCAGACCGTGAACGAGCTCGGGATCACGCAGCCGGCAAAAGTTTTGGAAAACATGAGCAGCATCATCCGCAAAGTGCTTCACCAGGACAAAGGCAGCGACATCCGCGATGGAATGGACATGGCACTTTGTACGTACGACCGGTCCACCGGAACCTTGGAATATGCCGGAGCCAATAACCCTGTTTATATTGTATCCGATGGAAAGCTGGAGATCGTTAAAGGAACGAAATTCACGGTGGGGAGCATGGAGGAAGAAAAACCCGCCATTCCGGAGAATCATACCGTCAAATTAAAGAAAGGAGATTGCTTTTATCTTTTCAGTGACGGCTTCGCCGATCAGTTCGGCGGTCCGGGTAATAAAAAATTCAAGACAAGCAGATTCCAGGAGCTCCTTGTAGCTCTGAATACAAAACCGATGGCCGAGCAGATGACCGGTATTACTAAGGCCTTCAAAGATTGGCAGGGAATGAATGAACAGGTGGATGATGTTTTAGTAATTGGGATCAGAGTTTAATTCCGTCGCGTCATTGCGAGAGAGGTACGAGCGAAGCAATCTTAAAATGAAAAAGACTACTTCTTCGCCTGCAGCGGATCGCAATGACGGCCAGCAGTAAATGCCCCGCAAAATAATACATATCGACATGGATGCTTTCTACGCATCAGTAGAGCAGCGGGATTTTCCGGAATACCGGGGAAAGCCGCTGATCGTCGGCGGAAATCCCGATGGACGCGGAGTTGTATCCACCTGCAGCTATGAAGCAAGAAAATTCGGCGTACGCTCCGCTATGTCGAGCCGGAGAGCAAAAGAGCTTTGCCCCGAAGGCATCTTTGTTTACCCGCGTTTCCATGCATACAAAGAGGCCTCAAAAAAAGTACGGGAGATCTTCGAGCGCTACACTGATCTGATCGAACCACTTTCGCTGGATGAAGCATTCCTTGATGTAACCGAGAATAAGAAAAATATTTCTTCCGCGATCCAGATCGCAAAACAGATCAAGACCGCAATTCAGGAGGAGTTGAACCTCACCGCTTCCGCCGGTGTTTCTTCCAGCAAGTTCGTTGCAAAGATCGCTTCCGACATGAACAAACCCGATGGACTTACCTACATTGCACCGGAAAAGATCGAAGAATTCATGGAGCGCTTGCCGGTAGAAAAGTTCTTTGGGGTCGGAAAAGTTACCGCCGACAAAATGAAAAAACAGGGCCTTCACAAAGGAATTGACCTCAAGCAGCTGAGCGAAGACGACCTGGTAAAACGTTTCGGAAAGGTTGGCCGGTTTTATTACCGGATCGTCCGGGGAATTGATAACCGCGAGATCCGAACCAGCCGCGAGCATAAATCATTAGGCGCTGAAGATACTTTCCGTGAAGATCTCTGCAAGCTGGAAGACATGAAGCTGGAGCTGGAAAAGATCGCTGATACGGTTTCAAACCGTCTTCAAAAGAACAACCTGAAAGGAAGAACGCTGACACTAAAAATCAAATACCACAACTTCCAAACGATCACGCGAAACCAGAGTTTCAAGAAGGGGATCAACGACCGCGAAACCTTATACGAAACAGCTTGTACTTTACTGGAAAAAACAGATCCGGAAAGCTTCAAGATCCGTTTGCTCGGAATTTCTCTTTCGAACTTCGGTGAACCGGAACCAACTGTTCATAAAAGAAATGAACGCAAGGAGCAGCTGAAATTATTTTAGCTTCGTGGAAAGCTCCGGAAAGATCTTACTCATCGATATTCACCGTATACACATCCGTGCTGTTCCGTACAATGTCTTTCACATGAAAGCCGCCTGATTCCGGAATAATCTCCTGGAGATCGAACACAGCGCAGGCTTTACTGAGCCCTTCAAAAATAAGCGTAAACTTTTTCCCTTTCGTCTTCGGCGTCCAATGAGGATAGAAGCTTACATTAAACGCGGTGATCAGCTTTGCCTTTTTTCCGGTTCCATGTTCAATAAGGAAAGTGGAACGCCAGATGCGATAATAAGCATCCTGTCCGCAAATGCAGTGAACGATACATTGTCCTTCTTCCGCCACCATGGTTTCCGTCGCGACTTCAATTTCTTCTTCGTGCTTTATTTCGGGTTTGGCTGACATATTCGTTTTATTTTTTACCGTCATTGCGAAGGAGCTTTTGCGACTGAAGCAATCTCTTTATAAGAATGAGATTGCTTTTCTGCGGGTTGGCGGATCGCAATGACGCTTGTATAAATTATTTCAGCAAAGCATTCATTTCCTTTTTCCAGTTCTTCTCTGCCTTTCCAACTTTTACTTTTTCACATCCCGTAAACGCGGCATACTCCTTCAATTTCAGCGTAAAATTCCGGTTGAAATTTTCATCCGGTTTAAAATTCTCCTCAAAGTGCATCTGCTTGATGTGAAACACTTTTTCAGCGCGATCAGCTTTGGGATCAAACCGGGCGACAAATTTATCACCATACAATACCGGCAGACAAAAATATCCAAACTTTCGTTTCGGCTCCGGCAAATAACATTCGATCACATAATCGAATCCGAATAATTTCTGAATCCGCTTCCGTTGGATGATCAGGTTATCGAAAGGAGATAAAATATGGATCATCTCATTGCGACCTTTCGGCCTTTTCAAATAGTCATTTTCTCCGACTGCCGCAGACCTTTCAGGGCTCAATATCAAATATCGCGAAGACAGCGAAGAAATATGCACCTCCGACAGCCGACCATCTTTTACAAGACGAGCTACCGAATTGCTCACCTTACCGGACCAGCCTTTCCGTAAATAGGATATTTCCTTCTCTTCTACAACCCCATTTGCCTGTACCGCTTTCATAACAAGATGTTCTGCATATTCTTTTTCCGATGGCATAGATGTGTCCACATTGGATGGTAGCACCCGCTCCGTGAGATCGTACACTTTTTGAAAAGCATGGCGCTTCACCACCATCAGTTTACCTTCCATAAATAACTGTTCCAATGCTCTTTTTGCAGGTTTCCATTCGTACCAGTTCCCGGGACCCTGACGCTTGTATTCAAAATCCTTCGATTGAAGCGCACCTTCCGCTTTGATCCGGTCCAGCACGTATTTCTGCATCTTTTTATCCTGTTCGAACCAATGCGACCGGCCCGTCGCATAATCCTTTTTCCGTGGAAGCGAAAACCGGTAATCTCTCATTGGGAGATACGAAGCCGCATGGCTCCAGTATTCGAAAACAGAACGCTCTTTTTCCATTAATTCATGCAGGTGCTGTTCCTTATATCCCGGAACCCGGGTCCAGAGTGTATGATGATGTGCCCGGGCGGCGACCGACAGGGTGTCGATCTGTATGTAACCGGTATGCTCAAGCGCAGATAAAGCGCCTTCTTTTCCTTTTCCAAAAGCATCGAAAAGGAGCCCCTGGCTTCGCAGGGCAAGTGAGCGGGCCGCTTCAAGACTAATTTGTGATATTTCCTGCTTTTTCGCCAAAGTGCTTGTTAATTTACTCCAAATTTAACGGTTCTGTCTAATTTTAGTAAATTTACCTTTCTAATTATTAGACAATTATGTTTAAAATTTCCCAGCTCTTCATCCTGCTTCTCCTCGCGGGAAGCATTCATTCCCAGGAGATCACTGCTACGCAGAAAATCCCTGCAAATGCATTACCAGGCACCGACTTTATCGTTGAAACGACCATCAACAAAGGGGCATCTCACGATTTCATGAAATTTTTCCAGGCTTTACCTGCTGGTTTTACCGCGGCCGACATTGAAAGTAAAGGCGGTGCATTCACCTTTGCTGACGGAGGCGCAAAAATTGTCTGGATCAGTCCTCCGGCAGATCCTGTTTTTACCATCAGCTACCGTGTAACAGTTGGAGGAGGCATGTCCGGACCACAAAATATGCCGGCAAAGATCTCTTACATTATGAACAGCGAGCGGAAAGCTTTTGAAATGGAAGCGACGATCATGATTGGAACCGCAGGAACTCCTTTAAATAAAACGCTTCCCACTACCAACCCGGTTGTAAGCACGGAACCCGCAAAGACAGAACCCCCAAAGACGGAGCCAGTGAAAACGGAACCGGTAAAAACATCTGACAATATTCCGACAGTCGTGAAAACAACTCCGCCACCGGTGCAGGAAAAAAAGGATCCTGCGCAACCGACCACTTTTAATAAAGTTCCCGTAACCGCCCTGCCCGCTTCCGCCGGAAGAACTTACAAAGTGCAGATCGGTGCATTCTCCCAAAAGCCAACCATTGACGGTGTTCCGCAAATGTCAACTTTTGTGCTGGATAACGGCATCACCAAATACTTCAGCGGGAATTTTCCAACGTATGAAGATGCGGTAAAGCGCAAGAAAGAAATGCTGGATAAAGGTTTCCAGGGAGCATTCATTGTTGCGTTTGAGAACGGGAAGCCGATAAAGTAGTCGCTACGTGACTCTTTTACCACTCTCGCTATGCGTAGCCGCTTCGGCAGAGCAAGGAAGGTACGGAGAACACTTAGAAATACTAAGGAGTTATGCTCCGGCGGATTACTTTTAGCACTCTGCGGCCTTCCTTTTTCTCTCATTTTCTCTGCGGTTAGTTTTTTTACCACAGAGCACACGGAGATTTACACAGAGAACCACGGAGAATCAAGATTTCAGAAAAGCTTATTAGCACTCTGCGGCCCTCCTTTTTCTCTCATTTTCTCTGCGGTTAATTTTTTTTACCACAGAGCAAACGGAGATTTACACAGAGAACCACGGAGAATCAAGATTTCAGAAAAGCTTATTAGCACTCTGCGGTCCTCCTTTTAATCCATTTTCTCTGCGGTTAGTTTTTTTTACCACAGAGCAAACGGAGATTTGCACAGAGAACCACGTAGAATCAAGATTTCAGAGAAGATTATTTAGCACTCTGCGGCCCTCCTTTTTCCCTCATTTTCTCTGCGGTTAGTTTTTTTTTACCACAGAGCAAACGGAGATTTGCACAGAGAACCACGGAGAATCAAGATTTCAGAGAAGATTATTTAGCACTCTGCGGCCCTCCTTTTTCTCTCATTTTCTCTGCGGTTAGTTTTTTTACCACAGAGCAAACGGAGATTTGCTCAGAGAACCACGGAGAATCAAGATTTCAGAGAAGATTATTTAGCACTCTGCGGCCCTCCTTTTTCTCCCATTTTCTCTGCGGTTAGTTTTTTTTTACCAGAGCAAACCGAGATTTGCACAGAGAACCACGGAGAAATCAAGATTTCAGAAAAGCTTATTAGCACTCTGCGGCCCTCCTTTTACTCTCTTTTTCTCTGCGGTTAGTTTTTTTTACCACAGAGCAAACGGAGATTTACGCAGAGAACCACGGAGAATCAAGATTTCAGAAAAGCTTATTAGCACTCTGCGGTCCTCCTTTTTCTCTCATTTTCTCTGCGGTTAGTTTTTTTTACCACAGAGCACACGGAGATTTGCACAGAGAACCACGGAGAAATCTGTTCCGCCAAGTCATTCTGATAGCATAAAAGAAAAAGTTCAAAGCCGGATCACCAACTTTGAACTTTTCAACTTTAAACTTTGAACTAACAATTACATTCCGAGTTTCTTCGCAATATCCTTCTTGACCGCATCCTTATGCATCATGATGCTGGTAGTTTTGTATTTTACGAAAGCTTCTGAAGCATAAAAATATCCGTCGCAATCGTTGCTCTTGATCCCCCATGAATTCTTAACGATGTAATATTTCGTTCCGTTCTGGTCTTTCACCAATCCAACGATGTGCATTCCGTGATCGTCCTGTGTTTCATAGTTATTAAAGGCTTCCTGACGATTTTCCTCCGTGATTACCTTTTCTTTTCCGGGAGTCAAAAGAACAGAATCGATCTTTTCCTTTTTGATCGAGCTCCAGTCAACATCCGGAACAACCGCAATACCATTCTTAAATGAAAATCCTTTTTCCGAAACATCGGCACCCCATGCAACGGTATAACCATTCATCAGTGCATTATCCAGGAGATCGATCATCTCATTGAGGTGAACATTGTACACCTGGCTCGCTGCCCAGTTGTCGGGAACTTCCAGTACAAAAGGCTTATACCAGTCATGATGAGTGAAAGAAGTAAACTCCAGGTAGTTATCCGGATTGATCCCTAACATATCCCGATAGGTTGCAGGCGTATACTGTTTTCCATCCACTGTAAAAGTTTGCGGCAGCGGACCGAGATATGCGCTGATCAGTCCGTCAAATGCCTTTGGCCATGCAGTACCCGGCCGGGGGCTCTTGATCACTGTTTCAACCATATTTTTTGCAAGCATATCCATCTCGGTATGGTTTATTCTTTTCGTTCCGTTCATGTCTTCCTCACCGTTTTCAAAACCGGCATATGCTGACTGGGGAACAAGACCGCTTTTCCTTACCACCTGCATTACATCATGAAAAGCTCCGCCTTCCCCGAAATTCACGGTTCCGTGCATCCTCACATATTTTTCTGCTTTCATATTATAAGCAGTGTGAACGATGAACATTTCCGACAGGTTCACTTTTGGTTTTCCCATACGGAGCAATTCCGATTCGATAAAAGAAAGCGATGAGAAGGTCCAGCAGGTACCGGATTGTCCCTGATCCTGAACAGCAGTAGCATCCAGGTTTTTAACGATCGTAAAATGATAGTTCCCGTCCTTTTTGTTGCTCAGTGTTTGTGCTGAGGCAATCGCCGCAGAAAATGCAGCAACCGAGAGCATGAAGTGTTTTTTGAAATTCATTTTCTATTTGTTTAGTTGTCCGCCGGACCCGCCAACTGGCGGAGCAAGCAGAGAGAGATTGTTTTACTAATATCGTGTTAAAAGGTGCCGGGATCTTAAATTTCGGATGAACGGTTAATATTCAGTTTAAAGGCGGAAAGTTCAAATTTCAAGATAACATCCAACCAAACTTCTCAGCTTTTACTTTGAACTTTTTCACTTTGAATTTTGAACTTCCTTCAAACTTTGAACTATTACGCTTGCGCCGTTGGTCCGCCGAAATTCATCGGCAGTACATTCGGCATGTCCGTGTCTTTAATAGGGCCGTGCTGCTGCTCAAACTTGCCGATATTATCCTTCAATGCCTTCATCAGTCGTTTTGCATGCTGTGGTGTAAGTACGATCCGCGATTTGACTTTTGCTTTTGGCACGCCGGGCATCATCTTAATAAAATCCACTACAAACTCCGAAGAAGAATGTGTGATGATCGCCAGGTTGGAATAGATCCCTTCTGCAATTTCTTCACTCAACTCGATGCTGATCTGGTTTTGATTTTGATCTTGTTCTTGATTTTCCATGGTCTTGCTTCGCTGTTTAGTAAAAGAGGGAACACATTTCTGCATTCCCTCTTTCGTTTATTCATCTTATTTTCAAAAGAGGTCCCTCTTTCAAAAGCACCCCTCTTATTTAAAAGAGGTCCCTCCCCTTCGCCAAGCTCAGGATCGGGACTTAATTCGACTTGATAATTTCGCTTCGGCTACGCCTCGCAAAATTATAGTCTCATTAAGCCTCTTCTTCTTCCATTGCTTCTTTCTTGGAAGCAAGGAGTCTGTCGTACTCTTCCTGTGAGCCAACGATCATCTTGTCGTATGCTCTCAGTCCGGTTCCGGCAGGGATCAAATGTCCAACGATTACGTTTTCCTTTAATCCTAACAGGTTGTCGATCTTTCCGCTTACAGCAGCTTCGTTGAGTACTTTTGTTGTTTCCTGGAAGGAAGCAGCACTCATGAAACTGTTTGTTTGCAGGGACGCTCTCGTGATACCCTGTAACACCTGTGAAGATGTAGCAGGAACTGCATCACGTGCTTCGATCGCTTTCATATCTCTGCGCTTCAGCGACGAGTTCTCATCTCTGAGCTTACGTGCGCTGATGATCTGACCAGCTTTGTAAAGTGTTGAATCACCCGGTTCAAGAATGAGGACTTTGCCATACAGGCTGTCGTTCTCTCTCATAAATTCGGATTTGTTCGCGAGTTGTTTTTCCAGGAAAATAGTATCTCCTGCTTCCACGATCTCCACTTTACGCATCATCTGGCGCACGATCACTTCGAAATGCTTATCGTTGATCTTCACACCCTGTAAACGATATACTTCCTGTACTTCGTTCACCAGGTACTCCTGCACTGCTGTAGGTCCTTTGATGGCCAGGATATCACTTGGCGTAATCGCTCCGTCCGACAATGGCTCACCGGCTTTGATGAAGTCATTCTCCTGAACAAGGATATGCTTGGAAAGCTGAACGAGATAAGTTTTCTTCTCACCGGTACGTGATTCAACGTGAACCTCACGGTTACCACGCTTGATCTTACCGAACGATACGATACCATCGATCTCAGATACAACTGCAGGGTTACTTGGGTTACGTGCTTCGAATAATTCGGTAACACGCGGAAGACCACCAGTGATATCCCCTGTTTTTCCGGAAGAGCGTGGGATCTTAACAAGGATCTGACCTGCTTCGATCTTCGCGCCGTCGTTCACAATAATGTGAGCGCCAACCGGAATGTTATATGTACGCAATACTTCTTTGTTCACGACGATCTTGATCGACGGGTTCTTGGATTTATCGCGGCTTTCAACGATTACTTTTTCTTTGAATCCGGTTTGTTCATCCGATTCTTCACGGAATGTGATACCTTCTTCAACGTTCTCGAACTCGATCTTTCCGGAGAATTCCGAAACGATCACCGCGTTATACGGATCCCAATCACAGATAGTATCTCCTTTTTTCACTTTCGAAAGGTTCTTCACATATACCTGCGATCCGTAAGGGATGTTACCGGTAGTAAGAACGATCTTGGTATTCGCATCGATCACACGCATTTCAGCAGAACGTCCGATCACCACATCAACGGTTTGTCCGTCAGGGTTCTTACGCTTCACTGTCTTCAATTCATCGATCTCGATGATACCATCGTATTTCGCTTCGATCTTATTTGCAGTAGTTGTATTGGAAGCTGTACCACCCACGTGGAATGTACGGAGTGTCAGCTGTGTTCCCGGTTCACCGATCGATTGTGCAGCAATAACACCTACTGCTTCACCTCTCTGAACCATGCGTCCTGTTGCCAGGTTACGTCCGTAGCACTTGCTGCAAACACCATTCTTGCTTTCGCAGGTCAGCACGGAACGGATCTCAACTGATTCGATCGGAGAGTCAGAGATCATTTTTGCATAATCTTCTGTCAGCTCTTCTCCTGCTCCGATGATCATCTCACCGGTAAGCGGATGATAAACATCATGCACAGCAGTTCTACCAAGGATCCGGTCGTATAGTGATTCAACTACTTCGTCATTCTTCTTCAATGGTGTTGCCACCAGACCGCGGAGTGTTCCGCAATCTTCCTGTGTAATGATCACATCTTGCGCAACGTCAACAAGACGACGGGTCAGATAACCCGCATCCGCTGTTTTTAACGCTGTATCGGCAAGACCTTTACGCGCACCGTGTGTGGAGATGAAATACTCAAGGATGGACAGACCTTCTTTGAAGTTAGAAATGATCGGGTTTTCGATGATCTCACCGCCGCCGGCACCTTTCTGTGGCTTCGCCATCAGTCCGCGCATACCGCCTAACTGACGGATCTGCTCTTTCGAACCGCGGGCACCGGAATCCAGCATCATGTAAACCGGGTTGAAGCCCTGACGGTCATTTGTCAGTGTATTCAACACTTTTGCAGTGATGCGTGAATTGGTATGCGTCCAGATATCGATCACCTGGTTGTAACGTTCGTTATTGGTAATGAATCCCATGTTGTAGTTAGCAACTACTTCATCTACCTGAGCGTTTGCATCAGCGATCATCTTGTGCTTATCATCAGGAACGATAACGTCACCTAAGTTAAACGACAGACATCCGCGGAATGCGCTCATGAAACCAAGTGTCTTCATCTCATCAAGGAACTTGGCTGTTTTCGCCATACCTGTTTCCTTAACGATGTTACCGATGATATCACGCAATGATTTTTTGGTCAGCAGTTCATTTATGAAACCTACTTCTTTCGGAACCACCTGGTTGAACATGATCCGTCCAACGGTTGTTTCGATCAGTCTGTTCACAAGCTTTCCGTTCTCTTTTACTTCGAGGCGGACTTTTACCCATGCATGCAGATCAACACGTTTTTCGTTGTATGCAATGATGGTTTCTTCCGGTGAGTAGAAAGTAAGGCCTTCACCTTTTACTTTTTCTTCTTTGGTTGATTTTCTTCCTTTGGTCATGTAATACAGACCAAGCACCATGTCCTGGGATGGAACCGCAACCGGCGCACCGTTCGCAGGGTTCAGGATGTTATGAGAAGCAAGCATCAACAATTGAGCTTCGAGGATAGCAGCATGTCCGAGCGGCACGTGAACCGCCATCTGGTCACCGTCAAAATCCGCGTTAAATGCGGTACAAGTCAACGGGTGCAGCTGGATCGCTTTTCCTTCGATCAGTTTTGGCTGGAACGCCTGGATCCCCAATCTGTGGAGTGTCGGGGCGCGGTTCAGCAGAACCGGGTGGCCTTTCAGGATATTTTCGAGGATATCCCAAACGATCGGTTCTTTTTTATCTACAATTTTTTTTGCGGATTTAACGGTCTTGACAATACCACGCTCGATCATTTTGCGGATGATGAATGGCTTGAACAATTCCGCTGCCATGTCTTTCGGCAGACCACATTCGTGCAGTTTCAGTTCCGGTCCAACGACGATCACCGAACGTGCCGAGTAGTCAACACGCTTACCGAGGAGGTTCTGGCGGAAACGGCCCTGCTTACCTTTCAGTGAGTCAGAAAGTGATTTCAGCGCACGGTTCGATTCTGTTTTCACAGCATTCGACTTACGTGAGTTATCGAACAATGAATCCACTGCTTCCTGGAGCATACGTTTTTCGTTACGTAAGATCACTTCAGGAGCCTTGATCTCGATCAGTCGCTTCAAACGGTTATTACGGATGATCACACGACGATAAAGATCGTTCAGATCGGAAGTCGCGAAACGACCACCATCCAAAGGAACGAGTGGACGCAGTTCAGGAGGAATAACAGGAACGATCTTAACGATCATCCATTCCGGGCGATTCTCCACGTTCTGATTTGCCTGGCGGAAGCTTTCAACAACCTGAAGACGCTTGAGCGCTTCGTTTTTACGCTGCTGAGAAGTTTCTGTATTTGCTTTGTTACGCAGGTCATACGATAATCCGTCCAGATCAACGCGGCCAAGAAGTGCCTGTAAGGCTTCTGCTCCCATTTTCGCAATGAACTTATTCGGATCTGCATCATCCAGGTATTGATTTTCTTTAGGAAGCGTATCCAGGATGTTCAGGTATTCTTCTTCAGATAAGAAATCGAGGTAATTGATACCGTCTGCTGATTTAACACCGGGATTTACTACAACATAACGCTCGTAGTAAATGATCATGTCCAGCTTTTTGGTTGGAAGACCCAGCAGATAACCAATTTTGTTCGGCAATGATTTGAAGTACCAGATGTGCGCAACAGGAACCACCAGGTTGATGTGTCCCATTCGCTCACGACGTACTTTCTTTTCTGTTACTTCAACACCACAGCGATCACACACAATTCCTTTGTAACGGATACGCTTATATTTACCGCAGGCACATTCCCAGTCTTTTACCGGTCCGAAGATCCGCTCGCAGAACAGTCCGCCCATTTCAGGCTTGTACGTTCTGTAGTTGATCGTTTCCGGCTTCACTACCTCACCGCTTGAACGCTCCAGAATTGCTTCAGGAGATGCAAGGCTGATCGTGATCTTCGAGAAGTTGCTCTTTAGTTTAAGATCTCTTTTGAAAGCCATTTTAATTAAGTTTAAAAGTTAAAAAGTTCAAAGTTCAAAGTTGTTTGGTCTAAAGTCTGAAAGTCAAATCTAATTTTACAAGAAGCGTTGAACTTTCAAACTTTAAACTTTAAACTCTTTTTAGTCGAGTGAGATATTCAATCCGAGACCTCTCAATTCATGCAACAATACGTTGAATGATTCAGGGATTCCCGGAGTCGGCATATTCTCACCTTTCACAATAGCTTCGTAAGCTTTTGCACGTCCTACAACGTCATCGGATTTGATCGTAAGGATCTCCTGGAGAATATTGGCAGCGCCAAATGCTTCAAGAGCCCAAACCTCCATCTCACCGAAACGCTGACCTCCGAACTGAGCTTTACCGCCCAACGGCTGCTGCGTAATGAGCGAGTATGGCCCGATCGAACGGCTGTGCATCTTATCATCAACCATGTGTCCGAGCTTCAGCATATAAATGATACCTACTGTAGCCGGCTGATCGAATTTCTCACCTGTTCCGCCATCGGTCAGATAAGTGCGGCCGAAGCGAGGCAAGCCTGCTTTGTCGGTCCACTCATTCAGCTGATCTGTAGAAGCACCGTCAAAGATCGGGGTGAAGAATTTTTCACCTAATTTCTGACCTGCCCATGCAAGAACAGTTTCGTAGATCTGTCCGAGGTTCATACGGGACGGTACGCCCAGCGGGTTCAATACAATATCCACCGGAGTTCCGTCATCGAGGAACGGCATATCTTCATCACGAACAATACGTGCAACGATACCTTTGTTACCGTGACGGCCTGCCATTTTATCACCGACTTTCAGCTTACGCTTTTTAGCGATGTAAACTTTAGCAAGCTGTACGATCCCTGCTGGTAGCTCATCACCGATGGTCACCGCGAACTTCTTACGCTTGAACGCACCGAGTAAATCGTTGTACTTGATGTTGTAGTTGTGAAGGAGCATTTTGATCTTGTCGTTCACATCTTTATCGGTAGTCCACTTGCTGGCGTTCACGGTAGAGAAGTCGATCTTCTCGAGGCTCTTTTGCGTGAACTTTACGCCTTTCGCAACTACTTCTTCCTTCAGAATGTTCACAACACCTTGCGATGTTTTTCCATTCACCAGGGTGAAGAGCTTATCGATCAGTTTATTCTTGAGCGCATTCACTTCAGAGTTATGCTCTTTATCGATCTTATCCAGCAGCGGTTTTTCTTCCGCTTTTGATTTTTTATCCTTGATGGCGCGTGAGAACAATTTCTTGTCGATCACCACACCACGCAATGATGGAGGCGCTTTCAGGGAAGCATCTTTCACATCACCTGCTTTATCGCCGAAGATCGCGCGGAGAAGTTTTTCTTCCGGTGAAGGATCTGTTTCTCCTTTAGGAGTGATCTTACCGATAAGAATATCTCCTTCTTTCACTTCAGCACCAATGCGGATCAATCCATTCTCATCCAGATCCCTTGTCGCTTCTTCCGAAACGTTAGGAATATCGGAAGTAAGCTCTTCGAGTCCGCGTTTTGTATCGCGTACTTCGAGTGCATACTCATCGATGTGAACAGAAGTGAAGATATCTTCACGTGCAACACGTTCCGAGATCACGATCGCATCCTCGAAGTTATAACCTTTCCATGGCATGAATGCCACTTTCATGTTACGTCCGAGAGCGAGCTCGCCGTTCTGTGTTGCATATCCATCGCAAAGAACCTGTCCTTTTGTAACCTTCTCACCTTTCTTCACGATCGGCTTCAGGTTAATGCAGGTGCTCTGGTTCGTTTTGCGGAATTTCGTTAACTGGTAACGTTTGATATCGTCATCAAAGCTGATGAGGCGCTCTGCATCTGTGCGATTGTAGCGGATCACAATTTCATTTGCATCCACATATTCAACCACACCGTCGCCTTCGGCATTCACCAGTACGCGGGAATCTTTCGCCACAAGCGGCTCAAGTCCTGTACCTACGATCGGTGCTTCAGGGCGCAGCAGCGGAACTGCCTGACGCTGCATGTTCGATCCCATCAACGCACGGTTCGCATCATCATGTTCAAGGAACGGGATGAGTGAAGCTGCGATCGAAGCGATCTGGTTCGGAGCAACGTCCATCAGCTGCAATTTTTCAGGCTCAACTACCGGGAAATCCCCTTCATAGCGTGCTTTTACTTTTGCCTCCTGGAATTTTCCTTTGGCATCGATAGGAGCATTTGCCTGTGCAATTGTTTTTGAATCTTCTTCTTCAGCGCTCAGGTAGGTCACTGTTTTATCCACGTCTACTTTTCCGTTTGTTACGGTCATGTATGGTGTTTCAATGAAACCGAGCTTATTGATCTTCGCGAATACGCAAAGAGAAGAGATCAGACCGATATTCGGACCTTCAGGAGTTTCAATTGTACACAGACGTCCGTAGTGCGTATAGTGAACGTCACGTACCTCGAAACCTGCGCGCTCACGCGACAGACCGCCTGGCCCGAGTGCGGAGAGACGACGCTTGTGCGTGATCTCTGCAAGCGGGTTCGTCTGGTCCATGAACTGAGACAGCTGGTTGGTACCGAAGAACGAATTGATAACCGAAGACAATGTTTTTGCATTGATCAGGTCAGTAGGTGTGAACACTTCGTTGTCACGAACGTTCATACGCTCACGGATGGTACGTGCCATACGGGCAAGACCTACTCCGAACTGAGAGTACAGCTGTTCACCAACGGTACGGACACGACGGTTACTTAAGTGATCGATATCATCCACATCTGCTTTCGAGTTGATCAGTTCGATCAGGTACTTGATGATGCAGATAATATCTTCCTTCGTCAATGTTTTTGTGTTAGAAGGTGTATTCAGGTTCAGCTTTTTGTTGATCCTGTAACGTCCTACTTCACCCAGGTCATAACGCTTATCAGAGAAGAAAAGCTTGTCGATGATTCCGCGTGCTGTTTCTTCATCCGGTGGCTCTGCGTTACGGAGCTGACGGTAAATATGCTCTACCGCTTCTTTTTCCGAGTTGGAGGTATCCTTCTGTAAGGTATTGTAGATGATCGCGTAGTCGCCAGCGTTTACATCCTGCTTGTGGAGGATCACTGATTTTACGTTCGCTTCAACGATCAGGTCGATGTGGTTATTTTCCAGGATCGTTTCGCGGTCGATGATCACCTCGTTACGTTCAATGGAAACTACTTCACCGGTATCTTCATCTACGAAGTCCTCGATCCATGTTTTGAGGACACGTGCGGCGAGCTTGCGGCCCACCACATTCTTAAGGGCAGCTTTGCTGACTTTTACTTCATCAGCGAGGCCGAATATTTCAAGGATCTGCTTATCACTTTCAAATCCGATAGCTCTCAATAGTGTTGTTACCGGAAGCTTTTTCTTACGATCGATGTAAGCATACATCACGCTGTTGATATCGGTAGCGAACTCGATCCATGATCCTTTGAAAGGGATCACACGTGCAGAGTAAAGCTTGGTACCATTTGCGTGACGGCTTTGTCCGAAGAACACACCCGGTGAACGGTGCAGCTGGGAAACGATAACACGTTCCGCACCATTGATCACGAAAGTTCCTTTCGGGGTCATGTACGGGATGGTTCCCAGGTAAACATCCTGAACGATGGTTTCGAAATCTTCGTGTTCAGGGTCAGTACAATACAAGCGTAATTTCGCTTTCAGCGGTACGCTGTATGTCAATCCACGCTCAATACACTCATCGAGAGAGTAACGGGGCGGGTCAATAAAATAATCCAGGAATTCGAGCACGAAATTATTACGTGCATCAGAGATCGGAAAGTTCTCGGCAAAAACCTTGAATAATCCTTCATTCTGACGATTCTCAGAGGTAGTTTCTAGCTGAAAAAAGTCCTGGAACGACTGAAGTTGTATATCCAGAAAGTCAGGGTAATCGATCTGACTTTTAATGGATGCAAAGGAAATTCTTTGCGATTTTTTTGTTGGAGCCACGGTGCTTAAGTATTAAAGGTTAATAAGGCAAAAAATAGATCTGAACATTATTAAAGTCATTTACCCCATGCCGTCCGCCAGCTGGCGGACGGATGAGGTCATGATTTAATCTTGTATCGGAAACAGCTTATTTAACTTCAACTTTCGCTCCTGCTTCTTCCAGCGTTTTTTTGATAGCTTCTGCTTCTTCTTTAGAGATACCTTCTTTAACTGGTTTCGGTGCACCGTCAACGAGGTCTTTAGACTCTTTCAATCCAAGTCCTGTCAAGTCTTTTACAACTTTAACAACACCTAATTTAGCTGCGCCTGCATCAACCAGGATCACATCGAATGATGTTTTCGCTGCTGCTGCTTCTCCTCCGCCTGCACCGCCTGATACAACAACTGCTGCTGCAGCTGGCTCAATACCGTACTCGTCTTTAAGGATAGTTGATAATTCCTGCACTTCTTTCACAGTTAAGTTTACTAACTGTTCAGCAATTGCTTTTACGTCTGCCATTTTATTTTGATTTTTAAATTAATTACTATTATAAATTGTTGATTTGGTAATTTGGTGATTTGGAGAAGGGTAAATTTCTATTTCTCCCATTCTCTGATTCTCCAATTTTCTTTTTCTGTTGATTAAGCGGCTTCGCCTTTTTTCTCAGCATTTGCCTGTAAGCCTCCGATAACACGTTTAGCAGGAGACTGGAGCAAGCTAACAACGTCAGCGATGAGCTCATTTTTACTCTTGATGTTCGCAAGAGCGGCCAGCTGGTCATCACCGATATAGATGTTCTCTTCAACGAATGCAGCTTTCAAAAGAGGCTTGTCATTCTTTTTGCGGAACTCCTGGATCAGTTTTGCAGGGGCATTTCCCACTTCGGTGAACATGATCGCAGTAGCGCCTTTCAGTGCAGGGATCAGTTCAGCAAGACGGCTGTCATTTGCTCTCTCAAGTGCTTTTTTAAGCAATGAGTTTTTCACAACAGTCATCGATACTTTTTTGTCGAAGCAAGACCTTCTGAGCTGGTTCACTTTTTCAACAGTCAAAGAAGAGCAATCAGCCAGATAGATCTTGTTATTAGCATTGATCCTTTCAACCAGCTCATCGATTATTTTTGTTTTGTCTTCTTTTTTCATTGTGTTTTGTTTTTTGCCTGTCCCGTGGAAGCCGTTCCAGGCGGTTGTTTTTTTAACTATTCTGAAACTACTGGCCCAAGAACTTGCTGTCGATTTCGATACTTGGGCTCATAGTAGAGCTCATGTAAATACTTCTGACATACTGTCCTTTTGCTGAAGAAGGCTTCAGTTTCATAATGGTTTGTAACAATTCATTTGCATTGTCTGCAATTTTGCTGCTATCGAAGGAAGCTTTAGCAACCAGGGCCTGAACAATCCCTGCTTTATCTACTTTAAAGTCGATCTTACCGCCTTTGGATTCAGTAACTGCTTTTCCGACTTCCATAGTAACGGTACCTGTTTTAGGATTCGGCATCAGTCCGCGTGGTCCGAGTACACGTCCCAGGGCACCTACTTTACCCATTACAGATGGCATGGTGATGATCACGTCGACATCGGTCCATCCGCCTTTGATCTTTTCAATGTATTCATCGAGTCCTACGAAGTCTGCACCTGCTGCTTTTGCTTCCGCTTCCTTATCAGGAGTTACGATCGCAAGAACGCGAAGTGTTTTACCGGATCCGTGTGGTAAAGAAACCGAACCACGTACCATTTGATTTGCTTTACGCGGGTCAACACCCAGGCGTACGCTAATGTCGATCGAAGCATCAAATTTTGCTGTGGTAATTTCTTTAACGAGCTTAGCTGCTTCAGCTAAGGAGTATGCCTTTGTAGGGTCATACTTAGAAAGCGCGAGCTTTCTGTTCTTTGATAATTTGGTCATTTTATTAAAATTATGATGTGCAAACGTCTTACTCTCTTTCGATTCCGGACTCCATCGGGTTAAAAACAAATTATTGAATTGAAGAGATGGAGATGTTGAATTAACTCTCTAACTCGCCAAATCTCTATTTCTTTTTCGGAAGCGGTGATTCGCCAACGATGTTCATACCTAAGCTGCGTGCTGTTCCTGCTACCATGCTCATTGCTGACTCGATGGTGAAACAGTTCAGATCGGGCATTTTGCCTTCTGCAACGGTACGGATCTGATCCCAGGTCACGTTACCTACTTTGATACGGTTTGATTCTTTCGAACCGGATTTGATCTTTGTGATCTCCAGCAGGGAAACTGCAACAGGAGGGTGTTTCAGGATAAATTCAAATGATTTATCGTTGTATACGGTAATGATCACCGGTGTAACTTTTCCAGCTCTGTCCTGTGTACGGGCATTGAACTGCTTACAAAATTCCATGATGTTCACACCTTTCGCTCCCAATGCCGGTCCGATCGGAGGAGATGGATTTGCCGCTCCGCCTTTTATCTGCAATTTGATCATTGCACTAACTTCTTTTGCCATTTTTCTTTTTAGTTAAAAGTTCAAAGTTCAAAGTTCAAAAGTCCGTGCTGTGTTTTCACCCAGCTGCTTTTTCTTATTCCTTTTACTTTGGGTTAATGTTTAAAGCTTGTCACATTATCAGCTTAGTCGTTGATGGAAGCTCAACTTTCAGCTTTTAAATCCTGAACTTTAAACTGTATTTATTAATTTTCTTTTTCAACTTCGAGGTAGCCAAGCTCGAGCGGTGTTTTCCGTCCGAAGATCTTCACCATTACCTCCAGCTTTTTCTTTTCTTCGATCACGCGCTCAACGGTTCCTGTGAATCCGTTGAAAGGTCCGTTGATCACTTTTACTGTTTCGCCAACGATAAACGGGATGCTGATCTGTGCATCTGTTTCAGCGAGGTCATCCACGGTGCCTAAAATTCTGTTTACCTCGGAAAGGCGCATTGGAACCGGTGAACCTCCTTTTGTTTCCCCAAGGAAACCGATCACGCCGGTGATATTTTTGATCACGTGAGCAACCTCACCAACGAGTGCTGCTTCAATCAGGATATATCCGCCGTAGAAAGGACGTTCTTTGCTTACTTTTTTTCCGTTGCGGATCTGGTAGATCTTTTCTGTCGGGATCAGGATCTGGGACACGAAATTACCGAGTCCGAGGCGATTGATCTCCACTTCAATGTACTGCTTTACTTTCTTTTCCTGGCCACTGATCGCTCTTACCACGTACCATTTTTTTACAGTGTCCGTTTTTGTTTGCTCGCTCATCTCTTTACTGATTACGATTGATTAAAATAAATGGTAGATCGCTTCCATCCCTTTGTTGAAAGTGAAGTCCATCGCGAACACCACCAGTGCAATGATCACGGATGCAATTGCAACAACGATTGCGCTGCTTTGCAATTCGCTCCATGTAGGCCAGGTCACTTTATGAAAAAGC
The DNA here is from genome assembly GCA_045805205.1 of Bacteroidia bacterium. Taxonomy (GTDB): domain Bacteria; phylum Bacteroidota; class Bacteroidia; order 2-12-FULL-35-15; family 2-12-FULL-35-15; genus 2-12-FULL-35-15. The sequence continues at coordinate 77,971 of JBJMLR010000001.1, read as the reverse complement.
TCATTGGTCGTTTCATCGATATATGTTTTGAATTTGCTCATACTTTTTTAGTTTAAAGTTTAAAGTTTAAAAGCTTAAAGTTGGTTGGCATGCCTTTTTAACTTTGAACTTGCGACTTTGAACTCAATTTGCACAGGTGGAGAGATTCGAACTCCCATCAAAGGTTTTGGAGACCCGTATGCTACCCTTGCACCACACCTGTAAAATGCTTTGGATTCCTCCCGGGAAAATGCAAATAAACACTGTATTCACACTACCCTTATATTAGTAGAAAACAGCACCCCGATTTTCGGGGTACTGTCTGTTACTAATTGTTTTTATTTCGATTACTTGATGATCTCAGTTACCTGACCAGCACCAACAGTTCTTCCACCTTCGCGGATCGCGAAACGAAGACCTTTGTCCATTGCTACCGGAACGATCAGTTTTACAGTGATCGTTACGTTATCACCAGGCATAACCATGTCACGTCCTGCAGGCAGTTCGATCTCACCGGTTACGTCAGTTGTACGCAGGTAGAACTGTGGACGGTATTTGTTATGGAATGGAGTGTGACGTCCACCTTCTTCTTTTTTCAATACGTAGATCTCAGCTTTGAACTCAGTGTGCGGAGTGATAGTTCCTGGTTTTACCACAACCATACCACGGCGGATATCTTTTTTGTCGATACCACGGAGCAGTAAACCAACGTTATCACCTGCTTCACCTCTGTCAAGGATCTTACGGAACATCTCAACACCAGTGATGGTAGACTTGAGTTTTTCCTGCTGCATACCGATGATCTCAATTTCATCACCTGTATTGATAACACCTGTTTCGATCTTACCTGTAGCAACTGTACCACGACCTGTGATGGTGAACACGTCTTCCACCGGCATCAGGAAAGGTTTGTCAACTTCACGCTTAGGGATTGGAATGTAGTTATCCACTGCATCCATCAATTCCATGATCTTCGGCATCCATTTAGCATCTTTATTCAGACCACCTAAAGCAGAACCCTGGATGATAGGAGTGTTATCACCGTCAAACTGATAGAATGACAATAATTCACGGATCTCCATTTCAACAAGCTCCAGCAATTCAGGATCTTCTACCATGTCCACTTTGTTCATGAACACAACGATTTTAGGTACACCCACCTGGCGAGCCAAAAGGATATGTTCACGTGTTTGCGGCATCGGACCGTCTGTAGCAGCAACAACCAGGATCGCACCGTCCATCTGAGCAGCACCGGTAACCATGTTCTTCACATAATCCGCGTGACCAGGACAGTCAACGTGAGCGTAGTGACGGTTAGCCGTAGAATACTCAACGTGAGAAGTGTTGATCGTGATACCACGCTCTTTTTCTTCAGGAGCATTATCGATCGAAGAGAAATCTCTCACTTCTGACAAACCTTTTTCAGCTAATACTACAGTGATTGCTGCGGTTAAGGTAGTTTTACCGTGGTCAACGTGACCAATTGTTCCGATGTTAACGTGTGGTTTGGAACGGTCGAATTTTTCTTTAGCCATTGCTAGTTATTATTTAATTGTTTGTTATTTTTTTATTATTTATTGTTCAAAGATTCAATCACAACAGGCTTTTCAGCCCTGCTTCGGTTCTGCAACCTCATCAAGAGCTGTTGATGAGGATTGAACTCACGACCTCTTCCTTACCAAGGAAGTGCTCTACCACTGAGCTACAACAGCTTAATGAAGCATGTGATCGTTTAAAGTGAGGAAAACCCTGTGTGAACAGGATTTTCCTACTGGAGCGGAAGACCGGGCTCGAACCGGCCACCCTCAGCTTGGAAGGCTGACGCTCTACCAAATGAGCTACTTCCGCTTTTTACCATCCGAAGCAATTGCAAAGGACGGTTTTGTTAAACTATCAAAAATCTAAAAGAACGTATTCGTTTTCTGTCTCTTCTATCTGCAGCTTCCCTCGCCAAGGCTTCGAAAGGCGAAGTGGGGAGAGAAGGATTCGAACCTTCGAAGCAATTAAGCAACAGATTTACAGTCTGTCCCATTTGGCCACTCTGGTATCTCCCCGACAAATATTGCTACTTCACTTTTTAAAGAGCCGATGGAGGGATTCGAACCCCCGACCAGCTGATTACAAATCAGCTGCTCTGGCCAACTGAGCTACATCGGCAATACCTTGTAATGCTTTATTTTAAAAGAACTTCAGCCCTTTTCACCCTCAAAATTCTCCTGCACCCTCCTGAAAAAGGATTGCAAATTTAGGAAACATTTGCGGAGTAACAAAAATTCCGGAGGTTTTTTTCAAAAAAAATCGCCTTCATTGGTTTTGCGGGCGCAAATATAGAGATTAGTTCGATCTGACAAGGGTTTATGACATATTTATCTGCCGGAAACACCCCTATTCCGGAAAGTTTACCTCAAAATTTACCCGCTTCCCCCCATTTATGGTACCCCTGCACCCATTTTTGCAATATTGCGGTATACCACCCGTTGCCTTGTATAACTCATCCTGCTCTTATGGTCTGAACATTACTTTTCCCCGCCGGAATTTTTATCTTTTCTGTCTTCTTGACGGAAAAGCCTGCCAGCGGGGAAAGTAAACCAATCACTATTGCTGTGGTTGAAGGATAATCCACCTTCGCTAAAGCTTTGGTGGATAAAATGCACCTTCGCTAAAGCCATGGTGCTTAAAACCGGACCCATGAAAAGCTCTCTTTCAACCACGGCCCTGCTAAGCTGCGCCTTTTTCTTCCTCTGCAGCCACAGCAAAAACAAAAAAGAACCGCTCGATCTCAACTGCGAAGCGGAAAATCCTTATGATGTGATTATTGTCCCGGGCGTTCCTTACCAGGTTACCTCCATGGAAACGGTGCTAAAAGCGCGGATCTTCTGGGCAAAATACCTGTATGAACGCGGGATCACGCGGAATATCATTTTCTCCGGGTCATCGGTTTACACGCCTTTTGTGGAAGGAAAGATCATGAAAATGTATGCAGATTCGCTGGGGATCCCAGCGGACCATACATTCAGCGAAGAGGAAGCGGAACACAGCACGGAGAATGTTTTTTACTCTGTCCGCATGGCCCGCGAAATGGGTTATAAGCGGATCGCGCTGGCAACAGACCATTACCAGGCTTTCTTGCTGAGGAAATTCATGAAGAACCGCTTTCCGGACGTTACCATTCTGACGATCGTGTATAAACACATCAATATCCGCGCTGAGTGGCCAAAGATCGCTGACACTACTGCATTTAGCGATTATTTTGTATCGCTTCCGAAGCGGGAAGGACAGTTGAAGCGGTTGAAGGGAACAATGGGAATGAATATCCTGTATAATGAAAAAGACTCTTCCACGATCTGGAGAAGAGTCCCTTTTGTTTCCAACTGATGTTCTCCGCGATACAGCAAAGCGGAAACTATTTTTCTTACAGCCCTTTTATTTTGTCCTTTTTCTTAAGTACCTGTGCTTTGAGCGCATCAATACTGGTATCGATCGCTTCCTCAAAGCTCTTGCATTGTTTCTTTGCGAAGAGATCGCCGCCTTTCACATGTACTTTGATCTCCGCGATCTTGTTCGCCGCGCTGTCTGACTTATCCAGTCTGAGCGTTACGGCGCTGCTGATAATTCCGTCGTGGAACTGTGTGAGCTTATCAATACGCTCTTCAATAAAGCTGAGTAATTTTTTGTCTGCATCAAAATGCACGGATTGAATCTGAACTGTCATAGTTTTTTATTTTTGAGTTATTGACTTTGGGGAGTTGGAGTGTTTTGCTTCCGCTTTCCCGTTTATTTTCTTTTTCTATAAATTTTATTTGTACCTGTTCTGAAACCGGTCCGGCTCTCCAATTCACCAATCTCTTATTCCCGGATTGACTATGCCTTGGGATGCGCCTGCTTATGAATATTTTTAAGCTTTTCAACTGTATTATGTGTGTAAATCTGCGTTGCCGAAAGATTCGAATGCCCCAGCAATTCCTTGATGGCATTGAGATCCGCGCCATTGTTCAGCATGTGTGTAGCAAATGTATGCCGCAGCACATGCGGGCTTTTTTTACTCAGCGTTGTGACACTTGAAAGGTACTTATTAACCACTCTGTATACAAATTTTTCGTAGAGTTTTTTCCCACTTTTCGATAGAAAGAAAAACTCTTCCGCCATTGCCGGACGAAACTCCAGGTATTCGCTGATTGTCTCCCGAAGCTCCTCATTATAGGGTATGATCCGCTCTTTATTACGTTTTCCCAGGACCTTCAGCTGACAGGAATATTGATCTACATTAACTAATTTAAGGTTGATCAGCTCCGACAGACGGGCGCCTGTACAATAGAACATCTCGATCAGGGTTTTTGCCAGGATCCCATCGTGATCATTTTCAAAATAAAGCTCACCTGCCGCCTTTTTATTGTCGAGCAGCTGGTCCATGCTCTTTTTCTCCACGAATACCGGCAGCCGCTTCGATGTTTTTGGCGTTTGTACTTTCACCATCGGGTTTTCACCGACAACGCCTTCGCGGATAAGGTATTTATAAAAGGTTTTGAGAGTAGTGATCTTGCGGTTGACCGACCGGGCCGCAATTTTAGCATCCATCATTTCTACGATCCAGCTGCGGATAACGGTATGATTGGCATCCTCAACGGAATTGACGCTGTAAGCTGATTCCAGGAAAGTAATATATTGTGTGAGATCGGAACTGTAAGCGGTGAGGGTATGCGGGGACATCCTCTTTTCAAACTGAAGGTATTGGATGAATCGGTCCCGGGCAATGCTTACGTCCATAAATGAGAAGCTCTTTAAACGGACTTTTCCAAGCTTTTGCTGCTGAATCTGGCAGATCCCTTCTCGCGTTGGGATAAGTTTTTGTATACTCTGCTGCAGACCAACAAAAACGAAACTAAAAAAGGAAAAATCTACTTGTTTAACGCAAATAACCGGTTAAAGTTATGCCAAAAAAAGTAAATTTTTCCTTCGGAAAAAATATATGCCGGGGTCGTGGAAGACTATGCTTCTTCCTCGCGCTGCATCTGCTGCTTGTAGATCGCTTTGATCTTGCCTTCACGGTAAACTACCGATGGCTTGGTGTATTTTGAACGCTCACGCAGTTCCTTTACAACACCTGTCTTTTCGAACTTTTTCTTGAATTTCTTCAGTGCTTTTTCGATCGCTTCGCCTTCTTTTACCTGTACAATTAACATCTTTATTAATTTTTGATTTTACGATTTAGGATGGAGTACTTTCCAACCCTTCCGTTTTTTAACGGGATGCAAATATAAGCATAATTCCTAAATCCGGAATCCAAAACCTTAAATTTTTTCTTTTACTTCATCAGTTCCCTTGCAATGACCATCTTTTGGATCTCGGAAGTTCCCTCCCCGATGGTGCAAAGCTTACTGTCACGATAGTATTTTTCAGCAGGAAAATCCTTCGTATAGCCATATCCGCCGAAGATCTGAACCGCTTCTGTGGAAACTCTCACCGATACCTCTGATGCATAATATTTCGCGAAAGCCCCTTCTTTGGTCATTTTTTCGCCTTTATTTTTCTTGTCTGCCGCCAGGAACGTCAATAATTCCGCTGCCTCGATCTCCGTTGCCATATCCGCAAGTTTGAATGCAATTGCCTGGAACTGGGAGATCGGTTTTCCGAACTGCTCACGCTCCTTCGAATACTTCAAAGCTGCATCAAATGCGCCTTTTGCAATTCCAACTGCCAGGGATGCAATCGAAATACGGCCTCCATCAAGCACTTTCATCGCCTGAACAAAGCCATCTCCTTCTTTACCAAGCATCTGGTCTTTGTGGACACGGCAATTGTCAAAGATCAGCTCCGCTGTTTCCGAAGCGCGCATTCCCAGCTTGTTTTCTTTCTTCCCGGAACGGAAGCCCGGAGTCCCTTTTTCAATTATAAAAGCCGACATCCCATGAGAATCTCCTTTTTCGCCGGTACGGACGATAACAACCGCAACATTTCCGGTGATCGCATGGGTAATAAAATTCTTAGAGCCATTCAGGATAAAATGATCCCCATCTTTTTTTGCAGTCGTAGCCATTCCGCCCGAGTCAGATCCCGTTCCTGTCTCAGTCAGTCCCCAGGCGCCGATCCACTCAGCTGTCGCAAGCTTCGGAAGGTATTTCTTTTTCTGCTCTTCGCTACCAAACTGCAGGATATGCCCGGTACAAAGTGAGTTATGAGCAGCCATCGAAAGTCCGATGGATCCGCAGATCTTCGACAATTCCACAATCGCGGTAACATACTCGGTATAGCTGAATCCAGATCCGCCGTACTCTTCAGGAACAAGCACTCCCATCAGTCCGAGCTCTCCAAGCTTTTTAAACACTTCTACCGGAAATTCCTGCGTTTCGTCCCACTCCATCATTTTCGGACGGATGTGTGCATCTCCAAATTTTTTGATCATATCAGCGATCATCAGCTGATTTTCATTCAAACTAAAATTCATTCCCGTGCTTGTTTTATCAGATGTTAACGTTGCCATTTTGTTCCTACTTTATTATTATGTGTGCATATTATTTGTTGTGTCAAAACTAAGTATATTTTTTTTACCAATTATTATGCAATTCATAATGTCCACCAGTTCAATTTCCGCATGATCCCCGAAGCGATTTGATAGATCACAGCAAGCCACAAAAACATCAGCGGAGTTTGCCAGGATAAATCACTGCTCAGATGGCCGATCATCGGCGTTAAGCACAAATAAACAAGGCTTAATGACAATCCTACGGCCAGAACATAGACAACTTTTAGCTCGAACCAATTTCTCTTTTTGGCCTGATAAAGGATCAGGTGCAGCAAGGACATAAAAATACAAACGACCGGGATCGTAAGAAAAGCAAGATACAGAAAGATATTTATGCTTCCCTGTACATCCGCATGGCTGTAAATCGAGTCGATTATCGCTCCCGGCAGGCTAAGCAAAAAAATACTTATGAAGTAAGCAAAAAAAATCACACCGGCATGCTTCATTGACTAGTAACTGACCAGGGAAATAATATTATTACTGTATTGCTGCAACCGCTTCTCTCCGCCAAGGAAATCAAGCGCAACTACGAACGCAAAGCCTGCCACATTGCCTTTTTGCATGCGGATCAGTTGTGCCGCCGCTTCTGCTGTCCCACCGGTTGCCAGCAGATCATCATGGATCAATACATTCCATCCTTCTTTGATCTCGTCAACATGCATTTCAACTTTTGCACTTCCGTACTCGAGATCATATTCATAAGCGATCTTTTTGTAAGGAAGCTTGCCTGCTTTCCTGACAAGGATAAAAGGCACATTCATCTTATTCGCCAGGGCAAATCCGAAAAGAAAACCGCGGCTTTCTATGCCTACAATTGCATCGATCTTTTTGTCTTGTAGCTTTTCAGCAAATCCGGATACGATCTCATTGCATAATTGCTGATCGTGGAAAACAGGTGTTATATCTTTGAACAATATCCCCGGTTTCGGAAAATCCGGAACATCACGGATCGCTGATTTTATTTTTGTCTGGAGCATTTTGAAAGTAACTGGGTGACAAGGTAACTAAGTGACTGAGGTGCTCACCGGTAACGACTTAGTTACCCGGTTACTCAGTCACCAGATACGGTACAATTTTACGGTATGTTTCTTCATCTACCAAATCTGTTCGGCGGATCTCGTCAATGCTGTTATATTTCCCGTGATTCTTACGATAGTTCACGATCCCGTTTGCTATATTCCAATTGATATAGGGACTTTTCAGCTCAGCGGCCTCACATGTATTGATATTGATCTTTTTGATCTTCGATGCATCGACGGTGATATCATTTTCGATCATCGCCAGCTTTTCACGGTCAAATTTCCAAACTTCGAGCAGCTGTTCTTTTGAATAAAAACCGCCAATTGAATTACGATACTTTACAATCGTTTTTGCGAAGAACGGACCGATTCCCTTGAGCGTCGTGAGCTGTGCGGAATCAGCGGCATTCAGCTCAACTGCCGGCGCAATTTGTTTCGGGGCGATCACCGTACTCTTTTCCGGAACAAAAACGGCGTCATTTTCCTTCTCCTGCGGAATTAAAATATATTGTTCCAGACTCCGGTATTGCTGCTCCGGAATACAATACATTTTTTTCACATCTTCCTTCTTGCGAAATCTTCCGCCTTTATTTTCATAATTCCGGATGGATCGGATCTGTTTATCAGAAAGTCCGAGGCGCCGCCAATCCTTTTCTGATAGTCCATTGGGGTCAAAAGAAAATCGCTCCACAGCTTTTTCGGCTTGCTTCATTCCTTCGGAACTAACGACCGGATCAGCCGGACCTGCCGGATCGCTCTTTAACGAAACTCTGAACTCTTCAATTTCGCTGTTCAGCGCGGTGTCGATGATCGGTTCCCTGGTAACAAAATGTGAGGAGAGATCAAGATAGATCACCTGGACCATAATAATTCCAAGCAGGATAAATACTCCATTACGTTCACGCTTGTTGAACGTAAAGTAATCACGAATGATTCTTTTCATTTTTCAATAATGGTTTTGTGCGGTCCTTTTTGTTTTTTTAAGGACCGCTGGTTACGGAGTAGAAGAAGTAACCGGAGACGAAGCTTACTCTTTCAGCTGAGTAAGAAAATAGACGGGTATTCCGAGCAATACGATCCCCAGGCCAATTCCCGCATTCAGCGAATCGTAGACCAGCAGGTCGACGCAGATAGCGGTAGTGACGAGGATATAGAGTGTAGGAACAAGAGGGTAACCAAATGCTTTGTAAGGACGTTCAGCATCGGGTTCCTTTTTGCGAAGGATAAATATTCCGGCAATGGTCAATATATAAAAAAGTAATGAAGCGAATGTCGCATACGTAAGCAACGCATTGTATGTTCCGGACAGGCACAGCACACAGGCCCAGATGCATTGCAGCCAAAGCGCTTTGGCAGGAACCGACTTTTCGTTAAGGTTCGCGGCACCTTTAAAGAACAGCCCGTCCTTGGCCATCGCCTGGAATAACCGGGCACCGGCGAGTACCAATCCGTTGTTGCATCCGAATGTCGACACCATGATCAATCCTGCCATAATATACGCACCGGGCGCACCGAAGATCATAGAGGCCGCGGCAGCTCCCACCCGCTGATTGTTCGCAAACATGATCCCTTGTCCGGCTGCATCGGCAGCATCGGGTGTTCCGCTTAAGGGCAGCAGGGAAAGGTAAGCAACGTTTGCAAGAATATAGATGATCGTAACAATGAGAGTTCCGAGGAACAGGCTTCTCGGAATGTTCTTTTTAGGATCTTTTATTTCCGCTGCAATGAACGTAACATTGTTCCAGGCATCGCTTGAAAAAAGTGAATTAATGATTGTTGCACCCATGGCTCCGAGCAGCGCTGAACCGATCAGCGGCGTAATGCTGATGGTTCCGTTGTCCGAAACCGATGTACTGTATGCATCCCACATGTGCTCGAAATTATGCGCCAGCACATCACCTTTCAACCCGACCGCAATACCTAAAATGATCAGCGCGAAGAGTGCAAAGAGCTTTGCCGATGTAAAGATCAGCTGTATCGTTCGTCCTTTCTGAACACCGCGACTGTTAATATAAGTGAGCAGCACAACACTTCCGAGCCCGATCAGCTGTGCAATGGTGATCGTGAATGAAGCACCGATCTTAACAAGAGCAGTGTTGAGCTCAGGAAAAAAAACTGCGGTATATTTTGCAAATGCAACGGCTACGGCTGCAATTACGCCGGTCTGGATCACCATGAAAACGGTCCAGCCATAAAGAAAGGAAGTCATTTTGCCGTATGCACGCTGGATGTAAACATATTGCCCGCCTGCATCCGGCATCATTCCGGCCAACTCACCGTAGCTGAGGGCAGCGAAAACGGTGATCAGTCCGGTAACCAGCCAGATCACGAGCAGCCAGCCCGCAGAGCCGACATCACGCGCCATTTGCGATGTGACGATGAAAATTCCGGAACCGATCATAGAGCCGGCGACGATGCTTGTCGCATCGACGAGGCCGAGAGTACGCTTAAGCTCCGGTTGTTCCGACATATATTATTTCGGCAATCCGAGTTTGCTTCGTGAGCGGCTGTAGCCGAAATAAATGAAGAGCCCGGCGATCATCCAGATGAATGCACTGATCTGCGTAACAGAGTCAAGAGAGATGATCATGAACATGCAAACGATTATTCCGATGATCGGTGTAATTGGAATGATCGTTCCGCCGACCTTGAAGATCAATGGAGTTTTGAAGGGACGAACGGCATCCGGATCATTGATCCGCATCACCCAGATCCCGGCGCACACAAGAACAAAGGCGAGCAATGTTCCGATGCTCGTCAGATCGCCTGCAATGCTTCCCGGAATAAACCCGCCAAAAATTCCAACGAATACAAAAAGCATCATGTTGGATTTATACGGTGTGCGGAATTTCGGATGCAGGTGAGAAAAGATCTTCGGAAGCAAGCCATCGTGCGACATCGAGTAAAATACGCGGCTTTGTCCCATCAGCATGACCAATATCACGGAAGAGAATCCCGCAAGGATCGCGACGGTGACCGCTGTTGCCAGCCAGCCATAACCATGCATATAAGTTGAGATCGCATAAGCTACGGAAGCTTCTTTTCCTTTTGCAGGATCATTGAAGTCTGTCCAGGGCGCAACGCCCGTAAGAACGTGAGAGAACAAAATATATAATATTGTACAAACGACAAGAGACCCTAAGATTCCGATCGGCATATCCCGCTTCGGATTCTTTGCTTCCTGTGCAGCGGTGGATACGGCATCAAAACCGATGAATGCAAAGAATACGATCCCCGCACCTTTGAGCACTCCGCCCCAGCCATGCTGGAAAAATCCTTCATGTCCTGCCATGTTTGCAGGAATCAGGTAAGGCTCATGATTCTCAGGCTTGATAAACTGCCAGCCGATCGCGATAAAAACCAGTACGATCGCCACTTTCAGGAATACGATGATCGCATTTACAAATGCTGATTCCTGTGTTCCGCGGATGAGAAGCAATGATAACAATAATAGGATCAGTAATGCCGGTGCATTTACGATCCCGTGAACCATTGCGCCGTTAACAGTAGCTGTTTCAAACGGACTGTGACACCATTGAAACGGAATTGCACCATCCAGCAGCTTATTAAGGTATTCACTCCATGCGATGGAAACGGTTGCCGCTCCGAGTGCATATTCGAGGATAAGCGCCCAGCCGATGATCCAGGCGATCAGCTCTCCCATGGTAGCGTACGCGTATGTATAAGCAGATCCTGCAATCGGGATCATGGCGGCGAACTCTGCATAGCACAAGCCTGCAAAAGCACAGCCTACCGCAGCGATTATGAACGACAGTGTAACGGCCGGTCCTGCAGCTTCACCTGAAGCAGCCGCTGTTCTAACAAAAAGTCCGGCACCGATAATGGCCCCGATTCCCAAAGCAACCAATGACCAGGCACCCAATGTTCTCTTTAATCCTGCCTCTGATTCTGCCGACTGTGCGAGCAGCGATTCCAATGACTTTCTTCTGAAAATTGACATACTTTATTTTTTTGATGAGTTCCAAATATATACAAGATTTGTCGATATTAACAAATATCCACTTTTCTCTTATCCGATTTTTACAAACACCATTCATCACGAACGAGGAATCGAAGTTTTACTATATTTACTTACTGATGAAAAAGCTGACCCTACTCCTGCTCCTACTTTTCTGTTCTATATTTTCCTCCGATTGTTTTTCGCAGGAAAAAGTTTTTGATCCTGCATCGTTCAGCGGAAGCTACGATGTTGCTGAAACGCTCAAAGGCTGGCGCTATCACAACGGAGATGATCTCACCTGGGCTTCCCCGGCCATCGATGACAGCAACTGGGATTCTACGACTGCCAGGCTGAATGAAGCCGAATGTAAGCGTCTTCAGTTTCAGGGTCAGGCCTGGTTCAGAAAAACGATCCAACTGGATTCAGGAACCGTTATCGGGATACAGATGGAGCAGAACGGAGCGTCCGATCTGTATTTTGACGGAAAGCTGATCTGTCATTTTGGAAAGCTTGCAGCGGATGCAAAAAACGAGCTCCGCTATGATCCGAAACAAATTCCGGTAGCGATTGCAATCGGTAAAAGCGGACCGCATCTGATCGCCGTAAGGTATTCCAATCATAGCAACGCACGGATCCCCCGGGGATTTCTGATGGCCGCGAGAGATCTTAATATAGCTGCATACTGGGACAAGGAATTCGCGATCGGCAATACCTTTTTCCTTTCGGTTCTCGAAGGATTTTTCACCGGCCTTTCGCTTCTCCATTTCTTCATGTTCTTCTACTACAAAAAACAGAGAAGCAACTTATATTATGGTATTTTTACCGGTGCGACCTCCCTTGTATTTACCTGCGTGTACGCGGGAAGAATGTATCACGAGCCGGCGCTGGCGGAAACTGCATACATTATCCAGGAGCTTCTCTATCCGGTGATCCTCGTTTCGCTGCTCTGCTTTGTTCATGCGCTGTTCAACAAAAGCTTTTCGAAATTCTTCTGGACGATCTTTACGCTGGGTGCAGCCGATATCGTTCTGGAATTTTTCGGTGTAAAAAACCTTCCGCTTCTTCTGGCAGTGATGATGATCTGCATCTCCGTCTACACCGTTCTGCAAATTGCACGCGCTGTAGTTAAAAAGCAGGATGGTGCGCGGATCCTCGGCGCGGGAATGCTGATGTTCTTTATTTCCCTGATCGCCTATCTTATCCGGCAAAAGGTAACGGATGGCCAAAACCTGAATAATATTGACTGGATCAATACGCTTTTCATGGGCTTCCTGATCATCGGTGTACTCAGTATCCCGATCTCTATGTCGCTTTATCTTGCCCGACAGTTCGCCCAGATCAGCAAAACGATAATTGCACAGGAGGCAGAGAAGAAAAAGATCCTTGAAGGACAAAAAGAGGAGCTGGAGCGGCAGGTAAAGGAAAGAACCGCGGAAGTTGTTCACCAGAAACAGATCATTGAAGAAAAAAACAAGGACATCACTGACAGCATCAATTACGCCAAGCGGATCCAGGAAGCAATACTTCCTGCAAAAGAGATCAAATACCGGATCTTCCCGGACTCTTTTGTTTTTTTCCAGCCGAGAGATATTGTGAGCGGGGATTTTTACTGGTTCAGCGAAAAGAACGGCAAAAAGATCATTGCCGCTGCCGACTGCACAGGACATGGTGTTCCCGGCGCGTTCATGAGCATGATCGGAAATGCTTTTTTGAATGAGATCGTAAATGAAAAAGGCATTACAGAGCCCGCGAAGATCCTCGACCTCCTGAAAGAAAATATTGTACGTTCGCTGAACCAAAGCGCAACTGCAAGTCCTGAAAAAAATACAAGAGTGAACGACGGAATGGACATTGCACTCTGCACGCTCGACGAAAAAAACAATCTGCTCGAATTTGCAGGAGCCAATAATCCGCTTTGGCTGATGCGCAAAGGCGAATGTATCGAATACAAAGGCGACAAACAGCCTGTCGGCCTGCATTCAGGAGAATCAAAACCTTTTACTACACGGAAGATCACCATCGAAAAAGGCGATTCATTCTATATTTTTACGGACGGATTTGCAGATCAGTTCGGGGGTGAGAAAGGCAAAAAATTCAAATACCAGCAGATGCAGGATCTGATCCTTTCGAACAACAACAGAACGATGACCGAGCAGGAAACTATTCTTGATAAAACGATCAATACCTGGAAAGGTAATATGGAACAAGTGGATGACATTTTAGTGATTGGAGTGAAACTATAAATCATAATCGGTAGCATTTGCGAATTCGTCATTACCATATCCTGATCATCCTGTCACTCGTGCTTTCGGGAATGGGCGGCCTGTCTGCCCAAGCGAAACGGGAAGGTTACCACGTGAGTCTTCCTTCCGGCCCTGATGCAAAGTTCGAACTCACCGGCCTGTTCCTGTTTCATGCGGGAGACGATCTCTCGTGGTCAGCAATTGATTTCGACGATAGTCAATGGGATTCCCTCAGCAGTGAGCTAAGATTTGAAAACGATAAACCGGGAGACTTCCGGGGAATTGGCTGGTTCAGGACCTCATTGTACACAGATTCGGCGACAAGGAACACTCCGCTCTCCATTGTTATGGATCAAAAGGGTGCCTCTGAAATATATGTTGACGGGATACTGATACATAAACTCGGGACCGTATCGGCTGATGAAAAAACCGAAGAGCGCTATACCCCGGCTTTTACTCCGCTTTCATTTCCGGACCTGAAGCCGGGGAAACACCTTATCGCCATCCGTTATTCGAATACTGCTTATTTAAGACAATACCATTACTACACCAGCAATGAGCCTGGTTTCCGGATGACCATCATTGGTCTGGACAGTGCGGTGATCAATTATGCTTACTTTAAAATGACAAGCATTTCAGTTGCGCTGATCCTCGGCATCTTCTTTTTTACGCTTGGTTTTGTCCATTTACTTTTCTTTCTATTCTATCGAAAGCAAAGAACCAATCTGCAATATGCTGTTTTCGTATTTTTGTTTGGCTCCTTATTCATTTCTTTCACCATCAGTAACAATACATTCAACCCGGATCTTTCTGCTCTTCTTGACCATTATCTTCCTTTCGTTTTTGTACTTTTCTTCTTTGCGATGCTTCGGCTTCATTACGGGCTCTTCCGCGCAGGATCGAAGAAGTACCTGCGATTTATGGTACTTTTCCTGATCATCACATGTGCTTTGATGATTTGGAAAATCAACTATACGACAATGACATTCCTGTTCAGCTTTATCGTTAGCACGGTAATCCCGTCATTCTTTATTGTGATCAAATCGATTCGGAGAAAGCTGGATGGCGCCTGGATCATCGGCTCAGGATCACTCTCGTTCCTGATCTTGCTCGTGGTCATCATTTTCAAACTGATGTTCTTCGGCCAAAATCTTCACATCGAAGGTTTATTCCTTGTCACAATGGTGGTCATTGCTATGGTGAGCATTCCTGTCTCGATGTCAATATACCTTGCCCGGGATTTCGCACGCACCAATAACCAGCTGGAAGCAAAACTGACGGAAGTAGAAACCCTTTCGGCGAGATCGATCGAACAGGAAAAGGAAAAACAGAAAATGCTGGCTACGCAGAATGAAATGCTGGAAGTCCAGGTAACTGAACGCACGTACGAGATCAGCGAGCAGAAGAAACTTATCGAAGAAAAAAATAAAGACATTACCGACAGCATCAGCTACGCAAAGCGCATCCAGGAGGCGATCCTTCCGGAGCAGAATCTCCTTTCGAATCTTTTTCCGGATTCGTTCATCCTTTTCAAGCCTAAAGATATTGTAAGCGGCGATTTTTACTGGTTTGCGGAGATCGGCAGCAAAAAAATCCTCGTCAGCGCCGACTGCACCGGCCATGGAGTTCCCGGAGCATTGATGAGCATGATCGGGTGCAACATTCTGAACAAGCTGGTGCTGGAGCAGAATATTTTCCAACCCAACGAAATACTGAACCATTTGCATGAAGAGGTTCGCGCTGCTTTGAAGCAAACCGACAAAACCAGCGATACCCGCGACGGGATGGACATTGCCATTATCTGCATCGAAGGCCGGACACTTCAGTATTCCGCTGCGCAGCGGCCGCTTTATCACCTGCGCGAGGGAAACCTGGAAGAAATAAAAGGCGATAAATATCCGGTGGGTGGAATCCAGACAGAGGAAAAACGAGTATTTACAAATCATATATTACCTTTACAGAAGGAGGATGTCATCTACCTGTCTTCCGACGGATTTGCCGACCAGTTTGGCGGAGCGCAAGGGAAAAAGCTGATGACAAGACATTTTAAAGAATTGCTGCTCAGGATCCGGGATCAGAAAATGCAGGAACAGCGCCTGCAGCTCGATCATGCGATCGAAACATGGAAAGGCAGCAGGGAACAGGTTGATGATATTTTAGTAATCGGAGTGAGGATTGAATAAACGAATTTCATATAGCTTTACGATCATCCTGGTGCTGTGCATGGATCTTTTTTCATCCGCACAGCATGCCTTCCTGGATTCCACGGTCGCCAAGAAAAGCATCGATTCCATGGAGGTTCTCCTCTCAACAGCTCCCGACAGCGGGAAAGCACGCCTTAACCTTTTTATTGCCGAGGAATATCAAAGCTTTGATCGCTTCAAGTCTTTTGAGCATGCGAAAGCAGCGGTTGCGGCAGCTGAAAAAGGAAGCGACAAGGAGCGTCTCGGGATCGGTCTTAATTTTCTCGGTGATCTGTACTGGTTCAGCGGTGACTTTGCAAAGTCATCCGAGAACTATTACAAAGCCCTCAAGATCTATGAAGAGCTGAACAATAAAGAAGGAATGGCGGAATGTTACCGTAACATCGGCTGGATCTACCAGGGACAAAACAGGTATAAGCAAACGCTGGAATATTACCAGAAGTCGCTAAACATAAACAAGGAGCTGAATCTCCGGAGCAAGATCCTTGCAAACTATGATGATATGGGAATCTGCTATAAGCTGATGGGCAATTACCCGGAGGCGCTGAAATATTCTAACATGGAGCTCGAAATGTCGAAGCAGGAAAAAAGCGACAAAGGAATGGCAACCGGTTATGCGAACCTTGCTTCGGTTTATGTTGAAATGAACCAGCTCGATCTTGCGATTGAAAATTTCCAGCTTTCCAATAAATACCACGAAAATATCAATGACCATTTTAACAGCTCTGCAGGATATGTTGGTCTTGCAAGCTGCTTTCTGAAGCTTGGAAATTATACCAAGGCGATCGAATACGCTGACAAAGCTGCAAGTGTTGCCAGCAGTTTTGACTACAGGGGAACGCTTGCCGATGCCTGCAATGTTCTTGCGCGGGCGTATGTGAAGAAAGGAGATTATGAAAATGGCTACAAATATCTTGAGCTGTATGCCCGGATGAACGACTCTACTTACAATGCACAAAACAGCCAGCAGATCAATGAAATGGCAGCAAAGTATGAATCGGAGAAAAAAGAAATGATGATCAGCTCGCTGGAAGAAAAATCAGACCAGGATAAAAAATTCAAGATCTTCATTGTCATCGTAGCCATTGTGATCGCCGGATTTTCTGTCGTCCTTTTCCGCGGAAATATTCAAAAGAAAAAAGCAAATAATTCCCTTTCGCTTGCTTACAAGGAGATCGAAGTAAAGAACAAAGACATAACCGACAGCATCAACTATGCAAAAACGATCCAGCGTGCACGGCTTTCGAATCCGAGTATCATCCTGGACCAGTTTCCCGATACGTTCGGGCTCTACAAACCCAAAGATGTTGTAAGCGGTGATTTTTACTGGTTTGCAGAGCATGAGAACGGAAAGCTGATGGTGGCTGTCGCCGATTGCACCGGACACGGTATCCCGGGCGCTTTCATGAGCATGATCGGGATCGATGAGCTCAATCATGCAACACTTGAAAAACGAATTGATGATCCTGCCGCTGTACTCTCTTCGGTAAACAGGGGTGTAAAAAAGGCGCTGCGCCAGGATGAAAAAGATTCCAGCTCGAGAGACGGAATGGATATGGCATTGTGTATCCTGCACAAAAAGAAAATGATGCTGGAATATTCCGGAGCCAACCGTCCGCTGTATCTCATCCGCGACAACGAGCTTACAGAGCTGGTTCCGACGAAGGTCGCTATTGGAGGAATTACGCCAACCGACCAGGAGTTCAGCTGCAAAACCATCGAGATCAGGAAGAACGATATGCTCTATATGTTCACGGATGGTTATGCCGATCAGTTCGGCGGACCGGAAGGAAAAAAATTCATGACCAAGCGGTTCAAGGAGCTATTGCTTTCCATCCACATGAAACCTGCACAGGAGCAGGAAGCCCTGCTTGAAAAAAGTCTGAACGACTGGAAAAAAAACGTAAGCCAGGTAGATGATATTTTAGTGCTGGGGATTCGGATTTAACTGCATTGAAAGATCACTGGGGTTTTAAGACCCCAGGAGTCTGCGGAAAAACAAACTCATTTCAATTGCTCCTCCAGCACCTTCAATCCTTCTTCAAAGCTATGCGGTGCATAACCGAGCTCTCTTTTTGCTTTACTGATATCAAAGCCCGTCCGCGGCGGACGTTTTGCAGCCTGATTCAGGGTATTTGATTTTGAAGGGGAAACAATCGATTTATCAAGCTTCCAGAAATCGGCAACACGATACACCAGCTCCAGGATGCTCATCACATCCGGGCCGCTCAAATGGAAAATGCCGGTTGCTTTTTTGTCAGCGATAAGGATACATCCTTCTGCAAGATCTTCTGCAAGCGTTGGCGAACGGAACTGATCGTCGACGACATTTATCTTTTGTCCTTTTGTTAATGCATCCTTCGCCCACAAAACAATGTTGGAACGGCTCATATTATCCACAATCCCATAAACAATGATCGTCCGCGCGATCGCCCATCTGATCGGGCTCCGCTGCAAAACCAATTCGGATTCGTATTTCGATAATGCATAATGACTGAGCGGATTCGCCTTATCCGTTTCAACGTACACAGATCCTTTCTCACCGTCAAAAATAAAATCCGTGGAAAGGTGGACCAGGTGTGTTTGAGGAGAAAATAAGGAAATGGCATTTACAAGATATTCAACCGCTGTTACATTGATCGCCCAGCATTCTCCGCGTTTTGTTTCACAGAGATCCACATTGGTCATTGCCGCGGTATTGATGATCGTATCCGGCTTGTAATGCTTGATTATGTTCTCTACTTCACTCTTTTGGGTGATATCGAGCGATTCGTAGCTATAGCCATCTTTTTTTATGAGCCGGTTCGGTCCGGAGGATGTCGCTAATATCTGCACATCACTTCTCTCCAAAAGCTTATATACGAGCTTCTGACCGAGTAAACCGTTGCTTCCGGTGATGAGAATTTTTTTCATGATCATACAAACATCTCTTTCAGCTTCCCGATCTGCTCGGATGTACCGAGGACAAAGAGCTTGGCATCAGGAATGATCTTCGTATCAGCACTGGGGTTAACGACATATTCTGATTGTGCCGTTTTGAAACCGATAATATTCGCTCCTGATCTGTTACGGATCTCGAGCTCACGAATGGTCTTGTTCTGGAATTCTTTCGGAAGATTTGCGAAAGTAATTTCCTCGAGCCGGATGTTATCTCCACCCTGCCCGGTGATAAAATCAACAAATTCCATTACATCCGGCTTCATCACCAGCGACGCCATATGCGCTCCCCCAAGCTTGTCCGGCATGATAACATTATCCGCACCGGCAAGCTTCAGCTTTTTATCGGAATTATCCTCGGATGCACGGCTGATGATCGTGAGCCTGGGATTGAGCGTACGAGCCGACAAAACAATAAAAAGGTTATCAGCATCTATCGGAAGTGTGGTGATGATCGCTTTGGCTTTCAGGATCCCTGCTTTCAGCAAAACTTCATCCTGTGTGCTGTCACCTTCCAGGACAAGATCGGACCACTGATGCGTGATCGTGGAAACAATCTCTTTCTTTTGTTCGATCACCACAAAACGGGTATTGTGTTTTTTAAGCACATGTGCAGCCTGTCGGCCATTTCTGCCGTAGCCGCAAATGATCACATGACCTTCTAGCTTTTCGATTGCTGCACTCACTCTCCGGATCTTAAAAAATTGGTTGAACTCACCACCGATCACATATTGCGATATAGATGTAACGGCATAAGCAAATGTACCAAAACTTGTGATAATTAAAAATGCGGTAAATAATCTTCCGGCCTCGCTCAGAGGATGCACTTCCTGAAAACCAACCGTTGCAACGGTGATCACCGTCATGTAAAATGCATCCAGGAAGCTGAATCCTTCGATGATGATAAACCCGATGATACCAATACAAACGATCAGCAGCAGGATCAGGATCGGAATATAGATCTTGGAAAAGTGGCGGATCGACAAAGGATAAAAGTTAAGGGTTCAGATCAAAGATCCCAGACGGATCTTCTCTTGCTCTTGAAAGGCTTGAAAAATTGCTTATGCTCCAGCACAAAAGCCATGATAAAATACATGATGACCGGAGAGCCAAAAGTAAAAAACGATAAATAAATAAAATACATACGGATGCGCGTTGAATTGATCCCGAGCTTTTTGCCCCACCATTCACAAACTCCGAATGCCTGAGTTTCGAACCAGGCTTGTATCCTGCTTATCATAAATGAGAATTTTTTTATCCTTCCTTCGCTTTTCGACTCCGCTTGAAGTGATGGCTCAGGGTGATATAAAATTAAGAATTTTTTACGAGATAATTGCCAATCCCGCAGCTTAAACATTGTTTTGCGTCGCAATAGCTGTTTTTTAGCTGGATCAGAGCTTGAGTAGCACAGGCCGTTTCCGCGGGAACGTTCAATCGCTTCCAGTTCCGGATCATTGCATTGTCCTCTCCCTTTGTCTGCTCAAGAAGCAGGAACGCCTTATCGCAGAAATGCGCTTCTCCTTTTTGGCGGCCATATACAAACAGGAATGGAACAATCGTATTGATCAGGACATTGCTCATGCCGTCTTCCCCAAGGTGCTTCTCCCGTTTGCCGGACTTGCGGTCGAGCATAAAATGTTCTTCCCAATATTCCGAAGCTTTGACATTCAACAGCTCTTTCAACTCTTCCAGGCTTCCGATCTCCAGCATTTTTGAAAACAGGTTTTGCGAACGATGAATAAGCGCTGCGAATTGTGCGATCCGGATACCCGGAAAATTCACCGGCCGCAGACGAAGGAATTTCCACAAGTGCTTTTCGATCGGCTGTAATTTCAATTTCTTTTTCAGAAACGCATATTCGTTCTGAAGCTGCAGTGCATATTTATCCGACAAATGCTCTTCCAGCATTCCCGCTTGTCCGAACAGCAATGCTTCCAGCTGAAACAAGCTATTGCGATGACGTGCAAGTGTAACCAGCGGAAGCGACTTTGCCAGCAATTCGAAAGGCTCTGCATTGGTCTTGAATCCGAAGTTGCGTGCAAGATGACGATAGAATGTTTCCTCCCAATTATTGTTATGCAGCTTCAGATCGTTTATGATGGAAATTGATTTTCGCTCCAGACGCTCTGAAACCATGCGATCCATGGTATTATTGAAAACCAGGGAAGGGACAGCTGCAACCTGTTTTGCGCAAGGGATCCAGTCCTTATTTGTTTTAAAATCCAGGTAACGGTAATACTGTTTCTGACCGATCCTGCTTTTCAGCTCGACTGCAGGGATCTCCTCCCCTGACCTTCTGTAAAGCGTGATGTCAGCATGATGAACCACATGAAGAACAATATTGTCGTAGGCTTTGTCGCGCTGATGAAAATGCTTGTTCCAGTCGCTTGCATTAATGTGCACTTCCACATTTCCTGCCCAGAGTGTTCCATTGACCTTAATGCGTGCATTAAAGAAATCAGGGCCGGAATCGAAATTGTGCTCACCCGGATGAAGGATCTCAACAAGATCGCCGTTAGTAGTTTTTAGCTCCAGCTGATCGAACAGCCGGAATTTCCAGATGTGGTGAAGGAATTCTTCGGTCATATGCTCCAATAAAGTTTATGCAGAGGAGCATTTCCGCGGTTAGATGTGCAAATGTAGAAAAAATTCACTCGTTACACATATACCATTGTTCGATAAACGGGTAATGTTATTTTTATATAATTCTTAAACCCAGACAACCATTTGTAAGTATCTTCGACTATCTGATATTAACTCATGAAAAAGAACGGACGGATCATCTATTTCCTGGTGTCGTTTTTCTGTAGCGCTATTGCATACGCTCAGGATTCAGCACAAACTATCCGAAAATTTGAATTGGGTATTTCGCCCGATCTCAACATGTTTGTTTTCACTTCCCCGGCGAATTATTACGGCTCCACGACAAATGCCCTGGGCGCCGGGATAGGTATTCACACTCAATACAATTTCACGAAAAAGGCTGCACTTCTCCTCGATTGTACTTATGAGGTAAAAAGCTGGAAAACTGCTAATTACTACTACTATTCCGGTAATCCGATAATCAATTATCTTCATACGGTGACGGTACCTGTACTTTTCAAATATTCTCCGGGCGAAAAAAGATATTTGTTTCTTACCGGAGGACCTTACTTTGGAGTTATTACCAAGTTGACCTCATCAGATCAGACAATTAAAAGCTACGGCGGTTTATATGAATTCGGCCCGGGATTTGGCTTGGGCCTTCAGCTACCCATGGGCGATAACGGAAAATTCAGTGCTGAACTCAGAGATTATCTGAATCTCAGTACTTCACCTGTTCTGGGAAAATATTCTAATACCAATACAACCGACCTGATTTTTAGTTTTTCCCGCGCCTTCGGAAAGACTACAACAATTGCTGAACCGTCAAAAAATGATCCACAAGAGCCCGCTGCAAAAACGATCAGACGGGTTTACTTTAAACCTTTTGTTGGCGTGCAATACTGCTATCGTAAGAAACTAAGGGACGAGCATTATATCGAAACCGACTGTCATTACAATGCTAACGAAGAGATTGCGGTGACAGAAAGTGAATTTGGATTGCAATGCGAAATTGATCTGACCGACCACATTAATGTGAACTCGGGGATCGCGATCGACAACCAGGGATTCTCAACCAACGTCATTGACATCACTTACGCAGGAAATTACACGGTAGGTCCGGGAAGCTATAGCTTTACATATTATAATCAACGAATAAACTATAAGCTTCAATTCGTTTCTGTTCCGATTATCATTAACTATCAGCTCAAAAAGAATCGCATTGCTTTGTACGCCGGAACCGGTTTTGAATCAAAATTTCTTTCGCACAGTTCGGTTGAATTTACAAATCACACCAAGTACTCCGGAGGTCAGATCCAGAAAAGTCCTCTGGTTCCATTTTATATTCTGAACATTGGTACTGCCATCGATCTTTCGAATAAGCTGACTGTGTTCATAGAACCAAATTTTAAGTACGAGCTGGGAACAATGAATATTCCGCTGCTGACTGATCACGTAGAATTATGGTCAGCCGGTTGCCGGGTAGGAGTCAGATTCTAGCGGCGCTCGGCGCTTATTTCCCGGATCTCACCGCATTTTTCAAAAATCCATCTTTCATTCCAACCCTTTATCATCGTTTCTCGTCTTTTGGTCAGATACTCACCAAAAACCGAAACGATGAAAAACAAATTACTCCTTGGACTCGCTGCATTCGCAATCACGCTGGCAGCAGTAAGCATCGGATTATCCGATAGCAATGGCAAGCTGGGACATGGCGGCGCACCCAGTGAAAACACCTGCTCTGAATCTGCCTGCCATGGTGCCGGACAAGGCGGACTTGCTGATAACATGGGACCCGGTAATATCACGATCTCCTGTTCCAATATGCCAGGCTGGGTATACACACCCGGACAAATTTATCACTTCACGGTAACTGTCACACAGGCCGGCTGCAACCTGTTTGGATTCAGCGCAGTCGCTGTAAATAACGGTAACGGAAATGCAGGAAGCATGACCGTGACTGACAATACACATACCCGCACCGGAAGCCCCTACGGTTCTACCCGGGCTTACATCACTCACACCGGCTTCAGCAGCCCGCTGCCCGGAACCGCTACTACCACAAATCCGGCAATGTTTATTTATGACTGGACAGCACCGGCAAGCAATGTTGGTCCGATCCGGATCTATTTTGACGGCCTGGCAGCAAACAACGACCTGCTGGAAGATGCTGCGGACAATGTTTATTCCGGCACACAAACGATCACACCCGCTTCGTCGGTAAGCTCACCGCTTGTGATGACCAGCCTGAACCCGGGCGCAAGTTTCCCGATCTACCTGAGAACAACGGCAGGCGTTCCATCGGTTCCGCAGAGTTTCGATGTGGCCGGACTTGCACTTACTGCTAATCTTAACGTGAGCGTTCCGGCGCCGTTTGAGCTTTCACTTTCGTCCGGCGGTGGATTTTCTTCTTCACCCATCAGCATCGCGCCCGTAGCCGGCAGCGTTGCGGCCACGAAGATCTACATCCGCTACAACCCGGCTCTTTCAGGTTCTGCAACCGCAACTATTACAGTAATGAGCACAGGCGCAACCAGCGCAGTAGGGTATGCGAACAGCGCAATTGCAACTCCAGTCATCTCCGCTCCAAGCGTTGCCTCTCTTCCTACTTTCACGACCGTAGTCGGAACGCCTTCAGCAATTGACAGCTTTACGGTAACTTCTTCCGGACTTGTTGACAACCTGAACATCACGGCTCCTGCGCAGTTTCAGATCTCGATGCACCGCTATACGGCTTATGTAAGCGCAGAGTCAGATCCGATCTTTATTCCCACCTGGGGATACAGCGGCATGAAGGTTTATGTTCGCTATAATCCATCGGTTGCCGGAACACACAGCGGAAACGTCGTGATCTCATCCACCGGTGCAACGTCAAAAACAGTTGCCGTAAACGGCGTAAGCAGCGCAACCAGCATTGCGGATGCATTGCTCAATGATAATTTCAATTTGTTTCCGAATCCGAGCTCCGGCGGAGCCAAAATGCAGTTCAACCTGCTTACCGATCAGCAGCTCCAGATCACGCTGAATAACCTGGAAGGAAAAATGATCCGTAAAATCACCGAAGGATCATTTGCGAAAGGAAAAAATGAACTGAACATCGATTGCTCCGATCTCCCGAAAGGACTTTACTTCGTGCATATCCGATCAAACGAAAAGGACACTTACGAAAAGCTGATCCTCCAATAGATCATATCAAATGAAACCGGCCGGAACGAAATAACGTTCCGGCCTTTAATTTACAGCTGCAATGAAAAAGAACTTATCCTTCCTGGCCATGATGACGATCCTCGGATTGATCGCCTGTACATACGAAAAAGTGGAAGTTGCACAACCAGCTTCTTCAGCAACTCTTACCTGCGATACGTTCCGTACGATCTCATACAGTGCTGACATTGTTCCGTTCTTAAGCTCAACGTGCGGAAGCAGTGATATCAATTGCCATAACTCCTCCGCCTCCAGCATGGTTCCGCTGGATGTATATGTGGGTGTGCAATATTTCGGACAGGATGGACAGCTTATGAATAGCCTGAACTGGACCGGCGGTGCTTCTCACATGCCGAAGAATCAGCCAAAGCTGGAACCATGTAAGATCGCAATGATCCTGAAATGGGTCAACGAAGGTGAGCCCAACAACTGATCTTAAAAATGGAACGAGATCCCTCCGTTCAGTCCGAAGAAATAAGGAGCTGACTTAACCACTTCGCTTTTAACCGGCGGACCGAAATTGATCCGTGTGTGGGGTTCAATGAACAGCGACAGGTTTTTGCTTAGCTGAATATCAAATGACAATCCCCCGATTCCCGCAAAGGTTAATTTTTTAACACCAAGATCTTCATAGGTTACCACGTTGGTGTTGTTCTCTTTTATCAGATCGAGCTCCGCGTGCTGCCGCGCTACGTATTGTGTATTCAAACCGAGCATGGCAGAAGCTGTAAACCATTTTTTACCGATCCCGTATTTCACTTCGAGCGGAACATTCACCATCTGCAGCTTCTGGGAATATGTATAGTTCGTCGGAAATTGCTCGATGGACGCAGGTGCCATGGAAGAAAAGCCATCCATCATTACACTATGATCGACCGGCATTTCGCCAAGCGAAGAATAAAATACGAACGGATCACTGGTATAGCGTGGAAAATAAAGCTTGTGCTCGGATTGATACTGTTCAATCTCTGAATAGGAAACTCCCAGACGAACGACAAGCTTGTCAAGCGCGACATAAGAGAGCTTTAATCCTGCTGTAAAACGGTTTTTCTGTTTCTCATCTTTCACATTCTGATTGGAATTATCCCGGATCGAATTCATATACAGATCCGGTGAAAAATACGCTGACAAGATCCAGCGCAGCGGGTTTTCCGGATCATTCTTCAAGCTGTCGCGCGGCGGAGCACTCACAGGCTTTGCTCCTGCAAGCGTAACCGCTGAATCTTTTGTGATCACGCTGTCCTTGATCTCCTTCGGCTTTTCTACGGATGCAGCAATTTGTTTTACTGAATCGGCAATAGGTTTTTCCGCATTTGTGCTTTCGACATTTGTCTTTTCCTCTTTTACCGGAGCATTCGATGCCTGCTCTCCTTTTTTTGCTTCATTCTTGCCGGTTTCCTCTGATGTATTTGCCGTGTTCTCCTTTTCTGAAGATACCGCGACCACAGGCTCCGGCTTCTTCGCCTCCATGTTCGATCCGGGTATTTTTTCCTGCTTTGATGGAGAAGCACTGTTTTCATTCTTAACAAAAGGAAGCGCTGTATTACCTTTTGATGTATTGGTTCTTCTGTTTTCTTTTTCAGATAATGATACCGGTACTTTTTGTTTTTGAGGTTCATTCTTTCCCGACAATGTATTTTGCTCCTGCTCTGTTTTTACATTAACTTCTTTGCCGGCCGCGATTGCCGGCAGTTTGGAATCATTTCCGGTTGAGCTTGCCGCATTATTTTTCTCTGTTACAGAAATGCTGTTACTCTGGACTTGTTTCTCTTGTCTGGCAGATCCGTTGGAAACAGGAGCTGCTGCTTCTGTTTTTGACTTCGCCTGCTCCGCAACAGCCAATTGTTTTTCCTTCACTGAAGCTTTGGACTGCGCATCATGGTGCAAATACCAGGCTGTACCGCCTATCAGCAGAAGCAAAACGCCGGAAAGCCAATAATAGAATACGGGCCGGCGTTTCTTCTCATCGAGACGCTTTTCGATCTCATCCCACGCATTCGCCGAAGGCATGAACTCAGCCTCCTGGAAGCGGGAACGGATGACCTCGTCCGACGGATTATGTTTGTTGTTTTCTTCCATTTTCCTGGAAAACTATTTGATTACTATCTTCTGTTCATAAACATTCTTTAATTTTTCCTGCAGCAGATTCCGCGCGCGCGCCAGCTGCGATTTGGAAGTTCCTGCCGTTACATTCAGCATCTCCGCAATTTCGCGGTGGTTATACCCTTCGATGACATATAAATTGAAAACAACCTGGCATCCGGCTGGAAGCCCGCGGATATGCTGCATCAGGTCCTGCATTGCGATCCGGGTCAGCGCTTCGGGATCGACCGCCTCATCATCAGCAACCGTTTCGATCTCTTTGGAAGAATAATCAATTCGTTTGCTTCTCAATGCCTCAAGAGCGGTATTGACCATGATCCGGCGGATCCATCCTTCAAACGCTCCGCTGCCTGAATATTGATCGATCCGTGTAAAGACTTTCACAAAAGCATCCTGCAAAACATCCTCTGCTTCTTCCCGATTCTTCGTATAGCGAAGGCAAACGGAGAACATCTTCGCAGCATAGCGCTGATAGAGCGCTTTCTGCAAATCACGTTTATTGGCCTTGCAGCCTTCTATTAATTCTGCTTCACTGATCAACAGCTAGGAGCGGGTTTATTATTAAGATGGAAAAGATAGTGAAAGGGTTGGAAATGCAGCTAAATAAAACGAATTGAAAACCAGCGAGTTGCAATATACGGATTGGCCTAAAGCCGACCCCGGAATGCTATAATTTCCTTATGTAACGCAACCCAAAGGCGCATTGTCCGACTAATCATTGTACATTTCGGTTCTGAATCAATGAAAAGAACTCTCATCTGGTTTTTGCTTGTCTGTCTTCCATTCATTACGAAAGCTCAGAACGATTCTGCAAAAAAAATAGTCTATCCGGTCTTCCATTTGGGAATTGGCGGAGGAGCCAACGCCCTGTTTGCGACCCATTCCGAGCAGCGTGCAACCGGCTATTCTGTAGGCGCCCAATTCCAGGTCGACCTCAAAAAACATTTTTCGCTTGCATTCCGGCTCGACTTTGAAAATTATACCAGCGATAATGCTTATCACAGATATAACATCAACTCATTGACAGCGCCCCTTCTTGCACGTTTTTATATCGGAAATAAAAGGCTCTTTTTTGCTGAAGCCGGTCTTACCGATATGATATTCTTCAGCGAGAAGCATAACAGTTATACAAACACGCCCGGCCTCCACCGGGAGTCGCTTTTCACAATTACTGCAGGAGCTGGCAGCCGGATCCCGCTCGGCAAAAATTTCGATCTGCTCATCGAAGCAAGAGCTTCAATTCCTCCTTCCGAAGTTAGCTATGGCAGGAATGCGTCGAACCCGTTTATCTGCAATGCCGGTTTCGGAGCTTGCTACAAAATTCCGGAAAATCAGAAAAGCTCCGGCGGATCAGACGCAGGTCAGCTGCTTCCTGATTCTGCTATGATCAGCCGGTTTCAGATCGGGATTGCCGGAGGAAGCAATCTTTTCAATTTTGCAGGCGCTTCTTCTTATACAAGATTCAAAATATCATACAGTACCGGAGTGCATCTGCAAACCGATCTCACGAGGTCTTCTTCTTTTGTTGCCGATCTTCTGCTTGAAAACAAACGATTTGACATCACCAGATATTCAGGAAGCTCATCAGTAAACATCTCCTACCTGACGCTACCGGTCATGATGCGGTTTCATGCCGGAAAGCGGCGAATATTTTTTGCCGAAACCGGAAATTACATTTCCCGGCTTTTGAAATACGAAAGCGATGGCGTGAAGGTCAATTATGGAAATAAGTCACAAAATACGGAGCTCGGATTGATCGCCGGAATGGGCGTTCGGATTCCGGCGGGAAAAAAATTCGATATTGCTATCGAAGGCAGGGAAGCCCATTCCTTCACCAGCTCCCGTTATCCGGACTCGTATAGCTTTTCACCTGTAACATCCAATACGTCTTCTATCCTGCTCGGCATTTCTTATAAGCTGAACGGAAAATACATCTCAAACAACCATGCACAGGCGGAGAAAAAAAATGACAGCACCGGAAAACAGCGGAATGTATATGTGAAGCTCTTCTATGCTCCAAAGGTCTGCGGAAGAATTAGGAACACCGAGGCAACAGTATTAGAAGATTCGTATTACGGAAACAGCCACACGAGCTACTCTTATGACACTGACCTGGAAACTTTCCGGTACGGACAGGAAGCGGGGATCCTGCTCTCTTTTATCAACAGGAAACATTTTAATCTCGATATCGGACTCGGCTACGACCGCGAAGGATTCAAAACAATTCCCGGAACGGTCTATTCCCAGGGCTGGGGCGACCTCCTCGGATTTTATCATCATGAATATAAAAACATGACCGTTTCATATAAATTTGATTTCGCAGATCTTTCGTTAGCGGCCAACTTCGTATTGCCTTCAAAAAAGTGCCTGTTTTATGCCGGCGCCGGATTAGATGCCGAAGCTATAATAAACAGCAATGTTGAGATCGGAACTCTCGAATATACCTATCACCTGAGCACGAAAAAAAGATCGGATACAAAAATAGATCCTTTGGCTGTTTTTGCAACCGGGAATCTTGGAATGGAAATTCCATGTTCTGCGAAGAGTTCCGTTTTTATTGAACCTTATGCAAAATATGAGATCGGCGATTTCAACATACCGATCGTTGACCACCATGCAGTGCTCTGGTCGGCGGGATGCCGGCTGGGATTAAAGTTCTAGAGATAATTATCGAGAAGGGACTTCATTTCCTCCTGCAGCGTTTTCGCTTCCGCTCTCGCTTTATCAGCAAAATCTTCGCCGGAGGAAGCATAAATAATTCCCCTCGAGGAATTCACAAGAAGTCCGCATTGTTTGTTCATTCCATATTTCGCAACATCACTGAGACTTCCGCCTTGTGCTCCTACACCCGGAACCAGCAGGAAATGCTCCGGAACGATCTTGCGGATGTCCGTCATCATTTCCGTTTTGGTAGCTCCTACCACGTACATCATGTTATCGGGAGAGCCCCACACCCTTGATGCGTACAGCACTTCTTCGAATAAATAATTTCCGCTGCCCTCATTTAGTTTCCGTGCCTGAAAATCAAACGAGCCCTGGTTGGAAGTTAAAGCCAGCAGGATCACCCATTTATTTTTGTACTCAAGAAAAGGGGTGACACTGTCTTCGCCCATGTATGGCGCCACAGTAATCGAATCGAAATTCATATTCTCCAAAAATGCTTTGGCGTACATTTTCGATGTATTGCCAATATCACCGCGCTTTGCATCCGCGATGGTGAAAATATCCGGGCAGGTTGAATTAATGTAATTGATTGTTTTTTCCAGGCTGATCCACCCTTTCACGCCGAGTGTTTCATAAAATGCCATGTTGGGTTTGTATGAAACACAAAGATCTTTTGTGGCATCGATGATCTGTCTGTTGAACTCAAAAACAGGATCTTCTGAATTCAAAAGGTGTTTAGGGATCTTTGTAAGATCCGTGTCCAAGCCGATACAGAGGAAGCTCTGTTTCTTTTTAATGTTATTGAAAAGTTCTTGTCTGGTCATCTTTTTTGATCTGTAAAACGGTGGATCGCCTTCAAATGTGAGATTGCTTCTCCGCCGGCTGGCGGATCGCAATGACGCTCCGATGATCTGCACATCAGAAATCGATGCGTCGGCCCATCACGCCGTTATTCCGCCTTCTTTTAAACGCTCTGCATTTTCCGCCAGGTTCAGCGCCTCGATCATTTCCATGATATTGCCATCCATAAAATCCGTGAGGTTGTATACCGTCATATTAATTCTATGGTCGGTGATTCGGTTCTGCGGATAATTATATGTCCTGATCTTCTCCGAACGGTCGCCGGTAGTTACCATTGTCTTGCGCTTCTGAGATGCTTTGGCGAGGCTCTTCTGCAATTCAAGCTCATACAGTTTTGCGCGCAGCATCTGCATTGCCCGCTCCCGGTTTCCAAGCTGCGAACGCTCGATCTGGCAGGTAACAACAATGCCGCTTGGCTTATGCGTGAGCATTACTTTTGTTTCTACCTTGTTAACATTCTGTCCGCCCGCTCCGCCTGAACGCGCAAACTGAATTTCAAGATCCGCAGGATTGATCACTACATCCACCTCGTCAGCTTCCGGCATTACGATCACCGTTGCCGCCGATGTGTGAACGCGCCCCTGTGTTTCCGTAAGCGGGATCCGCTGTACACGGTGAACACCGGCTTCAAATTTCAGGATTCCGTATGCATTCTCACCTTTTACTTCACAGATCACTTCTTTATATCCTCCAACTGTCCCTTCATTTGAATCGATGACCTCCAGCTTCAGGTTATGCTGATCGCAGAAGCGTGAATACATGCGGAAAAGATCTCCTGCGAAAATACTTGCTTCATCTCCCCCGGTACCGGCGCGGATCTCCAAAACACAATCTTTTGCATCTTCAGGATCCTTTGGTACAAGCATCTGGCGGATCTCGCTTTCCATCTGCTCTTTTTTCGGCTCCAGCTCTGCAATGTCCATTTTTGCCATTTCCTTCATCTCATCGTCTTTCTCGGTGGCAAGGATGGTTTTATTGAATTCAAGGTTCTCCACAATTTTCTTATACTCGTGGTAGGCATTCACTACTTCGGTAAGATCCTTGTATTCTTTGTTGAACTTTTTGAACTCTTTCATGTCGCCAATGATCTTGGGATCCGACAGCTTTTGCTCAACTTCTTCCCAACGTCTTTTTATGGCTGCTAACTTATCTAACACAATTCTGAATTTTTGATTTGATGAGCTGGAGAACTAGAATTCCAAACTCAGCTATTACTATTTCAACGCAAATTTACAAAAAAATAGCAGTGACGCCGGCATTTGCCTAAGCGCACTGCTTGTCCTACAGCGACTCCGCTAATACTCGAAAGTTCCCTTATCAGAAATAATCGTCAGCTTATTTTTTTCGCTTGCCTCCACTCTGCCGACAACTTGCGCGTCCACGCCAAATGATTTCGATATCGAAATAATATCTTCTGCTAATTCCTTTGGAACATATAGCTCCATCCGGTGTCCCATGTTGAACACCTTATACATTTCTTTCCAGTCGGTGCCGCTTTGCTCGCGAATGAGCGTGAACAAAGGCGGAACCGGGAACAGGTTATTCTTTATCACGTGTACCTTATCCACAAAGTGCATTACTTTCGTTTGTGCACCGCCGCTGCAATGGACCATTCCGTGAATTTGTCCATGGTACAAACCGAGGACCTTTTTGATGATCGGAGCATAGGTCCGTGTTGGTGACAGCACCAGCTTGCCAATTGTTATTTCGTCAGTTCGTTCGCCGTCACTACCTTTCAATGACGCTGAAATATTAATTTTGTCGGTCAGCTTATACTTACCTGAGTATACCAGTTCATCCGGTACCGCTGCATCAAATGTTTCAGGGAATTTATTTGCGACGTTCTTCTCAAAAACATCATGACGGGCCGATGTTAGCCCGTTACTTCCCATACCGCCATTGTATTCTGTTTCGTACTTTGCTTTTCCGGAGGAGGCAAGCCCGACGATCACATCACCCGGACGAATATTTTTATTGTCGATCACATCGCTGCGTTTCATGCGGCAGACTACAGTGGAATCTACAATGATCGT
This sequence comes from Bacteroidia bacterium, assembly GCA_045805205.1. Lineage (GTDB taxonomy): Bacteria > Bacteroidota > Bacteroidia > 2-12-FULL-35-15 > 2-12-FULL-35-15 > 2-12-FULL-35-15. The sequence continues at coordinate 45,660 of JBJMLR010000001.1, read as the reverse complement.
TCTTACCAGGTCGCCTACGTCAGCCGTTTCACCCCCTGTCGAGTAGATCCCGATCCCGTAACTTCTGAGCTGTTCAAGAACACTTTCGGTTCCGTTGATAATTTCCGCGAGCACCTCAGCAGGAATATTGTTCTTATTCCGGCCGATCGTGGATGAAAGAAGAATATTATCCACCGCACCTACACAAAGAAGATCATCGGTATTCATTACGATCGCATCCTGCGCAATTCCTCTCCAAACGGAGATGTCGCCGGTTTCTTTCCAATAAGCGTAAGCCAGGGAAGATTTTGTTCCGGCTCCATCTGCATGCATTATAATGCAATAGTTCTCATCGCCGCCAAGATAGTCCGGAACGATCTTGCAGAATGCTTTTGGGAATAATCCTTTATCGATTTTTGCGATGGCTTTGTGTACATCTTCCTTGGAAGCTGAAACACCACGCTGGTCGTATCGGTTATCTGTACTCATATCTTTTTTCGGATATCACCCTGAGCTATCGGGATGTCACCCTGAGCCTGTCGAAGGGTTAAAATAAAAACATCCCGAAGGTCGGGATGTTTTTGAGTTCTTTTTCAAGAAGAAGTGATTTTTTATTCACCTCCGTCGTCGTCGTCGTCCGTTTTCGGAGGAGTCGGAGTTGTTTGAGGAACATCTTTCGGAGCGTTAGGATCTACATAATCCTTGCGCAATACTTTAAATACCGTACGACGGTTCTTCTGCATGAGCGCCTCATAAAATTCTTTCGGCTGCCCTTTGCTCTGTTTGTCGATGTATTGCTGTGAAAGCGTATAATCCACTTTTCCGTCCAGGTCAGCATCTACTTCCAGCGGTCTCTTCTCGCCATATCCAACCGGCGTCATACGCTCTGCAGGAATTCCTTTAGAAACGAGGTATTCAACGCAGGATTTCGCACGTGCTTCAGATAATTTCTGGTTAGCCGCATCGGATCCACGATAGTCAGTATGAGAGCTCAGCTCGATAGTGATATTCGGGTTATCGATCAGGGTCTGGTAAAGAAAGTTAAGAGAATCTTTTGACTCCGGACGAAGGTCTGCCTTACCCAAATCGTACAATACGTCAGGGAAACGCATTTCTTTCTTGATCGGAGCTACGCAGAAGTCATGCTTAAATACTTTTGCTTCTTCAACACCAACCGTTGTTTCCTTCACCTTATCAGAGCTGTTCAGGAATCCCAGCGGAGCTTGTGTCGTTTTAACATCTGTTCCAACCTGTGTGGTGATCACGTATGAAGTGTTAGGATTTACATAACGTGCCGTTCCGTTTTCAGCAAATTTATAGTAACCTGCTGCATCCGTTTTTGTTTCAACCGATGATCCGTCGGAACCAACCAGCTTAACGGTTACACCAGGAACAACTTCCTTATATAAACAATCGCTTACAACTCCCTCGATAGTGAACAGCAACGGAGGAAGAACGAATGACCAGATGTCATCGGCACCTTTTGTTCCTTCACGGTTAGAGGAGAGATAGCCTCTTTCCTTTTTTCCTTCGAAGATGATACCATAATCATCTCCTGCGGAGTTGATCGGGTATTTCATGTTCGTAACGTTTGCCCACTGGTCATCTCCTTTTTTCTCTGCTTTGAAGATATCCAGTCCGCCCATTCCGAGGTGGCCGTTAGAAGAGAAATACAACGTTCCGTCATCATGAATGAACGGATACTGCTCGTTTCCTGCAGTATTGATAGATGGTCCAAGGTTGGTTGGAGTTCCCCACGTCTTGTTTTTCTTATCATACTTGCTCATCCAGATATCATTATCACCTTGTCCGCCCGGCATGTTAGAGCAGAAGAACAATGTTTGTCCGTCGGAAGTAAGACACGGAGAAGCGTATTTGATAGTATCAACGCAGAAATTAACTTTTACAGGATCGCCCCATACGTTACCTTTTTTAGGAGCGTACCACAACTGGTTCAGGGTGATCTTCTTTTTATCAACGATACAACGGGTGAAGAACATCATGTCGCCTTTTTTGCTGACAAAGCTCAAACCTTCGTTATCCTTTGAGTTGATCGGTTCAGGAAGAGAAGTTGGAGTGCTCCATTTTCCGTTCTTGTCCATCATTGTCTCGAAAATATCGCTGTAGTTTTCACCAAGAGATCCATCGATCGATGAACCTACAACACCCGGACGGGTAGATGTAATGTAGAGCTTGTTGTATTTCTTATCAGCGTAGCAAGGAGCAAAGTCGAAATCCTTGGTATTGATCAGGGCCATGTTCTCCACTTTGTAGCGGGTAGGCTTATCTTTCCATTGCTGTGCAAGCTCGCAGGATTTAGCACCATCTTCTCCGCGCGGATCAGAAGGAACTTCTTTTTTATAGTTGTTGTATTCGATGAGCGCTTCGTTGTACTTTTCCTGCGCTTTTTTAGCATCCGCGAGGTACAACTTAGCTTTAGGATCTGTATAGTTCGCTTTAACAGCTTTGATATACCATGCTTCCGCCTGCTTAGCATCACCGATATTACGATAGCATTCAGCAGTTCTGAAAATAATAAAAGCCTTGTCCTCCTTCTTCTTGGCTTTGGTATAAGCCTTCTTGTAAAGCTCGATCGCGTTGAAGTACTCCTTGCTGTCAAATGCTTTATCCGCATCCTTTGAGAAATTCTTCTGAGCAACAGCATTAGCCGAAAATAAGAGAGAGAGAGCTAAAACAGCAGTTAATTTTATAATTATCTTCATATTGGATATTGGGTTTGCTTAGTTAATGGGTGCTAAAATAAATAAATATTTTAAACAAAAAAATTCTTTTTTCATCATTTTTTTAAGGTTTTGACAGCTCTATAACGCAAAAATCCTTATCCGTTACAGCTACGGATAAGGATTTCAGCAAAAAAAGCTAATTACTTGGTAAACAGCAATTCGCGGTATTTTGGCAGCGGCCAGCTCTCGTCGTCCACCAAAATCTCCAATTTATCTACATTATAGCGAATTATGTCGAAATAGGATTTCACCTTTTCGCAGTAATCGATGGCTTGTTTTTTAACATCACTGATCGCATTGGCTTTCTTCCGTGCTTCGGTCATTTCATCCACCTTGGTCTTGATCACATTGATATGCTCTGAGATATCGGAGATCATTTCCAGCTGGATCTGCGCCGCTTTCTTGAAATCCGCAGCACTCAGAATGTCCTTCAATCCCTTCACATTTTCGATCAGTATGCTCTGGTATTTAATTGCGGTCGGAATAATGTGATTGAGCGCCAGATCCGCCATTACACGGCTCTCGATCTGGATCTTCTTGGTATATGTTTCAAGATAGATATCATAACGGGCATGCTGTTCGCGCTCGCTCATGATGCCGTTTCTTTCAAACAGCTCCATGGTTTGCTTTGAAACAAATGCTCCCAGCGCGAGCGGAGTGGTTTTGATATTTGACAATCCTCTTTTTGCGGCTTCTTTCACCCATTCTTCCCCATAGCCGTTTCCTTCGAACCGGATCTTTTTGGAATCCACTATGCACTTGCGGAGCACCTGGAAAATGGCTTCATCTTTATCGATATTCTTCGCGATCAGCGCATCCACCTCTTTCTTGAACTTCAGGAGCTGATCCGCGACGATAGTATTCAGCACGGTCATCGGTCCCGCACAGTTCTGGGATGAGCCTACCGCGCGGAACTCAAATTTATTCCCGGTAAATGCAAATGGCGAAGTTCGGTTACGGTCGGTATTATCCAGCAGGATATCCGGAATTTTACCAACTCCAAGCTTCAGTGCTGTTTTTTCATCAGGACTCATTTTTCCGGATTTCACCTTCGCTTCCAATTCATCCAGCACATGGGAAAGCTGCGTTCCCAGGAACACGGACATGATCGCAGGCGGCGCCTCGTTTGCTCCTAAACGATGATCGTTATTCGCTGTTGCGATGGATGCGCGAAGCAGATCCGCATTGTCATGCACTGCTTTTACGGTGTTGATGAAAAAGGTGAGGAATTGCAGGTTGGTCTTCGGCGTTTTGCCCGGGCTCAGCAGGTTCTTTCCGGTGTTCGTACCAAGGCTCCAGTTATTGTGCTTACCGCTTCCGTTCACTCCTGCGTAAGGCTTCTCATGCAGCAGTACGCGGAAATTATGACGGCGTGCTACTTTTTCCATCACGTCCATAAGCAGCTGGTTATGGTCAACTGCGAGGTTACACTCTTCAAAAACAGGTGCGCACTCGAACTGATTCGGGGCAACTTCATTGTGACGGGTCTTGATCGGAATACCCAGCTTCAGCGACTCGATCTCGAAATCGCGCATAAATGCAGCCACACGATCCGGAATTGAACCAAAGTAATGATCTTCCAATTGCTGTCCTTTTGCAGGAATGTGCCCGAAAAGTGCGCGGCCGGTCATGGCCAGATCCGGACGGGCGTTGAATAATGCATCATCCACCAGGAAATACTCCTGTTCCCATCCAAGGGTAGCATTTACTTTTGTAACATTCTTATCGAAATACTGGCAGACATCTACTGCGGCTTTATCAACCGCCGAAAGTGCCTTCAACAAAGGTGTTTTGAAATCCAGGGCTTCTCCGGTGTAGGACACGAAGATGGTTGGAATACATAATGTCTTTCCGATCACGAATGCCGGGGAGGTCGGATCCCAGGCAGTATAACCGCGTGCTTCAAATGTATTGCGGATCCCGCCGTTCGGGAACGAAGAAGCATCCGGCTCCTGCTGAACAAGCTGTCCGCCCCCGAAACGCTCGATCGCTCTTCCGCCTTCGGTTGGCTCGAAGAAGGCATCGTGCTTTTCTGCCGTTGTCCCGGTGAGCGGCTGAAACCAATGCGTATAATGAGTGGCCCCTTTGGAGTTTGCCCATGCTTTCATAGACGCTGCTACCTGGTCGGCCATTTTACGGTCGATCTGTGTCCCCTGCTGCATTGCAGCCATAACACTGTTGAACGCTTCTTCCGAGAGATATTCGCGCATTGCGTCAATGCCGAACACATTCTCCCCGAAAAATTCGGATACCTTATTACTAGGCAAGGTTACTTCCTGCGGAACCCGGGTCAGAACCGCTTCTAATGCTTTGAATCTGTGAAATGCCATGGCGTTTGGTTATTTAGTGATTAGTAAATGTGTTAATTTAAGAGGTATTTTAGAAAAAAATTAGTGATCGAAGTAAAAAACAGGGGGTCAACAGCAAAAAAATCAACTTATTTGACAAAAGTATGAAAAAATAGGGGGGTGATGCCGGAAAAAGCCTGTTTTATTTTATTAACAGGGTTGAAAAATTGTTAATTACTCTGGAAAAGTGCTTAGGTGTATGGGTGCCCGGGTGTTTTGGTAGATCCAGGTACGAAAATGTTTCTTGTACCGAAGAACTAATTTGGGCCTCTTAAAAAGGTGTTTGGGTGCCCGGGTGTTTTGGTAGGTCCAGGTACGAAGATGTTTCTTGTACCGAAGAACTAATTTGCACCTATTAAACGTAAGCACTAAAACATCTTAACACTCACGAAAGGTGTTTTGGGTGCCCGTGCGTTTATAGTGGATCCGGGCATGTATCCGGAACCTTGGTTAGTAGTCCCGCTCGAAGGTCACGTATATAAACCCGCTTGTCTGGACCTCCCTGAACTCATCAATATGAACCGAGCCGGGAATACGAAGGGTGATGTAGTAATCGTTACTCTTTACAACGGCCACAGTTGCGTATGAGCGGCATGATAATCCCCAGTTATAAAGCGAATCTGCTTTAAGCGCGCCGACATGCATATCGAATGTAATGTATTGCCCGATCACAGCCTTTAGTGTGTTCCCCGGATCCTCGGCGGTGTATACATAAAACGGCTCAAAAGGATCGCTGATCAGCTTTGCCTTCACTGAACGCCATTTTCCGGAAACAAGACTATTCTCAACCTGAGAATACGAACTGAAGAACAAACACGATAGAAATACAGAAAAGAAAAATCCCCGGCTTCTCATTCATGGCGAATTAAGAATTGCGGGGATGTAATACAAATATAATAATAAAATGTCAGGGTGCGATCTCTACAATAGTTCCGTAGTTTGTTCCGACTTTCCCGACTGCAAAGGCTTGATAATAATAGTGATTCCCGCTGACCAGGCCCGACAGGTTCGCAGTAAAGCTGCCGGCTGATGTTCCGCTGACCGGCAACCATGTTTGATTGCCGACTCCCATCATCGATGGATTTCGTCCCCAGATAAACCCGCGCGAGACACAACCGGTACCCGGATCCGAAATATTGCCGTTCATGGCCCAGATGCTGCTGCTGATAAATGTCGGGGCGCAGCTCTGTACAGTGGGCGGCACGTCGATTTCTCCTTTTTTACAAGAGAACCCGAAGATAACAAGGCACGAGATTAAAATCCTTTTCATGATGATATTCAGACGAAAAATAGCAATATGGTTGCCCGAGAGATAATAAAGTGAGCGCTCACTTCATTGTATCTTCCAGCGTTTTTCCTTCGTCATCAATGCTCTTGGCCGCATCGTCGATCTGGCGCCTCATGCTTTCTCCGGCTTTAATGATCTCCGATTGGATCTCGGCAGTGTGCTTCTCCAGCTCTTCCTTCAGCCCTTCGGTTCCTTTAGTGATCTCATTCTGGATCTGGTTCCTTGCATCGTTGATCTCCCGAAGCCCCTTCCCTAGTCCTTTTGCAAGTTCCGGCAGCTTATCCGAGCCAAAGAAAAGCAGGATGAACAACACCACCATAAATACTTCGCCTCCACCGAGATTTAAGAATATGAGGATTGAGTTTAACATGATCAGAAATTATATTACAAAGGTAGTAATTAAATGTGTTTGGGTGTTATAGTGTTAAAGTGTTTGAGTGCCCGGGTGTTTGGGTAGATCCGGGTACGATAATACTTCTTGCACCAAAAACAAATTTGACCGGCGAAGAAAGTGTTTGAGTGTTTGGGTGCCCGGGTGTTTGGGTAGATCCGGGTACGATGATACTCGTTGCAACGGAAAGCTAATTGGCACCGTTAATAACCTAAACACTTTAACACCCTAACACCTTAACACTCCCGGATAGTGTTTGAGTGCCCGGGTGTTTGGGTAGATCCGGGTACGATGATACTCTTTGTACCCGAAAACTAATTGGCACCTTTAATAACCTAAACACTTTAACACTCAAACACTTTAACACTCCCGGATGGTGTTTGAGTGCCCGGGTGTTTGGGTAATCCAGGTACGATAATACTTTTTGTATAGAAAAACTAGCTCGCCTCTTTAACAACATAAACACTTTAACACCTTAACACTCCCGGATGGTGTTTGGGTGCCCGGGTGTTTGGGTAGATCCGGGTACGATGATACTTTTTGTACAGAAAAACTAGCTCGCCTCTTTAACAACATAAACACTTTAACACGATAACACCTTAACACTCCCGGATGGTGTTTTGGTAAATCCAGGTACGATGATACTTTTTGTACCGGAAAGCTAAGCTCGCCTCTTTAACAACATAAACACATTAACACCCTAACACTATAACACTTTAACACTTTAACACTTTAAACACCCTAACACTATAACAAAAGCCATAAAAAAACCCTCCGGAAAATTCCGAAGGGCTCCATTGTCACATCGACAAATTGATCAATTATCAAATTATTTTTTCTCCGCTTCCGGCTTTTCTCTTTCCAGGTCGATTACAATCGGAGTAGCGATACAGATCGAAGAATAGGTACCGATCGCGATACCGATCAGCAAGGCGAATGCAAATCCTTTGATCGTTTCACCTCCAAAGAGGAAGATCGCGAGCATTACAAAGAAGATAGTGAGGGCCGTGTTGATCGTACGGCTCAATGTGCTGTTCAATGCGTAATTGATCACTTTTACTCTCTCCGTTTTGTCGAGATCAGCCTTATTACGCTCGGTGAGGTACTCACGGATCCTGTCGAACACAACCACGGAGTCAACCATCGAATAAGACATTACCGTCAGAATCGCTGCGATGAAGTCCTGCGTGATCTCCAGAGAGAACGGAAGAATACCATCGAAGATCGTGTAAACCGAAAGAACGATCAATACGTCGTGGAAGAGCGCGACAACCGCACCCAAACCATACTGCCATTTCTTGAAACGGATGAAAATGAACATGAACATCACAAGGCAGGATAATAAAACCGCCCAGATCGCTTTCGTTTTGATATCGCGGGAAACCGTTTCCCCCACTTTCACGGAGCTCATGATCTCGTACTTCTCATTCAGCTTTGCAAGACCTTCGTTCAGCTTATCCTCTACCTGGCTTTCTACATTGTCTCCCTGATCCTCGATCTTATAAGTAGTTGTAATGTTCACCTGTGTTCCGCCTTCACCATACAGCTTCACTTCCGGCGCTTCACCAAAAGTGGTGGTCAGCGCTTTGATCACCTCATCGGTTGGTTTCGGATCGTCAAAACGGACCACATAAGAACGGCCGCCCTTAAAATCTACGCCGAGGCTGAATCCTTTGTTCAGGAAGGAGATCACACCGGCAGTGATGATCAGTAAAGAGAACACATAATACCATTTACGTTTTCCTACGAAGTTGAAATTGAAGCTGCGGAATGCTTTTTCGGTCATCTTATTTCCGAAAGGAATCGCAACACCTTTTTTCAGCCAGCGGTCAAAGATCAATCGTGTGATAAAGATCGCACAGAACAAGGAAGAAATAATACCAATGATCAGCGTGGTTGCAAAACCCTGGATCGGACCGGTTCCGAATACATAGAGGATGATACCCAGCAACAAACCGGTGATGTGGGAATCGATCACGGATGACATCGCATTGCGATAACCTTCCTTAATAGAAACACCGACCGCTTTTCCGAGCAGGAGCTCTTCACGCACACGTTCGAAGATCAGGATGTTCGCATCCACCGACATCGCGATCGTAAGAACGATACCGGCGATACCGGGAAGTGTAAGAACCGCTCCGAAAGACGCGAGAATACCAACGACGAAGAAGTTGTTGATAATCATCGCAAGATCGGCAACCCAGCCCGCTTTGCTGTAATAGAAGCCCATGAATAAGAGGACGAGCAACAATGCAATGATTGTGGACACAAAACCTTTGTGGATCGCTTCAGCACCCAGCGTTGGTCCAACCACTGCTTCCTGAACGATGACTGTCTTCGCAGGAAGTTTACCCGCTTTCAGGATCGTTACAAGGTCGGTCGCTTCCGCCTGGCTGAACTGACCGGTGATGGTAGAAACACCGCCGCCGATCTCCTCATTTACATTCGGGAATGAATAAACACTTCCATCGAGCACGATCGCAACCGATTTACCAACGTTTGCACGTGTCAGACGCTTCCAGGCATTTCCCGCTTCAGTGGTCATCGACATACGGATAGAAGGGTTACCACCGGTACTCTGGTCGAATACTACTTCTGCTTCCGTAATGATATCACCTGATAACGGTGCTTTTCCTTTGTTAGTGGCTCCGTTCAGCGCAAAGAGCTGCAGGCGCTTTTCTTCCGGATCATAAGGCTTAAAGTACCAGGCAAACCTGGTATACGGACGGAAGATCGAACGGATCTTCGGATTGCGGAGGTATTGACCGATTTTCGCAGTATCCTTAATGAATGCAGATCCTACGATCGGACCTTCACCTAATCCCTGAAATTCATTTTTCTCATTGTATTTATATGCCGGCTGCAAAAGTGCAAACAGCGGGTTTTCTCTTTTTGCGGAATCAACCGAAGCACGCTGCGCAGTTGTCAGTCCATCCGCTCCTTTGGTTGTATCGTCTTTAATGTTGTCTCCCAGCTGAGCATCAAGTCCGCCTTTTTTAGCTGAGTCCGCAACAGTCGTTTTTGTTTTGCTGCTGTCAGAAGCTGTTTTAGCGATTGCACCGGTAGTTGAAGTCGAATCCGCTTTTTTCGCAGAGTCTGCTTTTACCAATTCAGGTGAAAGGATCTCTTTCAGGCGGGTATTGGCTTTGTTAAGCGCTTCCGCGATCCCGTCCTTCTGATCTGCATTATTATATGTTTCCCAGAACTCGAGGTTTGCAGTTCCGACAAGAAGCTTACGGACACGCGCTTTATCGGTAACACCCGGCAATTCGATCAGAATCCGGCCGGATCCGGACAAGCGCTTGATATTCGGCTGAGTTACCCCGAATTTATCGATACGGGTACGCAGTGTTTTTTCAGAAGTTTCAATTGCTTCATCTACACGTGAACGGAGAAACGCGAGCACTTCGTCATCAGTAGAATTGAAGTCGATCTTTCCTTTCAGCTCGATCGTCTGGAAATTGATCGCAAGATGTCCGTTCGGATTGATCTTATGATATTCTTCACCGAAAAGAGTCACATAATCTTTGGAAGACTTCACTAATAATGCAGTCGCATTTTTGAGCGCCTCGTTAAATGCAGGATCATTGCTGTTATTGGAAAGGCCTCTGATCAGCTCCTCCACCGAAACTTCCAGCGTTACGTTCATACCGCCTTTAAGGTCAAGACCGAGGTTCAGCTGCTGGTTACGAACTTCATCATACGTATACTTTGCAATGTATACATCGATCACCGGAAGCTTCTTCAAAGAATCCAGATAGAAATTCGCTTTCGCATTCTTGAGTGAATCAATATACGTCTGCTGCTTTACTTCAGAACTGCTTACCTTCTTTGCCGCATCTGTTACATCGGGACGGGCAACATATTCTTCCGCATATTTTTTGGCGTCATTTTCAATTCCGACACCCACATACGTGAACATTAAATAATAAGCACAGGCAAGAGCCAGTAATATCGCAAGTAGCCTGATAGCGCCTTTGTTCTGCATAATCGTAATTTTAGTTGTTAGGGTGCCGGAGCATTCGGATAAAATCGGGAGTATCCCTTCATTTCCTCATCACCTCATCACCTTTTTACTTTTTAAAAATAAGGGTGCAAATATAGAATAACTATTATTATTTACCAATTTTAAAAGGAATGCCTGATTTTACCTCTTTTTCGGTGTCCCGGGAGGTGTTTTTAAGACCGGCCTGGCAACCCTTTTTCAGCGAAAAACGTTATATTTGTATATAAATCACTTCACATGAAATTATCCCGGATCCTGTTACTCTCCTATCTCTCTTTTTTAGCCTTTGATGCGGCGGCGCAGCCTTTTGTGCAATGGGACAACAGTATTCCTGTAAGCATCGGCGGAACTCCGCTGCTGAATGCCTGGGCAGGCGGACTTAATTTCATCCAGTCTTCCAACATCGATCTGAATATGGACGGGATCAAGGACGTGGTGATGTTTGACAAGACCGGAAATAAGGTCCGAACCTTCGTTAACCAGGGCACAACACCCGGTGCTGTCGGACTGATCTATGATCCGCAATATGAATCAAGGTTTCCTAAAGTTTCGGAATGGATGCTGCTGAAAGATTATAATGGTGATGGGAAAGAGGACATTTTTACCTACTCCATATTTGGCGGAGGCTTCGACATCTATAAAAACACTTCCACAGCAACTACCTTACAATTCACGAAAGTGGTGAACCTGCTCCGATCGGATTACAATGCAGTTACAAAAGCAAGTACTTCAAGCGTCGTAATTCCGGATGCCGGCGTTGTATCCACCTGGGATGGCGTTGCAGGCACTCCGGGTGTAAACTATGCAAAATCGAATATCGCTGTATCCGGTCTTACCGCTACCAACTGGGATATCAAATTCATCAACCTGAACATTGTACATCCTAACGATAATGACCTGATCGTATACATTGTGAACCCTTGCGGCGGCAGAATGCGGCTGATCAAAAATGCAGGCGGCAGTGGCTCTAATTTTATCAATACTTCATTCAGTCATTATAATGCGGTTACCGGTGTGATCGGGTCCGCCGGCTATAATACGGCCCCCTTTACAAGCACGTATGTTCCGGAAGCGGGACCTTCCGCATGGGCGGCTTTCCTTGCGTGCGGAACTCCGAACGGAACCTGGTCACTGAATGTGGGTGACGATACCGGCGGATCTGCAGGAACGATTTCAAACTGGGGGATCAGCTTCTGGAGCTCGGGACCTAACCTCTATGTGAGCTCTGCCGATATTCCGGCTTTAAGTGATATCGACAACGACGGCGATGTGGATGTAGTGACGTTTTCCATTATGGGGACTTTTCTCGAGTACCACAAGAATCTCAGCATGGAATATTACGGAACTCCTGACAGCCTGCGTTTCCAGGAGGCTAACCGCTGCTGGGGATATGCAGCTGAAAATGCACTGAGCAACGACTACACGCTGCACGATACCTGTCCGAGCAACGTCAGTGTTCCTGAATTTGTACCCGATGGAACAGAGCTCCGCGATGCCGAAAGACATTCCGGATCCTGCGAATTGTGCATCGATCTTAATAATGACAATGTAAAAGAATTTATTGTCGGCGATATTTCTTTTGCCAACCTGACCATGCTGACAAACGGAGGTACTCCAACAGACGGATCATTTATCGCTAAGGATATTGCTTTCCCTTCTCACAGTGCAAGCACAACAGCTCTCGACCTGGACATTTTTCCATGTGCATTTTACCTGGATTGTGATTATGACGGAACCGATGACCTTATTGTAAGTCCGAGCGCTGCCGGAGTTTCCGAGAATTTCAACAGCGTGGTCTGGTACAAAAATACCGGTACCGAGAGTCTCCCGGACTTTGAATTTCAGCAAAGTAATTTTTTACAGGACAACATGATCGAAGTGGGTGAAGGTGCATATCCGGTATTTTTCGACTACAACAATGACGGGTTGCTGGATCTTTTCGTGGGGAATTACGGATATTATACTCCCGGTGTGTATTCCCACCAGATCGCATTGTTCAAGAATACGGGAACCGCTACTTCGCCGAAATTCGACCTGGTAACACGTGATTATGACGGATTCGATGGAACTGCTACACCGCTCAGCTCTCTTGGCATTGGCAATATGGTTCCGGCGTTCGGAGACATGGACGGAGACGGTGATGCCGATATGATCATCGGCGGAATGGATGGAAAGATCCATTATTTCCGGAACACAGCTGCACCCGGAGCAACATGTCACTTTGTGCTTTCAGCGGCAAACCTGCAGAATTCTTCAGGAAGAGTTATCGACGTGGGCGATTATGCGGTACCGTTGATCGCAGATATGGATGGCGGCGGTACAAATGATGTCGTAGTCGGCGGGCGAAACGGGAAGCTGGCATACTTTCGCCACACCGGCGCAACGATGGTTCCGGCGCTTGACTCCATCACCTATAACTTCGGCGGTGTGAATGTTTGTCTGCCCGGTTATTTTACCGGATACAGCTACCCGGCGCTTTTCAAGCAAGGCGGTGTTACCAATCTTTTTGTCGGTGAGGAAAGCGGCTATATCCGCAGGTATAACAACATCGATGGAAACCTCAGCGGTATTTTCACCTGGGTTGATTCCACTTATATGAATATTTTCCAGGGAACACGCACGGCACCGGCTACAGCGGATATCAACGGCGACGGCTTTCTCGATCTCGTTGTCGGAAATTATGAAGGCGGACTGAGCTTTTACAGCGGCACGATGTCGATCACAACAAACGACCGCAACAACATTTTACAGTTTGATTTCGATGTTTTTCCGAATCCGTCATCCGGGAATTTCACCGTTCGTATGAGCGGCGGAAACAATAAAAAATACCACATGCAGCTTTATAATGTGATGGGACAAATGATGATGGAAGAGGACTTTATTTCGGATGAATTAAAGATCTCCTCGCAGGATATGAACAGCGGGATCTATCTCTGTAAAATTTCCGAAGTAGGTGCTGATGGTAAACAATTAAGCGCAGAGCTGACTAAACGCATCGTTGTGCAAAAATGAAACTGAAACGTTATTCACTTTCCGCTATACTCCTTTTTATATCAGCATTCGCCGGTGCGCAGCCCTACTTCATTCAGAGCGACAGCATAGCGGTCAATTCCGGAACCGGCTATCTCAGGTATCCGTGGGCCGGAGGGCTCAACTTCGTACAAGTATCGAACATTGATCTTAACCTTGACGGCATCAGGGATGTTGTCACTTTTGACCGCAGCGGAAACAAGCTTCGTACTTTTCTTTCCAATGGATCAAGCGATTCTGTGGATGTGACCTATGCTCCGCAGTATGAAAGCCGCTTTCCGGTGCTTCACGACTGGGCGCTATTTGTAGATTACAACTGCGATGGCAAGGAAGATATTTTCACATTCGCTGATACAGTTGTCGGTGTGAAGGTTTATAAAAACACTTCTACATTTTCCACAGGATTGCAATTTACGCTGATCACCGGGGCGCTTCAGACGAAATATAATCCTTCCACGGGAATCAAAGCGAATCTCTACATCACGCCGGTCGATGTTCCCGCTTTCACGGATGTGGATAACGACGGCGATCTCGATATCGTAACATTCGCGAGCAGCACTACCTATATGGAATACCATCAGAACCAGGGAATGGATCTGTACGGAAGCTGCGACAGCCTGGTCTTTGAAATGGCCAACAAATGTTTCGGCTATGCGGCGGAAGATGCGCTCAGCAATAACTATACACTGAATGATACATGTGCGGCAAATGTAAGTGCACCGGAATTAACGGCTTCTCCGGAAGAGCTGCGAACTTCGATGCACGCAGCCGGTGCCGAGCTTTGCATCGATCTGAACGGTGACGGAGCGAAAGAATTCATCGTCGGCGATATTTCTTTCAACAACCTGACCATGCTTACCAATGATGGCATTCCCACGAATAATCATTTTGGCTCGATCGATATTAACTTTCCCGCGAATACAACTTCCACTACCGGCGTTTCACTGACCACCTTTCCCGCGCCGTATTATGTGGATGTTGATAATGACAATGTGAAGGATCTGATCGTAAGTCCGAATGCACCGAACTATTCCGAAAATAAAAGCAGCGTTGTTTATTACAAGAACAACGGCACAAACAGCATTCCTGATTTCGACTACAAACGTTCGGATCTGTATCAGAATGATATGATCGAAACCGGTGAAGGATGTTATCCTGTTTTTTTTGATTACAACAATGACGGACTGAAGGATCTGTTCATTGGAAATTACGGTTATTTGATCGGGAGCACGTTTAAGTCAAAGATCATGCTTTTCAAAAATACCGGCACTGCGACAGTACCTGCTTTCACTTATATCACTAACGACTATGCTAATCTCAGCACGCTTAACCTGCTGAACATGATTCCCGCTTTCGGTGATCTTGACGGCGATGGTGACGCAGATATGATCATCGGCGGAAACGATGGAAAATTGCAATACTTCGAGAACGTGGCCGCTGCAGGTGCAACTGCAAATTTCTCGCTCACCGGTCCGAACCTGAAGAATTCCAGTGGACGAGTGATCGATGTAGGAGATTGTGCCGCGCCGCAAATTGTGGATGTGGATGGCGACGGGATGAATGACCTGGTTGTCGGAGGAAGGAACGGAAAGCTCGCTTACTTTGATCACGTTGGAAGTCCGACAGCTTCTGTTCCTTCGCTTGATTCCATCACCTATTTCTGGGGAAACATCAAAGTGAACCGCCCCGGATATTTTGTAGGATACAGCTATCCGCTTCTCTTCAAGCAGGGCTCGGTATCCCGCTTGTTCGTCGGGGCTGAAAGTGGCTATATACAGCTTTATGATAATATTGATGGCAATCTTACCGGCGCATTTACAAAAACCGATACCACTTACCTGAATATTTTCCAGGGAACACGCATAGCGCCGAACATAGCAGATCTGAATAGCGACGGGCTCATGGATCTTGTCATCGGAAATTATGCAGGAGGAGTTTGCTGGTTCAACGGAAGCGGAACAATGTCCGTTGCAGCGCAGGAGCAGTTCATCGACTGGAATGTAGAAGCTTTTCCCAACCCGGCAAATGAAAATATTACGTTAAGAATTCAGAATCCGAAAGGAGCGTACCAAATGCAGGTTTATAACACGATGGGACAATTGATCAGAACGGTTTCATTTGAAACGGCTTGCTTGCTCAATACTTCGCTGCTAACACAAGGCATGTATTTTTGCAGGATCAGTGCTGCTGACCGCCCCTCTGAAATGATCACCAAACGGATCACCGTTCGGCACTAAAAAAGATTTGCTATTTTTGTTTTACGAATGAATCATCTTCTCAGGAAATACGGCGCAGTTCTCTTTTTGCTGATCTTCCTTTTTCCAATGGCGGAGAAGGAGCTGCACGCATTTGAGCATCGGGGCGATTTTCATTGCACGGCAACTGATAAGCATTTTCACAAGGTTGAACACAGCTGCGATCTTTGCGATCTGACCATCACAAGCTCGGAAGCTTTCATCCAGCACATTTTTGCATTTACTCTTCCTTCCTCTGATTTTTATCATACTCCCTTTGTTTCCTCCGGCCGTTCTGTAAAGGCCTTCCAGGATCTGCCTGCACGGGCGCCTCCTGTCGCTTAATAAATGTTTTTTACACCTGACTGATCACGGCGAATAAGCTTCGCGGTACTATTCACATTTATTAAAGCACGATATCATGAAAAAGATATTCTATTTATCCCTTCTTTTTATTTTAACCACTTGCGCTGCATGGAGTAGCAACGCTCCTCAGAAAACCAGCTTATCGGGAAAGGTGACCGACAAAGCCACCGGTGAGCCTATTCCCGGGGCAACTATTTATATTCCCGATCTCAAGACCGGCGGAGTCAGCGGAATTGACGGAACCTACATCATCAATGATCTTCCTCCGAGAAAGCTGCTCATCAATGTCAGCTTCGTCGGCTATAAGCTGATCGTAGAAACCATCGACCTTTCCACTGTTTCCACAAAAAATTTCGCCCTGGAAGCTTCCGCCAAAGAGATCAATGAAGTGGTGGTGACAGGCTCCTCGCAATCCGGTGAAAAAAACCGTACACCGGCGCCTATCAGCATTGTTCCCAAAACAGTTCTGCTACAAAACTCTTCCAGCAATATCATTGACGCCATCGCAAAACAGCCGGGTATTTCACAGGTCACTACCGGTGCAGGTATTTCCAAACCGGTGATCCGCGGGTTAGGTTACAACCGCGTAGTAGTTGTAAATGATGGCATCCGGCAGGAAGGACAACAATGGGGAGATGAGCACGGCATCGAGATCGATGAGTTCTCCGTAAATAAAGTGGAGATCCTGAAAGGTCCCGCAAGTCTTTCCTACGGCTCCGATGCGATCGCAGGAGTGATCCATTTTATCACAGCGCCGACGCTGCCGGAAGGCACGATCAACGGGAACTTACTCTCTTCTTATCAGACCAACAACGGCCAGATCGCTTATTCTGCGGATCTCGCGGGGAACGTCAAAGGCTTCATCTGGGATGTCCGGTACAGCAATAAAACAGCGCATGCTTATCAGAATAAATATGACGGCTACGTCTATAATTCCGGATTCACAGAAAATACATTCGGAGGAATGATCGGGCTGAATAAACCCTGGGGATATTCTCATTTGCATTTCAGTGCGTATGATATGAAGCTAGGCATCGTGGAAGGTGAACGTGACAGCACATCCGGAAAATTTATAAAGCCGGTCGCATTGAATGATAGCACGGCCGGTAATGCAATAGCGGAACCAAGTGACTTTAAAAAGTACGACTCCTTCGTCCCATACCAGCGGATCAAACATTACAAGATGGTCCTGAATAATAATTTTATTATCGGTGACGGGAACCTGAAGCTGACCCTTGGTTTCCAGCAGAACCGCCGCCAGGAGTTCGGGGATGTTCTGATGCCAAAGCAGTATGGACTTTATTTTTTACTGAACACATTTAATTATGACGTCCGTTATGTGCTGCCTGAACGAAAAGGGCTGGATGTTTCCTTCGGGATCAATGGAATGCAACAGAGCTCCCAGAACAAAGGCACCGAATTTCTCGTCCCGGAATATAGCCTGTTCGATATCGGAGGATTCACCATCATCAAAAAATCATTCGGAAAAAAACTGGACCTGGCGGGAGGATTGCGCTATGATACCCGGATGCAGCACAGCAAGGATCTGTATATCGATTCCACCGGTGCTAAAACTGATAATACGGATTCAAGCGCTTATCACCAGTTCACAAAATTCAATTCTACATTCTCCGGTGTTTCCGGAAGCATTGGTGCTACCTATCAGTTTTCCGGAACTGCTTATGGCAAGCTGAACCTGGCAAGAGGCTACAGGGCACCCAATATTGGTGAAGTTGGAGCCAACGGAGAGCATGAAGGGACCGGCCGCTTTGAGATCGGTGATCCGAAATTAAAGCCGGAGAATAGCACACAGATTGATCTTTCCTTCGGGTTGAACACGGAACACGTGACCGTGGAGATCGATGGATTCTATAACAACATCAGCAACTTTATTTTTCTTCAGAAGCTAAACAGCGCTTTTGGCGGTGATTCGCTGTCGGGTGGGACAACCACATTCCGCTTCGTGCAGGGCGACGCGGTGCTGACGGGCGGAGAATTGGTAGTGGATATCCATCCTCACCCCATCGATTGGCTGCATTTCGAAAACTCTTTCTCCTATGTGCAGTCCGTTCAAAAGAACCGACCGGATTCATTGAAATATCTTCCGATGACCCCGGCGCCAAAATTGGTCTCTGAATTAAAAGCGGATATCAGGAAAGCAGGAAAAAGCTTCCGGAACGCTTATGTGAAAGTGGAAGCGGAAAATTATTTTAAGCAGGATAAATTTTATTCTGCTTATGGAACGGAAACCGCAACGCCCGGGTATACACTGATCAACGCGGGGATCGGAACGGAGATCTTAAGAAAGGAAAAAACACTTTTTTCCCTTTACATCAGCGTGAACAATCTCACGGATGTGGCATACCAGAGTCACCTGAGCAGGCTGAAATATGCTCCGGAGAATTACGCTACCGGCAGAATGGGTGTATACAATATGGGAAGAAATTTCAGCATTAAGCTGATGATCCCGCTGAATTTTAAGAAATAGGTTGTCCAAGTTTAATTTATACATTTGTAAGGTTGAGATCAATTATCACGATAACACTATCCCTTGCAATTCTGCTCCAGTCGGCAGGAAAGCTGATCGTTATTGTGGATTTCGGCCTCAACCAGGAGTACATTGCAAAAAATCTCTGTGAGAACAAAGCAAAGCCGATGATGCATTGCAATGGAAAATGCCATCTTCGAAAACAGCTTCAGAAAGAAGATAAAAAAGACAACAGCCCTAATTCGTTAAGAGAAAAACACGAGGTTCAACTGTTCTCCGGACTTCAAAAATTAAATTTCAGCTCTTTTCCAACAGAACTGGACAAGAGCTCCACCCCTTACCTTTTTAACTCCCCGGAGGCCTTTTGTCCGGGGATTTTTCGTCCACCCGGACTGATCTGATAAAATAGAGTTCCCGAAGGAACAATTTTTTCGTCAAATCAATTTTCAAAATAAATATGAAACGAATAATAACACTTTTAACGGGTGTTGTTATTGCCGGCAATGCATTTGCATGCGACTTCTGCGGTTGTTTTATGGGCATTACGCCTTATGACAACCAAAGCAATATTGCGTTAATCTACCGCTATAAAATGTACAGCGGGTACAGCGGCATGCAGCAAAACCATTACATGTTCCATAAAGATTATGTGAGCAGCTCACCTAATTCGATCCTGGTGCATCCCGGCAATTACAATAACCTGAAACATGGAAGCCCCGGTGCTGATGAATCTGCACCCAGGCAATACCTGCAGAGCGATTACGAGCTATATACAGCCGCGGAACTAAGAGCGAAAGTCTTCGTTCATCCCCGCACGGAGCTGGGACTCATTGTCCCCTTCCTGATCAATGAAAGCAGGACAGGTGATGAAATTCAGCAGGTAAAAAGCGCCGGCGACGTAACGCTGATGATCGCATACCATCTCCTCGAAAAAACGCTGACTGAAAAAACGCAGCATCGTCTCATTGCAGGATACGGAATAAAATTACCGACGGGGAATTTCGACATGACCGCCGAAGACGGAGATCGTATCGATTTTTTGCTGCAGCCCGGAACCGGAAGCCTGGATCATCTTTTCTACCTGAATTACATCATTGCAGGTAAGAAGCTGGGAGCGAGCCTGAATACCGCGTATAAATTAAACGGCCCGAATCACAATGGAGAAAGGGTTTCCAACAGCAGTACCAGTTACCTCAATGTATTTTATAAATTCCGCCAGGCAAAGCAGCTGAAGATCTTTCCTTCTGTTCAGCTGTATCATGAATACTGCGGCGGCGTCTATGACAACGGCGTTTACGAGCCGGGAACAACGATGAATGATTTAACAGGCGGAGTCGGACTCGATATTTTTTACAAGCAGCTTGCCCTGAATGCCTCCTGGCACCTGCCTGTCTGGGAGCAGCAATTTGACGGCAACCTTACCCAGGCCGGCAAATTCATGATCGGCATCACTTTCAGCTTCAACCAGAAGAAATACCTTTTTAATTCAAAAAAAGAATCATAACTTTACTAAAACCCATGAACATGAAATACAACGTATTCACAAATACCCAAAAAATATGCAGACCATAAGTAAGACAATTTTCAAGATCAGTCTTATACTGATGTCAGCGCTGATCATCAGCTCCTGCCACAAGGAGGGAGAAGGCGGAAAATCCAGCGTAAGCGGAACGGTGAAGCACCACACGAAGATCATTCCGAATACTGTGGTCTATATCAAATACGGAGCAAAAGAATTTCCCGGCACCGACGTTTCTGTATATGATGCATCGGTTACTTCCGACAGCAACGCGCACTATGAATTCAAGGATCTCTACAAAGGAGATTATTACCTGTATGGAGTTGGATATGACAATACCATTATGGAACAAGTGACCGGCGGCATCAGCGTAGAACTAAAGCGCAACAAACATTCGGACATCGACGTTCCGGTAACCGAATAGCGCGTTTTATATGATTTGTTAAAACCCGCCGTTCGATAGGAATTGCGGGTTTTATTTTTTAACTTTGAAGGAAGTTCCCGAACATGAAAAAGAGAAAATACATTTTACTCTTCAGTACCGCACTTCTCCTGGTGCTGGCAATTTCCAATTGCAAATACGACAAAGGGACTCCTGATTTCAATAATTTTCCTGATAATATCGGCAAGCTCATGTTCACCAAATGCGCTACGTCCGGTTGTCACACCGACGAAAGCAAAGGCGCTGCCGGCGGACTTTCCATGGAAAGCTGGGACAAGTTATTTGAAGGCGGCGATGGGAGCGCCTGCGTGATCCCGTATCGTCATGATTACAGCACGCTTTTTTATTATACCAATACTTATACTGATCTCGGCATGGCCCTCACGCCAACAATGCCTTATGGACATGAGCGTTTATCACGCGAAGAAGTGATCATGCTGCGCGACTGGATCGATGCGGGAGCGCCGAGCCGCGAAGGCGCGATCAAATTCTCAGGCCCACGAAAAAAATTCTATGTGACCAACCAGGGCTGTGATGTAGTAACAGTATTTGATGAAGCAACGTTATTGCCGATGCGCTATGTCAACGTTGGAAATGATCCCAGCTTTAGCGAATCGCCTCACATGATAAGAGTTTCCCGGGATGGAAAATACTGGTATGTGGTGTTCACAGCCGGACAGTATATCGAAAAATACAGCACACTGGATGACAGCTTTATCGGGAGAGCGCATATTGGTCCCGGCAGCTGGAATTCATTTACCATTACAAACGATGGAACCACAGCGTATTGTGTAAGCTTCACGGGTACCGGATTGCTTTCACAGGTTAACCTTACAACGATGACACCACCGGCTTTTCCCGGCACAGGCGGCGGTTTTAACTTTCCGCACGGCTCCTCCCTGAATAATTCACAGGATACCATTTATATTTCCGGACAGCAAAGCAGCTCGTTCTATAAATTTCCGACCGCTGATTTTTCAGGGTTTCAAACCGTTCCATTGTACAATGCAGGATCACCGCCATCCAGCTCTCTCAATTCACATGAGATCCGGTTCAGCCCGGATGGAAGCAAGTTTTTTGCAACATGCCAGGGAACTTCAGAAGTAAGGATCATGCAAACGAACAACGA
This sequence comes from Bacteroidia bacterium, assembly GCA_045805205.1. Taxonomy (GTDB): domain Bacteria; phylum Bacteroidota; class Bacteroidia; order 2-12-FULL-35-15; family 2-12-FULL-35-15; genus 2-12-FULL-35-15. The sequence goes on along the minus strand of JBJMLR010000001.1, from coordinate 23,696 downwards.
TTCATGCCTGGCAGTTATCCCGGTTGGCGGGATGCCTTCTGAAATGAGCTTCTCCACTTCAACTCCTTACGTTTTTGTAACCTGCATGGAGGATACGCTGACCTTTCCGGGAAAGCGAGGATCGGTTGCAATCATCAACTATGCTACCAATACGCTGGCAGGAATGATCTACGCCGGACATCAGCCGCATGGCATCGAGGTCGATGAAACGAATAAGCTGGTATATGTCGTTAACAGAAACTTCAGCACCGACGGACCTGCACCTCATCACTCCGGTGAGTGTGGCGGAAGAAACGGGAATGTTTCTTTTATAGATCTTACTACGAGAACGATGCTCACGAATCATGCGGGAACATCCATCAAAAAGGTGGAGATCTCCGTTGATCCGTATTCCGTTGCCGTTACCCCATAAATGCCTGAACAAGCCGATCATACAGCCATTGTACTCTTCGATGGTATCTGCAACTTTTGCGATAATTCCATCAACCGCATCATTCGTCACGACAAGAAAAATCATTTCCGTTTTGCAGCATTACAATCCGAAAGCGGGAAAAAATTGTCGCAGCAATATGGAATTGATACTTCACAAACCGATAGCATCATTTTGATCGAGGACGGGAAAGCGTATACGAGATCGTCAGCGATTCTCCGCATTACCAAAAACATGAACAGGTTATATCCATTGTTATACGGATTGCTGGTCATCCCGCCGTTCATCCGGAATGCGGTGTATGATCTTGTTGCAAGAAACCGGTATAAATGGTTTGGAAAAAAAGAAAGCTGTATGGTTCCGACAGCAGAAGTGCGAAATAAATTTCTTGACTAAAATTCCTCTCCTCATCACTTCATCACCTGGTTACTTAGTCACCCAGTTACCCAGTTACCCAGTCACCCAGTCACCCAGTTGCCCAGTTACCTTTTAGAGAATTTCAGCTTCAGCAATTTTTTTTTGTAGTCGATGACCGCGTCGTACTTCAAAAGAATATCGCTCCCCAAAACGCCATCGACGGCTTTCAGTCCAACCTGCTCATAAGAAGCGTTTACATGAGAAAGATCCAGCAGCACGGTTTTATAATTTTCAATTTCCAGGTCGCCGATCTTCAGCTTTTTGATCGTTGTGATCTGGCTGGTCATGGAGTTTGTACCGAGACCGCTTGAAAGGCTGTCATGCGTTGTAAAATTCTTATCCTTGACGAACCTTTCGATGCGCGTTTTATCAAAAACACTTTTGGAAGCACCGGTATCGATAATAACGGAAGCTACTTTTCCATTGATCTTCAGCTTCAGCATGAGGTGATAGCCTTCACCGGAAATATCAATGACCTTGAACGGAATATTACTGATCATAAGAAAAAAGAGCGATCCTTCAGTGAAAGATCGCTCATGAATTAATTTAATAACTATTAAGCTGTGATCGTACTCAGGATGTTGTTCATATTACGAACTGCATCAGCGCTCTTAGCAAAAGCCGCTTTCTCTTCGTCGTTCAATTTCACATCCACGATCTTTTCCCATCCGTTCTTACCGATGATCACCGGAACACCGAGACAGATATCTTTTTGTCCGTATTCACCATCCAGGAATACGCAGCAAGGGAATAATTTTTTCTGGTCATTCAGGATACTGTCAACCAATGCGGCAACAGCTGCTCCCGGCGCGTACCATGCGGAAGTTCCAAGCATACCGGTCAATGTGGCACCGCCAACCATTGTGTCCGCAGCAACTTTTTTCAGCTTTTCACCATCGATGAACTGGCTCACCGGGGCGCCTTTGTAGGAAGCAAGACGAGTTAACGGAATCATGGTCGTATCACCATGACCGCCGATCACCATTCCTTCGATATCATTCGGAGAGGCTTCGAGCGCAAGCGACAGATAGCATTTGAAGCGAGCGCTGTCGAGGATCCCGCCCATTCCGATGATGCGGTTCTTAGGCAGCTTGCTTTCTTTCAGTGCAAGATAGGTCATTGTGTCCATCGGGTTACTCACCACGATCACGATCGCATTCGGAGAGAATTTCAAAAGACTTTCAGTGACGCCTTTTACGATCCCGGCATTGATACCGATCAGTTCTTCGCGTGTCATTCCCGGCTTACGCGGAACACCGCTGGTGATGACCACCACATCGCTGTTAGCGGTTTTGGAATAATCGTTTGTACTTCCGCTAACACGGGTATCAAATCCATTCAGCGTGGCGGTTTGCATCATATCCAGCGCTTTCCCTTCAGCAAAATTCTCGCGGATATCGAGCAATACCACTTCCGCAGCGATCTTACGAAACGCCAGCACATCTGCCGATGTTGCTCCCACGTTTCCTGCTCCTACTACTGTTACTTTCATTGTATCTGGTTTTTAAGGTTGTCGAAAATTAAGTTGCTAATTTAGGAAAGAAAAGTAAATCAGGCAGCGAAGTTTTGAACAGATTCCGGTTTTACTAACAAATAAGGGATTTTACGTACTTTAAGTGCAACTAAAATGCGGCTTTTTGCATCAGCCTTAATAGGCTGATTACAAAAAATTGTTATATTTATAGCTCTCTAAACTAACACATGAAAAAACTCTTCCTCCTTCTAACGGTAAGTTGCTGTTTTATTGTCAATTATACGTTCGCTCAGGGAGCCGACTGTAATACTGCCGATCCGTTTTGCACGGGTGTGACCTATACTTTTCCGGCATCGACAACGACAACTGCTCCCACCGGTCCGAATTACGGGTGCCTTGGTTCTGAGCCGAATCCCGCTTTTTATTACGTACAGATCGCAACGAGCGGAACACTGACCATTGATATCTCCCAGGTAGATGCTTCCGGATCCGGCCAGGATGTGGACTTCATTTGCTGGGGCCCTTTCACTTCTCCTTCTGCAGGCTGTGCTACCGGCTTAACCGGCTCTGCTGTCGACTGCAGCTATTCCGCTTCAGCAACAGAAACCTGCACCATCCCGACGGCTGTTGCAGGGGAATTTTATATCCTGATGCTTACGAATTTCTCGGGAGTTCCCGCTGATATTACATTTGCCTCCAATCCATCAAGTACTGCAACGACCAATTGTGCAATTCTTTGTAACATGACCGGCCTGACAGCCGTTCCGGGAGCTTGTAACCCGGCGACGAATACGTATACCCTGACCGGCACGATCACTTATTCAAGTCCGCCCACCACGGGCACATTGACCGTCACAAACAGCTGCTCGGGAGTCACGCAGGTTTTTAATCCGCCCTTCCCCGCAACTACGCAAGCCTATTCTCTTGCAGGATTGCCCGCGAACGGAGCGGGCTGTACGGTCACGGCCGTATTTTCTGCGGACCCGCTTTGTACGCTTACAACATCGTTTACCGCTCCGCCGGCATGTTCCGTTGTCTGTACGATTTCGGGCGTTACCGCAACCCCGACTGCCTGCAGCCCTCCGACACAGCAATACGATGTGAGCGGAAACGTCACCTTTGTCAATCCTCCGGCGTCCGGAACGCTTACGATCAGCAATTCCTGCGGAGGAACACCGGTAGTTTTCAATGCTCCGTTTACAAGTCCCGCTGCATATAGCTTTACCGGCCTGACTGCAAACGGTGCAAGCTGTAATGTCACTGCAGTGTTCTCTGCCGATGCGGCTTGTACCTTCACACAAGCTTACACCGCGCCGAACCCCTGCCCGATCACCTGCAGCATTACAACGCTATCGTCAACACCTTCGGCATGCGACCCGGCAACAAATAATTATTCGGTAACCGGAAGCGTTTCTTTCGTCAATCCTCCTTCTTCGGGAACGCTTACCATCAGCAGCTCCTGCGGAGGAACGGTCCAGATCCTCAACGCTCCTTTTGCAAGTCCGCTTGCCTATGCACTGAACGGATTAACTTCCAACGGAGCAAGCTGCACAGTAACAGCGGTATTCTCGGCGGATCCGACCTGCACACTTACGCAAAACTATGCGGCTCCGATCTCCTGCTCTTCGTGCCCGGTAACTGCCGGTAACAACGGACCGCTTTGCGCCGGACAAACACTAAACCTTACCGCCACCAATGTACCAGGCGCAACATACAGCTGGACCGGACCGGGCGGATTTACTTCAACGCTTCAAAATCCGACGATCCCTTCAACAACGTCGGGCATGTCCGGAGTTTACACCGTTACCGTGAACGTAGTTTCACCTCCATGCGCTGCAAGCTCCAGCACAACGGTAACGATCAATCCACTTCCCGCTGTTACGGTGAACTCACCGATGACGTGTACCGGAATAGCAACAACCTTAACCGCTGGGGGAGCAACTAACTATACCTGGTCGACCGGTGGAACAACCGCGAGTATCAGTGTTCCGGGAACTGCAGCAACCTATACTGTAATCGGTACCGGCCCTGGAGGATGCGCTGATACGGCAATTGCTACGGTAACAACTACGGCACCGCCGAATGTGAGCTTCATTTCAAGCACCACAGGCGGATGTAATCCTGTTTTTGTAACGTTTACGGCTGATACAACCGGAAATGCAGGAGCGAGCTATACCTGGGATTTTGACGGATCAGGCGGAAGCGGATCAACTGCAAGCAATCTTTTCACCACGAATGGATGTCATACCATTACGCTCACCGTTAGCTTCGGTACCGGCTGCTCAACAACGGATTCTGTTGTTTGTATGGTAAATGTGATCCCGAGGCCGATCGCCAGCTTTACCTGGAATCCTCAGCCACTCGATATCCTGAATCCGACCGCTTATTTTGACAATACCTCTGTTTATTCATCAACCTGGATGTGGAGCTTTGGTGACGGCGGAACTTCGACGGCTCAAAACCCTATTCATACCTTCCCGGACATTGGTGTGTACCCGGTTACACTTTACGCGATGTCGGCAACAGGTGGTTGCATTGATTCTACGACCGTACCTTTAGAGGTCAGCGATATTATCACTGCCTACATTCCGAATTCATTCAGTCCGAATGCAGATAATCACAACGATGTATTCAATATTTCCGGTCATGGAATTGCTGCCGAAGGCTTCGAATTATTGATCTTCGACCGCTGGGGCAATAGGATCCTTGATACCAGGGATATGAATGAAGGATGGAACGGCGCCGTGAATAACAAGGGCGAAGTGGTGGAAGAAGATGTATATGTCTATCGATTCAGCTATAAAGATGTCCAGGGTAAAAAACACAAAGCCATCGGACATGTAACAATTGTAAAATAATCCAAACTATTTTTTTATGAAAAAGGTATTTAGAAATTCGATTGGCGTATTGCTCGCTTCAGTGTTGCTCATTGCTTTCTCCGGCGAAATAAAAGCACAAGGAGCTAAACCGCATTATGCTATTAATAATGCAAGTGCAGATGAAGCAAATAAATATACCGAGCTGCTTAAGGATTTCAACCTGGATGGATACAGATGCTATGACAAGCGCAGGACAATTCATTTTTTAAACAGCAACGCAAGCGTCGATCTGTATTCAGCAAAGGAATTGCTTGACACCTACGGCAAAGCAATCAGTCCGCTTACGATCATGGACAATACTCCAAAACAAGACATTGCTTTCCTCGTGGTCAGCGGAAAGATCCAGATCGTGACGATACAGAAGTAAAAAGTATAAATTCCCCTAAAACTCCGAAATGAAAAAGTTACTGCTCTCTCTCTTAACCGCGTATTCCCTTTTTTTCTCGACTACTACATTTGCCCAGGCATATAACATGGGCAGTCTTGGCACTGTAAGCGGTGCCTGTGGCGGAACCTTCTACGACAGTGGTGGCAATGGCGGCGCTTATCTGAATGGCGAAACCTATACTGCAAGCTTCTGTGCGCCTGCGGGACAATATATTATTTTCAACTTCACGTCTTTCCAAACAGAATCCGGATTTGACTTTCTCAGTATATACAACGGCCCGACTGTAGGATCGCCTCTTATCGGCACCTATGCAGGGACAACCAGTCCGGGAACAGTAACTTCTACGCTTGGCGGATGTCTGACATTTACTTTTACTTCCGACGGATCGATCACCTATCCGGGCTGGGTAGCAGCTATCACTTGCAGCACAACGCTTCCGCCGCCACCGCCGCCGGCTCCAAACACGTGCGCCGGAGCACAGCCTTTTTGTACATCTACCGGAGTAACTTATCCTGCGACTACCGGTTCTCCGGCTGCTGCTGCGGGAGCAAATTACGGATGTCTTGGATCAGAGCCGAATCCTGCTTTCTATTATCTGAATATTGCTACAAGCGGAAATATTGATATCACGCTTGCGAACAGCGCCGGTGTAGACATCGATTTTGCTGCATGGGGACCATTTGCGACTCAATCTGCGATGTGTGCTGCAATGTACGGAGCTACTCCTACCGCACCTTTTGATTGCAGTTATTCTACGGCCGCTACCGAGTTTGTGAATATTGTCGGAGCAACGGCGGGGCAATGGTATATGCTCATGGTCACTAACTTTTCTAATGCGCCGACGAATATCAGCGCTACACAGTCCGGAGGAACAGGAACGACGAACTGTGCGATCTTGTGTAACATGACTGCTTTGACCGCAGTCCCGGGCGCGTGTGTCCCCGCCACGAATACCTATTCGGTCAATGGCCAGATCACCGTTTCCTATCCGCCTACTACAGGAACGCTCACAGTGAGCAGCAGCTGCGGCGGAAGCGTGGTTGTTCCGACTCCATGGACCAGCCCGATCTCCTATACTTTGCCCGGAATTACACCAACCGGCGGCAGCTGTAGTATTACAGCCGTATTTTCCGCGGATCCGACCTGCGCCCTTACCACTCCATATACATCTCCTGCTCCCTGTTCAACTTGCAGCCTGACGGCGGGAAACTCCGGACCAGTGTGTTCGGGAAGCACATTTAACCTTACTGCAACAAGTGCCGGAGCCGGAGCTGCTTATTCATGGACCAGCTCTACCGGCTTCACTTCATCCGCCCAAAATCCTGCCGGAGTTACGGCACCTGCCACTTCCGGAACATATACTTATACAGTAACAGCGACCGTAGGCGGTGCAACTTGTACTTCTGTAACAACATTAACGGTTAACCCGCGGCCCACAATGACCGCACCTGCCAACGTCTCCGTTTGTGCAGGAACTGCAGTGGCAGCTACAGCCTTTGCCAGTGTACCGGCGGGTGCTACTTATGCATGGACCAATTCAAATACCGCGATCGGACTTGCTGCAAGCGGCGCCGGTAACGTTCCGGGATTCACTGCAACAAATGCAACAGGCGCACCGATCTCGGGTACGATAACCATCACACCTACACTCGGTACTTGCGCAGGAACTCCCGTTACGTACACCATCACGGTGAATCCGCAGCCAACTTCTGCTTTTACGCAAAGTCCTAATCAATGTCTCACGGGTAATAGCTTCAATTTCACCAATACCGGGAGCAGCGGAGCAGGTTATACCTATTCCTGGAATTTCGGAGGCGGCGGTGCTACACCGGCAACATCCACTGTTAACAGCCCGACAGGAGTAACCTACACAACGCCGGGTACTTATACAGTAACACATACAGTGACCGCCCCGGGCGGATGTACATCTACAACTACCTCTACGGTTACGATTTATCCAATGCCGGTTGTTACTGTAAATGATCCTACAATCTGCGCGGGAGCGACAGCTACGCTGACAGCAGGAGGAGCTTCGAGCTACTCGTGGAGCACAGGGTCTGCTTTGAATCCATTGACAGTGTCGCCGGCTGCTACTACTTCGTATACCGTTACAGGAACAAGTGTGAACGGATGTACAGGGACAGATATAGCAACGGTAACGGTTACTCCTCTCCCGGTTGTAACCGTTAATTCGCCGACTATTTGTGCCGGAGCATCGGCAACGTTAACTGCCGCAGGTGCTACCACTTATTCATGGTCAACCGGATCCAGCGCGAATCCGATCACACCGAGTCCGGCTGGAACAACAACTTATACCGTAACCGGTACTACCGGATCGTGTTCAAACACGGCAGTTGCGACTGTTACCGTAAATCCGCTTCCGACAGTTGTTGCCGAACCGAACGTTACCATTTGTGCCGGTCAGGCCGTTGCTGCAAATACATTTGCCTCCACCCCTGCCGGCGCTACGTTTACCTGGACGAACTCAAATACTGCGATCGGATTGGTTGCGAGCGGTTCCACCAGTGTACCGGGTTTCACGGCAACAAACGCCACTGCTTCACCAATCACAGCAACAATTACGATCACTCCGACTTTGTCAGGCTGCGCCGGACCAACTTCTACCTATACGATTACCGTTAACCCGCTACCGACAGTCTCCGTCAACTCTGTAACGATCTGTCCCGGCGGAACAGCGTCTCTCACTGCGACAGGCGCATCAACGTATACCTGGACCGCAGGTGTAACTGTAACCGGGGTCGGAACTGCAACAGCATCACCGGCTGTTACTACGTCATACACAGTTACGGGAACATCCGCAGCAGGTTGTACAGCGACAGCAGTTTCAACCGTGACTATTGCATCAGCACTCGCAATTACAGTCAACTCTCCGACAATCTGTAACGGAGCAGCTGCAACGCTTACCGCAGGCGGAGGAACAACCTATACATGGTCAGCAGGTGCAACTTCTACCGGTGTAAATACGGCAAGTGCATCACCAACAACGACAACTTCTTATACGGTAACCGGAACGACAGCCGGCTGCTCCAATACTGCTGTTTCAACCGTTACCGTAAATCCGCTTCCAACGGTTACTCCTGAAGCGAACATTACGGTTTGTGCGGGAACAACAGTTGCTGCAAATACTTTTGCATCAACACCGGCAGGCGCTACATTTACCTGGACCAACTCCAATACAGCTATCGGACTGGTGGCAAGCGGAAGCACAAGTACGCCTTCATTCACCGCAACAAATGCAACCGCATCTCCCATCACGGCAACAATAACGATCACGCCGAGCTTATCGGGATGTACCGGACCCGTTTCAACGTACACAATTACTGTCAATCCATTACCGGTCACAACGGTTACTTCAGCAACGGTTTGTCCTGGCGGAACGGCAACACTCACAGCGGGTGGTGCCACGACTTATGCTTGGTCCTCAGGAGTTACGGTAACCGGTGTTACTACTGCAACGGCCACACCGGGTTCAACGACTTCCTATACGGTAACAGGAACTTCCTCTGGCTGTACTTCAACAGCAGTGGCTACGGTAACTGTTAATTCGGCGCTGGCGGTAACTGTCAACTCTCCTACGATCTGTAACGGACAGGTTGCAACGCTCACAGCAAGCGGAGCTTCTACGTATACGTGGTCGGCAGGTGCTTCCTCAACAGGCGTGAATACCGCGTCAGCATCTCCATCTACGACAACTTCCTATACTGTTACAGGTTCTTCAGCAGGATGTTCAAATACCGCAGTTGCAACGGTAACCGTAAATGCGATCCCGGTTACAACAGTCAACTCTCCGACCGTTTGTGCGGGAGCAACAGCGAATCTTACGGCAGGCGGCGCGACCTCCTATACCTGGTCAGCGGGAGCAACTTCAACAGGTGTAAACACCGCTACTGCGACCCCGGCATCAACAACTTCTTATACCGTCACGGGAACAACGGCAGGATGTTCATCAACTGCAGTTTCAACGGTTACTGTGAATCCTCTGCCGGTAGTTTCGGTAAACTCTCCGACAATCTGTGCAGGCGCTACGGCCAGTCTTACAGCTTCCGGCGCCGCTACCTATGCGTGGTCGGCAGGAGCAGTTTCAACCGGTTCTGCTACAGCAAATGCAACACCTGCAGCAACAACTTCCTATACGGTAACCGGTACGCTTTCGGGTTGTACCGGCACTGCCGTTTCAACTGTTACCGTAACACCTCTTCCGGTAACCACGGTTAACTCGCCGACAATCTGTGCCGGAGCAACAGCTAACCTGACAGCAGGAGGTGCCACTACCTATACCTGGAGCGGTGGCGCTTCTTCTACCGGTGTAAACACTGCGACAGCGGTACCGGCTTCTACTACTACGTATACGGTAACGGGAACAACATCAGGGTGTACCTCAACAGCGGTATCGACTGTAACTGTAAATCCATTACCGGTAGTAACAGTTAACTCGCCGACTATTTGTGCAGGAGCATCTGCAACATTAACCGCTGCCGGTGCTGCCAGCTATTCATGGTCAACCGGTGCGAGTACAAATCCGATCTCGGTTTCACCGGCAACAACTACGTCTTACACGGTTACAGGAACAACTGCCGGCTGTACAGGATCGGCAGTTGCCACCGTTACCGTAAATCCATTACCAGTTGTTTCTGTTACTTCAGCAACGGTATGTCCGGGACAAACAGCAACGATGACTGCTTCCGGTGCAACTTCTTATACATGGTCGGCAGGTGCTACACCTTCAGGACCGAACACAGCAACAGCCGCTCCGGGCGGAACAACTTCATATACAGTAACAGGAACCACATCCGGCTGTACCGGTACAGCAGTTGGAACAGTAACGATCGGCGGATCGATCACTGTAACCGTCAACTCCCCGACGATCTGCCCGGGCGGAACAGCAACGTTGACTGCAAGCGGCGGTACTACTTATGTATGGTCAACGGGAGCATCAACCAACCCGATCAATGTAACTCCTGCTTCAACAACTTCTTATACTGTAACCGGAACTATGGGCGGGTGCACCGGCTCGGCGGTTGCGACAGTAACAGTCAATTCAGCAATTGCAGTGGCTGTGAATTCACCAACCATCTGCAACGGACAAACTGCAAATCTTACTGCATCCGGAGCAACAACATATGCATGGAGCGCCGGAGCAACCAGCACAGGTGTAACTACTGCTAATGCAACACCTGCAACAACAACGTCTTATACAGTTACAGGTACAACAGCCGGTTGTACAGGAACGGCTGTTTCAACAGTTACGGTTACTCCGTTGCCAAACGTAACAGTGACTTCTCCAACTATCTGCGCGGGAACCAGCGCAACGCTTACTGCAGGTGGCGCGACTACTTATACATGGTCTGCCGGAGCAACTTCAACGGGCGTAACTACTGCAACCGCTTCACCGGCTTCGACCACAACTTATACCGTTACCGGAAGTGCATCCGGCTGCAGCAATACTGCTGTTTCAACGGTAACCGTAACACCGCTTCCAATTGTTAGCGTAAATTCACCGACGATCTGTGCCGGGACAACCGCTTCACTGACGGCTTCAGGTGCATCCACATACACATGGTCGGCTGGAGCGACTTCAACGGGCGTATCTACTGCCAGTGCAACTCCGGCAACAACCACATCATACACCGTAACGGGAACTGCAACGGGATGTTCCAATACTGCGGTTGCAACAGTTACCGTTACACCATTACCAGTAGTTACGGTTAACTCTCCGACAATCTGCAACGGACAAGTAGCGACACTCACTGCTTCCGGTGCAACAACTTATGCATGGTCGGCCGGAGCATCATCAACAGGCGTGAATACAGCCAATGCAACACCGGCAACTACTACATCTTATACGGTAACAGGTACTACCGGAAGCTGTAGCAACACCGCAGTGGCGACGGTTACAGTGACTCCACTGCCGGTTGTCACCGTCACATCACCAACCGTCTGCATCGGCGCAACAGCAACAATGACAGCAGGCGGCGCAACAACTTACACCTGGTCCGCGGGTGCAACTCCCGCCGGAGCGACAACAGCAACAGCCGCGCCTGCAACCACAACGACTTACACGGTAACAGGAACTGCTTCGGGATGTTCAAACACAGCAGTATCAACCGTTACGATCAACCCACTGCCGATCGTATCTGTAAACTCAGTTAGCATTTGTCCGGGAAGCACAGCTACCCTCACTGCTTCCGGCGCATCGACTTACACATGGTCTGCAGGTGCAGTGCCGACGGGCGTGAACACAGCGACTGCGACTCCGGCTGCAACAACAACTTATACGGTGACCGGAACTGTTCTTGGCTGTTCATCTACGGCTACAGCGACCGTATCAATTAACTCAGCGCTTACCGTAAATGCAGGACCGGATGATACCATCTGTTTCGGGCAAAGCACCCCGCTTCTTGTTACACCAAATGGCGGAGGTTATACATACAGCTGGTCGCCTGCAGGCGGATTAAGCTCCACTACGATCTTTAACCCAAGCGCAAATCCGACCACAACCACAACGTATGTCGTTGTGGTTACAGATGTGAATGGATGTACCGGTAACGATAACGTCACCATCTACTCCGATTCGCATATCATTCCGGTTGTAAGCGGCACAAACATTACTTGTAATTCGGCATGTAACGGTTCAACAACCGTAGCAACCACCGGCGGATCGAATTCTTATACTTATCTGTGGACAAGCGGTGCGACAACCGCTACCAGTTCGTCCTTATGCCCGGGTACATACAGCGTGACAGTTACCGATAGCTGGGGCTGTACAGCTTCCGGATCGACATCGATCACACAGCCGACACTGCTGACTGCTTCCATCACTGCATCTACTGCGGTAACGTGTAATGGCGCATGCAATGGAACAGCAACAGCTGCCGGAGCAGGCGGAACCAGCGGATATACCTATTCCTGGAACACAGTTCCTATTCAAACAAGTGCAACCGCAACTGCATTATGTGCAGGAACCTATACAGTAACAGTAAGAGACGCGAACAACTGTACGGCTACAACAACAGTAACGATCACACAGCCGACTGTACTTACCGCCTCGATCACTTCCCAGGCAAACGCAAGCTGCTTCGGAACGTCAACAGGATCTGTCACTGTAGCAGGATCAGGCGGAACACCAACTTATCAGTATTCGATCAACGCGGGTACAACTTTCCAGGCCAGCGGTACATTCTCCGGGCTGAGCGCGGGAAGCTATACGATCCTTGTTAAAGATGGTAATGGCTGCACCGTTGCACAACCGGTAACGATCACACAGCCAACTGCTGTAACTGCATCGATCACTGCACAAACGAACGTTCTATGCTTCGGCGGAAACAACGGTTCAGTAACAATTGCAGGAGCAGGAGGAACTCCGGCTTACCAGTATTCACTGAATGGCGGTGCATTACAATCTTCGGGAACATTCACACCTTTGACTGCAGCAACGTATACAGTGACCGTCCAGGATGGAAACGGATGTACTGTTACACAAACGGTAGCGATCACACAACCAACCCAGGTGACGGTAACAGCTACAAAAGTTGATGCTACCTGCGGAGCTGCAAACGGAAGTATAAATGCAACCGGTGCCAATGGAACCGGTCCGTACACTTATTCAATTGGCGGACCATTCCAGGCGAGCGGCAGCTTCACCGCTCTTACAGCATCCACTTATACTGTAACTGTTAAAGACGCAAACGGATGTACAGGAACAACAACAATTACTGTGGTTGACCTCAGCGGACTTAGTGCATCGATCACTGCGCAAACCAATGTCAGCTGCTTCGGTGGAAGCAATGGCGCTGTAACGGTAACTGCATCGGGTTCAACGGGGCCATATCTTTATGCTCTCGGCGCCGGCGCACTTGGCGGTTCCGGAACATTTACCGCACTTGCACAGGGTGTGTATACGGTTACTGTTCAGGATGGAAACGGATGTACAATGACAGTTCCGGTAACGATCACACAGCCAACAGCATTGTCAGGATCGATCACTGCACAAACAAACATCACGTGTAACGGCTTAAGCAACGGAAGTATCACTGCTGCGGGAGCCGGCGGTGTGACTCCTTATACCTACTCGCTTGACGGCGGTCCTTTTGTTGCAGGTGCGACATTCAGCGGCCTGACAGTTGGAGCACATACGATCACCATTAAAGATGCACACGGTTGTACAACAAGCATTCCTTTGACGATCACCCAACCGACGGCATTAACTCTTGCAACTTCCGTAAGCAATGCAACTTGTACTGCGGCAAACGGATCTGCTACGGTAACACCTTCAGGCGGCACACCACTGTATACCTATTTGTGGAGTCCGGGCGGCGCAACGACAGCAACGGACAACTCGATTACTGCGGGTAATTATACGGTTACCGCGACGGACGCAAACGGATGTACTTCAACAGCAACGGCTACTGTCGGATCGAATCCGGGAGCTGCTGCTGTGATCTCTTCCAGCACGAACGTTTCATGCGCCGGTGCAGCGGATGGCTCAGCAACCGTTTCCATGGGAGCGGGTGCAACTCCTCCTTTCAGCTACTCGTGGACACCGACATCGCAAACAACTGTTACCGCTACTGGCCTTGCCCCGGCGAGCTATACAGTAACAGTGACTGACGGGAACGGATGTATTTCAACTGCGACAACCGTTATTACTCAGCCTGCGGTTCTCGGACAAACATTTACTTCCACAAATATTTCCTGCTTCGGCGGATCCGACGGTGTGATAACAATCCATCCAACGGGCGGTACACCAGCTTATACCTACTTATGGACACCCGGAAGCTATACGACACAAACGATCGCCGGATTGACCGCCGGTACATATACCTGCGTATTCACCGATGCTAACGGATGTCAGAAAACAGGATCGGTTGCCATTACACAACCGGCGGGAATGAACCTGACTTCGACTCACGTTGATGCAACCTGTAACATGGCAAACGGCAGCGCTACCGTTTCAGTAACCGGAGGTACAGGTCCGTATACATATTTATGGAGCGATGCTGCCGCACAAACAACCGCAACAGCAACCGGCTTGCCTTCGAACACTTATGCTGTAACTGTAACCGATGCGAACGGCTGCACACAAACGTTACCTGTTACGATCAATAACCTTGCGGGCCCGACGGCAACTTTATTCGCGAGCAATAACGTTTCATGTTTCGGCCAGAATGATGGTAATGCCACCGTAACTGTTTCGGGCGGAACGATACCATTTACATTCTTATGGAGCGATGGGCAGTCATTGCCTACCGCGACCAACCTCGTCGCCGGATCTTATACGTTAACAGCAACCGATGCATCCGGATGTATCGCATCCACTTCGGTAACGATCACCCAGCCGGTCTTACTTGACCTGGCAATAGCGATTACAAATCCGACCTGCGCAGGAGCGTGCAACGGATCACTCGCATCGAATACGACTGGCGGAACTGCACCGTTCACTTATTTATGGAACCCGGGCGGTGTCACCACTCCTTTTGATCTGAACCTGTGCGCCGGAACTTATACGCTGCAAGTCACGGATGCACACGGATGTACCGCATTCAAACCGGCTACGCTTGTTGATCCTTCAGCTGTCACCGTAAGCGCTGCTGCGTCAAATGTGACTTGCTCCGGATTGTGTAATGGCGCAGCGGTTGCCAATCCGCTGACAGGAACAGGACCGTTTACGTATCAATGGTCGGATATTAATGCGCAGACAACGCAAACCGCAACAGGTTTATGTCCGGGAACATATACCGTTACGGTCACCGATGCCGGCGGATGTACCGGTACCGCAGTGACAAGTGTAACCGGTCCGGCGTCTATGACAGCTTCGATCACCTCATTAGGAAACAATACCTGCTTCAACGCATGTGACGGGTATGCATCTGCAGGGGTTGCCGGGGGAACAGCGCCATATGCATTTAACTGGATGCCGATCTCGACAGCGGGAGCGGCTGTCAATAACCTGTGCGCCGGAACTTATACTGTTACGGTAACAGATGCAAACGGATGTACTGCATCTACCACAGCAAACATTACACAGCCAACTGCACTGGTTGCAACTATCAGCAGCACGAACGTAACGTGCTATAATGCTTGCGATGCAACCGCAAACGCAGTCTACACAGGCGGAACAGGTCCATATACCTTCCAATGGACGCCAACATTCCAGACAACACCAAGCATTATTAATATCTGTAACGGTGTTCACAATCTTACCGTAACGGATGCAAACGGATGTACCGCAAATGCATCAGTTGTTATTACGCAGCCGACGATTCTTGCCGTGACTACTACCACGACTCCGTCTTCATGCGGTAATGCTGATGGAACGGCGTGTGCCGCAGTAACCGGTGGTGTGCCTCCGTTTAGCTATCTCTGGAATGATCCTTCATCACAGACAAACAGTTGTGCAACGAGTGTGAACGCGGGTAACTATATCATCTCGATCACGGACGCGAACGGATGCTCGGTAACTGGTGTTGCCAATGTGAGTGACATCACTGCTCCTGTTGTGACGATTCCAACCAGCGCCAACGTGACCTGCGCGGGTGCTGCGAATGGCAACGCACAAGCGAATATCACCGGCGGAGTGGTTCCTTATAACATCTTATGGACGCCGACCGGCCAGACAACCGCCTTCATCAGCAGCTTATCCGGCGGAATTTATTCGATCAGTGTAACTGACTCTATTGGTTGTGTCGGAACTGCTTCGGTAACGATCAATGAACCGGCACCGTTTGTATCCGGAATTACCGCGAGCTCAGCGGTCAGCTGCTTCCTCTCCTGTAATGGAACAGCAACTGTAGGAGCCGGTGGCGGAACAACGCCATACACCTATTTGTGGAATGATGCTGCAACACAGGCAACTCCTACCGCAACAGGATTATGCGCCGCCGGATATACAGTAACGATAACCGATGCGCACGGGTGTACAACTACCAGCACCACAAACATTACTACACCAACAGCGGTAACGATCACGACAATTTCTACAACAAACGTGAGCTGTAATGGCGGTAACAATGGAGCGATCACAATCAGCGCTGGTGGCGGAACACCGGGTTATACCTACAACTGGACGCCTGCGGTAGGATCCGGCCCTTCTGTAACCGGATTGAGTGCAGGAACCTATACACTCGTTGTTACGGATCAGAACGGATGCTCCGCTACTTCCACGTACACGGTCACGCAACCGGCGATCATCAGTCTTGCGACAATTACCAATCCAAGCACCTGTGGCAATTCCAATGGTTCGGTTTCGGTAAGTCCTTCCGGCGGAACACCTGGATTCACTTACCTATGGAATGATCCTTCGGCTCAAACGACTGCGATCGCCTCTTCTCTGCCGCAGGGTAACTATACGGTTGTTGTAACGGATAACCACGGATGTACTGCTTCTACCTTGGTAGTTCTTAATGATGTGGCAGGGCCGACCATCAGCGGATTCACATATACAGAACCGTTGTGTAACGGAACACCACTGGGCACAGCAACTGTGCTTCCGGTAGGTGGTACGCCGTTGTATACTTATCTGTGGTCCGGTACAGGTGCTCAGACAACCCAGACCGCTACTGCTTTAACAGCAGGTGTGTACACAGTTACGGTAACGGATAACAATGGCTGTTCGGCAACCGGTTCGGTGAATGTTACTCAACCTTCACCAACCCAGATCATTGTTTCTCCTAATGATACGATCTGTTACGGTGAAAATGCGATCATTTATGGCGCAGGCTACGGCGGAACTCCTGCATATACTTATTTCTGGACACCATCTACATTCAGCGGTGCGGGACCTCATGTGGTAAGCCCTGTCAATACTGCGTTATACGATGTGTACCTAACGGATGCGAATGGATGCGTTTCACCGACATTGACAATTACGCTCTTTGTCAATCCACCGCTCACAGTCACAGCAACCGATGTTTCGGTTTGTTCGGGAAGCTTCGTAACGATCTCTGCAGCTGCAGGCGGTGGTAACGGCGGACCTTATACGTATACCTGGAGCAACTCGGTAACCGGCGCTTCACAAAGTGTTTCTCCACCGATAGGCCTTTCACCATTTAACTATGTTGTAACGGCCGATGACGGATGTTCTTTCCTTGCTTCTGACACGGCAACAGTGACAGTAAATCCGCTTCCTGTTTCATTTATGCTTGCAAATGATACAGCAGGCTGCGAAGATTTCACTTCACTCTTCAATGGCGTTAGCGATATCGGAACAAGTTATGTATGGGATTTCGGTGACGGAACCCCTTCACAAAATGGCGAGCCTGTATCGCATACGTTTACAAACAGCGGAAATTACACGGTAACGCTTACTGTGACTTCTCCGCTCGGATGTGTTTCAACAGTAATCAATACAAACTACATTACTGTTTATCCGGCACCGACAGCTAGTTTCAGCTATTCTCCTACGACTGTAACGCAAACGGCTCCACTGGTAACTTTTACAGATCAGTCGACCGGTGTGATCAATTCCTGGATCTGGGATTTTGACAGTCCCGGAGGCGTATATACCGACACGCTTCAAAATCCGACGTTCTCATACAACGATACGGGAAGCTATGTAGTGCAGCTGGTAGTGATGAATAATTTTGGTTGTACAGATACGGCATATAACACACTGGACATATTACCTGAGTACACGTTCTATGCGCCAAATGCATTTACACCTTTCAACCACGATGGTTTGAATGATGTATTCATGCCGCAGGGCGTAGGAATTAACCCGGATAATTTCGAAATGAGCATTTTTGACCGTTGGGGTAACCTGATCTATAAAACGGACGATATTCATAAGGGATGGGATGGACGCGCAAACGGCGGAAAAAATCTAGCCCAGATCGATGTTTATGTATGGAAGGTCATTACGGTTGACTATGCCGGCAATGACCACCAGTATATCGGAACAGTCACCATCGTGAAATAAGAGCAAATGGATTAAAAGAGGAGCCTCCGGGCTCCTTTTTTTTGCTTCAATTCCTTTCAATAGTTGGCTCGTTCGCCGGTAAAGCCGGCTCAGCGACCTATATCAGCCGGGGATGGCCTAACCTGCTACGGCTTAGAATTCCTCATTGGGCTACACCTGGCACAAATATCTTATTCCCAACCGGATGCAACCTTTCCGGATAAAAAAGCATCCATTTTTATATGCTAAATTAAAACTTGCCGCGGGTTACTTTTTTTATTTGCTTTTTGGCATTTTTTTTTCCAATTTAGCTAAACATAAGACAACTGGAACAGCTTACGCATACCGTTTAGAATTGATTGCTTTTTTCACTACTCAATAATTAATCAAATGGTAAAAAAATTACTTCTCTCTTGGGCGCTGCTTCTTATTCTGACTCTCTTCGGATCGGGCTCTTTGATGGCCCAGATGGTCGGCGCAAATGCTTACATTAAAGGAACAAGTGTTGAGATCGGACTCAGTGGTGCCGGTGGATACGAAGGTGCACCGACCGGTGTTTCTCCTCCGCTTGCAGGCATGCACTTTCGTTCGGGGAACCCCTATTTCGGGTTCGTTTCCAATCCGCAGGTGAATGCATGGGCGACATTTGACGGTGACTTCTTTACTCCCGGAAGTCCTGAGAACGGTTGGGGAATTGAACTTCCGAGCGGCGCTAACGCAGGTAATAATTGCGCCGGACTTCAGCAGATCAACGGATCGCTTACCAACTGGTCACAAATTGTAAACTGTATTTCAGCCACCTGGGACGGTGATCTTACTTCCGGAACCGACCTGCATTTCAAGATCAATTATTTCATGCAGGTGAATGACTTGTTCTATACGACCACCGTTTCCGTTACAAACAATACTGCCGCAACAATTCCGACACTCTACTACTATCGGAATTTTGACCCAGATAACAACCAGCCGATCAGTGGTGACTTTACAACTACCAACACGATCGTGTCACAGCCGACTTCCGGTTTGTGCAACACTGCACACGTTAAAGCTACGTCGGTGCTGCCTTCATCGCAGCCAATGTCGTACGTAGGACTTGCTGCCGTAGGTGCGAACTGGAGAGCTGACTATGGCGGATTCTCGAACCGTGATGGTTCGGATCTTTGGAATGGCGTCGGATTTACCCAGACAGTCGGTTCATCCACATTCGCCGATATAGCGATCTCACTTGCCTATAAGATCACAAACCTTGCACCGGGCGCAACTGAAACATTCAAATTTGTTGTGATCCTGGATGACCTTGCGGCGGCTCAAGCCGTTGCAAATACTACTTACCTTTCCTACCCGGGATCCGCTACGGCGCCGCCGGCAATGTGTACACCTTATACCGACACAGTAAAGATCTGCCAGGGCGTTCCGGCAACGATCGGTGTTACCGGACCAAACATTTCGAGCTATAACTGGAGCTGGAGCCCGACGACCGGACTTTCTTCTTCAACCGGGGCTACTGTTTCCGCAAACCCGGCAACAACAACATCCTATACAGTCACCGGCACCCCGATCAATGCATGCTTTGCTGCAGTTTCATTTCCATTCGTTGTTCAGGTAAAACCGAGCCCGATTGTTAATCCGGAGCCCAATCTTACCTATTGTGCAGGTAATGCTGTTCCGCTAAACTCTTTCACGAGTACACCGGCAGGCGCAACGTATACCTGGACGAACTCCAATACTGCGATAGGACTGGCAGCGAGCGGCAGCGGTAGCTTGCCTGCATTCACAGCAACAAACTCAACCGGTGCACCGATCACATCGACGATCACGGTTACTCCGACTATCGCAAGTAATCCTTGTCCGGGTGTTCCACTGACATTTACAATCACCGTTAATCCAAATCCGGTAGTGACAGTGAATTCGGCGACCATTTGTCCCGGACAAACTGCGACACTCACAGCGGCCGGAGCAACGACCTATCTCTGGAACACCGGATCAACAGCGAATCCGCTGAGTGTTACACCGGGTACTACAACTACTTACACAGTAACAGGAACAACGTCAGGATGTACAAATACCGCTATTTCTACAGTTACAATCGGTGGATCTATATCGGTCACTGTTAACTCTGCAACAGTATGTGCAGGCAGCTCCGCAACTCTTACCGCGGCCGGTGCTTCTACTTATCTATGGAATACAGGATCTTCTGCTAATCCGCTTACAGTAACTCCGGCAGCTACTACATCCTATACGGTTACCGGAACAAATGCAGGATGTACCGGAAGCGCAGTTTCTACGGTTACTGTAAACCCGGTTCCTACGGTTGTCGCGGAAGCGAATGTTACCGCCTGCGCCGGAACAACGGTTGCTGCAAATACATTTGCCAGTACGCCTGCGGGTGCAACTTTTACCTGGACAAATTCGAACCCTGCTATCGGTCTCGCAGCAAGCGGAACCACCAGCTTACCGGCGTTCACTGCAACCAATGCCAGCGGCGCGCCGATCACGGCTACCATTACAATTACTCCGACCCTGAGCGGATGTACAGGACCTGCGAGTACTTTTACGATCACAATAAATCCACTGCCGGTGACAACCGTTTCTTCGCAGACGATCTGCCCGGGTGGTACGGCAAACCTGACTGCAGGTGGTGCAACAACTTATCTGTGGTCAACCGGCTCAACTGCAAATCCTTTAAGCGTAACGCCTGCGGCAACAACTTCCTATACCGTCACCGGAACAACTTCCGGATGTACTTCGTCGGCTGTTGCAACGGTTACCATCGGATCGGGTGTTTCCATTACTGTCAATACGCCAACGATATGCGTGGGACAAGCGGCTACACTCACAGCGTCCGGTGCTACAACATACGTGTGGAATACCGGATCAACTGCGAATCCTTTAACGGTAACTCCCGGAACGACTACAACTTATTCAGTGACCGGAACAACCGGAACCTGCACAGGTACTGCTTCTGCAACAGTTACTGTTAATCCGCTGCCGGTTACAACTGTTACTTCTGCTACGGTATGTAATGGTGTTACTGCCAATTTAACTGCGGGTGGTGCTACGACTTATACCTGGAGTGCCGGTGCAACTTCGACAGGTACTAACACCGCAAGTGCGACACCGTCGACAACTACAACCTATACCGTTACCGGTGATGCATTGGGTTGTACTTCAACGGCTGTGTCAACAGTGACGGTGAATCCAATCCCTGTAACTGCAGTTAATTCAGCGACGATCTGTCCGGCAAGTTCAGCTACGCTTACAGCGACCGGAGCAACTACCTACTCCTGGAGTACGGGTGCAACAACAGGCTCCATCACTGTTTCACCTGCCGGAACAACTTCATACACAGTTACAGGAAACTCATTGGGTTGTACCTCTACCGCTGTGTCTACTGTTACTGTAAATAGTGTACTGGTGGTCAACGCAGGACCCGATGACAGCGTTTGCTTTGGCGGAAGCACTGTGCTGAACGTGATACCTAACGGTGCCGGATATGCTTACAGCTGGACACCGGCTGCAACACTTTCCGGAGCAACAACACAGAACCCTACCGCTTCACCAACGGCTACCACTACCTATTCTGTTACCCTCACCGATCCTTCCGGATGTACCGGAACCAGCTCAGTGACCATCTATGCTGATCCCCAGATCACCATGGCCATTGCAGGGATCAATGTTACCTGTAACGGAGCTTGTAACGGACAAACCATCACCATCCCTGCCGGTGGAACACCTGCATACAATTACCTCTGGAACACCGGATGTACTGGAGCTTCCTGCTCCTCACTCTGCCCGGGAACTTACACCGTTACTGTAACCGATGCATGGGGATGTACTGCTACTTCTTCAACCTCTGTAACTGAGCCTACACTGCTCACCGCTGCTGTTACCGCTTCCACACCGGCTACCTGCAATGCTGCATGTGATGGTACCGCTACGGCTGCCGGCGCAGGAGGCACTGTCGGTGCAGGATATTCCTATTCATGGAACAGTGTTCCTGTGCAGAACACCGCTACCGCTACTAACCTGTGTGCCGGAACGTATATCTGCACGGTGACCGATGCAAACGGATGTACCGCAACAACTACTGCTACTATTACTGAGCCTACCGTTGTGGTAATTGCACCGATCGCTTCGGTGACCATCTGCTCATCAGGGTCTGCAACCCTTACTGCTGCTGCATCCGGTGGAAGCGGTGCAGGATACAACTATGTATGGTCGCCGGCCGGAACCGGAAGTACTCCTGCTGTGACCGTTACTCCTGCAGCCACTACGGTTTATACCGTGAATGCCACCGATGCAAACGGATGTGCTGCTGCACCGGTCAATGTTACCGTTACTGTTAATCCTCCGCTCAGCGTTGCTGCTGCAGGTACGGCAAGTATCTGCCCGGGAGCTTCCGCTTCGATCTCCGCAGCAGGAGCAAATGGTAATGGCGGACCTTATACCTATACCTGGTTACCGGCTGGAACAGGATCCGGATCACCGCTCACTGTTTCACCGGCTGCTACCACTACTTATACGGTAACTGCCGCTGACGGATGCTCACCTACGGCTACCGCTACGGTAACCATTACCGTGTTGCCGCTTCCGGTGATCAGCTTCTCAGCCGATGTAACATCGGGATGTGATGTGCTTTGTGTCAACTTCACCGACAACACCACTGTTGCAGGAGGAGGAAGTGTCGCTTCCTGGAACTGGGATCTTGGCAATGGAACCATTACCAGCGGCAGCGCAACCACCAGCACCTGCTATACTACCGGAACCAGCAACGCAACTGCTTCATTCGATGTTTCACTCACGGCAACCTCTGCTGCAGGATGTACCTCCACAGTGACCATGCCTGGCTTCATCACTGTATATCCTATACCAGTGGCTTCCTTCACCGCACCGGCCAATACCAGCATTCTGAACCCTACCGTTCAGTATACTGATCAGTCCATCAATGCGGTTGTATGGAACTGGAACTTCGGGGATGCGCTCACTTTGGGAGGCGGAACAAGCACACTGCAGAATCCATCCTACACCTTTACCGATGCAGGAACCTATTGTGCACAGCTTGCCGTTGCAAGCAGCCATGGATGTGTGGATACGACCAATCAGTGTATCATCATCGATCCTGAATTCACCTTCTTCATTCCAAATGCTTTCTCACCGAACGGAGATGGAGTCAATGATGAATTCTTCGGAAAAGG